>NZ_CAXXSJ010000047.1:0-97121 GCF_963675095.2 uncultured Roseibium sp. | reverse complement strand
GAAGCTTCAGAGGCCAAGGAAAGCGAAAGCCAGGCCAAGATCGCGAGCCTCGGCCGGCGTCTAAACGCCGCCCTGGTCCAGCGGGTCCAGGAACTGTCGCGTTACCGCTCCGACTTCTTCGGCCGCCTGCGCGAGATCCTGTCGCAGCGCTCCGATATCCGGGTCGTCGGCGACCGCTTCGTCTTCCAGTCGGAAGTCCTGTTTTCCTCCGGCTCCGAAGAGATCAACCCGGACGGCAAGGGCGAGCTCGACAAGCTCGCCGACGCGATCCAGGAACTCAGCCTGCAGATCCCCGACGAGATCAACTGGGTTCTCAGGGGTCGACGGCCACACGGACGCCCGGCCGCTTTCGGGAACGGGCCGGCTCCGCAACAACTGGGAACTGTCCGCAGCCCGCGCCATTTCGGTGGTCCGCTACCTGATCGAACGCGGCGTCAATCCCAAGCGCCTGGTGGCGGCCGGCTTCGGCGAATTCCAGCCTCTGGAAGAAGGCGACACCCCGGAAGCCTTGGCACGCAACCGGCGCATCGAACTCAAACTGACCGAGCGCTGAGCAAATCTCCCATTTGTGACTCCCCCTCGCCGGGCTACACTCTTTCCAGTCAAATGACCGGGAGAGCCAGCCATGCTTGAATTGCGCCCGAACTGCGAGTGCTGTGACAGGGATCTGCCTCCGGAGGCCCCGGATGCCATGATCTGCACGTTCGAATTGCACCTTCTGCCGCAACTGCGCGAAAGGAGTGTTGAACAGCCAATGCCCGAACTGCGGCGGCAATCTCGTCGCCCGGCCGATCCGGCCCGCGGAAAAACTGCTGCGCTATCCGGCGTCCACGAAACGGGTGCTGAAGCCGGAAGGCTGCGCGGCGACAGGCTGACGGACCAATAAAAAGGCTGCCGCAAAAAAGCGGCAGCCGAAATTCGGAACGTCTCCCCTGCGGCCTTGCCGGGTTCCTGCCGGAGATAAACCCCGGCAGGAAAGAGGTTTCACGTCAGCTCGCCGATGCTTCCGCGGCACCCGCTGCGGTCTTGCGGCGCGAGAAAAGCCACATCACGGAGACGAAGAAGACGGGCACGAAGACGATGGCCAGCGCCGTGCCGGTAATCGTTCCGAACAGAACGGCGTAACCGATCGCCTGGCGTGCGCCGGCGCCCGCGCCACTGGAGAGGACCAGCGGCACGACCCCCAGACCGAAGGCCAGCGAGGTCATCAGGATCGGGCGGAAGCGTAGGCGTGCGGCCTCGCGCGCCGCTTCCAGCGCGGTTTCGCCGAGAGCCGTCATGCGGTCACGTGCGAACTCCACGATCATGATGCCGTTCTTGCCCGTCAGGGCGACCACGGTGAGCAGACCCACCTGGAAGTAGACGCCGTTCGACTGGTTGCCGATCTGCGCGCCGATGAGCGCGCCGAGGATGCCGACGGGCATTGCCAGCAACACCGAGATCGGGATCGTCCAGCTTTCGTAAAGTGCCGCCAGACACAGGAAAACGGCGGAAAGTGCCAGCCCGTAGAGCAGCATGGCGCCGGCACCGGCTTCCTTTTCCTCCAGCGACATGCCTGTCCACGCCAGCTTGAAACCCGGCGGAAGTTGTCGGGCCAGCTCTTCCATGACGGCGATCGCGTCACCGGACGTATAGCCATCGGCGGCGGATCCTTCGATGTTCATGGAAGGCAGCGCATCGTAACGGTTGACCTGCTGCGGTCCGTAGACCCATTCCTGGGTGGAGAAGGTCGAGAAATCGACGAAGTCGCCGTTCTCGTTCTTGATCCGCCACAGGCTGATGTCTTCCGGAACGGAGCGAGCGGACGGTTCGCCCTGGACCACGACCTGCTTCATCCGTCCCTGGTAGAGGAAGTCGTTGATGTAGCTACTCGACCACACGGTCGTCATGAAGGTGCCCACATCGGCGGCCGACACGCCGACGGCGCCCGCCTTGGCCCAGTCGATGTTCAGGCGGAACTGCGGGGCATCCGCGACGCCGCTGGGACGCACGGCTGTCAGGCGCGGGTCTTGCGACGCCAGTCCGAGCAACATGTTACGGGCCGCCAGCAGGTCCTCGTGCGACTGACCGGCGGTGGCCTGAAGGACGGCGCTGAACCCGTTGGACGTGCCAAGTTCCATCACCGCCGGTGGGACGATCGGCACGACAATCGCTTCCCGGATGCCGCCAAGCAGCGGACCATAGGCCCGCCCGGCAATGGCCATCACCGAGTTCTGCGGATCGGTCCGTTCGGACCAGTCCTTCAGCTTGACGAACATCATGCCCATGTTCTGGCCCTGTCCGGCAAAGGAGAAGCCACGGACGGCGAAGATGGAGGAGACGTTGTCCGCCTCCGCACTGCGCCAGTACTTCTGAACCTTGTCGAGGACAGCTTCCGTTGCCTCTGCTGTGGACCCGGAGGGGAGTTCGACAATGACAAGGACGGCGCCCTGATCCTCATCAGGCAGGAAGGAAGTGGGTGTGCGCTGATACAGGAAGACCATGCCGCCGACCAGAACCGCGAAGATGAGCAGCATCCGCACAATGCGCTTCGTCGCGCCACGGACAATCGCGAGATAGCCCGAGGTCAGACGCCCGAAGGCGGCCTCGAAACCGGTCCCGAAGGACCTCGCAAGCCGCCCGATTACACCCGTGTTCGATTCGGAGTGGGCCTTGAGGATGGTTGCGCAAAGCGCCGGCGTGAAGATCAGTGCCACCAGCACCGACAGCCCCATGGCCGAAACGATGGTTACGGCGAACTGCTTGTACATCTCCCCGGTCGAGCCGCCGAAGAAGGCCATGGGCACGAAGACGGCGGAAACCACGATGCCGATGCCGACAAGGGCACCGGTGATTTCACCCATCGACTTCTTGGTCGCCTCGCGCGGAGACAGATGCTCATCCCGCATCAGCCGCTCGACGTTCTCGACCACCACGATGGCATCGTCCACGAGAAGGCCGATGGCCAGGACCATGGCGAGCATGGTCAGCGAATTGATGGTGAACCCGAGCAGCGCCATGATGCCGAAGGTGCCCAGCAGCACCACCGGCACCGCCAGGGTGGGGATCAAAGTGGCGCGGAAGTTGTGCAGGAACAGCAGCATCACGAAGACCACCAGAACGATGGCCTCGATCAGCGTATGCACGACGGCTTCGATCGACAGTTCGACGAAGGGCGTGGTGTCATAAGGAATGGCGTAGCTCACACCCGCCGGAAATGTCTGGGAGAGTTCCTCCACCTTCGCCTTGACCAGCCTGGACGTCTCCAGCGCATTGGCACCGGAAGCGAGCTGGATGGCCATGCCGGTGGATTCCTTGCCGTCCATATAGGTGGCAAGTTCGTAGTTTTCGGAACCGAGTTCGATGCGGGCGACGTCCCGCAGGAGAACCAACCCGCCGTCTGTATCCGCCTCGCAGCACGATGCGTTCGAAATCCTCCGGCGTCTGGAGCAGGGATTGCGCGGTGATGGTTGCGTTCAGAAGCTGTCCCTTAGGCGCCGGCATGGCCCCGAAGGAACCGGCGGAAATCTGGGCATTCTGGGCACTGACCGCAGACGTGACATCGGAAGGCGACAGGCCGTAGTACTTCAGCTTCTGGGGATCGAGCCAGATCCGCATGGCGTATTCGGAGCCGAAGACCGTAACCGAACCGACGCCTGAGACACGCGAAATGGGCTCCACGACATAGGAGTTGATGTAGTCGGACAGATCGACTCCGGACCGGCTGTCGTCCTCGGAGATCAGGGCGATCACCATCAGAAAGCCGGTAGCCGACTTCTCCACGGTAACACCCTGCTGGGTGACGACGGAAGGAAGGCCGGCCTCTGCCTGTGCCAGCTTGTTCTGCACCTGGACCTGAGCGATATCCGGATCCGTGCCCAGCTCGAAGGTCAGGGTGATGCTTGCCCCGCCGGTGGAGGTGGTCGAGGAATTGATATAGCGCAGGCCATCCAGGCCGGTCATCTCCTTCTCGATCTGCTGGACCACCGTGTCCGAGACGGTTTCCGCCGAAGCGCCGGGATAGGTCGCGCTGATGACGACCGAAGGTCCGGCGATTGACGGATACTGGGAAATGGGCAATCCCATGATGGAAATCACGCCCGCGGCCATCACGATGATCGCGAGAACCCAGGCGAAGATCGGGCGCCCGATGAAGAACTGAGACATTATTGTTCACTTTCCGCGGCACCAGCCTGTTCGGAAGAGCTGTCCGAAGCAGCGCCCGAAGCAGCGCCCGAAGCAGCGCCCGAAGCAGCGCCCGAAGCAGCGTCTGGGGCGATCTGGACTTCGGCGCCGACCTGGGCCTTCTGGAAGCCGGACGTGACGATCTGGTCGCCTTCGTTCAGACCGGACGAGACGACCCACTGGTTTCCTTCCGAGCCGGAAATTTCAATGGAGCGTTTGGCGATCTTGCCGCCATCGACAATCCAGACGTTTGCCGTGCCGTCGGTGTCGCGCATGACGGCACTTTGCGGAACCAGAACGGTTTTTTGGGTGTCGCCTTCCGGCAGCAGGACTTCAACGTAGAGGCCCGGCAACAGCATGTGCTGCGGGTTCGGGAACGTGATCCGCAGCGTTACCATGCCCGTCGTCGGCTCGACCCGTGGCTCGGCAGCCTGCAGATGACCGATCTCGGAATAAGTTTTGCCGTTCGGCAGGAGCATCCTGATTTCGGCCTCGTCGAGCCGCTTGCGCTGGTCTTCGCTGGAATGCCATTTCAGCAGATCGTTCACCGACTGGGTTACATCCACGTAGATGGGATCGAGCGTGCGGATGGTGGTGAGCGGATCGGTCTGCTCGGCGCTGACCAACGCACCGATGGTGGTGTCGGACAGGCCGATCACGCCGGAAATCTGCGCCCTGATCGTCGTACGGTCCAGATCGATCTGGGCCTTGTCGAGCTGGGCTTCCGCGGCCTGAAGCGACGCGAAAGCCGCGTCGCGGGTGGCGACTGCGGTGTCCCGGCTGGCCTCGGACCCGACACGGGTGGAAAAGAGGTTTTCCGCCCGTTTCGCATCGGACTTCGCCAGGTCGTAATTCGCCTGGGCCTGAGCAACGGAGGCCTTCGCCGCGGCCACGGTCGCGGCATAGACGTTGCTCTCGATGGAGTAGAGCTCCTGACCCTTCTTGACCTCAGCCCCTTCCTCGAACAGCCGTTCGTTGATCACGCCGGAGACCTGCGGCCGGACCTCGGAAATCGTCGACGCCTTGATACGGCCCGGCAGGCGGGAGGTCGGCGTGTAGTCGGTCGATTTCGCGGTAAGGACGGTGACCGACGGGGCCGGGCGCTGCTGTGCATGCGCCGTGACTGGCGCGAGGCTGAGCGCCAATGCGACGAGGGAGGTGCTAAAAATCGCGTATTTCTTTTTGTTTTTCATCATTTTACCTGGGTCATGAATGCGGGTCCGGGGATGGGGAGGCCGGTTACTCGCGTATCTGCGATATTCGGGAGACAGGGCGGTGATCAGGTGGGCGGCACCTTCAAGGTGTTGATCTGGTAGCGGATCAGCTTCGCGCCCACTTCCTGAAGCTTGAAGCACTTGTTTGACCGGAGCCACTCCGAGAGCAGGCCGTTCACCATCGACATCAGGGCGATCGCTGCCTCCGAAGGGGTGAAATCGGGATTCAGTTGTCCAAGGTCCTGAGCGCGCCTGCTGATCTTGGACAGGACTTCGTGCATTTCCGTATTTGTTTCCGCAAACAGGGCCATGTCCTCGCCGGCGTGCGGATTGGAAGACATGATTTCAATCATGTGCTGAAGATGGACGTCGCCTTCGACCTCCTGCAGGAACTCGCAGCTTGCCGTTTCCAGAAGCTGAAGCGGGTCCCCATGCGACTGTTCGGCGGCAACACGCAGCATCGCTGCCTGCGGAGGATCGGACCGCTCCTGCAGCGCGCGAAGGAGTTCGGATTTATCCTTAAAATGCCAATAGAATGCGCCGCGGGTCACACCTGCTGCGCGCGAAATTCGCTCAAGCGTCGTGTGAGCGATGCCGTTTTCGAGGAACAGCAGCTCCGCGGCATCAAGGATCGATAGGCGCGTCCTTTCCGCGTCTTCCGCTGTCTTTCTCATCAAACGCTCCTGTGCACTGCAGCATTTCTTATACATACATTCTTGTATGTATGTAAAGTTTTTTTGTTTCTTGCTGAGGAGGGCCCGGATCGGATCCCGGAGCCGGAGGGCTGCGCGGCCTCAGGCTGAAAGGCAAAGAAAAAGGCTGCCGCAGGAAGCGACAGCCCGTTTTCGTCACGACAAGTTGGACGGTAAGAACCTGTGATCAGGCCTTGCTGTCGTCCTCGTCGTCGCCCTCATTGCCGGCGTTGTCGTTGCCGGCATCGTCGCCCTTCAGCGAATTCAGCTTCGCGAAGACGGCATCCGCGTCGAATTCTTCTTCCTCTTCCCGTGCGATCGGCTTGCTCGTATCCATGGAGAAAGCAGCTGCGAGCGCTTCTTCGCTGGTGGATTCTTCCACCGGCATCAGCGTTTCGACGACTTCGCCTTCCGGACGCGGCGGTGCGTTCTTGGCGGCCTTTTCAACTTCCATGTCGAGTTCAAGCTGGCTGCACAGTCCGAGGGTGACCGGATCGGAAGGAACCAGGTTGGCCGAGTTCCAGTGGGTCCGGTCGCGGATGGCCGCAATCGTCGGCTTGGTGGTGCCGACCAGACGCATGATCTGGGCATCCTTGAGTTCCGGATGATTGCGCACCAGCCACAGAATCGCGTTCGGGCGGTCCTGGCGGCGGGACACCGGCGTGTAACGCGGTCCCTTGCGCTTGGCTTCCGGCACGACGACCTTGGAGCCCTGCAACTTCAGCTGATGGTTCGGATCGTTCTGCGCCTTCTCCACTTCTTCCCGGGTCAGCTGCCCGGTCAGGATGGGGTCGAGACCCTTGATGCCCTGCGCGGCCTCGCCGTCGGCAATAGCCTTCACCTCAAGCGGGTGCAGTTTGCAGAAGGACGCAATCTGCGTGAAGCTCAAGGATGTATTGTCGACGAGCCAGACGGCGGTGGCCTTCGGCATCAGCGGCGTATTCGCCATCGGTTAAATTCCTCCTGTCGGCTCCCTCGCCCGGCGGGGCGAAAAAGCAGTGGTCCATCTGAATTGAATGGGAATTGACCGTGAATATAAGGCGAGCAGCGGTCAAAAGCAAATCCGTCCTGTGCCGGATAAATGTCTCATAAAAAGCAGGACGTTATTGCCCGTTTCCGGCCTTGAATGCTCTTGCAGCGGCCGTAGGATGAAAGAAGCGAGTCTCCTTGGAACGGAGACCGGATCGGGAGGATCACAATGAAAACAGCGCTTGTGACAGGCGCCGCGCGCGGTATCGGACTGGCCACGACACAGCTCCTTCTGGACAAGGGCTGGCAGGTCCTCATGGTGGATATCGACGGCGAGGAACTGATGAAGGCCTCCGCGCCCCTCGACAACGTTCAGGCCATCGTCATGGACGTCTCCGACCCGGAACAGGTCGAGCGCTGTTTCGCCGATGTGGCGAAAACCCATGGCCGCCTCGAAGGGCTGGTAAACAACGCCGGCGTCGCCGACTTCGGCCCGATCCGAGAAACCACCTTCGACCGCTGGCGAACGGTGATGAAGACCAACCTCGACGGCGTCTTCCTGATGACCCAGGCGGCGACGGATCTGCTGATCGCCGGCAAGGGTGCGATCGTGAACATCGCCTCGATCTCAGGCCTGCGCGCCAGCACCCTGCGCGTCGCCTACGGCACCTCGAAGGCCGCCGTCATCCAGCTCACCCTGCAACAGGCCGCGGAACTCGGCGAATTCGGCATACGCGCCAACGTCGTGGCGCCCGGACCGGTGAACACCAAGCTGGCACTCGCCGTGCACACCCAGGAAATCCGCGAAGCCTATCACGACGCCATCCCGCTCAACCGCTACGGGACGGAAAAGGAAATCGGCAACGCCATCGTGTTCCTCCTCTCGGAAGAGGCGAGCTACATCACCGGCCAGTTACTGTGCGCGGACGGCGGCTTCGAGGCCACCGGCATCGGCCTACCCGCGCTCAGGCGATAGTAATAATTTCCAGCAGCCGGATCAGTTCACCTCGAGCATGATCTTGCCGATATGGCCGGAGCTTTCCATCCGCCGATGGGCGTCGGCCGCCTCAAGCAGCGGAAAGGTCGAATCCATCACCGGACCGATCTTTCCGGCCTCGATCAGCGGCCAGACCTTTTCTTCCAGGTTCCGTGCGATCGCGGCCTTGAAGGCGTTGTCGCGCGGACGCAGGGTGGAACCGGTGTGGGTGAGCCGCTTCATCATCAGCCGACCGAAATTCAGCTTCTCGGAAACGCCGCCCAAAGTGGCGATCTGGCAGATGCGGCCTTCCACCGCCGCCACGATCCAGTTTTTCTCCACATAGTCGCCGCCGACCATATCCAGGATGACATGCACGCCGTCACCGTCGGTCAGGTCCTTGATGACCTCGACGAAATCTTCGGTCTTGTAGTTGATGACGTGATCGGCGCCCAGCGCCCGGACGGCTTCCGCCTTTTCATCCGATCCGACGGTGGTGAACACCTCCGATCCGAACGCCTTGGCGAGCTGAATGGCGGTCGTGCCGATCCCCGACGTCCCGCCATGAACCAGAAACCGCTCGCCGGGCTTCAGGCCGACCCGGTCGAACACGTTGCTCCAGACGGTGAAAAAGGTTTCCGGCAAGGCCGCTGCCTGCAGCATCGACAGTCCGTTCGGTACGGCAAGCGCATGGGCTTCCGGCACCTTGCAGTATTGCGCGTAGCCGCCGCCGGGGGCGAGCGCCGTCACCCTGTCACCGAGCTCATGCATCACGGCGCCCTCGCCGCGCGCGACGACCGTGCCGGCCACTTCCAGCCCCGGAAGGTCCGAGGCCCCTTTGGGCGGCGGATAGGCACCCTTGCGCTGCTGCACGTCGGGCCGGTTCACACCTGCCGCTTCCACCTTGATCAGGATCTCTCCTTCGGCCGGCTCCGGCAGCGGGCGCTCTTGCGGCACCAGAACCTCCGGACCGCCCGGTTCGGAAATCGCCATGGCGGTCATTTTTGCCGGTAGGTCAGTCATGCTCAATCTCCCGAGGTCACGGTCTCATAAATATCCATTGGGGTTTAGCCCGCCCGGCCAAAGCTGACAATGTCGGTTTTGGAGGATAAATTCCCCCTTTCCATCGATGGCCGCAGCCAGCGGAAAGGAGCAGAACCGTGAGCCTTTTTGACGACGACACCCCGAAGAAACCGCGAGGGTCCCAGATCATTGTGGGACAGGATCTCAGCACATTATCGGAATCCGAACTGGCTGAGCGGATTGTTGAACTGGAACAGGAAATCACTCGCACAAAAGAGACTTTGTCGAACCGTAGTAATATTCGCAATGAAGCAGAGTCTTTATTCGGAAAGCCGAGTACGTAATTTTTATGACAGCTTTCCGATCAATATAAAACAGTCCTACTTTGGGTCATCTGAATAGGTAAAAATTTAGTCGTTTACGCCTTATTAATCTTTCCAAAGTATAAACAGAGTTATCCAGTCATCTGGATCTTGAGTGGCTCCTGTCCACTCTGTTTGACGCCTCCCTGTTAAAGACTCAGAGCCGCATTTTTGCGGCTCTTTTTTTTGGTCATCCCACGCGCTATCATTGCTGCCGACTGTCGCCGACAGGCCTGGTGGGGCCGATTGGCACGTGTGTTGCAAAGATTCCCGGCAGAAGCCCAATTCGTCTCGAAGTGAAACAGTTCCGCTTTGAGGCACTTCTTTCGCGGAGACGTTTCCCGAAAAGGCACACGGGCAGGTGAAGCAGAAGTAACAAAGGCGTACCGATCGATGACGGATGAGACCCCCACCCGCAACACCGCACCCGAAATGGTGCATATTGCCAACCGGCTCGCATCTTCCGACAATTTTCAGAGCCTGTTTGAAGAGGGCATGTCTCTGGTCGAGGAAACCGCGCTCTATCTCGACGGCGACGGCCGTGCCGAAGCCAAGCTGCTGCCGCGCCCAGCCTCACTCGCCTATGCCACCGAATCGATGCGGCTGACCACCCGCCTGATGCAGCTTGCATCGTGGCTGCTCCTGCAGCGTGCCGTCAACGAAGGCGAAATGTCCCGCGAGCAGGCCGGCAGCGACAAGAACCGGGTTCGCCTGGAAAAACTCAGCAGCCCGGTCGACAGCCCGTCGTGGACCGACATGCCGGAAACCCTGAGGGACCTCGTTTCCCGTTCCGTCCGGCTTCAGGAACGCATCGTCCATCTCGATCAGATGCTTTATCGCACCAGCGACGAAACCAGTACGGAGGAAACACCCTCCAATCCGGTCGAAGCCCATTTGAACAAGCTTCATGCCGCTTTCGGCCGTATCGGCTGAACGCAGTCCCGGCCGGGGCCATTTCACATCCAGTGGCTTTCCGGCTTTGACAGCTTCCAGACTTTTTCAGCCGCCCTTATGGGCGGCCTTTTTTTGCGCTCTTTCGAAGCCTGAGCTTCGACAAACAAAAAACCCGGCACGAGGCCGGGTTTTCGAAAATACTGCAGTCGAGCCGGGGATCAGGAGCCCAGGAAGCCTGCGTACTTGTTCTTGAAGCGGGACACGCGGCCGCCGCGGTCCATCAACTGAGCGTTTCCGCCGGTCCAGGCCGGGTGGGAATTCGGGTCGATGTCGAGCTGCAGGGTATCGCCTTCCGCACCATAGGTGGAGCGGGTGGTGAATTCGGTACCATCGGTCATGACGACCTTGATGGTGTGGTAATCGGGATGGATATCCGCTTTCATGACCGGTCCTTTCAAGCACCCGGAACCGGCATTTCGCATTCAACGCCATACCCGGATACAAACGAAACAAAAAGGCCGCCGATCCCGGATGGATGCAGCCTTCCATAAACATGAGGCGGGGATATACCCCAAGCCGCCGTCCGAAACAAGAGGGTTAGCGGCATTCCGGAGTCAATTTAAGCCTTGGCATTTAGGATGCGATCCTCCAAGTCTACGAACAAACGGACAAGCCGGCCAGCGAGGGAAAAGCCGTGAGCAGTGACAGCACCGAAAAGAGGTCCCGCAGCCGCAAGTCCCTCCGCCCGTTAACCCGCCTCCTTCCCTACCTCAAACGGCATCGCAGGATGACTGCCGCGGCCCTGGTCGCGCTTGTGTCGGCCGCGGCCATCACCCTCGTCCTGCCCACCGCGGTCCGGCGCGTGATCGACTTCGGCTTTGCCGGCGACAACCCGTCCCTGATCAACACCTATTTCTTCGTGCTGTTCGGCGTGGTGGCCGCCCTCGCGGTCGCCAGCGGGGTGCGCTACTTCCTCGTCATGTGGATCGGCGAACGGATCGTCGCCGAGGTCCGCGCGGATGTCTTCGAACACATGACCGCACTCAGCCCCGGTTTTTACGACCAGGCGAAATCGGGCGAGATCCTGTCCCGCCTGACCGCGGACACGACCCAGATCAAGTCCGCCTTCGGCGCCAGCGCTTCGCTTGCCATGCGCAACACGCTGATGTTCATCGGCGCGTCGATCATGATGGTGGTCACCAGTCCGCGCCTGTCCGTCATCGTCCTCCTCGCCATCCCGGTGATCCTGGTGCCGCTGTTGGGCTTTGGCCGCTCGGTCCGCAAACGCTCCCGCTCCGCGCAGGACATGCTCGCCGCCGCCTCCGCCTACGCATCTGAAATGCTGGGCGCGGTCCGCACCCTGCAGGCCTTCACCCACGAAACCTACGCAGCCGACAAATTTCGCAATGCAGCCGAAAACGCTTTCCGGGCCGCCCGGCTGGCGACTGCGGCCCGGGCCGTTCTGACCGGCTTCGCCATCTTCGTGATCGGGGCCAGCGTGGTCGCCGTGCTTTGGATCGGCGCCAGCGACGTGCTGGCCGGCCGCATGTCCGGCGGTACCTTGAGCCAGTTTCTATTGTATTCGATCCTGGCGGCCGGATCGCTGGCAAGCCTGTCGGAGGTCTGGGGGGAACTGTCCCAGGCGGCTGGCGCCGCGGAGCGCCTCAGCGAACTTCTCGACATCGAACCGGAAATCGCAGCACCGGCAAATCCCGTTGCCCTGCCTGCCAGGCCGACCGGCGCCATCGCCTTCAACGATGTGTCCTTCGCCTATGACGGCGCCAAGGACATGCCGGTCCTCAACCACGTGAACCTGACCATCGAACCGGGCGAAACCCTCGCGGTCGTCGGGCCGTCGGGAGCCGGCAAGTCGACGCTGTTTCACCTGCTGATGCGGTTCTACGACCCGAAATCGGGACAGATTACCCTCGACGGGCACGACCTGCGTTCGCTCGACCCGAAGGATCTGAGGCGCACCATTTCGCTGGTCCCCCAGGACACGGCTGTTTTCGGAACGAGCATTGCCGAAAACATCGCCTACGGCCGGCCGGATGCCTCCAGAAACGAGATCGTCGCGGCTGCGGCCGCTGCCCATGCGGACACCTTCATCACCAACTTGCCCGATGGCTATGAAACTTCCGTTGGCGAGCGTGGCATTACTCTGTCGGGCGGACAGCGCCAGCGCATCGCCATTGCCCGCGCCATCCTGAAGGACGCACCCGTGCTTCTGCTCGACGAAGCGACCAGCGCGCTGGATGCGGAAAGCGAGAAGCTGGTTCAGGATGCTCTGGACGGACTGATGCAGGGCCGCACCACACTGGTCATCGCCCATCGCCTCGCAACGGTTCTGAAGGCTGACCGGATCATCGTCATGGAGGCGGGCCGGATCGTGGAAACCGGAACTCATGCCGAACTCACAGTACAAGACGGGCTCTACGCCAAGCTGGCCCGCCTGCAGTTCAATACGGATGGGCCCGAAACAACCGCGCCCGCGACTCAGACGGGCTGAGCGCGGGCGCGGCAATCTCTTCAACTGTGAAGCCCGGTCTTAGTCCTCGTCGGGCACTGCGACCGTATAGTTGAGCGGCAGGCGTCCGCCGTCGGCATAGATCGTCTGGCCGGTCACGTAGCTTGCATCCGCGGACGCCAGGAACGCCGCGACACTGGCGATTTCCGAAGGCTCGCCGATGCGCAGCATGGGCGTGCGTGAGAGGATCCGGTTCCGGGCAGCCGGATCGTCGTTCACCGACGCCAGCATGTCCGTCATGATCGACCCCGGACCGATTGCGTTGACCCGGATCCCATGCGGGGCCAGCGCCAGGGACGTCGCCTTGGTCAGTTGGTTGATCCCACCCTTGGAGACGCAATAGGGGATCTGGTTGGGGATTGCGACGACGGAGTTGATCGACGACATGTTGATGATCGCACCTGGCGTACCGCCACCTTCGACCTTCTCCACCATGTGCCGGGCAACCGCCTGGGAGCACAGGAACGCGCCCTTCAAGTTGATCGACAGCACCCGGTCGAAATCGTCTTCCTCAAGTTCCAGGAAATCCGAGCCGACGACAACGCCGGCATTGTTCACCAGAACATCGATATCGCCGAACGCATTGAGCGTCTCTGCCACCAGATTGCGCACGTCCAGGCGTTCGGCCACATTGCAATGCAGGTAGATCACCTCGCCGAAGCCCGACAGGTCCTCGGCTGCGCTCTGTCCGGCTTCGTCGTCGACATCAGCGATGACGACTTTGGCTCCATCCATGACGAAACGCTTGGCGACGGCATAGCCAATCCCGCGGGCTGCGCCCGTGACGATGGCAACCTTGTTCTCAAGGGACACTGAAAACCTCTTGGCAATTTAATTGAACGGGCCGCCGAAACGGCGACCCGACCATAAGAGGCTCCTGTCCCTATGTCGATGGCTTCTTTGCCACCCCAGTTTTACCCGGTTCAGCTGGGACCGCCGAGACCGCGGTCCTTCATTGCCCCGAAGATTTCATCGAGAATCGCCGGATCGTCGATGGTGGCCGGCATCTTGTAGCTCTCCCCGTCGGCGATCTGGCGCATGGTTCCACGCAGGATCTTGCCGGACCGGGTCTTGGGAAGACGCTCCACAGTGATGGCCAGTTTGAACGCGGCCACGGGACCGATCTGGTTCCGGACCAGCTTGATCAGTTCCGCCTCGATCTCCTCATGCGGCTGATCGACGCCCGCCTTCAGCACGACGAAGCCGCAGGGCAGTTGTCCCTTCAACTGGTCGGCGATGCCGATCACCGCGCATTCGGCCACCGCCGGATGGGTGGCGAGCACCTCCTCCATGGCGCCGGTGGAAAGCCTGTGACCCGCCACGTTGATGATGTCGTCCGTGCGCGACATGATCGACAGATAACCGTCGTCGTCGATGACCCCGGCGTCGGAGGTTTTGTAATAGCCGGGGAATTCGGCGAGATAGGCGTCGTGGAACCGCTTTTCCGCATTCCACAGTGTCGGCAGGCATCCCGGCGGCAGCGGCAGCTTGATCACGATATTGCCGAGCGTGTTCGCCGGCAGCGGATGGCCCGCATCGTCCAGGATCTGGACGTCATAACCGGGCATGGGAACCGTCGGCGATCCCGGCTTGACCGGCAGCTGGCCGAGGCCGAGCGGATTGCCGACGATGCACCAGCCGGTTTCCGTCTGCCACCAGTGATCGACGATCGGCACCTGAAGCTGATCAGCCGCCCAGTTGACCGTATCCGGATCGGCGCGTTCGCCGGCCAGGAACAGGGCCCGGAAATTCGACAGGTCGTACTGGCCCATCAGCTTGCCGTCGGGATCCTCCTTGCGGATCGCGCGGAAGGCGGTCGGCGCGGTGAAGAGCGAGACGACGTTGTGTTCGGAAATCACCCGCCAGAAGACGCCGGCGTCGGGCGTGCCGACCGGCTTGCCCTCGAACATGATGGTCGTGCAGCCATGCAGCAGCGGGGCATAGACGATGTAGGAGTGGCCCACGACCCAACCGACATCGGACGCGGCCCAGAACACCTCGCCCGGCTTGATGTCGTAAAGGTTCGACATCGACCATTTCAACGCAACCATGTGGCCGCCGTTGTCGCGCACAACCCCCTTGGGCTGGCCGGTCGTGCCGGAAGTATAGAGAATGTAGAGTGGATCGGTCGCCTTGACCGTGACGCAGTCGACCGTGCGACCGGCCGATTGAGCCGCATCCATCAGCACGCCGAGGTCGTGATCCCGGCCGTCGACCAGATCCGCCGCCTGCTGTTCGCGCTGAAAGACGAAACAGGCATCCGGCTTGTGCGAGGACTGGTCGATCGCCGAATCGATCAGCGGCTTGTAGGCGATGACCCGTCCGGGCTCGATGCCGCAGGACGCCGCGATGATCGCCTTGGGAGTGGCGTCATCGATCCGGGTGGCCAGCTCATGGGCGGCGAACCCGCCGAACACGACGGAATGGATCGCGCCGAGCCGCACGCAGGCGAGCATCGCCATCGCCGCTTCCGGGATCATCGGCATGTAGATGATCACCCGGTCGCCCTTTCCGATGCCGTTGTCGGCCAGAACCGCCGACATGGCCTGCACCCTGTCCAGCAGTTCCTTGTAAGTGTAGGTCGCGGCCGTGCCGGTGATCGGGCTGTCGTAGATCAGCGCCGGCTGATCGGCCCGGCCGCCCTCCACATGACGGTCAAGGCAGTTGTAGCAGGTGTTGCACTCCCAGTCGGGAAACCAGCGGCCGTACTGGCCGGAACTGCCGTCGAACGACTCGTCCCCGGTCTTGAACCAGTCGATCTCCTCGGCCGCCTCTTTCCAGAACCTGTGAGGCGCGTTCTTCCAGGACTGATAGGTTTCAGCATACCGGCTTGCCATTTTTCCCGTTCCTCCCAAGAAACTTCCGCCTAAAAAACTCACGCCTGATATCTGGCTCGGCGGTTATAGAGAACAGTGCGCGACAGCATCCATAGTTGCAAGGCCTTGGCCAATACGACATTAGAAGGGATCGGGGCTTTACGTAGACAGGTTCTGCGTGCTTCTCTCGCTCACCCCTCTTGAACCTGATCCGATCACGTTAATGCACCCCATTTCCGACCCGTTGTTTTACGCCGCCGCCATCCCCGCGATCTTTCTGGTCGGCTTGTCGAAGGGAGGGTTCGGCGGGACGCTTGCCATGCTCGGTGTTCCGCTGATGGCGCTGGTGATCTCCCCGATCCAGGGGGCCGGCATCATGCTGCCCATCCTGATCGTCATGGATGTGGTAGCGCTGTTCGCCTACCGGGGCACCTTCGACCGCCGGAGCCTGATGATCCTCATGCCCGCCGGCATCGTCGGGATCGGCATCGGCTGGGCCACCGCCGCTTATGTGCACGAGGAATTCATCACCCTGATGGTCGGTGTGATCTCCCTGCTTTTCGTGGCCAATTACCTGTACAAGGGGAAGCAGGCCCATGTCCCCGCCGAGCACAACAGGCCCAAGGGGTATTTCTGGGGGGCGATTTCCGGCTTCACCAGCTTCGTCAGCCACACCGGCGGCCCGCCCTACCAGCTCTACATGGTGCCGCTCCGGCTGGCGCCGACGCTTTTCGCCGGAACGGGAGCGATCTATTTCGCCACGCTGAATTTCCTGAAACTGGTCCCCTATTTCATGCTAGGGCAGTTCGACACGACCAACCTGACGACCTCGGCCGTGCTGCTGCCGATCGCACCGGTCGCCACCATGACCGGGGTCTGGCTGGTCAGGGTCATCAACCCTGCGATCTTTTACCGGATCATCTACGTGCTCATGGGCGTCATCGGCGTGAAGCTGGTTTATGACGGCATCGGCATGTACCTGTCCTGAGCGGGCAACCGTATTTGCTGCACTGCACAATTAGCCAGATTGCTAGGGCACGGACCCGTTGCAAAAACCGGGCGATAGAGATTTGATGGTTCCAAGAACGATCTTCGGGAGGAACCGATCATGGACGCAAACGCCAGTCCCTTTTCTATTGGGCTCGACAAGAATGCCGCCAATTACGCGCCCCTCAGCCCGCTGAGCTTTCTCAACCGGGCCGCGGATGTGTTTCCCGACCACATCGCCGTCGTCCACGGATCGCAGCGCCTGGACTACAAGACCCTTTACAGCCGATGCCGTCAGCTTGGGTCGGCCTTGAGCCGGCTGGGCATCGGCAAGGACGATACGGTCACCGTCATGCTGTCCAACGTGCCGCCGATGATCGAGGCGCATTACGGCGTGCCCATGACCAAAGCGGTTCTGCATTCGCTCAACACCCGCCTGGATGCGGCCATCATTGCCTTCCAGCTCGATCACGCAAACACGAAGGTCCTGATCACCGACCGGGAATATGCCCCGGTGATGAAGGAAGCACTCGCCCTTGCAACAGTGAAACCGGTGGTGATCGACTATTCCGATCCGGTCTTCCCGCAGGAGGGCGAGCGGCTCGGCACGCTCGACTACGACGACTTCGTTTCTGGCGGCGATCCGGACTACGCCTGGTCCCTGCCCGACGATGAATGGGACGCCATTTCGCTGAATTACACCTCCGGCACGACCGGAAACCCGAAGGGCGTCGTCTATCACCACCGCGGCGCCTATCTGCTGGCCCAGGCGAACATCCTGACCGCCTCCATGGCCAAGCATCCGGTCTATCTCTGGACCTTGCCGATGTTTCACTGCAACGGCTGGTGTTTCCCGTGGTCGCTGTCGGTTGTGGCCGGCACGCACGTCTGCCTGCGCTGGGTCCGGCCCAAGGCCATGTGGGATCTGATCGCCGACGAAGGCGTGACCCACCTGTGCGGCGCGCCGATCATCATGTCGACGCTTCTGAATGCTCCATCCGCCGACAAGCGCGACCTCGACCGGGTGATCGAGTTCTTCACCGCCGCCGCCCCGCCACCGGAGAGCGTGCTTGCCGCCATGAAGGACGCAGGCTTCAACGTCACCCATCTCTACGGCCTGACGGAAGTCTACGGGCCCGCCGTCGTCAACGAGTGGAAAGGCGAATGGGATGCCCTGCCCGCTGCCGAACAGGCGGCCAAAAAGGCGCGTCAGGGCGTGCGCTACGTCGCCCTTGAAGGCCTGACCGTGCTCGATCCGAACACCATGGAGCCGGTGCCGGCCGATGGCCGGACAATCGGCGAAGTCATGTTCAAAGGCAATGTGGTCATGAAGGGGTATCTGAAGAACCCGCAGGCGACTGATGAAGCCTTTGCCGGCGGCTGGTTCCATTCCGGCGACCTCGGCGTTCTGCACCCGGACGGCTATATCCAGCTGAAGGACCGCTCCAAGGACATCATCATTTCCGGAGGTGAGAACATCTCCTCCATCGAAGTGGAGGACGTGCTCTACAAGCACCCGGACATCCAGGCCGCGGCCGTCGTCGCCCGGCCGGACGAAAAATGGGGCGAAACCCCCTGCGCCTTCGTTGAGATACGGGAGGGCGCGACCGTGACCGAAGAGGACATCATCGCCTTTGCTCGCGAACATCTCGCCGGCTTCAAGGCCCCCCGGACCATCGTTTTCTGCGAACTGCCCAAGACATCAACCGGCAAGATCCAGAAATTCGCCCTGCGGGAGCAGGCCAAGGCCCTGTAAGCCGTTAACTTTTCGGAAACCACAAGTTCAATCGCGATGGCTGAATCCCTGTCAGATGTGACAGGGATCACGCCGCGCGCAAGCCAGGGAATCTATCGAAACACGCAAATCGATCTTACATTCGGGAACGGCTGAAGGTCCGCCGCAATGAACCGCTTGCGTGTTTTGACATTTTTTCTCGCGCTGATTGCCGCAACGTCCTCTTCGACCGGGGCCGCGCTGGCCTTTACGGGCCTGAAACCCCTTGCGATCCTGATGCCGGGTGCTGGTGGCCCCGTCTCCAGTGATTTCGTGATGCGCAATCGGAACCTGTTCCGTCAGGCGGGCTTCGACACCAAGGTGATTACCATTCCGCGTGCCGCGGCGAACGCCGCGAATAGCCATAGCGACAGACGCAAGGTCTTTCTGATCGGCGTGGACCGCGGCGCAAATCAGGTTGCCGCCGCTTTGGCACTGGGCGCGCAGGTCGATGCGGCAGTGATGCTTTCCGGCGATTACGGAGAGGCCATGCAGACCCTGATGTCGCCGGCTCTCCTTCCCGATACCCTTGTGGTTCATCATCGTGGCGACCGCTGCGGCCAGACGCCCGCGGCCCAGGCGTCCGCGTTTGCGGCCTGGTCCCGTGGCAAGGCAAAGCTCGTATGGATGTCGATGTCGGGAATGCCCGATCGCAATCCTTGCGGTCCATTCGGAGCACACGGGTTCTATTTCAACGATGCGGAACCGGTTTCGGCGGTTATCCGGTTCCTGAGGGCACAATAAAAAACGCCGCGGAAATCCGCGGCGTTTTTCGAAACGGGAAGCTTCGTCAGTGAAGCGTTTCGTCTTTTCGTATTCGCTCGATCTCGTCCTTGAGCTTGAGCTTTTGTCGTTTCATATCGGTCAATTCCAGGGAGTCCGTACTCGGATGAAGGAGAGCACTTTCGATCTTGCGTTCCAGGGCTGCGTGACGGCGCTCAAGTTCTGCTAGATGCGACTGCATGGACATGGAATTGCCTCCTGTCTGTTGGCCTCAAACCAGGTCATCGTGCCACGGCCATCGGGCCTTGTCGATTGCCGTTTACGTTCGAGAGCGAAGATTTGCCGTCGAACGTGTGATTCCTGGGTACAAAGCTAGGAAAACCTTAATCCAACGGCCAAATTATAGCGCTCTCTTGCGACAATTCGCATCAGAATTTTCTGCGATTTGCTATGAATGACAGGGCAGTATGTGACGCCTCGCCGCCTTATTTTCCCTTCATTCGAAACGAGATGCTTGTCGAAACGGGATTTTATGCAATAGGAAACACCGGCGTACCGTTTGTCGGGGGAGTGCAATGTCGGAAGCGGATGAAAAGGCACTGAGAATAGAGCTGGCACAGCTTCGCCAGGAACACCGCGACCTCGACGTGGCCGTGGAGGCATTGGCCGCCACGGCAAACTGCGATGCGCTCCAGCTTCAGCGGCTGAAAAAGAAGAAGCTCATGATCAAGGACCGGATCTCCTCCCTCGAGGATCAGCTCTTTCCCGACATCATCGCCTAACCCGCCATTCCTTCAAAACAGCCTTGCATCGGCAAGGCCGCTGCCTATACTCCGCGCCTTTCCGGACACCATCAAGTCAGGACACACGATATGGCCGCAGCCGACGTTGCAATCATCATGGGAAGCCAGTCCGATTGGCCGACTATGAAACATGCAGCCGACACCCTTGATCAGCTTGGGATCGCCTATGACGCGCGCATCGTTTCCGCGCACCGCACGCCGGACCGGATGTACGAATTCGCGAAAGGTGCGAAAGCCGAAGGCTTCAAGGTGATCATCGCGGGCGCCGGCGGGGCTGCCCACCTGCCGGGCATGACCGCAGCGCTCACCCCCCTGCCCGTCTTCGGCGTTCCGGTCGAAAGCAAGAGCCTGTCCGGCGAGGACAGCCTCCTGTCCATCGTGCAGATGCCGGGCGGCATTCCGGTCGGGACACTCGCGATCGGCAAGGCAGGAGCGACCAACGCGGCCCTTCTGACCGCCGCGGTCCTGGCCTTGAGCGACCCGAAGATCGAGAAAGCCCTGGACACCTATCGCGCCGGGCGCACCGCGGATGTCGCCGAACGGCCCTCCGACGACTGAGCTTAAGCAGGTGAGACGCAGGTCATGAACGAGAACACCCGTCTTTCCCCCGGCGATACGATCGGAATTCTGGGCGGCGGCCAACTTGGCCGCATGCTGGCGCTGTCCGCAGCAAGCCTCGGCCTGAAGGCCCACATCTTCTGCCCGGATCCGGAAAGCCCCGCCTTCGACGTCTGTTCCGCCTACACGATCGCGCCCTATGAGGATGTCGGGGCGCTGGACGCCTTTGCGTCGGCCTGTTCGGCCGTCACCTATGAATTCGAAAATGTGCCCGCCCTGACCGCCGCGCATCTCGCCTCACTGGTGCCCGTGCGACCCGGGGTCAAGGCGCTGGAAGTCTCCCAGGACCGCTTGAGCGAAAAGGATTTCCTGGCCGGCTCCGGCGTGGCGCTCGCCGGCTATGCAAGTGTCGACAGCGATGAGGACCTTCAGGCAGCCCTCGAACGATTCGGCGGGACCGGCGTTTTGAAGACCCGCCGCTTTGGGTATGACGGCAAGGGTCAGGTCATGATCCGCAAGCCGGAAGACGTGAAGGGCGCTTTCGAAAAGATCGGCCGTGCACCGGCGGTGCTTGAGGAACTCATCGGCTTCGAGCGCGAAGTCTCGGTGATCGTCGCCCGCGACATCGACGGCAATTGCGATGCCTATGACGTTTGCGAAAACCATCACGAGCACCACATCCTGAAGACCTCCACCGTGCCGGCGAATGTGAGCACCACGACCGCCCAGGCTGCCCGCGAGATGGCGATCCGGATCGCGTCTTCCCTCGATTACGTCGGTGTCATGGGCGTGGAGATGTTCCTGTCGCGCGGTGCCGACGGCGAAACCCTGCTGGTCAACGAAATCGCGCCGCGCGTGCACAATTCCGGTCACTGGACCGAAGACGCCTGCCTGACCTCCCAGTTCGAGCAGCACATGCGAGCGGTAGCAGGCTGGCGGCTCGGCGCCTGTGCCCGCCACTCCGACGTGGTCATGGAAAACCTGATCGGCGACGAATGCGACGCATGGCCGGAAATTCTGGCCGACCCGAACGCCAGACTGCATCTCTACGGCAAGCGCGAGGCGCGTCCGGGCCGGAAGATGGGCCACGTCAACCGGATCAGTCCGCTCACGAGCGCATAACGTACTGAGATTTCAGGACAGCAGCCCCAGGGCCTCGCGCCGGTAGAACCGGCGATTGGCCAGAACGGCTACGGTCAGCAATCCACCGGCAAGGCCGCACCAGATACCGACCCCTCCCAGACCGAGACCGAAGCCGAGGCCGAGGGATAGGCTGATCCCGATCACCCAATACCCCCCGAAAGCATAGATCAACGGCACCTTCGTATCCCCGAGACCGCGCAGATTGTTGACGCCGATGATCTGGGCGCCGTCGGCGATCTGGAAGAACGCTGCTACCGCGAGAAACGAGGTGCCGAAGGCCAGCACCGGCTGGGATTGCGGATTGCTGAAATCCAGATAGAGCGACACCAGCGTTTCGGGGATCGACCAGAAGACCGCCGCAAAACAGGTCATGGCGCCCATGGTGATCACCAGCGCCGTCCATCCGGCGCGCCCGACCCCGGCGTGGTCCCGGCGACCGGAGGCCAGACCGACCCGGGTCATCGCGGCCTGGCTGAGCCCCACCGGCACCATGAAGGTCAGCGATGCGATCTGCAGCGCGATCCCGTGGCCGGCCAGTTGCAGGGTCCCGAGCCACCCCATCATGATTGCGGAACCTGAAAACAGGGCCGCCTCCAGGATGATCGTCACCCCGATCGGCAGGCCGAGGCGCAGGATCTGGAAGAAGGCCGGCCAGTCGGAGCGCCAGATCCGGCCGAAGATATAATATCGCTTCAGCCGGGGATGCAGTGCCGCATAGGCAAACAGCAGCACCATGGTCACCGCGGAACTGATCACCGACGCGATCCCCGCGCCGACAAGCTCAAGACGGGGAAAGCCGAAGTGTCCGAAGATTAAGAGATAGTCGAGAACCGCATTGGCGAGCGCGCCGGCGACCGTTGCCCAAAGGACCACCTGGGCCCGCTCCATGATGGTCAGGAACCCGCGGACCGCCATGATGCTCAGGGCCGGAAACATGGTCCATTTGAGAACATCCATATAGCCGCCGGCCGTGGCCGCGATCTGAGGATCTTGCCCCAGGAACAGCCAGATCTCCTCCGCATAGGCCATCAGTCCCCATATCGGCAGGCAATAAAGGGCAACGACCCAGAACCCCATGCGCACCGACCGGCGCAATTCACGCATGGCCCGTTGGCCGCGGGCTTTTGCCGCCAGAGGGATCACAGCCTGGATCAGGCCCATGCCGAAGAACCAGAGCAGCATGTACATGTTGAACGCCAGCACCGACGCCGCCAGTTCCTGTGCGCCGAGACGGCCGATCATCAGGACGTCGGTGGTATTGATCGCCATCTGGGCCAGCTGGGCCCCGACCAGCGGCAAGCCGAGCGCAAGGGTCGGGCGGATGTCGCTCTTCCAAAGCGCCAGAAAACCGCCGTTGCCCGGACGGATACCGTCCCAGCCAGCCATGTGAGCCTCCAGGAAATCGCAAGTTGCCTCGACACGTCGTCCGCAACAATGCGTACTTCCCCTGTACCCCGCGAAAGCCGCCCTGTCCAGAAGGCCGTACCATGCGTCAGGAATGGCTGAATTCCGCGCGATAATCTTTGTGAATGCCAGTGGACAATCCACAGGCCTTCTGATATGACCGCGCGCATTGTGAGCGGCGCGTCAGCGGCGACGTGTTTCTGCACGCATGTGCAAGTCCGAATCTCCCGAGACTTTGGAACGCCCATGCAGTTCGGAAACGGACGCCACGGCAGACGACAAGAAACGTTCACACGGCAATTCAGGTTACAATCACGGTCGCGACAGGCTCGCGGCTCGTCTCAGAACGGGAAAAGACGCGTGCAGGTTCTGGTTCGCGACAACAACGTCGATCAGGCGCTCAAGGCGCTGAAAAAAAAGTTGCAGCGTGAAGGTGTCTTCCGCGAAATGAAACTCCGTGGCCATTTCGAAAAGCCATCGGAAAAGAAGGCGCGCGAAAAGGCTGAAGCCGTCCGCCGCGCCCGTAAGCTGGCCCGCAAGCGGGCTCAGCGCGAAGGCCTGCTTCCAGGCCGCGCTCCCCGCCACTAAGGGCGCGGGCCAAAATAAATAGCTGATATCGGGCCAGATTCCGGGCCGGCCGAATAATCGGCCGGCTTTTACTGTTTATTCTGGTCTCGAAACGTATTTTCGACACGATCACGCTTCAAGCAAACCTCTCAGCTATCAAAGCACAGGCAACCGGACTGGATGATTCAGCACCCATCACATGCAATGCGCGCCGCCCTCAATCCGAAACATGCGCTCGGCCTTTTGCTCGCCGTCGGGATTGCGGCAGGCCTGGGTGGATGCCAGTCCAGCGGTGTTTATGACGACGTTCCGATTGATCGGGCGGTCGGCTCCTCCGCCAACATCGATTCGCTGACGGCGGTGATCGAAGCCAATCCGCGGGACGCGAGCGCCTACAACACGCGCGGCATCGCCTACGGGCAGGCAGGAAAGCTCGACCAGGCGATCGCCGATTTCAATATCGCGCTGCAGCTCAATCCGGGCTCCTACCAGACTTACACCAACCGGGCACTCGTCTTTCGCCGCATGGGCAACAACCAGCAGGCGATTGCCGATTATACCCGGGCGATCAACATAAAGCCGGATTACGATGCCGCCTACGTGGGCCGGGGCAACGCCTACCGGACTCAGGGCAACTATGGGGCCGCTTTGGCCGACTTCAACTCGGTTATCGCCAGAAACAGCGGCGATGCCCGTGCCTATTACAATCGCGGCCTGATCTACCAGGCCCAGGGCCAGCACGCCCAGGCGATCGAGGATTTCGCGACGGCGATCGGCCTGAGCCCGAATGTCAGCGAGATCTACACCGCCCGCGGCATTTCCTATCTGGCCATCAACGATCCGAATGCGGCGTTCTCCGACCTGTCCATGGCCGTGAACCTCGACAAGCAGTCCGCCGTTGCCTGGGCGAACCGTGGCGCGGCCCTGGAGCTTCTGGGCAACCTGAAAGACGCCCGCAGAAACTACACCAAGGCGCTGAACCTGGACAATTCCAATGCCCTGGCCCGTGACGGCCTGACCAGGGTCAACAGGTCCATTAAATCCTGATCGCATGCTTTCGCGGGCAGGCATTGGCTTGCCCGTGACTTCGATCATTTTCCGCGACATCGATAGCCGGTAGTCTCTCTCCATCGCACGTCACGAGGGAGCCGCAGCCATGGCGAACAGTCGCAAAATACTTGTCATCGACGGTCACCCGGATCCGGACGCCGACCACTTCTGCCATGCCCTCGCCCAAAGCTATCGCCGGGGCGCAGAGGCCGGCGGACATCTTGTCGATGTGGTGAGGGTCGCCGATCTCGATTTTCCTTTCCTGCGTTCGCCGAAGGATTATGACACCGCGCCCGTCCCGGCGTCTCTGGAACAGGTCACGCAGGAGATGCTTGCGGCGGACCATGTCGTCCTGATCTATCCGCTGTGGCTTGGAACCCTGCCGGCCCTGACGAAAGCCTTTCTCGAGCAGGTCTTCCACCGCGACACCGCCTTCGAACCGGCCGAGGAAGGCAAATGGCCCAAGGGCCGCCTGACAGGCAAGTCCGCGCGGGTGATCGTGACCATGGGCATGCCGGCTCTGATCTACCGCTTCTGGTATGGCGGACACAGCCTCAAGAGCCTGGAGCGCAACATCCTGAAGTTCATCGGCTTCAAACCGGTCCGGGACACGGTTTTCGGCATGGTGGAAGCGGTCAGCGAAGAAAAACGCAAGGACTGGCTGCGGCAAGTCGAGGACCTGGGACGACAAGCAATCTGAGTTCGTCTCCGCTCAGAACGGGCAGTCCGCACGGAAGGTCACCAGACGGCCGTCCGCGGGATGGTGCAGCGTCAGCTCCTCGGCGTGCAATGCGAGCCGGCCGGAGGCATGAAGCGCGTCCCCGTCCGCATAAAAACGGTCGCCGGCGATCGGGTGGCCAAGCGCCAGCATATGCACCCGAAGCTGGTGCGAGCGCCCCGTCAGGGGATAGAGGCGAACCCGTGTCATGACACCGTCCCGTTCCACCACCTCCCAGCGCGTCAGGGCCGGTTTGCCGCGGTCGTGGCACACCATCTGCTTGGGCCGGTTGGGCCAGTCACAGATCAGCGGCAGGTCGACCTCGCCCTCGTCCGCGGACAATTGCCCCCAGACCTTCGCGACATAGGTCTTCTGGGTTTTGCGGCGCTCGAACTGAAGTCCCAGGTGCCGATGTGCGGCCGCGTTCATGGCAAGGACCAGGATGCCGGAGGTATCCATGTCCAGGCGATGGACGATCCGCGCCTCCGGATAGGCTTGTTGAGCCCGTGCCTCGATGCAGTCGGCATGTTCGGCGGCCTTTCCCGGCACGCTCAACAGTCCGCTCTGCTTGTTGACCACCAGCAGGTCCTCGTCCCGGTGGAGCACCTCCAGCCAGGGTTCGACAGGTGGATCGTAGATGAAGGGGGCGGGCGCAGTCGTCGTCATGAATGCGCTTTTAGAGTGGTTCCGAGCAAAACAAAAGGCGCGGGATTTTGTCCCGCGCCTTTCGAAAATCGGATGCTCTGAAAGATCAGAACGCCTTGACGATTTCCTCGGTCATCTTCTTGGCGTCGCCGAACAGCATCATCGTCTTGTCGAGGAAGAACAGCTCGTTCTGGATGCCGGCATAACCGGAGCCCATGCCGCGTTTGACGAAGAGAACCGTACCGGCCTTGTCGACGTCGAGGATCGGCATGCCGTAGATCGGCGACTGCGGATCGTCACGGGCCGACGGGTTGGTCACATCGTTCGCCCCGATCACGTAAGCCACATCGGCCTGCGCGAATTCGGAGTTGATGTCTTCCAGTTCGAACACCTCGTCGTAAGGCACATTGGCTTCCGCCAGGAGCACGTTCATGTGCCCGGGCATGCGGCCTGCGACCGGGTGAATGGCGTATTTCACCTCGACGCCTTCTTCCTTCAGGAGATCGCACATTTCGCGCAGGGCATGCTGTGCCTGGGCGACGGCCATGCCGTAGCCAGGCACGATGATGACCTTGGACGCGTTCTTCATGATGAAGGCCGCGTCTTCGGCCGAGCCTTGCTTGACCGGACGCTCTTCCTCGTCACCGCCGGAAGGACCGGCAGTCTCGCCACCGAAGCCGCCGAGGATCACCGAGATGAACGAGCGGTTCATGCCCTTACACATGATGTAGGACAGGATCGCACCCGACGAGCCGACGAGCGCGCCGGTGATGATCAGGGCCATGTTGCCGAGGGTGAAACCGATACCGGCGGCCGCCCAACCCGAATAGGAGTTGAGCATGGACACCACCACCGGCATGTCCGCGCCCCCGATCGGAATGATGATCAGGATGCCGAACAGGAACGCCACCAGCACCAGGCCCCAGAAGATGAGGGCGCTTTCGGTGTTGACCAGACCGATGACAAGAAGCACGAGGCCGATCGCCAGGGCGAGGTTAATCAGGTGACGGCCCGGCAGCATGATCGGCTTGCCCGACATGCGTCCGTCCAGTTTCAGGAAGGCGATGACCGAACCGGTGAAGGTGATCGCGCCGATCGCGGCCCCGATGGCGGCTTCGACCAGTGCCTGGGCATGGATATGCCCCGGAGCGCCGATGCCGAAAGCCTCAGGCGCATAAAGCGCGCTGGCCGCGACGAAGACCGCTGCCAGGCCCACCAGGGAGTGGAACGCGGCAACCAGCTGCGGCATGGCCGTCATCGGAATGCGCTTGGCGATGACCGCGCCGATACCGCCGCCGATACCCACCCCGGCCACGATCAGAAGACCGGAGCCCATGGTGACGCCAGAGGCAAACAGGGTCGTCACAACGGCGATGGTCATGCCGAGCATGCCGTAATAGTTGCCCTTGCGCGAGCTTTCCGGGCTGGACAGCCCGCGCAGTGCCATGATGAAGAGAACGGCGGAGACGAGATAGAGAAGCGCCGTGATATTTGCAGACATCAGATCGGCCTCCTATCGCTGCTTTTTCTTGTACATGGCAAGCATTCGGCTGGTCACGAGGAAGCCGCCGAAGATGTTCACGCTTGCCAGTACGAGGGCGAGGAACCCGAAGATCCGCGCCATGAGTGCGCCGTCGCCGGCCGTCAGGTCGACGCCGACCGCCAGAAGCGCACCGACGACGATCACTGACGAAATGGCGTTGGTCACCGCCATCAGCGGCGTGTGCAGGGCCGGGGTCACCGACCAGACCACGTAGTAGCCGACGAAGATCGCCAGCACGAACACCGAGAACAGGAACACGAACGGTTCGATCACGCTTCCCGAGGCAGCCACATGCATGGCGGTATCGCCGGCACCGGCGGTCAGCTGGTCCACGTAGCCTTGCGCGGCCACGGCGGCATCCTGTGCCGTTGCCGCGGCTTCGCGCGCGGCATCCGCTGCGGCGTTCGCCCGTTCCAGCATTTCGCTTTGAGACAATTCGCTCATAACTTCCCTCCTTAGGCCTCTGCCGGTGCAAAGGCGGGATGAACCACCTTTCCATCGCGGGTCAGGACGGTTGCGGTCACCAGCTGGTCTTCCCAATCGGGCTTCAGCGTCTTGGCTTCCTTGTCGATCATGGTTTCCAGGAACGCAAACAGGTTCTTGGAGTAAAGGGCGGAGGCGGATGCCCCGATCCGGCCGGCCATGTTGAGATGGCCGACGATCTTCACGTCGGAAACGGTGGCCACCTTGCCCGGCTTGGCACCTTCCACGTTTCCGCCCCGCTCGACCGCGAGGTCGACGATCACGGAACCCGGCTTCATGCTGGTGAGCATGTCCTTGGAGACCAGCTTGGGTGCCGGACGTCCGGGAATGAGTGCGGTCGTGATGACGATGTCCTGCTTGGCAATATGGGAAGCGACCAGCTCGGCCTGCTTCTTCTGATATTCCTCGGACATCTGCTTGGCATAGCCGCCGGCGGTTTCCGCCTGCTTGAATTCCTCGTCCTCGACGGCGATGAATTTCGCGCCGAGCGATTCGACCTGTTCCTTGGCGGCCGGACGGACGTCCGTGGCGGTCACCACGGCGCCGAGACGGCGGGCGGTCGCGATCGCCTGGAGACCGGCAACGCCAGCCCCCATGACGAAGACCCGGGCGGCGGGAACGGTCCCGGCCGCTGTCATCATCATCGGCATGGCGCGGTCGTATTCGTAAGCCCCCTCGATCACGGCCTGATAGCCGGCGAGGTTAGCCTGAGACGACAGGACGTCCATGACCTGGGCGCGGGTGATGCGCGGCATGAATTCCATGGCAAATGCGGCAACGCCCGCATCGGCCATTGCCTTGACCTCGTCCTCATGGCCGTAAGGGTCCATGGTGGCGATGACGAGCGCTCCGCTCTTCATGGCCTTGAGTTCATCCGCATTCGGCCGGCGAACCTTCAGGACGACGTCTGCGTCCTTGAGCGTGGTCGCGGCGCTGGTGGAAATCGTGGCGCCCGCTTCCTTGTAATCGGCATCGGGAATGCGCGAGGCCAGACCGGCCCCTTTTTCGACGGACACAGTGGCGCCCAGACCGATCAACTTCTTGACCGTATCGGGCGTTGCAGCCACGCGTGTTTCAACCGCGTCGCTTTCACGCGGCACAGCAATTTTCATTGGGTAACCTCCCAAGAGCAAAAAAGCATCCCGGGCGCGTACCAGGGATGCCTTCTGATGGATCGATTAGACGGTCAGAATCGCCAGAAGGGCGGTCAGCACGAAGACGGCGGCCGACGGAACCCAGCCCTTGGCACCAAGTGCAAGACCGATGGCACCTGCGACCATCGTCGCGATCAGCATGAGCCAGCCGAAAACGGTGGCGGCGGTTCCGCCGAACGAGAACAGAATCAGGCACAGGACGATGTTGAGAACGGCCACGGTGCCGACCTTGGAGAAATTGATAAACCCCTCGTAGGTAGCTTCGTGTGCCTCGTAGTCCATTGCGGGCGCGGAATTGTCAGACATGGAGTCCCCCGATTGAAAAGCTGTCGTCGGCAAACTTCTTACATGAAAGCCGACGGACTGGGCAATGTTTTGCGTAAACAAACGTACTTTCGTCAACCTGCAATAACGTCCCGAACCGGATCAGGCCGCAGATTTTTCAAAAGGAAAGCCCACGGAGGCAAGAACTTTTCCCTGCCGTTCCGCCACTGTTTTGGCTGAAAAAGCTTCGATCTGCTCGTTGAAAAGGCGGAAAAAATTCAATTCGGCGCGCAAATGAAGAAAAACGCCGCCGAGACCTATCGCCGCGCGATCCATGAAAACGAATTCCTGCGGCACTGTGACCCGGCCGAGTTGTTTCAGGGCGCTGTGGACACGAAACGCCTCCTTGCGCCCGTACTCCGCCGGGCTCACCCCGTCCGCGATCGATCGGACACGGTCGGTCAGGAGAGGCCCGTAGATGAAGCGCGCCCAGATATTGAGAACGTCGATGACCTCGCGCTTGAGGTCCTTGAAGCCCCAGCGCTCATAGGCCGAAACGACCCGGGCCTCGTCCTCTTCCAGCAGGCCCATATAGAGATCGACGACCCCTTCGACGAAGCTTTCCGGGAAAATGCGGATACAACCGTAATCGAGCAGATTGATACCGGCCGGCGCCCCGCCGTCCTCAAACACCGTGTAATTGCCCAGGTGCGGATCGCCGTGGATCAGACCGTAATGACTAAAGGGATGCCACCAGGCTTGGAACATGGTGGTGCCTAAGAGGTTCCGCTCCTCGAGACTGTGTTCCTTGAATTGAAGCAGCGGGGCGCCTTCGAGCCAGTTCATGGTCAGGAGACGCCTGGTCGACAGCTCTTCGACCACGTCGGGAACCCGGATCCGGTCATTGTCCGCAAGCATGGCCCGGTAGACGGCCATGTGGGCGGCTTCGCGCACATAGTCGAGTTCCTCGCGAACCCTGGCGCTGATTTCCTTGGCAATCTCCCTTGTGTCGATTGCCGCCTGCATGCGCCGATGGATCGAGAACAGCATCTGCAGCTGTTTAAGATCCGCTTCGACGGCCGACGCCATATCCGGATACTGCAGCTTGCAGGCAACGTCGCGGCCATCGAGCGCGACGGCCCGATGAACCTGACCGAGCGAGGCCGCCGCCGCAGGCTCCTTGCCGAATTCCTTGAACCGGGACTGCCAGTCGGCACCCAGTTCCGCCCGCATTCGCCGCTTGACGAAGGCCCAGCCCATGGGCGGCGCATTGGACTGAAGTTTGGCGAGTTCCGTGGTGTATTCCGGCGGCAGCACGTCCGGGATCGTCGACAGCAACTGGGCGACCTTCATCAGCGGTCCCTTGAGCCCGCCAAGGGCCGCGGCGATTTCGGCCGCGTTCTTTTCGCTGTCGAGATCGATGCCGAACAGGCGCGCCCCGGCGAGCTTGGCGGCAATGCCGCCGACACTGGTTCCGACCTTCGCATAGCGTCCGACCCGGCCCGTCAGCCGGTTTGCCTCGCGATCCTTTTCGCCTGCCATGACGTCTGGAGTTCTCCGGTTATGCCCTCAGTTATGTAGGTACGCAGCTCCGGGCGACCAGATCACCACGCGGATCGATTTGCTGCGCTGCCTACACGGCCTCAGGCGCGGACGGCGCAAGATTATCCAATTCCTCAGCGATCGCTGCTCGGTACTGCGTCAGCCCCTTATAGGCGATCTGCCGGTCATCGAGGTCCCTCAGCTGGGCTGCCAGACCGGCCGCCAGTTCCGCGCCCCGCTCGTGGGCCTGCAAGAGCGAAATCGGATCGTGATGGATCTTGATGGTGAACAGAATATCGCCCGATTTCGGCAGCCGGCGCAGGGTCTGCCGCTCGACACGAACGAACAGATGCGCAATCGCACTGGCGCCTTTTTCCTCGATCTGCGGCGCAAGTTGTTTGGCCTGCGGGTGATGCAGATCCGGATCGTCGTAGATCGACCAGTTGTAGCGGCCGACCAGTTGATCGGAGGTCAGATTGTCAAAGATCCGCGCGACCACAGGCCCCATCCGGCCATCGTTGAAACCGGGAACATTTTCATGGATGGCATGCATCGACTGGCCGAATTTCTCCACCAGCGACCAGGACGACGGAAAGCACAGCGACGCGGCGGCAAGCCGGTAGCCGTTCTCGCCCTTGCGCATCAGCACCAGATCTTCCTGCACCAGCCGGGACGCGGCTTCCAGCGGCGCATAATCGGCAAGACGCACCCGGGATCCGCCGTCCAGAACATCGACCACATCGGAAGAAACGGAATGCGTCGACCGGTGATGGGCGGCAAGATCCTCAAGAATCAGGTCCAGTACTTCGGCCTGGGCCTCTTCGGTGTCGGCTTCGGCGCGGAAAACCCGTTCATGCGCGGTCTCAAGAAGCTCCGCCTTGCGCTTCAGATGCTCTACCAGAAGCCCGTCCGGATCGAGCCAGCGGGAAAAGTCGACCGGTTCGAGCCCGACGGTAAACGGGCGCTTTGACCCGTCATAGGGCGTATGCCGAAATGCCATCCTGAAGTCTCCGCCGGATAAAGGCCGCGCTAGCCGTCCAGTTCTTCCAACTCGTCGATAATCCGTTCGATCACCGACAGACCCTTTTTCCAGAAATCCGGATCGCTTGCACTGAGACCGAACGGCGCAAGCAGTTCCGAGTGATGCTTGGTGCCGCCGGCCTTCAGCAGGTCGAAATACTTCTCCTGGAAACCGGCCTCCGCATCCTCGTAGACCGCATAGAGCGAGTTCACCAGGCAGTCGCCGAAAGCATAGGCGTAGACGTAGAACGGCGAGTGAATGAAATGCGGGATATAGGTCCAGAAGCACTCGTAGCCGGGCTGCATCTTGATCGCGGGGCCAAGGCTCTCACCCTGAACCGACATCCACAGCTCGCCGATCTTGTCGGCGGTCAGCTCGCCATTGCGCCGTTCCGTGTGCAGCTTGCGCTCGAAAGTATAGAAGGCGATCTGGCGGACCACCGTGTTGATCATGTCCTCCGCCTTCGAGGCGAGCATGATCTTGCGCTCTTCCTTGGTCTGCGCCTTTTCCAGAAGCGACTTGAAGGTCAGCATCTCGCCAAACACGCTGGCGGTTTCGGCCAGCGTCAGCGGCGTCGGCGCCATCAGCGCGCCGTTGTGCGCCGCCAGAACCTGATGCACGCCGTGGCCGAGCTCATGGGCAAGCGTCATCACGTCCCGGGTCTTGCCCTGGTAATTCACCAGCACGTAGGGGTGCGCACTCGGAACGGTCGGATGGGCGAAGGCCCCCGGCGCCTTGCCGGAACGGGCCGGCGCGTCGATCCAGTTCTTTTCAAAAAACCTGCCGGCGATATCGGCCATGTCCGGCGAAAACGCGCCATAGGCCGACAGCACCGTCTCCCTGGCCTCGTCCCAGGAGATCACCTTGGTATCGGCCTTCGGCAGCGGCGCGTTGCGATCCCAATGATTGAGCTGGTCCATGCCGAGCCACTTGGCCTTCAGCACGTAATAGCGGTGGGACAGGCGCGGATAGGCATCGCGCACGGCGGACACCATCGCATCGACCACTTCCCGTTCCACCCGGTTCGCCAGGTGCCGGCTGTCGGCGATGTCAGTGAAATGCCGCCAGCGGTCGGAGATCTCCTTGTCCTTGGCGAGGGTGTTTGTGATCAGCGTGAAGATGCGCAGGTTTTCCGAAAAGGTCTTCGCAAGGGCTTCGGCCGCCGCCTTGCGCTTTTCCGGAGCCGGATCCTGCAGGAAATTCAGGGTCGGCTCGATCGCCAGTTCCTTGCCGTCCACCTCGAACGTAAGTGAAGCGATGGTCTCGTCGAACAGCCGGTTCCAGGCGCCGCGGCCGGTGACCGACTTTTCGTGGAAAAGCTGCTCGACCCGGTCTTCCAGCTGATAGGGCCGGTCCTTGCGCAGATCCTCGATCCACGGCCGGTAATGCTCCAGACCCGGCGTCTTGAACGCCGCCTCGATGACATCGTCCTCGATCCGGTTGAATTCCAGGGTGAAGAACAAGAGATGCGATCCCGCGGTGGTGATCTGCTCCTGCACGTCGCCGTAGAACTTCTGCCGCGCCGGTTCCGTGGTGTTGCCTGCATAGACGAGCCCGGCGTAGGAGATCAGCCGTCCGAGATGGTCCTCAAGTTCCTCATAAGCCCGGATCGCCGTCAAAAGGGCAGGTACATTGTCGGCCGCCAGTTCGGCAAGCCGTCCCTTGTAGGACGCCTCGAAGGTTTTGGCCCGGTCGAGCCCGGCGGCCAGATCGGCTGCGACTTCCGGCGCATCGATGGAACTGTAGAGATCTGTCAGGTCCCATTCAGGCAGGGAACCGAGGTCTTTTTCTGGCGAGGCGGGCGAGGCCGAAAAGACGGCAGGGTCAAGGCGCATGAGGAGGTCTCCGGACGGCACGAAGGAATCAGACGGCCGATTCGAAACCGAAACCGGCGCTTTTTAAATTTGTAGGCCCGAAAACAGGACCATCGCAATTCCACAGCTCAGTTATTTTTGCATCGACTTGGAGGATTTGTTTACCCATCTGCGACCAGACTGGCCCGAATTGAGACAACTGCAGCAATCAACAACGGTGAATCATGACAGCCACCAGCGGCAAGATTTTGATAGTCGATGACGATCCGATCCAGCGCCGCCTTCTTCAGGAGGCTGTCCAGAAATTCGGCTATCGCTTCAAGACCGCCGAAAACGGTGCCGAAGCCGTCCGCATCATGACTGGGCCGGAAGGCGCTGACATCGATCTGATGATTCTCGACATGGTCATGCCGGAGCTCGACGGCATCGGTGTGCTGACGCGCCTGCGCGCGGACAAGATCGCCACACCGGTCATCGTGCAGACCGGCCACGGCGGTATCGACACCGTGGTCAACGTAATGAATGCGGGCGCGCAGGACTTCGTGGTCAAGCCGGTGGCGCCGGAACGGCTCGATGTCTCGATCCGCAACCTGTTGAAGACCTCCGCGCTCGAAGACGAGATCACCCGGTTCCGCAAGCAGGCCTCCGGCACGCTGACCTTCGATGACATCATCACCCACTCGCCCGCCATGGAGCGGGTGATCAATCTGGGAAAACGCGCGGCCTCGTCCAACATCCCGATCCTCATCGAGGGCGAGAGCGGTGTTGGCAAGGAGCTGATCGCCAGCGCGATCCAGGGATCCGGCGACCGGAAATCGAAACCGCTGGTCACCGTGAACTGCGGTGCGATCCCGGACAATCTGGTGGAATCCATCCTGTTCGGCCACGAGAAGGGCGCCTTCACCGGCGCCGTCGACAAGCACGTCGGCAAGTTCCAGGAGGCCCACGGCGGTACCCTGTTCCTGGACGAGGTCGGCGAGCTGCCGGCCGAGGTTCAGGTCAAGCTCTTGCGTGCGCTTCAGGAAAACGAGATCGACCCGATTGGCGCCAAGCGTCCGGTCAAGGTGGATTTCCGGCTGATCTCCGCGACCAACCGGCGCCTGATCGATCTGGTCAAGGAAGGCACTTTCCGGGAAGACCTCTATTACCGGCTGAACGTGTTCCCGATCTGGATCCCGCCGCTTCGCGACCGGCTGGAGGATATTCCCGCCCTCACTCGTCATTTCCTCGCCCGCTTTGCGGCAGAGGAAGGCAAGCCGCAGGTGACCGCGATTGCCCCGGAGGCCATGGCGATGCTGCAGAGCTACCATTGGCCTGGCAACATCCGGCAGCTGGAGAACACGGTTTTCCGCGCGGTGGTCCTCTGTGACGGCGCCCGGTTGACGATCGACGATTTCCCTCAGGTTGCCGCTGCCATCGACCACCCGATTCAGGTGTCGACCCCCGCTCCGGCGGACCAGCCGCCACACGAGGCCGATGCGGCCGAAGCACCCGCCGCCCACCAGCCACCGGCCCTTCCGCGCGATCCCGTTCCGCCGTCAACCTACAGCGCTTTCGAGCACGCCGCCCCGTTCGGCTTCATGCGCAACCTCGACAATGAAGGCCATGTCCGCAAACTGGCCGATGTCGAGGAGGAACTGATCCGAACCGCGATCAACCACTACTCCGGCCGCATGACGGAAGTCGCCAAGCGGCTCGGGATCGGCAGATCGACCCTTTATCGGAAATTGAAGGAATACGGTCTGGAGGAAGAAGACGAATCAGCGGGCAACGACGCCGCCGCATAACTTCCGCACGTTTCCGGCAACCGGGTCGGAATAGAGTTTCCGTACGCAAAAGCCCGCAATTCGCCAATTGCGGGCTTGTTTTTCGTGCGCATTTTAGCGAGAAAGATATTTATCGTTGCATTTCTGCCACGTTTTAAGATCAAACGAAAACAGGGTAAAATCTTTTTAACCTGCCTGAGGCTACCTTGCGGGACCTGCTGGGGAGCAAGGGAATGGCTAAGGCCATCACAAACGGCGAGACAGATTATTGCGTAAACGGTTTGTTGGATACGACGCCGTCACTGGACTGAAGCGCGCCCTGACACTTATGTGTTTGTTTTTTGCGCTTTCGGTTGCCCAGTTTGCCGTTGCCGAAGCCGAGGCAGAAACCCGGACGTTGAACCTCTTTAATCTGCATACCAAGGAACGGGTCTCGATCACGTTCAAGAAGAACGGCCGCTACATTCCATCCGGCTTGCGCGAAGCGAACCGTTTTCTGCGCGACTGGCGCCGCAACGAAATGACCAAGATCGATCCGGCCCTGCTCGACCTCATCTGGGAAGTCTATCAGAAGGTCGGAGGGAAGCAGCCGATCAACGTGGTGTCCAGCTACCGCTCGCCGGCAACGAACAACATGCTCCGCAGCCGCTCCAAGGGCGTTGCCAAGCGCAGCCAGCATACGCTCGGCAAGGCAATGGACTTCTTCATTCCCGGCGTTAATCTCGCCACGCTACGTGCCACCGGCTTGAGAAAACAGGTAGGCGGTGTCGGCTACTATCCCAAATCCGGCTCCCCCTTCGTGCACATGGATACCGGCAGTGTCCGTCACTGGCCGCGCATGACCCGTTCGCAGTTGGCCAAGGTGTTTCCGGACGGAAAGACATTGCACATTCCAAGCGACGGCAAACCCCTTTCGGGCTACAAGCTGGCGCTCGCCGAGGCCAAATCCGGAACGAAGCGCCCGACCCGGCCGACGCTGGTCGCCGCCGCCGAACCCGCCCCGAACAGGACCACCGGACAGAGCCTGACCAACGCCGAGGAACGGACCGCACCGCGTCCGCCGGCAAACCTGCTGGCCAGCCTTTTCAGGTCGAACGACAATTCGGATAGCGCACAGCGTTCGCGCGTGGCTTCGGTCAGGCCCGACAATGGTCCCAACCTGCCCGAAGGGGTCCTTCCCGGTGTCAGGAGTTCGCAGAATGCGCCGACGGCCGCCGTTCCGGCTCCTGCACCGGCGGCTGCGCCGGAGACCAGCCAGATCGTCCTCGCCGACATAGGCACCATGCCGAACCGGAAGCCGGTTCGTACCGTGGAAAACCCCGTCCAGCTCGCCTCGGCACGCCCAGTTGGCAGACCTGCGGAACCCAACACGCTCGAAGCCCAACGGGTCGCACTTGAACAGGGCCAGACGTCGCCGGCCGCTTCCGCGCCGGTCGATGGCCGCTTCAACGTGGCCGGCATTGCACCGAACGAAAAAGCACGCGCACAGCTGCTCAAGGCGACGCAACAGGCAGCCCTGGCGGAAACCTCTGTCTCCGGACGCGTTCCGGTTCCACCCAAGCCTCCGGCGCTCGACCCCGTATCGGCGATTGCAGCCGCGACGGGAACCGCCACGCCGACCGTGAAACCGGCAGGCTCGACAACACTTGCCTATGCTTCCGCCACGTCCATTCCGGCCGCTCAGCCGCGAAGCGGTCAGGGTCTTGCAGCCGGCGGCAACAAGCCCGCGATGCGCCCGGCCCCCGCGAACCAGTCGGTTTCTGGCAGAATTCCGCGTAACGAGATCAAGGATCCACTTGCCGGATTTGCGGGGTTGCCGGACAAATCGGAACCGAAGCTGATCTCCGGCCGCAGCACCACCCGCAACCGGCTGTTCGCATCCCTGCGCCATCCGTTCCAGCGCTCTATGAACAACCTCCTGGATCCCGGTAACCGGTTCGTTCAAAGCGGATTTGAGAAATTCCCCTATGGATCGCTGCGCACCGATCGCTTCGACGGCCCGGCCGTCGTCGTCCTTCCGGTGACCTTCGCCCGTTAAGGCCCGTTCGCATTAAAGTTTCGGACCTGGCACCTCCGCCGGCGTCCGGAGCTTCGCCGTAGGGCCAGGCCTTATTCATTTTGTGCATTCGGAAAGAACGAAGAGGTTTTCAAATGGGCGCAGGGCAACAAAAGTTCCTTCGGCTTCTCGGCACCTTGTTGCTCATTCTCGCCTCGAGCCTGGCCTCTCATGCGCAGGACAGCGGTACCGGTAAACTGAAAGTCGGCATTCATGACAGCCCGCCCTTCGTCATGCACAAGAACGGGCAGCCAGGTGGCATGGCCTTGGACCTCTGGAAAGAACTGGCCGACGAACTGGGCGTCACCTACGAATTTCAGGTGTTCCCGACCGTCCGAAGCCTTGTCGATGCGACAGCGGACGGACAGATCGATGTGGCCGTCACGAACCTGACCGTAACCCGCAAGCGCGCCGAACGGATCGATTTCACACAGCCCTGGTTCGATGCCGGCCTCAGGATCATGGTGAACGAAGATCGTGGCTCCGGCTTTGCCGCGATTGTCGAGGGGCTGCGGGACGCGGGCCATCTCCAGGCCTATGGCTGGCTTGCATTCGTTATTGCCGCCGCAACAATCTTCCTGACGCTGTTCGATCGACGCTTCAATCCTGACTTTCCCGGGACCTGGCGCGACGGAATGGCAGAAAGTTTTTACTCGGTTATGTCCGTCGCGACTTCGGGAAAACTGCCGTCGAGGAAAAACACTTTCGGTTGGATCGGCCGGGTCATGCAGGCCTTCTGGCTGGTGTGCGGCATCGCGGTGCTGGCCTATGTCACCTCTTCGGTGACCAGCGTGATGACGACACTGTCCCTCTCCAGCCAGATCCACAGCCTGGAAGACCTTCCGGGCACGACCTCAGGTGTTTTCGAAGGCAGCGTCGCCGAGGAATTTGCACGGGAACAAGGCTTGCGCGCCAGAAACTACGACAACATGGACGCAGCCGTATCGGCCCTGCTTTCCGATGACATTGCGGCGATCATCGGCGATGCGCCGGTTCTTGAATATTATGCGTACAAACATCCCGGAGAGCCGCTCGATGTCGTCGGCCCGCTTTTCGAGCCGGACAAATACGCATTCGCGCTTCCTCCGAACAGTCCGCTGACCCGCCCCCTGTCTCTGGCCATCCTCAGCGCCAAGGAAAAAAGCTTTATCGAGGGTCTCAGGATCAAGTATTTCGGCGAGGCTCAGTAAAGGGAAGCGCCGGGCCGGAGGCGAAACCCGTTTTTCCGGCTGCGACCTGTTGCGGGTGCGACCCTCGATCGGGAAGAAAAACAAAACCCGCCGGAAATACCGGCGGGCTATTACTCAGTCCGGAGCCGCGTTCAACACCGCTCCATTCCTGTCAGGCAACAGAGATCAGCCCTCTGCCGGGCCTGCCATGCCGAGCGCATGCAGGTAGAGATCGAGGACGGCTTCTTCCTCTTCCCGCTCATGCGGCTGCTTCTTGCGCAGGGAGACGACCTTGCGAAGGATCTTCACGTCGAAGCCATTGCCCTTGGCTTCCGCGTAGACGTCCTTGATGTCGTCGGAGATGACTTTCTTTTCTTCTTCCAGCCGCTCGACGCGCTCAACGAACGCACGCAATTGATCGGCTGCAACTCCGCCCGGTTCTGACATGGATATAGGTCTCCTTGATGGATTCTTGTCTGTGGATTCTGGGTGTCACGCGGTTTCCCGGCTCACCCGCCGGGACAACGATTTTTCAAATTCGGAAGCTGCCGTGCCAGAGTTGGGTCCCAAGGTCAAGCACGCTCGACCGTTTGCCGCTCAATGCTGCGGTTTGTTCACCTCGAAAGCGGCTTTTTGGGCCTCGGTCGCCTCGGTCTGATATTTGTCCTTCCATTCCGAATAAGGCATCCCGTAGACGATTTCGCGCGCGTCTTCCTTGGCGAGCTCGATGCCTTTTTCCCCGGCCGCATCCTGGTACCAGTTGGACAGGCAATTGCGGCAGAAGCCGGCCAGGTTCATCATGTCGATGTTCTGAACGTCCGTCCGGCCGCGCAGATGGGAAACGAGACGGCGGAACACAGCCGCCTCCAGTTCGGTCTTTGTCTTTTCGTCCATGGACTTCCTCTCTACCCCAATGCGTCAGCGGGCCGTCGGGCCATCGCTGCGCGACGGAAAATATTCGATGGTCCGAAGATCGGGCCTTTGGGCCAGATCTTCAAGGATCGGCTGCAGCCGGTCGGCCCAGCTCATGACACCCGCTTCGTCCGCGATCAGGTCCTGCCGCACTTCCAGAAGCGCATGGGCAAGCCCCCGTTTGCTTGCGTGGCGGTACATGGTGTCGTTCTTCAAGGCCCCGTCATAGGGCTCGTTGTCGCCCACGACCAGATCCGGGTCCGCGCCAAGCTGATCCAGGAACGGCCGGACCGCGCGCGGATCCGCATCCCACAGGATACCGGCATGCCAGGGACGGGGCACGCCCCGCCAGACGGGCGTGTAGCTGTGAATGGAGATGATCACCGGCGGAGGCGCCGCCTCCAGCATCTGATCCAGGGTCCGGCCGATCAGATCGTGATAGGGCCGGTGAAACCGTTCGATCCGCCTTTGCCGCTCGGAAGAATCGATCCGGGCGTTTCCGGGCACGACCGCCCCGTCGGACAGGCGCATGACGATCGTCGGATCGTCCTCCCCCCGATTCGGGTCGATCAGCAGTCGGGAGTAGGTCGTCATCAGGGCCGGAGCATTCAGCCGGCGCGCCAGTTCCTGCGTCAGCGGGCGGACACCGATGTCATAGCCGATATGGCGTTCGAACTGCTCCTTCGGCAGCCCCAGATCACCATAGTCCGGCGGCACCGTGTTGCTGGCATGGTCACACAACAAGAGCAGTCCGCCTGCCAGGTTCCCCGGAACAGTCTCGGTCGGAACGAAGCCGGTGCCGGCATGGGTCGAGTGCAGTGTCATGAACGGTGTCTTAGAGCAGGTTGCGGGGAACGGGTTGCGGGACGTGCCGAAATTCCGGGATGTTTTTAGGACAAGGCGGTCTTCGTTCCAAGTTTTTCGTTGATTTTCCCCCGACCGGCCAAATCTCCCATCGTTGTTTTTCCGGCGGACCGCCACACGAAACATATCCTGTGAATGTTTGCCCCCGTTCGGCAGGAAACCGGATAAACAGCAGCAATTTGTCAATCATTTGGCGCGACAAGCAAAGGAACGACCGTGAGCCAACGAAACAATCCGAAATGAAAAAGATTTGGCCTTGATCCCGCCTCATTTCTGGAGACAAAGCGTACTGTCAAATCAGAAACCGATCTGCCCGCTCCTAGAAGGAAGCGGGGGTCAAACTCTATGAATGTCAATAACTTTAGGCCATCATCGTTGACAATACGGATGCGTCCACGCAAAAAGCTTATTGTCTATAACGCCGCGAGACGACAAACAGCGCATGATTAGGGACAGGAAACGACGCCAGGCCGGAAAGCAGGCTGGGTTTGCCTTTGTCGGAAAAGCGACAGGCGCCGCCCTTCTGTCCATGCTGTCTCTTGCGGCCTTCGGCGGCACGGCCAAGGCCGACCTGCGCCTGTGCAACAAGACTGAAAGTCAGGTCGGCGTGGCCATCGGCTACAAGGACAAGAACGACTGGGTCACCGAAGGCTGGTGGAATCTGACGCCCAGTTCCTGCGAGACGCTGGTTCCAGGTTCGCTGGTGTCACGATACTATTACATCTACGCAGTTGATTACGACCAGTTCGGCGAATGGGGCGGACGTGCTTTCATGTGCACCCGTGAAAAGGAATTCACCATCCGCGGAATTGAAGACTGTGTCGCCCGCGGCTATGAACGTACGGGCTTTTTTGAAATAGACACCGGCGAGCAGAGCAGCTGGACCGTCCAGCTTACGGAGCCGGTGCAACAGGGGACAGGTGGGCGATGAGGCGTAACCGACGAGTCAAAATTCTGGCAACTCTCGGTCCCTCTTCCTCAGAACAAGACATCATTGAAAAATTGTATCGCTCGGGTGCGGACGTGTTCCGCATCAACATGAGCCATACAGATCATGATCGTCTGAAGATGCTGGTGGAACGCATTCGTTCGGTGGAAGTTGCCGTCGGACGACCGATCGGCATTCTGGCGGACCTGCAGGGACCGAAGCTCCGTGTCGGCACATTTGCCGACGGCCCGATCCAGCTTGAAAACGGCACCCGGTTCATTCTGGACAACGATGCCACACCCGGCGACGGCAAGCGGGTCTATCTGCCGCATCCGGAAATCTTCAAGGCACTGGAGCCCGGCCACCGGCTGCTGCTCGACGACGGCAAGGTTCAGCTGCGCGTCATCGAGGCCTCCGGCACACGGGCCGTCACCGAAGTGGAGGTCGGCGGCAAGCTGTCCGACCGCAAGGGCGTCAGCGTTCCCGATTCGGAAATCGCCACGAGCGCGCTGACCGAAAAGGACCACAAGGACCTGGTCGCCGCTCTCGACCAGAACGTCGACTGGATCGCGCTCTCCTTCGTCCAGCGCCCGGACGATATCGCCGAAGTGCGCAAGATCACCCGTGGCCGGGCCGGCGTCCTGGCCAAGATCGAAAAGCCGCAGGCGATTGGCCGTCTGGCCGAGATCATCGAACTCTCCGATGCCATCATGGTCGCCCGCGGTGATCTCGGCGTCGAACTGCCGCTCGAGCAGGTCCCGGGCCTGCAGAAGCAGATTACCCGTGCCGCGCGTCGCGCCGGAAAGCCGGTGGTGATTGCCACGCAGATGCTGGAATCCATGATTTCCGCTCCTGTGCCGACCCGCGCCGAGGTCTCCGACGTTGCGACCGCCGTGTTCGAAGGTGCCGATGCGGTGATGCTGTCTGCGGAATCAGCTGCGGGCTCCTATCCGCTCGAAGCCGTCCAAACGATGGACAAGATCGCCCACGAAGTCGAGCGCGACCCCAATTTCCTCACCATCATCCACGCCCAGCGCACGGAGCCGGAAGCAACCGGCGCCGACGCGATTTCAGCGGCTGCCCGGCAGATTGCCGAGACGCTCAAGCTTGCCGCGGTGGTCTGCTACACCACATCGGGCGCGACCGGGCTCAGGGCGTCCCGTGAACGCCCCGCTTCGCCCGTGATCGTGCTGTCTCCGGTGATCACCACGGCGCGGCGCCTGTCGCTTGCCTGGGGCCTGCACTGCGTGGTGAGCGAGGATGCCACCAACGAAGAGGAAATGGTCGATCGGGCCTGCCGGATTTCCTATTCGGAAGGCTTCGCCAAGCCGGGGCAGCGGATCATCGTGACAGCCGGTGTCCCGTTCGGCACGCCGGGGTCGACCAACATGCTGCGGATCGCCTTCGTCGGCAGCGACGGGCAAGGCGGCATCTGACCGCCTAATCGAATGATAGAGAACAACGAAAAACGGCGGCCTTGAGCCGCCGTCTTTCGTATGAATGAAAGCCGCCAGCCGGACGGTCAGATCGCGTCGCCCTCGGCTTCCTTTTCCAGTTCGTCGACGGCTTCCTTGGCATTCTTGAGGCCGGGATTGATTTCCAGCGCGCGGCGGAAGGTCGTCAGCGCCTTGTCGTCTTCGCCAATCCGGCGCTGGATGATCGCCAGTCCGGAGAGCGCACCCCAGTGGCGCGGTTCAAGAGCAAGCGTCCGCTCGATATCCGCCAGCGAGCGGCCGAAGTCCTGCTGCACGTAGAAAACCGTCGCCCGCCGGTTCCAGCCTTCGGCAAAATCCGGCTTGAGCGTCACCACCACATCGAGCAAATCCAGCGCCAGGCCGTATTTATTGGCGCGCAGGGCCACCGCTGCGCGGGACATCAGCGCATCGACGGTATCGCTTCCCGATTCCAGCCACTTCGCCTGGATCTTCTGACCGATGGAAAGAGCCTGTTCCGGCGTTTCCGCCGCGGCGAGCTTTTCGAAAAGGTCTGCGAGGGCTTTCTCGTCCTGATCCGCGCCGTCGGCGACGACCTTGCCGCCGGTCTCGTCTTCCTCGTTTTCGGGAAGGGAATGGAGGTCGTCGAGAGAAGGCGTATCGACATCAGGCCCAAGCTCGGGGGCCTGTTGCGCAGAGCTTACCGGGGCGGCAAGCGACAGAAGGAGGATAAACAAAAAGAGCCGCATGCCGACAAGTATGCCTTGCCGGCTGCAGCGGTCAATCCGTTAAACGGACAATGAAGAAATCACTTTTGCGCGAAACCCGAACGGCGGCACCGCCGTGCATGGGTTTCCTCAGCCCTGGCGGGCTTTGAAGCGCGGATTCTTCTTGTTGATGATGTAAACGCGACCCTTGCGGCGAACCATGCGGTTGTCCCGGTGACGGGCCATGAGCGCTTTGAGCGAGTTCTTGATCTTCATTGTACTGTCCCCCGGAAGGGCCCTGTTTCCCTAAAACGTGAACGAGCGCCTGAGGCGCCCGATTTGATGGTGGCTACTTCCGTTTCAAACCGCTGCACGCCTTATGCGTTGCGCCGGTCCGTTCCCGGAAACCGCCTGCGCTTTTCGAAAAAAATCCCGAAAACCGCAAAAATGGTGGGCGTGACAGGGATTGAACCTGTGACCCCTTCGATGTCAACGAAGTGCTCTCCCGCTGAGCTACACGCCCGAATTTCTCGGTATTTCGACGCCGCAGCGCCGTGGTGGAGTGCGATATAACGGGGATCGCCGATCAGTGCAAGACCCCATTTCGAAGAACTGTCAAACAATTCTCACGAAGGCCGAAAAGATCGCGCTTCAGGCCGCCAGCATCCGGTCCACTTCCTGGACGAGATCCTTCAGGTGGAACGGTTTGGACAGGACCTTCGCATCCTTGGGCGCATCCGATTCCGGATTGAGAGCCACCGCCGCGAACCCCGTGATGAACATGACCTTGAGGTCCGGGTCCAGTTGCGTTGCCCGGCGGGCCAGCTCGATCCCGTCCATTTCCGGCATGACGATATCCGTCAGCAGCAATGAAAACGGCTCTTCGCGCAGGCGCTCGTAGGCGCTTTTTCCATTATCGAAAGACACCACGTCGTGACCGGCGTTTTCCAACGCCTTGGCCAAAAACCGACGCATGTCGTTGTCATCTTCCGCAAGAAGGATACGCGGCATCTTGGTCAACCATTCTTCTCCGTACCGGTGAGGCAGGGACAATCCACCTCCCTCGCCGGTTATAATCCGAAATCCGCGTAAAGATAGGGTGAAACCATTCTCCCACGGTTTTGCGCCGGTTTCTGTGGACTGTGTGTTGATTCCTTGGCACCATATAAAAGATATCGAAACGAGGAAGACATTTGCCAAACACCATCGACGGCGAAACCGCGGATGCGGCGCAGGCCGACTTCAACGGCCTGCCGGCCTTTGAAGTTCTGGCCCCGGCCGACCAGCGCCTGCCTTTCATCTTCAATTCCCCGCATTCCGGCCGTGAGTATCCGGCAAGTTTCCTCGATGCATCCCGTCTGGACGACCTCGCGATCCGCCGCTCCGAAGACGCCTATGTCGATCAGCTGTTCATGAACGTCATCGGCATGGGCGCACCCCTTTTGAAGGCCAACTTTCCCCGCGCCTACCTGGACGTGAACCGCGAGCCTTATGAGCTTGACCCCAAGATGTTCGACGGCCGCCTGCCGTCTTATGCCAACATCCGCTCCATTCGGGTGGCCGGCGGCCTGGGCACGGTTGCCCGCGTCGTCAGCGAGGCCCAGGAGATCTATCGGCACCGCCTGCCGGTCAGCGAGGCCCTGACCCGGATCGAGGATATCTACAAGCCGTATCACTCCACCTTGCGGCGGCTTCTGGCCCAGACCCACGTCACCTTCGGCCACGCGATCCTGATCGACTGCCATTCGATGCCCTCGACCATCAAGTGCCAGACCAGCGAAATCCGGCCCGATTTCATTCTCGGGGACCGCTACGGAACGAGCTGTGCGGTCGAACTCACCGATTTCGCCGCGGAGCTGCTGAAGGGCTTCGGCTATACGGTCAGCCGCAACAAGCCCTACGCGGGCGGTTTCATCACCGAACACTACGGCCGTCCGGCCAGCGGGCTTCACGCGCTGCAGATCGAAATCAATCGCGGTCTCTACATGGACGAAGGCGCCCACACGCTTCATTCGGGCTTCAGCACGCTTGTAGAACATCTGGCAAGCTTCGCACGCGAACTGACCGCCATGCCGGACTCCGCCTTCGGCGCCGACTCCATCGCGGCCGAATAACCCGCATCCGGCGTCTTCCGGATCGCCTGCCTGAAACCAGCCCCCTAGCCGCCATTGTTTCCTGACGAAAAACTCGATAAACGAGCAAAAAAAAGGCCGCACTCAAAAAAGAGGCGGCCCGAGTCTAGGGAGGAAACGCCCAAGGAGGGCGGCGCTAGTAGGAAAGATCCTTTCGCGCTGCAACAAAGTCGCATTGCGTTGCACAAAGGTCAAGCCCACCTTGTAGGCAGGAGATGCACTAAATTAGGGCATCAACCTTTTGCTCGCCGCTTCCTTGTTGCTTTAACCAATTTAAGTCACTGACCTAAAAAGAAAATGAGGCAATCTGACGCCTCCAGATTCCCTGCTCTCGGTATACAGGCATTCCAAATGAACAACCCAGCTTTGCATTTATCGCATAACTACGCCGGTTTTCTGGACCGGCTCGCCGATGTCGCGGAGGCAGCGATCATGCCGCACTTCCGGTCGGGGCACGATGTCGAGAATAAACTTGATTCGGGTTTCGATCCGGTGACGGTCGCCGACCGCGCCGGAGAAGAAGCCATGCGGGCCCTGATCAATGCGGAATTCCCCGATCACGGAATTCTGGGCGAAGAGCACGGCCCGGAAAATCTCGATGCCGAAAACGTCTGGATCCTGGACCCGATCGACGGCACCCGCGCCTTCATCACCGGATTGCCCACATGGGGCACGCTGATCGGGCTGCGCACCAACGGCCGCGCCTGTCTCGGCATGATGGCCCAGCCTTATGTGAAGGAACGCTACGCGGGCGACGGAACATCTGCCTGGTACACGGGCCCGATCGGCCAGCGGCAGTTGAAAACCCGCGCCTGCGAACGGATAGAGGACGCGGTCATGCTCACAACTGCGCCGGAACTCTTCTCCGCCGCCGAACAGCCGGTGTTCGATGCCGTTGCCAAGGCCACGACCCTGACCCGTTTCGGCACCGATTGCTACGGCTACTGCATGGTCGCCGCCGGGATGGCCGATCTGGTGATCGAATCCGGTCTCAAGGCCTACGACATTGCAGCCCTCGTTCCGGTCATTGAAGGAGCGGGAGGCGTCGTGACCACATGGTCGGGAAACTCACCGGTGGACGGCGGACAGATTCTGGCCTGCGGAGATCCGCGCCTGCATGAAAAGGTCCTGCGCATGCTGGAAAGCGCGGCGGTCTAGAACACGGACCCAGAGGCGAATTCGTCACTCGTAATCGGATCCGGGCACGAACGCATCGAACGCCGTCCAGAACTGGTCCCTGTATACATCCGCTTCGGTCAGCAGCTCATGTTCCGCTCCGGCGATCTCGATATATCCGGTCGCCCGGCAGCGGGAGGCGAATTCTTCCGTTGCCCTCGTCGAGACGATACGGTCGTTGCCAGCGGCAATAATCAGGCAGGGCAGCATGATCTTCTGGCCTGCATCGCGGCGACGGAAGGAGAGCATGCAACGCGCTGCGCTGTGCAGCCAGCCGATGGTGGGAGACCCGACCCCGAGCTGGGGGGCGGCGACCAGCACCGCATTGAACCGAGCGTAGCGATGCTGATCGCTTGTCTGCCTGTTCTCCTTGAAGGGAATCAGGAACTTGCGGTTGCCTCCGGGCACGAAGGCCCGGGCCAGCCCGGTCCAGGAGAATATCGCAGCCAGAGGAAAGGCGATCCGTTCCAGGAAGTTCCGGGCACCGGGTGTATATCTGTTGACCTCAGGCTTCGGATACCGTCCGAAAGTCAGCACTTTCAACAACCGGTACAAGCCCGGCCGGTTTTTCCTTAAATTCTGATCCGCCAGCCCCATCAGCGGCGAAATCAGCACGGCCCGGTCCAGCATCGTGCGCAGCCGGCCCGAATCCGACAGAAGCACCGATGCGCCGGTCGAATGGGCCAGGGCGAAATGCGGTCCCGGATATTCGGTGAGCGACACCTTCTTCAGGACCGTCTCCAGATCCTGACGGTACTGCCTAAAGCCGGAAATGTGGCCCCTGGCGGAATTGCGCAAGGACCGTTGCGACCCACCCTGCCCGCGCCAGTCGAACGTGATCACGGCAAAGCCCCGCTCGCGCAGGTCCTGGATGGTCTCGAAGTATTTCTCGATGAATTCCGCCGCGCCCCTGCAGCAGGGTTACCGTTCCCCGGCGCCTGCCGCCGACAGAGCCCCAGTGCGCATAGCGCAATTTTGTGCCGTCCGGTGTCGTGATCATGCCGGTGACCGCGCCGTCGGGAATGGGGTTCTCGGGATGATCGATCAGGGTCATGCGGCAACTTGCAAAGGAATCGGGTCTTCACTGATACCTGCGGCCGATCCGGTCCTCAACCGGAAACGGGCGCCCCTGCGTCAGGGGCGCCTGTTTTTGTGTGTTCACCAGCTGCGGCCCCAGCCGCCGTGATGTCCGATCACATGCTTGCGCAGGATCCGGCCGTTGAAGGCATCGACCACGAGCCGGACCGGTGCACCGCGCCAGCCGCGGGCCTTGACCACGTAGACCGGACCATGCGCATCGACAATGCGGACGCGGTGGAAACCGCGGTGTTTCAGGCTGCGGCGGATCTGATGCGGACCCAGCCGACCCCAGTGGCCCTTACGGTCACCATGCCAGTGACGGCCGCCGTCATGTCCGCCGCGAAAACCGGCTTTCTGGACAGAGACGGCTTCCGGAGCCTTGAACTGGGCGCCTGCGGCCTGGGCCGAAGCAGTACCGCCCAGCGACACGGCGGTGATCAGCAATGCACCTGCCAGCGGTGCGGAAACGAGAGACTTCAAAATGGACATAACGGATCTCCTTTTCTCATCGCCAGCCCTGTGCCGGCGTTGAAGGCAAGATGACCCTTTGCGGTTGAACGTAACCGGAAGGCCCTGTTCATGTGCCGTTCAGCTTCCAGACCCGTATCCGCACCCGTGCAAACGAACCGGTTTTTCCCTCTTGAAAGCGAAATTTCCCGTTCCCATCTCTTGGAGGCAGGCGCCAAACGGGCCTGCGCTACAAAGACTGTCCGCGTCCCGCCGAAGTCGGGGGGACCATGGAAGTCAGTGGAAACGTTGCTCATCAGAAGAGGACAAGACCATGCGTCATTTTGATTTTACCCCCCTGCACCGTTCGACGATCGGTTTCGATCGCCTGTTCTCCATGCTTGATTCGGCCAATTCCGAAACGCCGAGCTATCCGCCCTACAACATCGAGCGGACCGACGAGAACAACTACCGCATCACCATGGCCGTCGCGGGCTTCGGCGAAGCCGACCTGTCCCTGGAAGCCAAGGAACATGTGCTGACGATCAAGGGTGAGAAGAAGGACGAAGACGAAAACCGCGACATTCTTTATCGCGGCATCGCATCGCGTGCCTTCGAACGCCGCTTCCAGCTCGCCGAACACGTCCGTGTGGAAGGCGCCCATCTGGAAAACGGCCTCCTGCACATTGATCTCGTCCGCGAGATTCCGGAAGCCATGAAGCCGCGCAAGATCGAAATCGGCTCGGGTGCGCCGAAGCAGATCGAGACCAAGGCTCACTAACCAGCTCCGGCTTCGCCTGAAAACGGCGGAGACCGTCAGAGCCGAAACGGGCGTCCGGGAGACCGGGCGCCCGATTTTGTTTTCGGCCGGATTTTCTGGCGGCTATCAGCTTCCGGCCAGATGGCTCAGGAAACCGTCCACGTCCGCCTCGGTCGTGGCGAAACTGGTCACCAGGCGAAGGCAGACCTCATCGGCATCTGGCTTTTTATCCGCCGGCACACCGCTGGCCGGCCATTCATAGAAAAAGGCTCCAGCGGCCTTGAGCCGTTCGGCGTCCGCCTTCTTCAGGATCGGAAACAGCTCGTTGGCCTCCACCGGCCAGGCCGTACGTCCGCCGGCCGCGCGGATGCCTTCGGCCAATTTCTGTGCCATGCCGTTGGCGTGGGCAGCGGTCGCCAGCCAGTTGTCGTCGGCCAGATACCCCTCGAACTGGGCGGCGATGAACCGGCTCTTGGAGAAGAGGTGCCCGGCGCGCTTGCGCGCATATTCAAAACCCTTCGCCGCTTCCATGTCGAAGAAGACGACAGCCTCCGCACACCAGCAACCGTTCTTGGTCGCCCCGAAGGACAGGACGTCGACACCCGCCCGCCAGGTCATGTACGCCGGCGAACACCCGAGAGAAACAAGTGCATTAGCAAAGCGGGCGCCATCCATGTGAAGTGCAAGGCCTCGCGCGCCCCGCGACCACCTTGATCGCCCGGATCTCGTCGAGACTGTGGACGGTCCCGCTTTCGGTTGCCTGGGTAATGGACACCGCGGCCGCCTGCCCGTGATGGACGACACCCTCGGGGAAAGCCGGCAATCGCCGTTTCCAAGGCCTGCGGCGACATCTTTCCGTTCTCGCCGGGAACGGAAACCAGCTTGCCGCCACCGGTCAGGAATTCCGGACAGCCGCATTCATCGACCTGAATATGCGCATCCGGATGACAGAAGAACACCGCGCCCGGTTTCGTATAGGCGGACAGCGCCAAGGCGTTCGCCGCCGACCCGGTTCCGACGAAAAAGACGGCGACCTCACGCTCGAATATCTCCGAGAGCCGGTCCGTTACGGATTTGGAGATCGGATCCACGCCATAGGACGGCACGGCTCCGGCTTGATGGCGGGCCAGGGCAGCCATCACCGGCTCCGTGGCACCCGCCCAATTGTCGCTGGCGAAGTTCATGCCTCGGTTTAGATCATCGGGCGGGATCGCGAAAGAGCACCAGAACCGACTTAAACAATGCCGGCTCTAATAATAATAGCGCTCGCGCCTCCGGTAGTAGGATCCGAGCAGGGCATCGAGCGACAGAGATCCGCCGCCTTTCAGCGCCGGCACCAGCAACACGAAGATCCACATCAGCCGCTGATCGGCGATAAGCGAACTTGGATTGCCGTCGAACAACGCCCCGATCGTTTCCGCCCCGACGTGATGGCCGGTAATGTCCACATAGGTCATGACGATCACGAACACGATCATGCCGAGACTGGCTGCCCGCGTGAACAGGCCAACCGTGATCAGGACGGGAAGAATGAACTCCGTCCAGGTGCCGAGCAGGACGATCAGCCCGTAGGGGAAAAACGGAATCTGGCTGGTGTCGTAGCTGACCTTCTCCATCAGCGTCGGCAGGATCTGGGCGTAGGCTCCGTCACTGGGCGACAGAAAACCCAGCGGACCGTTGCCGATCTTGGTGAGGCCGGAATTGATGAAATAGACGAGCAGGACGCTGGCGAACACGAACCGGGCGGCAAGGCCAAGAAGCCAGCCGTTGGTCAGGCGCTCCAGAAAGCCGAAGAAACCGCCGTAAAGCCGCGTGAAAAAACCGATCATATCTTCCCCTCTATCAAGCTGACCGATCCGTCGGCGTGTCATTCGTGACAAGGCCGGTGAAGGCTCCCGCGGACAGGAAATCGGACAGGCACCCAGACAAATCGAATTCGGGTATATCCGCAAGGGCCTTGTTGGCCGCTTGGCTCAAAGTGTGTGTTGCAAGAGCGCGGAAAAACAGATCCGCGCCCGGGCGCATCTGGTGCAATCCGACGTCCAGTTCGGGCCGGGTAATCAGCACGCTTTCGGATGTCTCAAGGTCGATCACCGGTGGATCCTCAAGCGAAAACCGGTTGGCAAGCGCAATCGACAAGACCGGCCAGGGCGAGCTGACGCAGCTTGCCGCCGGATGGAGCCTAAAACGGACCTCGCCGACGCTCTCGGGCGCGACCGAACCCAGCACCTGCGGATCGAGCGGTTCGGCATCTTCCGCGTGATAGGCCTGAAGCCAGGCCCATTCCAGACGCGCCACATCGGCCAGATACGGATACCGGCCAAGCGGCGGGAAGGCTTCGATGAAATCGGGAAACTTTGCCCCATACCACAAAAGCACCGGCGAACTCGGCGGATGCTCGATGACGAAGCTGCGCCCAAGCGCCTTGAAATAGTCCTCTCCGAGCAGCCGTTCGATGGCCGGATACGTCTGCGCGAGCGCTTCCGTCAGGCTGACGATCACGTTGTTGCGGTAGACGTTGAAGCGTTTGGGCGCCGGCTTGCCGTCAGGGCCGACGATCCCATCCGGCACCGGCAGATCCGCATCTGTCAGCGCGGCGGAGAAAGAGGACACCGTATCGGCTCTGTCGGGGCTAGACCGCACGTTTCAGCTCCGCACCTGCCACCCGGTGGAGAATCCCGTCCGCCGCCTGCGCTTCCGCCAGAAGCACGGACCAGGCCGGCACGTCGTTGTCCCATTCGATCAGCGTCGGCAGCGGACCGGACCGCTTCACGACCTGTTCGTAGAGCGCCCAGACCACGTCATCGACTTCCCGGTCATGGGCATCGATCAGCAGCGGCCGGCCTTCATCGTCCGTATCCGGCGCATGACCGCCCAGATGCAACTCGCCGACCGCGTCCATCGGGAAGGCATCGATATAGTCTTCGGCCGACCTTTGATGATTGACACAGGAGACATGGACATTGTTGACGTCGAGCAGCAGACCGCAGCCGGTCCTGCGGGTTATTTCGCGCAAGAACTCCAGCTCGCTCATGGTGCTCTGTTCAAAGGCGACATAGGTCGAGGGATTTTCCAGAAGCATCTCGCGACCCATGACCGCCTGGACCTCGTCGATATGGTCGCACACCCGCTGCAGGGTAGCCTGCGTATAAGGCACCGGCAGAAGGTCGTTGTAATAGGTCGTATCGTGGGTCGACCACGCCAGGTGCTCGGAAAACAGGCCCGGCTCATATCGGGTGTTCAACACCTTCAGCCGCTTCAGGTGGTCCCGGTCGAGCGGCCCTTCGCCGCCGATGGACAGGCCCACGCCGTGCAGCGAGAGCGGATAATCGCGGCGGATCGCTTCCAGCTGGCGGTGCGGTACACCGCCTGCCCCCATGTAGTTCTCCGCATGAACCTCGAAGAACCCGATTTCCGGCCGGATCTCCAGGATTTCCGCGGCATGCTCGCCCTTCAGCCCGGCGCCCGCGCGGGCGGGAACGGTCGCGGCGATGTGCGGAAGGGCAGTCTGACTGTCCGGGCCGGATGTCATGAGGACCTCCTCAAGGGTTCTTGGCAGGATCGGCAGGCAGACTGCCGGCCGGTATTTCGTATCAGCGTTCGGGACCGTTCTTCAGATCATAACCGGAATGATAAAGCCGGACGCGACAGCACGCCCGGCTATATTCATACGCGCTGATAAGCAAAAGGCGTCAGGCCTTCGGAAGATCGCGGTCGAGCTCGGTCAGCGACCCCTTGCGACCGTCGGGCAATTCCATGGTCTCGCAGGTGCCTTTCGGGACCAGGGTCCATGCATTGCCCTGGTAATCGATCGTCGAGGTTCCGGCGCACGTGGTACCGGGGCCAGCCTTGCAGTCGTTCTGCCCCTTCAGGGACACACCGTAGCACTTCTCTTTCGCCTGGGCGCTTGCGGTGTTCGGCGCCGAAATCCCGGCGACTGCGGTCGCGACGGCACCTGCGACGATAGCGGCGGACATGACCTTTGTTTTCATTTGCGGACTCCTCGGATCAAATGCAATTCGTTTGGGCCGGCAGCACGACACCCGGTCGCCCTTGCCGTGGTGAAAAAGTGGACAGTTCGCCCTTCAATAGGAAATCAAACGGCCGTGACTAAAAAATGAACAGCGATTTTAGCATTTTAGACCGACGAAAGAATCTTACGCCAAAACCGCCCCGGAACGTCATTTATTCGCAATTGGGACATTGAGGGCGAAACTTTTGTAATTTTACAGTATATAAACGGTCTTGCCCCTGGCTTCGAAATCTGGCATGGTCGCGCCGCTCGGAATAGGACAGGATCACTGTCCCTTTTTTGATCGAAGGTTCAAAATATGCGTGAGTGAGGCGCAGAACCGATCGGATCGAAAAGGCCGGGCTGACCACTCGGCTGCCAAAGGGATGGCGCCGAAAGGCGGGAGCTGAAAGCACCCGGCGGCCTTTTCAAAGAGGCCGCGTCATTTAAGACGGTTCGCTTTCTGGAAGCGAGACGTTAGATATTTCGACAGAGCCGGGGCTGAAGCCGGGGTCGTCGCACGAGCCGCGTCCGGACAGGAACGCGACCCGAACGGGACCCGACGCTTCAAACCACGGCAGCGACTGGGGTAACGTTGAGGGCGCACATGACGAAGATCGAGCTGACGACCGGCACAGCCATGCAGGCAGAGGGACACGCGGCGAAAACCACCGCGACCGGATCCACCCTTGCCACACGACTGGGCGCGGCCGCCGCAAAAGGGCTCTACAATCCGTCGCGCGAACACGACGCCTGCGGCGTCGGCTTTGTTGCCCACATGAAGGGGGAGAAGTCCCACCGGATCATCGCCGACGGCCTTCAGGTCCTGGAAAACCTGACCCATCGCGGCGCCGTGGGCGCGGATCCCCTGATGGGCGACGGCGCCGGCATGCTGGTGCAGATCCCGCACGCATTCTTCAAGGAAGATCTAGCCTCCAAGGGCATCGCGCTGCCAGAGGCCGGTGAATACGGCGTCGGCTTCATCTTCCTTCCCCAGGACGAAACCGTCCGCGCAAAATGCGTTGCGATCATCGAACAGACCATCGCCGCCGAGGGCGAAGAGCTGATCGGCTGGCGCGATGTGCCCGTCGACAACTCCAGCCTGTCGAAGGCGCCCGACATCGCCGCGACCGAGCCGGTTTCCAAGCAGGTTTTCATCAGGCGCGCGGGCTCCACCGATCCGGATATCTTCGAGCGCCGGCTTTATGTTCTCCGCAAGGTCATATCGAACCAGGTGCGCAGCCAGCTCGGCCTCGAAAAAAGCGGCTTTTACGTCGTCTCCATGTCGAGCCGGACGATCGTCTACAAGGGCATGTTCCTCGCCTACCAGCTCGGCGCATACTATCAGGACCTCAAGGACGAGCGCTTCGTCTCCGCGCTGGCGCTCGTGCACCAGCGGTTTTCGACCAACACCTTCCCGTCCTGGGAACTGTCGCACCCCTACCGGATGGTTGCCCACAACGGTGAGATCAACACCCTGCGCGGCAACGTCAACTGGATGGCAGCCCGTCAGGCTTCGGTCTCCTCGCCGCTGTTCGGCGACGACATTTCCAAGCTCTGGCCGATTTCCTATGAAGGCCAGTCGGATACGGCCTGTTTCGACAACGCCCTGGAATTCCTGGTCATGGGCGGCTATTCGCTCGCCCATGCAGCCATGATGCTGATCCCGGAAGCCTGGGCCGGCAACCCGCTGATGGACGAGAACCGCCGCTCCTTCTACGAGTATCACGCGGCTCTCATGGAGCCGTGGGACGGCCCGGCGGCTGTCGCCTTCACCGACGGCCGGCAGATCGGCGCGACGCTCGACCGGAACGGCCTGCGTCCCGCACGCTACATCGTCACCGACGAGGACTTCGTCATCATGTCTTCCGAAGTCGGTGTGCTGCCGGTGCCGGAAGAACGCATCGTGCGCAAGTGGCGCCTGCAGCCGGGCAAGATGCTGCTCATCGACATGGAGCAGGGCCGCATCATCTCCGACGACGAGATCAAGCGCGAACTGTCAACCGCCAATCCCTACAAGGACTGGCTGCACAAGACCCAGATCGTTCTGGAAGACATGCCGGAAGTGCGCGGCCGCGCGCCGGTCGCAGGCGAGAGCCTGCTCGATCGCCAGCAGGCCTTCGGCTATTCCCAGGAAGACATCAAGCTCCTGATGCAGCCCATGGCAACCGTCGGCCAGGAAGCCATCGGTTCCATGGGAACGGACACGCCGATTTCCGCGCTCTCCGACAAGTCGAAGCTGCTTTATACCTATTTCAAGCAGAACTTCGCGCAGGTGACCAATCCGCCGATCGACCCGATCCGCGAAGAACTGGTCATGAGCCTGGTGTCCTTCATCGGTCCGCGCCCGAACCTGTTTGACCTGAAGGGCCTGTCCACCTCCAAGCGCCTGGAAGTGCGCCAGCCGATCCTGACCAACGAGGATCTGGAAAAGATCCGCGCCATCGGCGACATCGCTGACAACCAGTTCTCCGCCAAGACCCTGGACATTACCTACTCGTCCGAAAAGGGTGCCGACGGCATGGAAGATGCCGTGGACGAACTGTGCCAGCGTGCCGAGAAGGCGGTTCTGGACGGCGACAACATCATCATCCTGTCGGACCGCATGATCAGCCGGAACCGGATCGCGATCCCGGCCCTGCTGGCAACCGCGGCCGTCCACCATCACCTGATCCGCAAGGGCCTGCGCACATCCGTGGGTCTTGTCGTGGAAACCGGCGAAGCCCGCGAAGTGCATCACTTCTGCGTCCTGGCCGGTTATGGCGCCGAGGCGATCAACCCCTATCTGGCGTTCGAAACCCTGCTCCTGATGCATGCGGAAATGGACTTCCCCGAGGAAGTCGATGCCGACGAAGTCGTCTACCGCTACATCAAGTCGATCGACAAGGGCATCCTGAAGGTCATGTCCAAGATGGGCATCTCGACCTACCAGTCCTATTGCGGCGCGCAGATCTTCGACGCGGTCGGCCTGTCGAGCGAGCTGGTGCAGAAGTATTTCACGGGCACCGCCACGACCATCGAAGGCATCGGCCTCAACGAGGTGGCGGAAGAAACCGTGCTGCGCCACGAAGACGCCTTCGGCGATCTTGCGATCCTGCGCAACTCCCTGCAGGTCGGCGGCGAATATGCCTACCGCGCCCGCGGCGAAAGCCACATGTGGACGCCGGATTCCATCGCCACCCTGCAGCATGCGGTCCGTTCCAACCTGCCGGACATGTACCGCGAGTTCTCCAAGATGGTGAACTCCGAAACCGGCCGGTTCACGATCCGCGGCATGTTCCGCATCAAGAGCGCCGAAGAGCTCGGCCGCACGCCGATCAGCCTCGACCAGGTCGAGCCGGCGAACGAGATCGTCAAGCGCTTCGTCACCGGCGCCATGTCCTTCGGCTCGATCTCCCGCGAGGCCCATACCTCGCTGGCGATTGCCATGAACAGGATCGGCGGCAAGTCCAACACCGGTGAAGGCGGCGAAGAACCCGAGCGTTTCAACCCGCTTCCGGACGGTTCGATGAACCCGCAGCGGTCCGCGATCAAGCAGGTCGCCTCCGGCCGCTTCGGCGTGACCACCGAATATCTGGTCAACTCCGACATGATCCAGATTAAGGTTGCCCAGGGCGCCAAGCCCGGCGAAGGCGGCCAGCTTCCGGGTCACAAGGTCGATGCGGTCATCGCAAAGGTCCGTCACTCCACGCCGGGCGTCGGCCTGATTTCGCCACCGCCGCACCACGACATCTATTCGATCGAGGATCTGGCTCAGCTGATCTACGATCTGAAGAACGTCAACCCGGCGGCCGATATTTCGGTCAAGCTCGTCTCTGAAGTCGGTGTCGGCACGGTCGCCGCCGGCGTGGCCAAGGCGCGCGCCGACCACATCACCGTTTCCGGCTACGACGGCGGCACCGGCGCGTCGCCGCTGACCTCCATCAAGCATGCGGGCTCCCCGTGGGAAATCGGCCTTGCCGAAACCCAACAGACCATGGTCCTGAACGGCCTGCGCTCCCGCGTCTGCCTGCAGGTCGACGGCGGCCTGCGCACCGGTCGTGACGTGCTTGTCGGCGCCTTCCTCGGCGCGGATGAATTCGGCTTCTCCACGGCCCCGCTGATTGCGGCCGGCTGCCTGATGATGCGCAAGTGTCACCTGAACACCTGCCCGGTCGGCATCGCCACCCAGGACCCGGTCCTGCGCAAGCGCTTCAAGGGCACCCCGGAACACGTCATCAACTACTTCTTCTTCGTCGCCGAAGAATTGCGTGAACTGATGGCTTCCCTTGGCGTCGCCAAGCTGGACGAGATCATCGGCCACTCGGAGTTCCTCGACAAGGAAGCCGCCATCAACCACTGGAAGGCGCGCGGCCTCGATTTCACCAGGATCTTCTATCAGCCGGACGCAAAGCCGGAAGAGATCCGCTGGACCGAGACCCAGAAGCATCCGATCGACGACATTCTGGACCGCCGCCTGATCGCGGCCGCCAAGCCGGCGCTCGATGCCAAGGAGCCGACGATCGTCGACGAGACGATCTGCTCGGTCGACCGGTCCGTCGGCGCCATGCTGTCGGGCGAGATCGCCAAGCGCTACGGCAACAAGGGCCTGCCCCAGGGCACCCTGCAAATCAATCTCAAGGGCACTGCCGGCCAGGCCTTCGGCGCTTTCGTTTCCAAGGGTGTGACCATCGATCTCGTCGGCGATGCCAACGACTACGTCGGCAAGGGCCTGTCGGGCGGCCGCCTGATCGTACGCCCGCCGGCAAACACCCGCATCATCCCGGAAGATTCCATCATCGTCGGCAACACCGTTCTTTACGGCGCGACCGAGGGTGAATGTTACTTCCGCGGTGTGGCAGGCGAACGCTTTGCTGTGCGCAACTCCGGTGCCGTCGCCGTCGTCGAAGGTGTCGGCGACCACGGCTGCGAATACATGACCGGCGGTGTCGTCGTCGTCATCGGCCAAACGGGGCGCAACTTCGCGGCCGGCATGTCGGGCGGGATCGCCTATGTGCTGGATGAAGACGGCACATTCGGATCGCGCTGCAACCTGGCCATGGTCGAAATGGAGCCGGTTTCGGAAGAAGACGATCTTCTGGAAAAGCTGCATCACCACGGCGGCGACATCGAGCACAAGGGACGCGTCGACATCACCGGCGACATGAGCCGTCACGATGACGAACGCCTGCGTCAGCTTCTGGCCAAACACATCGAGTACACCGGCTCGACCCGGGCTCAGATGATCCTCGATGACTGGGCGACCTACCGTCCGAAATTCGTCAAGGTCATGCCGGTCGAATACCGCCGGGCCCTGCGCGAAATGGAAGAACAGCGCCTGCGCATGGTGGCGGCTCAATAAGCTTCGGAATAGAAACATGCCGGCTCTCGGGCCTTCGGGCCCGGTCGCAGCCGGTCATTGAGACATGAGTTTGCAAGGAGGTTGCCTTGGGCAAGGTTACCGGATTTCTCGAGATCGACCGGCAGGAACAGAAGTATCAGCCGGCATCGGACCGTATTCGTCACTTCCGTGAATTCACGATCCCGCTGAACGACAGCGAAATCACCAACCAGGCCGCCCGCTGCATGGATTGCGGCATCCCGTTCTGCCATGGTCCGGACGGCTGCCCGGTCGACAACCAGATCCCGGACTGGAACGATCTGGTCTACCAGGGCGACTGGGAGCTGGCCTGCGAAAACCTGCATTCGACCAACAACTTCCCCGAATTCACCGGCCGGATCTGCCCGGCACCTTGCGAGGAAGCCTGCACGCTGAACCTGGAAGACATTCCGGTGAACATCAAGAGCGTCGAACAGGCGATCGCCGACAAGGGCTTTCAGGAAGGCTGGATCGTTCCGCAGCCGGCAGCCATCAAGACCGGCAAGGCGGTCGCCGTTGTCGGTTCCGGCCCGGCCGGCATGGCCGCGGCTCAGCAGCTCGCTCGCGCCGGACACACGGTTCATGTCTATGAGCGCGAACCCAAGGCCGGTGGCCTGCTGCGCTACGGCATTCCCGACTTCAAGATGGAAAAGCACTACATCGACCGCCGGGTCGAGCAGATGGAAGCCGAAGGCGTCACCTTCCACTACGGCGTCAATGTCGGCGTCACGGTGACCCTCCACGAGCTGGCCGAACGCCACGACGCGGTGATCCTGTGCGCCGGCGCGGAACGTCCGCGCGATCCGGGTGTCGGCGGCATGGAACTGGAAGGCTGCCACTGGGCCATGCCTTATCTGGTCCAGCAGAACCGCCGGGTCGGCAATGAACCGGAAACCGGCGAAGCCCCGATCTGGGCAGCCGGCAAGCATGTCGTCGTCATCGGCGGCGGCGACACCGCCTCCGACTGTGTCGGCACCGCGTTCCGCCAGGGCGCGCTTTCGGTCACCCAGCTCGACATCCGTCCGATCCCGCCTCTCAAGGAAGACAAGATGGCGGTATGGCCCTACTGGCCGACGAAATTCCGTACCTCTTCCTCTCAGGCAGAAGGCGCCGAGCGTGAATTCTCGGCCGCGACCCTGGAACTCGTCGGTGAAGACGGCCATGTCACCGGCGTCAAATGCGCCCGGGTCGACGAAAAGCGCCATCCCATCGCGGGCACGGAATTCATCCTGCGCGCGGATCTCGTGCTGGCGGCGATCGGCTTTTCTGGTCCGCTGCTCGACACCTATATCGCCCAGGCCGACGGTCGGCTCGAACTGGACGGCCGGACCAACGTCAAGGCCAATACCGACGACTACAGGACCAGCATCGAAAAGGTCTTTGCCGCCGGCGACGTGCGCCGCGGCCAGTCTCTGGTCGTCTGGGCCATCCGCGAAGGCCGCCAGGCGGCCCGGTCCGTGGACCTGTTCCTGACCGGCTCGACCAACCTGCCTAGGTAAGCGTTTCGGAATTTAAAATAGGAAAGGGCCGCTCCCGGGCGGCCCTTTTTGTTTCTCTGGTATCGGCTGCGATTTTCAGGACCCGCCCGGAACCGCCCGTTTCGTGTCGTCCACCCGCCCCGGGATCTCGGGCAGGCTCTCGCCCTTGACGAAGAAACGATAGGCGACCGAGTCGTCCTTCAGGTCCAGTGATTGGTCTTGCCCGCCCAGAAGTTCATCCTCGGGCGAGGTCACCCGGCCGGTCAGCACGATAAAGTCCGGATCGTCGTCAACGCCTTCGAACGCATAGCCGCCGTAGCCGCCGAGTATACGGGAGAGCTCGCGTTCGACGAAAAACGCAACCTTCTGGTAGCCTGCCCATGTGAATCCGATCTTGTCACCGGCACGCAGCCGGGCGTTCTTGCCGTCAACGTCGGGACCGTAGGACGAAAAGGCACCCTCTTCGTTGAGGAAGATTTCCCAGATATCGACATACCATGTCCGGGAATCCGACAGCTCACCCTGGAAAATGGAATTCAACTGGCTGAAATCGGTATTCGTCATCTCCGCATTCGTCGGCGGCAGACCGACCCAGATCAAAGGCTTTCGCTCCTGCCGAACCGTTCGCACCAGGTCCCCTGCCTTTTTCCGGTAGGTCTCGATCCAGGCGTCGGTCAGAAATTCGACAGGAGGCTCGCCAGGAAATTGCTGTCCAAGATCATTCTGGCCCATCATGACCACGACCGCCTTGACATCCTCGCCGCGGATCTTTGCCAGCAGCTGGGTATCCCAGTCTGGCGTTCCCTCTCCGGCCAGGCCTTTCTTGTCTTCCGTCAGAAGCTCCACCCGAACCATCGGCTTGTCGTGGAGAAGGTATTTCAGCCCGCCGCCGACGCCCCGCGCCATCCGGTCTCCGACAACCAGGATCACACCCGCGTCTGGATCTTTCGGTTCTTCGGCAAAGGCCGGCGGCGTTTCGGCCGGACGGGTCACACGCTTGACCGGCGCGTCCGCTTTCTGCCGCACCCGACGTTCCCGCCCGCCTCCGAAAAGACGAAGCAGCGGCCGGAACGGATTGAACGACCGGGAATTGTCTCCCGACCGCGCTCCGCTTTGGGCGAAAGCCGGTTCCATGGGTTCCAGGACTACAAGGGCAGTCGACACGGCAAGGAGGACAACGGCCAACACTCTGAGGCCGCGTCTCAAGTCCATTCTGCCGAAGTTACGCACGGGGTCGCCTTTTTATCACGGAGTCGAGCTGGAGTTAATTGTAGCTGTCCAGCTTGATCCGTGCCAGCAAAACCACCGAAGGGTAGCCGTCCGGGATAAGCCCCCGGGCTTTTTGGTAGGCGCGAATGCCGCGACGGGTCGCCGGCCCCACCCGGCCATCCGCCTCTCCGACATGAAACCCCCGCCGGTTCAGCTCCCGCTGCAGTTCGGACGTTTCCGTCCGCGACAACGGCAGATATTCCCGCGACCAGTCGCCCGCAAGCGGCCCGCCACCGATGATCCGGTCGGCGAGATGCCCGACTGCCAGCGCATAGGAGGTGGAGTGGTTGTAGCGTTTGATCACGTAGAAATTCTTCAGCATGAGAAACGCCGGTCCGCTCGCGCCCGCGGGCATGACCAGAATGGCCCTGTCCGACGCACGCGGGAAGTCCCTGCCATTCACCCTCGAAACGCCGCGGCGGCTCCACTCGCCGACGGTCATCGTCGTCTTGTCGTCGGCGAGATGAAAATCGAACCCGGCCGGCAGGGTGACTTCATAGCCCCATGTCTTGCCGGTCTGCCAGCCGTGCTTTTGAAGATAATAGGCGGTGGAGGCCAGCGCGTCCGGGATCGATGTCCAGATGTCCCGCCGTCCGTCGCCGTTGTAGTCCTTGGCATAGGCTTCCCAGCTCGACGGCATGAACTGGGTGTGGCCCATGGCCCCGGCCCACGATCCTTCCATGTCCTCGAAGCGGACGTGCCCGCCCTGAACCACACTGACCGCCTTGAGCAGTTCCCTGCGCCAGTAATCCCTGCGGCGGGGTGCTTCATAGGCAAGCGTTGCCAGGGCCCTGATCACATTGTGCTTGCCCATGAAACCGCCGTAGTTGGTTTCCATGCCCCAGATCGCCAGAACGGCCTCGCGATCGACCCCGTAGTGCGATTCAATGTTTGCCAGGACACTGTCGTATTCCCGAAGAAGTTCCTGGCCGCGCTCGACGCGGGCGTCCGAGACCGCGGAATCCAGGTAGTCCCAGATCGGTTTGACGAATTCCGATTGCTTGTCCATCAGCCGGACCGTGTCCGGATCCGGGTCCATACCGGTGAAGATATGATTGAACGTTGCCGTACTGATGCCCGCAGCCCGCGCATCCGGCCAGAGGTCCTTGATGAAACGGTTGAAACCCGCATCCGCCTGGGCCGTTGCCGTAGTCAGGGTCAGGAGCGCGGCGGCAAGCAAATTGCGCGCAAAACCCGGCCTATGCTTAGGCTGGGTGTTTCCGGCTTCGATCCGCGTCCCGTCTCTTTTGAAACAATCCATACAGGCCTCCTCGTGCCCGCTTTTCCGCATCTTTGTTTCCAGCTGCCCCTCAGCCCCGCACCACAAAATTGCCACCTCACAACGGCGAAAACGTGTTCGCCCCAAACACGCCCGCCTTATTCCTGCCCGTCAGTCTTGTCCGGGTGATCAATGACGGAACCTGAAACCCGCCTCGATCGAATTCTTCGTATAGTCGCTGCCCGCTGACGTGCTGTCATAGGCGGTGTAGCTGTATTGCGTTTCAAACGCGACGTTGCGCGAGACCGCGTAAGTCAGGCCGACGAAACCGGTCAGGGTATTCGTTTCGATGGAATCCCCCTCATAGGTCCGGTAACTGTAGCCGAGCCCGGCCTCTCCGACGAAACGGTCGGAGAAGGAATGGGCTGCCCGCAGGTCTCCGGAATAGATGATCGACCCGGACACGTAATCAAGATCCGTCGGTTCGAAACTCGTGCTCAGCCCGGCCGTAACCGTCGTCAGCCGGCTCGGCGACCAGACAAGCGTTCCGTCGACGACCAGGCCCTGGAGCGCGGCCAGGCGGCTGTCCTCGATATCCTCGATCCGCCAGCCGCCGCTGACCTCACCGGTCAGTTTCGGCGTGGCCGCGATGGTCAGACCGCCGCGCAACTCGTAGCCGTTCGCATTCCGGTTTTCGCAAATCGTATCGTTGCAGGTCTTGTCGAACCGGCGCAGCAACAGGGAGCCGACCGCAAAGGGTTCGAAAACGGCGCCGCCGTTTCCTTCAAGGCGGAGGTTTGCCGAGTAAAGCGTATTGTCCCGCCCGCTTGTCGAGCCGGATCCTCCGCTCGAGGTATAGGACGTCCGGTCGACGTCTGCGCCCAGGGTTGCCGAAACAAGACCGACATCCCGGGTGAAGCCGAGCGTACCGGTCAATTCGTGGACATCGTTGTCGCCGGTGATGTTTTCCACGCTGGACTCGTCTTCCCGGGAATAGTTGTAGCCCAATCCGGCGGTCGCGGTCGTGGACGCGCTCACATCGGCCCTGAACGTTGTCGAGAGATTGAGGCTCGGGTCGCTCTGGCTGGGCTCCTCCGGATAGCCGATGTAACTTCCCCTCAGCGCGAAGTCGAGTTGGTGCCTGGACCAGTTCGATGTCCCCGTAATGCTGGGTGCCACCCGGTAGAGGCGACTGGAAGTGCCTGACGACGACCCCTCCGCATTGTCCGTCCAGCCGCCGGTGACAGTCACTTCGGGCGTGATGGTAAAGGAGCCGAGGCGGATGCCTTCGGCCCGGTCATAAGCTGTTTGTCCGTCGAAGACACTGCTATCCAGGCTTTCGCCCCGGCTTTCCGCGATTCCCTGGGCGGCTGAGAGGCGGTCCGAAAACACACGGATCGGCGTCACGCGCCCGGCGGTACCAAGGCCCGTGGAGCCTTCCTCGGCGGAGGCCGCGTTCAAGGTGCTCCGCAGCCCCACGACAGAGTCCCGGTTCTGCAATTCATAAACGGAGTCCCGGCGCTGTAATTCTTTGGTCGGATCGACGGTCGTCGAAACGGCAGCGCTTTCATCCGGCGCGGCCCGTTCATCGACGCTGCCACGCAGATCGATAGCGCCTTCCTGTGCACGCAGGGCGAGGCCCTGCAACAGCAAGAAACATATCGTCAAAGTGATCAGGCGCGACATTCAAGGCCTTGTAAAAAATTTGAAAATCCGGACACAAGCGCACACTGGCGAAACATGGTTAACGCTTGGTTGCTTTTCGCCAAAAGTGAAAGCGGTTCGAAACCCTTGTTTTGCGCCAAACCCGGCTTGCACTGAGCAGGACGCTGGCGTAGAGAAAGCAGGTCGGGGTAAAAGAAAATACAGGATCAGCCATGCAAAGCCCGCTTCAGGATGCGATCGCGACAAGTGACCAGGAAGCGTCCGCACGACCGCTCGTTTCCGCCGAACGCACTCTGGAGACCGAAATCGCAGGCCTGAGCGCCCTTCGGGCCGCGTTGCAGAACGGCCTGTCAGCCCCCTTCAGCAAAACCGTTGAACTCATCGCCGGCATCAAGGGGCGCGTCATCGTCTCCGGCATCGGCAAGAGCGGTCATATCGGCACCAAGCTGGCCGCGACCCTCGCCTCGACCGGAACGCCTGCCTTTTTCGTACATGCCAGCGAAGCCAGCCATGGCGATCTTGGCATGATTACCCAGGACGACGTTGTGATCGCCTTGTCCTGGTCCGGTGAAACGCAGGAACTTGCCGGCATCGTCGCCTATACACGCCGTTTCAAGGTGCCGCTGGTGGCGATCACCAAGTCGGAAGACAGCACTCTGGGCCGCGCCGCCGACATCGTCCTGAAAATGCCGAGCGTCACGGAAGCCTGCCCGCACGGTCTGGCCCCGACCACATCTGCCCTGGTCCAGCTTGCCGCCGGCGACGCACTGGCCATCGCGCTTCTGGAATACCGGGGCTTCACGGCCCAGGATTTCCGCATTTTCCATCCGGGTGGCCGCCTTGGCGCGAGCCTGACCGCTGCCCAGGACATCATGCACAAAGGCGATACCCTGCCGCTGGCCCCGAAAACCATGGTCATGCGCGACGCCATCGTCCTGATGACCCAGAAAGGCTTCGGCGTACTGGGCGTGGTGGACGAGATCGGCCATCTCATCGGCATCATCACCGATGGCGACCTGCGCCGGCACATCTCCACGAACTTCCTCGACAAGCCGGTCACCGACATCATGACGCCGAACCCGAAGAGCATCCCCGGCGACATGCTGTCCGCGGCTGTGCTTGAGCTGATCAACAGCTCCGCGATCACCTCGGTCTTCGTGGCGGATGAAAAGCGCCCGGTCGGGATCATCCACCTGCATGACCTGCTGCGTATCGGCGCTGCCTGACGCCTTGTTAACGGGCCAGGTTGGCCCGTCAGGCGGTTCCTCAGCATAAATTGAACCGAGAATTTCGATTTCCCGGTCATCGGTTAGGATTTGATTAGCCTTGCCAAACCTAAACTGTCGGCCAGATGACGGCGGATGGTCTGCCTCAAGGTTTGGTGTACAGAATGGATCTGGCGACCCTAATCGGTATCATCGGTGCCTTCGGCATCGTGGTCACGGCAATTTTCCTGGGCGGAAGTTTCGGACAGTTCATCGATGTCCCGTCCATTCTGATTGTTGTCGGGGGCGGTTTCGCGGCGACGCTGATCCGGTTTCAGCTTTCTGACATCATCTCAGCGTTTGCGACCGGTTTCAAAGTCGCCCTGGCAGGCAGAAACCAAAGCCCCCGGGACCTGATCGCCGAAATCACCACGCTTGGTGAAGTCGTCCGTAAATCCGGTCCGCTGGGACTTGAAAACGTCGACGTCTCGGATCCGATCCTTGCCAAGGGCGTCCAGTACATCGCCGATGGCTATGAGCATGAGTTCATCAGGGAAGCGATGGAGCGCGAGCGCGACCTCCAGCTGACGCGCCTGTCTGAAGGAAAACGCGTCTTCAAGGCACTCGGCGATTCGGCACCGGCCTTCGGCATGATCGGCACCCTGGTCGGTCTGGTGCAGATGCTGGCCAACATGGACGACCCGGCCGCAATCGGTCCGTCCATGGCTGTGGCCCTGCTGACGACGCTTTATGGCGCCCTGATTTCCAACATCATCTGCCTGCCGCTTGTCGACAAGCTGGATGCCAAGTTCGACGTCGACGAACTCAATCAGACCCTGATCATCGACGGCGTGCTGCAGATCCGGGAATCCAAGAGCCCGGCCCTGATCAAGGAAATGCTGATCGCCTATCTGCCGGAAAAGATTCGCGCGGACATGGAAGAGGCCGCCTGATCCGAAGGGCGGCGTTAATCGGGAAAGACGACTATGGCGAAAAAGAAGCAGCAAGGCGGCGGTGGCGCACCGGACTGGCTGGTCACGTTCGCGGACCTGATGTCGCTTCTCGTGTGCTTCTTCGTTCTGATCATTTCGTTTTCGATCCAGGACAAGCAGAAGCTGCAGGTCGTGGCCGGCTCCATGCGCGAAGCCTTCGGCGTGAAGGAAACCTCCAAGCGCACCGGCATTATCGAAGTCGAGGGTATTCCGGTCCGCGACTACATGAAGCAGATCACTCAGGTTCCCCAGGAACTGGATTCCGATTTCGCCCAGGAACGTCACGACAACCGGCAGAAGCAGGGTCCGGAAGCCAATACCTATGACACCCTGAAGGCGGACATCGAAAAACCGCGCCAATTCGCGACCGCGGCCGCCTCGCTGCGCCAGGCCTGGCAGGAGATGCCGGAAATAACCGAGATCTCCAACAACATCATCATGGAAGAAACCGATGAGGGCCTGAACATCATGCTGGTCGACCAGGACGGCCGTTCCATGTTCCGCGAGGGCTCGAAATACCCTTACGAAACCACCCGGCGGCTCCTCGCCAAGATGGCCCCGGTCATCGCAAGAATGCCGAACAGGGTGGAAATCACCGGCCACACGACGGCCGGCCAACAGGCTATCGATCCGACCTACACCGGCTGGGACCTGTCCGCCGAACGTTCCAACGTGGCCCGGCAGATTCTCAACGAGTACGGTGTTCCGAACGAGCAGTTTTATGCGGTCATCGGCAAGTCCGATACGGAACCGCTGTTTCCCAACGATCCATATCTTGCCGCGAACCGCCGCATCGGCATCCTGCTGAAAGCCGAGGCACCGCCCATTCCTCCCGGTCACAGGCCTTAGGGTCAGGACCTAAGAGATTTACGCGTTCGGAGCTTCCGTTTCCGCCGGCGCCACGACAAGACGCGCGCCATCGATCCGCTCGACCGTGACGGTCGTGCCTGCGGGAAGGTCCGGTCCGGAAATCCGCCAGACGGTATCGTCGATCGAAAGCTGGCCCGAGCCCTGCTGCAACGGCGTCTTCAAAACAAACCGGCGGCCGATATAACGGCTACCGCGCCGGTTCAGCCCCGGATCACCGGCCTCCGACGACATTTTGGACATCATGTACCGGCCGGTAATCAGGGTTGCGAAAGACAGGACCAGGAATATCACCAGGCTCACCTGCCACGACAGATCGACGAACAACGTCAGAGTTCCCACCAGGATCGCGGATATGCCGAACCACAGGAAGACGGTTCCCGGCGCAAGCACCTCCAGGCCGATCAGGATCAGGCCGATAACCCACCAGTTCCACGGACCGAGTTCCAGGACAATCCGTTCGATAATGCTCACGCGTCGTCTCCGCCCGGCGTCGATCCGGTATCGGGAACCCGGCCGGTGGACCGGGGCTCTTTCCTGTCATTGCCGAAGGCTTCCTTGGCGATCTCGCCGATACCGCTGAGACTGCCGAGAAGGGAAGACGCCTCCATTGGCAGGATCAGCGTCTTCTGGTTCCGGGAATTCGCCAGCTCGCGGAAAGCCTCGACATATTTGTTGGCGACGAAGTAGTTGATCGCCTGGACGTTCCCGTCCGAGATCGCATCGCTGACCATTTTCGTCGCCTTGGCTTCAGCCTCAGCCTCGCGTTCGCGGGCTTCCGCATCGCGGAACGCGGATTCCCGGCGGCCCTCTGCCTCCAGGATCAGCGACTGTTTTTCCCCTTCCGCCTTCAGGATTTCCGACTGGCGCTTGCCTTCGGCTTCCAGAATGGACGCACGCTTGTCGCGTTCCGCCTTCATCTGGCGGGCCATGGCATCCACCAGATCCCGCGGCGGGTTGATGTCCTTGATTTCGATACGGGTGACCTTCACGCCCCAGGGCTCCGCCGCCGCATCAACGACCCGCAACAGCCGGGAGTTGATTTCATCGCGGTTTGAAAGCAGTTCGTCCAGATCCATCGACCCCATGACCGAACGGATATTCGTCATCGTCAGATTGAGAATGGCGTTCTGAAGACCGAGAACTTCGTAAGCCGCCCTGGCCGCATCGAGGACCTGGTAGAAAGTGATACCGTCAGCCGTAACGGTGGCATTGTCTCGCGTAATGACTTCCTGCGATTCAACATCGAGAACCTGCTCCATCATGTTCAGCTTGTGGCCGACCCGATCGATGAAGGGAATGATGAAATTCAATCCCGGCGACAGGGTTTTCCGGTACTTTCCGAAGCGCTCGATCGTGTAGTTGTACCCTTGGGGAACGGTCTTGACCCCGGAGAAGATAACCAGGATGGCCAGGAACAGGACGATAATCAGAACGATATCGAACCCAAACAGATTTACAGGCATTCAATTCTCCCAAGTGCACAAGACGGTCACCAGTTATGTTTTCGCCAGTATGCCTAAGCTTATAGGGCCGCACCAGTCCAAGAATGATGACGTTCAATGACTAAAACGGACGGCGGCTTCCGCGACGTTTCAAGGCCCCCGATCCTGCAATGTTTCTCCCTTCAGGAGCGGCGTGATCGCTCCCGCACATGTTTGTCTCAAAAAATCCCGTTTTAAAACGAGGTCTTCTCGATACATCGGCCGGCGCAGGTGTCGTACGATCAAACATCAAGGCGAAAAGGCTTCCCTCGCGCATACGGATCCCATCCGCTTGAGAGCGCAAGCCTCACCGCTGCTTCGAGGTCAGCTTGATGAATTTGGGGCCTATGGCGATAGCCACGAGCGCGCTGCGCGGCATTCCTGGGCATTGGAAATTGAAGAAGCGCTTCGCGACCAGCTGTATCTGCAGCACACACCGCAACGAGCATTCCTTGCCAACCGTCAATCGTGCACCACTGCGGTTCACGACGAAGTTCCCATTCGTAGGTATCCCCATCAAGGACAAACGAGCCAGTCAGAGTACGGGTCGGCAACATGCGCACAAGCTAGCAAGCGAACAGCAGCTGTTACCAGCGCAAAATCGTACTAACCCTCAAACAGATAATGTGCCCGCATCGCTTACAACCAGCCGCCGAGCTCCCGGCGCACGACGTGCTCGATGACGTCCATTCCCAGGTCGCTGTCGTTCAGGCAGGGAATGTGGCTGAAATTCTCGCCGCCGTTCTCCTCGAAGATCTCGGCGGCTTCTCCGGCGATTTCCTCCAGGGTCTCCAGGCAGTCGGCCACGAAGCCCGGGTTCATGACCGCGATGTTCTTGACCCCGTCCTTTGCCAGTTGCTCCACCGTCTTGTCCGTATAGGGCTGGAGCCATTCCTCGGGGCCGAAGCGCGACTGGAAAGTGATCTTGAGCCTGTCCTCGCCCCAGCCGAGCACGTCCCGCATCAGCCGGGTCGTTTTCTGGCAGTGGCAATGATAGGGGTCGCCGCGCTTGAAATAGGACTGCGGAATGCCGTGATAGGACGTCAGCACCAGATCCGGCTCGAAGTCCAATCCCGCCAGGTGCCGTTCGACCGACTTTGCGAGCGCCGTCACATAGACCGGATCGTCATGATAGGGCGGAACGGTGCGGATGGCTGGCTGCCAGCGCATGTCCAGCAGCGCCCTGCAGACCTCGTCGTTGACCGTCGCCGTCGTCGACGCCGAATATTGCGGATAAAGCGGAAACACCAGGATCCGGTCGCAGCCATCCGCCTTCAACGCCTCCAGCCGGGAGCGGATCGACGGCTGACCGTAGCGCATGGCCCAGTCGACCTGCAGCCGGCCGCCGCCATCGCCGATCCGCTTGGCCAGTTGGTCCGACTGGCTGCGGGTGATGGTCCTAAGCGGGGACTCGTCCTTTTCCCGGTTCCAGATCTCGTCATAGGCCTTGCCGGACTTGCCCGGCCGGGTCATCAGCACGATGCCGTACAGGATCGGATACCAGAGGGCCCGCGGCCATTCGATCACCCGCTTGTCGGAAAGAAATTCCCGCAGGTAGCGGCGCATGGGCCAATAGGAGGTTCCGTCCGGCGTGCCCAGATTGACCAGCAGCACGCCGACCCGGCCCGTCTGCACGGGAGCGTGCCCCTCGGGCAACTGGACCTTGCGCATGTCTTCTTGTTTTTCCGGTATGGACGGCGTCGTTTGATCGGTCATTGAGTGTCCGTAGAAAGGGGCCTGTGGCAGAGCCGCGAACCGTGCCTTTGAACGGTCCGTGTCAAACCCTACGCATACACTCAGCCTTTAGATCATAACGCGTCCAAATAAAACCCGTGGAAGGATCTCCAGGCGATCCGAACGGCGTCCGTGTCCGGCCCGCTTCTAACCATATTCGCGTTCGTCGGAAATCACCTTGCCGTCGTTCGGCAATGCGCCCGGCGCGACGATTTCAATCGTCCCCTTCAGCCGGGTCACGTCCCGCAGCGTTCCGCCGACCCGCTCAGCCAGGTCGGCGGCGGGGTTTGCCGCTTCGACCGTGAGCGTCATCACATCCGCTTCCCCGTCGCGGCCGACGGTCAGGCGGGCCTTCGAGATCCCGTCGTGGGTTTTCACGATTTCATCGACCTGGGCCGGATCGACGAACATGCCCTTGATCTTGGTTCTCTGGTCCGCCCGGCCCATCCAGCCGGCAATCCGCCGGTTGGTCCGTCCGCAGGGCGATTGACCCGGCAGCACGGCGGACAGATCGCCGGTTCCGAACCGGATCAGCGGATAGACCCGGTTGAAGGCGGTCACGACCAATTCGCCGACCTCGCCGTCCGCCACAGGTTCGCCGGTTCCCGGACGAACGATTTCGACGACATAATCCTCATTGACGATCATGCCTTCGCGGGCTTCACTCTCATAGGCAATGACCCCGAGATCCGCCGTCGCATAGCACTGGCTCACGCGAATGCCTCTTGCCTCGTACTCCTCGCGCAGGGACGGAAACAAGGCGCCACCGGAGACCAGTGCCGTCTTGATGGAGGAAACGTCCCGGCCCTGTTCGTCTCCACGGTCGAGCAGGATCTTCAGATAATCCGGCGTGCCGATGAAGGCAGTGGGTTTCAGAACCTCGATGGCCTCGACCTGCATGTCGGTATTGCCGACCCCGGCCGGGAAGACCGTGCATCCAAGCGCCCGCGCGCCGTGATCCAGAATGAACCCGCCCGGCGTCAGGTGATAGGAAAAGGCATTGATGACCACCTCGCCCTTGCGGACACCGGCAGCAAAGAGTGCGCGCGCGCCGTTCCAGGGATCGTCGCCGGATGCCTGCGGTTCCCAGATCGGACCCGGCGACATGAACACCCGCTCGACACCCGCAAGAGTTCCGGCCAGAAACCCACCGAAGGGCGGATTTTCCTTCTGCCGCACCAGAAGCTCCGACTTTCGCAGAACCGGGAGCGACGCCAGCGCGTCACGGGAGGTCACCTTCGCCAGATCGGCCCCACGCAGGTGCTCCGCCCATCCGGGCGCGGCGGCCGCGGCATGGCTCAGGAAGTCCGGCAATTTGGCAAAAAGTTCCGCCTCGCGCTGATCGGCGATCTGCCGCTCGCGCGCATCAAACATGTCGTCGCTCATGATCGTCTCCGCTCTCCCAGAGAAATCCTCTAGGCCAACCAGCGCTTCCTTCGCTTGTAGTGTTTGACGTCGCGGAACGATTTGCGCCCCTCGCCGCCGACACCCAGGTAGAATTCCTTCACGTCCTCGTTCTCCCGCAGCGCCTTGGCTTCGCCATCAAGCACAATCCGGCCGGATTCGAGGATGTAGCCGTAGGTGGCGTATTTCAGCGCCACGTTCGTGTTCTGCTCCGCAAGCAGGAATGACACACCTTCCTGGTCGTTGAGCTGCTTCACGATTTCGAAAATCTCTTCCACGAGCTGCGGCGCCAGCCCCATGGACGGTTCGTCGAGCAGGATCATCTTCGGCCGGCTCATCAGAGCGCGGCCGATGGCGCACATCTGCTGTTCGCCGCCGGACGTATAACCGGCCTGGCTTTGACGGCGCTCCCTGAGCCTCGGGAAATAGCGATAGACCATCTCCAGGTCTTCGCGGATGGCAGCCGACCCATCCTTCCGGGTATAGGCGCCGGTCAGCAGGTTTTCCTCGATCGTCAGGTGGCCGAAGCAATGACGGCCTTCCATGACCTGAATGCAGCCGCGGCGCACGAGATCGTTGGGAGACAGGGCCTGCACCTCTTCGTTCTCGAAGACGATCTTGCCCTTGGTCACCTCGCCCCGCTCCGCGCCGAGCAGATTGGAAACGGCTTTCAGCGTGGTGGTTTTCCCGGCGCCGTTGGCGCCCAGAAGCGCGACAATGCCGCCCCTCGGGATGGTCAGGGAAACCCCCTTCAGAACCAGGATCACGTGATCGTAGATCACTTCGATGTTGTTCACCGTCAGGATCGTGTCTTTCGCTCCTGCAGTCACCGCATCTGCTTCGGGCCGCGCCATATCCAGGGTCGACATTTCAAAAATTCCTCCGGAAATTGTCCCGCCGCCGGTGGCGGCGGGACGGACGACCCGATCAGTTCGGGCAGGGTTCGGTGCGTGCCGGCCAGGGAGCGTTCTTTTCCGCATACTCCTTGGCGGCCGCTTCAAGCATCGGACGGACGATATCCGTCATCGGCTCGAACCAGTCGGTGATCTGGTTCCACTTGGTGCCATCCCACTGCTGGATGAACACAGGCACGGAGCCGGCGTGGTCCTCACAGGTCATCTTCACGGGATGCGCGAAGCCTTCCATGCCGATTTCCTTCAGCCGTTCGGCCGTCAGATCCAGGCTTTCCAGACCGATCCGCATGTCTTCGCCGGTGAGAACCTTCTTGCCGGTTTTCATCTGCGCGGCATGGATTGCCTCGGCCACGAGCATCGCGTTCATGACACCACGGTTGTAGAGCGTGCTGCCGACCATTGCCTTGTCGGTCTGGGACTTTCCGGCATCGATCACGTGTTTGATGATATCCTGGATCGCCGGATATTCGGTGCCGACACCGGAGAAATTCATCGCCTTGTAGCCCTTGGCACCCTCGCCGCCGGCAGCAGCATCGTCATCACCGGCCGACCACCAGACGCCGATGAACCGGTCCATCGGGAAGCGGGTTTTTACGGCTTCCTTCACGGCGGTCGGGTTCATCGCGCCCCAGCCCCACATGACCATGTAGTCCGGACGGTCACGACGGACGTTCAGCCACTGCGACGACTGGTTCTGCATTTCCTTGCCCGGAACCGGGTACTGCAGAAGCTCGAAGCCGAATTTCTTCGACAGGTCTTCCAGAAGCGGAATCGGCTCGCGGCCGTAACCGGCATCCAGGAACAGATAACCGATCTTCTTGCCCTTGAGCTTGTCGAGGCCGCCTTCCTGGTGGGCGATGTACTTGATGGCCACGGAGGCACCGTCCCAGTAGGTATCCGGCGCGTTGAAGATCCACGGGAACACGTTGCCGTCAGCCGCGGCCGACAGACCGTAGCCCATGGACAGGACCGGGATCTTGTCCACGGAGGCCTTCGGGATCAGCTGAAGGGTGATACCGGTGGAATACGGATTGTAGACCAGCGCGCCCTTGCCCTTGGTGGCTTCGTAGCACTCAACGCCCTTCTGAGCGTTGTAGCCGGTTTCGCATTCCTCGATGTTGAGCTTGACGCCGCCGACACCGCCGTCACGCTCATTGAGCATGGCGAAATAGTCGGACATGCCGTTGGCGATCGGAATGCCGGATCCGGCATAAGGACCGGTCCGATAGGTCAGCAGCGGAACGTAGTTGCTGTCTTCGGCCGCTGCCTGCTGCACCAGCCCCGAAGAGCCAAGAGCAACAGCGACGGCAGTGCCAAGCGCGAATTGCTTGAAGTTCATCATGCATTTCCTCCCTTGCGGCATCGCTCTGGTTCGAGTGCCGCCGGACCGGTTGAGCCATCCTCCCCGGACAGGTCCGTTGTCCGGATGGCGTGCCTGAATCCTGCCGCTCAGTAGGGGAACGGCCAGACTCTCAGCTTCTGCTTCCCGATCTGCCACAGCCGCGCGAAACCGTGCGGTTCGACGATCAGAAAGAAGATGATCAGTGCGCCGACGATCATGAACGTCAGATGTTCGACCGTCTCCGCGGCAATATCGACGCCGATTACCCCCGGAATGAATTTCAGGAAGACCGGCAGGATCCAGATGAAGGCGGCGCCCATGAAAGCCCCGCCCAGGCTTCCCAGCCCGCCCAGGATCACCATGAACAGGATCTGGAACGACAGGGTGATCGAATAGGACGAGGGTTCGGCCGCATTCAACCAGAAGAACACCATCATCGCGCCCGCGACGCCACAGATGTAGGACGAAACGCCGAAGGCGAGCAGCTTTGTCTGCAGCGGGCGGATCCCCATCAGTTCGGCGGCGATATCCATGTCGCGGATCATCATCCACGACCGGCCGATACGGCCGCGCAGCACATTGGCGACCAGCAGCGCGATACCCACCGTAATCGCCAGGACGACGAAGTAGCGCGCCAGCGGCGTTGCTTCGGCTCCGGAGATCGTGACTCCGAACATCTCGCGTTTCGGGATCTCGATCGCACCCGATGCATTGTAGTTGTAGAGCCACGGAATGCGGATGAAGCACCATTCCAGGAAGAACTGCGCCGCAAGCGTCGTCACCGCGAGGTAAAGCCCCTTGATGCGCAACGACGGCAGGCCGAAAACCGCGCCGATGGCCGCCGAGAAGAACCCGGACACCAGCACCAGGAAGATCACGTTCACGTCCGGAAAGATGGTCGTCAGCTTGTAGGCGGCGTAGGCGCCCACTCCCATGAAGGCGCCCGAGCCCAGGGACAGCTGGCCGGCGAAACCGGTCAGAACGTTGAGCCCGATCGCCGCCAGTGAAAACACCAGGAACGGGATCATGATCGACGTCAGGAAGAAGTCGTTGGCCGTCAGCGGGATCAGCACAAAGGCGATCAGGAGCAACACGGCAATGCCGATACGGTCCTGCCTGATCGGAAACAGCGACTGATCCGCTTCGTAGCTTGTCTTGAATTGGCCGGCTTCGCGATAAAACATGTGCCTTACACCCGCTCGATGATTTTTTCGCCGAAGAGACCCTGCGGCCGGAACAAGAGGAAGATCAGGGCGATGATGTAGGCGAGCCAGGATTCAACCCCGCCGCCGACCAGTCCGCCCCAATAGATCTCACCGATCTTCTCGCCGAAGCCGATGATCAGCCCGCCGATGATCGCGCCCGGGATGGACGTGAACCCACCCAGGATCAGAACCGGCAGAGCCTTGAACGCCACGATTTCCAGCGCAAAGGACACGTCGGAGCGCGCTCCCCACATGATCCCCGTGGCAAGCGCCACCAGACCGGCCGCGAACCACACGATCGCCCAGATCTGGTTCAGCGAGATGCCGACGGACAAGGCGGCCTGATGATCGTCGGCCACAGCCCTGAGCGCCCGGCCGATCCGCGTCTTGTTGAAAAAGATGCCGAGCGCGGTCACCATGATGATGGCGATCACCGCTGCCGCAATATCGATGTGCTGCAGGATGACCAACCCGCGCTCGCCCATTTCGAAAGCCGTCGATCCGGTCGGAAGCCCGAGCTGTTCCGCGATCATCTGCTTCGGCTCGCCGCCGAACACGAACTCCCCGAAACCGATCAGGAAATAGGTCAGACCGATGGTCGCCATCAGCAGGATGATATCCGGCTGGTTGACCAGCGGTCGCATCACCACCCGTTCGATCCCGTAGGCGAGAACGCCCATGACGCCAATGGTCAGCAGCAGCGCCAGATAGGCCGGTATGCCGTGTTCGTACAGGCCGACCAGGGTCAGGCCTGCGAACACCACCATGATGCCCTGCGCGAAATTGAACACGCCGGAGGCCTTGAAAATCAGGACGAACCCGAGGGCGATCAGCGCGTAGAGGATCCCGGTCACGAACCCTTCCCACAGAACCTGCAGGAAGAAGTCCGGCATTTCGACCATCTGGACGAAGGGATCGATGAAAATGTCATACAGCATGTTGGTCGTTCCCCCGATCAGTGGCTGACGCCGAGATAGGCATCGATCACGGCCTGGCTGGCCTGGACCTCTTCAGGCGGTCCGTCTGCGATCTTCTTGCCGTAGTCGAGAACGACGACACGGTCGGACAGGTCCATGACCACGCCCATGTCGTGTTCGATCAGCGCGATCGTGGTGCCGAACTCCTGGTTCACATCCAGGATGAACCGGCTCATGTCGGCCTTTTCTTCCAGGTTCATGCCCGCCATGGGCTCATCCAGCAGAAGCAGGTCCGGCTCCATGGCAAGTGCCCGGCCCAACTCGACCCGCTTCTGCAGGCCGTAGGGCAGCCGGCCGACCGGCGTTTTCCGGATTGCCTGGATTTCGAGGAAGTCGATGATTTCCTCGACCTTCTTGCGGTGCGCGATTTCCTCGTCGCGCGCAGGCCCGTACCACAGCATCTGCGAGAAGAAGTTCTTGCGCATCTTCAGCGACCGGCCGGACATGATGTTGTCGAGGGTCGTCATTCCCTTGAACAGCGCCACGTTCTGGAACGTCCGGGCGATGCCCTGGCTGGCGGCCTCATACGGCTTCATCTTCCGCCGCACCTGGCCCTGCCAGGTAATGGTGCCCACCTGAGGGTGATAGAAACCATTGATCACATTGAGCATCGAGGTCTTGCCCGCCCCGTTCGGCCCAATGATCGCGCGGATCTCGCCCTTCTTGATATCGAAGGAAATATCGGTGATCGCTTTCACGCCGCCGAAGGACAGGGACACATTGTCCACGCGCAACAGATCTTCACGTTCCATGGCCCGGGATTCCGCCTGCGGCATGTCCTCACTCGTCATCATGGCATTCATTCAGCCGCCTCCTGAAGGCCGGACGCGTCGTGCGCAGGCATGTCGCGGATCTCGACAGTCGCTTCGATCGCACCGACCCGGCCATCCTCGAAGGTGACTTCCGTCCTGACATGTTTGGATGTCGAGCCGTCATAAAGCGCCTCGATCAGCGGAGCGTACCGCTCCGCGATGAAATTACGGCGGACCTTCTGGGTCCGCGTCAGCTCGCCGTCATCCGCATCCAGCTCCTTGTGCAGGACGAGGAAGCGCCGGATCTGGGCACCGGCCATCATCGGCTCGCTCGCAAGATCCCGGTTCACCTGATCCACATGTTCCTGGATCATGGAATAGACCTGGGGATGAGCGGCAAGCTCCTGATAACTGGCGTAGTTGACGTTGTTGCGTTCCGCCCAGGAGCCGACCGCCGTCAGGTCGATATTGATGAAAACGCCGACGCGGTCCCGACCGTCACCGAAGGCCACCACCTCCTTGATATTGGGGAAGAACTTCAACTTGTTCTCGATGTATTTCGGCGCGAACAGGGAACCGTCCGTCAGCTTGCCGACATCCTTCGCCCGGTCGATGATCTTCAGATGGCCGTTGTCGGCGATGAAGCCGGCATCGCCTGTATGAACCCAGCCTTCCTCCGTCTTGGTCGACCGGGTCGCCTCATCGTTCTTGTAGTAGCCGACGAAGACCCCGGGAGACCGGTAGAGCACTTCGCCGTTTTCGGCGATCTTCAGTTCGACGGACGGTGCCGGCTTGCCGACGGTGTCGCCATAGATCTCTCCGTCCGGCTGCAGCGTGATGTAGACGCTCGCTTCGGTCTGGCCGTAAAGCTGCTTCAGGTTCAGCCCGAGCGCGCGGTAGAAGCGGAAGATTTCCGGTCCGATCGCCTCGCCAGCCGTATAGCCGACCTTCATCCGCGTCAGCCCCATCCGGTTCTTCAGCGGCCCGTAAACGAAGAAATCCCCGAGCCGGTAGAGCAGCCGGTCTTTCGCGGAAACGCTTTCGCCGTTCAGGATCTTTTCCCCTGCACGCCGTGCAACGCCCATGAAATAGTCGAACATCCGGCGCTTGGTTTTCCCCGCGTCCTCCATCCGCACCATGATCGACGTCAGCATGCTTTCGAACACGCGCGGCGGAGCGAAGAAGTAGGTCGGGGCGATCTCGAGCCGGTCGACATCGACGGTGTCGAGGCTTTCCGGACAGTTCACGCAATAACCGGCGGTGAAGGCCTGTGCGAGGGAAAACACGTGGTCGCCGATCCAGGCCATCGGCAGATAGGCGAGCACTTCCTCATGCTCGTTCAGATGATCGAACGCATTGGCGTTGCGCGCGGAGATGACGAGATTGTCGAAGGACAGCATCACGCCCTTCGGCCGCCCGGTCGTGCCCGAGGTGTAGAGCATGACGGCGATATCCGAGCCCTTGCCGCCGGCAAATCCGTCGGCCCAGGCTTTTTCCGCTCCCGGGTCCTTTTCCAGAACCTTGCGGCCAAGCGCCTGCACACCCTCAAAGTCATGCAGATGCTTATGATCGTAGTCGCGCAGGCCCCGGGTTTCGTCGTAGATGATTTCCTTGAGCGTCGGGACTTCGCTGTCCATCGACAGAAGCTTGTCCACCTGCTCCTGGTCCTCGACGACCGCGAACGTCACCTCGGCGTGGCCGAGCACATAGGCCATCTCCTCGGCGACGGAATCCGCATAGACGGGAACTGGTACGGCACCAATGGCCTGTGCGGCCACCATCGACCAATAAAGCCGGGGCCGGTTGGAACCGACGATGGCAACCTTTTGTCCTTGCTGGAGGCCGAGTTCTTTCAGACCGAGCGACAGATCGCGGATATTGTCCCGCACTTGCGCCCAGGTCCAGCTCTGCCAGATCCCGAAATCCTTTTCCCGAACAGCAGTTCGGTCGCCGAAGACCTTCGCGTTGTGCAGAAGAATCTTCGGAAAGGTGTCCCCGCCGCTCGAAGCGACGTTGGCCAACCCTGCCATAGCGTGTTCATCCCTTTAGAGTCGCCCCGTTTTCCGGGGTCGATTTATGCGCCCATGAAACTATTCGTTTCCCTCCGCTTCAAGCCATTTTTTCAAAAATGGTTTCCGCAGGTCGGAACCGTCCGTCTCTGGACATGCAAACGCTAAGCAGCTTGGATTACGCCAATATGTTTCAATTGTAACAAAATGTGTCACCCGGCTGCAGGGCACGAAAACCGAAAGGCCCTAGCCAATGAAGCCTCAGCGAAATAATGTTTCGCTATGGAGGAGAAAGCCCAACTTCAGGCTCAACTGGACCTGCTTCAGGCCGCGCTTGACCACGTCAACCAGGGATTTTCCGTGTTTGATGCGGACATGCGCCTTGTCGCCTGGAATCGGGGTCTGTGGGAGATGCTGGACTTCCCGCAGGAACTCGCCTGCCGGGGGACGCATCTGGAAGCCTTTTTGCGCGTGAATGCCGAACGCGGCGAATACGGCCCCGGTGATATCGAAGGCAAGATCCAGCGCCGCCTGGAACGGGCCTGGCTGTTCGAACCCCATTATTTCGAGCGGGTGCGGCCGAACGGCCAGGTTATCGCAATCAGCGGAACGCCTCTCCCCCAAGGTGGCTTCGTCACCATTTACACCGATGTGACCGAGGATCGGCGCCGGCAGGAAAAGCTGGAAAAGACGGTCGAGGAGCGCACCCGCGCCCTGCGCCAGAGTGAGGACTGGCTGCGGCTGGTGACCGACAACATTCCAGCCCTTGTCGCCTATCTTGCCCCCGGCCCCATCTACCGCTTCGCCAACCGCCGCTACGCGGAATGGTTCGGCCAGTCCGTCACTTCGATCGCAGGCCGCTCCCCCCGGGAAGTCATCGGTGAAGAGCTTTACGGCGAGATCGGCCTCCAGATCGAACGGGCCTTCGAGGGGCATCTCGTCTCTTACGAATACACCCGCTCCCGTCCCGACGGCTCCCTTGCCTATATGCGCTCCACGATCATCCCCGACATGACCCTGGACGGGCGCACGCTCGGGATCTTCGTGCTGTCGCTCGACGCGACCGATCAGAAGCGCAGCGAGGCAACGCTTTTGCAATCCCAGCGGATGGACGCGGTCGGCAAACTGGCCGGCGGCCTCGCCCATGATTTCAACAATCTGCTGACGATCCTGATTGGCAACCTGCTGAGCCTGAACCGCAAGGAAGGCATGATCGCTGCGGAAACGCTGAGAACCCATCTTGCACCCATGCTGCAGGCGACCCAGCGTGGCGCCGACCTGACCCAGCGCCTTCTGGCCTTCAGCCGGGGCCAGGCTGTCGACCCCAAGGTCGTTCCTCTCCGCCAGGTGCTGGACAATATCGCCAGCCTGCTGAAGGGATCGCTGCCCGCCCCGATCTCGCTCAGGATCGAACAACCGGTACCCGGCCTTGCCGCTCGGATCGACCCGACCCAGATGGAAACCGCGCTGATCAACCTTGCCTTCAATGCCAGGGACGCCATGCCCGAAGGCGGCACGCTTGAGATCCGGCTGGAAGAGCAGGTCCTCGACCAACGCGGCGCGGAAGACCTGTCCGTTCCGCCCGGACGTTATGCGGTCCTGATCGTCAAGGACAGCGGCGTCGGCATGGACGACGACACCCGCCTGCGCATCTTCGAACCCTTCTTCACCACCAAGCCATTCGGCACCGGAAGCGGACTCGGCTTGTCCATGGTCTACGGCTTCATGCGCCAGTCGGGAGGCGCGGTGGACATCATTTCCGAACCCGGCGCCGGCACGGAATTCCGCCTGTACCTGCCCGCCAGGACCATGCCCGCTGTGGCCGCGGAACCCGAAGCCCTGAACACCTTCGGCGAGACCACCAATCTGCGCGGAAACGGCGAACTCCTGTTGCTGGTGGAGGACAACCCGGACGTCGCCGCGGTGTTGACCGAAGAACTCGCCGGGCTCGGCTATTCGGTGCTGCTTGCGGAGAACGCCGAGGATGCCCGCGTCCTGGCAGTTGAGCTGCCGGATCTGCGCGCCGTCCTGAGCGATATCGTCATGCCAGGCCAGATGAACGGACTGGCACTCGCCAAGGAAATCAGGACCAAACGGCAGGACCTCGGGATTGCACTAATGACCGGATACGCCGATTGGGGTAGCCTCGACGCGGACCTGCCGGACTGCGAATTCCCGGTACTTGCCAAACCCTTTCAGACCGACCACCTTGCTCTGACCTTGAAGCAGATACTCACGTCATGACCCATCAGGATTTTCGCACCGGGGGCTTCGACCCGACGGCCAGACCTGCGCTGGTTTTCATCGTCGACGACGAGCCGGACATCTGTACCTTGCTGGTGGAGAACATGGCCCCCTTCGGGATGACGACCAGGGTCTTCTCCCGCGCGACCGACATGCTCGATGCGCTCACCCTGGAGAAGCCGGATGCCTGCCTGATCGATCTCGGTCTCCCGGATATCGACGGCATGACCCTCATCAACGAGGTCCGCAAGAAATCCTCCGTGCCGATTCTGGTCCTGAGTGCGCGCAGCCATTCCTCCGACAGGGTGATGGGTCTCGAGATGGGCGCGGACGACTATGTGGTCAAACCTTTCGACCCGCGTGAAGTCGTTGCCCGCATCCGCTCGATCCTGAGACGGTCCGCAAGTCGGCCGATTGAGCCCGTGTCGGAGGACAAGGCCCGGTTCGCCGGCTGGACCTATACCCCGGGTTCCCACTGTCTCACCTCCAAGGATGGAGAAGAGACCTTTCTCTCCACCGGGGAGGCCCATCTGCTGGAGGCTCTGCTCAGGGCGCCCAAGCGGGTTCTCACCCGTGACTATCTTCTGGAACACGGCGGCCGCGATGAAAGTCTCGACCGGTCGATCGACGTCCGGATCTCCCGGCTGAGAAAGAAGCTCTGCACGCCGGATTTGCCGAACCTGATCCGGACGATCTATGGCTCCGGCTATATGTTCGCCGCCAGCGTCGACTGGAAATAGCTCAGCACCCTATGGGTAGAGCCGCCCCGGCAGCCAGGTTGCCAGGGCCGGCATCCAGTAGATCAACACCAGAACCAGAAGCTGGATGGCGACGAACGGAATGACCCCGCGATAGATATCCATTGTCCGCACGGATGCCGGGACGGTGCCGCGCAGATAGAACAGGGCAAACCCGAACGGCGGCGTCAGAAAGGACGTCTGCAGATTGACCGCCATCATCACCCCGAGCCACGCCGGCGACATGAGCGAGCCATCCGCCATCGGCATCTGCAGGAGCACCGGGGCCACCAGCGGCACGACGACGAAGACGATTTCCAGGAAATCCAGAAAGAAGCCGAGCACGAACATCACGGCCATGACGGCGAGCATGGCACCGAGCGTTCCTCCGGGCAGGGACGACAGAAGCGACGTCACTGTCTCGTCGCCGCCGAGATCTCGGAACACCAGCGAAAAGATGCTCGCGCCGATCATGATGGCAAACATCATCGCGATCATCTCGACCGCCTTTTGAACGATCCCGCTCAGGAGACCCTGCATCTGCAGAGTTCTGAAATTCGCCAGCAGCCCGGCAAACAGCCCCAAACTTGCGGCAATCGCCAGGACGACCACAACCGTTCCCGAAAGGCCTTCCGCGTTGCGGATACCAGAAGCAAGAACACCGGCGAGCACAAGCACCGACAGGACGGGAAGCCCGAGCGGGAGTAGCCTGGATTTCGAAACCCGCGCACCGGCAATCACCACCGCGCCGGCGGCACCAAGGGCTGCGGCCTCCGTCGGGGTGGCAATGCCTGCGAGGATGGATCCGAGCACGCACACGATCAGGAAAAGCGGCGGGCAAAGGCTGAAGAGCAAGGCGGCCCGGCCGGATCCCGGGGCCGGCGTCTGTAATGACACGACGTCCCGGTTTTTCTGCCGGCTTGCCGCGAGCAGCTGGTACAGCATGTAGATACCGACAAGCACCAACCCGGGCAGAACGGATGCAGCAAACAGATCGGCAACGGAAAACGGTTCCGGCGCGAAATACCCCATGTCCCGCTGGGCCGACTGATAGGCGTTTGAAAGCTGGTCGGCCAGAAAGACGAGCACGATCGACGGTGGGATGATCTGGCCGAGCGTTCCGGCTGCCGCAATGGAGCCGCAGGCGAGGCTCGGCCGGTAGCCGTTCTTCAGGAGCGTCGGCAGAGCCAGCAGGCCCATGGTGACCACGGTCGCGCCGACGATGCCGGTAGAGGCTGCAAGCAAGGCGCCCACAAGGGTGACCGACAGGCTGAGACCGCCGGGAAGCCCGCGCAACAGCCAGCCCATCGCCAACAGCAGGTCCTCCGCAACCTTCGAACGTTCCAGCACGAAGCCCATGAAAATGAACAGCGGCACCGCGATCAGCACCTCATTGGTCACAATGCCGTAGATCCTCAGCGGTATGGCGCCGAGCGTGGGCGTGATCCCTGCGAGCGAACCGAAGAAGGCAAAGAGCAACCCGGCCCCGCCGAGCGAAAAAGCCACCGGGAAACCGGCCATCAAAAGAAGACAGACCGAAACGAGCAGCAACAGATCGAGATGGCCGGCGAGAAAACTCATTGGCGGGTTTCACCTGTCACCAGCGCGTCGAACGCCCGGATCGCGAAGGCAAGTCCCTGGAGGCCGAGCAGGAGAGCGAAACACAGGATCGATGTCTTCAGCAGAAACACCGCCGGCAGTCCAGACGGCTGCGCGGAACCTTCGAGCACGGACCAGGAGGCCGCGACGAACGGCAGGCTTTTCCAGAAGATCACCACACAGAGCGGCAAGAGAAACACCAGTGACCCGATGACGTCGATCAGCGCCTTCAAGCGCGGTGCCGCGGTCTGATAGAAAACATCGACTCGCACATGGACGTTGTTGAGCAGGGTAAAACCGGCGGCAAAAAGGGCGAGACCCACATGCAGGTAGAGAACGCTTTCCTGCATCCACAGATAGCCGATGTTGAAGACATAACGCAGCAGCACGACCAGCACCTGGATCAGAACCATGGCCAGGATAAACCAGCCGGCGAGCCGGCCGGCCGCGCGGTTGAGACGATCGATCCAGTCGAGATAACGGGCCATGCAGGAATGCAGCCATACCGATGCGTGATGATGCCCAACGAAAAGCGGGGGAAGAGTGACCTCTTCCCCCGCATCATAGTCCACTTTCACTAAAAATCAGAAGTTCAGCGAAATATCCCGGTGGGGCGACATGCATGCCGCCACATCAAGGGCCATGTCCTTGGGCAACCGGGGCTGAGAACGCAGTCCGATATTCAGCTTGATCGCCTCATTGTAGGTGTTGAGCGCCGGCAGCAACTCAGTCTCGCCCTTCCTGCGCCACGTGAGGTCCTCCGCGAGAGCGGCCAGGGACTTGTCGACCTCTGCGATCGCCTCGTCCTTGTCCGGCGACTTGCTGCGCATGATCTTGCGCGCATCGGTCAGACCCTTGCGGATGTCGCTGGTTCCATCGACATCGCTGACCATGGAGCGGACCTCTTCGATACGCGAGACGGCTGCCTCCGGCTCGAGATTGCGGATATCGTCCTTCAACGAAGCGATTTCCGTCTCCAGACCCGCAAGCTTTTCGGCACCGCCGAGGATTGTGCGGACTTCGGCAATCGGCTCGTAGGCACCATCCACCGTCCTGCGGTAGGTCAGGCGTGCCTTGTTTTCCGCACTCTGGACCGCCGCAAAGGCCTTGTGGGTTTCTTCCCAGCCATCCGGGATCCGGGCCATCAGGGCATCACGCTCACTCGTGAGCTTGTCGATCTCCGCCTGTGCCTTCTGGCCGCGTTCTTCCGAATAGACCCCGTTCGGCCCGGCGCGGGAAACGATCACTTCCAGTTCCTCGATGTGCGCCTCGATGCGGCGTGCATCGCGTTCCAGCGCACGGACTTCGTCATGAACCGGCCGGTAGTCGACGGCAGCCACTTCCACAGCCTTTTCCGCGACGAAGATGTCCTCCATCAACGGCATGGCCTTTTCCGCATCCTCATACCCCGTCTTCAGCTTCTTCTGCAGATCTTTCGGCAGATAGCTCATGTCGACGTTGGACACGGACTGGATGGCACTCATGATGCCGTTGCCGTCCGTCTGGTACATGTCATGCACGATGGTTTCCATGCAGTACTGCAGCTTCGGGTTCTTCGGCGGAGGCGCCGTTTCCGAGAGCAGGGACACGCGATTCGGCAGGTAGTTGACTAGCGACGGGTACTGCCCGACGATCCCCAGGGCCAGAAGCTGCAGGGCAATGAAGGCGATGACGCCCTTGTACATGTCGATCGTCTTGACCGCGGCCGGTGCCACGCCACGCAGATAGAACAGGGCGAAGCCGAAAGGCGGTGTCAGGAACGACGTCTGGATGTTCAGACCGATCATCACGCCGAGCCAGACCGCGGTCACGTTTGCACCCGGGTCGGCCAGCAGGATCGGAGCGACGATCGGCACGACGACCACCGAAATTTCGATGAAGTCGAGGAAGAAGCCGAGGATGAAGATCACCAGCATCACCACGATGAACTGGGCCCAGAAGCCGCCCGGCAATCCAAGCAGGAATTCCTTCACCAGTTCTTCGCCGCCGAACCCGCGGAACGCGGCCGTCAACATGGCCGCGCCCATCAGGATGATGAACACCAGCGCCGAAGTCTTGGCGGTTTCCAGCATCACCCCGCGCAGGGTGTCTTCGAATTTCAGCGTTCTCCAGCCGCTCCACAAAAGCGCGATCAGCAACAGGGAAACGGCAATCAAGGCGACGATGATCGCCACGACATCGTCGCTCGTTTCAATGCGCTTGATGTTGATGGTGTGGAAGCTGAGTGCAATGGCGATCGCCAGAATGGCCAGCACGGCCAGGACCGCGGGCCGGTATTGCCCCCGCTTGCCTTCGCGCAGCCGGTAGCCGGCCATGACCATGGCACCGACGGCACCGATCGCACCGGCCTGGTTCACGGTTGCAACGCCGGCAATGATCGAACCCAGCACCAGGAAGATCAGGGCCAGCGGCGGTACGAGCGTCATCAGCACCTTGCCGAGAAACGCGCGATTGAAGGTTCCGGGCTCATGCACCGCAGGCGCGGCGCTCGGCTTCAGGAAGGCGAAGCCGAGAATGAACAGCATGTAGAGACCGACAAGAACCAGACCCGGAATAAAGGCGCCGAGGAACATTTCGCCGGCACTGGTCGAAACGACCGAAAAGTCCGACGGCATGGAGATTTCGCCGGTCGCTGCCTTGTAGAGGTTCTGGCGCAGCGTACCGGCCTGGTCCACCGCGCTTGCCAGCTGGTCGGCGAGAATGATCAGAACGATCGAAGGCGGGATGATCTGTCCAAGCGTACCGGATGCGGCGATCGTACCGGTCGCCAGCGGCACCGAATACTTGTTGCGCATCATGGCAGGCAGGGAAATCAGGCCCATCGCCACGACCGTGGCGCCGACGATACCCGTGGTGGCAGCCAGAAGGGCGCCCACGAAAACGACCGAAATACCCAGACCGCCGGGGACCGGACCGAACAGCTTCGCCATGGTCACGAGCAGATCTTCAGCGATCTTGGACCGCTGCAGCATGATACCCATGAACACGAACAGCGGAATGGCGATCAGCGTGTCTCGTTGGGCCTCCCAATAGACCCCTCGAAGGTTTGTGGTTCCGGCGCTCAGCCATTGGCTGGGTCCGCCCTGGGCGAAGAAGGCATCCACGTTGCCGGCAACCAGATAGCCGACAATGGACGCGATACCTATGGTGACGATGGCGGCACCGGGCAACGCGAAGGCCACCGGAAAACCGGAGCCGAGAGCCACAGCCATCACCACGACAAGAAGAACGAGAAAGAAGAGTTCCATGGATTGTGTCTCGGCTCAGCTACTGGACGGCATGAGAGGAATGGTCGTGACCGCCGGGTTCTCCGCGGATATCCGCGACAGCGTCAAAGAAATAGCTGACGAACTGGATCATCATCGAAACGGCGAAGATACCCAGGAAGCCCGCCATCAGATATTTGACGTAAAGACCGAAACCGGACTGCGTGATTTCATAGGACAGCATCGGGCTGTTGATGATACTCGACTTGCCGCCCATGCCGACAATCAGAATGACCCAGCACAACGAAACGCCGAACAGGATCGAACCGATGGCATTGACCCAGCCTTTCGTTCGCGGCGCAAAATTCGCGTAGAACACATCGACGCGGACATGGCCTTCTTCCAGAAGCGTATAGGCACTGGCAAACAGGAACAGCGCGGCATACCAGAAGCGCACCAGGTCGGCCATGAAGGCCTGCTCGTAGGAGAAGATGAAGCGGCCGATAACGATCAGCAGTTCGGCGACGACCACGAACAGCGCCAGCCAGTGGAAGCCGAGCGTGCGGGTAAAGGCTGCCAGAACGAACGACACGGCGATCAAAGGCATATGGACGACGGCGCCGCGCCAATGTGACCGGCCGAGGTCGGTGGCCAGATCCTTGCCGACAACACCTTCCAGAAAGCCTTCCACCCGAAGGAAGGAAATCGCCATGTCGGCCAGCCCGACAAGGAGAACGGCCCAGAACATGGCGCGGATCAGATAGGTGTTGATGTCGCTGATGCGCTTGCTGTCCTCGCGGAGCGTCTTTTCGCTGCTACGCAAGACATAGCCAGCGGCCAGCACCAGAAGAAGGACATAGACGCCAAGCTGCAACCAGGACCAGACAATCGGCATTGAACCGTTCGCGGCTCCCCCGTAGATCGGGGCAACGCCCGGCAAGTCCTGCCAGTAGTTCAGGTAATTGTTCACAAGGAACGCTGCCATAATCGCAAGGATTGCCCAGCCGAAGATGCGAATGGCATTATGGCTTGTGCTGGAGCTTCCCCGTCCGGATTGCTTGGCAGACACGTCGTCTTGAACGCTGTCCAAGGCCGTCATCGTGGCGATGCCTTCATTCTTTTTTGATTGTAACGAAATAGGGACGGGAAATTTCCCGCCCCCTTAGCTTCGGTCAGACCGCCTTAGGACGGAATACCCAGAAAGCGGTTGCGCTTCTGGCTGTAAGCGACGTCGGAAATAGCCATCCAGCTACCAATGTCCTTACGCGCTGCGATAACGCTTTCGAAGATCTTCTTGGAAAGCGGATCGTTGTCCATGGCTTCCTGAAGAACTTCCTCGGAGGCTTCACCGAAGGCGTCATAGACTTCGTCGGAGAACTCGCGCAGCTGAACGCCGTGCTCGTTGATCAGCTTCTCGAGGTAAGCACCGTTGTTGGCGTTGGTTTCGGCCATGGTGGCGGCGTTTTCTTCCGCGCAGGCTGCCTTGATGATTTCCTGGTCGGTCTTGGACAGGCCTTCCCAGAAAGCCTTGTTCATGCCGATCGCGAGCTGCGAGCCCGGCTCGTGCATGCCCGGCCAGTAGTAATACTTGGCAGCTTCGTAGAACTTCATGAAGTAGTCGTTGAACGGACCAACCCACTCGGTTGCGTCAACGGCACCGGAAACAAGGTTTTCATAGATCTGGCCGCCCGGCAGGGAAACCGGAGATGCGCCGAGCTTTGCCATGACGTCGCCGCCAAGACCCGGAATACGCATCTTCAGACCCTTGAGGTCGTCAGCAGAGTTGATTTCCTTGTTGAACCAGCCGCCCATCTGAACGCCGGTGTTACCCATGGCAAGGTTCTTCAGGCCGAATTCGCCGGCGAGTTCGTCCCACAGCTCCTGACCACCGCCGTACTTAATCCAGGCGTCCATTTCGGTGTAGGTCAGACCGAACGGAATAGCGGTGAACGCTGCCCAGCCCGGATGCTTGCCCTTCCAGTAGTAGTCGGCGCCGATATAAGCCTGAGCGTTACCGGATGTGACTTCGTCGAAGGAGTCGAATGCGCCCACGCGCTCGCCGGCGGCGAAATACTGCGTGGTGATACGGCCTTCGGTCAGTTCGGTGATACGTGCGGCCAGGCGCTGTGCCGGGATACCCAGACCCGGGAAATCCCGCGGCCAGGTCGACACGATAACCATTTCCTTGGTCGACTGAGCGATGGCCGGAGCAGCGAGAGTGGATGCAGCAACCACACCACCAGCACCGAGACCGGCCTTTTTGATAAACGAACGACGATCCATTAAATTATCCTCCCAAATCGGACATGAATCCAACCGGCGCCTACACTTGCACCGATCTGCGAGTATGTCTAGGTGAAGAAAAGAGCATCGCGCTATTCGTGGTTCTGCGGAAGAACTCAGTAGTAGTACTGAAAAACAAACAAGAGTCGCACCCCAGCACAGAGGGCCGACACAACCCGGGAGATACATGGGAGTGACGTTTAAAACCAAATTGCTCCTGATTACCCTCCTTCCCCTCGTCGCCGTATCGATCCTCATCGGAAGCGCCACCTATTATCAGGCGCGCCAGCTGATCGACGTGGAAACACGCGCGGTCGAAGAGCGGATCCTGGAAACCAAACGGCAGGAAATCCGCAACTACATCTCTCTCGCGCTGACCTCCATCGAACGGATCTACAAGGAAGAGCCTGGCGGCCGCGCCGCGGCCCAGGAGGAAGTCAAGCAGATCATCCACAACATGACGTTCGGAGAAGACGGATATTTCTTCGTCTACAAGCTCGACGGCACCAATCTCGTCCATCCCCGCCTGAAACATCTGGTGGGCGGAAAATGGTGGGACCTTCAGGACCCCGAAGGGGACTACGTGATCCGCAACCTCATCGAGGCAGCAAAGGCCGGCGGCGGTTTCCATCAGTATGTCTGGAACAAGCCGAGCACCGGACAGGTCGAGGAAAAGCTCGGCTATGCCATCCTGCTCAAGGACTGGGGCTGGATGCTGGGCACCGGACTTTACACGGACGACATCGCCCATGAAGTGGCGGCCATCCGGGCCGACTTCGCGGAAAGCATCCGACAGACCGTCATCGTGATCTTCGCGATCACCCTGATCGCCATCGTCATCGCCGGCACGCTGATCGCCGGCGTGCGGTTTTCCGAGGAACGCTTCGCCAACTCCAGGCTGAAGGAACTCACGAACCGGATTTTCGATGTCCAGGAACAGGAACGCAAACGGGTGTCCACGGAATTGCATGACAGCATTTCCCAGTTGCTGGTCTCCGTGCGCTACGGCATAGAAATGATCCAGAGCGAAGCCGGCGGCGCGACGGCGCTGCGCGACTACGCGGCCAAGTGCCTGAAGACCCTGGACGGCGCGATTTCCGAGGTCCGCCGGATATCCCGCGATTTGAGGCCGAGCCTTCTGGACGACATGGGCCTTGCGACCGCCCTTGTCAGTCTCGGCAATGAATTCCAGACGCAATCCGGGATTTCGGTTTCCGTCGACGCCGAAAGGTGCCACCAACGGCTGTCCGACGGGGCAAAGACCGCCTTGTACCGGGTTGTTCAGGAATGCATGACCAACGTCGCACGCCACTCGGAAGCGCGGAACGTGAAGATCGATCTGAAGGTGGGACCGCACACATTGGCTCTGATCGTGGAGGACGACGGCATCGGCATCCCTCACCCGCTGCCGCAAAACGGCGGACTGGGGATCCGCAACATGCGGGAACGGATCGAAACCTATGGCGGCACGCTCCGGCTGTCACGCCGGGCGGATGGTGGCACGCGCCTGCGCGTCAGCATGCCGCTCGAACAAAACGTAAGCAAGGCGGCCTGAAATGACAATCGAAACCACGGCCCGAACGATCAAGGTCCTGCTTGCCGACGACCACGAACTGGTCCGGGACGGCATTCGCGCGCGGCTGGAAAGAACCGGTGCCATCGAAATCGTCGGCGAAGCGACCAACGGCCGGGAAGCTCTGGACCTGGTGGCCGCGCTCAAACCCGATGTCGTGCTCATGGATATTTCCATGCCCATCATGAACGGCCTCGAGGCGGCGAACGAGGTGCGCCGGCGCTTTCCCGGAACCAGCGTCCTTGTCCTGTCGATCTATGACAATCCGGAGTACGTGCGCGGCATGGTCCAGGCCGGCGCGCGCGGTTATATCCTGAAGGACATATCCGCGGCGGAAATGATCACCGCAATCACCAGCGTCGCCAACGGCGGCTACTATTTCTCCTCCGCCATCGGCCAGAACCTCATGAGCGAGCCCCAGGCAGCGCTCGTGGAGGATCCTTACGGGCTAACAGAGCGCGAGCGCCAGGTCCTGACGGCCATCGCCAAGGGGCAGCCAAACAAGGAAGTCGCCAAGAACCTCGGCATCAGCGTGCGCACGGTCGAATCTCATCGCTTGAACCTGCGCGAAAAAGTCGGCACCAAGAACGCGGCCCAGCTTTACAAGGTGGCCCAGGAACTGGGACTACTGGACTAAGACCCGGCTTGTGTCAGATTTGAAGCGCGGCGGTCGCCGGGATCTGATATCCAACGAACACCGAACAAAAACGACAACTACAAATCGCAGGCTTTCCACTCGGATACCTCACATGACCAAACCCCTCATTCTTGTCACGGCGGATGTGAAGCCCGTCGACGGTTATAACTGGCACGCAGCACCCTCCACCTATCTGCATGCCGTCGTCCGCGGTTCGGATGCCCTGCCGGTCGTCCTGCCGTCACTCGGTGCCGAGATCGACATCGACGGCATCCTCGACCAGGTCGACGGCGTGCTCGCGACCGGATCGCGGTCCAACGTCAACCCGCAGATTTACGGCGGCGATGCCACGGAGGCCAACGGCCCCTACGACCCGGAACGCGACGCCACCACCCTGCCCTTGCTCAGGCGCGCGGTGGAACGCGGCGTGCCGGTCTTTGCCATCTGCCGCGGCATGCAGGAACTCAATGTCGCCCTTGGCGGAACGCTCCTGACAGAGGTCCAGGAGATGGCAGGCCGCGCCGATCACCGGGCACCGCCATCGGATCACCAGGACACTCGATTCAAGATCGCCCATCCGATCGAAATCGACCCCGACAGCCGGCTGGCCGAAATCGTTGGAGAAGAACCGATTGACGTCAATTCGCTTCACCGGCAGGCTCTGGGAACGCTCGGCGAGAAGCTGACCGTGGTGGCGCGGGCCGCAGACGGCACCATCGAGTCGGTCGCCCTCAGAGACGCTCCGGGCTACGTGGTCGCGACCCAGTGGCATCCCGAATACTGGGTTTCCAGCGACGGCCCTTCGCAAAAGCTGTTCAAGGCTTTCGGCGACGCCGCAAGAGAACACCGGGCCCGCCGTCTCGGCCTGGATTGACACATTGCCTGAGTGAGGTTCGACCGGTCATGTCCCATTCCCACGATCACGATCATCATCATGACCATTCCGAACTCTCGGAAACGGAACTGCGCGTCCGGGCTCTGGAAACGGTCCTGACGGAAAAAGGCTATGTCGATCCGGCGGCGATGGACAAGCTGATCGACATCTATGAGACCAAGGTCGGACCCCGCAACGGCGCCCATGTGGTGGCCACCGCCTGGACCGATCCGGAGTACCACGACTGGCTGATGAAGGACGCGTCCGCCGCCATTCACCACCTCGGCTATATCGGCCGGCAGGGGGAACACATGGTCGCGGTCGAAAATACCACCGATACCCACAACATGGTCGTCTGCACCCTGTGCTCCTGCTATCCGTGGCCGGTCCTCGGCCTGCCGCCGGTCTGGTACAAGTCCGCTCCTTACCGCTCAAAGGCCGTCCGCGATCCGCGTGGTGTCCTGAAGGACTTCGGCATCGAGTTGCCGGAGACGACAGACATCCGGGTCTGGGATTCCACGGCGGAAGTCCGCTACCTCGTCATTCCCCGCCGCCCGGAAGGCACCGAAGGCTGGAATGCGGAAGACCTGGCGAAGCTCGTCACCCGGGACAGCATGATCGGAACCGGTCTGGCGCTGACACCGGAACAACTATGCGAGGCAGTGTCATCATGAACGGCGCCCAGGACCTTGGCGGCATGATGGGCTTCGGCCCGGTCGTCCAGGAAGACAACGAACCCCTGTTTCATGGCGACTGGGAGCGGCGGGCCTTCGCCGCGACACTGGCGATGGGCGCGACCGGAAGCTGGACGCTGGATGCCTCCCGTCATGCACGCGAGACCTTAGCCCCGGCGCAATATCTGTCTTCAAGCTACTACCAGATCTGGCTGGCAGGCCTGGAAAAGCTGCTCGCCGAGCGCGGTCTCGTCACGGCAGACGAAATCGCCGCCGGACACGCCCTTACGCCCCCTGCTCCGGTCAAGCGCAAGCTCATGGCGGACGATGTCGAGACGACCCTTGCCAAGGGCGGGCCGGTCGACCGACCTGCCTCCGCGCCCGCGACATTCGCGGTTGGCGATCATGTGGTTGCCAGGAACATGCACCCGGAAAGCCACACCCGCCTTCCCCGCTATGTCCGCGGCCGTCCCGGCGTGATCGAGGCCGTTCACGGTGTCCATGTGTTCCCTGATACCAACGCCCACGGACTGGGAGAACAACCCCACTGGCTTTACGGTGTCGCCTTCAGAGCAGCAGATCTCTGGGGCGCGGATGCGGATCCGAAACTCACGGTGCGGGTCGACCTTTGGGAGCCCTATCTTGACCCGGCCTGAGATCGATGCACCGGAGCTGGCACGCGTAATTCCGGGCCTGCCGAATGACGGCGAAACGCCCGTGTTCCGCGAACCGTGGGAAGCACGCGTCTTCGCCATGACCGTGTCCGCCCATGACGCCGGCCTGTTCACCTGGCCGGAATGGACACAGGCGCTGGGAGCGGAAATCCGCGCGGCAGGCGCCAGCCCCGAAGATACGGGCGCGAACTACTACCGGCACTGGCTCGCAGCCTTTGAAAAACTGCTCGCCGAAAAAGGCGCCACCTCAGCCGAGACGCTCGCCGACCTGACGGAGGCCTGGGATCGGGCCGCAAAGGCGACGCCCCACGGCCAGCCGATCGTCCTCGGCGCAGACAAAGATCAGACCTAGCCCCAGCCGAGCGTCGCGATCAGCAACGTCACCCCGAGGAAGAACACCAGCAGCGCGCCGCCGATCTCGATGCTCCGGTGCACCACATGGGCCAGCCTACTGCCGTCGCCGGACAGGCGCACGGCGACGCCTTTGGCGCCGACCGCCAGACCCGCGAGCACGGAAACCGTAATCCCGGTGCCGAGCGCCATGACCAGTGTCGACGCGATACCGGCGACGATCAGCCCCTGGGACAGGGCAAAGACCAGAACGATCAGCGCGCCCGTACACGGACGCAGGCCAACGGCGAGCACGATCGATGCGGCGCGCGCCCAGCGTGATCTTGCCCTGCACCATGTCCGGCGTCGGCGCATGGGCATGTCCGCAGGTCGAGCAGACCCCGTCCGCACCGATTTCGTGATGGTGATGGTGATGCCCGTGATCATGATGATGATCGTGGCCGCCATGGCCATGGGCGTGAGCATGCGCATGGCCATCACCGGCCGTCGGCGCGAAGCCGGCCAGGATCGGCTGCAGCGCCTTTTGCCACAACAACCAGCCACCAAGAACGGTGATGAGCACATAGGAGCCGATCTCGAACCAGCGGGCCGTATCCTGGATCGCGATCGATGTCAGGTTGAAGATGACGGCCGCCACCCCGACCAGCACGATCGCCGTTACCGCCTGCGCGAACGCCGAGACAAACGACAGCACGATGCCTTTCCTCAGCGTCTCGTTGTTGGCGACCACATAGGAGGAAATGATCGCCTTGCCGTGGCCCGGCCCTGCGGCATGAAAGATCCCGTAGGCGAAGGATATCCCGATCAGGAGCCACGCGGCGTTCGGATTGGTCCGGAACATCCGGAGCGCACTGACCAGCTTCTGGTAGAACTCGCCCTGCAGCCGCGCGATGGTGGCGAACCATTGACTCACCAGACCGGGCTGTGCCACCGCAACCGGAGCGGCTTGCGGCTTTGGCGTGTTGAGCGCCTGGGTGATCGCCTCCTGGGCGTTTCGGGCGGCACCCGGCTCTGTTTCCGCGGTTGCCGCAGCAACGCCGTCACTGGACGCGGCGCAGGTCACGATCATCTGGTTGACCTGGGTCGCGGCCGCGGACTGCAGCTCCGGCGGCAATTCCCGCTGGTCGGCTCCAACCTGCGCCAGCGCGTAAGCCGTCGCATCATCCAGGGGCGGCGGTTCCTTGCGCTCGATGCGGCACTGGCCCGGCGCGTTCTCGACCCCCAGTGCATCGTCTCCCTTGGCGAAACGGAAATCGACGTAATAGGTCGGATCATAGATGTCCAGCGTGATCGGCTTCGTGGCGTCGGACGGCTCTTTCAGCTGCAGACGGAAATGCAGCTCCAGGAGATCGACGGTGTCCGGAATGTCCGAACCGTTCCGCCGGCGGTCTTCCTCGATAGCCTCGAAGTCCTCCGGCTTCATCACCCAGTAGTCCTTGAGACCCACCGTCTTGACCTCAAGCCAGTAGTCCGTCGGCGGATTGAAATCCAGCTCCACACGTGTGTTGTCGCCGAATGTAAAGTAGCCGTATTCGGCAATGCCCTCGATATTCACCTTGGCGAGTTCGGCGAGTTCCTCGCGACTGAAGTGACCGTCCCCATTGGCGTCGAAGCCCTGGATCGCGAAAACGGTGTAGGCATCGTCGAAGCGGAACACGTTGTCCACCGCAACCGCATTGCCTTTGTCGTCGAACACGAGCTTTGAACGGGCCTCGATGAAAACATGCGGATGGGCAAGCGCCGCAATCGAGGTGAGGAGCAGGCAGGCAAGTGCCAGACCGGCATGGAGGTAACGCGCCAGAAGAGCGGTGTGAAAAGGCATCGGACCTGCACGGACAAGATGAGGTTGGGCTATCCTTCCTGTGCAAACGGGATCGCGGCGGGATCAAGGCCGCTCCAATGATGCAGCGCCATAATTACCGAAAATTTATTTCCTCAAAGCCCCGAACCAAGCGGAATATTTCAGTCACTCGAGCCGCCAAATAAGCAAGAATAAACACCTTATTCCGGTATGAGCGGTATCTTTATTTCAGAAACACACTTTCTGAAGAGTGAAATCATGAACGCCCTGCCCCAGTCCATCAAGGAAGCCGGTGCATTTACCGCCGTTTTCGATCATCCCGAATTCCGCGACCATGAAGACGTGGTTTTCGTTCGCGACCGGGAAACCGGCCTCTCCGCCATCATCGCTATTCACAGCACCGCCCTCGGCCCGAGCCTCGGCGGCTGCCGGGTCTGGCCCTACGCCACCCCAGCCGAAGCGCTGACCGACGCGCTCCGGCTGTCCCGGGGCATGACCTACAAGAACGCCCTGGCCGGCCTGGATCTCGGCGGCGGCAAGGCGGTGATTATCGCCGACCCGCGCAGGGACAAGACGCCTACGCTGATGGAAGCCTTCGGTCGCCACGTGGACCGACTGGCGGGAACCTATATCACTGCCGAAGATGTCGGCGTGTCACCGGAAGACATGGACCACATTTCCCGCAAGACCGCTCATGTGCGCGGGACCGAGGCCACCGGCCTCGGCGATCCCTCGCCCTATACCGCACTCGGCGTCTTCACCGGTATCCGGGCCGCCGCCCGCCATGTCTTCGGGTCAGACGATCTCACCGGTCGAACCGTCTCCGTCCAGGGCCTCGGACACGTGGGGTTCGATGTGGCCGCCCGCCTCCATGAAGCAGGCGCAAAGCTGATCGTGTCGGACATTCACGCCCCCTCCGTCCTGAAGGCCATCGAAACCTTCGACGCCCGGGCAGTTGACCCGGCAGAAGCCCATCGGGTCGAGGCGGATGTCTTTGCTCCTTGCGCCCTCGGCGCCGGCCTGAACGCGGGAACGATCCCGCAAATCCAGGCGAAGGTCGTCGCGGGTGCCGCGAACAACCAGCTGCAGACCCCCGCGGACGGTGAAGCGCTCAAGGCGCGCGGAATTCTCTATGCGCCCGACTACGCGATCAACGCCGGCGGTGTCATTTCCATTGCCCTTGCCACGCCGGGTGGCAGCGATGAAACGGTCCGCCTGAAGACCCTGGCCATCGGCGACACGCTGACGGAAATCTTCGAACGCGCCAAGGCCGAAGACAGGACGCCGGAGCAGATCGCCGACCGGATCGCCGAGGAGCGTC
>NZ_CAXXSJ010000046.1:0-82808 GCF_963675095.2 uncultured Roseibium sp. | reverse complement strand
AGGCGGTGACGGCAAGAGGGGCCGCCCGTGGTCAACCATGCGACCACAGGAGACATCGTTACGGTCGACTATGGCGCGCTGACGCGGGATGCGCTGTTTGACGATCTCGACGAGGCGCGGGTGTTGCTCGCCCGCATGATCGCCGCTCACGTGATCGATCTCGTCATCGCCGGCCGGCACGTGGTTCGGAACGGTGCCATCCAGACTTTCGATTTCGATGCGGCACGGAGCGAACTTGCCGCCCAAGCGCGGGCGCAACTGCCCCGGCTCGAAGCCGAGCGCGGCATTGCCCGTCAGCTGGCGGACCTCATCCGCAGCTATTACCGGGACTGGGACCCACAGGCGGCGACCTAGGTTTTGATTGAATGGGTTTAGTATTGCAATTAAAGGTGGTCCCAGGTTTGTCGTTTGACTTGGGTCGATTTCCTAAATTTGGGTGAGCACTGAAATTCCAAAGCAAATTATAGATGGGGTAGTTTTGCTATATTCGGATATGGAATGAAGAAAAAACTTCGGAGACGCAAAATCGTACTATTTGTTGGTTTGATTTCGGTTTTTGCTTATTGTTGCTAATATAAAATATATTGCCGCATATGTAATTTGGGGGTTTGTCGCGTTTCTCTGGGGCGGTGGTATGTTGAATTAAGTGCTTCTGCCCTTTTTGGCCTCACGAAGCTGAGGGAAGCGCGGTCAGCTGATCGATCTCCGCTTGCGACAACGGTGCTAGCGGCGGCAAGACGCGGGCGAAGGCGGTGTCGCCGTGAAGCCTGGCGACGAGTTGCTTGACCGCCGGGATCAGCGGGGCCGCCGAAATCGCGGCCCGGCTTGATCTGACGGCTTCGCGCAAAACGGAGTCCGAGGGATCGCGCCACAGCCTGGCGGCCAGCGGCGCCGACAGATTGACGGTCGCCGAGATGCAGCCGGCAAAGCCTTTTTCCGGTGCCAGCGCCAAAGCGGTCTCGTCGCTCGGGTAGACGGCGAAACCGTCGATCTTTGCCAGTTCCACGGCATAGTCGAGATCGCCGGAACTGCTCCTTGGCGCCGACGATCCGGCCGGGGAATTGCGTCGACAGGCGTTCCGCCAGGGCGGGCGAGAAACGAATGCCGGTCATCTGCGGGAAATTGTAGAGCAGAATCGGGATCGGCCGGTCCGCCGTCGCCTCGACCAGGCTTGCGAAATAGCTGTAGAGCCCGTTGTCGCCGACGCCCTTATAGTAATAGGGCGGCAGCACGAGGGCGGCGCCGAAGCCGAGATCATGGGCGTGGCGGGTCAGCGCCGTGGTGGTGGCCAGATCCGGACATCCGGTGCCGACCATCAGCCGGGACGGATCGAGTTCCGATGCGATCGCCGTCATCAGGGTGCGCCGTTGACCGGCGGAAAAGGACGTGGCTTCGCCGGTGGTGCCGAGTACGTTGAGCCCGTCGGCGCCGTTGGCGAGCAGCCAGCGGGCATGGCGCAGGAACCGTACCGCATCCGGTGTGCCGTCTTCTGCTACCGGCGTCACGATGGCGGCGATGACGCCGCCCGGTCCGTGGTCGTGCATCCTGTTTCTCCCTGGTCTTGTTATGCCTGTTGTTTCTCGCGCAGCGGATAGGCTGCCACCAGCGGGTGGTCCATCTGCGTGGTATGGGCCTCGTCCCAGCCGCCGGGGTCGCCCCAGCCGGTGACCTCGGGGCTGAAAAACTCCCGGTTCGCCGCCTCGAAAGGCTTCATCGAGGCCGGCATTTCCGCGTCGTAGAGGATGGCGTCCACCGGACAGATCGACAGGCACAGGCCGCAATTGATGCATTCGTCCGGGTGGATGTAGAACATCCGGCCGCCCTCGTAGATGCAGTCGACCGGGCAGGCGAGGGTGCAGGCGCCGTCTTTCACATCGATGCAGGGTTCGGAAATGATGTAGGCCATTCAGTCCGTGCCGGGAGTGTCGTTCCCCATACTATCGGCAGGTCGGGTGCTCTAATAAAGAAGAGTTATTCGCAATACCTGATGCCGAAACGGCAACGCATTCCGGCCGGAGTTTTAGGCCGCCAGATCGTGGGCGCCGGTGAAATCCCGGATGAAGGTGCGCAGGGTTTCCGTCCGCCGGTAGCCACTTGCGCAGGATCAGGCTGAAGGTGCAGGTGTAGGAGATGTCCTCCGGCAGGATGGCGACGAGTTTTCCCTCCTCGACCCAACGCTGCGCAAGGTGTTCGGGGCAGGAAGCCGAGATAGTGCCCGGATGAGGGACCAGCATCAACTGCGGTTCGATCTGATGGACCGTCGCCTCGACCGGACCCAGCAGCAGCCGCTTCTCATCGGCGGCGCGCCAGTAGCCACGGCGAATGAAGGGGTGCCGCCGCAGCTGCTCGGTCGTGATCGGGGCGTCGCTTTCGAACAGCGGATGGCTGCTCGCGGCATAGAGATAATGCTGCTCGTCATAAAGCGGGGGTCGCTTCCAGGCCCGAGATCAGGTGCGGGAAGCTGCCGATGCCAGCAATGGTAGTCGCCGTCATAGACCTTCTGCTGCAACTCCTGCGGCCGGTCCTGCAACAGGGTCAGGGGAGACCGAACCTTCCCGTTTGCCGAAGGCGGCAATCGCCTCGGAGATCCGGGAGCTGGGGTCCGTCACCATGCTGTCGACCAGGCCGATGCGCAGCTCGCCTGTCAGGGTGCCGCGCAGTGCGCCGATTTCCGCATCGAAATCGCCGATCGCCTTGAACAGGCGCCGGGCGGAATCGAGCACGATCTGTCCCTTTTCCGTCAGGCGGAAGCCGGTACGGCCGCGCTGGCACAGCTTGACGCCGAGCCGTTCCTCCAGGGCGGTCATGTGATTGGAGATGGTCGAGGCGCTGATGTTGAGTTCGGCCTCGGCAGCCGAAAAGGCGCCGTGGCGGGCAACTGCCTCGAACACCTGTAGAAGACGTAAGTCGCTGCCTGAGAATCGCATTCTATTCACTTTGAAAATAGCAAAACTGGAGTTTGATAATTGCTCATTTTTTCCATGTTTGCCACCGGCTAGTCTGCATATTCGATTGGCGTGATTAATTTGCAGTCAGATTGAGGATCGAATGACATTCAATCAGCCGCTCGGCGGCAACGACATGCCGCGTTTCGCGGGCCCGTCCACCATGATGCGGCTGCCGGCGCGGGAAACGGCGGAAGGCCTGGATGCCTGCTTCATCGGCGTGCCGCTGGATATCGGCACCTCCAACCGCTCCGGGACCCGGCAGGGACCGCGGCATATCCGCATGGAGTCCTGCATGCTGCGGCCCTACAACATGGGCACCGGGGCCGCGCCCTTCGACAGCCTGCAGGTGGCCGATGTCGGCGACGTGGCGCTGAACACCTTCGACCTGAAGAAGTCGGTCAAGATCATCGAGCAGGCCTTCGACGATATTCTGGTGCACGACTGCAAGCCGCTGGCGCTCGGCGGCGATCACACGATGACCTATCCGATCCTGCGCGCCATGGCGAAGAAGCACGGGCCGGTGGCGCTCATTCACGTCGATGCCCACGCGGATATCAACGACGACATGTTCGGCGAGAAGATCGCCCACGGTACGCCGTTCCGCCGCGCGCTCGAGGACGGCTGCCTTCAGGCCGACAAGGTGTTCCAGATCGGTCTGCGCGGCACCGGCTATTCGCCGGAGGACTTCAACTGGTCGCGCAAGCAGGGCTTCACGGTCATTCCGGCGGAAGACTGCTGGTACAAGTCGCTGGTACCGCTGATGACGGAGATCCGGGAGAAGATCGGCGATCATCCGGTCTATCTCTCCTACGACATCGACAGTCTCGACCCGGCGTTTGCGCCCGGAACCGGAACGGTGGAGATCGGCGGTCTCACCATCTGGCAGGCGCTGGAAATCATCCGAGGCTGCCAGGGGGCTCAACGTGGTCGGCGGCGATCTGGTGGAAGTGTCGCCGCCCTATGATCCGTCCGGCAACACCGCGCTGGTCGGCGCCAACCTTCTCTACGAAATGCTCTGCATTCTGCCCGGCGTTCGCTACTCGGCGGACGACTAGGGGTCTGACCCCGGGGCCAACAAAAAACAAAGATCACCTTTCAGCCAGAAATGGAGCAGTCATGACAAAACAGGTCAGAAAAACGAAACTGAAGAACGCCGTTCTCGGCGCGCTTCTGTCCTCCGTGGTGCTGGCGCCGCTGTCGGCGCAGGCGACGGAAGAACTCAACGCGCTGGTGTGGTGCGATCACACCGACCCGGCGCTGATCGAGCCGTTCGAGAAGAAGTTCGACGTCAAGGTCAACCTGAAGGAATACGAAGGCACCGGGGCGGCGCTCACCATCGTCGAACAGTCCCAGCCGGGCGACTGGGACGTGTTCGTGATCGACGGGGTTGACGTGCCGCGCGCAATTGATGCCGACCTGCTGGCGCCGCTGCCGGCGGACGCCCTGCCCATGGACGACATCTTCCCGGCCCTGCGCATGGAAGCCAACCATGTGCGCGACGGCAAGACCTACGCCGTCTCGGAGAAATTCGGCTACAACACGATCTCCTTCAACAAAGCGAAGGTCGATCCAGCCGACATGGAGGACATGACCGTCCTGTGGTCGGACAAGTACAAGGGCAAAATCGCTGTCTACGACTACTACCTGCCGGTCATGGGCATGGTCGCCGTCGGCCTCGGCAAGAAGACGTCGGATCTTTCCGGCGCCGATCTTCCGGAAATCAAGGACACGCTGTTCAAGATCAAGGACAACGCCAAGCTCGTCGGCGAGGTCGTCGCCAGTCAGACGGCGCTCGCGACCGGCGAAGTCGATATCCTGGTCGGTGGCGGTGAGTGGGTGACCGCGGGCCTCAGCGCCGACAATCCGGACCTGGACTGGATCCTGCCGAAACAGGGCGGCATGCGCTGGTCCCAGTCGATCGGCGTCTTCAAGGACAGTAAGCGCCAGGAACTGGCGACCGAGTTCGTCAAGTACATCCTGTCACCGGAAGGCCAGGCTAAGCTGGCGACCTCGTCCTGCTACTGGGCGATGCCGGCCAATTCCAAGGCCGAAACCCAGCTGACCGACCAGCAGAAGACCGCCCTGCGCTGGTCCGATCAGGAAAGCTATATCGCGAACTCCCAGCTTTATCCGGCGCCTGACGCCAAGCTGGACGCGGAAATGCAGGACGTCTGGACGGAATTCCTGCAACACTGATCCTTAACCGGATAAAGACCTGAACGGAGACGCGACTATGGCGGCGGCAACGAAGCGCAAGCGGATCGACCTTGGCCCCTGGGCCTTCGTCGCTCCCGCCCTTCTGTGGACCGCCGCCTTTTTCGTGGCCCCGTTCATCGTCATGGTGGTGGTCAGCCTGTGGGAGCGGGTCGGAACAGACCTCGTCGCCAGCTGGACCTTCGCCAATTACCTGAAGTTCTTCGAGCGCGGGCATTTCTTCCAGGCGATGGTGAATTCGCTGGAGGTCACGGCCATCGTGACCGTGACTTCCATCGTGCTCGCCTATCCGTTCGCCTGGATCATTGCCGAAAAGGTGCCGGCCCGGTGGCAACGGCTGGCGCTGGTGCTCGCGATCCTGCCGTTCTGGACCTCCTATGTGGTGCGCTCCTATTCCTGGCTTCTGGTGCTTGCCAATAACGGGATCATCAACCAGGCGCTGCTCGGCATCGGGGTCGTTGACGAACCGCTCGATCTCGCCAACAGCCGCACGGCCACAGTGATCGGCTTCGTCCATTTCTTCGTCATGCTGTTGACGCTGACGATCTACGCCAACCTGGTGCAGCTTTCGCCGAATTACCGCAAGGCCGCCGCGGATCTCGGCGCGGGACCGCTCAGGACCTTCTGGCACGTGGTGCTGCCGCTGACCCTGCCGGGCATCATGGTCGGCGCGTTCCTGACCTTCGTGTTGTGCATCGGCGATTACATCACGCCCCAGGTGCTCGGCGGCAACAACGAGCTGCTGATGCCGCAGGTGATCATGCTGCAGATCGGCCGGAGGGCCGATTTCCCGACCGCCTCGGCGCTGGCGATCCTGCTGATGATCGTGGTCACCATCGCCTATCTCGGCTTCGCCCGCTGGATCCGTCTGGAAAGGGCCTGAGCATGATGCGTAAAGCCTGGCGGCACTTGCCCTCCGTTCTCTATGCCCTGGCGATCTACGGCTTCATCTTCCTGCCGGTCGTCGTGCTGGTGCTGTTTTCCTTCCAGGACGGCCGGTTCCCGATCCCGCCGTTGAAGGGATTGAGCCTGCGCTGGTACGAGGCGGTTTGGAACGATCGCCGCCTGATGGAGGCGCTGGTCAATTCCATTGTGGTTGCCGTCGGCTCGTCGCTGATGGCCGTCCTGCTCGGGTTCCTGTCGGCCTACGGGCTGGCACGGTTCAAACTGCCGGCGAAAGGCTTGCAGCGGGCGCTTCTCACCGCGCCGCTGACCGTGAGCTATCTGATCATCGGCATGGGTCTGCTGATCACCTTCAACGCGGTCGGCATTCCGAAGTCGCTCGCGGCCGCCGGTATCGGCCATGTGGTGATCAATATGCCGCTGTGCTTTGCCATCATCTACAGCCAGATGGGCGATCATCAGGCGAATATCGAGCGCGCCGCCCGGGATCTGGGGGCAAAGGAATGGCAGGTGATCACCCTGGTGACGGCGCCGATGCTCTGGCCGGCGCTCTTTGCCAGCTTCTTCCTGTCGATGACGTTCTCCTGGGACGAATTCATCATCTCTTTCCTGCTGACGCGCTTCGACGTCACCCTGCCGGTGGAAATCTGGAGCCTGCTGCGCTCCGGCCTCAATCCGAAGACCAACGCGGTCGGCAGCGTCGTCTTCGGCATTTCCGTCGTTCTCGTCATTGTTCTCGAACTGGTCGTTTTCCGGAAAGGGAGGCGTTCTTGACCGATCTTGCCGTGGACGTGCGCAACGTCACGCATCACTACGACAGCTTCACCGCGCTCGATGGCGTGTCGCTGACGGTTCCGACCGGCTCCTACACCGTGTTTCTCGGGCCCTCCGGTTCTGGCAAGACGACGCTGTTGTCCGTCATCGGCGGTTTCCTGGTGCCGCAATCCGGGGAGGTGCTGATCAACGGTCAGGACATGACGGACGTGGCGCCTGCCAAACGACCGACGACGACCGTGTTCCAGGACTATGCCCTGTTTCCGCATATGACCATCGGTGCGAATGTGGGCTTCGGCCTGCGCATGCGCGGCATCGGTGCCAAGGAGCGCAGCGACCGCGCCCACCGGATGCTGGAGCTGGTCGGGCTTGGCGGGGCTGAGGACAAGAAGCCTCATGAACTGTCCGGCGGTCAGCGTCAGCGCGTTGCGCTTGCTCGGGCGCTTGCGGTCGAACCTTCCGTGCTGCTGCTCGACGAACCGCTCGGCGCGCTGGACCTGAAGCTGCGCCGCCAGATGCAGGCCGAATTGAAGGCGATTCAGCGGGAAGTCGGAACGTCCTTCATCCACGTGACCCACGACCAGGAAGAGGCTATGGCGATCGGTGATACGGTCGTCGTCATGAGCCACGGCCGGATCGAGGACATGGGCACGCCGGAACGGGTCTATCTGCAACCGGCCACGCTCTTTACCGCAGGCTTCATGGGGCAGAGTTCGTTTCTGAAGGGCAGGGTCCTGGAGAAAAAAGGCAGCGTGTTCGACGTCGAGACCCCGTGCGGTCCGCTCAGGCTTTCCGCGCCGGACAAGCGGTTCGAGGCAGGCGAGGCCGTCGTGCTCTCGATCCGGCCGGAACATTTCGTGGTCGACGGCGCAGGCGATGATATCCTGCCGCTCGGCTCTGCGACCGTGGAAGACCTGACCTTTGCCGGGGCGCATCACCTGGCGGTTCTGAAACATGCTGCCAATGACGCGTTCCGGCCCGTCGCGCAAATGCCGCAAAGCGGACAGGCACAGGTCGGATCGACGGTCACGCTCGGGGTGCGGCGGGACGATGTCGTTGTCCTGAAGGATGAAAGGTGAGGGCGGGTATGGAACGGGCCACGGCTGACATCTGGTACGAGACGCGCAAGGTCGGGGACGACGTCACCTATATCTGCGAGCCGTTCATCCAGGAGTTCTACCGCTGCAACATCTGGCACGTGCGCGGACGGGACAAGGACATGCTTGTCGACAGCGGAATGGGCGTGGTCAGCCTGCGAGAGCAGGTGCCGCTGGTAACCGAGCGCTCGTTGGAAGCGGTTGCCAGCCACACGCATTTCGATCACATCGGTTGTCATCACGAGTTCGAGCACCGCACGGTGCACCGGTGCGAGGCCGAGTTGCTCGCGGAGCCGACGCGGGCAAACACGCTGGCCGATCCTTACGTGACCGACGAGATCTTCACCCGGTTGCCGCCGCTGCCCTACAGCTCGACCGAATATGCGGTGAAGAAGGCACCGGCCACGCGCATCGTCGAGGACGGCGACGTCATCGATCTTGGTGACCGGCATTTCACGGTGATTCATACGCCCGGACATTCACCGGGCGGCATTGCACTCTATGAAAAGGCGACCGGGATCCTGTTTTCCGGCGACATTCTCTATGACGGGCCGCTGATCGAGGACACCTATCATTCCGACATGGGCGATTATATCGCCAGCATGTCCCGGCTCCTCGATCTGCCGGTGCGGCTTGTGCACGGCGGCCATTTTCCGAGCTTTTCCGGAGAGCGCTACCAGAGCCTCATTCGTGACTGGCTGACCGCCCACGACGTTTGAGGCCTGCCGGCTTTTGTCAGCCTTTGACGGTGGCCGACTGGCGGACGAAGGCCTCAATGTCACGCGCAGGCCGGGCACCGGCGAGACGGGCGACTTCGCGGCCCTTGTGCCACAGGATCAGCAGGGGGATGCCGCGGATGCCGAGCTTTTGCGACACGCGCGGAAAGTCCTCGGTGTTGATCTTGGCGAACCGGACATGGGGGTTGAGCGCCTTGGCCGCCTTGGCGAATTCCGGCGCCATCATCCGGCAGGGACCGCACCAGGGTGCCCAGTAGTCGACGACGATTGGTAGTTCGTCCGTCTTGGTCGCCTTGTCATGGGCCTGTTGATCCAGTTCGGCCACCTTGCCGGAGGCAAGGGCTTCACCGCAGATGCCGCATTTCGGGCCGGACGTGAGCTTGGCCACCGGCACCCGGTTGGTCTGGCCGCAGGCGGCACAGGTAATTTTCACCGCGTCTTGCATGGGAGGGGTCCTGTATTTTCAATTTTGGGAAAATATAGGAGTTGAGCCCGGTCCGTACAAGGATCACGGGCCGGGGCCGGCCTTCGAAAGGGCGGCCCCGGCTAAAGGTTGTTACCAGCTCAGTTTCTTCGCCAGTGTCAGCTTGAAGGTCCGTCCGGGACCGTCATCGCCGGCAAGGTTGTTGCGATAGCGTTTGTCGAAGATGTTTTCGACAGACGCGCGCACCTGCCAACCGGCCATCTGACCGTCTTCCGGCGTCCAGTCGGCAAAGAGGTCATGCACCGCATAGCCGGCAAAGGGGCCGTCCGAGGTGGCACCCGTTGCGATCGATTCCGCAAACTCGCCGCGCCAGCCGAAGGACAGATCGTATTGGGGCAGACGTCCCCCCAGCGTCAAAGCCAGCGTCGTGGCAGGGATGGTGTCGAGGTTCTCGCCGGTGTCTGTGTTGTGTCCGAAGATCCTGCTGAACGCCAGGTTGCCGAAGGCGTATTGCGCTTCATAGGCGCCCTCGATTTCGACCCCGTAGATCTCGGCCTTTTCCACATTCACATAGTAGGGAACCGCGGTTGCCTGACGCGTGTTGGGATTGGTCGTGATCAGGTCGTTCAGGAAATTGTAGAACCCGGTCGTTTTCAGCTGCAGTCCGTCGTTGGCTGACAGGACATCCATGAAGGACAGGGCAAAGCCGGCCTCGAAGTTGTTCGAGGTTTCCTTGTTCAGGTTGAGGCTTGCGGCCCGGCCGCCGGGATAAGTACCGGTTGCTCCCGAGGAGGAAAACAGCTCGTCCAGTGTCGGCATGCGTTCGGTGTGGGCCACCGAGCCGAACATCGATATGGTGTCGTTGAACTTGTACATGGCGGCGAGTTTCGGAGACAGCGCAACGTCGGACTGCGAGGAGGCGCCGGCAATCGCCGAATCCGGATCCAGATTCACGAAATCGGCGCGAATGCCCGGAATGAGGGTTAGCCGCTCGTTCCAGATGAATTCATCCTGGATGAAAAAGCCGAGCTTGGTGTCCGTGCCTTCCGGATGGAAGCCGATCGCGCCGGATGTGCTCTCCGCAAGACGTTGCTGATAGCTGAGCTGGGTGCCAATCGTCAGATAGTTCATGAAATTGGCGCCGGATTTCTCGAACGTATTTTCCAGCTTTCCGGCCCAGGTCCGGTAGGTGTACTCGCCGTCCTCGAACAATTGCGACGTGCTGAATGCGCCGAAGGAGGAATCGTCCTGCACCACGTGCGTGTCGGAGAAGGACAGGTTCGCCTTCAGGTTCAGCCACGGATTGTCGCTTGCCGGGTTCTCGTAGGAGAGAATGGCGGTCTGGTCGGTGATGTCACGGTCGATGGTGCCGAAACCAAGCGTACCGGTCTGGGAATAGTCGGCGTCGTCCGCATTGCTTTGCCAGCGTTGATAGGACAGGCGGATGGTCTGCTCGTTGCCGTCGCCGAAGTGGTGGGTGACCTTTCCCAGCCCTGAGAAGGACAGGAAGTCCGAACCGGAGACCGGAACACCGGCGCCTGTCTCATATTCGCCCTGCTTGCGGACGTTGCCGTTGAGCAGCACGGAGGTCTGGTCGTTGAAGGCGTAGGCCGCAATAACGGACCCGAGAATCCCCGCCTTGTTGGAATTGTACTGGGTCTTCAACTGGACCGCGCCGGTTTCGCCCGGCTTCAGATATTCTTCGGCATCCTTGGTGGTGAAATTGATTACCCCGCCGAGCGCGCCCGAACCGTAAAGGGTCGATGAAGCCGGTCCGCGCAGAACTTCCACGCGCCGGTAGAGTTCCGGATCGCTGAAGAAGGAACCCATGCGGTACTGTTCGTAGAATTTCACCGCGCCGTCGACCGAAACGATGATCTTCGATTCGTCAGCCGCGCCCAGGTCGCCGATACCGCGGATGTTGAACGACTGGCCGCCGATACGGTCGGAGCCGACGATGCTAACGCCGGGAATCTGCGAGAAGATATCGCCGATCGTCGTCGGCTGCTTTTGGTCGATGGCTTCCTGATCGATAACGGTCACCGCCTGCGGCGTATCGATGGCGACCTTCGGGACGCCCGCTCCAACGACGATTTCGGAAAGCGTTGTGGTGCTTCCCTGGTTCGGAATTGTCTGCGCATCCTGCGCATGTGCCTGACCGCACATGATGACGGCATTTGCCGCCACTCCACACATCAGCCAGCCCCGGTTTCGGCTTATCAGCCCCATTTCTCATCTCCAGTGGATTGAAATGCTGGCTGGCTCCGGCTCGCTTGCGTTTCATTTGTTAAAAAATCATGAGTCTTCAACTCAGGTATTGATGCCGTACTATTTTATGAATATTAGAGTCAAGTATTAATGCGTGCCGTCGCAGTGTCCGGGCCTCTCGATTGTCATCAAAAGGCCGGAGCTAGCCAGAAATCAGCCATGCCTCTGAAATGTCGGAGGAATTGCGAGGTGACGTTTTCCCGATCCAATTGAAGGAACGACCAATGGACACGACTGTCACCGATTTCGAACAGCTCCGCCGGATGCGTGCGGATAACCCTAAAATGCGCGAGCGCGACCTTGCGCAGCAATGCGGAGTATCCGAAGCCGAACTGGTTGCGGCCTTCTGCGGCCAGTCCGCAAAACGGATCTCGACGGATTTCGCCGTCCTGTTTCCGGCGCTCGAAGCGCTTGGAGAGGTCCTTGCCCTGACACGCAACGACAGTGCCGTTCACGAAAAGGTCGGCGTGTACGACCGCTATATCAAGGGCCGCAACGCCTCCTTGATGCTCGGCGCGGATATCGACATGCGGATGTTTCCCTCCGCCTGGGTCCACGGGTTTGCTGTGGAAAAAGACACAGGCGCCAGTGTGAAGAAAAGCCTTCAGTTCTTCGACGGTCACGGAGAGGCCGTGCACAAGATCCATGCCCGCGAAGCAACCGACATGGAGGCCTGGGACCGGCTGGTCGACCAGCTCGCTCTCGAAGACCAGACACCTGGCCTGCTGGCCGAGGTGGTTCCGTTCGACCAGCCGGCACGGCCGGCCCTGAACAGGAGCGCCCAGACGGAATTGCGTGAGCGCTGGCAGGCGATGACCGACCCGCACCAGTTCGTCGGCATTCTGAAGGATCTGGACCTGCATCGTCTGAACGCATTCCACCTGGCCGGTGATACCTATGCCTGGACCCTGGACCAGAGCGCGGTGACGGCCCTGCTGCACCATGCCGCCAATGACGGCCTGCCGATCATGTGCTTCGTGTTCAACCGGGGGTGCATCCAGATTCATTCCGGCCCGGTCGCCAACATTGTCGCGAAAGGTCCCTGGATCAACATCATGGACGAGGGCTTCCATATGCACCTGAGGACCGATCAGATCGCCGAGGTCTGGGGCGTGCGCAAGCCGGTGGCCGAAGGCCATGTCACGTCGGTCGAGGTGTTCGACCGTGACGGCGTCCAGATCATGCAGTTTTTCGGTGTTCGCGGTGAAGGCAAGAAGGAGCGGGAGGACTGGCGCGAGCTGGTCGAAAAACTGCCGCGCCTTCAACCGCTCGCATCCGGGGAGGCGTTGGCATGACCGCACCGCGCTCTTTCCCCCGCGCCGCGAGGTGGCTCGCTACCGGATTGTCGTTCGCTATGAGTTTCATGGCCACCGGCCCGGTCTATTCCGCTGATCGCCTGCCTGAAAATGCGGACCGAATCGTGGCGATCGGTGGCTCGCTTACCGAGATCGTTTATGCTCTCGGCGAACAGGACCGGCTGGTTGCCCGTGACTCGACCGCAAGTTTTCCGGCAGAGGCTCTCTCCCTGCCGGACGTCGGCTACATGCGGGCTCTGTCTCCGGAAGGCGTGCTGTCGGTCAAGCCGGACGGTATTCTTGCCATCGAGGGAAGCGGACCGCCTGAAGCGGTCTCCGTTCTGGCCTCCGCGGGCGTGCCTTTCGTGACAGTGCCGGAAGGCTATTCCGGAGAGGCGATCCAGCAGAAGATCAGGGCGGTCGGGACCGCCCTGGGGGTGGATGGCAAAGCGGAAGCTCTCTCCTCTCAGGTGGCGGCCGATCTCGCCGATGCGGTGTCGGAGGCACACAAGCTGAACCGGACAACCAGGGTCTTGTTCGTGTTGTCTTATACCGGAGGCCGGGTGCTAGCTTCAGGTACGGGGACCGCCGCCGATGCCATCATCCAGATGGCGGGCGCACAGAACGCCATTGATGGCGTTCCCGGGTACAAGCAGTTGAACGAGGAGGCGATCACCGCCGCCAATCCGGACGTCATCTTGATGATGGAGCGTCACGGGGATCAAAATGCCGCGTCGGAAATCCTCGCCAATGCGGCGATCGCCCAGACGCCCGCCGGACAGAACAAGCGGCTTATCCGGATGAACGGCCTCTATCTGCTTGGCTTCGGTCCGAGGACGGCCAGCGCGGTGCGTGAGCTTTCCGACGACCTCGCGGACTTCGGTCTCTGACTTTCGAAGTGTAACAAGAGAGGGCATGGCACCATGACCGCACTCGTTCTTCAGCCGTTGCAGCGCCACGTCGCGGCAGCCCGAAACGGCGACCGCGCACCACTTGCACGGTCGGCCATCGCTGTGCTGGCCGTCCTGCTGGGATGTGCCATGCTGGTTTCCCTGAACTCCGGAGCGCTGGAGATACAGGCTCTCAAGGTGATGGCGACGATCTTCGATCCGGTGTCCTCCCTGTCCGGGGAGGAGTTGCGGGACCGGATCGTGTTCCTGCAGGTCCGGCTGCCGCGGGTCTGTCTGGGTGCGCTGGTGGGGGCCGCCCTTGCGGTCTCGGGCGCGGTCATGCAGGGCCTGTTCCGCAATCCGCTCGCAGACCCCGGGATTATCGGCGTGTCCTCCGGGGCGGGGCTTGGGGCGGCGGGGTTCATCATCCTCGGCCAGTCCTGGCTCGCGCCGGTGGCGGCTCTCCTGGGGGTATTCTCCCTGCCGGTGTCCGCCTTTCTCGGAGCCTTGCTGGTCACGTCTCTGCTCTATCGGATCGGCACCAGCAACGGACTGTCGTCGGTTGCGACGATGCTTCTGGCGGGGATTGCCATCAGTGCCCTTGCCATGTCCATGGTCGGGCTGCTGATCTTTTATGCCGATGACCAGCAACTGCGCGATCTGACCTTCTGGAACCTGGGGTCACTCGCCGGGGCAAGCTGGGAAAAGGTGGCGACCTGTGCCGCGATCGTCTCCGTAGCACTCGCCGTCGCCCTGTCCCTGTCCAGGGGATTGAATGCCCTGTTCCTCGGAGAAGCCGCGGCAGGGCACCTGGGCATCCGGGTCCAGAGGCTGAAGACGCTGGCGATCGTCGCAGTCGCGGCTGCGACCGGGGCTTCCGTTGCGGTCAGCGGTGGGATCGGGTTCGTCGGGATCGTCGTGCCGCATCTCTTGCGCCTGACCATAGGTCCCGATCATCGCTATCTGCTGCCCGCCTCGGCGCTGCTGGGTGCGGTCATGCTCATTCTCGCGGATACGGTCAGCCGGATCGTCGTGGCGCCTGCGGAATTGCCGATCGGCATTCTGACCGCGCTTGCCGGTGCACCGTTCTTTCTCTGGGTTCTCCTCCGGCGCAGGGGGCTGACGGGACTATGACGGCCATGGAAACCAATCTCAGTGTGAGCGGTCTGGCGGTCAGGCTGTCGGGAAAGACCATTGTGTCTGATGTTACGTTCGAGGCTCGCCCGGGCAAGGTCTGCACCATCGTCGGGCCGAACGGGTCGGGCAAGTCGACCTTGCTGAAGGCGATCACCGGCGAAACCGGGTATGACGGTGATGTTTTCCTGAATGCGCGGCCGCTCGGCCGCTATGTGCCCCGGGAGCTCGCCGAGGTGCGTGCGGTCTTGCCCCAGCACACACAGCTGTCCTTTCCGCTGACGGTACAGGAAGTCGTCCGCCTCGGTCTGCAGAATGCGCCGTTGGATCTTGCCGCTGTACAGGCCCGGATCGGTGAGGCCCTGGACCGGGTGGATATGGCCGGCTTCGAGGGTCGGGCCTATCAGTCGCTTTCCGGTGGTGAGCAGCAAAGAGTCCAGCTTGCCCGAGTCCTGTGCCAGGTCTGGCAGCCGAAGGTTGGCGACGAGCCGCGCTGGCTGATCCTGGACGAGCCGATCTCCAGCCTCGATATCCGCCATCAGGTGTTGATCATGGATGTAGCGCGGGATTTCGCCGACCGGGGCGGAGGTGTGCTGTGTGTCCTGCACGACCTGAACCTGACGGCCATGTACTCCGATCAGGTGCTGGTCATGAAGACCGGCCGCCTTCTTGCCGATGGCATGGTCGAGGAGGTCTATCGCGACGACCTGATTTCGGAAGCCTTCGATTTTCCGCTGCGGATCGGTGCTTTGCCTGGAGGGGAAACCCCGTTCCTGCTGCCCCAGGCGGCGGAGGGCAGAATGCCATGACGTTAAAAAGCCGGCTGGATCCAGCCGGCTCTAGTGTTCGGGTGTGTGGCCTTCCGTCGGGATACGGGGCAGTTGCCTGACCGTAAGTCATACGGAACCGATCTGGAAGTAGGCGAGACCTGATCCCTCGCTCGATAAAGCAGCTTCAGCCTTAGTAGCTGCTGCCACCGCCAGAACCGCCGCTGCCGCCAGAACCGCCGCTGCCACCGGAACCGCCGCTGCCGCCGGACCCGCCAGAGCCGCCGCTTCCGCTGCCGCCGGTGGACCCGGTGTTCTGGCTTTCCGTCTGGGTTTGGTTCTGGTTCTGATTTCCAGCACGGTTCTGGTTTCCGGTCGTTGTTGACGCCGGAGCCGTCGGATTGACGGTAGGAGTCGACGGGGCCCCCGGCTTCTTCGAAACACTTTCACATGCTGTCAGCGAAACGGATAGTCCCAGCGCCAAGGCGGCGGTAAGTCCGATTTTATAGTAGTTCTTGTCAGTATTCTTCATTTGTCCGTCCTCTCCTTCAATACGATCGGGTCCATCCATTCTTATATAGTTTAGATATCCGCGATGTTTGTCGAGATTGAACGGTAATTTGAGCCTTGTGGATTTGATCTGCGGCAATTCCAAAGAAAGTTTTTCGATCGGAGCTCAAAAAGCCATCGTTTGGGTTTCTGCGGATCCAAAGCTTGTATTTTATTAGGGGCTAACCTGGCCGGTCTTGACCCGCCCGAAAAGCCGGGTCATTTCACGGTAATGTTGTAAGTGGTCGAAACGAAGTTCCGCCTGCTGCTGCCCGGGTATGTTTCATAGGAGTAGTTTACGGTGAACGTGTCCTTGCCCCTGAAATTCCTGTCCGGGGTATAAAAGATGCCCATGCCCTTGATCAACTTTCCCGCGCAGCCTCCGGCTTTCTTGCTGAGCTTGAAGCTCGACCTCTGGAAGGTGACCTTGCCGTGTTTCGGCTGCCGGCCGGCTTTCATGTTCGGGATGGCTCCCGAAATGCAGGTCTGTTTCTGATAAAGCGCATGTGAGTAGACTTGGGACTTTCGGTTGGCGGGGACGGTTCTTGAGAGCTGATCCGCCAAGGCGCTTGAAAGGAATGCAATCGTCAGCGCGAACGCCAGAATGGTTCTGAACATGTGCTCTTTCCTTCGGTTTCCGGTGTCGTGAAGCTCGGGATTGAAAAGGGGGAAGGGGCTGCGTACCCCTTCGCCCCGCATTCCTGCGCTACGGCTGATTATTTAATGGTCGCACGAAAGGAATAGGAGGTCGAACCTCTGCCTGCGGCCCCCTCATACATGTCGTGCGTGTAGTAGAACGAAAAGCTGTCTTCGCCCTTGAAGCCTCGATTGGGCGTATAAAAGACGGCTGTTGCCCTGACTGGCACGCCTTTGCAGCGGCCCTGACTGAATTTCGTCCTGACCGGTTTGAATGTGAGTTTGCCATGCTTCGGCTTCCTGCCGACGTACATGTGCGGAGAGCCCTGGCCGCTGCAAATGTCGCCGTTATAGGCGACATAGCTTCCCAGGCCCGCTGTTTTGTTCGCGCGGATCGTGATGTGTTCTGCGGCCGCGACCGTTGTCAATGACGTAAAGGCGATTGCGAATGCGAGGAGGTATTTCAACATTAGTTCTGCTCATTTCGTGGCCGTGACGTTGAACTTTGCCAATTGCCGGGCAATGTTCAGTTTGTGAAAGGCCTGTTGGATTTCGAGGGTTTTTTGTTCTTGCCGCGGATTACGCTTTCAGAGTTCTTTTTGTCTATAATATTTTGATTTTATTGTTCTTTTTCGTCTATTTTACAGTAACGTTGAACGAGTAAAAAGTAGACCCTATGCGTGCGGCGCCTTCGTATAAGTCATGGGTGTAGCCGACCGAGAAATAGTCTTTGCCTTTGAAGCCCCTGTCGGGGGTGTAATATGCAGCTGCGGCTTTTACGCGTGTGCCCACGCAAGGACCCGGGCCCAACTTCGTTACGACTACCTTGAAGGTAAGTTTGCCATGCTTGGGCTTTGTTCCCGGCCTCAGCTGTGGGATCGCCCCGCCGCTGCATAAGTCTTTGTTGTAGTGGACGAAGCTGCTGATCGCGGATGTCCGATTTGCCTTCACGGTAATATGCTCCGTCGCCATTGCGATGGTCAGCGATGCGAATGTGAAAGCGATTGCCAATAGAATTCGAAGCATAAGCCCCTGCCAAATTACCTATTCTTACGGTTGCAAAATTTGCTTAAACGTTAAATTTAAAATGGCATTATCTGTCAAGTTCAACCCTGCATTTTTCGCGAGATTGTCTCGAAATTTCCGATAATTAGCACTCGTTTGGGTTCTTTACGTTAGGTGATTTTTGAGATTGGCTGCAACCTTCGCATTGGCGGTGGTCGATGGAACGCGGGCGGTCTTTTACGTATTTCGTGATCCCTGTATTAAGTGAAACATCACTCAAACAAACAGGAAGCGTCATGGCACGGTTTTCAGCCAATCTCGGGTTTCTTTGGAAGGAACTTTCGCTGCCGGACGCGATCCGTCAGGCGAAAAAAGCCGCCTTCGACGCGGTGGAATGTCACTGGCCCTATGATGCGGCCCCGGACGAGGTGTATCGGGCGCTGTCGGAGACAGGCCTCCCAATGCTTTCGCTGAACACGCGCCCCGGCGATCCGGCAAAGAAGGACTTCGGCCTTTGCGCCGTTCCAGGCCGCGAGGCGGAAGCGCAAGAGGCGATCCGCGAGGCGGTTTCCTATGCGCGTTTCATCCGTGCCTCCTTTATCCACGTCATGGCCGGACAGGCCGAAGGCAAGGCGGCGAACGGCTGTTTTCTGGAAAACCTGACCTACGCGGCCGATCTGGCTGAAAAGGACGGTCTTCAGCTCCTGATCGAACCGATCAACCAACGTGACATTCCCGGATATTTCCTGCGCAGCACGGAGCAGGCAGCGCAGATCATTCAGGACCTCGGACTCCCTTCAATCAGGTTGATGTTCGATTGTTATCACGTACAGATGATCGAGGGCGATCTGAGCCATCGTCTGGAGACCTTTCTGCCGTTGATCGGTCATGTGCAGATCGCCGCGGTTCCGGATCGGGGCGAACCGGATCAGGGTGAGGTCAACTACCGTCACATCGTCAGATTGCTGGACGATCTTGGATACCGCGGAGCGATCGGCGCCGAGTATCGTCCGCGTGGTGCAATCGAAGACGGGCTCGGATGGCTGTCCGATCTGAGGAGCAGTTGAAAAAGCGGCTTTGGTCAGGCGCGGCCTTTCCTTTTCCCCGCTGGGATGCGATATGCCGCTGCGTCTTTATGGCGTTGCGGAGTGGCCTTGCAATGCCGCGAAAAGCAATGGAATGTGGGGCTTGCCAAGGACATGTGCCGGTAGCCCTATCGCCCTCCATAATGTCCTGTTGAGTGTTTGAGTGCCCACATGCTGAGTTCGCTTGATCTTCTGACCGCCAATGACACCAAAGGCGTTCATGCTCCCTCCTATTACGCGGCGACGGCCAACCGGCAGACGCACTATCCGGCGCTGGAAGGCGACGTTCGGTGCGACGTGTGCATTGTCGGCGGCGGTTATACGGGCCTGTCCTCCGCGCTCTATCTGGCGGAGCGCGGCTATGACGTGGTTCTGCTGGAGGCCCACCGGGTCGGATGGGGCGCGTCGGGCCGCAATGGCGGGCAGGTCGGCTCCGGGCAGCGCATGGACCAGACGGTCCTGGAACGGCGGCACGGCCGGTCGCATGCCAAACTGCTGTGGGACCTGGCGGAGGACTCCAAGAAAGCCGTTACGGACCTGATCGCGACGCATGACATTGCCTGTGACTACACGCCCGGCGTTCTTCACGCGGATCACCGCAAGTCGTTCGTTGCCGAAAGCATGGAGTATGTCGAGCATCTGCGGCTGACCTATGGCTATGACAAGATCCGCTTCGTCGATGGGGACGAGATGTCGGCCATGGTCGGCAGCCCGGCCTATCACGGCGGGTCGCTGGATATGGGGGCGGGTCATTTGCATCCGCTCAACTTCGCGCTCGGTATCGCAGGCGCGGCCGAGGCAAAGGGGGCCCGGATCTTCGAGGAGACCACGGTTCTTTCCTACGAAGGCGGCGATACGGTTACGGTCAAATCGCAATACGGGACGGTCCAGGCGAAACATCTGGTGCTCGGCTGCAACGGCTATCTCGGCCGGCTCGACCGCAAGACGGCCGCCCATGTGATGCCGATCAACAATTTTGTCATCGCGACCGAACCGTTTTCCGAAGACGAGGCGAAGGCCCTGATCCGGGACAATGTAGCGGTGGCCGACAGCAAGTTCGTCATCAACTATTTCCGGCTGTCCGCAGACCGCAGGCTTCTGTTCGGCGGCGGCGAGAACTACGGTTACCGGTTTCCCGAAGACATCAAGGCATTCGTCCGAAGGCCGATGCTGGAGATCTATCCGCAGCTTGCGGATGCGCGTATCGACTACGGCTGGGGCGGCACGCTGGCGATCACACCGAAACGCATGCCGTATTTCGCCCATCTCGCCCCGAATGTGGTGACCGCGACCGGCTATTCTGGACACGGGGTCGCGACCGCAACGCTTGCGGGCAAGGTGATCGCCGAGGCGATCGACGGAACGGCGACCCGGTTCGACGTGTTCGAAAAGCTGAACGTGCCGGCGTTCCCGGGCGGTGACCGGCTGCGCTTCCCTCTCCTGGTCCTCGCCATGACCTGGTTCTCGCTCCGCGACCGGCTGGGTTTTTAAGGGCGCGATGATGCCAGGGAAAAACGGCGGTTCGCTCGATATCGGCAGTTATTGGGAAGCTTCGGTCGGGGAGATCTTCGAAGATCCGTCGCTGATGGGCAGTGCCCAGTTCGATGTGGCGGTGATCGGTGCCGGATATGCCGGGCTGAGTGCCGCACTCAGACTGGCGGAAGCAGGCGCGTCGGTCTGCGTGCTCGATGCCAAACGGGTCGGCTGGGGGGCGTCGGGGCGCAACGGCGGTTTCTGCTGCTTCGGCGGCACCAAGCTTTCCGAAGGCGATCTGATCAAACGCTACGGCCTCGCGGAAGCCCGGAAATTCGTTCTCTACCAGATCGAAGCCATGGATAAGGTCGCCAAGCGGCTGGATGCCTGGAAACTGGACGTCGACCGGCACTCCAAGGGCGAGATGATGCTGGCTCACAGGCCGTCGGAATTCAAGGCCTTCGAAGAGGAAGCGGCCTTTCTGAAAAAGTATTTCGGCTATCAGCCGAAACTCTATTCCAAAGGTGAACTGGCCGAACGGGGCATCGCCGGTCCCGAATTTCATGGCGGTCTACATGTGCCGTTCGGGTTTGCCCTCAACCCGATGAAATACGTGCAGGGTCTCGCGGCCAAGGTACGGGAGAAGGGCGGGCGGATCTTTTCACGTTCCCCGGTGGAAGCCATCGAGCGGGACGCGAACCGGTGGTTTCTCTCTCTGCCGGATGGATCGGTGATTGCCCGGAAGGTGATCCTCGCCGGCAACGGCTATGCGGATGAAAACGTGCCGCGCTGGCTTTTCGGCAGGACGCTGCCGGCGATGTCGAGCGTCGTGGTAACCCGGCCGCTCACCGAAGACGAGCTTGCCGCCCAGGGCTGGACTTCGGATCTGATGGCCGCCGATACGCGCACGCTGTTGCATTATTTCCGGCTGCTGCCGGACCGGCGGTTCCTGTTCGGGACCCGTGGCGGAATCTTTGAAACGGAGCAGGCGCTCAGCGCCATGCAGCGCCGGGGCCGGGCGGATTTCGATCGCATGTTCCCCGAATGGCGCCATGTGGAAACGGAGTATTCCTGGTACGGCCACGTCTGCCTGACGAAAAACCTGACGCCCTATGTTGGTCCGGTGCCCGACATGGAGGGCGTCTTTGCCGCCATGGCCTGGCACGGCAGTGGCATCGCCATGGCCTCCCTGTCGGGGGAAAAGATCGCCGACCTCGCGCTGGGCAAGATCAAGCAGGCCGATCTGCCCGCAGCCGTTTCGCAGCCCTTCGACAGGTTCCCCTTCCCGAAGTTCCGCCAGGCCTATCTGCAGGGCGCCTATCTCTGGTACGGCTTCAAGGACCGGTGAGGCAACCGGCCGTCACGCTAGCAGTCATACTGGGAGTCATGCCGGCAATCCGGGGATTTCCACGCCGAAGGTCTGGAGCAGCAGGACGCAGTTCAGGGATAGCACGATGATCGAGCCGGCGATCGCCAGGATATCCGTGATCCGGCGGTTGGCGAACTCGCCCATGATCCTGCGGTTCCGGGTGAACAGAACGAGGGCGATCATCGGCACCGGCAGGGCGATGCTGAGGATGACCTGGCTGAGAACCAGCGCGTCCGTTGCATTGACGCCGAGGGCAACGACCGCGAACGCGGGCGCCATGGTGATCAGGCGGCGTAGCCAGATCGGGATATAAAAGCGGACGAAGCCCTGCATGATCATCTGGCCGGCCATGGTGCCGACCACCGAACTGGAAACGCCGGAAACGATCAGCGAAACCAGAAAGACTGCGGCCGCCGCGCCGCCGAGGAGCGGCGTCAGCAGGTGATAGGCGGTTTCGATTTCCGCGACTTCGCTATGACCGGCGTGGAAGGCGCTGGCGGCCATCATCACCATGGCCATGTTGACCATGCCAGCGACGGCAAGCGCCAGAACGACCTCTATGTTGGAGAACTTCACCAGCTTGCGGCGTTCGCTCCGGTCGCGCGCGGGCGCCCGGTTCTGGGTCAGGCCGGAATGCAGATAGACCGCATGAGGCATGACCGTGGCGCCGATGATGCCGACGGAAATGGTGAGTGCTGCCGCATCGGGGATATTCGGCAGGACCATGTGGTAGGCGGCCTCGCCCCAGGCGATCGGGGCAATGAAGATTTCGATCACGTAGCAGAGCCCGATCACGGCGACCAGCGCGCCGATGATCAGTTCCATGGGCCGGTACCCGCGGCCTTCGAACATCAGGATACCGTAGGTAACGATTGCTGTGACGATCATGCCGGCCATTAGCGGCATGTCGAACAGGAGCGCCAGTCCGATCGCGCCGCCAAGGAATTCGGCGAGATCGGTCGCCATCGCCGCCACTTCGCTGACCGCCCACATGGCCCACACGACGGGAGTGGGGAACTGTTCGCGGCACATTTCCGCGAGATTGCGGCCGGTGACGATCCCGAGCTTGGCGGACAGCGCCTGAAACAGCATGGCGATCAGGTTGGCCATCAGCACCACCCACAAAAGGGTGTAGCCGTAGCCTGCGCCGGCCTGGATGTTGGTGGCGTAGTTTCCCGGATCCAGATAGGCGATCGAAGCGATGATGGCAGGTCCTGCGAACAAGAGCGCGGAGCGCATACCGTGCCGCCGGCCGGCGAGGGTTTCCCCGATCGCGGCCGTGGTGCGTTCGCTCATGGATATCTTGTCCGGCATAAGCGTCATGGGGAGTGCATCCAACTCTCGATTTCCAACAAATGAAGCCAAGGCTACATTTCTGTCAATAGACAAATTAAAAACGAAATTGCAAACAATAGTAGGAAAATGAACCTGCCGATTGCAAAATGTAGCCAAGGCTGCAATATGAGTCGTGATGTACGAAATTATGCGGGAACGGGAGTTTCGGACCATTGGCCGGGAAGCACAGCGGGAAGCCGCCTGAGGAAGATAGGGCCGAGCTTGTGGAAGCCGAAGCCGCGGACCGGTTCAACCAAGCTCGCTCCGCCCGTGCCTCTGCGCTTCTTGAGGATTATACCGAGCTGATCGCCGATCTGTTGCAGGAGCACGGTGAGGCGCGCATCACCGATATCGCCCGCTGTCTCGGGGTGACCCATCCGACCGCGACCAAGGCCGTCGCCCGTCTCAAGAGGGAGGGGCTGGCCGTATCGCGGCCCTACCGCGGTGTCTTCCTGACCGAGGAAGGGGCGGAAATGGCCGACCGGGTGCGTGCCCGTCACCGGCTAGTGGTCGAATTGCTGATTGCCGTCGGCGTGCCGGAAGAAGCAGCCGAAATGGATGCGGAAGGCATCGAGCATTATGTGTCCGAGACGACCCTTGCCGCCTTCGAACGTTATCTCAAGGACAAGCGCTGAGCCTGTATCTGTGTACGTCAGGCGGCAGATTTCTCCAGAACTGCGACATTAACCTCGCAACGCAGTTCAAACCCGAGCTTTTCATAAAGCCGGATCGCGGCGGCGTTGTTGGCATAGGCGTGCAGGAACGGGATCTCGCCACGCGCTTCGATGCGGCTCGCGACGAAATCGGACAGCGCGGCGGCAAGGCCCTTGCCCCGGAAATCCGGATGGCTGCAGACGCCGCTAACCTCGGTAAAGCCTGGCAGCTTCAGCCGTTCCCCGGCCATGGCCGCCAGCCGACCGTCGATGCGGATGCCCCAGAATTCACCGAGTTCGAAGGTCCGCGCACGGAAAGGCCCGGGTTTGGTCAGGTCGACTAGCGCGCGCATCTCCGGGATGTCGGCTTCCGTCAGGCGGATGATCCCTTCCATGGTTGGCAGAACCGCGCCGGCGCGCCGTTTGATCATCTGCACGCCGGGAGCGGTCATCGGTGCCGTCAGGGTGTCCGGCAGGGCGATGTCCGCCCGTTGAAGCAGGTAGACATCGGTCTCGCCGTCCTCAAGCAGATCGCCGAGATCCGACAGGCTTTGCGGACTTGCGTCAAACGCGGCGGCAAAGGGGGCGACGTTCGGGTCGAAGCGCCGGGCCTGGCCCGCGCCGATGGCAAAGCGACTGTGGCGTGTCGTGAGCGCGGTCCAGACGGCGGTGTCGAGAGCATTTTCCACGTGAGATACTCCGTTACATAACAGGGCGGCTAGCGCGCCTTGACCCGCACGCGGACATGCCGGGGCAGCGGGCGGGCAGCAAGCCGGTCTTCCAGCTGACCCAATTGCTCCAGTAGAGAACCGGACAGGCCCTCGCAGGCATCGGTGACGGCGGCTTCGACCGTTTGCCAGGCGCCTTCCTCCAGACGTCGGACAAGATCCTCACCGGCGGGCGTCAGCGAGACCTTGGAGACACGGCGATCGACCGGATCGGGCACGATCTTCGCAAGACCGCGCGCCTTCAGCTTGCCGACCATGCGGGTAATGCCCGGCTGGCTCTGGCCGATGGCCTGCGTCAGGTCTCCGATGCTCAAGGGGCCGTTGCGGGACAGCGCAGCCAGAACCGGCGAGTTGACCGAGCCCGCCTCGGGGCTGTCCTGTTCCGAAATCAACGTCTGTGTCTGCGCCTGCAGTCGCTCGCCGATCCGCTTCAAGCGGGTGCCGAGGGTCATGTAGCCGAGCTGGCGCACGATATCTTCTGTCATGGAGCGCTCCAATTAGATAGGAAGTTATATAACTAGTTATATTAATGGGCGCAAGTGGCAGGCGAGAGATGTAACCTTGTAGGGGAGGGGCCGGGATTCGCCGTGTTGCGGTCCACCTGCACGAACGGCTGGAGCGCGCAGGACTCCTTCAGACTTGCAGAGTATCTGGAAGGGGGAGCGGGATTATGCGGCCCTGCCCGACGGCATCCAGAGCCGGGAGGAGGGCTTCAGATTTTACCCGACCGCCGGAACGCGGTCGGGGGTTTTGTTCTCTCGTATGACTCGGTCGGGCTTAGTTGCCGAACGGATTGCCGCTGAAGCGATAGTTGACGCCAAGGCGCAGGATGCTCATTTCCTTTTCGCTGGCGTTGACCGGAATAGCGACCCTGTAGCCGCCGTCATCGAGTTCGGTGTAGAGATATTCGAGCTTGGCCGACAGATTCTGCGTCAAAGCTGCCTCGACGCCGGCGCCGACGGTCCAGCCGGCTTCCCAGCTCGAATTATAAAAGCCCGGCTGACCGGCATCGATCAGGCCCCAGGCGAGACCACCGGTGACATAAGGCATGAACCGGTCAAAGGCGTAGCCGATGCGCGGGCGCAACGTGCCGAACGAGGTAAGGTCTGTTTTACAGCCGACGGCGCAGGATGTGGTGGTCGAGCCGTCGATGCCGGCAAAGCCCCAATCGCCTTCGATACCGAGAACGATGTTGTTCATCTGCCAGTTATAGCCGACGGTACCGCCGATCAGTCCTCCGCTCTGGTCAAAGTCGCCGGTGGTTGCGCCGGTGGTGTCCGTGTGCCGGCTGGTCGCCCAGCCGATGCCGCCGTTGATACCGAAGTAAAGCCCGGACCATGTAAATCCGCTGCCAGCGGGAGTGCCATAATCCGCGGCCTGGGCTGCGCCGGAAACAAGGGCCGTGCCGGCCATCAGGGCCGCGGCAATGCCAATGCCAACTTTTCTTGCATAGGACGTGTTCATATCGACCTCCGAAAATTACGCGTGACTGTGTCTGGATGACGTTGGGGGAATTATAACAAGCAGGCTTGTGTCTGGCTGTAACTCAATTGCCGCAGTTTGAAGATTGTTTGCGTAAGTATTGCCACCTAGGGGTGCTCTCTTTAGGTGTGAAGCAGTAGTCACTTTCCAGTTTTTCGCTCAGACTCGGCATTTATAAGCAAAGCCGGGATCGTACGTGCATAAAGTATAGGTTCACATCTAATCTCCGCCGTCCTGCCCGGACTTGATCCGGGCATCCATGCCGTTCCGTTGCTTTCTGGCAAAGCGGTTCCGGGAGGAGGCGTTATGGCATGACGGAGGGAGGGGAAGTGCGAAGGGAATAAATCGTACCCTCCGCTTGCGCCTTCCTAACCAAATCCCCAAATACGCCCCAAACGCATTGCCCCTTTTCGCCTGATCGCGTAAAAGGGCGCCCAGATTTCATGCGAAGAATCCCGACAATTCCAAACTGCGGAGATGCGGAGCCCCATGGCGCGCCAGTTCATCTATCACATGCATGGCCTCTCCAAGGCCTATAACAACAAGAAAGTCCTCGACAACATCAACCTCTCCTTCTACCCGGACGCCAAGATCGGCATCCTGGGTCCGAACGGGGCCGGTAAGTCGACGCTTCTGAAAATCATGGCCGGGCTCGACAAGGAGTATACCGGCGAGGCCTGGGCCGCAGAAGGTGCGCGCGTCGGTTATCTGCCGCAGGAGCCGCAGCTCGATCCGGACAAGACGGTTCGCGAGAACTGCATGGAGGGCGTGGCCCACAAGCAGGCGATCGTCGACCGCTATAACGAACTGATGATGAACTACTCGGACGAAACGGCCGACGAAGGCGCGAAGCTGCAGGACATCATCGACGCGGAAGACCTGTGGAACCTGGAAAGCAAGGTCGACATGGCGATGGAAGCCCTGCGCTGCCCGCCGGAAGATTCCGAGGTGACGAACCTGTCCGGCGGTGAACGCCGTCGCGTGGCCCTGTGCCAGCTGCTACTGTCGGAGCCGGACCTGCTGCTGCTCGATGAGCCGACCAACCACCTGGACGCGGAAACCGTCCACTGGCTGGAACGGCACCTGCGCGAGTTCAAGGGCTCCGTGCTGATCATCACCCACGACCGCTACTTCCTCGACAACGTCACCGGCTGGATCCTGGAACTCGACCGCGGTCACGGTATTCCTTACGAGGGCAACTACTCGGTCTATCTGGAGAAGAAGACCAAGCGCATGATCCAGGAGGGCCGCGAGGACATGGCCCGCAACCGGGCGATCGACCGCGAGCGCGAATGGATGGGCATGTCGCCGAAGGGCCGCCAGACCAAGTCCAAGGCGCGTATCAAGGCCTATGAGGACCTGCTTTCTGCTCAGGAAGAACGTCTGCCGACCATCGAGCAGATCCTGATCCCGGTGGGCGAGCGTCTCGGCGCGAACGTTATCGAGGTCAAGAACGTTTCCAAGGGCTTTGAGGACCGGCTCCTGATCGACGACCTCTCCTTCAAGCTGCCGCGCGGCGGCATCGTCGGCGTGATCGGCCCGAACGGTGCCGGCAAGTCGACCCTGTTCAAGATGCTCACCGGCCAGGAAAAGCCGGATAGCGGTGAAGTCATTGTCGGCGACACCGTGCACCTGGGCTACGTCGACCAGTCGCGCGACAAGCTCGACGCGTCCAAGACCGTATGGGAGGAAATCTCCGAAGGCGCCGAGGTGATCTACCTCGACGATAAGGAAATTAACTCCCGCGCCTATTGCTCGTCCTTCAACTTCAAGGGCCCGGCCCAGCAGGCGAAGGTGGGCGATCTGTCCGGTGGTCAGCGCAACCGGGTGCACCTGGCGAAGGTGCTGAAGCAGGGCGCCAACGTGCTCCTGCTCGATGAGCCGACCAACGACCTAGACACGGAAACGCTTGCAGCACTCGAAGACGCGCTGGAAAACTACGCCGGCTGCGCCGTGATCATCTCGCACGATCGTATGTTCCTCGACCGTCTTGCCACCCACATGCTCGCCTTCGAAGGCGACAGCCACGTGGAATGGTTCGAGGGCAACTTCGAGGACTACGAAAAGGACAAGGTCCGCCGGTTGGGGGCCCATGCCGCTGATCCGCGCCGGATCAAGTACAAGCCGCTGACGCGCTGATCGTTCAAGCGGAACCGAACAGTTCAAAACGGCGGGTCGAAAGGCCCGCCGTTTTTGTTTGTCTTCTGTTTCAGTTGCTCAAAATTAGCCCTGCAATCTTTGACTGTACTGCAGGGCGGGCTAATGTGTCGGTAAGTCTTTCAGTTTTTGCTACGCCGGAAATTCTCATGAGCCTCGAAACCGATCCGTCCAAACCGTCTTTGAAAGTTAAAGAATCCGTGATGAGCCTTTTAAAGGCGGCGGGCGAAGCCGCTTTCCTTAACGGCGGCGGTACGATTTCCAATCTCATCGACGCGGCGGGGGCGATGGGGCGCGAGACGGAAAGCGGCGCGCAGGCAGCCCATGGGTTTTGGCGTGCGGTGTTGGCCTATGCGGTGATGGATGTGATCGGACGCAACAAGATCGCCGACCTGAAAAACGAAAGCGGCCGGTTGGCGAAGGTCGCAGAGCAGTTCGGCCCGGTGATGGAAAAACCTGTCGCCTATGACGCCGCCTGTCTGGACGAGCCGACTGGCTTTAAGCCCTATCAGGATTTGCGGGAGAAATTTTGGGAGATGATCATCGCGATCTCTCCGGACCGGGACTTTTATCGAGATTGTTTAGAACGGCAACTCGACAACGGATTGCGCGAAGGGGCCTGGAAGGTGTGGGTCGAAGAAAAATCCGTATCCTTTCGCAACTATGCCAACAGTGTCATGTCGGGTCCAGTAGCGGAGGGCTTTGCGCGGCGGCAAGCGTGGCAGAGGCACTACAGCTGGATTGACCGTCGTCTAAGCAAGCAGCCGTTGTTTGGGCAAGAAGAAACGGGCATCACATTGCGCGACGTTTATACGCCGCTTCGCTGCAATCATCATCAGGAGATTCCTTCAGAGTATGATAACGATGCTGCCGCTTTCAACACACGCTCCGAGGGCTACGAAAAAAGAACCCGCCGGGTGGCAAATATCGGCTGGCTGGACGCTACTCTGGACACTTGGCTTGAAGGGCTTTCAGTGAGGCGAATTGCTCCAGATCCAGCTAATACGATCCGGATCGTTGCCGGGCCGCCAGGCAGCGGCAAGTCGGTGTTTTCACGGGTATTTGCACATGATGTTGCAATGTCCGGCCGATGGAATGTTGCCTATGCCGAATTGCAGCACATGTCTTTCAAGGACGATTTCAAAGACAGGGTTCGCGCGTATTTTGCGTCGGTGGACAAGGGAGCAGGCCTTGGCGATGACATATTCAAGATGTCGGATGTTGAAAGTACACCGCCTGTGCTCTTTGTCTTCGATGGGCTTGACGAGTTATCGCGTAGCGAAGAGGCTGCAAAAGGAGTTTCGGAAAAATTCATCCGAAATGTCCGGGAGTTACTCGGCGCGATGAACCGCGGTGGCCTTAAGGCCGCAGCCATTGTCCTCGGGAGGTCAGTGGCAGTTAAGGATGCTTTCGACGAGGCGGATGCTATGAAGTTATCCGCTCTTCTGCACGTCATGCCGCTAAAGCCACTTGATCAAAAGACTTTGGAAGTTGGATCTCAACAAACAGGCGAAGAGCCTGATCAAGAAGACTTCAACGACCCGGCAGAAATACGGAAAAACGACGATCGCAAGGTCTTCTGGAAACGCTGGTTAGCGGCTTCGGGCCAGCCTGAGGAGACAGAGGCAATGGCACTGGTCAACAAGAATCTAGATGACCTAACTGCCGAGCCGCTGCTGTTTTATCTTCTGATCCTGTCCGGGTATGCAGACAAGGACGCGGACAGGGCCGCAGACAATCGCAACAGGGTTTATCGCGAGATTTTCCGCCGAGTGCACAAGCGTGATAAAGGACAGTTGGACAAAGGTAATACAACTGGGCACCCCTCAAGCCATAGACTGAATAAAAAGGCGTTTTTTCATTTGATGGAGTGCCTCGGTCTAGCTATTTGGCAGGGTGGCGGGCGTACCGGTTCTAAAGCTGATTTTGAAAAGTACCGCGGGCTACATGCCTATGATCGAGAAGAGCTTTTCGAGGATGAGGAATTTGCCTCTCTCAAGAACGTTGCGCTTCAGTTTTATACTAGATCTGTTGGAGATACGGACCAGGGATTTGAGTTCGTTCATAAGAGTTTTGGTGAATATTTAGCTGGGTGCGCATTGCTGCGGGCCGCTCGGGAACTCTCGAGCCAGTTCAAGCGTCCCAAAGATTTCTGCCTTGAATGGCTGGAAATGTTTGGGGTGCAGCCGGTGACACCGGAAATTCAGGGATTTTTAAAGGATCAGTGCCGGCTGGAAGATGTACGATATGTCAAAACTCTGAAAACGCAGCTTATCAAACACATGAATTGGGTACTTGATAGCGGGTTTCCTGCGCACAAATTGGACAACATATCATCTTGGAGTATGGCTGAAGCACGTCAGAGGAATGCGACAGGAGCGTTAATGGCTGTTCTGTCAGCATTAGCGTCAGCACAGGGGAGAGAAATCCTACAGTCTGGGGAGCTAATGGATGTTGAAGGGGCGGATGAAAGACAAGAGGTTTTGAAAGAAGCTCGTGTGGTGCTGGACTGGCCTGATACCCGGTCGGCACAGCGTTTGATCGAGACGTTGCAGATAACCAATGATCGGACAACAGCGCATTATCTTTGTCTTGGTTGGCTTGATTTTACTGTGTCCGACGGAACTGAATGCATCTTGGAAATACTTAACCTAAGAAACGTTGATCTGAGTGGCGCGAGCTTAAATGGGGCGTTTCTATTCAAGGCGCAACTGGCCAGCGCGAACCTGAGCGAAGCGGACTTGTGCAACGCGGACCTTAGTTCCGCTTACTTGGGTAATGCGGACCTTAGCAGGGCAAATCTGAACGATGCTAATATGTACATGACAAATCTGGCAGGGGCGGATCTGTTCGAGGCGAACCTGAGCGGGGCATCATTATTCAAGGCTAACCTGAGTGAAGCGGATTTGAGTCGAGCGAACCTGAGTGCAGCGAACATGTACAAGGCAAACTTGAGTGAAGCGGATCTGAGCGGGGCAGACCTGAGCGGGGCCGAAACCATTGGAGCCGATTTTGGGGGATCGTTATTGGTTTCCGCTGATCTGCACGCCAGTGAAGGTATTTCTCAGGATCAAATCAATTCCGCTTTAGGAAGTGCTAGCACACTTTTGCCGGACCGACTCATTCGGCCAGATCATTGGCTAGATGAGAACATGAAACCAAATGAGATTATTATCCGCTGGCGAGCGTGGCTTAAGGAACAAAATGATTGAGAATTAATTTCGCCGACCCGCGCCGGATCAAGTACAAGCCGCTGACGCGCTGATCGTCAGGGCAGAAGCGAAGTTCATGAACGGCGGGTCGAAAGGCCCGCCGTTTTTGTGTCGGGGGCTGGTGAGAGCCTGATGTGGCGCAACCTATAGCCACGTAGCCATTTGGCGGTTTGCGCGCTAATCTCTTTTGCATCGCGTGTCGTAGGGCGGTTTCAAAGGGAAGGAAGGTAATCGGAATGATCAAGGCAATCAGTATCGTCACCGCGCTCGGGGTGGCTCTGTCTTCCTTTGCCCTGACTGCCACGCCTGTCCGGGCAGGCAATGCGGGCGGAGTCATTGCCGGCGGGATCGTCGGGTTTGCCGCCGGCGCCATTGTCGGCAATCAGCTGGCCAAGAAAAGACATCATACCTATCGCGCGCCTGCACCCGGGCGATCCGCGGAGGAACGCGCCTACTGGATGGATATCCAGGATGCCCTGAACAGGCTCGGCTATAACGCCGGGCCGGTCGACGGTGCGCCCGGTCGCAGGACGCGCCAGGCGATCCGGGAATTCCAGAGGGGCATTCCGGATGTGCCGGATGGAAAACTGACACCGGAACAGACCCAGATCCTGTTCAGCCTCGCCTATCCGCAGCCCGTGCAGGACAGCGACGCAGCCGGCGGCATCCCGCCGGAGGGCGCTCCGCCTCAGCCGGGTCCGGCGCTGTCGGACGCTCCGGCAACTGGAACTCCGGCAGGCGGATTTGCGTCGCCACCGCAGCCGGGTTCGGGGCAAGCACCCCAGGCTGCGCCGGTTCAGCCGGGTATCCAGCCGGCACCGGCCGCCACGGCTGCGAGCGTTTCGGCTCCGGTGGAGGCCCAGCCCGCTGCTGGCCAGCCGCAGGTTCAGGTCGACGAGACCGGCCGGCAGTACATCGAGGTGAACGGCCAGAGGTTCTTCCTGGAGCCCAAGGAATAAGGCTGCAGGCCTGTCAGGCAACTGCGCGACGGCGGTCCATCGGGCCGCCGTTTTTGTTGTCTGGTCGGAAGCAGACGGTTTTACGGATATCCGGCCTTGTCGGCCTCTTTTCGTGGCGGCACTCTCATTAGTACAAAACCGGGAGATTTCAGATGGCCAAGCAGTTTGCCGAACTCAGCGACCAGCACCGCGCCTTTATCGAGCGCCAGCATATCTTCTTCACCGCGACCGCGGCGCCCACGGGCCGCGTCAATGTCTCGCCCCGGCCGACAACGGCGCTGAAGGTGCTGTCGCCCAACACGGTCGTCTACATGGACCGGACCGGCAGCGGCAACGAGACGGCGGCCCATCTGCGGCAGATCAACCGGATGACGGTCATGTTCTGTGCCGTCGATGGCCCGCCGCAGATCATGCGGCTTTACGGCAGGGGCCAGATCCTGCGCAGCGGCACGGAGGCCTACGCGGAACTGCTGGCAAGCGCCTTCGGCGGCGAGGAGCCCGTGGGCGCGCGCCAGATCGTCCGGCTGGATTTCGACCTGGTGCAGACCTCCTGCGGCTACGGCGTGCCGCTTTACGATTATCAGGGCGAGCGTCCGTCGCTCGAAAACTGGGCCGCGGCCAAGACGCCGGAGGAAATGGAAGCCTACCAGCGCGAAAACAACCAGGTCAGCATCGACGGTTTTCCGACAGGCATGTTCGAGGACGCCTGACGGGCGTCTTCCGCGCAGTCGTCCCTGGTCCTGCCTCAGACATAGGAGAGGTGTTTCAGAATATCCTGCGAGCTGTCGGTGATGTCGTTGGCGATCTGCTTGATTTCGTCGGTAAGCGCGCCGAACTCGCGTCCGTGCGGTCCGGCCCGGTCGGCGGAGATCTTGGCGTTGAGCGCAATCATACGCGAGAACTTCGAGGCTTTCTGAATATCCTGAAGCGCCTGCATAACCCGGGCGGCATCCGCATTACGGAGTTCGCGGCGGCGGTCCATTTCCTCGCTGAAGTCGGTTTCGATGGCTGCGACGATGCTCTGCAGGACCGCCAGCAAGTCGATCAGGATGAACCTGGAAAACCAGTCGGCCTGGTCGTCGCTCATCGGTTTGCCTTGGGAGAGGTGTTCGATGCCGTTTGACACTTCGCCCAGGAAGCGCTCGATTACCGCCCGCCCGCTTGATCCGTCTTTACCGTGAGGCACGCTTTGGCCAAGAATGTTCCGGATCCGCAGCGTGTTCAAATGAGGCAGACCGTCCTCCGGCTTTCCCTGTTGTAGAATTCGGTAGCCTTCGACGAAATCATCGGCGGCGGTTCGTAACAGGGCGAGAAGATTTTCCGGCGGCTCTTCGGTTTTGTGAAGCGCCGTGCTGATGGTCATGAACAGAAAGCCGATGCGCTGCGACAGCATGCGCTGGCGGGCAGAAATGTTGATCAGTCTGCCGAAGGTGCTTTCGTTCACCTCGCTCATCGTCATGAGGCATGCCTTTTGCTCTGGACTTTCAACAATTTTACAATGCGTTGGCATAGATCTCGAAGAAAAAACATTGTGCAGATTGCATAAATAATGGCGTGCAATTCAGAATTTTACTTTTCGTTAAAACCCATTTTCCGCAGCGATGGTCGGATCAACATGTTTCATTGGAGACAGGTTCCCGGACACGTTATGACAGGACAAAAGGGAAGGGCGATTGACCATGAGCGATTCTGAGACGGGCCTGCCGGACAGCTTTAAGCTGACGCGGGCGCGCAAGCTGGCCGGAACGGTGGCCCAGGTACTGCGGACCGAAGGCGTGGAGGATTTCCAGACCACTGCCTGCGACGAACTGGATCTCATCTTCGAGGGGATTCCCGGCGACCGGCACAGCGGCTTCACACGCCTGTCCGGCGGCCGTGAGCCGTGGTATCCGCGCGGCACGGAAATGGTCAACGAGCGGCAGATTTCGATTCTCTCGGTGGAGGAGTTGGCCGAGATCGCCAAGCTTATGGAGCTCGAAGACCTGAAGCCGGAATGGATCGGCGCCAATATCGTCATCGAGGGCCTGCCCCGCCTGACGCTCATCCCGCCGCGGACACGGCTTGTCTTCGAAGGCGGTGCGGTGATCCGGGTCGACGGCGACAACGCACCGTGCCGGGTGGCCGGCAGGGCAATCGCGGAAAACGTGCCAGGCCGCGGGGGGCTCGATCTTCTGTTCCCGCAAAAGGCCCGTCGCTTGCGCGGACTGGTCGGCTTTGTTGAAAAGCCGGGTGTGATCAAGGCCGGAGAAGGCATGACCGCGCATATCCCCGAACAGTGGATTTACGACCCCGGCGCTTGAAAGTGACGCGTTGCCGTCTGATAGTCAGGGTTGTGATTTTCGACAATACGGCATGGGCGGAGCATGGGCTTTAGCATCTGTTATCTCGGGCTCCGTTGCCCGGTGGAAAAAGCGGCGGAATACCTGTCCCTTGATATCGAAGCGGAAGAACCCGGTGATTGGCCGCCCATGGACTCTTGGGTCGGGATGCTGAAAGGGTCCGACTGGACGCTTGTGTGGCTGGAAGACGCGCGTTTTGTCGAAAAGAATATCGCTCTGCTTGAAAGCGCATCACAGAAGGTGGATTTGATTGCCTGCGAAGTCGTTGAAAGCGTGATGTGGGCGTCGGCGCAATACTGGTCGAATGGCGACCTGAAATGGAAGGTCACTCACGCGGGCGATGGAGATGACATTTTTAATCTGACGGAGACGGGTACTCTGCCTCCGGACTATTCTGCCATCCGGACAGAGCATTTCAAAAACCAGGAACAAGAAAACGAAAGTGATGACGAATTCGGCTGCGACCATATTTTCGAAATCCCATTAGACCTAGCTGCTGTCTCTCTGAAATTCCGTCATGAACAAGCTCTGGAAGCCGCCGACTTCGTCAGCTTCAGAGGTATCGTCCCGCCGCCCAGGAAGGGACTGATTGAAAAGGTTCTTTCCCTGTTCAAATAGCTGCGTCTTGAGATACGCAGGAGCCGATATTGCAAGCCGGGAAAAGGCGCCCGAGGCCAGATGCCGCAGGGAGCGGTCCATGTGCCGCAGTGAAGGGCGCAGGTCGAGCCGCTAGGTAAAAGCCCTATCCGTAGTTTCCCTGAAATGCGGACGCCGGCCCTCCTGCCGGCGGTTTTCCCTACACTCGACCGGAGTTGCTCATGTCGTCTCAAACGGCTGAAAAGCCTGCGCTTGTTCTTCGTCTTCTTCTGCTGGTGCCGATCTTCAACCTGTTTCTGCGCGATGCCATGTATGGCGCCGAAGAGGCCAAATACTGGTTTGCCGGCAACCTGTTCCTGACCTGGATGCTGGCGATCTATTTCATCGGCTATCCGGCCATCATCGTTCCGGCCCTCACCATGGTGCCGCTGGCCTTCCTCTGGATCCTGGAAACCTGCCGGTAACAGTCCGAAAGTCCTCAGTCCGGCGGATCCTGTCCGTCCTCTTCAGCGGTGATCCGCCGGGCAGAGCCCCAGTCTTCCAGCACCCTGTTCATATCGTCGATGACGAAGAACCGGGCCGCATCCCGGTCATAGCCTTCCTCCAGGAGTGCATCATAGCTGGTGAGCGTATGGCGGATATGGCTGGCGGTCGCCTGCCAGAGCGCGATCGACGGCGGTAGGTGGCGCAGATGACTGGCAAGGGCAAGGCCGAGGATCGCCTCCGCATCCGCCATCGGCACACGTGGGAGCAGCGCCCGCAGGGCCTTGCGCATCTCTTTCTGACGTTTCGTTCCACCGGTCATTTCCTACCCGCACCCACTGCTATCCAGTTTACTTACGAAGTCTTTCGCCAAGCGTTTGACATGTCACGGGTTTTCCTACTCCGAGTTAAAGCGGACACGAAAAGCCGTCCCGCCTACTCCCGTCTCCCCCCTTGAGGGGGAGATGTCGGCGCGAGCCGACAGAGGGGGGTGAAACGGTGCCGCATTTTCTGAAAAGCCGAATTTTCCGAGAGGCTTATACCCCCCTCTGTCTCCTGACGGAGACATCTCCCCCTCAAGGGGGGAGAGGAAAACAAGCGGATAAATCAGAAACTCAAACCATACGCCGTTAAACCGGACAGCAGTGATCTGTACCCTAGCGGCCGTGGCCTTGCGCCGCATTTGAAAAGCAAAATCTTCTTATAAGCGATGGGCCGTGTTACAAACATGTCATGTCCGATCGTACCAGAACCCGTCTTCTGAATGCGCTGAAAGCGTCCGGTCCACAGACGGCCGGTGATCTGTCGAGCCGCCTCGACGTTACGCCTGTCGCCATTCGCCAGCATCTGGACGGTCTGCTGGCCGAGGACCTGGTCGACTTCGAGGACCGCAAAGGCAGCGTCGGCCGGCCGAAACGTGTCTGGGCGCTATCGCCGAAAGGCCACGGACGGTTTCCCGACAATCATTCCGGACTGGTCTCGGGGCTTCTGTCTGGCATGAAGGAGCTTTACGGGCAGGAGGGTATCGACAGATTGATCGCCCACCGCCAGGAAACGGCGCGCAAGACCTATTCGAAGGAACTGAAGGCAGCCGCCGGCCTCGGCGAGCGGCTGGAGATCCTGGCGGAGTTGCGCAGCCGCGAAGGTTATATGGCCAGCGTCGAGCAGGAAGATGGCGATTATCTCCTGATCGAAAGCCATTGTTCCATTTGCGCGGCGGCCACGGCCTGCCAGGGGTTCTGCCGCTCGGAAATGGCGCTGTTCCAGGAGTTGTTGGGGCCGGATATCAGTCTGACCCGCGAAGAGCATCTGTTGTCGGGCGGACGCCGGTGCGTCTATCGAATCCGGGAAGCCCTGTAACCGATGGACAGGCTTTCGGTGATGAAGGCGTTCTGCCGGATCGTGGAGCGCGGCAGCTTCGCCAAGGCCGCCGAGGACCTTGGGATTTCGGCAGGGCTCCTGAGCCGGGACATCAAGCTGCTTGAGGACAGTCTCGGCTGCACGCTGTTGAACCGGACCACCCGCAGCATGTCCCTGACCGAGCACGGCGAGGTCTATTACGAGGAGGCGCGGGGGCTGCTCGATGCCTTCGACCGGGCGGAGGAGCGGGTGCGCTCCGGCGCCGGGTCCTTGCGCGGAACGCTCCGGATCAACGCGCCCTATTCCTTCGGCCTGGAAGTTCTGTCTCCGCTGCTTCCCTCTTTCATGGACCGGTATCCCGACCTCGAACTGGTGCTTGCCTTCGACGACCGGGTGGTGGACATGGTCGAAGGCGGATACGACCTGTCGATCCGTGTTCGGGCCGAGCTTCCCGATTCCGGCCTGCGTGCCCGAAAGATCGCCACGGTACAACAAGGTCTGTTTGCCTCACCCGCCTATCTTGAAACGCATGGAACGCCCGGAACGCCGGAGGCGCTTGCCGGTCATGAGACCGTCAGTTTTCTGATGTCGGACGCACCGGCGAGCTGGGCGCTGAACGGGCCGGGCGGCACTCATGAACACGCGCTGACCTCAAAGCTCCGTCTCGGCAGCAGCCTCGTTCTGCGTGACATGCTGATTGCCGGGCGCGGGATCGGATCGCTGCCATCGTTTCTGTCCGAAGCGGCGGAAAAAAGCGGGGTACTGGTGCGGGTTCTGCCCGACTGGTCGCAATCGGAGCGCCATGTCTACGCGGTGATCGCGGCGCGCCATGGCGCCGACAGCCGCACGCTCGCCTTTGTCGATCATCTGTCCGAAGCCCTTCGCGGCTCCGGGTGACATTCTTCAACCCACGTAAAGAGTGACTTTCGCCCCGACTGCTTACTGCCGATCCGCCTCCTTCCTATCCTCCGTGCAATCGCAACAGCACATATCGGAGGGCTCACAATGGCTCGCGTTCTTGTTCTTTATTATTCCAGTTACGGCCATATCCGCGCCCTGGCCGAGGCGGAGGCCGAAGGCGCACGGTCCGTGCCGGGCGTCAGCGTCGACATTCGCCGGGTGCCGGAAACCGTGCCGCAGGCCGTGCGCGAAAGCGCCGGCTACGTGGTGGACGACACGCCCGAGGCGCGGGTGGCGGATCTGCCCGACTACGACGCCATCATCTTCGGCACGCCGACCCGGTTCGGCTCCATGGCCGCCCAGATGAAACAGTTCCTCGATATGGCCGGCGGCTTGTGGGCAAAGAATGCGCTGGTGGGCAAGGTCGGATCGGTGTTCACCTCGTCCGGGTCCCAGCACGGCGGCCACGAGGCCTCGGTTCTGACCACCCATGTGCCGCTGCTGCACTTCGGCATGATGGTCGTAGGGCTGCCCTATACCTTTCAGGGACAGATGCGCATCGACGAGATCGTCGGCGGATCGCCTTATGGGGCCGGCACGGTGGCCGGTGGCGATGGCTCGCTGCAGCCCTCGGAGACGGATCTTGCCGGCGCCCGGTTCCAGGGGCACCATGTGGCGGAAATCGCCGCGCGCCTGGCCGCAAACCCGGACACCCTGATCATGCGGGAGGTGGCGTGATGGGGCTGACTGTCGATTTCTTCCATGACGTCGTTTGCGGCTGGTGTTTCAACATTTCACCGCGCCTGCGGGTGCTGGCCGCGGAGTTCGATATCCAGGTGCGCCACCGCACCTTCGTGCTTCAGGACAGCCCGGAGCAGATGATCGCGGCGTTCGGTTCCATGGGCCAGGCCAAGGAGACGATCCTCGGTCACTGGGCCGCGTGCCGGGCGGCGAGCGACACGCCGGAGCTGTTCAACATCGAGGGCATGCGTGCAACCTCCTTCGACTATCCGTACGGGCTTCCCGCAGCGCTTTTCTGCAAGGCGGCGGAACGACTGTCGGGGCAGGAGGCCCACTGGAACATGTTCGATGCGATCCAGAAAGCCCACATCACGGAGGCGCGGAATGTTGCCGACATGGACGGTCTGCTCGATATCGCTGCGGACCTGGGGTTTGACCGGGACCGGATCCGGCGCGCGGTCTTCGATCCCGGTACGCGGAGCGCGGTCGAAGCTGACCGCCAACTCGCCCGGCGTATGCAGGTGATCTCGGTTCCCACCGTCATCGTGCGTGAAACCGGAACCCGTCTCGTCAACGGTCCCATCGGGGACCTGCGCGCCCAGCTCGGCGCGGCCCTTCGTCTTTCGGCCTGAAGTGAGTGTCCTGATATGAAACCCATGAACCGCGGCCTCGATGTCATTGTCACCGCGCTTGCCCCGGCCGTCTGGGGCAGCACCTATCTGGTCACCACCGAGTTCCTGCCGCCGGATCATCCGATCACCATGGCGGCAACGCGCGCGCTGCCGGCGGGCCTGCTCCTGCTTCTATTCGTGCGCAAACTGCCGGGGCGCGACTGGCTCGGCAAGGTGATGCTGGTCGGCGCGCTCAACTTCTCCATCTTCTTCTGCTGTCTGTTCATTGCCGCCTACCGGCTGCCGGGCGGTGTCGCGGCGACGCTCGGGGCCATGCAGGCCCTGTTCGTGATCGCCCTTGCGCGCGGCCTGTTGGGCACGCCGGTGCGCCTGCTGTCCGTTATTGCCGCGCTTTCCGGCGTCTTCGGCGTGGCGCTTCTGGTGCTCGGCCCCGAGGCGGCGCTGGATCCGATCGGCGTGGCGGCGGGCATTGGCGGATCCGCGTCGATGGGCGCGGGGACCGTGCTCACCCGCAAGTGGCAACCGCCGGTGTCGGCGCTCACCTTCACTGCCTGGCAGCTGACCGCGGGCGGGCTGCTGCTGGTCCCGGTTGCGATGGTGTTCGAACCATCCCTGCCGCCGCTGGAGCCGCATTATCTCGGCGGGATCGCCTATCTCAGTCTGATCGGCGGGGCGGCGACCTATTACCTGTGGTTTCGCGGCGTTGCCAGGATCGAACCGTCGGCGGTTTCCATGCTGCCCATGATGAGCCCGATGACCGCGGTCATTCTCGGCTGGGTCGTTCTCGGCCAGACCCTGAGCCTGGTGCAGTGGCTGGGTGCGGCGATCGTGCTCGGTTCGGTCTGGGCAGGGCAGCGGGTCGGCCGTGTGCGTACAGGTCCGGAACGTTCTGGCGACGAAGCTATTGGAAAGTGCAATTCCGGGCAGGCAGTGGTACCTGATACGTCAGGCGGTGCCCTGGGGGGCCTCGAACGACAGTACGAAACGTCCAAATGACCAATCCCGATTTTTCACCTTCCAGCGAACCGGTTTCGGGTGGACGCCTCGCCGGTGTGCTTTATCTGGTGATCATTGCCTGCGGCATCGGCAGCGAGGTTTTCCTGCGCGGGCCATTGATGGCGGCAGGCGGGATTCCGAGTATCAGTTCGGCCGAAGTCGCAAGCAGTCTGCGCTGGAGCCTTGCCGCCGACACGATCATGGTGCTCGCCGATGTGGCGCTGGCGCTGGTCCTCTATCAACTCCTGAAACCGGTGAATGCGGCGGCAGCGATGGCCGCCATGGTGTTCCGTCTCGTTCAGGCTGCCATTTTAGGGGCGAACCTGCTCAGTCAGCACATGGCGGTCCTGATTCTGGAAGGCGCCGGGCTCCAGGGCATGGGACCAGGTGCGCCCGCCCGGCTCTGGCTGGAATTGCATGGCGCGGGCTACGACATGGGCCTGTTCTTCTTCGGCATCAACTGCCTGATCACCGGCTACCTGCTGTTCATCTCAGGCTGGCTGCCGAGAGTGTTCGGTATCGGGTTGATTGCCGCCGGGCTGGTCTATCTGACCGGTAGCACCCTGCGCGTTCTCGCCCCGGTCTATTCCGACGATTTCGCGCTCGCCTATGCGATCCCGCTGGCTGCCGAACTCGCCTTCGCCCTATGGCTGATCATCAAGGGGCTCGGGCCACGGCCAGCGTGAGGACAGGGGCGGACATCTTCTTGTTGTCCGGCACCCGTCATTTATGCCATGGTTTGGCGTCTCCTTCAGGAAAGCCCTGCCGACATGAACCCTTTGCCGACTTTTTTCTACACGGTTTCACCCCCGCCGCCTTTCTCCCGTTAAGACGGGCGCGGTGAGCTAAACCTTCCGAACAGCCCGTCTGCGAGACGCCTGCGCGGCCTCCGGCGCGTGTCCTTTGGACACACGCGGTGCGGAGCTATGCCCGCAGCTTCTCGATTTCTTCCAGACCATTGATTTGAGCCTCCGTGCCGATGCGCCCGCGGATTTTCCCGGGATCGCATTCGCGCGGCAGGCCGGGCATTCGAAAGGTGAAATCACCATGCCTCGGGTTACATCCCTATTCGTATTGAGTCTTGCCGCATCGCTCCTGATGATCGGCGTCGGCATGATCGTCGCCATCATGCCGGAGCGGGTCTATGCGGCGTCCGGAAACCTGCAAAGCGTCAGCCTGATCGCCTCAGTCTTCGCAGTCAGCTACCTGCTGGCGCAATTGCCGGCCGGAATCCTGTCCGACCGGTTCGGCGCCAGGGTCTTCCTTGTTCTGGGCTATGGCGTCTGTGGCCTGTCCGGGCTGGTCTTCTTCTTCTCACCGAGCGCGGACGGAATTCTGTTCGGCCGTCTGATTCAAGGGATCGGCGAAGCACCGATCTGGGCACTGGGGCCGGCGCTCCTGTCACGGGCCTATGCCCAGTCCAAGGGCCGCGCCATCGGCCTTTACAATGCGGCGATCCATGCGGGCCTGACGCTCGGACCGCTGGCTGGGCTGGCAATCGGGGCCTCCGGCGACAGCAATCTACCGTTCCTGATATTTGCAGCGCTTTGTTTCGCCGGTGGTCTGGCGATTTTCTTGCTGCTACCGGAAGAGACGCGGCACGCAGAACCTGCCTTGAGTGGAAAAGCCGACCCAAGGGCACTCTTGAGAGTAATGACGGAAGGACGCCACGCGGTCCTGTTTTCTGGCGTTCTGCTCTATGGAGCCTGCTACGGGATCTTCGTCAGTGTCCTGCCGATTTCCCTGACGCTGCTGAACGGTTTCGGCGGTCAGGAGACCGGGATCCTGTTCTTTCTGTTCTATGCCGCAATCAGCCTGTCGCAGGTGGTGGCGGGGCCGTTGTCCGACCGGCACGGCCGGCGCGGGTTCCTGATCGGGGGCATGGCACTTGCCGCATTAGGCTTCGGTACGGTCTTCTTCGTGCCCGGTCTGTGGGCGCTGGGTCCGCTGTTCCTTGCCAGCCTCGGGCTCGGCGCATTTTGCGTCGCGTCCATCGCGGACCTCAGCGAGGCGGTCCAACCCGATCTGAGAGGAACCGTCTCCGGCGGCTATTACCTCTTCTGGGCGATCGGATATTTCGCCGGCCCGCAGGTGATCGGGCTGTTTGGTGCGGGAGCCCAGGAGACCGGTTACGCGGTGCTGGGGCTTGTGCTTGCGGGGCAGACTCTTGCGATGTTGTTCTTCCTTGGGGCGCGGAAGCAGACCTGAACCCGCTTGACCGTGTTACCTCCGCCCTGCCAAACGGGCAGGGCGGAGACCGGCCTCACTTGTCATGGATGAACGAGCCGGATATTGCTTTTTGAAGAGGACGACCTCTGCCGTCCGAGCACATAGTTTCATCGGGACGCCCCGATCATCCGATTGGGGCTTTTTTCATGCGCACGACACCGGATCGTATCCGCCACGCCGTCAGTTTCGAGGTCATCGGCCTGTCGCTAATTATGCCGCTCGTCTCCTGGCTGTTCGATCTGCCAGCGCAGGAAACCGGGGTGATCGGCATCGGCGGGTCGATGGTCGCCATGCTTTGGACCTACCTGTTCAATCTCGGCTTCGATCTGGTTCTCCGGCACTTCACCGGGCGCACGGACAAGGGCTTGGTCCTGCGGATCTTTCACGCCGTTTTCTACGAGGTGGGGCTTGTTCTTACCCTGATGCCGGCGATCGCCTGGTATCTGGACATCACGCTTCTCGAGGCGCTTTCGATCGACATCGTTTTTGCGCTGTTCTTCATGGTCTACGCCTTCGTGTTCAATCTCGCCTACGACTGGCTGTTTCCGGTGCCGGAATGATGTGAACCGATCTTGGGCAAGCCCGCCCGCGTCGTTTTTGCAGCTTGCCGCTCCACTTGTTTCCCGATACCAGAATGTCTGGGAGGCATTTCAGAACAGTCGATGCAAGGGTTTCGGGACAAACAGGTTCGTCTGATCTTCACCGCGCTTTATGCGCTGGCGTTGAGCCTGGTTGCCTATGCGCACAAGCCGCTGGTCCTCGAAGCGGATGGATATTCGGTCTCGCCGACCGAACTTGCCGCCTATGTCCTGCCGGACGGTTCGCTTCCCGTTCTCTGCCTGAGCGGTGCGCCGGGCGGCAGCTCTGACGGGGCGGTCGGCGCCACGTGCGATGCCTGCCTGATTACCTCCTCACCGGGTCTGCTGGTTGCCCCGGCCGACAGCGTCGCGTGTCCGTCTGCGGACGATGCGGAACCGGCATTTCCGCTCTCAGCGCAGACGCTTTCCAACGCGCCGGAGCGCATTCAGGCGCCACGCGCGCCCCCGGTTTCCCTCAAGGCCATCGCCTGAGCCGCAACGACCGGCGGTTGATCCGTTCGTTGCGTCTATTCCGCTCCAAAATCTGAGCCGGCGCTGATCGCTTGAGGTCAGCCGTAACGCTCGATGTGCGGACCTTCACACACCAATTTTTGCGAATCCGCACTTCACGTGCGGGCCGGAAACCACTCGCCTGCCCCAATGGCTTTCGAGCCTGCGAGTGGGTTTCCGGCGAACATCAAAGTGTCGATATGAAAAGACAAATCCTTGCCGCTGCCCTGGCAGCTTTCGCCTGTTTCGGCTCGGCTGAAGCCAAGACCGTTACCGATGTTCTCGGCCGTCAGGTCGAAGTGCCGGAAGATCCGCAGCGCGTGCTGCTCGGCTTCTATTTCGAGGACTTCTACGCCATCGTCGGCGACAACGCCTATGACCGTGTCGTCGGGATTTCCAAGGGACGCTGGCACGACTGGCGCAATTCGCAGTGGCAGGCCTATGCCAAGGTCGCGCCGCGGATCGAGGAGCTTGCCGATATCGGCATGACGGCAAACGGCGAACTCAATCTTGAGGTCGCCCTTGCTGCCCGCCCGGACGTCGCCATTCTGGCTGCCGCCCAGTACAAGGGTCTCGGTGAGGTCGCGGCGAAGCTGGAAGCCGCCGGCGTGCCGATCGTCACCGTCGATTTCAATGCCCAGACCGTCCCGACCCATGTCGCCAGCGCCCTTGCGATCGGTGCCGTCATGGGCACCGAGGACCGAGCAAGGAAACTTGCCGACGACTATGCCGCCGCCGTTGCCGATGTGACGGCGCGGGTGAAGACTGCCGGCGGGGACATGAAACGGGTTTACGTCGAACTCGGCAACAACGGCGCCGGCGAATACGGCGTCAGCTACGCCAAGCAGATGTGGGGCGGTGTGATCGATCTCGCCGGCGGTGCGAACATCGCGGACGGCGCCATCGACGGCCGGGCGGCCCTCAATCCCGAATACGTACTTGCCAGCAATCCGCAGGTCATTCTGATCCCCGGTTCCTACTGGGTGCGCTCCGACAAGTCGGTGGTGATGGGCTTCGGCGTCGATCCTGAGGAGACCAAAGCGCGGCTGCGGCCCTATACCGCCCGCCCTGGCTGGGCCGGCCTCGATGCCGTCAAGAACGGCGAGATCCACGCGCTTTATCACGGTGGCGCCCGGACGCTCTACGACTACGCCTTTCTGCAGTACGTCGCCAAGGTTCTCTATCCGGAAGCCTTTGCGGATGTGGATCCGGAGCAGACGCTGAAGCGGTTCTACGAGGCCTATCTGCCGGTCAAGGCGGAAGGCTCGTTCATGGTCAAGCTCGACTGACACAGGCTCAGGCGGGAGCGTGCCACAGCCGCATGCTCCCGCTACGCCATAGAGCCAGGAGATATGTCCGTGACCGAGACCGCATCCGACGCAATCGTGGCCGGCTACCACCGGCAGACACGGAACAGGCTTGTCCGTGTCGCCGGTTTCGCCGTTGCCACCATTGCTGCCATCTTGTTCGATATCCTGACAGGCCCGGCCTTCCTGTCGCCGCTGGAGGTTCTGGCGACGATGTTCGGTGCCACAGACGATCCGATGCTTTCGGCGATTGTCTTCAGCGTGCGTTTGCCGATGACGCTGATGGCGGTGATCGTCGGCGCTTCGCTCGGCATCGCCGGGGTCGAAATGCAGACCATCCTCGGCAACCCGCTCGCCAGCCCTTATACGCTCGGTTTTTCCGCAGCCGCCGGCTTCGGCGCCGCGCTTGCGATCCTGTTCGCCTTCCAGCTTCCGCTGCTGGCGACGCTCACGGTGCCGGCCGTTTCCTTTGTCTTCGCCACACTTGCCTGCCTCATTGTCTACGGACTGGCGCGGGCACGTGGCGTCACGTCGGAGATCATGATCCTCGCCGGGATCGCCACCTTGTTCCTGTTTCAGTCGGCACAATCGCTGGTGCAGTATCTGGCTGCCCCGGAAGTGCTGCAGCAGATCGTATTCTGGCTGTTCGGTTCGCTGCTCAAGGCAAGCTGGACCAGCGTCGCCGTCTCCGGCGCCATCCTTGTCTTTGCCATCGCCCTGCTGGTGCCGGATTTCTGGCGGCTGACGGCGCTCCGGCTCGGCGATGAACGCGTGCGCGCGCTCGGCATCAACGTCGACCGGCTGCGGCTGCGGATCTTCCTCGCTGTCTCCCTGCTGACGGCAGGGGCTGTCGCCTTCGTCGGCACCATCGGTTTCGTCGGACTGGTCGCGCCCCATCTGGCGCGCATGGCGGTCGGCGAGGACCAGCGGTTTCTCGTGCCTGCTTCGGCGCTGTCCGGTGCCTTCGTCATGGCGGCGGCATCGGTTGCCTCCAAGTCCATTTCGCCGGGTGCGGTCATTCCGATCGGGATCGTCACGGCCATCATCGGGGTGCCGTTTCTGTTCGCCCTCATCCTCAAAAGCAGAAGGTCGTTCTGGTAATGCTGCAGATTGAAGATATGCGTGTGTCTTACGGTTCGGCGGAAATCCTGCGTGGAATATCGGCCGCGCTTCCCGCAGGCGGATTGACCGCCCTGATCGGCCCCAACGGCACCGGCAAGTCGACCCTGCTCAAGGCGGTTGCCGGTCTGATCCCGGCGTCGGGGCGGATGGTGCTCAACGGGGCCGGCATTCGTGCTAGCTCGGTCGCCTATATGCCCCAGGACACCAGCCAGAAGTCTGCGCTGACCGTGCTCGAAGTGATCCTGCTCGGCAGGGTGAATGCTCTGGCCCTGCGTCTGGATCCCACGCTTGTAGAGCAGGCGGCGGCCCTGCTTGCGGCCTTCAATCTGGAGGACTTGCGTGAGCGCACCCTGGACCGTCTTAGCGGCGGTCAGCGGCAGATGGTGTTTCTGCTGCAGAGCCTGTTCCGCCGGCCCGAGGTGCTGCTGCTCGATGAACCGACAGCCGCACTCGACCTCAATCACCAGCTCTTCGTGCTCGACACGATCCGCGACTATTGCCGGACATACGGGATTGTCGCCGTGGCGGCGGTGCATGATCTCACCCTTGCCGCCCGTTTTGCCGACCGTATCCTCTGCCTCAACGGCGGCAGGCTGCATGCCGATGGCACCCCTGACGACGTGCTGACCAGCGACATGATCCGGTCGGTCTATCGGGTTGAGGCGGAAGTCTTGCGCAGCAGCGCGGGCCATCTCTCCGTGATCCCGCTGAGCGCGAGGGCGGCGTGATGGCGGAGACAAGGGCCGATTGCGTCATCCAGGTCTGCGGTGCCTGCCAGCTGCCCGCCCATGAGGGCACCGACCGGTCGCCGACAGATGGCGAACGGGTGCTGGCGCTCTGCAGGGACCTTGTCGAGGAAGCCGGTCTTGCCGATCGGGTCGCCGTCAGAAGCTATACCTGCATGGGCGGTTGCAAGCGGCGCTGCCGGGTGAATTTTGCCGCCGGAGACAAGTGGACCTGGCTGGTCGGGGACATCGATCCGCAGAAGGACGGTCCCTTCCTGCTCGATATGCTTTTGACCTGGATTGAGGCAGAGCAGGGCTTCATCCCGAAGCCGGACCGGTCAAAGGCGTTGCTTGCAAAGGGGCTAGGCCGGGTGCCGCCGCTCGATTTCTAACGCGGGATCAGACCGGCCATTTCCTGCGCCGACGGATCGGCCTCCTCGGCGAGGCCCTTGGCCACGCCTGCCCGGTCCGCTTCCGGCTTGTTCTGGCTGAACTTCTGTTTGCCTTCCAGCCGTGCAATTTCGAGCCTGAGGCCGACGATGCCGCGCATCTGTGCCTGCACGAATTTTTCCGGTGCATCGGAGACCGACCAGGGGGACGGCCTGTTTGCCTCGTTCTGATCGGTCAAGGCGTTCAGGACGCCCAGAAGCCGGTCCGGATCCTCGAAGAATTCCGGCGTGCCATAGGCATGGACCGCGCCGTAGTTCCAGGTCGGGACGACCTTGTGGTGTTCGGCCTTGGCGGCGTACCAACTCGGGCTGATATAGGCATCGGGTCCGGGAAAGATCACCAGCGCTTCCGCCTGCGGCGCCAGTTTCCACTGCGGGTTGGGACGGGCCAGGTGACCATAAAGCGTGCCGCAGGCGCCTTCGTCCTCCTTCAGGATCAGCGGCAACGGCGTTCCGATCAGGCCCTCGTCGGTCATGGTGACAAGCGTGGCCAGTCCTGTGGCGCGGATCATCCCGTGAATGGTGGCGAGGTCGTCCTGGGCGAAGGCGGGGGGCGTGTACATGGCGGCTCTCATTGTCAATCGGCCGGATGCTACTCAAAAAGACAAGCTGCGATAAGAGCCTTGATTGACGGACCGGGAACTTGGAGACACCATGGCCCGGCTTCCGCGCCTCTTGCGCCTGTCACCACGGAAATTCCATGGACCTTGTCCCGACGCTTCTGCAGCTTTCGCTGATCCATATCCTGATGGCCATGATCCCCGGACCGAATACGGTCGTGGTGAGCTATTGTTCGGCGACCGTCTCCAGACGTGCAGGACTGATGGCGGTAGCGGGCGTCTCGTCGGCGACCTTTCTCTGGGTGCTTCTGAGCCTGCTCGGCGCCGGGGCTCTTCTGGCGCAGGCGGGCGATGCCTTCCGGTTCCTGCGGCTCGCCGGTGCGGCCTATCTCGTCTATGCCGGTATCCGGATGCTGGTATCGCGGGGCGGTCAGTCGAATACCGTTCCCCGCCAAGTCTACCGCTCGCCGTTCCGGGCGGGGTTCCTGACGACTCTCAGCAATCCGAAATCCGCCGTGTTCTGGACCAGCGTCTTCGCCCTGGTCCTGCCCGCCGGTGCGCCGCTCTGGTTCCATGCCGCGGTGCTGGCGCTGATGACGGTGCAGTCGGCGCTCTGGTACGGCGGCGTGTCCCTGCTCCTGTCCACGAACCTGATCCGGGCCTGGTATGCCCGGCTGGGAACCGCGCTTAACCGGATTGCCGGCGGTTTCATGGTGTTCTTCGGCCTGAAGATCGCCAATGACGTGCGCACGGAAATCGTCGCCAGGATGGTCTGACGGGTGTCAAAATCCGGGCATTCTTTTTGCGGGTAACGGCTTTCTCCAAGGCAGAGCCGGTTTTGTCATCGTGATTTGCGACAGGTCACGTATTCAGCCTGTGGTTTCTTTCCAATTATTCATTTGAAACGGTCTGATCTTGCCGCAATCTGGCGTAATACCAGTGGGACTTTGATTCCATCCATTTCCAGAGGCGTCTCCCCAGTGTTCGAATCCTTTTTTCCCAAACCGAAACTGTTTTTTTCTTCGGCAGCCGTCTGGTCGCTCGCTGCGGTTCTTATTTGGTACGGATTTGCTGAAAGCCTCGGCGCGAAGTTGGGTTTTGGCGCCACGCCCGAGGGACAGGAGCCGATCATTGGCCTCGGCCATTTCGTGACACCGGAAGCCCTTTGGTTTTATGTCTACTACGCGATCTGCACGTTCATTTTCGGAGGATTCTGGTGGATCTATTCCAGGAACCACCGCTGGCAGCTTTGGTCGATCTGGGGAACGTCTCTTCTTGTTTTTATAACTTACTATGGTGTTCAAGTTTCGGTGGCGATCAATAACTGGTTTCGCCCATTCTTTGATGCCATCCAGCGTGCGCTCAATAATGACCCTTCGGTTACAGCTTTGGATCTGTACAAACTTCTGTTCATCTATGCGCAGATTGCGGTGGTCGCGATCATAGTCTTTGCCCTGACCAGGTATTTTACGAGCCACTATATTTTCAGATGGCGCACGGCCATGAACGACTACTACGTGAAAAAATGGGGGCATGTGCGCCATATCGAAGGGGCTTCGCAGCGTATCCAGGAAGACGCGATGCGCTTTGCCCAAATCATGGAAGATCTCGGCATTTCCATGATCGATGCCGTCATGACGTTGATTGCGTTTTTGCCGATTTTGCTGGAATTGTCCAAACATGTGAAAGAGCTGCCGATTGTTGGTGAAATTCCAGCGCCTCTTGTCTCCGCCGCCATTTTCTGGTCGATCTTTGGCACGGTCCTTATGGCGGTTGCCGGAATTAAACTGCCTGGTTTGCAATTCCACAACCAGCGGGTGGAGGCTGCCTATCGTAAAGAACTCGTCTATGGGGAGGATCACGAAGACAGGGCTCAGCCGCTTACCTTGTCTGAATTGTTCATAAACGTACGGCGAAATTATTTCCGAATCTATTTTCACTACGTCTATTTCAATATGGTTCGATCTCTTTATATCAATGCAAACAACGTCTTCGGTTATTTCATACTGATCCCGACAATAACTGCAGCAGTTGCGCAGAGAATATCTCTGGGGGTTATGCAGCAGATCCTGACGGCCTTCTCGCAGGTCGCCTCGTCGTTTCAAATTCTTGTAAATTCCTGGCCGACGATCGTAGAATTGATGTCCATTTACAAACGTCTGCGTGCCTTTGAATTGTCCGCGCTCGAACGCGCCGCCATTCCGCCCAGCGATGGCGGAAGTCAAACTCCGGAACCGGAAAAGGCGCTTTGACAACCTCGGAATCCCGGTAAATCGCATGCGGGTTCTAGGGGGGCTTCAGGAGCACTTCCATGGCCCCACTTTCCTCACCCCGCCATCCGGCAGCCCGCTTCGCTGACCGTTTGCCTCAGGGTCTCCAGCAGGCTTTCGAAGTCCCGGACCCGGGGTGAGGACTTGCGCCAGACGAGGCCGACGGTGCGGGCCGGTTGGGGGTCCTGGAAGCGCAGCAGGTCGACCCGGTCGTCGCGGACTTCCACGTCGGCGCAGATTTCCGGCAGCAGGGTGACGCCATAGCCGGCGGCAACCATCTGCATCACGGTCGCAAGGCTGGTCGCGCCCAGTGAGGGCGCCTTGTCCGGCACGGGAAGGTTCTGGCAGTAGTTGAGTGCCTGGTCGCGCAGGCAATGGCCTTCTTCCAGGAGCAGCAGGCTGTCCGGGTTGATCTCTTCCGGAGCGACCCGCCGGCGCAGATCGCAGTCGGGCTCCTTGGCCCGGGCGAGCAGAAACCGGTCGATGAACAGCGGTTCGGCCCTGAGCAGGGTGCTTTCGACCGGCAAGGCGATGACAATGGCGTCGAGCTGCCCCGCGAGCAGTTCCTCCGTCAGCGTTTCCGTGAGCGTTTCGCGAATCGTCAGTTTCAGGTCCGGATGGGACCGGGACAGCGCCGGCAGGATCTTCGGCAGCAGATACGGGGCGATCGAGGGAATGATGCCGAGGCGCAGGGCGCCGGCGAGCGGCTGGGCGCGCTGGCGGGCATAATCCGTCAGGTCGGCCACTTCGGTCAGGATCTTGCGCGCGCGGGCGACGACTTCCTCGCCTTCCGGCGTTAGCCGGACGGCTGTCGGCAGGCGTTCGACCAGCTTCACCCCGAGGTCCTCCTCCAGATCCTTGATCTGCATGGATAGGGCCGGTTGGGACACGGCGACGGCATCCGCCGCCTTGCGGAAATGCAGGTGCGTGGCCAGTGCATCGAGATAACGTAATTGTCTCAAGGATATCATGGTTGATAAGAATAACTGATTGCAGTTTGGAATCAATCCAATTGGATCTGATCGTCACGGTGGTCCTATATAATTTTCACAGTCCAACGGACGGGAGGACGACGTTCGAGGCCTTGATGCGGTGGCGCCCCCACCAACGAAAGCGATCGCGAACGGAACGAGGAGCCAGGTAGCGCCGCTCGGAGCTATCTCAAATTTCCGTAAGAAAATGATTGGAGCACAAAATGGACGCTAAAGTCGAAAAATCGGGCGGATGCCCGGTGATGCACGGCGGTTTGACCGAAACGGGTGCATCGGTAATGGACTGGTGGCCCAAATCCCTGAATCTGGACATTCTTCATCAGCATGACACCAAGACCAATCCGTTGGGCAAGGACTTCGACTACCGCGAGGAGCTGAAGAAGCTCGACTTTGAAGCGCTGAAGAAGGACATGCATGCGCTGATGACGGAGAGCCAGGACTGGTGGCCGGCAGACTGGGGTCATTACGGCGGCCTGATGATCCGCCTCGCATGGCACTCGGCAGGCTCCTACCGTCTGGCCGACGGTCGCGGCGGCGGCGGCTGCGGCAACATCCGTTTCGCGCCCCTGAACTCCTGGCCGGACAATGCGAGCCTCGACAAGGCGCGGCGCCTGCTGTGGCCGCTCAAGAAGAAATACGGCAACAAGGTCTCCTGGGCTGACCTGATCATCCTGGCCGGTACCATCGCCTATGAAAACATGGGCCTGAAGGTCTTCGGCTTCGGCTTCGGCCGCAATGACATCTGGCATCCGGAAATCGACACCTACTGGGGTGCGGAAAAGGAATGGCTGGCGCCGAGTGACGGCCGCTACGGCGATGTCGCCAAGCCGGACACCATGGAAAACCCGCTTGCCGCCGTGCAGATGGGCCTCATCTACGTCAACCCGGAAGGCGTGAACGGTCAGCCGGATCCGCTGAAGTCGGCGCTTCATGTCCGCGAAACCTTCGCCCGCATGGCCATGAACGACGAAGAAACCGCGGCCCTGACCGCCGGTGGCCACACGGTCGGCAAGGCACACGGGAACGGTGACGCCGGCGCGCTTGGTCCGGAGCCGGAAGCAGCCGGCCTCGAAAACCAGGGCATGGGCTGGGTGAACCCCAACCAGCACGGCAAGGCCAGCGAAGCCGTCACCTCCGGTATCGAAGGTGCATGGACGACCAATCCGACGGTCTTCGACATGGGCTATTTCGATCTGCTGTTCGGCTATGAGTGGGAACTGACCAAGAGCCCGGCCGGTGCCAACCAGTGGCAGCCTGTCGGTATCAAGGAAGAAGACATGCCGGTCGACGCGAGCGATCCGTCGGTTCGCCGCATGCCTATGATGACCGACGCCGACATGGCCATGAAGATGGACCCGACCTATCGCGCTATCTGCGAAAAGTTCATGGCCGATCCGGACTACTTCAAGGACACCTTTGCCCGCGCATGGTTCAAGCTGACTCACCGCGACATGGGGCCGAAGGTCCGTTACGTCGGTCCGGACGTCCCGGCAGAAGACCTGATCTGGCAGGATCCGATCCCGGCCGGCCCGACCAACTATGATGTCGATGCGGTCAAGTCCAAGATCGCGGCAAGCGGTCTGTCCCTCGCCGAAATGGTCTCGACCGCATGGGACAGCGCCCGCACCTACCGTGGGTCGGACATGCGTGGTGGCGCCAACGGTGCCCGTATCCGCCTTGCTCCGCAGAAGGACTGGGAAGGCAATGAGCCGGCTCGTCTCGCCAAGGTTCTGGGCGTTCTGGAGCCGATCGCGGCGGAAACCGGCGCAAGCATCGCCGATGTGATCGTGCTGGCCGGCAATGTCGGTATCGAGCAGGCCGCAAAGGCTGCCGGTTACGACGTTTCGGTTCCCTTCGCACCGGGCCGTGGTGACGCGACCGACGCGATGACCGACGCGGAGTCGTTCGACGTGCTGGAACCGCTTGCCGACGGTTTCCGCAACTGGCTGAAGAAGGACTATGTGGTCAGTGCGGAAGAGATGATGCTCGACCGGGCCCAGCTGATGGGTCTGACCGCGGCCGAAATGACCGTCCTGGTCGGCGGCATGCGCGCTTTGGGCACCAACCATGGCGGCACCAAGCACGGTGTCTTCACGGACCGCGTGGGTGCGCTGACGACCGACTTCTTCGTCAACCTGACCGACATGGCCTACAAGTGGGTCCCGGCGGATAATGGTGTCTATGAGATCCAGGACCGCAAGACCGGTTCCACCAAGTGGACGGCGACCCGGATGGACCTTGTCTTCGGTTCCAACTCGATCCTGCGGGCTTATGCGGAAGTCTATGCCCAGGACGACAGCGCGGAGAAGTTCGTCAAGGACTTCGTCGCGGCCTGGACCAAGGTCATGAACGCAGACCGCTTCGATATTGCCTGAGTGAAGGCAATCTACCGGTCATGCAGCCGGTAAACGTTTGGTGCCACTTGAGGGGCGGAGCAATCCGCCCCTTCTTTTGTCTAGAGTTCCGGAGAACGCCGATCCGGGTGGGTGCGGTGTTCGTGCCAGCCGACACGGGCATCAGGCACGGAATCGTTTTTTGCAAAATATGGCTTGATGTCGATCAGCGGCGTGCCGTCAAGACAATCGAGGCCGCGGACCTTCAGGACCGGTCCCTCGCGCTCAATCAGTTCCACCACCGACAAGGAAACCGGATTGGGCCGGATCGGGGTGCGCAACGCAAAGCAGCCGTGGGTGGTGCTGTCGAAGGCGGGGGACTGGACGATCAGGTCGCGCCGGGCCTGATGCATCCAGTACAGCACGATCAGATGGCTGCAGCTGTCGATCGACTGCAATCCCGGTTCATAGTCTGCCTCCAGCGTGACTTCGCAGATCTCATCGGAGCCGCCGCCGCTGCGCGGGCAGGAATGGCGGTCGGTCCAGGGTGTCTTTATCTGGCCGATGAATACAAGCCCGGCGTCGGGCTTCAGGCTGCCCGGGTCTCGGGAAAGGGCGATTTCTCCGGGGCGGGGGGCGTCGGTCATCCGCAGTCTCCAAAAACGTTACTTTTACGGATCTTTCCGGTTTCCCAAGCCTGGAGCAAGCTGGGCGTTGCAAAAAAGATTCGTCTTTCTGCAAGAAATTTTTTGCCGGTTCTTGCCCTTCCGCAATCCCGTTCTGATCGCAGAATGCCATAAAAATCAGCTGGTTGGGTGAGGTGTCGGCAATGTGTATCGAATTACCCGCAAGTTTTAACAAAAAACATTTCGATTTCCCGGCTTTGCGTTTTTTTCTTCTTTAAAGCTCACCTTCATCTTCGGATCAGATTTAGTCCTCAATCGGGTAACGAACCATGTCTGATGCGTTGAAAACCGAGCTGGTGAACTTTTCGGAGCTTTCCGGTGAAGCTGGCAGCGCCCGCCGTGCGGAACTTGCACGTCATGTGGCCACCTTGTTCGCGCTGACTTCCGACCGCTGTTCGGATGAACAGGTCGACATATATGACTCAGTCCTGATCCGTCTTGTCGATATGGTCGAGACGGAAGTGCGCAGGTTCGTCGCCGAACAGATGGCTGGTCTGCGCCGCGGTCCCGAGGAAACGATCCGCCGCCTCGCCGACGACCAGATCGAGGTTGCGGAACCGCTCCTGAAGAAGTCCACTGTGCTTCGCGATGCCGATTTGGTTCGGATCGCCGATGCCAGCGGCAACAGCCACCGCCTGGCGATCGCCCATCGCGATGTCCTGTCGGAAGAAGTGACCGAGGTTCTGGTTCGCCGCGGCGATCTGCGCGTGAAGCGCAAGGTAGCCAGCAACGAAGGCGCCGTGTTGTCCGACGCCGCAATGATGGCCCTGATCGGCGATTCCGCTTCCGATGCGACGCTGCAGTCGTCTCTGAGCGAACGTGGGGATCTGGCCGAAGCGCATATCCGTTCCCTGGTCGCCGTCGCGGGCGAAGAGATTCGCCGCCGGCTGCGCTCCCGCGGGGATAGCACGGAAGCCGAGCGTCTGGACGAAGCAACGGAAATTGCCGCACAGCGCATGTCCAACCAGTATTGGCTCGGCCGTTATGATTTCGAAACCGCCCGCAGCCGCGTCCTGTTGCTGGCCAAGCGCGGCATGGTCTCCGAGGCGACGCTCCGGCGGTTCGCGTCCGAAGACAGGTTCCCGGAAGCGGTTGCCGCCTTCGCCTGGCTGGTGCGCTGCGGCGTGGAAGAAGTCAGCCACTGGATGGTCCGCTCCGATCCGGAACCGTTCCTGATCACGGCCAAAGCAAGCGGCCTGTCGGCGATCACGGTTGGTGCCCTGCTGTCGATCGGCCCCTGGCGCCATCGCCTGTCGCTGGACGATCGCAGCCGTGCCATGAAGACCTTCGAACGCATGACCGTTGGCGATGCCAAACGCAAGATGGCTCACTGGAATCACACCGTCCTGCACTGACCGACAAGTTGCATATCCCCGCTTACTGGCAGCCTGACCAATCGGTCAGGCTGTTTCTTTGTGTGAACCAGCGCCTGTCCGGATCGTCGAATTCCCGCCGTCATTCATGTTAAGCTATTTGTTGATATTGGACCGTTATGATGACTTGAGGTCATTTGCAATTCGGCCCAGGGGCGGGAGGCTGTTCAATGAAGATACTTGTCAATCTGCGATCCTTTGCACAAAGGCGGTCCGGATTTAAACTGGTTGCGGCAGCTCTCGTGGTTGCGTTTGCTTTGCTTGCTTCGCCCGGCTTTATAAGCCTGACGGCGCCGGCCAACGCCCAAGCCGCTATCCTGAAGCAGGTTCTGTCCAAGGAGGCCGAAAAGGCGCCGGAGGCTGCGACACCCGCTGCGGCAGAGAGCGAGAAAACGACGGCAGCATCGCAGAGTGCGCAATCCGCCGTCGAAGGCTACCTGGACCGGATCGGCAAGGCGCAGGAGGTCTTCAGCGACGTTCTGCTGGCCGCGCCGAATTTTCCCGCAGCATTCCAGTCGGCTATTTCCGCCCATGACCCAACCGCCGGGTCGGGATGGGTCTGGAGTGCGGTCCTGAACGCCATCATTGCGGCGCTGCTCGGATTGGGCGCGCTTCATCTCGTGGACCGCATGGGCCGGAAACAGTTCGCCCATTTCTACGAAGAAGAGTTGCCCCATCGGGCGGACAAGATCTCCTATCTCTTCCTGCGCGCGATCCTGATGGCCTTCGGGCTCATGGCGTTCGTTCTGGTCTCGGGTGCCGTTGTCCTGCTTCTCAATGGTGGCGTTGAGATTTCCGGCCGCACGTCGCTCGTTTTCCTCGGCATAATGGCGCTGGTGCTGTTCGTGCGCATCATCGTTCGGACGATACTGGCCCCGGATTCGCCCAGGCTCCGATTGCTGAAGATGTCCAACGGACAGGCCTGGGGGCTCTATCTGAGCCTTGTCTTCGGGGCGGCAGCCGTTGGGGTCTTCCTCGGGTTCAGCCTGTGGATGGGGCTGCTCGGCCTGCCGGTCAGGGCGCAGAATCTTTCCCTGATCGCCGGTTCGCTCGTCTCCACCCTGATCCTGAGCGGAATCGCGATTGCCTATCGGCGGGGGATCGGGACCATCATCCGGGGCGAGCAGGGCGAAGACGCGCCCATGTGGCGCGATCTGCTCGGCCGGTACTGGCACGTGATCGCCATCGCTTACTTTATCGTCGCCTGGGCGACGACGGCAGTCCGGATGCTTTTGAACCTGCCGTCCGCTTCCGGTCTCGTCGGAGCGCCGATCCTCGGGCTGATCGTGGGTGCCGCCGCTTATGGTCTGCTTGTTCTGCTTATCGACAAGGTGCTGTTGCCGCGCCTGGATACGGCAAAGGTTCAGGCCGGCATCGCGGAAGACATCCGGCGCCTGGAGGAAAACGAAGGCGAAGGTGAAGTCGACGACCCGCACAGCATCGAGGCGCAGGCTTTCGCCGAGGCCACGGACCGGGAAGCAGGCCGCCAGCCGTTCCGCCATCTGCTCGACCATGGCGCGCTCCTGTTGTCTGCATTCTGCGGTCTTAATCTGGCGGCCAGCAGCTGGGGCGTGTCACTGACGGAACGGGACAGTTTCTTCGGCGGGTTCCTGGATGTCCTGCTGGTGACTTTCCTCGGCTACATGGCCTATCGCGCGGTGGCTCTGGCAATCGATCTGCAGATCGCCAAGGAAAACCCGGGGGCGGGCCACGACAGCGAAGCTGAAGTCGGCGGCACCGGGGAAAGCCGGATCGCCACGCTGCTGCCCATCTTCCGTAACTTCCTGCTGGTCACGATTGTCGCCATCTCGGCCATGATCGTCCTTTCGGATCTAGGCGTGAACATCGCTCCGATCTTCGCCGGCGCCGGTGTTGTCGGCCTCGCGGTCGGCTTCGGCGCACAGACCCTCATCCGGGATATCTTTTCAGGTGCGTTCTACCTGATCGACGATGCGTTCCGAAAAGGGGAATACATCGACATCGGCAGCGCCAAGGGCGTCGTGGAGAAGATTTCCATCCGTTCCATGCAGTTGCGTCATCACCGCGGCGCGCTGACGACAATTCCCTTCGGTGAAATCCAGCATGTTCAGAACTTCTCCCGCGACTGGGCGATGATGAAGCTGGCGTTCCGGGTGACCTATGACACCGACGTCGAAAAGATGCGCAAGATCATCAAGAAGTTCGGCCAGCAGCTCATGGAGGACGAGGAATACGGTCCGATGTTCCTGCAGCCGCTGAAATCGCAGGGCATCATGTCGATGGAAGATTCGGCGATGGTGGCCCGGGTGAAATTCATGACCAAGCCCGGCAAGCAGTTCATCCTGCGCAAGGTCGTCTATGCCGGCCTGCAAGACCTGTTCCGGGAAAACGGCATCAAGTTCGCTCACCGCCAGGTCACCGTTCATGTCGCCTCGGACAACGAAAATTCGGCGGATGATCAGCCGGCCATCAGTGAGGCTGCCAAGACCGCGGCCGCAGGGGCCGCGGCACAGTCCATGATGGCGGACGATGAAGGTAATCCGGGAGGGCAGCATTGAGGGGCCGGCGCACCTGGCTTGCCACAAGCGTCAGATGATTTGCCATTAAAACATCTGCGCATCCGGACATGCCGGCACGTTTTCTCTTCTGTTAATTCCCTAAAGGGGCGCCGGATACGAGCCGGCGCCCTTTTGTCTTTCTGATGGAAGGCCTGACGCACCGCGATCCCGTGCCGGGGTCTTTACAATGTGTTCACTTTGCTCCGGTGACCCTTTCACTCGACTCTTGCCTCAGTCGAGTTGTTCGTATAAAGATATCTTTATATCAACGTACGAGACCTGACGGCTGAGATGGCGGACGAACAGACACTTTCGGTAGATGCGACCTTGAACACGCTGCGGGCGATCGGAGAGGCGACGCGTCTGCGCCTGATCGCGCTGCTGGCCGAGAGCGAACTGACCGTCAAGGACGCCACCGAAATCCTGCGCCAGAGCCAACCGCGGATTTCGCGGCATCTGAAACTGCTGGCGGAAGCCGGTCTGATCCTGCGTTTTCCCGAAGGCGGGTGGGTGTATTACAGGCTGGCGGACGGCCCGGCGGGCGATATCGCCCGCGATCTCGTCGCCCGGATTTCCGCGGAAGATCCGATCCTGATCGGGGATCAGGAACGGTTCAAGGCAATCCGCAAGGCCAAGGCCGAGGAAGCGGCCGCCTATTTTGCCTCCAAGGCACTGACCTGGGACCAGGAACGCTCGCTGCATGCGGCGGACGCGGAGGTCGAGAAGGCGCTGCTGGCGGTGCTCGGCGACAAGCCGTTCCAGACCTTCCTGGATCTTGGTACCGGCACCGGCCGGCTCTTGGAAGTTTTGTCCGATCACTACGTCTCCGCACTCGGGATCGATGCCTCCCATGATATGCTTGCCGTGGCGCGCGCCAATCTTTCGCGCGCCGGTCTGAGCCAGGCCCAGGTCCGCTACGGCGACATCTATGCCCTGAATGTTCCGCCCAGGTCCTTCGACGTGGTCGCGATCCATCAGGTGCTGCACTTCCTTGATGATCCGGCGCGCGCGCTGGCCGAAGCGGCCCGGGCCCTGCGGCCCGGCGGACGTCTGCTGATCATCGACTTCGCGCCGCACGAACTGGAGTTCCTGCGCGAATCCCATGCCCACCGCCGCCTTGGCTTCGGTCATGACCAGATGGAGCGCTGGCTGGAAACGCTGGATCTCGACCTGGAACAGGTCACCGACCTGACACCACAAGAAAACGACGACACAAAATTGACTGTGACACTCTGGCTTGCACAGGACCGGCGCGTTGTGACCGACCTGCCTGTAGCCGACCCCACCCGAGAGGTTGCCTGACCATGACCCAAGATTTCCTGACACGGCGCTCGCGCCTGGCTTCCTCCTCGCCGATCACGGCGTCCTTTGAATTCTTTCCGCCCAAGTCGGAAAAGATGGCGGAAAATCTCTGGTCGGTTGCCGAACGGCTGGAGCCGCTGGCGCCTTCCTTCGTTTCCGTGACCTACGGGGCCGGCGGCACGACACGGGAAACCACCCACAAGACCGTTGCACGGTTTCTCAAGGAAACCGATCTGCGTCCGGCGGCCCATCTGACCTGTGTCGGGGCCTCGAAGGGGGAAGTCGACGAGATCATCCGGGAATACTGGGATCTGGGCGTGCGCAGCCTGGTCGCCCTGCGCGGCGACCCGCTCAACGGGATCGGATCGATCTACGAGCCCCATGCGGACGGGTATGCCTATGCGTCCGATCTGGTGGCGGGCATCAAAAGGATCGCGGATTTCGACATCTCGGTTTCCGGTTATCCGGAGAGACACCCGGAAAGCGCGGACTGGCAGGGCGAAATCGACAACCTGAAGCGCAAGGTCGACGCCGGGGCGAACCGGGTCATCACCCAGTATTTCTTCGACAACGACATGTTCGAGGACTACCTGGAGCGGGTTACCCGGGCGGGGATCACCATTCCGGTCATCCCGGGCATTCTGCCGATCCATAACTTCGAGCAGACGGTGACCTTTTCCGCAAAATGCGGCACGTCGATCCCGGACTGGCTGGCGCGCCGGTTTGCCGGTCTCCACAACGATCCGGAGACCCGCAAGCTGGTCGGTGCCGGCATCGCCTATGAGCAGGTGATGGATCTGGTCGACCGGGGCATTTCCGACTTCCACTTCTACACCATGAACCGGGCCGATCTGACCTATGCGATCTGCCATATGCTCGGCATGGGTCCGCAGGCGCGGGAAAAAAAGGCCGCCTGAAAGGCGCCGAAAGGGCAATAGAGTGACAAAGACCGATACTTTTGACCGCGTTGCGAGCGCGGCGGCGACGCGCATTCTGGTGCTGGACGGCGCCATGGGCACCGAAATCCAGAACCTGAAGCTCGACGAGGCGGCGTTCCGCGGTGAACGGTTCAAGGACTGGGCTTCGGACCTGAAGGGCAACAACGACCTTTTGAATCTGACCCATCCGCATGCGATCCGGCAGATCCATCTGGATTATCTGAAGGCTGGCGCGGACATCGTTGCGACCAACACCTTTTCCTCCACGACCATCGCCCAGGCGGACTACGGTCTGGAAGAGGTCGCCTATGAGCTCAATCTGGCGGGTGCCCAGCTTGCGCTGCAGGCCTGTAAGGAAATGGAGGCGGAGGACCCGTCCCGGCCGCGGTTCGTTGCCGGCGCGCTCGGCCCGACCAACCGGACCGCGTCCATCTCCCCGGATGTGAACAACCCGGGCTTCCGGGCAGTGACCTTCGACGATCTGCGCAAGGCCTATGGCGAGGCGGCCCGCGGGCTGATCAAAGGCGGCGCGGATATCCTGCTGCTTGAAACCATCTTCGATACGCTGAACGCCAAGGCGGCCCTTTTCGCCATCGAGGAGGTGTTTGAGGAACTGGGCAAGACCTTACCCGTGATGGTGTCGGGGACGATCACAGATCTCTCCGGACGAACACTGTCCGGACAGACGCCGGAGGCTTTCTGGAATTCGATCCGTCATGCTAATCCGGTCACCGTCGGCCTGAACTGTGCGCTGGGCGCAAAGGAAATGCGCGCCCACCTGGCGGAGCTGGCCCGTGTGGCCGACACGCTGGTCTGCGCCTATCCGAACGCGGGACTGCCGAACGAGTTCGGCGAATATGACGAAAGCCCGGAACATATGGCCGGGCTTCTGAAGGAATTTGCCAACTCCGGTCTGGTCAACGTGATCGGCGGCTGCTGCGGCACGACGCCGGCGCATATCAAGGCGATCGCGGAAGCGGTTGCCGGCAAGGCGCCGCGCGTCATTCCGGATATTCCGCGTCACATGCGCCTGTCGGGTCTCGAGCCCTTCGTGCTGACGCCGGAAACCAATTTCGTCAACGTGGGCGAACGCACCAACGTGACCGGCTCCGCCCGGTTCCGGAAACTGATCAAGGAAGGCGATTACGCGACCGCCCTCGACGTTGCCCGCGACCAGGTGGAAAACGGCGCGCAGATCATCGACGTCAACATGGACGAAGGCCTGCTTGATTCCGAAGAGGCGATGGTCACCTTCCTCAACCTGGTGGCCGCCGAGCCGGATATCGCCCGGGTTCCGGTCATGGTCGACAGTTCCAAGTGGAGCGTGATCGAAGCCGGTCTGAAGTGCATCCAGGGCAAGGGCGTCGTCAATTCCATTTCCATGAAGGAAGGCGAACAGGCCTTTATCGAACAGGCCAAGAAGGTGCGCCGATACGGTGCTGCCGTCGTCATCATGGCGTTCGACGAAAAGGGGCAGGCGGACACGTTCGAGCGCAAGATCGAGATCTGCGGGCGCTCCTATAAGATCCTGACGGAAAAGGTCGGTTTCCCGCCGGAAGACATCATCTTCGACCCGAACATCTTTGCCGTGGCGACCGGCATCGAGGACCACAACAACTACGGTGTCGATTTCATCGAGGCGACCGGCTGGATCCGGGAGAACCTGGAACACGCCCATGTGTCGGGCGGGGTGTCCAACCTGTCGTTTTCGTTCCGCGGGAACGAGAAGGTGCGCCAGGCGATGCATTCGGTGTTCCTCTACCATGCGATTGCCAAGGGCATGGACATGGCCATCGTCAATGCCGGCCAGCTTGCCGTCTATGACAAGCTGGAACCGGAGCTGCGCGAACTTTGCGAGGACGTGGTCCTCAACCGGCGCCCGGACGCGACCGACCGGCTGCTGGAAGCGGCCGAGCGCTGGAAAGGCGAAGGCGGCCAGAAGAAGGAAGCGGACCTGACGTGGCGGACCTGGGACGTGGCCAAGCGTCTTGAGCATGCGCTCGTCAACGGGATCGACGAATATGTGGTCGAGGACACGGAAGAGGCGCGCCAGTCGTTCGACCGGCCTCTCCACGTGATCGAAGGGCCGCTGATGGACGGCATGAACGTCGTCGGCGATCTCTTCGGCTCGGGTCAGATGTTCCTGCCCCAGGTGGTGAAATCCGCCCGGGTGATGAAGAAGGCCGTGGCCTATCTGATGCCCTTCATGGAGAAGGAAAAGGAAGAACTCGGCCAGACGGGACAGTCCTCCAACGGCAAGATCCTGATGGCGACGGTGAAGGGCGATGTGCACGACATCGGCAAGAACATCGTCGGCGTGGTTCTCCAGTGCAACAATTTCGAGGTGATCGACCTGGGCGTCATGGTGCCGGTCGCGAAGATCATGGAAACGGCGCGGCAGGAGAAGGTCGACATCATCGGCCTCAGCGGCCTGATCACGCCGTCGCTCGATGAAATGTGCCATGTGGCGGCAGAACTGGAACGCGAAGGCTTCGATGTGCCGCTGATGATCGGCGGGGCGACCACCAGCCGGATCCATACGGCGGTGAAGATCCATCCGAACTATGAGCGCGGACAGGCGATTTACGTCACCGATGCCGGACGGGCGGTCGGGGTTGCCAGCCGGCTGATGAACCAGGAACAGCGCAAGAAGCTCTATGCGGAAGTCCGCGAGGAATACGTCGACATCGCGGAGAAGCATGCGGGACGCAATCAGGCGCAGCGCGTCAGCATCGAAGAGGCGCGGGCCAACAAGCTCGCCGTTGATTTCGCGTCGGCCGCGCCGGTCCAGCCGATAATGCTCGGCACGAAGGTCTTCGACAATTTCCCTCTGGAGGATCTGGTTCCCGTCATCGACTGGACGCCGTTCTTTTCGACCTGGGAGATCAAGGGACAGTATCCCCAGGTCCTGACCGACAACCGCTACGGCCCGGCGGCCAAGGCGCTTCACGACGACGCAAGGCGGATGCTCGACGAGATCGTCGAGAAGAAGCTTCTGACCGCGCGTGGAGTTGCCGGGCTCTGGCCCGCAGCTGCTCGGGGCGACGATATCGTCGTCTACGCGGATGAAAGCCGCAGCGCCGACCGCGCGATCCTGCACAGCCTGCGCCAGCAGATGGCGCGCACGGCCGGCGGTCGCGCGAACCTGGCGTTGTCGGACTTCGTCGCGCCCGAGGAGAGCGGCATTGCGGATTATATCGGCGGGTTCGCCGTCACGTCCGGCCACGGCGAGGACGAGTTGGCTCAGCACTACGCAAAAGCCGGCGACGACTACAACAAGATCCTGAGCCAGGCCCTGGCGGACCGGCTGGCCGAAGCCTTTGCGGAAAAGCTGCACCAGATCGTCCGAACCGAACTGTGGGGCTATGCCGCGGATGAGAACCTCTCACCAGAGGATCTGATCGCGGAAAAATACCAGGGTATCCGCCCGGCGCCGGGCTATCCGGCCCAGCCGGATCACACGGAAAAGGAAACCTTGTTTGCGCTGCTGGATGCGGAAAAGGCGACTGGTATCGAACTGACGGAAAGCTTTGCCATGAAGCCGGGGTCCTCGGTGTCCGGGCTCTATTTCGCCCATCCGGAGAGCCACTATTTCGGCGTCGGCAAGATCGAGCGGGATCAGGTTGTTGATTATGCCGCCCGCAAGGGCTGGGACCTCGGTCTCGCCGAACGCTGGCTCGCGCCGATCCTGAACTACGATCCGCGGCGCATGGAGGCGGCCGAGTAGGGCGCTTCCTTGAACTGCGGCTGAGGGCGGTTCTGTATTCGGGAACGATCGTCGCGGTTCAAAGGGACAGGCGTTCCAAGGACAGAGGTGTCGTTCAGGCGGGAGCTATCCAACGAACACGGAAAGCCGGCCTTCGCAGCCGGCTTTCGCAATTTCGGTATGAAGTCTGGACGGCAGTCCATTTTGCCGGAGGACGCTGTCCTCCGGGCTCGTCTGCCCTAAGCACCAGTTAGATTCATTCAGGAAAACCGCCCGGCGACTCCTTCACCTTCGGCGGCATATACCGTTTTGTTTATTCTCGGCTTCAGATCGCCGTGCGATGCCGGATTGATCAGAAAATACCGAGCACGATTGCCGTCAAAAACAGGAATGCGACAAAAAAGGCTATCATATTCAGGTTGCGTGTCAGGATCATTTTGGCCTCCCGATTACCTTCCAGAACATTGTGACTTTAGGGGAGAGCGCAGCGGTTGCGAAGGAAAAAAGATGCTGCATCGCAGCAGGCCTGTTGAAATCGGAGGTGCCGACAACCACGGCAGACTGCAATAGCATCTGCCAAATACTGAGGTTTCGGGAGTGCCTTTTCTTGATTGTTTGTATTCAAATTTCGCTCGGCGGAATTTGAATCTAAGTTCTGCGCCCCTGGTGGCTTATCGTTAATAATTATTTCTAATAATAGTAGCGCAATATTAACGCGCGCTGGCTAGTCTTTCGAAAATGGGAGTGAATCGCGCCAGGGAGGCTCAATGCTGACAAAGCTTTCCCAGCTTGCAAAAGACAATAGCTCGGGTGGACGCAAAAGTCTGGTTGCGGCCCTGACGGACCTTTTTGTGTCCGCGGAATCCGATCAGGCTGAACAGGTTAGCCTGATGTTCGGCGACATCGTGATGCGTGTGCTAGGCCAGTTAGAGGACGAGGCTCGACGGGCGCTGGCAAAGCGGGTTTGTTCCCATGCTTCTGCGCCTCACGAGCTCATGGTCACGCTTGCCAAGGATCAGATCGATATTGCACAGCCTGTTCTGGAGGAGTCTCCGGTGCTGCAGGCGGAGGATCTCGCGGACATCGCCACGACCGGCTCCATGGATCACTTGAAGGCCATCTCCGGACGCGAGACCGTCGATGAGATCGTGACCCGCGTCATCGTATCGCGTGGAGACAATCAGGTCCTGACAAAGGTTGCCAATAACGCTGGAGCCAGTTTCAGCGAAGAAACGTTTCTCCGGCTGGTCGACCGTTCTATGGCCTATCCGGCGATTCAGGAAGCCCTGATCAATCGCACGGATCTACCAAGCGATGCGGCGCGAATGCTTGTGCCGTTCCTCTCCGAAGAACTGACCGAACGGGTCAAGGAACTCGGCGCGGACAATACGTTGGTCCAGGTGATGGCCGAGCGGGCAGCAGAGGAAGTGGCCGCGCGTGCGCGCCGGATTTCGGAAGCCAAGGAGCAGTCGGATCAGCTGATCAAGGATGTCCAGAGCGGCAAGGCCAAGCTGGATGATGCGGTGCGGTTGTTCGCACGCTCCGACCGGGCGACCGAACTAGGAATTCTGCTCGCCAAGGTCAGCCATCTTCCGGTCGCGGCTGTTTCAAAGCTGGTCTACAGCAAGTCGGACAAGCCGCTTATCATCATCTGCAAGGCGAATGGCGTCTCCGAAGACGCGTTCAAGAATATCCTGACGATGCGGGCCCGGCACCTGGGCATGTCCGGTCTGGCGGTCAACGACGCCATCCAGCGCTACAAGCAGTTTACCGATGATGCCGCGAGCCGGTCGCTCATCGCCATTCGCGAAAACGCGGAAAAGAACATGAAGAAGCCGGGCGAACCGGAAAAGGATTCGCCGAAGTCAGATATCGCGTTCGCGGTCCACCGCTAAGACAGATGCGTTCAGCCTGAACTGCGTTGCAGCGTTGCCGTCATGAAGGCGGCGGACATCAGGAAACCTCCCCCAACACGATTGATCAGACGGACCAGCGAGGGGCTGCGCATCCGTTCGCCAATGGCGGCCGCCGCCAGGGCGTAGACGGCGGCGTTGGCAATGCCGAGCACGACAAAGGTCGTTCCCAGAAGGACAAGCTGCGGGGCAACCGGAGCGTCCGCCACGACGAAATGCGGCAGGAAGGCCATGAAGAAGACGATGCCCTTGGGGTTGAGCGCGGTGACGATATAGGCATGCCGGAACACCTTGAGCGGCGGCACCTGTGCGACGGCAACCGTATCCAGGCCATGGGCGCGGGCGCGCCACATTTTTAGCCCGATCCAGAACAGGTAAGCGGCGCCGACCCATTTGAGGACGGCAAACAGGCTGGCCGATGCCGCCAGAAGTGCGCCGACGCCCAGGAGAGAGGCGGTCGCGGCCGTCGCGTCGCCGAGAGCGACACCGAGCACGCTCGCGGTCGCGGACCGGCGGCCCTGCGCAAGGGCGTAACTGATCACCAGCATGATGGTCGGACCGGGGATCGCAAGCAGGATCAGTGTTGCAACGACATATGCCGAATAGAGTTCCAGTGTCATGGCCGTCTCTTGGTGTAATCTGGCTCTGAGCCGCTAAATCGTCTTATTTTGCTGTGTTTGCTATCGGTATCGCAGGTGAGGTTCCAAGGGAAGAGGACGGATGGATTTCATGGGCCGTGGAGGGCGCCGGATTGCCGCAGCCTTTCTGGCCGCCGCAACAGTTTGCCTATCGGATGCCGGTTACGGCTTCGTGGTGCCGTCGGTAACGCCGGTGCCGGAAAAGCGGCCGGAAAGGCAAAGCGGGGCGGTTCCTGTCCCTGTGCCGAAACCGGACCTTTCCGTGAGCGAAAACACTGCACCCCCACAAGCCGAAGCGGCGGAGGAGATGCCTGACGCCGCGCCTGTCCCGTGCACCCAGCAATTCGCGGACGTCGTCGATCTGCCGGCCATCGTCGGGGAAAACGGTTGCGGATTTTCATCCGCTGTCCGGCTGGCCGGGGTGAACGGAACGGCCAACGTGAAGTTCGTTCCCGAGCCGATGGTCAACTGCCGCTTTGCCGGGGCGCTTTCCAAATGGATTGCAGAGGACCTGGCGCAGATCGCCATGGCAACGAAGGGCGAGCGCCTGAAGGCGGTTCATGCCGGTCCGGGCTACCAGTGCCGCCGGAGGAACAACCTGGAAGACGGCAAGCTGTCGGAACATGCGGTGGGCAATGCGCTCGATATCTTGGGTTTCGAGTTCGTTTCAGGCGACGTCGTTTCCGTAGAAAACGACTGGTCAGGCGAGGGGGCGGACACGGAGCCCCGCAGAAAGTTCCTGCACGCCGTTCACGATACGGCCTGCAAGCGCTTTACAACCGTCCTCGGACCGGGCGCGGATGATTACCATGAAGGCCATATCCACGTGGATATCGGCTGCCACGGCAAGACCTGCACCTATCGCATTTGCCAATGAACGGGCGAAGGGACCGCCGGGGAGAACGGTCCCTTGCTGCCGTCAGGCTGCGTCCATTGGCAATTGGTCAGTTCGGCTGACCTGGTGCCGGACGGGTCTAGGTGCCCGGGCGGAATTCGTGCCGGTTACTGGCAGAACTTCTGCTCGCCCCGGTAGGTCGTGTAGGTGCCGGTCGACGGATTGAACGTGCGGAACCTGGAGGAACAGTAGTCGTACCAGGCCGGGCTCCAGGGCTGGTAGCCGGTGCCGGACACGCGGCCCGGATAAGGCGTCGGCGGATAGTAGTTCGGAGCCGGTTCCGCATAACTTCTCTGATTGGTGGCGCCCAGCAGAATGGCGCCGGCGGCAAGGCCGATGATGCCTGCGGCAACCGCCGCGCCGACATCATTGTTCTTCTTCTTGTGTCCGCCGTGGCGATGCTGGGGCTGATGGCGATCCCGGCCGCCGCGGTGATCGTTCCAACCACCGCGATGATCGTTCCAGCCATGGCGGGGACCGGCCTCGGCGGTGGAGATCGCCGGCATAAGCAGGGCGCCGGACAGAGCGATTGCGAGAACGCGTGTGGTGATCGTGGTCATGGTCTTGGCTCCTTGGGGCTGTCCCGAGGCTCGTGTCGGGTCGCCGTGATTTGATGAAACCAATTTGCCTGAACGGCACTGAACCGATCCTGAGGCCGGCGTTCATCTGGCGTTCAGGTTTCTCAAACGGCATCCGACCACGGAAAATGCCTCCACTCTTTCGGGTGGAGTGCTATGGTCCGCCGCGATGGAGAGAGAGGAACGGGTTTTAACGCGGACGCATTCAAGGAGTAGCCATGACGGCCCCGAACCAGGAACCGGAAAAGAAGAAAGATGTCTTGCGTGAGACCGACGACACGGCGCGGCGATTGGCAAGAGAGCTGATCCGTAGCGCGCGCTTCGGTGCACTTGCCGCGATCGAACCGGTGACCGGCCATCCCCTTGCCAGCCGGGTTGCGCTGGCAACCGATATCGACGGCACACCGGTGATCCTCACATCCACGCTTTCAGGCCATACGGCGGCCATTCTGGCCGATCCACGATCATCCCTACTGGTCGGCGAGCCGGGCAAGGGCGATCCGCTCGCCCATGCGCGGATCACCCTGTTTACGCAAGCCCGGCGCATCGAGCGGGGCAGCGACGATCACGCCCGGCTGCGGCGGCGCTATCTTGCGCGCAATCCCAAGGCGGAACTCTATGTCGATTTCGGCGATTTCGCCTTTTTTCGGCTGGAGATGGAGCGTGCCAGTCTGAACGGCGGTTTCGGCAAGGCCTATGAACTCAAGCGCGAGGACCTGGCCCTGCAAGGGGACTGGATGCAGTTTGCGGAGATGGAGGCCGGAGCCGTCGCCCATATGAACGCCGACCACAGCGATGCGGTCAAGCTCTATGCGGAGGTCCTGTGCGGCGCCGATCCCGCCAACTGGCGGCTCGCCACCCTGGATCCGGAAGGGCTGGACCTTGCCGCCGGCGATGATGTCCGGCGCCTTTGGTTCGATGAACCTCTGCAAACGCCGGATCAGGTGCGCGGGGTACTGGTGGACCTGGCTAAAAAGGCGCGGAGCTAACCTCGACTCTGAGAGCGTTATGACGGGAACCGGTGTGGCTACCGGTTCCCCGATCCGGAGAGACTGAAGCGGTCAGGCCGCGCGGATATTCAGAAGGAAACCGTCAAGCTCGCGCTGGAGCTGTGCCGATTGATCCGAAAGCATGCCTACCGTGTCGAGGACCTGCTGGGCACCGGCGCTGGAATCGGTCGCACCGTGGCTGACATCGCTGATGCTGGTCGTGATGTCGCTGCTGCCCTGGGCGACATCGGTCACGCAGCGCGATATTTCCGCAGCGGCGGAGTTCTGTTCTTCAACGGCCGAGGCGATGCCGGTGATCTGCTGGTTCATGTCGGTGATCGCTTCGACAATGGCCATGATGGCTTCGGCGGTCTGGCTGGAGCCGGTCTGCATTTCCTTGATCTGCCGGCTGATCTCTTCGGTGGCGCTGCTCGTCTGGTTTGCGAGCGCCTTGACCTCCGAGGCAACGACCGCAAAGCCCTTGCCGGCCTCACCCGCTCTGGCCGCTTCGATGGTCGCATTCAGGGCTAACAGATTGGTCTGATCGGCGATGTCGTTGATGAGCTTCACCACCGCGTCAATGCTCTGCGCGGAATGGGACAGGCCTTCGACCGTTTTGTTGGAGGCGGCGACACGTTCGTTGGTCGCGGTCGCCAGCTCCATTGCCGAACAAGCCTGCCGGCTGATTTCCTGGATCGAGGTAACCAGCTCTTCCGTGGAGGCCGCGACCGATTGAATCCCGGTGGAGGATTGCTCTGCCGCACTGGCGACACCGTTGGCGCGCTCGGAGGTCTGAACGGCGGTTGCAGACATGCGGTTGGCTGTCATCGCCAGTTCATTCACGGCCTCGCCGATCCGGTCGGAAACAGATTTGACCGTGCTTTCCAGCTCATCGGCCATGCGCAGGGTGACTTCCCGCTTTTCCCGCTCGATGCGCTCTTCTTCTTCCTTGGCCTGGGCCTGGAGGCGTTTGATCTCGATTGTCTTTTCGCGGAAGTTGGCGAAGGTCCGGGTGAGCTGGCCGATTTCGTCTGCGCCGCCCGTTTTCAATTCGATCGAGGTGTCGTCCTCGGCGAGCCGGTTCAGAGCGTGCGTGACCCGTTTGAGCGGGCGGCTGATCGACTTGATAGAAAGGATCAGCGATAGGCCGACGCCGACCAGAATGGAAACGAGGGAGACGATGATCAACTGGCGGATGCCGGCGATTTCGTGCTGTTCGGCCGACAAGGCCGCTTTGGCGGTGAAGGCCTGCAGATCCGTCATCAGCGCGACCATTTCGTGGTCGAGGCTTTCTTCTTCTGCTTCAACCGTTTCGGCAAGCGTGCTCGCCTCCTCGATCCTGCCGCCCTCAATCAGTTTGGTGACCTGGCGCGAATCCTCGTTGAAGCGGTCGTGCTCGGTGTGGATTTTCTCCAGGCTGGCAAGCACGGTCCGGAATTTGTCTTTCATTTCGGCCGTCGCTGCATGGTCCAGGCCGCGACGGGCGAGGGTCTCCGCCGAAGCAATGACCTTGTCGACTTCCAGGGCCAGTTCTTCGAAGCGCTGAACGCTGGTGTGGAACCCTTCTTCGGCATCGTGGCTCTTGATGCCGCCGAAGCGCAACATCCGTTCCAGCATGACGGCCTGTTCGAGCTGATGCGCGGTAACTGCGCTCACGGTTTCCGTGAGGGGGATATCCTCTTCGGCGATCGCGTAGAGCTCGCCGCCGATCCGGCTCATCTGATAGATGCCGACAACCGCGACAATAACAAGCGCGAGGCTCAGGAGGGCGACCAGCGCCAGGATCTTGGAGGATACCGACCGAAAAGCGATGATGTTCATTTTAACCCGTCAGTTGCGGTGAATCGGTTGGATGTGCGCATATGTTTACTGGCGCGATATTTCCGGATTCCGTGAGTTCGCTTCTCAATTATAGTTATATTTTACCTTTTGGTTTCCTCTGGTTATTTTTTATATTGGTAATAGTGCCATGTGTAGCCGAATACGTTCCATCATTTTACAGTTTAGTAGTGTTTCCATTCTGTTAAAATTATGAGTGTGGGCGAAAATATTTCCACTACTGGGTGAGGTTGTCGCAATTTGGTCGGCTGATGCCTCGGGATGCGCAGGAAGTCTGCTGCCAACGAAATACGATCGCGGCAGGTTTCTGTTTCGTGTTGGTGCAGTGGCGGGAATAGAAAACCCGGAGCGCATGTTCGCGCCCCGGGCCATGAGAATAATAGATTATTGGGTTCTGACCCTGATCGATCAGGCCTTGCCCCATCCCCCCGAGGTCGGGGTGATGACGGTGACGGCTTCGCCCGCTTCCAGGATGGTCTGGTCGCAGCCTTCCAGTACTTCGACCTTGCCGTCCAGGCGACGGACTTCGGTGCGGCCGAGTTCGCCGTCGGTGCCGCCGTCCAGGCCCTTGGGGTGAATGGTGCGGTGGGAGGCGAGGATGGCGCAATCCATCTTTTCCAGGAAGCGCAGGGTGCGCTTCGTGCCGTCGCCCGCGTGCCACTTGCCGGTTCCTCCGGAGCCCTTGCGGATATGGAAATCCTCAAGGAGCACGGGGAAGCGGAACTCGAGCACTTCCGGATCGGTGAGCCGCGAGTTGGTCATGTGGACATGGACACCGTCGGTGCCGTTGAAACCGGGACCGGCCGGGGAGCCGGAGCAGATGGTTTCATAGTACTGGTAGGTGTCGTTGCCGAAGGTCAGGTTGTTCATGGTGCCCTGGCTGTTGGCCATGGCGCCGAGCGCGGCAAAGAGCGCGTTGGTGACGTGCTGCGAGGTCTCCACGTTGCCGGCCACCACCGCGGCCGGATAGGATGGCCGAAGCATGCAGTCGTCCGGCAGGACGATGCGGATCGGCTTGAGGCAGCCGGCGTTCATCGGGATGTCGCCTTCCACCATCACCCGGAAGCAGTAAAGCACCGCCGCGCGGGTCACAGGCTCAGGCGCGTTGAAGTTGTTCGGCTTCACGCCCGACGTGCCGGTGAAGTCGACGGTCGCTTCGCGGTTCGCCTTGTCGACGGTGATTTTCACCTTGATCACCGAGCCCTGGTCGGTCGGGTATTCGTATTCGCTGTCCTTCAGGGCCGAGATCACCCGGCGAACGCTTTCTTCCGCGTTGTCCTGAACGTGGCCCATATAGGCCTGGACCACGTCGAGGCCGAAGTGGGTGACCATCTTCCGCAGTTCCTGGATGCCTTTTTCATTGGCCGCGATCTGGGCGGAGAGATCGGCGACGTTCTGGTGTGGGTTGCGGGCCGGGTAGGGGTGGTTGGTAAGCAGCTCCACCAGCTCCGCCTCGCGGAACTGGCCCTGATCGACGATCTTGAAATTGTCGAACAGGACGCCTTCCTCGTCCACGGTGGTGGCGCGCGGGGTCATGGAGCCGGGCGCGGAGCCGCCGACATCGGCGTGGTGACCGCGCGAGGCCGCCCAGAACAGGATCTCCTTGCCGTCATCATCGAAGACCGGCGAGACCACCGTGATATCGGGCAGGTGGGTGCCGCCGTTATAGGGCGCGTTGAGGGCGAAGACGTCGCCCGGTTTGATCTTGCCCTCGTTGAGCTTGATGACGGTTTCCACGGAGCGGTCCATGGAGCCCAGATGCACGGGCATGTGCGGCGCGTTGGCGACCAGCGCACCGTCATGGTCGAAGACCGCACAGGAGAAGTCGAGCCGTTCCTTGATGTTCACCGAATAGGCGGTGTTCTGCAGGGTCACGCCCATCTGCTCAGCGATCGACATGAACAGGTTGTTGAACACTTCCAGCATGACCGGATCGGCATGGGTGCCGATGGCCTCGGCGCGGGCGAGCGGAACGACGCGGTTGAGGATCACGTGGTCCTTGGCGTTAATCTGCGCCTGCCAGCCGGGTTCGACCACGATGGTCGCATGCGGTTCGATGATCAGGGCAGGACCGTCGACGGTCATGCCGGGCGTGAGCGCATCGCGCTTGTAGATGCAGCCTTCGTGCCAGGCACCGTCGGAGAAGAATTTCGTCGCCGTGACCGCTGCGGGGATCTCTCCGGAAAGTCCCAGATCCGGTTCGGAAATGCCCGCGCCGCCGCCGAAGGTTTCCACCTCCAGCGCCTCGACCACAACCGGCTTTTCCTCATAGGCGAAACCGAACTGCTTTTTGTGCGCTTCCTCGAAGGCGTAGCGCATGGTGTCGAGGCCTGCGAGCTCGACCGGCAGCGGCGTGTCGGTGCCCTCGTAGCGCAGGTGCACGATGGTGCGGGTCTGGCGTGCGTCAGGGCCGATCTCCTGTGATGCAAGCTCGGCTTCCGTGATCGCCGCAAGTTCGCCGCGCAGCTTGTCGAGTTCGGGCAGGAGGTTCTGTTCGAGCCGTTTGACGACCGCCTGCTGGCGGCTGGCGCTGATGTCGGCAAGGCCCATGCCGTAAGCGGAGAGGATGCCGGAGAAGGGGTGCACGATCACCGTGGTCATGCCGAGCGTGTCGGCGACCATGCAGCCGGTCTGGCCGCCGGCGCCGCCGAAGCAGGTCAGGGCGTATTCGGTGACGTCATAGCCGCGCTGGACGGAGATCTTCTTGATCGCGTTGGCCATGTTCTCCACGGCGATCTTCAGGAAGCCGTCGGCGACGTCTTCGGGAGACCGGCCGTCGCCGATCTTGTCAGCCAGCTCGGCGAATTTGGTTTTGACCGCGGTTTCGTCCAGCGGTTCGTCTCGGTTCGGGCCGAAGATTTTCGGGAAGAAGTCCGGGGCCAGCTTGCCGGTCATCAGATTGGCGTCGGTGACCGTCAGCGGGCCGCCGCGGCGGTAACAGGCGGGACCCGGATTGGCGCCGGCGGAATCCGGGCCGACCTGGAAGCGTCCGTCCTTGTAATGCAGGATCGAGCCGCCGCCGGCTGCGACCGTGTGGATCATCATCATCGGCGCGCGCATCCGCACACCGGCAACTTCGGTCTCGAAGGCGCGTTCGTAGTCGCCGTCGAAATGGCAGACGTCGGTCGAGGTGCCGCCCATGTCGAAGCCGATGATCTTGTCGAAGCCGGCCATCTTGGAGGTTTCGACCGCGCCGACGACGCCGCCGGCGGGGCCGGAGAGGATCGCGTCCTTACCCTGGAACAGATCCGCTGCGGTCAGACCGCCGGACGACTGCATGAACATCAGCCGCGGACCTTCGCCCAGTTCTTCCTGCACCTGGTTCACGTAGCGGCGCAGGATCGGCGACAGATAGGCGTCGACGACGGTGGTGTCGCCGCGGCCGACCAGCTTCATCAGCGGCGAGACCTCGTGGGAGACCGAAATCTGAGGGAAGCCGATCTCGCGGGCGATTGCTGCCAGTTTCACCTCGTGGTCCGGAAAGGCATAGGCATGCATCAGCACGATGGCGATGGAGCGGATGCCGTCGTCATAGGCCGCCTGCAGGGCCTTTTTACCGCCGTCGGCGTCGAGTGGGGTTTCGAGTGCACCGTCGGCGCGCACGCGCTCGTCGATTTCGAAGACCTGCTCGTAAAGCAGTTCCGGCTTGATGATTTCCTTGGCGAAGATGTCGGGACGGGCCTGATAGCCGATTTCCAGCGCGTCGCGGAAACCCTTGGTGATGAACAGAGCGGTACGCTCGCCCTTGCGCTCCAGCAGGGCGTTGGTGGCAACCGTTGTACCCATCTTGACAGTGGCGATCCGGTCCGATGGGATCGCTGCCCCGGTCTCGATGCCCATCAGCTCGCGGATGCCCTGGATGGCGGCGTCGCGGTAGGCCTCGGGATTTTTCAGACAGCACCTTGTGGGGATGGATGCTGCCGTCCGGCGCACGGCCGACGATATCGGTGAAGGTGCCGCCGCGATCGATCCAGAAATCCCATTTGGCCGTCATGTTCTTTCCCTCTTTTGATTGTCGTCGTCCTGCCGGCATGGCTACCGCATTCTCACCTGCAGCCGCAAATTCCTCCAGCCACTGCCAGCCTTGCCTTGATCTTACGTTTACATTTTATCGATAAATTGTCGATGAAAAAATGTTGCGGCGCTCAATTTCCGCCTGTTTAGCCGATTTTAAAGCGTTCGCGGTATAGCAGGAGGCTCAATTGATGATCGGGGACATGCCGGCGATGGCGCAGACTGAAACTGGAAATCCGGCAGGCCGTACCGGCGCTCTCGACCGGATAGAAGGTCTTCTCGGTTCCAGGTCTTTGCTCGAAGGTGTCGCTGTCTTTATCCTGTTTGTGTATGCGGCGCGGATCGGTATCGAACTGGCAAACCGTCCGCTCGGGATTTCAAACAATTTCTTCAGCGACTTCATCGCCTTCTGGAGCGGTTCCCATTTCGCGCTCAAGGGCGATTTCCTGACCCCTTACGATTTTCATGCCTTTGTCGATTTCCAGAAGGACGTGTTCGGAAAGACAGGGCTCGGCTTTTTCAATCCGCCGACCTGGTTTCTCTATATCTTCCCGTTCGCGCTCGTTCCCTATCCGGTAGCCGCGATCGCGTTTCAGGCGTTTGGTCTGGCGCTGCTGGCCTGTGTCTGTGCACTGCTTGCCAAGTGCCGTCAGGCGGGATGGATGGCGCTTGTGTTTCCGGGCGTGCTCTTTTGTGTCCTCTACGGCCAGAACGGCATTCTGAACGCGGTCCTGATCGGCGGGGCGATTGTCGGTCTTGAACGAGGGCGGCCGCTGCTGGCCGGCGTCCTGATAGGGCTTCTGGCCTATAAGCCCCACATGGGGCTGCTTATTCCCTTCGCCCTTCTGGCGGGGAGGGAGTACCGGGCGTTTTTCTCGGCGGCTTTAACCAGCGTCGGTATTGCCCTGCTCAGTGTGCTTCTTTTCGGCTTGGAATCCTGGATCGCGTTTCTGGCGAGCATGGATTTCGTCAAAAGCTGCCTGCTCGAGGCTTGCGTTCCCATGCAGAAATACGCCTCGCCCTACGGCTTTTTGAGACAGTTCGGGGTGACAGCCCAAATCGCGATGGGGGTGCAGGTCGCTGCGGCCGGCGGCGTTCTCCTCTCGGTCATCTGGGCCTGGACCCGTCCGATCCCGATGGCGCTCAAAGGTGCGCTGCTGGTGGCGGGTGCGGGTGTCGCTTCGCCCTATTTTCTCGATTACGACACGGCTCTGCTGGTCGTGCCGCTGGTGCTGATTACCCGGCTTGGGATGGAAGGCGGTTTTCTGCGCTATGAGCGGCTATCGCTGTTCGTCGTGACCGCCGTGATGTTCATCAGCCGGGGTTACGGCGTCGTCGTACCGATTTCGCTGATCGCGCTGGCTCCGGCCGGATACTTTCTCATCGCCTTGCGCAGGGTTCTGGAGACTTGCAAGGGTGCCCGCTTCAAGATTGCCCCAAAGCTTGACGGCTTAACGGATCAGGAGCGGCATCTCCTGGAGGTCGCTCCAGGTGAGTTTGCCGGTCTCATCCTTGTAGAGGGTCGGGTGGTGGCCGGGCACGATCACTTTTCCCCGGCGCAGCACTTCCTGAATTGCCGCCTTGCCGCGCTTCTGCGGATCGATCTCCATGTCCGGGATGCCGGAAAGGGCTTCGCGGGCGGTCTTCAAGGCATCGGCCGCAAGGACGACGGGTCCGTCGTCGGTGGCAAGCTCAAGCGAGATATGCCCCGGTGCATGGCCCGGGGTCGGAAAGGATGTAACGCCGGGCAGGATTTCGGCCTCGCCGTCGATCAGCTGGACGTCACGGTCTGAAAGCAAGGCGGGCAGAAAGCGGGGCGTTACCAAGTCATCTTCGAACGGCGTTTCGACATAGTCGCGTTCGTCAAGGCTCATCAGGATCGGCGCCTTTGGAAACAGGTCCAGGTTCAGGACGTGATCGAAATGCCCGTGTGAGAAGATCAGAAGGTCGATGTCGTCCAGGGCCCAGATCGAGCCCGGCGAGCCGTTCACGCAGCATTCTGCGGGTGGTGCCGTGGCCGCAGTCGAACAGCGCCCGCTTGCCGCCGGTCTCGATGAGAACGATCGAGGAGATGCCGAAGAAGCCGCCGTCGAATGCGAGGCTCGAGCCCGGGACCAGGATTTCGTATCGGACGGCCATGCGTTTTCTCCCCCGTGCATCGATTGTCGTATTCAAGAATAATGCGAACAATTACAATTTGTCGATAAATTGTTGATATTTCTTTCCGCTACGTCTAGCCTGTCATCTGGACTTGGTTTTGCCTTCTTGTCAAAGGGGCGGGAAGGGCCTGCCGGGTCACCGAACGAGGACAAAAGTCCCGCTTCCAAGAGGAGTATAACATGCTGCATCTAAGCCATTTTTCAAAGGCAGGCGTGCGCCTTGCCGCTGCTGCCGTTATCGGTCTTTCGGGCCTTGCTTCTGCTTCCGCGCAGACGAAGTGGGACATGCCGACGCCTTATGGCGACAGCAACTTCCACACGGTCAATATCGCCGAGTTCGCCAAGGACGTCTCCGACAAGACTAGCGGTTCGCTGACCATTCAGATCCATTCCGCCGGCTCGCTGTTCAAGCATCCGGAAATCAAGAACGCGGTCCGCAAGGGGCCTGGCGCCGATCGGCGAAGTGCTGGTGTCGCGCCTGTCGAACGAAGATCCGGTCTTCGGCGTGGATTCCGTGCCGTTCGTTGCAACCTCCTATGACGACGCGTTCAAGCTCTACCAGGCGTCCAAGCCGTACCTGGAAAAGAAACTCGGTGAGCAGGGGCTGCAGTTGCTCTTTGCCGTGCCGTGGGCCGCCGCAGGGCATCTATGCCAAGAAGGACATCAACACCATCGATGACCTGAAGGGTCTGAAGTTCCGCGCCTATAACGCGTCGACCGAACGGATCGCCCAGCTGGCCGGTGCCGTGCCGACCCAGGTGGAAGTGCCGGATCTGCCGACCGCTTTCTCCACCGGCCGCGTCGAAGCGATGATCACCTCGCCGTCGACCGGTGCCAACTCCAAGGCCTGGGACTACCTGGATCATTACTACGATGCCCAGGCCTGGCTGCCGAAGAACATGGTGTTCGTGAACAAGAAGGCCTTTGACGGTCTCTCCGACGCGGAAAAGGCTGCCGTCATGGAAGCCGCTGCCACCGCGGAAACCCGCGGCTGGGAAGCCTCCAAGGCGGAAACAGCTGAAAAGACCCAGATGCTGAAGGACAACGGCATCACGGTTGCGGCTCCCTCCGAGGCGCTGCAGTCCTCCTTGAAGGAAATCGGTGCGACCATGGTTACCGAATGGCAGGACAGCGCCGGTGACGATGGCAAGGCGATCATCGAAACCTTTTCCAAGTAAGTGATCCTATGAAAGAGCCGGGCAACACGCCCGGCTCTTTTGTTAGAGTGAGTTGAGTCAACTTGGACGCAGGTCGCTCTAATGGTTCCTGTCCGTGCGGGAGACCCTGCCGATGCGCGCCTTTCTCAATGCGCTTTACCGTCTGGCCGGCGGACTGGCCGCTGCCTGCCTCGTAACGATTGCCACGCTTGTCGTCATCCAGGTGTCCTGCCGGCTCATCGACGGGTTTCGAAAGCTGATCGGCCTTGAGCCACTCGGCCTTCTGGTTCCTTCCCTTGCCGAGATCGCCGGGTTCCTGCTGGTTGGCGCTTCGTTCCTGGCGTTGGCCTCCACTTTGCGCATGGGAGACCACATCCGGGTGTCCATCCTGCTGCAGCATGTCTCGGCACCGGTCGCGAGGGCCTTTGAGGTCTGGTGCCTTGGCGTGGCGCTGGTTCTCGTCGGTTTCTTCACCTGGCATGCAGGCTGGATGGTGAATGACAGCTATGTCTATAACGAGGTTTCCTTCGGCATCATTCCCATTCCGCTGTGGGTTCCCCAACTGGTGATGACCACGGGTCTGGCTGTTTTTGCGATTTCGATCCTCGATGATTTTCTATGCGCGTTGCGGGGCAGGCCGGTCAGTTATCAGGCGGCCGACCTCAGCGATGCGATTGAGGGAGTGGAATAATGGATCTCTCCCTTATCGCCCTGTTCCTGGGACTGGGGATGCTGGCGGCGCTGGCCACCGGTATCTGGGTCGCTGTGGCGCTCTTCGGTGTCGCGCTGATCGCCATGATGTTTCTGGTGTCGGCTCCCGCCGGCCCGGTTCTGGCAACCACCGTGTGGGGGGCGGCCAATTCCTGGGACCTGACCGCCCTGCCGATGTTCATCTGGATGGGCGAGATCCTGTTCCGCTCGCGGCTGTCGGAGGACATGTTCGCCGGCCTTTCGCCGTGGATGCGGAACCTGCCTGGACGGCTGTTGCATGTGAATATCCTGGGCTGCGGGATTTTCGCCGCTGTCTCCGGCTCGTCGGCGGCGACCACCGCGACCATCGGCAAGATGTCCCTGCCGGAACTGAAGCAGCGTGGCTATGACGAACGCATGGCCATCGGCACGCTGGCGGGATCCGGCACGCTTGGCCTTTTGATCCCGCCGTCGATCATCCTGATCGTCTACGGGGCCGCCACAGAGCAGTCCATCGCCCGTCTGTTCATGGCTGGCGTCATTCCGGGCGCCATGCTCTGCGTGTTGTTCATGGGCTATGTGGCGATCTGGGCAACGCTCAATGCATCCAAGATGCCGGGGAAGGAGCCGCAGATTCCATTCTGGGACCGGGTCAAGGCCACCCGCCGCCTGTTCCCGGTGATCGCCCTGATTGCCGGTGTGATCGGTTCGATCTACGCAGGCCTCGCCGCGCCGACCGAAGCGGCCGCCATTGGTGTGGTTCTTTCGCTTCTTCTGTCTTGGGGCTCCGGCACGTTGACGAAGAAGAGCTTCACCGACGCCCTGATGGGGGCGACACGGACGTCCTGCATGATCGCTTTCATCCTGGCGGGTGCTGCCTTCCTGACCGTCGCCATGGGCTTTACCGGTATCCCGCGGGAACTGGCCGGCTGGATCGGTTCGCTCGGCCTGTCGCCGCTGCAGCTGCTTGCGGCGCTCACGGTGTTCTTCATCGTGCTCGGCTGTTTCCTGGACGGGATTTCGGTCGTCGTGCTGACCACGTCGGTGATCCTGCCCATGGTCGAACAGGCCGGTCTCGATCTCATCTGGTTCGGCATCTACCTGGTGCTGGTCGTGGAAATGAGCCAGATCACGCCGCCTGTGGGCTTCAACCTGTTCGTGCTGCAGGGCATGACCGGCCACAACATCTTCAAGGTCGCGCGAATGGCCCTGCCGTTCTTCCTGCTGATGATCCTGGCCGTGGTGCTGATCGTCATCTTCCCCGAACTGGCTCTGTGGTTGCCCCAGAACATGATGTCGCATTAGAAGGGGCGCAAAGAAGCCAGCCGGTTGCGAGGCGGTTGGGAGGACAAGGACATATCCAATGAGTGACAAGACGCCGGATCAGCCCGCCAGCATCGGCCCTGTGGTGTCGTCGGCCCATCTGGCGTCCGGCGCCATGCCGGCGCTTTCCGAAGTCGAGTTCGCAGTGACCATGATGGTCAATGCCTATCACCGCTGGATGGTGCGCTGCATGGCCGCTTCGGGCACCGAAGGCATGAGCCCGCTCGACGTTCTTGTCCTGCATACGATCAATCATCGCGGACGCCCGAAGACCCTGTCCGATATCTGCCTCGTGCTCAACATCGAGGACACACATACAGTGACCTATGCGATGAAGAAGCTGGAAAAGGCCGGCCTGATCAAATCCGGCCGGCGCGGCAAGGAGAAGACGGCGGAAATCACCGAAAGCGGCGAAACGGCTTGCCTGGAATACCGCCGCTTGCGGGAAGCGCTTCTGGTCAAGCCGATGAAGGCGCTTGGGCTCGACGAGAATGAACTCTCCCGCCTTGCCGCAACCCTGCGCCTGGTTTCGGGCAATTACGACCAGGCCGCCCGCGCTGCTGCTGCCATGTGATCTCGGTCAATCGAATCCGGAGCAAAGGGATCAATCGTTATCCTGCCATTGAATATTACAAATATTCTTGTAATGTCGAAATATGAAGGATGACACCGCCATAGCCGCATTGGCAGCGCTTGCCCAGGAAGATCGGCTCGCGGCCTTCCGGCTTCTGGTGAAGGCAGGGCCGGCGGGTATGGCTTCGGGGGATGTCGCGGACAGGTTGTCGGTGGCGCCGACGCGCATGTCCTTCCATCTTTCGGCGCTCGAACGCGGCGGGCTTGTGACGTCCCGGCGCGACGGGCGGCGGATCTATTATACGGTTTGTTTCGATCGGATGCGCGGTCTGCTCGGTTTTCTGACCGAGGATTGCTGCGGTGGCAGACCGGAAATTTGTGGCGTTGCGACGCCGGCCAACGAAGAGGTTACCTGACCAAATGACGATTACCATCTACCACAACCCGAAGTGCGGCACCTCACGCAACACGCTGGAAATGATCCGCAAGGCGGGTGTCGAGCCGACCGTCGTCGAATATCTGAAGACCCCGCCGAGCCGGGAAGAACTGGTCAGCATGATCAAGCGCATGGGGGTGCCTGTGCGCGAAGTTCTGCGCCAGAAGGGGACACCCTACGACGAACTGGGGCTTGGCGAAGACAAGTGGTCGGATGACGAATTGATCGATTTCATGATGGAACATCCGATCCTGATCAACCGCCCGATCGTGGTCTCCGAGAAGGGTGTCCGTCTGTGCCGGCCGTCCGAAACGGTTCTGGACCTGCTGCCGCAGGACATCGGAGACTTCGTCAAGGAGGACGGCGAGGTGGTGAAGAAGGGCGCGTGACGGTGACGACAGAAAAGCCAGACTGTTCCGATCTTCCCAATATCGCCGCCGAACACTTCCGGCCGATCGACCGGCAGACGTTGGAAACGCCTGCGGAGCTGAGCCATCCGCCGCGCATCCTGCTTCTCTACGGGTCTTTGCGCGAGCGGTCCTACAGTCGGTTTCTCGTCCAGGAGGCGGCGCGGCTGCTTCAGTCTTTCGGCGCGGAGACGCGGATCTTCGATCCGTCCGGCCTGCCGTTACCGGACGATACCGGTCCGGACCATCCCAAGGTTCAGGAACTGCGCGAATTGAGCGCCTGGTCGGAAGCCCAGGTCTGGTGTTCGCCGGAGCGCCACGGGGCCATGACCGGCATCATGAAGGCCCAGATCGACTGGATCCCGCTCAGTATCGGCGCCGTGCGTCCGACCCAGGGCAAGGTGCTGGCGCTGATGCAGGTCTCCGGCGGGTCCCAGTCGTTCAACGCGCTCAACCAGATGCGGGTGCTCGGCCGCTGGATGCGCATGTTCACCATCCCGAACCAGTCCTCCGTGCCCAAGGCTTTCCAGCAGTTTGACGAGGATGGCCGGATGCACCCTTCCGGGCTCTATAACCGGGTGGTCGAGATGTCATGGAGGAGCTGATGAAATTCACGCTGCTCCTGCGTGGGCGGAAAGACTATCTGGTCGACCGCTATTCGGAGCGGAAGGAAACCGGTGAGGAACTGATTGCGCGGGTGAACCAGTCGACCAACGGCTGACGCTCAGCCCGTCGCGCTGACGGGAGGCTGAGGCTGCGCGTTCTGCTCTTGGTCCGCTGCCTCGATCTCTGTATCGGCGAGTTCTTCGGCGGCCTGCGCGATGCTCGCATGCGCCTTGGTATGGACCATTGCCGGCCGAGGGTCGTTGCGGGCCATGAAATTGGCATGGGCTTCCACCGATCCCGGTCGGCCGAAAAGATAGCCCTGGACGAGGTTACAGCCGGCCGCGCGCAGCAGGGTAACCTGTTCCTGGTTTTCCACGCCTTCGGCGGTGATCAGGACATCAAGGGAGCGGCCAAGGCCGATGATCGAAGTGACGATGGCATCGGTGCCGGCGTCCTTGCCGAGATTGTGGATGAAGGACCGGTCGATCTTGATCTTGTCGAAGGGGAAACGGCTCAGGTAGCTCAGCGACGAATAGCCGGTGCCGAAGTCGTCCATGGCGATCGAGACACCCATATCGCGGATCTGGTTGAGGGTTTCAACGACCGCGTCGGTATTCGAAATCAGCAGACTTTCCGTGATCTCGATTTCAAGACGGCACGGATCGAGACCTGAATCCCGCAGGGCGCGCGCAACCTTCTTGTGGGTTTCTCCGGCCATGAACTGGGCCGCGGACACGTTGACGGCGACACGAAGGCTCTTGTCCGGCCAGCCGGCGGCTTCCTGACAGGCGCGGTTCAGGACCCAGTCGCCGATGGCTTCGATCAGGCCGCTG
>NZ_CAXXSJ010000045.1:0-51160 GCF_963675095.2 uncultured Roseibium sp. | reverse complement strand
TATTGTTCCCTGAGGCCGAAAACGGCGAGCGAGACCGTATTGCTCCGGGCTGGCGGCTGGAAACGTCCCATTTGCCGGCAAGGGATCAGTTGCCGTTCCTCGTGCAGGAACTGGCGGCTTTCGCGCGGGAAGTCTTGCCCTTGCCGGGACGGTTGCCCGAGGACGGGTTTTACTCGGATTGCCGGGGCTATTTCTTACCGGGATTGCCCCTGATGACCGTCAAGTCGGACGGGTATTCGTTTCTGCCTCCGGAGAAAAAGGACCCCACCCTCACGGATAGCTATCCCTGGATCCTGATGGTGCGTCTTCAGGGAAAGGCCGAATATGTCGTTGATGGCAAGCGCTTCCGATACGGCCCCGGCAGCGTGAACGTCAGAACGCCGGACAATCAGCAGGGCGGGACCCTGACCGAAAGCGAACAGGTGATGGTCTATCTGGAGGCCGATCAGGTCAGTGGCCTGGAGGATACCTTGAACTGGCTGGGCTCCGCGGAAGGTGCGACTTCCGTTCATCCCCTGCTCGGACATTACCTGGCCGCGCTGGGGGGCGTATTGCCCGGGATTTCCAATCAGGACGCGCCAACCGTCGCCTCGACCACGATTGCGATGATCCGTGCCTGTGTTTCGCGCCATCCCGATGAAATCGCGGCGGCCAGTCATCCGATGCGCGCGACCCGGCTCGATATGGCCCGAAAACACGTGGACGCCCATTTGAAGGCGCCGGAGCTTTCGTCCGATCACATCCGGTCGGTCCTGGGCCTGTCCAAGCGGCGTATGCAGGATCTCTTCGAGGGCTACGGCGGGGTGCAGAATTACATCCGCACCCGGCGGCTGAACGGATGTTACCAGGCGATCCTGTCCGATCAGGAGGACCGCCCGATCATGAAGATCGCGGAGGATTACGGGTTCTCCAACAGCGCCCATTTCAGCCGGGCCTTCAAGGCCCAGTTCGGCTGGTCGCCCAGTGAAGCCCGGGACATGGCGAAACACAATCTCAATGCCTCCGGCTATGAAAGCTGGCTGAGAGACAGGGGAACACTCCATCCAACGGACCCCGGGAGGGGCGAAGCGTGACGGCTGCGAAGACCGATCAGGCATCAGACGACCCGTCTGATCCAGCGTCGGGAGACGGGGATCGAGCCGCAAGGATCGCCGACCGGCCGGTCCGGGTCGATCGTTTCACCACCGAAGGTCACAAACCGCGCCATCAGTTCGCCTGGTGGTACGCGTTGATGTCCCCGATCCTGGAGGTGTCCCCGGTGTCAACGCCGGAGGCGGATTTCCATGCCAGCGGCCGGGCCTATGATCTGGGATGTCTGCACCTTGTCAGTCTTCGGATGAATTCGCTGTCGTTTCGGCACACTCAGGAGCACATCGAAGGCACAGGCATCGACCCTTGGTGCCTGACCGTGATGAAGACCGGGGCGCTGGCTTGCGACGCAAATATGGGTGGTTCTGAAATCACGGCGGGATCGCTCGGTGTCCTCTCTTTCGCGGAGCCTTTTACGGGACGCGCGTCCGCTACGGACACACTTAACCTGTTCTTGAATCGCGACGATTTTCACGATTTTGCCGCCGGGCTTGACGCGATCGCCCAAAGGCCCGTGTCCGGACCGATGACGTCCCTTCTCAGGGAATTTCTGCTGAATGCGGAGGTCTATCTGCCTTCCATGAAGGCCTCCGAGGTTTCCATGTTCCTGGAAAGCCTGACCCTGCTTTTACGGGCTGCCGTCAGCCCGAGTGGCGAAGCGATTGCGGCCGCGGACCTGCCGGTGTCCGCCGGCCGGTTCAATCTGGTCCGCAGGCATATCCAGGATCATCTCGCCTCTCCGGACCTGGGGGCGGCGTCGATCTGCAAGGCCTTGAACCTGTCGCGCCGCCAGCTCTACTACCTGTTTGAGCCGCATGGCGGCGTCGCCGGTTTCATCAAGCAACGAAGACTGACCGCCGCCTGCCGGGCGCTGGCCAATTCAAATGACCACAGGCTGATCAGCACGATCGCCTACACCTACGGCTACACCAACCAGGCGCTGTTTTCCCGCCATTTCCAGGCCGAATTCGGCTTCGGCCCACGCGAAGCCCGCGCCGCCAAACTCTGCGGATACCTGCCGCAGGCGTCGGCGCCGAAGAGTTTCGCGGAATGGCTCGGCCGAGGATCGCGGTAGCCAGCGATTATGTTTGGTGGATAGACTGGCAATAAAATATAGACAAAAAACGTATAAAAGTTACATTCAAACTAGTATGCAAATTCAATTGAGAGATTGAGAGTATTATTATGTTTAATAGATTTATTTCGACATTTTTATTAAGTATATTTTTCAGTTTTTCTGCATTCGGGAGCGAAAAATTCCAAGAATCGGATTTTACGAAAGTCTCGAATCTCGATTTTAGGTCAATAGAAACATTATTTATGCTCCAAGAAAAAAGGGAGCAATCACGGGTTCGTTTTGAAGAATTTATAGTGAAAGTAGCGACTGAAGACAAAGAAAAATCAGTTTGGCTAACAAAGCAGCTGCTAGAATATAAAGATATGCGTGAGTTTTCAAATTCTATTCAAGAGAAATACGGATACAATCTTCCGCCATGGCCTTCTGAATGGAAAGATGCTGCTAGTGAGGCTTATCGTTTGAAGAGTGATGTTCAATTTTCACAGCAAGCGTTAAATGACGAAACTGCTAAAATGGGGAAGTTTATATCTTCGGAGGAACTCAAGTGGGTCGAGGATATATTGGTTCGCTTCACTTACAAGGAGTGGCGGAAGTTTACCGAGCTTGCGGAAATGAACCCTTCGCTGCGAAATTTGGCTTTAAATAAAAAAGAAATCAAAAATAAAGATGAAGTTAGAAATGCAATAGAAAACTGCGCGAAGATTAAGAACGTCGAATATAGCTGTAATTTTGCTATCGATAATTATTTTCAAGAGAATGACAAACTTAATAAAATCATTGCCATGAATTCCCTTTATGCTGGTCTCTTTATTTCAAAAGCAGAGCCGGGCCTAGCCCAAACGCGAAAATTGATTACCGATCTTATTCCGGAAACAAAGGCGGAAAATCGCGATAACGACGCTTTTGAAAATGTTGAATCAATGATTATGGCAAATTTTGCTCTTGAAGATATTATAAAAGATGCAGTAAACGATAAAAATTATGAAGAATTTGTAAGAAAAATTTCTTTAATAATGAAAAATCCGGTACATAATTTTGGCAAGCGTATAGCCTTAGAGCTAATATATCAAAAGTTACAAGATAAGACCTTTGACTCTGAGAGCTTAAAAGAACTCGAAGGAGCTCTTGTTCTCATGGCTTCGGATATGAATAAAACTTTAGAAAATCGAGATTATACAGGAAGGTTTTTCGAGGAATTAGAGCCAAAATTAGCGGATCTGAAGCCCGCAAGAATACCCTATTACGCTAATCCGGATCATGCTCGGTTACGTTTCAAAGAGGGCGGAGGCTATGACTTTAAAGCAATTCTTTCCGGTGCAAATTATTGGGATTCTGTAAGAGATAAAAAGAAGGATAATGAAAACCGGAATCGCAGATCGACGTTTGATGATTACATTCGCGATGCAGGTAACGATAGTAGAGTTTCTTACTATTTTAGGAATACAGAAGCCATTGAAAAAGAAAGAGCTCGGAAGCTTGCATTGCAAGCGTTAATTGAAAAGAAAAAAGCTCAACGAAGAGAGGCGATTTCCGCAGGTCTGAGCAAGAAATATAATACCCCGTGGCCTACAGATAACGATTTTGATAAGCAGATCGCATATATTAAAGAAGGTAAAATTGAGAAAACCAATCATGTATTCGATATCCAGCAGGCGATGCATTATATTTTATTTATGCGCGCGTTCTCAGAAATTTGTATGGACGAACATCATGGCCTAGCTGCAACGAAAACTACCACCGTCGATGTGGGTGCTGGCTGGAGTATCTCTAACACGCAAATTGGCCGAAATGATATTCTGACCACTTATAATCATAAATATAGAGAAGAAGAAGTAGTTAGCGTTCGTCTTCCGTATGAGGATGAATGGATTTATGACGGGGTGCAGGGTTACTCTTCGGCGATATTCCAAAGAAATATAAAAGAAGGTTATGTGTATCCTGGTGTTGGTGGTGGTGTTCTGCAGGGCTTTGCTGCTTTTGCTCTTATCCAGAAATCAATCGTTGGAAAGCACAGGAGACATTTACGCGGGATTGGGTGTTCATCCGAAGAAGCTTCGAGATTCTATGAAAATGTCCAAATACTTGGGCTTATTCTAACGACGAGCGATCATTAATCTCTTTTGACAAAGTCACGTAGCCGGATGCGTGCGGCCGCCAGATTGAGGAAAGCGCCACGATTGTTTCGGTTTTGTCCAATGGGGTGACGATCCTGCGGACCTGTTCAATCGTGTTGAGCATTCGCTCGGTCCGGTTCCTGTCCTCGCAGACTAGGAAACCGCAAGTTATCGGTTCCCCGCAATCTGGTTTTGGCGGGATAACTGAAGGGGTGCAAGCGAGCAGCAGGCCTTAGCGCAAGCATCATCTTCGTATGGCCTCTCTAAACCAACACCTCCATGGCTTCCCGCTCGCCGACCCCGAACACGCGCTTGTAGCGGGCGATTTTTCGTCAGCCGGGCCCATGGCCTTGTTCGGGTTGTCGCTGAGTTTCACCGTCGGGTGACCGTTGGCGGTGACGGCCTTGCAGACCAGGGAGAAGGGAGCAAGCGCATCGCCGGCGGTGAGGCCACGGAAGTCGTTGCTGAGCAGCGTGCCCCAGCCGAAGGAGGTGCGCACGGGGCCGGAGAACTGCTGTCCAATTCGAATGACCACAGGCTGATCAGCACGATCGCCTACACCTACGGCTACACCAATCAGGCGCTGTTTTCCCGCCATTTCCAGGCCGAATTCGGTTTTGACCCACCCGAAGCCCGCGCCGCGAAACTCTGCGGTTCCCTGCCGCGAAACTCGGCGCCGAAGAGTTTTGCCGAATGGCTCGGCCAGGGGCGCGGTGGCTAGAGGCTTTCATCGGCTTTATATCGCCATCTCCTTCCGGTCTTTAAAGCTGACGGTACTGGGATGGCGCAACATCGAAGAATTTCTGAAAGGCGCGTCGGAAGCTGTTGGGTTCCTCGTAACCGAGGGCAAAAGCCGTTTCGGCGATGTTGAGATCGCCGGTTGAGAGCAGCGCCGCCGCACGGCGCATGGTCTCCTCCAGCCGCAATTCGCGAAAGGTGTAGCCCTCGGTTCGCAGGCGTCGTTGAAACGTCCGGATCCCGAGACCGAGCCGGGACGCCACCACATCCTCCGGAGCATTGCCAACCCGCAATTGAAGCTTGAGGAGATCGCGAACGACATCTGAGAAACTGGACGGGACGGCACTTCCGGCAAGGCTCGGCAGATCGCTAAATGTCAGACGGGCTTGTCCGTCCGGCGGCGAAGGATTGGGCAGCAGAAGATCGGAGAGAGGAATGGCAAGTCCCGCCATGGGTCCCAATCGGACGGGAACATTGGCATAATGTCCTTCAGCCAATGTTCTGCCCGGCAAGCCGTCGCGTGCGGGGCGTTCTATCCAGGCTGGCTTCCAGCCCGGTCCCGCAAAATTCCGCATGAAATCGGTGAACAGCAACGGAATCGCTTCCTCGATGTGCCGTGTTCCAATCGTGCTTTCGATCCCCGTCGAATACCGCAGGACCAAGCAATTTTCCGTGATGGCGGTTTCGAAATGCGATGCGCTGACAATGAACGACAAGGCCTGTTTGGCCCGTCCCAGGGCTTTGGCGACGTTCGGCGCTTCCAGAACATATTGCGCGTAGTTGCCAAGGTCGCCGTAGCGGATCTTCGTACCGATCAGCGCGCCCAGGTGCGGCTCGCCCAGTTTGCGCGCGGCCTCCTCGAACCATCGGGCCTGAAGCTGGTAAGGGGCGAAGGCCGGCGGTCCCTCACAGAAGGTATCCTCCAGTCCGACCGACCGGGTGACACTTCGGGTGAATTCAGGCGTGGTGAGATCCGTCAGGATCCGGGCAGGGGCGACCATGAGCCGGGTATTGAACAATTTCGCCATGGCACCTTTCTCCGGCCCGAGGCCGTGTTAGCAAGCGTTGCCAAGAGCCGATTGCTCTTGATCGCCATTCAGCCGCAACAGAACCAACGAACCTGAATCATCATAAGCAGAAATACGGGAGAAGTGCGAATTGTCGCAAAATGATTACCGGAGCCGGAAAAACTTACTCTAGGTTTTTACCAAGTTGGACCCACCAGGCACATGATGGGATAAAATTTTTGCTTCAAATGCGGGACGACCCGACTGGGGCACCAGACGCGACGCTTACATCGTATTTTTCCCGCCATTTCATCCCGTCCGGCCCCGAGAGTCTCAGCGGGACCTGACCCTTCCCTGAAGTCCAGCCAGTGAATTGACCGGAAAGGATGCCGGAATGAGATTGCTTCTGACACTCGCGCTCTGCGCCCCGATGCTTGCTCCCACTCTGCTTCATGCCGAGGAGGTGACCATCGAAAACCTCGTGCGGGCCGAGTCCGACACGATGTTTCGCGCCGGTCTGGCGACCAACAAGATCGAGGTGGGTGAAATCAGGCACGAACGAAAGCTGACTTCGGCCGATGAACCCCAACCGATTATCCGTGCCAACCAGGACACGCTCTATTCCGTGGTCGTGCTGGATTTGTCCTCGCTGGCGAAAATCACGCTGCCGGACGCCGGGGACCGCTTTCAGTCCATGCTGGTGATCAGCCAGGACCACTACAGTTTCGTGGAAGCATCGCCGGGCACTTACGAGCTGACCGAGGAAGAGGTGGGTACGCGCTTCGCATTCGTGCTGTTCCGAACGTTTGTCGACGTCGGCGATCCGGACGATCTTGCGAAGGCGCATGCTGCGCAGGATGGCATCGCGGTCAGCGGCGGCGGTGCCGGCCCGTTCGAAGCCCCGGACTGGGATCTGGAAAGCCTGGCGGAGGCGCGGAAGGCCGTGAGCGATCTTGCGAGCGCAGTCGGCTTCAATGCCAGCCGTGCTTTCGGCCGAAAGGACGAAGTCGACCCCATTGATCACCTGATCGGCGCCATGGCCGGCTGGGCGGGTCAGCCAGCCACAACGGCCAGCGCGGCCATTGAAAGCGTCGACGCCAATGACGGCACAACGCCTTATGCGGTCACCGTCAAGGACGTGCCGGTGGATGCCTTCTGGTCGATCACGGTCTACAACGCCGCAGGCTATCTGGAACCCAACGATCTCGGCCGGAACAGCTACAACAATTTCTCCGCAAAGCCGAACGACGATGGTTCCTTCACGATCCATTTCGGTGGCTGTGACGACGGCCGGACGAACTGTATTCCGATCACGCCGGATTGGAATTATGCCGTCCGGCTGTATCAGCCCCGCGCTGAAATACTCGACGGATCCTGGGTATTCCCGTTGCCGGAAGCCGTGAAATAGGTGTCAGGTGGGAGGATAGTCCAGATGAACCGGTTTTCACTTTCAGCGTCGCTCCTCGGTCTGTGCCTCGTGATCGGCACCTCCACGGCCCAGGCGCAGACCTATGCAGCCGATGTTCCCGACTCGGTCACGACGCCCGACGTGGTCGAGACCGAACGGCTCGGTGCCCTGAAATTCTTTGACGGCATGCCCGATGAAGAAACCGTCAGGAAGGTTTACGACAACATCGACTTCTCGCGCGGCGTCGAAACCTTTCTGACCGGCATTCCCTCCGCCTCCATTTATGGGCTGTGCCACGGCATGGAGGAAGCCGGGATCCCTGCGCACACGGTCGGTATTAGCGAGAAGCTGCTCGACGCCCGTTCGTTGTGGCTCACCGCGCAGTCGACCACCGTCTACGTCGTGTCCTGCCTCGACCTGAAACAGGGGCCGGTCGTCATGGAGGTTGCTCCCGGTCTCCTCGGCGGCGTCGACGACGCCTACTTCCGCTGGGACACCGATATCGGCATCACCGGTCCGGACCAGGGCCGCGGCGGCCGTTACCTGTTCCTGCCGCCACATTATGACGGCCCGGTACCGTCGATGGGCTATCACGTCATCCCGACCAGGACGAATATGCATTGGCTGTTCGCCCGTGCCTTCGTGACCGATGCCGGGATCGAAGCAGCGGTTGCCGGCGTCAAGGCGCAGATGAAGGTGTATCCGCTCGCGCAAGCGAAAGCCCCGCCGGAACAGGTCTTTGTCGACTATTCCGGCAAAAAGATGAACACCGTCCATGCCAACGACGTCACCTTTTTCGACGAGTTGAATGCGGTCGTCCAGAATGAACCGGCCGATGCGTTCGATCCGGAAATCGCCGGCCTGTTCGCCTCGATCGGCATCAAGAAAGGTGTGCCGTTCGAACCCGATGCACGGATGAAGAAGATCCTCACCGACGCCGCTGCCGTCGGGAATGCAACGGTCCGCGCAATCACCTTCCGCCCGCGCGACCGGGACCGTTTCTATTTCTACCCGGACCGCAACTGGTACACGAGTTTTGCCGGTGGCAGCCACGCGTTCATCGACAATGGTGCGCGCGGTCTCGACGACCGGGCGATGTTCCACTACTCCGCGACCGGGATCACCCCGGCGATGGCCTCCCCGCAAGTCGGCACCGGATCGATCTACGCCTTCACACCGCATGATGCGACCGGCGCCTACCTTGACGGCGGCAAGACCTACAAGGTGACCCTGCCCGGGCCGGTGCCTGCGAAAGACTTCTGGTCCTTTGTCGTCTATTCGACCCAACACCGCTCGATGCTGGAGACCGATCAGAGGCTTGCCGGCCTCGATAGCACGCTGCCCGACGTCAAACCGAATGAGGATGGCTCCTATACGGTCTGGTTCGGCCCGAAGGCCCCCAAGGGCAAGGAAGGCAATTGGGTGCAGACCATGCCGGGCAAGGGATTCATGGTCATTCTTCGTCTCTATGGCCCTCTGGAACCCTGGTTCGACAAGACCTGGAAACCGGGTGACCTGGAACGGGTCGAGTAGGATCAGGAGCGGGTCATTCGATCGCGGTTGCCGCGGCCCTGGCCGGGTTGGGGCCGCCTGACCTATCGGATCATGGTCAACCGGTCCCAGTCGGCATAGTCCGGCGAGCCTTCTCTGCGGATCTCTCCGGCGTAGCCGAACTCGACCATGTGCACCATGGTGCTTTTTTCGTCCGCCAGAATGACTGCATAAGACTCCGGCAGATCGGAACTGCTCAGGTTGGCGACGGCACCGAAATCCGGCCAGCCGGCGTGGTTGGTTCCGCGCGGAGCGCTGAACGGGACGCCGTGCAGGGAGCCTGAAAGCGGCAAGTGGCAATGGCCGTGGAAGATATGGGCGATCTTGCTGGAATGCCTGGCGATGACATCGGCAAAAGCCTCGGCATCCAGCAGCATGATCCGGTCCATGGGGGCGATCCCGATCGGGACCGGGTTGTGGTGCATGAACAGCCAGACCTTGCTGTCGCATACCTTCAGTTGGCGATCGAGCCAGGCCAGCCGCGTTTCGCAATAGAAGCCGGCGTGGCTTTCAGGACCCCAGGTGTCGAGCGTCAGCCCCGTGCCGAGCGGCAGGTCGAAGGCGGACTGGACATAACCGTTTTCATCCGCAAGTTCGGGGAAGACCGACAGGAACACGTCCCGCTCGTCGTGATTGCCGATGCACAGGTGAACCGGCATCGGGACATGCGACAGAACCTCCTTCAGGCGTTTGTAGTCGTCCGCATCGCCCCAGTCGGACAGATCGCCGGTAATGATCAGCGCATCCGCATCCGGATGATTGGAAATGGCATGATCGAGCGCCTTTTTCAGATTTTCGTTCGGTTCGCGGCCCGCGATGGTCTGACCCGGCGCGGTCAGATGGATGTCGGTGAGTTGCAGGAGCTTCACGCTTTCCCCCTTGTCCTTGTCTTTATCTGTATCGTTGAGAAAAAACGCCGCCCGGAGATATCCGGGCGGCGCGTATCCGCAAATCAGTTGCCGGAGGGCAGCAGATCCTGCGTTTCCTCGGCAAGCTGTTCCTGCAGCTCTTCCATGTCGTCGTATTCGCCGGTCACGATGCCTTCCATGCCGTCATAGATGACCTGCGTGATCGCCAGGCCGTTGTCGCCCGGATAGGCCTGCCAGTCGCGCAGAAGCGGCAGCTGGCGGACGGCGGTCTCCTTGTTGGGGTTGTTCTTGTAGAAGTCGGCAAGGATCACCTCGTTGGCAGCCTTGTTCGGCGGCATGTAGCCGGTGGTGCGTGCGACTTCGGCAGCGCCCTGTCCGGAAGTGATGAACTTCAGCCACTTCCAGGCTGCGTCGAGAACCTTCGGATCTTCCGAGGTGGAGACCAGCATGGCCGCGTTGCCGCCGGCCGGCAGGCCCTTCGGACCGGACGCATCAATCCCCGGGAATTCGTTGGTCTTCATCACGAAATCGCCCTTGGCGCGTTCGACGGCGCCGAGCGCGGAGGTCGACCAGTACATCATGGCGATCTCGCCGGCAGAGAAGGAGGCAAGCGCGGCCTTCCATTCGATGTTCTTCATGTCGCAGCCGCGGAAGATCTTGTGCATGGTCTTCAGGGACGTCAGGCCTTCCGGCGTGTCTATCTGGATGTCGTTGCCGATCATGGTCGGCTTGTCCTGGGTCCACATCAGAGACTGCAGGAACCAGTTGCCGGTGATGTTCCAACCCCAGAAGACCGGGTTCTTCACGCCGGCGTCCTTCAGCTTGCCGCAAGTCTCGACGACTTCGTCCCAGGTCTTGGGCATCTGGTCCGTCGAGGTGATGCCGGCCTTGGCCATCAGGTCCATGTTGTAGTAGCCCACCGGCAGAGACACGGAAAACGGCAGGCCGTAGACCTTGTCGTCAAAGGTGCCGAGTTTCAGCATGGCTTCGTGGTAGCCGTCCTTGGCGAAGTCTTCCTCGCGCACGATGAACGGTTCCAGGGACTTGGCGATGCCCTTGTCGACCAGGATCGCCTGGCGGTTCAGGCCCTGCATGGTCACGTCCGGCAGTTCGCCGGCGACGGCCTCGCGCAGGATGGTGTTGGACGCGTCCTCATAGGATTCGTAGGACGCGCGCATCTTCACTTCGATGTTCGGGTACTGCTCGTTGAACAGCGGCAGGATTTTTTCGTAGGTGACGTCGAACAGGTGGCTGTAGGGATACGCGAATTCGATCGTGACCTTGTCTTCCGCCTGGGCCGTTCCGGCCGCCAGAAGAAACGCTATTGCAGTCAGGCACTTTTTCATGGAAGTCTCCGTCATGTTGCCGTGGGAGCGGTCAGGTCGCCAAACTCGCCCGTTCCCTGTTGTTCCCCTTTCGGGAATTCGGTGATCGGGCCGCCGTTCCGGCGGCCCTTTTTGTCTCTACTTCATGCCACTCAGGGTGATGCCCTCGATGAAGCGCCGCTGGGCGATCAGGAAGGCCACGATCAGCGGCGCCACGATGATGGTCGCCGTTGCCATCATCGGGCCGAAGTTGTCGCCGTCCGCGTCGCCCTTGAATTCGCGCAGGCCCAGAGGCGGCGTGAACAGCGAGCGGTCGCCGGTGATGACGATCCGCGGCCAGAAATAGTCGTTCCAGTGCGCCACCACCGAGAAGATCGCGAAGGCCAGCAGCGCCGGGATCGCGGTCGGCAGCATTACGTTCCAGATGATCGAGAACTCGCTCATTCCGTCCATGCGGGCCGCGTCGATCAGGTCGTCGGGAACCGTCATGAAGAATTGGCGCATGAGAAAGATGCCGAAGACGGAGATGGACCAGGGAATGACCAGGGCCGCGTAGGTGTTCGTCAGTCCGAGCTTCGCCAGCATGATGTAAAGCGGCAGGGCGATCGCATGGACCGGGATCAGAAGGCAGAAGAGAACCAGACCGAAGACCGCCTCCCGTCCCCAGAACCGCAGCTTGGCGAGGGCATAGGCACAGGGCAGCGCGACCAGCACCTGGATGAAGAAGATCGATGCGGTGACGATCACGCCGTTGAGCAGGTAGCGCAACAGCGGCGCCTTCTGGAACGCGGTGGTGTAGTTGTAGATCACCGGCGTGACCATGCAGTCGGCCACGTCCTTGCCGAGCTTCACGCAATAGTCGTCGCGAAAGGCTTCCTGGGCGCCGAAGAAGCCGCCGGTGTTCTGCATGATTTCTGCGGGGCTCTTCAGGCTGTAGCTGACCATCACGTAGAACGGCAGCAGCACGACGAGCGCACCCAGGATCAGCACCGCATGCTTGAGGGTCTCGCCAACGGAGAACCGGTAGCCATCCGTGTGTGCGGAGGACGAGGCAGTGGGGGAGGACAGGGTCATGTCGGTCATGCGTAGTGCACCCTTCTTTCGACCAGCCATCTCTGGATGACGGTCAGCAGCATCACGAAGGCGAGGAAGACGACGGTGATCGCCGCGCCGATGCCCATCAGGTTCTGCTGGATGGCCTTTTCGTAAATGGCGAACATCATCACGTAGACGGATTTCGACGGCCCGCCGCCCTGGGGATAGAAGGCCTCGACCGTGTCGAACACCTGGAACGAGCGGATGAAGGAGATGGTCACCACGAACACGGTCGTCGGTCCGAGCATCGGCCATGTCACCAGCCGGAAGCGGTCCCAGGCGGATTTCGCACCGTCCATTTCAGCTGCGTGATAGAGCTCTCTGGGCACTGAAGTAAGGCCGGCGAGGTAAAGCACCATATTGAAGCCGAAGCCCTGCCAGACGCCGATGAAGGCCACCGTCCAGATCGCGTAGTCGCGGTCAGTCAACCAGGTCGGAAAGCCGTTCGCGCAGCCTTGCGCGTACCAACCCCAGGTCTCCAGGAACGTGCCGCAGCCCTGTTCCAGTGTGCGGTTGACGATGCCTATGGTCGGATGCAGCGCGAATTCCCAGACGATCGCCATGGCGATCAGGGCCGCCATTACGGGCAGAAAGTAGATCGTCTTGTAAAGGTCAGAAAAACGTCTGGTGGAATGGATCAGCAGCGCGGCGCCGAGCCCGAGGCCGACCGACAGCGGCACGACGACGAACACATAACGGAAGGTGGCGCCGAACATTTTCTCGTAGGTCGAACGGGTCAGGATCTTGCCGTAGTTGTCCAGCCCGACCCAATGGGCATCGGGATTGCCGAGACTGTATTCGGTGAAGCTGAGCAGCCCCGCGATGCCGATCGGCATGAGCAGGATGACGACCATCAGAAACAAGGCCGGGCCGACGAACCACCAGTGGGCCTGGGTACGGGCCATCACGCCACCTCCGGCACGGCGGCCGCCGGCGTCTCGGACAGGTGGACCCTTTTGCCGTCCGACCCGAACACCATCGCTTCGCCGCGTTTGCGGACGAAGCGGACATCGTCGCCGATGGAAACGCGGCCGATTTCATGGGGCGCGGTGCGGACGACCATCCGGTGCGCTCCGTCCTGGACGGCCAGATGAAGATAAAGATCGGCGCCAAGGTTTTCCCGGTGTACGAGCCGTCCCGTCAGGCTGCCCGCCTCATCGCTGTCGGCAAGCGACAGATGTTCCGGGCGCAGACCAATGGTCACCTTGTCGGAGGCAGCACCTACGCCCACCCGGGACAGGACGACGTCGCCACATCGCGCCTGTCCGGCGCTGTCGATGACGCCCGGCAGGAGATTGATCTTCGGCGCACCGACGAATTCCGCCACCCGGATGTCGTGCGGATTGTTGTAGACCTCGTCCGGCGCACCGAGTTGAAGGATGTCCCCGTCCATCATCACCGCCATCCGGTCGGACATGGTGAGCGCTTCCGCCTGATCGTGGGTGACATAGACGAAGGTGGTTTTCAGCGAGCGGTGAAGCTCGGCGAGTTCGGATCGCATGTGGATGCGCAGCGCTGCGTCGAGATTGGACAGCGGCTCGTCCATGAGAAAGGCCACGGGCTTGCGCACCATTGCCCGGCCGAGTGCAGCGCGCTGCCGCTGACCGCCGGAAAGCTGGCCGGGCTTGCGTTGAAGCAGGTTCTCTATGCGCAGGATCCGGGCTGTCTCTTCCACCTGCCGGCGTATGTCCCGGTATTTCTCCCGGGCAAGCAGCGGGCCGATCCACGGCAGGCGCCCGGCGGTGGACAGGTCCCGCAGCCGCAGCGGCGTCATCATGTTGTCCTCGATGGTCAGGTGCGGGTAAAGCGCGTAGGACTGGAACACCATGGCCAGGTTCCGGTTGGCCGGGCGCACGCCGTTGACCACCCTGTCGCCGATCGACACCGATCCGGCGCTGGGCGCCTCGAGGCCGGCCAAGATCCGGAGCAGCGTCGATTTTCCGCACCCGGACGGCCCGACGAGCGTCAGAAATTCACCGGCCCTGATCGACAGGTCGATGTTTTTCAGAACCGGCGTTTCGCCGAACGACTTCCGGATCGCCTCTAGATGAATTTCAGACATGGTCCCGCCTTTTCTGGTCGCTGGCGGCACCCTAGACAGGCTGATTGAAATGTCTGTGACGTAATATTAGCGTTGCTAATGACGGCTAGAGTCTGTGGCGGAATCCAACACGGAACTGTCATGAACGACCGCCCGAGCCCCTACCAGATCACCGCTTTCACCTATGTCGCCCGCGAGAAAAGCTTCTCCCGCGCCGCGTCCCGGCTGGAGGTGACGCAATCCTCAGTCACGCAGCATGTGGCCAAGCTGGAACGGAAAATGGGGACCCAGCTGTTCGTCCGCCGCCGTGACGGGGTGGAACTGACGCGGGCAGGCAGCGAACTCTTCCGGATCACCGACCGGCTCGCGACCCTGGACCAACTGGTCACGGAAAAGGTCAACGACTACAGCTCCTTGACCGATGGCCACATTCGCCTGATCGCGAATGCGCCGCGTCCCGCCATGCCGATCATCGCGCGCTACGGCGAGTTGTTCCCGAAGGTTCAGATCGATTTTACGCTCTATGACTGGACCAGCGCCATGACGCTCCTGTCAGAGCGCCAGGTCGATGTTGCCATCATTACCGAACCGGAGCGAAGCGAGGCGCTGTTTACCCATGAACTGCGCCGCACGGTCTATATGGCCCATGTGCGAAAGGACCATCCGCTGGGCGCGCGCAAAAGGATCTCGTTGCGCGACTTGCAGCAGGAAACCCTCATTCTTCCGGAAGACGGTTCGCTGACCGAGAAGGTTGCCAAGCGCAAGATCCGTGAACACGGACTGGAGTTTCCGCGGATCATCCGCACCACCACGTTTCCGATGGTGAAGGAGGCGATCCTGCATGGTCTGGGCATCGGTCTGCTCCTGAAAAACAGCCTTTATCCCTCCGAAGAACTGGCAGCCATTCCCATCGACGAAATGGCGGAAGAATACAGCGACTGTATCGCCATCCCGGCGGACAAACGGGAGCTGAAACTGATCTGCAGCTTCCTGGATGTCGCAGTCGAGACAAAGGCCGACCGGCATTTTTGAACGCCGGAGTGTCTTTGATCCTTGCCTTAAACCAGCACTTCCATCGCTTCCTGTTCCCCGACGCCGAACACCCGCTTGTAGCGGGCGATTTCGTCGGCCGGGCCCATGGCCTTGTTCGGGTTGTCGCTGAGTTTCACCGTCGGGTGGCCGTTGGCGGTAACCGCCTTGCAGACCAGGGAGAAGGGGGCGAGCGCATCCCCTGGGGTCAGGCCGCGGAAGTCGTTGGTCAGGAGCGTTCCCCAGCCGAAGGAGGTGCGGACGCGGCCGGAGAACTGCTGGTGCAGTTCGATGATCTTGTCGGTGTCGAGTCCGTCGGAGAAGATGACGAGCTTTTTCGTCGGGTCTTCGCCCTTGGATTTCCACCAGTCGATCGCGGTCTCCGCGCCTGTGGCCGGATCGCCTGAATCGATGCGGATGCCGGTCCAGCTTGCGAGCCAGTCTGGCGCACGGTCGAGAAAGCCCTTGGAACCGTAGGTATCGGGCAGGATAATGCGCAGGTTGCCGTCGTGCTCTTCGTGCCAGTCGCGCAGGACGTCATAAGGCGCTTCAGCCAGGTCCTCATCAGTCTCCGCCAGCGCTGAATAGATCATCGGCAGCTCATGGGCATTGGTGCCGACGGCTTCCAGATCGCGCTGCATGGCGATGTGGCAGTTGGAGGTGCCGGTGAACTTGTCGCCCAGGCCTTCCGTCATCGCCTGAACGCACCAGTCCTGCCAGAGATAGGAGTGGCGGCGGCGGGTGCCGAAGTCTGCAATCCGGAGCCCGTCCAAGGGCTGCAAGCGTTCGATCTTTTCCCAGAGCTTGGTCATGGCCCGGGCATAGAGGATCTGCAGCTCGAATTTCTTCATGGAATTGATCACGGCGCGGGAACGCAGTTCCATAAGGATCGCGAGCGCGGGGATTTCCCAGAGCATGACCTCGTGCCATTTGCCCTCGAAGGTGAGCTCATACTGGCCGTCGTGCTTTTCGAGCGTATAGGCCGGCAGGCGCAGGTTCTCGAACCATTCCATGAAGTCGGAGCGGAACATCTGGCGCTTGCCGTAGAACATGTTGCCGCGCATCCACGTGCTCTCGCCGCGGCTGAGCGACAGGGAGCGGACATGGTCGAGCTGTTCGCGCAGCTCTCCCTCGTCGATCATTTCCGCCAGACGAATGTCCTTGGCGCGGTTGATCAGGGAGAAGGTGACGGTCGTTTCCGGCTTGTTGCGGAACACCGACTGGCACATCAGCAGCTTGTAGAAATCCGTGTCGATCAGCGAGCGGACGATCGGGTCGATCTTCCATTTGTGGTTATAGACGCGGGTGGCGATATCGACCATGTGTTTGGTTTTCCTCCGGTAACGGCGAGCATAAGGCAGGAGTGGCGCGGGAATTTCAAGCCTTGGGCGATAGGACGCCGCCTAAGTGATCCGGTCTCAGGCTCCGCCGCTATTGGCTCTATTGATCCGGTTCGCCGCGGATCCAGGGCACGATGCTGCCGGTGAGCACCTCCGTGTTCAGGTCCTTGTCGAAATCGAGGTAAGCCCGTCCGAGCTTTTGCCAATCGCCAATTTTCCTGGTGTAGAGGATCCGTCCTCTCACCTCGTAGAAGGGCTTTTTGTGGCTCTCGGTCAGGTCGGGCAGGATCTCAAATCGCATGATCTGTTCGCCGGGGCGTGCCGTTTCGAACTTGGGTCCGGCGCGCACGAGCGTTCCGATATAGGCTGGCGGATTGCTGCCGGGGACAGGTGCGATGTCGATCACGGTTTCCACCCCATAGCCGCGCATGCCGACGATCCGGTGGCCCTGTACCTGGGCGATGGACCAGCGGCCGATGATTTGGTCCGGTCCGGATTGTGCGCTCGGGCCGGTTGCCTTATTCGCGACCGGTGCGGCAGAGCACCGGTACATGGTCATCTGCTTGTTGCCTCGCGAACTGCCCAGGATGATCCGATCCGGTCTCGTTTCGAGAATGGTCTGCGTATCCGTGTCGCCGTCGATTTCGGTGAAGGTCGTCAGCACATTGCCCTTCACGTTCCATGTTCCGTAGCGAACGGGCGGGCCGCCTGACTTGATCACGTGCAAGGTGCCGTCCGCGGCAAACTTGAAGGCGAATGTCTTGGTCGCGATTTCAATCGCTTCCCCGATACCCTGCTCGATGGCGCCCGCGATCGAACCGGGTGCTTTTCCGTCGGACCGGCGCGGCACTGCCCCGGTTGCCGTGCAGGCGGCGGGTGAAAGGGCCCAGATCCCGACGAACGGGCTCGGTTGGGCATTTATCCCGCTGCCGGAAGCGACGGGGGGCGGTTGCGGAGGGGTAACCGGCGGGTTGACCGGAGACGGGGCGACCGTATCGGCCCGGGCGATTTCACCCTGGACCTTTTCGATCGCCTCATCGATCCGGGATATGTAGCGTTTGCACTGGGTATTGGCCCTGGCGCCGGCAAGCCGGGTGAGGGCGGTTGCGAACTCTCCTTGTTTGAACAAACGGTCCGCCTCGGAAAACAGGTGTTTGGTCTTTTGCTCGCGGGCGGCTCCCGCGGTGACCTTGGCAATGGCCGTATCAATTTGCTTCGCGTATCGTTCGCAGGCTGTGTTTCGCGCAGCCTTTTCAAGATCAGCCTGGGCGTCTTCGAAATCGCAGTTCCGGAAGGCCGCATCCGCCTTGGCGAAAAGGGCCTTGGTCTGTTCTTCGTGGGCGAAGGCCTCGTCATAGCGTTGCCTGAACGGTTGCCGCGTCTTGTCCGTGCCGATCTTTTCAATCAGGGCCTTGGCGTCCTTGAACCGGCAGGCGGCGATGGCCTGATTGATCCGGTCGCCGTCGAAGGTCGGCTCTGCCTTGTACCGGCCGCGACAATGATCCACCGGTTGGCCGGCCAGTCTGGCGACGACATAGTCCTCCATCGTGCAGTGATTGACCGAATCGAGGCTGCGCCGGTTCTGCCACAGAAACACAGGGTCGAAAGCGCCGGTCTCATGGGCGGAGGTGATGATGCCGCCGTCCGCGGTGGTGCCGACCATGTTGCCTCGATAGGTGTAGTGGAACCGGGCCCCTTCGGTGACGTTCTGCGGCGGTTCGGCTATCTCAATCCATTCCCGGATGTAGCCTGCGGTTTTTTGGTCGGCCGGGTCGGCAGCCGTTGCAGTTCCTTCCGCGCCAGGAGGTGTTCCGGTTCCTGCTGCTGTCCCCGTCTCGGCGTCATCGCCAAACCGTGGTGTCAGATCTCCGATCACGGTTCCGGTGGCCCCGCGCAGGGATTCCAGCCAGGGATCTCCGATCTCCTGTGCCTCGGCTGATGCGATCGTCCCGGCAAGGACGAGGAAAAGGGCGAAGACGCTTTTCAGCGCTCGTTGTGTTTTCGACCTACTCACAGCCCGCCCTCTTTCTCAGCTCGCCAAGATAAGGGGCATCATCCCGGATATCCTTCCAGTCGGCGTAAACCATGGATTTGTCGATATTCCCGCGTTCGAAGAAAGGTCCGCAGACGACGGTCAGTTGCGGGCCGGCATTCCAGATGGCCGGCCGTGCCTGTTTGGAAATCATGCCGCCCGGGGTCTTCATGGCGCAGATGTCGTGATTGATGGTCGACAGGTACGTGGTCAGCTTGCTCTGTAGGTCCTCGTCGCGCTTCACTTCGAAGACGAACTGGTCCGATCCGGTGACCTCGTAGCTACCGCCTGCCCAATGGGGGATGAAGCCGGAGCCGGCCACCTTGACGATGAAATACGCGCTTTTCGGCCCTGGGCTGCCATCGGGCATTCTGCCTGTGATCTTCTGCAGCTCGCCCAGATCGTCCCGCAGGACCAGTTCCAGTTCCTCCAGCGATCCCAGTTCTTGCTCGCGTTGCAGGAGAAAGCGCTCCTTCGTTCGAAGTATCCGGTGGTCGAGGCGGGTTATCGCGGCCTGCAATTTGGCGCTCAGGTCTTCCCGGCCGGCGCGTGCGATGTCGCGTTGCAGATAGCGGGCCGCGTAGATAGTGGCGCTTGCCGCCTCCAGGGAGCGGCGCACCTGATCCAGTTTCGCACTGCCGGTATGCGCCTGAAGGCGCAGGATCGCGTCGTCCATCGTTGCGATCGAGCGGGCCGTGCGGTCGTTCAGATGGCCTTTGAACCTGAGCCCTTCCCGGATTTTCGGCCAGATATCGGTTTCCAGCCATTCCAGGATCTTGCGTCCGGCGAATTCGAGCAGGATCTCGTTGGAGGTGATCTTGACCAGCAGCTTGGTAATGGCCTGCTCCACCTTGCGCCGCGCGTGGCGCCGCAGCGCGTTCAAGGCCGATTTTTCGTCATGAAACCGAAGGCCGAACATGCGCTCGGTTTCTTCCTCGATTTCCTCCCTGACCCTGCGTTCAACATGGAATACGGCCTTGTCGTGCAGTTCCTGCCAGCTCCGGCTGGTCAGAAGATCCTTCAGGCCTTCGCTTTCCAGCTTGCCGGAGAGTTTTTGTTCAACGTAGTCGAGAACGGCCTTGCGGATCTGGCGCCGGATCCGCTCCTTGCCTTCATCGGGGATCGGCGGAAGCTTGACGCCTTTTAAGTTGCGATGCTTGTCGAGCATCTCGTCGATCAGCTTCCCGTTTTTCGAGATGAGTTCCAGCTCTTCGGCCAGTCCGCGGCGGGTGTCCGAGCGACGGAACTTGCGCAGCAGTTCATAGAAGTCCCGCGTCTGAACGTGGAGGCCCCGGCCGATGATCGCCGCCTCGATGGCCGGGTCGCGCTGGCAGGCGTTCATGTTCTGCAGTGTTTCGCCGGTGATCATGTCATCGAGCAACGCATTCAGCTTTTCCAGACGGGCGGACTGGATGCGAAGCGGCTCGATATACTCGGTGACAGGCTCCGCCTGCGCGGAAAGGCTTCCGGCGCAGAGGATGCCGGATGAGAGGAAAATCCCGGCAGCGATCCGAAGGATCCAGCGGTCTAGTGCCAGCCAAGCCATCTTTTCCTCCCGCTCCTCCGCCTCAGTCCAGCGTTCCCAGGCCTTCCAAAGGGGCAGTGACTGAATCGACAGTCGGAGTTTCCGGTGTGATCGGAGCCTCGATCACCTGGGGCTGGCTCGGTTGGATTGGCACCAGCGCCTCCGCCGGGGCATCCTTGAGAAACTCAGCAGCAACCCAACCGCAGAAGCGGTAGGTGCAGACCCGTGCCCAGTTGTCCCCTTTCGCATCGGTATGCCACCGCCGCGCAGTGACCCGGTCTCCCATCACGACCGCGCCCATCCGGTTGGCCCGTACGCTGGGTCTTGGAAACACGTTGAGCTCGGGGATGTTCACGAGCATCGGTCTGTCATCAGTGTCTGCGGCGGATGTCCTGTCCGTATCGACGAAGCGGGAATTCGAAAGCGCCTCGACGGCGCGCTTCGTCTGGGGCCCGAAGCCGCCATCCAGGGCACCGGTATAGAAGCCTTCCTCTTTCAGGATGCCTTGAAATTTCTTCCAGAAGGAAGGACCCCATTTCCGCCCTTCTTCTGCCAGTTGATCCGGTTCGATGATGTAGCCGCCTTGGAGTGCCTGGAACAGGAACGACGCTGCGGCTTCGTCGTACCGGGCGAAGCCCTGTCCCTGCAGATACACCCCGACAAGATGATAGTTCGCATACGCGCTACCATCCTGGGCTGCCTTCAAATACCAATTATAGGCCTCCTTGAGGTTTCGCGCGACGACGCTTCCCTGTTCATACATCTGGGCAAGCTCGAGCGCCGCATTGGCGTAGCCTTTTTCCGCGGCCTGACGCAGCCATTGCACCCCCTTGTCCGGGTCTTGCGGGACGCCGGAACCGTTGAGATACATGAAGCCCAGATTGTACATGGCCTGGGCCTCGCCCAAGGACGCTGCTTTCAGAAGCCATTTCGCCGCCTTGTCGAAGTCTTGCGGGAACTCTTTGCCTTCCAGGTAAAGGAGGCCGACTGTCGTCGTGGCCAGGGGATTTCCGTTCTCTGCCGCCTTTTCGTACCAGCGCAGGGCTTGCTCCATGTCCTGAGGGACACCTTGTCCGTTACGGTAAAGGAACCCCAGCAGAAGCATGGCTGCCGGATAGCCTGCGAGTGCAGCAGATTCGACTTCTCTGGCGGCTTCGTCCAGGAGCCCGGCCTTGTTCAGGGGACGGGCGAGCAGATAACGAAGGCGGGGAACATTCGGATATTGCGCAACGGCCGCCTTGCACGCTTGAAGCGCCTTCTCCGTATCGATCCAGTCGAATTCAACGCCCCCGGCGAGTTTTTCGGAATCGGCCGGATGGGACGCCCAAAGATCACAGTCGGTCACCAGCGCCGCAAAGTCGGTCTTTTCCGGCGTCTGGGTTTCTCCGGCTGGTTCACCGGAGAGCCTGTTCATCCGAAGACGGGCGAGCGGTGCGTATTGTCCGGCCGGATAGGCGTCGAGATAGGCTTTCAGTTCGGCCGGGTCGTCGGTGTTTCGGACGCTCTCCCAGAACGTTATTTCAGACGCGTCCTGCGATGTTGCAGGAACTGTTCCTGTCAGAACGATCGGGAGGAGGCAGCTCAAGGTCAGGCATATACGGCGCATGTGGATACCGCTGTAAGTCGTGATGGTTACAGATTGCGCCTGAGCGGTTGCGTTTGTGCATTGACGTGGATCATCCGGGCCGGGGTGCGCTCTGGATTACGGCTGTTCCTGCCAGGGGCCGCGTTTCCTCCAGAGGACGGCGTGCCGTCCACAGGGCAATGGACCGCTCGTGCCCGGTTCCCGGAAGTTTCCGGCGTCTGCCGTTCCGGAATGTCAATTTGCGTTGTTTTCAAACGAGAACCGATGTGTACAAGGTTGGCACTTACGAATCCGCGCCAGAAGCATGGCAGGGGGCAACATGGAGACAGAGCAGCAGACCGCAGAGATCCCGGCGAAACCGGGTTCGCTCGTCCCGCTTGCTTTTCTCGCCATCCTTACAGGGATAGGTGCCGGCGCGGTTGGGGCTGTTTTCCGTCTGGCGCTCGACTACGGGGCCGGGTTGCGGGATTCGGTTCTGGCGTTGTCCAGGGGTTACGAGATCGGCGGACTTCTCCTGGCCATGGGCGTGGCGGCGCTCGCCACCGCGCTTTCGGCTACCCTGGTGCGGCGGATTGCGCCGATGGCTTCCGGCAGCGGCATTCCCCATGTGGAGGCCGTGCTCGACGGGGAACTCAAGCCGGCGCCCGTGTGGCTGATACCGATCAAGTTCATCGGGGGATGGCTGTCGATCACAGTGGGCCTTGCGCTTGGCCGGGAAGGACCGAGCGTGCAGATGGGCGCGAGCCTTGCCCATCTTGTGGGGCGCGTCTTCCGGCGGGATCAAGCGGACCGCCGGTCGCTGATCGCCGGCGGCGCGGGCGCGGGCCTCGCCACCGCGTTCAATGCGCCTGCGGCAGGATCGATCTTCGTTCTGGAAGAGCTGGTCGGCCGGTTTGAACCCCGCATGGCGGTGGTGGCTCTCGGAGCATCGGCAGGGGCGATCGCCGTGTCGCGCCACATCACCGGAGACGCACCGGACTTTTCCGTGGGCGAACTCGTTGCCGGGGGGATCGGGGCGCTGCCCCTGTTCCTGGTGCTTGGGCTGTTCGCCGGTCTGCTGGCGATCCTCTATAACCGCAGCCTTCTCGGAACCCTTGTCGTCGCCGACTGGATCGGCGGGCCCGTGGAATTGCGCGCCGCGGTGATTGGAGCAGCAGTCGGTGCTCTCGCCTGGACCGCTCCGAACCTTGTTGGCGGCGGCGATAATCTGACCCAGATGACGCTGAATGGCCAGTTGCCGCTGATGCTCGTTCCCCTGATCTTCCTGATCCGCTTCGTCCTCGGCGCGGCCTCCTATGCGGCTGCGACCCCGGGCGGATTGTTCGCGCCCCTGCTTCTACTCGGTTCGCTGGCCGGGCTTGCCTTCGGGTCGGCCTGCAACGTCACGTTTCCCGGCATGGGGCTTCAGATCGAAGCCTTTGCCTTCGTCGGCATGGCCGCTCTTTTTACCGGTGTGGTGCGTGCGCCCCTGACCGGGATCGTCCTCGTGGTTGAGATGACCGGCAGTTCCGCTTTGCTGCTGCCGCTGCTTGCGGCCTGCTTCGGCGCGATGCTGGTGCCGTCGGTGCTTCGGGACGAGCCGATTTACGAGGCGCTGCGCTACCGGGCTGCAAGACGCGTCCGGTAAGGCTCCGGCCAACCGACGTACAGCTTTTTGAACCAGCGTCCATCATATGGGGGATCGACCCCATGGGATGAGGGCCGTCCGCCAAGCATCATCCTTTCATCGAAAACGCGGTGACGCACCGCCCAGAGATGAAGGGACTATCCGATGTTTGCATTTACCGTTCTCAAGAAAGCCGCCAAGGTCTTCACCATGGTCATGGTCGCCGCCACCGTTTCCTACGGCGCCGTTTCGATCGCTCACCCGTCGGTCGCCGAAGCCGGCACCAAGAAGAAAGTTCAGTTCGTGGCCAAGGGTCTCAACAAGTTCGGCCGCGCCCTGGAAAAGGCTGGCCGCAGCGCCCAGGCCAAGCGCGGCATCATGAAGCCGATTGGTGGTATCCTGAAGAACACCGGCAAAGGCGCGAGCAAGGCCGGCAAAGGCTTCAACAAGGGTATGCGGGCCGTTTCCAAGGGCACCAACAAGGTGCTGGGCAAGTCGAAGACCGGTCGGTTCGTGCAGAACGGATGGCGCAACGTGAAGGGCCGGCAGGACCAGTTGATCAACCGGGCATTCGCCAATTGCGGCGGCCGGGTCTGCGCGGGAGCCCGCGAAGGTGTTCGCCTCTTCGCCCCGTTCTGATCGAACTCTGCCAGGAAACAAAAAAAGCCGGATGTTTCATCCGGCTTTTTTCTTGTGTTCCGGGGACGCGATGCCCGGTGCGTCCCGGGGCGATCCAAAGCCCCTCCAAAATGGGGTGTCGCCCCCATGGGGCCTGAGCGCATCTTCCGCGATCCTTCTTTCATTGACACAGGAAAGGATCGGATCGATGACAACCAGGACCTTGAAAGGCTTTGCCTGCGCCACATTGATGGTACCAGCGTTCATGACCAATGCTTTTGCCGCAGATGCGGCGGACGGCGGCTACAGAAAAATCCGCTCGAACATGGATTTCCGCTGGACGGCGGAAGATCACACGGTTCGCGTTACCTTTTTCACCGGATGCCGGTCAGGCCATTCCGGCGGAAAGCTGTCGGAATATTTTTCTGCGTCCTTCGACAAGGCCGCGCGGCGGATCGAGATCAGCGGCAGCTTTCTTTTCAAACCGCTGAGGAAGACAAGCAAGATCGGTCCTGCCGATTGCATGGGATCCAGAACGCGGACACTCGAGATCAAAAACGTGCCGGAAGGAACCTACGAGGTGACCCGTGACGGCCGGAAGCCGAGGGTCGTGGAACTCGTCGGTGAGAGCGTGGAATATCGTGTGAGGGTGTTCCGGAACAAAGCCAAGTCCATAAGTTCTCAACTCGACTGATTGCCCAGCAGAACCGCCGGCACCAACGGTCAGGCGGAACTGTTATTTCCCTTTTTTGAAATCGTCGTCGGCGGAGCGCATTTCCTGGGGTGTGACGATACCGTCCTTGTTCTTGTCGACCACGGAAAAGGCGTAGCCGTAGACTCCGAAGAAGCGGATCTTTTTCGCCGTCGACTGGCCGAAATCCGCCAACGCGCGGATGAAGGTCCTGAATTCGCGTTTCGACAGGACCTTGTCCTTGTTCACATCGGCTTTCAGGAACGCGGCAATTTCGGAATTGGAGGCTTTCAGGGTCTTCGCGGAGGCTTCGAAAACGCCAAGTCCGGCAAACAGGATCAAGAAAAAATTCAGAATAAAAAACCGCGCCAGCATTCTCTTCGCCTCACATCGTTTGGCGAACTTTAGCTTAAGGGTGACGTTGAGGAAACTCGGTTTTCGGGACGCCCGAATGGTCCCGGAAAGCCCCGTTCATGCCGCATGCGGAATGCTCAACGTGAACCGGGTCCCTTTTCCCTTTTCGGAGTGGCAGGAGAGCTCCATGCCGTTGTCCCTGGACAGTTCGAAGCAGACGGACAGGCCCAGGCCATGGCCGGTTGAGGTCTCGCCCTTGTTGTAGGCCTGCGAAAAAGCTTCGATCTCGTCTGTATCCATGCCGGTTCCCGTATCCAGGACACAGAGATCAATCGCCGTGCCCCGGTCGCGAACGCCGATCAGGACGCTGCCTTTATCCGTATATTTCACCGCGTTGGAGACCAGGTTGCTGACGATGCGCATGAGGATGAGCGGTGGCACGGCAATTGTCTTGCTCGACGGGACCCGGCGCAGTTGAAGCCCTTTTGAAACGGCCTCCTCGTGGAACATCTGGTACACGGTATCGAGCACCAGGGCGACCTCGTAGACTTCCTGTTCTCCCGCCGGTGTTTCTTCGATTTCGCCGGCTTCCTCCTGAGCGCCATCTACAGAGCCGGGCGTCGTCTCCCGCAGGTAATCGTTGGAGAGTGCCTCCATGTAGTCGAAGGCTTCCTTCAGTCTCTGCCGTACTTCCGGCGCGACATGTTCGGCGAGGCTGTCGAAATTCATCCTCAGGGACATGATCGGCTGTTTCAGGTCGTGGGAGGCAGTCGCCAGTTGGCGCTGGCGCAGGCTCGCCAGTTCCCGGGCGCGGGTGTAGTTGCGTTCGGCGACGAGGAGCTCTTGACTGCGCCTGGCTTCGCCTTCCAGCGCGGTGAGTTCGGCCTCCACGGCCTTGGCGTGGTTCCGGCGCAGGTTGATGATATGCGCGGTCAGGCCGGTCATGGTGGACATCATCAGGATGGAGAAGATGCCCTTCACGGCGATGGTCGCCGGAATGAGCTCCGCCCGGCTGCCGATCACGATCGTCACGATCATTGCAATGATCAGGATCGTGCCGAGGGCCGAGATCAGCACGCCCGTCAGATGGATCGGTCCTTCCCTTTTGCGCCAGTCCATGCTGGTGACGAAAACGGCAGCGAACATCAGCGCAAGAAGCACGTAGCCGAAGAAGGCTGTGTAGGTGCCGGGCGAATAGAACGAAATGATGAACCCGGCGACCGGCAGGATGGCGAGCGCGGCCAGAACCTTTGACAGCGTCGTTCTCTTGCCGTTACGGACAAGGGACTGGGCGGAGATCAAAAAGCCGTTGGCGGACAGGGAAAACAGCAGGAAGAAACCCACCGGCGACTGCAGATCCGGGTTGTCGGGAAAGAAGAACCGGAACCAAAGACCGTCGATATAGGCGAGGATGCCGAGACCGACCGCGAACTGCACCGCGTAGAGAAGGCCGATCCAGTTCTTCATCGCCAGATGGAAGCCTAAAAAGAAGATCAGGCAGGACAGGGTGAAGGCGTAAAAGGCGGTGCCGCCGACGCCGGCTGCAAAGGCCGAGGCTTCCAGTTCGACGGGGGTTTCCAAGGCTATGTCGAAGGACTGGAACGGGCCGAACTTGAAATTGACCAGAAGCGTCACGCGTTCCTGCGGCGCTATGGTGAAAACAGGGGTCCTTAGCCGGGTAACGGAATGCGCCTCGGGCACGAAGGGCTCGAAAATCGAATAGTCGAGCAGGTTCTCGGTCAGGCCGCTTTCCCGGACGACATAGGCATCGACTTCGCTGACCAGCGGCAGGTCGATCGTCAGGACGAAAGGATCGGGATCGCGGCCGTCGTCGAGGGTCGCATTGTAGATCTCGACCGCGGCCCAGGCTTCCGGCGCGTAGTTCGTCGCCAGCATGGAGGCGTCCATATCGGAACCGAATTGGCCCTCCCGGAACTGTTTCAGGATCTCAGCCAGCGATGCCTTGGGGTCGCTGGTGTAGGTCAGGTGCGGCTTCAGATCGGCAATGCCGTGTCCCGGCTGCAGGTTCACGGTGTCCGCATGCGCAATGCCGGACAGGAACAGGCTGAAGAAGAGGAGCAGGCACAGGCGCGGAATTCTGGTCATTTCCCCAAAGGCATGTCAGATTTGGCGGAACAGCATCGAATGGATCGTGAGCCGTGAACGAACAAAGATACAATGCAATTATTGCCGACGATCATGCAATTGTACGCGCAGGGCTCAAGGATGCACTTGAAAAACCGGGCTTGATCGAACCGGAAGGGATCAAGGTCCTGGCCGAAGCCGGCGACGGCCTCACAGCGATTGCCGAAATCAGAAAACACCGGCCGAGCCTGTTGCTGCTCGATGTCTCCATGCCCATGGCCGGCGGGGTCGAGGTACTGGTCGAGGCGCGGCGCTGGTCGAAGGACACGAAGGTTGTGGTTCTGACCGGCATCTCGGCGGTCGGCCTCGTGTCCGATCTCGTCGAGGCCGGGGTCGACGGGCTTTTCTCCAAGGCGTCGGACAACACGGAGTTCTATCAGAAACTGCCCGGTATCCTGCGAGGTCAGCGGCATATCTCGGAATATTTTCTGAAGATCCTGGAAGAAACGCCCCGGCCGCCGGTGCTGACCGACCGGGAGCGGCAGACGCTGAACATGATTCTGGCCGGGCGGTCCAACAAGGAAATCGCCGAAGGGTTAGGGATCAGCATCAAGACGGTCGACAAACACCGCACCAGCCTGATGCAGAAGCTGAACGTCCATTCCGTTCCTCAGCTCATGGCGCGTGCCCTGAAGGAGGGCATGATCGATCCGTCCAAGGAGCTCTGATCCTTCATTCGGATCGGTGAGGACAGGTTTGCAAAAAAAAAACGCCGCACCGGGAAGAACGGTGCGGCGTTTTTTTCGACTGTGGTCTTAGCGGAAGACGATGCGGTAGCTCTTGCCGCGGGTGCAGACGGAAGTGGCGGAGTCTGCGTACCAGGACTTGGAACGTTCCCACTTGCCGTTGGACTTCAGCTTCCGGAACTGGACTCGGACAAAGGTCTTGGCGTTGTTCACGCCTTCCAGGTTGCGGGTCACGCTGAAGGAGCCGCCATTGCGGATCACCCGGTTCGGGGTGTTCTCCGAGCGCCAGCGGTTGGAACCGAAATCGCGGTAGTCGAAGTCGTACAGCTGGATCGGGCCGCCGGTGTTATTCTTGATCGAGATATGGACCTTCTTGCAGATGTCGAAGCCGGCGGAAGCCGGGGCAGTCACGGACAGGGAAGCAGCGCCTGCGACGGCGAGCATGGCAGCGGCGGTGGCGGTTTTTGCAAAGAGTTTCATGGGTCTGTTCCTTTCCTGTGTGCTCTCTCGGAGCGGTTGTCATCGGTTTGTCGATGAAGGAAAGGTGCCAGACCGGATGGCTGCTTCGTATGGGGCGAACACCCCAATCGCACTCGCCGACTTCGGCAGTGGGGACGACTGACCCGACGCGGTTCAGACCTGCTCCGGGCCTTCGGTCGCGATCAGCAAGACGCGGGTATCTGGGCCGGGTTGCAGGTTTCGCAGGGCGGCGAGCGGGGCTGCGCCGCTGGGTGTGGTGAAGATCTCCTGCGCCGCGTAGAGACAGGCCGCTTCCCTGGCTTCGGCGTCCGTAACGGTCACGAACACGTCCGCATCCCGGCGCAGGGCGTCAAAGGCGATCAGAGAGGCGTCCTTGCAGTCGAGGCGGCCCATATTCGATTCCGGACCGTCCGCCCGGGTGAGCTTTCCGGCCTTGACGCTTTTCAGGAGGCAGGGGGCCGCCTCCGGTTCGACGATGATGATTTCCGGCTGGACGGCCCAATGGTCGCGAATGTGCGCGGCGACCGCACCGGCGAGGCCGCCGACGCCGGCCTGCAGAAAGACATGGGTCGGCCAGGTGCCGGTCTCTTCGAAGGCCTGTCGGCATTCTTCGGCCAGAACCGTATAGCCTTCCATGATCAGGGCCGGGCGTTCCGTGTAACCTTCCCAGGAGCCGTCGGCCAGCAGCAGCCAGTCGTTCTTCTCCGCTGCCTCGATCGCGTATTGGACGCTGTCTTCGTAGGAGCCCTCGACGCGGATGACGTCGCTTCCCGCGTTTCGGATTCTTTCGGCGAAGCCTTCGGGAACGGAACTGCTGAGCACGATGATGCCGCGGGCGCCGAAGATGCGGGCGCCGGCGGCGACCGACAGTCCGTGATTGCCGGCGCTGGCTGTGATGAGGGTCATGCCGGCGGCGACCTTTCGCGCCGTCTCGCCCGTCAGGTCCGTGGTGCCGGAGGCATCCTGTAGCATCTGGGCGATCGCGAAGACACCGCCCAGGGCCTTGAAGCTGCCAAGGCGCATGCGCCGGGTTTCATCCTTGACGGTGAGGGCGCCGATACCGAGCTCTTCCGCCAACTCAGGCAGTTGCCGGAGCGGCGTCGCCTGGTAGGCGGGACACTGCCGCAGCATCGCCATCGGGCGATCCGGGGCGGACCGAAACAGACGGGGCGCGGACGTGGCCTTGGTGTGGAGGTTCTCAAGCTTCATGAGTTTCATGATAAGGCGGGAAATCGACCTAAGAACATCAAGGCGCCGGGAAAATATGAGAAAATTTCGCAATCCTGCGTGTTCTATATGCCTGTTCTGTTCAAGCGAAGCAGGCTCGCAGCCCGGGCAGACGTCCCATCGATCAACCCAGGGGAATGTTCATCCCGACCTTGGTCCGGTCCATGACTACGGATGTGCGAAACCGCTTCACGTTGGAATCCTCAAAGAACAGCCGGTGGGTCAGCCGTTCGTAGTCCTCCATGTCCTTTGCCAGGACGATGAGGGCGAAATCGGCTTCGCCGGTGATGTAGTAGCACTGCTGCACCTGCGGCTCGCCCTTCGCTTTTCTCCGGAAGGCGTCAATCTGGTCGATCCGCTCGCGCTCCAGTTCCACCATGACCAGAAAGGTCATGGTGTAGCCGACCGCCTTGGGCGAGATCAGCGCCTCTTCGGCAAGGATCACGCCTTCGGCCTTCAGGTTCCGGATGCGCCGCTGGACGGTGGCGACGGAAAGCCCGGTCTCCGTTGCAATGGTCTCGAGCCGCTCCCTTGCATTGTTCTGCAGCAGTCGGAGGATCGTCAGGTCGGAAGCGGACAGGTCCATATTGATTTTATCCGATCATTTTTCCGAACGATTTTGCTTCTGTTTTTCAAATGTCGGAATTCAAACGGGTTTTGAGATCAATTTTCCCTGTTAATGTTAGTTCAAAATTCGAGGGGATGAAACGCTCAAGCGGCAAGGAAACACTCTCCGGCGTCTTTCTGTCCGGGCCGGCGGATCATGGAAAGGATCGGTTGCCTTGGTGCGAATTCCGTATGACGTCGAGAAGCGCGATGAGCCGCGTCTGGGACTGATCGTCCTGCAATCGGACGAGACAATCGAGAACGACCTCCGCCGACTTTTGCCGTCCGAGGCGACCTTGCATACCTCCCGGGTTCCCAGCGGTGAGGAAGTGACAGCAACGACCCTGTCCGAAATGGAAAACCACATCGGCGCGAGCGCCGGCCTGTTGCCGCGGCCAGCCCGGTTCGATGCGGTCGGCTATGGCTGCACGTCCGGAACCTCGGTCATCGGCGTGAAAAAGATCGCCGAACTGGTTCATGGCGGAGCCGACACCCGGGCGGTCACGGAACCCGTGTCGGCGCTCATTGCTGCCTGCAGGCATCTCGGCGTCAACCGGCTGGCCTTCCTGTCGCCTTATGTGGCGGAGGTGTCTTCCCGGATGCGTGATGTTCTTGCCGAGAACGGTATCGAAACGCCGGTCTTCGGCTCATTCGAAACCGCCGAGGAGGCGGTCGTCGCGCGCATCACCATGTCCTCGGCGGCAAAGGCCGCATCGGAACTCGCCGTTGATCCCGCAGTGGAGGCGGTGTTCATCTCCTGCACCAATCTGCGCACGCTGGATGTCATCCCGGAGATCGAACAGAAAACCGGAAAGCCGGTCTTGTCGAGCAATCAGGTGCTGGCGTGGCACATGTGCAGGCTGTGCGGTCTCGACGCCGCTGCAAACGGTGTCGGCCAGCTGTTTTCGGCCTAAGCCCGAAACTTAAGCCGGGGTCTTCTGCTTGTCCGGATTGACGAAGGGGCGCGCCCACTCGCTATCCGGTGTGATGTCGGAATTCTCGCGGGCAAGCTCGGCCAGGATCTTGCGGTATTCCACGGTCATCCGGTCGGCGCGGCAGTGCATCTCCGTGCGGGTGTCCAGCGGGAATTCGGGACGGATGTTGTTCAAAAGCTCGCGGTCCTCGCTCTGGATCTGTCGGTCCAGGGCAATGATGTTGGCGCATTTTTCCTCGTCCGGATCATCGTTGCGGGCAATGAACTGGCAGAACAGGGTGTGATTGTCATCGACCGGGGTTGCCGTCTTGAACAGCACGTGGCGCAGGCCGTTCTCGTATTCCATCACGTCCTTGTAGACGAAGGGCTGCACCAGTTCGTTGTTGGTGAAGCGGACGGTGAAGCCTTCGCCGGTCAGGCCGGTGTTGGCCTTCAACGCTTCTGTCAGCCGCGCCTTGTAGCTGACCCGCGAAGTCAGCTTGTGGCCGTCGCGATTGATCTCGAAGCTGAGGAACTGGGAGGCGGAGGTGTCGCCGATGGTGTTGCGGTGGGTCCAGGCGACATGGGCGAGGTCGAGTGCGTTGTCGATGACGCGCGGCGCCGATGTCGTCCACACTTCCATGAGTTCGTGCATCACCTTGAACGACGGGTCCTCGGCCTCCGGCAGGTCCGGAATGTCGGCGCGCGGGATGCCCGGGCAAACCCAGACGAGACCGTAGCGCTCGGCGACGAGCACGTTGAGGGTGCGCGCGCGCGGCGGAATCGGCATGTCGTCGTCCTGCTGGGGAATGCGGGTGCAGGCGCCGGTCGTGTTGAAGGCCCAGCCGTGATAGGGGCAGACGATCTCGCCGTCTTCCAGCCAGCCCTGGGACAGGCGGGCGGCGCGGTGCGGACATTCGTCAACGGCGCATCCGAGCGATCCGTCCTTGCCACGCCAGACGACATAGTTGTCACCGAGCAGGCGGACCGCACGCGGCTTGTCGGCGATCTCGCCCGAATTAGGCCACCGGATACCAGTACTCCTTGAAGGCGGGGACTTCGCTTACAAGCATGGGAGGCTCCTGTTGTCGGAAGAGGGGGATATCGGGGTCATCATGATATTACGCCCGGGTGAAGGGTTTGCCGACCGCGCCCGGTCCGGAGGCCCGGCCGACGAAGGTCGCCATGGCGAACAGCGCCAACAGGTAAGGCAGGGCGATCAGCAATTCATGGGGAATGTCGCGCCACAGGATCTGTGCGCGCAAGGCAATCGCGTCGGCGAAGCCGAAGGCCAGGCAGGCCGCCGCGCCGGGCCAGACCCGCCACTTGCCGAAGACCATTGCGGCGAGTGCAAGAAAGCCGCGCCCTTGCGTCATGGACGCCTGGAACATGTCCAGGGTGACGATCGACAGGTAGGCCCCGCCCAGAGCGCCGAAAACGCCTGACATCATCACCGCGAAGAAGCGGGTGCGGACGACCGGGATGCCGGCGGCATCGGCGGATTCGGCCGACTCGCCGCAGGCCCTGAGGCGCAATCCGGCATCGGTGCGGAACAAGATCCACCAAACCAGGAAGATCAGGACGAAACAGCCGTAATCCACCAGGCTGAGCGAGCGGAAAATGCGCCCGACCGTCGGCAGGTCCGACAGGAACGGGACCGCGATCGTCGGGATCTTGGCGACGCTCGGCGTCAGACCGTCGATGTCCCAGATGACGGGGATGAGGGCTGCCGTCAGGCCGGCGCCGATCAGGTTGATCGCCGCGGACGCGACGACCTGATCCCCGCGCAGGGTGACGGTCATCAAGGCGAGCGCGCTGCCGGAGAAGACGCCGGAGATGAGCGCACCGATGAGGCCCAGCCAGGGGTTGCCGGTGAAATAGGTCACCAGAACGGCTGCAAACGCGCCGATCAGCATCATGCCTTCCAGGCCGATGTTCAAGACGCCGCTGCGTTCGCTGATCAGGCCGCCCAGCATGGGCATCACGATCGGCAGGGCGAGGTGAAGGGCGCTGATGACGAGGGATATCGTCAGAAGATGGCTCATGACGGCATCTCCGTGCTGGCGGTTTTTGCGGTCGCAGGTTGAGGTTCGGGCGGAAGGTCGGAGAGGTCATCGTCTATGGCCGGCCGGCGTAGGCTCGACAGCAGACGCAGGACAGCCGGCTGTGCGGCGACGAAGGCCACGACCAGGCCGGAGACGACGCCGACCATTTCCCGGCTGATACCGGCGATCGCCTGCAGCGGAACCGAGCCGGCATGGAGAACGGCGAAGAAGAAGGCGGAAGCGACCACACCGACCGGGGACAGGGCGCCAAGCAGCGCGACCGCGATCGCGTCATAACCGTAGCCGGGGGAGAAGGCGGAATAGAACCGGCCGTAGACGCCGAGCACCTGGACCGCACCGGCAAGCCCGGCGAGCGCGCCGGAGGCAAGCAATGCGATGATGGTCAGCCGTTCGACGGACACACCGCTTGCCCGCGCCGCGCCCTGGTTGGCGCCCAGCAACCGCAGCCGGAACCCGCCCGGGGTCCGGTAGAGCACCCATGTCACGATGGCGACCGCGGCAAGGGCAACGATCAGCCCGGCGTGAAGGCGCGTACCGTCCCAGATGATCGGCAGTTGCGTACCCTCCGGGACCCGCTCGGTGGCCGACGGCTGGTCGGCGGCGACAAAGGGGCCGGTCGGTGCGACGGCATATTCAGAGACGGCGATCGCCACGAAATTCATCATGATCGTCGTCACCACCTCATGGGCACCGCGATAGGCCTTGAGCAGGGCCGGGATCAGGGCGAAGGCCGCGCCGCCGGCCATGCCAGCGAGGATGCAGACGACCATCAGCAACGGTGGCGGCAGATCGACGGTGGCGCCGACCACGCCGGTGACAAGGCCGCCAAACAAAAGCTGGCCTTCCACGCCGATGTTGAACAGGCTCGCGTGAAAGGCGAGCGCGACCGCCAGGCCTGCAATCAGAAGCGGGATCATCTGGACCATCGTTTCCGCGATCGCCGGGCCGCTGCCGAGCGCTCCGCCGAAGAGCGCGCTCGCCGTCAGCCAGAGTTCGGAGCCTGCGAGCCAGATCATCGGCACGGATGCGACGAGCGCGGCGGCGATCGTCAGGATAAAGGTCAGCACGCGCGTGCCGAACTGGCCGGACAGGCCCTGGAAATGGGCGATCATGCGCGGCAGGAGATCCGTACGGTTCCAGCCGTCGTCACCGGAATCTGCACGCAGGGTCTGCGCCGCGATCTCCGGATCCATGCGGGCATGGCGGCCGTCGGCGGTCACAGCGGCAAGCTTGGAAGGGGATGTCGTTGCATTCATCGTCATGAGCTGGCTTCCTGATCGACGCCGGACATCCAGCGGCCGATCTGGTCAATGTCGGCATCTGCGGTGCTCGTTTCGCCGACGACGCGGCCCTGGCGGAACACCACGATGCGGTCGGCAATGGTGAAGACTTCGGTCAGGTCGAGGCTGAGCAGGAGCACGGCGCCGCCCTGGTCCCGCAGGCCAATGAGGGCTTCATGGACGGCTGCGGTCGAGCCGATGTCGAGGCCTCTCGTCGGCTGGGCGGCGATCATCAGCCGGGGTGCGCGGGCGAGTTCCCGGCCGACCACCAGTTTCTGCTGATTGCCGCCTGACAGGCTTGTCACCGGCGCCTCGATCGAGGCCGCGCGCACCTTGTGGCGGCGCACGATGCCGGCAGCGAAACGCGCCGCCGCCGGCGCCGGGACAGCCACAGCGGCGTCGGCGCGAAGGGCGCGCCGTCGACGAAACCGATGGAGGCATTGTCAACCACGCTCATGCCGTCGGCGACCGCCAGGCGGTGGCGGTCCTCCGGGATATGGGCGATGCCGCAGTTGAAACGCGCTTGCGTGGTCATGTCCGTAATGTCGGTGTCGTCCAGGGCGACGCCACCGGGCTGTGGCCTTGCGCAGGCCGATCAGGAGCTCGACGAATTCCGCCTGGCCGTTGCCTTCGACACCGACGACGGCGACGATTTCACCGCCGTGGACGTCAAGATCGACCGGACCGAAACGCTCGCCGTCAGTGAGTTTGCGCACCGACAGAACGGTCGGCCAGATGTGGTTGGAACGCGACGGCACTTCCGGCCGGTTGCGGCCGATCATCAGCCGGACCAGTTGGGCCTCAAGCGTCTGCCGCTCAGCCGGGTCTGTGAAACTGCGCGGGACTTCCGCCTCACCGGCAACCGCGCCGTCGCGCAGAACCGTCACCCGGTCGCAAAGGCGCATGATTTCCGGCATCTTGTGACTGATGAGAACGATCGTCGTGCCCTCGCGCTGAAGGTTCTGCAGCAGCGCGTAGAGTTCTTCCGCGTCGGGGTGGCGACAGGGCTGCGGTCGGCTCGTCAAGCACCAGCGTGGTGGCGCCGCCCCACAGGGCCTTGAGAATTTCCACCTTCTGCCGCGCGCCGACGGACAGCGTCTCGCAGCGGGCGGAGGGATCGATGCCGAAGCCGAGCCGTTCGGACAGTTCGATGGCGCGGCGGCTGGCCGCGTCCAGATCGAGCCGGCGCATCCAGCGGGCGGCGAAACCGGAAGAGCCCCGGCCGAGAATGAGATTTTCGGCAACGGTGAGTTTGCCGATCAGGCTGAAGTGCTGCTGCACCATGCCGATACCGGCGGCCAGCGCGTCCGCAGAGGAACGAAGCGTCGCTGGCTGGCCGCCGATTTCGATCTGGCCGGAGTCCGGCCGGATCATCCCGAAAAGGATTTTCATCAGGGTGGACTTCCCGGCACCGTTTTCGCCGAGAAGCCCGTGGATCGATCCTTGCCGGACCGTGAGATCGATGGAGCGGTTGGCCTTGACCGGGCCGAAGTGCTTGCTCACGCCGGTAAGCCGGATGGCTGCCGGCGCGAGGCCGGGCCGCGGGGCGGCTATTGGTGTCATGTCTGCCTCGCAACCCGCACTCATTGTCAGTTACCTGCCGGCTTGAACGCTTTCGCTTCTTCCTCGGTGGCCGGAACGACCATCGAACCGTCCAGGATCGCGGCGGTGGCAGCTTCTACCTTCGCCATGATCTCCGGGGAGAGCGTGTCGATGTTGTCCGGGCACAGGCCGACAGCCTTTTCCTTGAGGCCGAGGCTGACGGTGCCGCCCTGGAATTTGCCTTCCGAAGCCGCCTTGTTTTCATAGACGACCGCGCCGGAGACGTCTTTGACCGCCGAGGTCAAAAAGTTGTCCGGGGCGAACTGGCCCTTGCAGGTGTCCACGCCGATCACCCAGTAGCCTTCACCCATGCTCTTGGCGGCATCGAAGATACCGCGTCCGCCGCCGCCGGCGACGTCCATGATCAGATCGGCGCCGATGTCATAGATGCCAAGCGCAAGTTCCTTGGCCTTGGCCGGCTCGGTGAAGGAGCCGACATAGGCGACGGAGACCTCGATGTCCGGGTTGACGTAGTGCAGGCCGGCTTCATAGCCGGACAGGAAGCGGACGACTGGCGGGGTTTCCATGCCGCCGATGAAGCCGACGCGGGTTCCCTTGGTGGTCATGGCGGCGGCGATGCCGGCGAGGAAGGCGGCTTCCTGCTCGCGGAAGGTCACGCTTGCCACGTTGGTCAGCGGCTTCTTGTCCTTGTCCACGGCCACGGCGTCGATCAGCGTGAACTTGGCATCCGGATTGGCGATGGCAACCTGGGTGAGGGCGTCACGAATGCCGAAGCCGACGCCGGTCGTCACGGTCGAACCGCTGTCGATGGCCTGCTGCAGGTTCGGAACGAACTGGGACTGGTTGGCGGACTGGATGACCAGCGGCTTGCCGCCGAATTTTTCCGCACTCGTTTCGACGCCAAGCTTGGCCAGGTCGTTGAAGCCCTGGTCGCCGAGACCGGCCTGGTTGGTCACCATCGACCAGACGAAGTCCTCGGCGGATGCCGGGGCACTGGTGCCGAGGCAAAGCGCAAGGAGGGCTGCGGAGGTCGTCAGTGCGCCGAAGCGGCGGCTCAATGCTGGCTTTCCTTTATTACGTGCTGACATGGCATTTTGCTCCTGGTTCTGGAAGGAAGGGAAGGAAACCTTTTTTATTGTTTTGTTTGTCCACGGAGGCTGCTCATTGGCCGGCAGCTCCTGTGAATGCTTCAAGTCTCGTGCCAAGACGCGGTTCACTCGCGCGTTTGACCGCGGTGGCGACCGCTTCTTCGGGTGTCGAGGCAAAGCTGATCGCGACGACGCGGCGTTCGTCGAGCCAGCAGCCTTCATCGAGAGAGGTCTTCAGCCGGTCGGCCCATCCGGTGGTGCCTTCGAGCACCACGACGGGAACGCCGGAATCATAGGCGATGGTGACTTCGTTCAGGGTGCCGACGCCGCCGCCGATCATGATGATGCTGTCGCAGCCACGCGCGGTCAGAATGTTGCGGATCGTTCCCATGCCGGTGGGAAAGACGATGGACACGTAAGGATTGGCCTTGGACTTGTCGGCATAGGGCAGGAAGCCCACCGTCAGGCCGCCGTTTTCGGCTGCCCCCTTGCAGGAGGCTTCCATGACGCCGCCGGTGCCGCCGCCGACCAGCACCGCGCCGGCCTCAGCGATCCCACGCCCGACCTGGTAGGCGGTGTCCAGGACAGGCGCGGGAAGGCTTTCCCCCGGACGGGAGCTGCGGCCAATCACTCCGATTGTCATCTTCTGCATGGCGGCACCTATGTGTTCGCGGTGGTGTTGGAAAGAACGGACGCGCCGGCAGGCACAGGGCTAAGCGATAGCGCGGAGCCGTCGAGCCGTTCGGCCGCGGCGCGTAATTGCTTTGCCCGCTCCCGGGTCTGCTCGGGGGCAATCTCGACGAGATCCAGAGGGTCGGCCGTGGCAACGGCAAAGGACGCTGCCGCCGATCCGAGGGCTGCGGCCTCGACCAGGTCCCCGGTCAGAGCCATGCCGGCGAGGAAGCCGCCGCAGAACGTGTCGCCGGCCCCGGTGGGGTCCACAGGAGATCCGGGATAGGCCGGCACGCGCCACAGTGCGTCGCTATCCTTGACGAAGACGCCGTCGGCGCCGGCTTTCAGCACGATGGTCCGGGCGCCGATGTCGGTCAGCTCCTGCAGGATTTCCGGGATCTCCGCCTGGGGCGCGATAACGTCGAAGTCGGAGGTGCTCGGCAGAAACACGTCGAGTGCGCCGAGCGTTTCCGACAATTTTGCAAACGGGTTTTCGATCAGGTCGGACCGCGCCGGACAATCCGACTGCAGGTAACCGGAGGCTCCACCAAGATGGGCGACCATTTCCCGGTGACGGTGCAGGGGCAGGAGCGGCAGGTGCCAGAAATCGGCTTCCTCGAGCCACTCGGTGGGCACATCCTTGGCCGTCGGAGCACCGAGCGGCAGGATGTCCGGGCGCGAGGTGGTGTCGACGAAGGCGGCCTGAACGTCCTCGGGCAGCTGGCGTATCATGTGGTCCGGGACCGGCTGGATGCGGGAACCGTCCGGCAGATGGGCGAAGGTCACGCGCACCGGATGCGGGCGGTCGATCTTCCTGATCGAGCGGGTGTCGAGCCCGGCGTTGGTGAGAATGTCGAGAACATGTGCCGGATAGTCGTTGCCGACGATGGCAAGCACCCGCGGCGCAAGCCCGCAGATCAGGGCTCCGAGCGAGGACCAGAGGGCATTTCCGCCGACCTTGCCGACAACGGGACGTCCGTCCGGCGCCAGTATGCTGTCGATGCTGAAAGATCCTGCAACAGCAAGAACGGGGGCGGGCGAAACGGCGGACATCGGATTCCTTTGCAGCATGTTGGGCTGAGAGAGGGAGCGTGAAGATGCGCAACATCTAGCCATGCATAAAATCTAGAGCCAAGTTTTGTTCATTGTCCAACAATAAATTTTGCGGACCAGCATGAACTTTATGCAGGCAGGTGGTCAGATGACCCAAAAATTAGGCAATGGAGGTTTTCGTCGGGTGCTGAAGGCACAAAAAAACCGCCCGGCCTGTTCAGGTCGGGCGGTAAATTTAGGTGGGATTTTCGTTTTTGTTATTCGGTGAGCTGCCGGAAGCGCCCTGTCAGGCGGTTTCGCGGGTCGTGCGTCTTTGGTCTGCCTGCAGGCTTGGTGGTGCCCAGCCGGCGTTGCGCGGGTCGACATAGTCGCCCGGAGCGATTACCTGGTCGATCGCGTCGAGTACGTCCGTCGTCAGGGTAATGCCGTCCGCGGTCAGGAGCTGATCGAGCTGTTCCGGCGTCCTCGGGCCGAGGAGAACGGATGTGACTGCCGGATGCTCCAGTGTCCATGCAAGGCTCATCTGCATCATGGTCAGGCCGGCCGCATCGGCAATCTCCGCCAGGGCTTCGACCATGGCGAGCTTGCGCTCGTCATCCGCGCGCACGAACGGGTTGCCGCTGGCAGCGCGGGAATCGCCGGGGACCGGTTTGCCGCGTCGGTATTTGCCGGTCAGCCAGCCGCCGTTCAGCGGGCTCCAGACCAGGGTGCCGATGCCGTATTGGCGACAAACCGGAAGGACGGCACGCTCGATGCCGCGGACAAAGATCGAATAGGGAGCCTGTTCGCTGACAAAAGGCGCGGCGCCCAGCTTTTCGGCCGCCCACTGGCTTTGAACGATCAGCTCAGCGGGGAATACGGACGAGCCCGCAAAGCGGACCTTGCCCGCCTGGATGAGTTCGTCGAAGGCTGCGACCGTTTCCTCGATCGGCGTCTTGGGATCCGGGCGGTGCAACTGATAGAGGTCGATGTAGTCGGTGTTAAGCCGGCGCAGGCTGTCTTCAACGGCCTGGGTCATCCAGCGCCGGGAGCCGCCGGAGCGTGTCGGATCGCCGTTCATCGGCAGGCCGAGCTTGGTTGCCAGGACGACCTTGTCGCGCTTGCCGCGCAGGGCCAGGCCGAGTGCTTCCTCGACGGCGCCGTTGTCGTAGATATCGGCTGTGTCGATCAGGTTCATGCCGCAATCGATGGCCTGATCCACCAGTTTTGCCGCCTCAGTTGGGGTTTGTGAGGTCAGTAGCGACATGGTCCCGAAGCCGAAGCGTGAGACCTTGGGGCCGCGTGTGCCCAGTGGGGTGGTTTGCATGAGGTCGTCTCCGGTAGGTTGCCTGGATTCGGGTCCAGGGTGTTTCATGCGTGCGATAGGGTTTTGCGTCGCACAAAATTATGGTTCATTATGATACTCAATGGCTATGTGACCACATCATTGTTTATTATTCAACATTGGATAATTATGAGGAAAGCCGTTTTTGGGAAATTGAGTTTGCCGACGCGGTGGCATAGTTAGGTTGTAGGGCAAGGAACCTGGGACAGCTGTTCGTTGAGTGAAGTCGCCTTGCCGCGGCGATACCGGGACGGACGTTCCTCTCCAGGTTCGCCTGCCAATCTGCCGGAATTCGGCGGAAAAACTTCAGCGCACCGATCGTTGTCCGGTCCGGAGGTGCTGCAGGAAAGAGACGATGGCAGAAGAACAACAGCTTCGCGTTCGGCCGGTCCGGGACCGGCGCCCCCTGTCGGTGCAGGTCTATGATCAGCTTGTCGAGGCGTTGCGCAAGCAGGGCAAACCCGGAGACCTGATCCCGCCGGAGCTGGAGCTTTCCGCGGAACTCGGCGTCAGCCGGACCGTGCTGCGCGAGGCGCTGCGCCTGCTGGAGGAAGACGGCATCATCGAGCGTGGTGTCGATCCACGCCGCCGGCAACTGGCGCTGCCGTCATCGCGTCCGCCTGCCTTCAATGCGCCGCTTGAAGATATGCTCCATGCCGCGGGGCCGATCACCATCAAGGTGGTGCGCACCGAACCGATTGCGCCGACCGCCTGGAGCAAGGCCCTCCTGGAACTTGAAGACGACTCTGTTGAACTGCTCTGTCAGGAAAGCCTGTTCCTGCTGGGAGACGAGCCGGTCGCTTCCGCGCTGGAAGTCGTCCCTGTCACGGATAACGGCATTGCCTCCCGCGCAGCCGGTGGCGAAGCCGCGAACCGGACGATGCTGTCGGTGCTCGGGCCGCAGTTCCGCTCGAAATGCGTGCCGACCCTGTGGCGCCTTTCGGCCGCCTCTTCCGGCGGCGGATCGCGCAAGGGGTTCTCGAAGCTGCGCGGCGACATTGCCGTCACCAGCCTGACCTCGGTCCTCAGCCGGCATGGCAAGCCGGTGTTTCTCGGCAAGCACCTGTTGCGCCTGGATCTGGTGTCCCTGACGGTCGGGGAAACCGCGTCGGATATCGATCCGCTGCTCTGGGAAGTCCCCTGATCAGGTAACCCCGCTGCCGGGTGTTCAACTCCCGTGTCACCGGCGCCGCATGTCTTTTCTGACCTATCTGATTTTCTGAAGTCGCTCTTAAGAAATATTCGTTTTTCTTAAGAATGGGCCGTGGCTAGGGTCCTGTGCCAAGACGGATGAACATGCAGAAGGAACCCGCCATGATATATCCGGTACCAATTGGATTTATCGGCATTGGGACCATGGGCGAGCCGATGGCTCTGAATCTCGTCCGGTCCGGCACACCGCTCGTTGTGTGGAACCGAACGCCCGAGCGGTGCGAGCCTCTGGAGCAGGTGGGGGCACAGGTCGCCGAGGATGCCGCCGATCTCTTTGCGCAATGCGAGACGATCATCCTGATGTTGGCTGATGGTGCATCGACGGACGCCGTGCTCGACCGCGGCGGAGCCGGTTTTTCGAAGCGGGTCGACGGTCGCACGATCGTTGCCATGGGCACAGTGTCGGCCGATTATTCCCGCGGCCTGGGAGCGGACATTCGCGCCGCCGGAGGCCGTTACGTGGAAGCGCCGGTTTCCGGCTCGCGCAAGCCTGCGGAGGCAGGACAGCTGGTCGGCCTGCTGGCGGGCGAGGCGGAAGATCGCGAACGCATTCGCCTCCTGCTTTCGCCGATGTGCCGCGAGGTATTCGATTGCGGATTGGTCCCCGGCGCCTTGCATATGAAGCTTGCGGTGAACACGTTCCTGATCACACTGGTCACGGGCCTGGCGGAGGCGTCACATTTCGCCGCTCGGCATGACCTCGACATGGATCGCTTCGTGGATATTCTGAACGCCGGACCCATGGCGAGCGATGTGTCCCGGGTCAAGGCAGCCAAGATCCTGCATCGGGACTTCTCACGCCAGGCAGGCATTTCCGACGTCCTGAAGAACAGCCGTCTCGTGGTCGAGGCCGCCCGCGACGCCACGATTGCCTCGCCACTGATGGACCTCTGCTTCGCGCTCTACAGCGAGACCGAAGCTCTGGGCCTTGGAGAGGACGATATGATCTCGGTTGTCCGGGCGATCGAGGAGCGTACCGGGGCTTTAGCGCACTCCTGATCTTCCTTCGGCCGGACAGCGTTGCAGCATTGGTTTACCGGGAAAGCGGTATCGGCTCTGATTCCGGGTCCTGGAGAAAACGTTGCAGCACCGCCCGTGCACCGTCCCGCCAGATCGTCTCCAGTTGCCGGGAAAACGCGGCCCTGAACCTTTCGTCCCGGCCGAGATCCCCGAAGACCTCTCCGATCTCCAGGAAGGCAATGGGGTCGTCATGGGCGGCGAGTGCGGCGGATTGGAGGATGTCCCTGCGTTCGTCTTCCAGTGGGATATCGTTCGCGGCGACCGCGGTTTCGGCGCAATAGCGGCACCAGAAGGCAACTTCCAGCGCAAGGCCGTCAATGGACCGGCCGGCGCGCAGGGCGTCGGTGATCGTCGGCAGGATGAATTTCGGCTGCCGGTTGGACCCGTCCAGGCACAGCCGCGCAATGGTGTCGCCGACGGCCGGATTGGCGAACCGCTCCGCACAGGTTTCCAGATAGGTGTCGAAGGAAATACCCGTGATCTCCGGCACCACCGGGATGACCTCGGTGCGGATCAGCCGACGCAGCCATTCGGCGATATCGGGATCGGCCATGGCCTCGTGGACATAGGTATGGCCCAGGAGTGCCGACGGATAGGCAATGGCCGCATGGCCGCCGTTCAGGATGCGGAGCTTCATCAGTTCGTAAGGGGCGACATCCTTGACGAACTCGACGCCAACCTCCTCTAGGCGCGGGCGCCCGGCGGGAAAGCGGTCCTCCATCACCCATTGCCGGAATGGTTCGCAGGCAACGGGTGCGGCATCCGTAATGCCGAACTTGTCCTGCACCAGTGCCCGTTCCCGGTCCGAGGTTGCTGGTGTGATGCAGTCGACCATGCTGTTGGGGAAGGCGACATCGGCCTCGATCCAGGCGGCCAGGTCCGGCGTCATCAGGCGGGCCAGGCCGATCACGGCCTGCCGGGCTACGTGGCCGTTTTCGGGAAGGTTGTCGCAGGAGAGGATTGTGAAGGGCGGAATGCCCTTGTCCTTGCGCAGTCCGAGCGCGGTGATCAGGATGCCGAAGACCGTCTGCGGGTCGCCCGGGTTTTCCACGTCATGGGCGATGTCCGGATGCGTGCCGTCAAAGCCGCCGGTCTTGGCGTCGACGTAATAGCCGCCCTCGGTAATGGTCAACGACACGATCCGGATCTCCGGTCGAACCAGCGTCGCGATCAGGCTGGTCGGGTCGGTTTCCGCAAAGTCGATCATGGCGCCGGTGATGCGGGCGCTCAGCCCGTGGGGGTCCAGTTCGACGATGGTCGTCAGCCAGTCCTGAGGCGCCAGCCGTTCGCGCATGGCCGCGTCATAGGGCTTGATACCGGCGCCGATCAGGGCCCAGTCATGGTCGAGCCCCTTGTTGAACAGCCGGTCCAGATAGACCGCCTGATGGGCCCGGTGAAAGTTGCCGACACCGATGTGCACAATGCCCGCAGTGAGATCTTCACGGGCATAGGCCGGCTTTTCGACATTCGCGTCGATGGCCGGCAGGGTGGACAGGGACAAGATACTTGCCACGTTCGCCTCTTATGTCTTGGTCCATGTCCCGACGGCGGCCTGCTGTCGGGACATGGACAGGGAGTGCGGGGCCGGAGGGAGGGCCGGACCCCGCGGTCAACTCATCCAGTTTCCGCCGTCGACGTTGTAGGTCTGGGCGACGATGTAATCGCTTTCCGGGCCGGCCAGGAAAACCGCCATACCGGTCAGGTCTTCGGCGGTTCCCATGCGGCCATAGGGCACTGCTTCGCCGACAAGGCGTTTCTTCTCGCCGGGGGCTAAGTGCTCGTATTTGGCAAACAGCGCGTCGACGCCGTCCCAGTGTTCGCCGTCGACGACGCCGGGCGCGATCGCGTTCACGTTGATGCCGTGTTTGATCAGGTCGAGGCCGGCGGACTGGGTCAGGCTGATGACGGCGGCCTTGGTGGCGCAGTAGACGGCAACCAGGGGCTCGCCGCGGCGTCCCGCCTGGCTCGCCATGTTGATGATCTTTCCGCCCTTGCCGCGTTCGATCATGGCTTTCGCGACCGCCTGCAGCGTGAACAGGCAGCCGGCGACGTTGATCGAAAGAGCCGGTCGTAAACTGTCGCGGGTGATCTCGACGATGGGGGCAAGGTCGAACAGAGCAGCATTGTTGATCAGAATGTCGATCCCGCCGAAATCTCGAACCGCGGCGGCAACCGCGTCGTCGATCGCGGCCTGGCTGGTGACGTCCAGAAAACAGGCATGGGCCTTCGGCCCGATGTCCGCGGCGGTCTGCTTCGCCCGGGCCAGAGCGATATCGGCGATGACGACCGTGGCGCCTTCGCGCACATAGGCTTCCGCAAAAGCCCTGCCGATGCCGCGTGCGGCACCGGTGATCAGGCCGTCTTGTCCGCCAGACCGCTGCATCAGATGGTCTTTCCGCTCGCGTCGAAACGGTGCAGATGTTCTGCGGCCGGAGAGATGAAGACCGTATCGCCATGATGGATGCCGGCTTCGCCCTGTGTGCGGACCGTCAACGGATCCATGCCGTTGACGTTCACATAGAGGAAGGTGTCGGACCCCAGATGCTCGGCAACGGTCACCCTGCCCTTCCATGCCCCTTCGGTCGTCGACAGGGTCAGGTGTTCTGGGCGAATGCCGATGGTGTGGGCGCCGTGCTTGCCGGCCTCCGCGCCGGAGATGAAGTTCATCTTCGGCGAGCCTATGAAGCCGGCGACGAACTGGTTCGCCGGAGACCGGTAGAGGTCCAGCGGTGAGCCCACCTGCTCGATCCGGCCTGCGTGCAGCACGACGATCTTGTCGGCCATGGTCATCGCCTCGACCTGATCGTGGGTCACGTAGATCATGGTAGTCGCGAGCGACTGGTGCAGTTCGGAGATTTCCAGGCGCATGTTCACCCGAAGTGCCGCATCCAGGTTCGACAGGGGTTCGTCGAACAGGAAGGCGGAGGGTTCCCGCACGATGGCCCGTCCGATGGCGACGCGCTGTCGCTGGCCGCCGGACAGACTGGCCCGGACGGCGGTCGAGATAGTCGGTCAGGTTCAGGGTCTTGGCGGCGGAGGTGACCCGCCGTTCCTGTTCGGCCGGATCCATCTTCGCCATCTTCAGCGGGAAGGCGATGTTCTTGCGCACCGACATATGCGGATAGAGCGCATAGGACTGGAACACCATGGCAAGACCGCGCTTGGCGGGCGGAACCTCGGTGGCATCGCGGCCATCGATCTCGATCACGCCGGAGGTGACGTCTTCAAGGCCTGCGATCAGGCGCAGGAGTGTGGACTTGCCGCAGCCGGACGGGCCGACGAAGACGACGAATTCCCCGTCTTCGATCTCCAGATCCAGCGATGGAATGACCATGGCCTCGCCAAAGGCCTTGGTGACGTTCTTGAGTGAAATCTTTTCCCATCGTTCGGCTCCTACTTCACAGCGCCAAAGGTCAGGCCGCGCACCAGCTGTTTCTGGCTGAACCAGCCGAGAACAAGGATCGGAGCGATGGCGAGGGTCGAGGCGGCGGACAGTTTTGCGTAGAACAGGCCTCCGGGCTGGAATAGCTGGCGATGAAGGCCGTGAGCGGTGCCGCCTTGGCCGCCGTCAGGTTGAGGGTCAGAAGCCTCGTTCCGGCGAGGATGATGTTGAGCAGAAGGGTCGAGGCAATGCCCGGCACTGCCATGGGGGTGAGCACGTGGACCACTTCCTCCCACAGGCCGGCGCCATCCATGCGGGCCGCTTCCAGGATCTCGCCCGGGAATTTCCTTGAAGTAGGTGAACAGCATCCAGACGATGATCGGCAGGTTGATCAGGGTCAGGACGATCACCAGGCCGAGCCGCGTGTCCAGCAGTCCGCCGTCGCGGAACAGCAGGTAGATCGGGATCAGGACGCCGACGGGGGGAAGCATCTTGGTGGACAGCATCCACATCAGCACGTCCTTGGTCCGTTTGCCCGGCACGAAGGCCATGGACCAGGCGGCCGGGATGGCGATCGCCAGTCCCAGAAGGGTCGAGCCGACGGAGATGATCACCGAGTTCATGAAATGCAGGAAGTAGTTCGACCTGGAATTCACTTCCGCATAGTTCTCCAGCGTCCAGTCGAAAAACAGAACTTCGGCGGGAGGCAATGGCCTCGGCTCGGTCTTGAAGCTGGTCCAGGATCGTCCACAGGATCGGGGAAGAAGATTGCGATGCCGACGGCCCAGGCGACGATCGTCACCAGGGTCTTGCGCCGGTTTGAAACACTAGCCGTGCCATGCTCAGGCCTCCAGGTTCTTGCCGATCATCCGCATCAGGAAGACAGCAACGATGTTGGCCAGGATGACGGCAACGATGCCGCCGGCGGAGCCGCGCCCACGTCGAACTGCAGCAGCGACTGGGCGTAGACGAGATAGGTGATGTTGGTCGAGGCATAGCCCGGACCGCCGTTGGTGGTGACCAGGATTTCGGCGAAGACCGACAGCAGGAAGATGGTCTGGATCAGGATCACGACCGTGATCGCGCGGGCCATGTGCGGCAGGACGATATAGATGAACCGGTTGCCGAATTGGCGCCGTCCATCTCGGACGCCTCGAGCTGTTCCTGGTCGAGCGACTGCAGGGCGGTCAGCAGGATCAGGGTGGCAAAGGGCAGCCACTGGCAGGCGACGATCAGGATGATCGAGGCGAGCGAGGGCATGGGCGAGGAAATCGAACGGCTCAAGCCCCAGCCCCTTGGCCAGATGGGCAAACAGGCCGTTCACCGGGTTCATGAACATGTTCTTCCACACCAGCGCGGAGACCGTCGGCATGACGAAGAACGGGGCAATCACCAGGATACGGACGATGCCCTGGCCCCAGAACGGCTGATCGAGCAGCAGGGCCAGCGCCGTTCCGCCGACGATGGTGATGACGAGTACGCCCACCGACCAGCAGCAGGGTGTTGGCCAGAGCCGCGAAAAACCGCGGGGTCGGTGAGAAAGAATTCGTAGTTGGTGAAGCGATGAACTCTTCCATTCCCGGCATCAGCAGATTGTAGCTGAGAACGAGAAATAGATGGTCATGGAGAGCGGAACGATCATCCAGCCGAGCAATAAATCACGCAGGTGAGTCATGAACCGCGCCGCAATGCGGGAATGAGCGGTTGCATTGGTCCAGCCAATCGAAAAGGAGCGAGAAAAGAGCGGCCGCCCCCGGCTGGAGCCGGCCCGAGTTTAGGCATCGCTTATTTGATGTAACCGGCCTTCTTCATGGTGCGCTCGGTTACCATCTGGGCGTTCTTCAGCGCCTGATCCGCGGTCACGGAGCCCGCAAGCGCAGCTGAGAACTGCTGGCCCACGGCCGTGCCGAGCCCCTGGAATTCGGGAATGGCAACGAACTGGACGCCGACGTAAGGGACTTCGTCCACGGTCGGATGCTGCGGGTCGGCGGCGTTGATTGCTTTCCAGCGTCATCTTGGCGAAGGGCGCGGCCTCCTGATACGTCGCATTCTCATAGAGCCGAGGTGCGGGTTCCGGGAGGAACGTTTGCCCAGCCTTCCTTTTCGGCGACGAGGTTCAGATAGTCCTTGGACGTCGCCCAATCGATGAACTTCTTGGCCGCGTCCACCTTCTGGAACCGGCGGGGATGGCGAGGTTCCAGGCCCACAGCCAGTTGCCGCGCTTTGCCGAGACCGTTGTCCGGCGCCAGGGCGAAACCAACCTTGTCGGCGACCGTGGAATCCTTCGGATTGGTGACGAAGGAAGCGGCCACCGTCGCATCGATCCACATGCCGCACTTGCCGGTCTGGAACAGGGACAGGTTCTCGTTGAAGCCGTTGTTGGAGGCGCCCGGAGGACCGTAGTTGTTCATCAGATCGAGATAGTCGGTCAGCGTCGCCTTCCAGGCTTCGCTGTTCCGAACTGGGGCTTCCAGTCCATGTCGAACCATTTGGCGCCGTAGGAATTGGACATGCGGTGAGGAAGGCCATGTTCTCGCCCCAGCCGGCCTTGCCCCGCAGGCAGATGCCGTAGACCTCGTTGTCCTTGTCGGTCATGGCCGCCGCGGCCTCTTGATGAAGTCCCAGGTCGGCGCATCCGGCATTTCCATCATTGTTGGCCTTCTGCATCAGGTCGGTGCGGTACATGACCATGGAGCTTTCGCCGTAGAACGGGGCGCATAGAGCTTGCCGTCGACGGTCAGGCCGCCGCGGATCGCGGGAAGCAGGTCATCAACATCGTAGGACGCGGGCAGGTCGTTCAGATCGACCAGCCAGCCCTGCTTCGCCCAGATCGGGGGCTTCATAGGTGCCGATGGTCATGATGTCGTACTGGCCGCCCTTGGTGGCGATGTCGGTGGTCACGCGCTGGCGCAGGACATTTTCCTCAAGCGTGACCCATTCCAGTTCGATACCCGGATTCTTCGCGGTGAAATCATCCGTCAGCTTCTGCATGCGGATCATGTCGCCGTTGTTGACGGTCGCGATGGTGAGTTTTTCGGCGAGCGCGGGCGAAACAGCCAGCGTCAATGCGGTCGCCCCCCAAGAGGGCGCGTACGAAAACGGTCATGATTTCCTCCCAAAGCTCACTTGTGAGCATTTGCTAATTTAACGGGCAAATTCTCACAAATGTGCGTAGTTGCGTCAAGATGGTCCGGCCTTCCTGCGACGGACTTTCGTTGCTGCGGCGCAAAATTTTGTTTTATTTCTGGGAGTTAGTCAGACGGAAAATTGAGCGTCGACAGAAAACGACGTGCCGAATGCCGGTTTTCCAGGTCGATTTGGACGGCGTCATGAGCCATGTGAATGCAATCTATGAGGTGTGTGAAACTATATTATCAATCAAATATGAGCCCGATTAGCCCGCCAGAAGACTTTCGCGGTGGCCTCGTTGTGATCAGGCCACTCAGGAGACGGCCGCGCAGGGCGCCGGCGATGCCGGGACCTTCAGTTCGCCGGCGGCGATGCCGATCACGGTTCGGGACTCCGCAGGCTCCAGAGGTGCGCTGGCCACCCGGCTGTTGGTCAGGCCTTCGATCAACCGGCCGTCGCGGTCATAGACCCAGCTGGTGATTTCGCCGACCGCGCCGGCGGCGGTGAGATCGTTCAATTCGGTGAGGTCGATGAAGCCGTCGACATAGAGCGGTGCGGTTTCATCCATGTTGCCGACGCCGACGAAGGTCACGTCGGCCTGGGCGGAGAGTTCCAGGATGTTGTGTACCGGCTCAAGTCCGTGGAGCAAGGTGCGTTCTTCGCTCGAGCGGGCAAAGACCGGGAGCGGCATCGGGTAGTGGGTCGCGTTGACCCGGTCCGCCATGCGGATGATGACGTTATAGGCCGATGCCGAGCCGTCGAAGTTCATGTTGCCGAGCAGGGACACGATCTTGTGCTGCGGGCAGTCCATCAGCGGCAGCTGCTCGACGAGGCCTCAGCGTCCGCCCGTGCCGAAGGCGATGATCTTCGGATCGGGGCATTTCAGATGCCGTTCCATCTCTGCCGCTGCCGCCTGGGCCAGGCCGACAATGGAATATGGGTCAGCAGGGTCGCTCGGGACGATCTCGCACATTTCCAGCCCGAAATGGTTCTTCATCCGGGCGGCGAGTTCCATGCAGCGGGCGATCGGATGGTCGAGCCGGACCTTGATCAGTTGCTCGCTGACGGCAAGCGAAACGAGACGCTGGGCCGACTGCTCGAGACGCCGAGCTTGCGGGCGATTTCGTCCTGGGTGTTGCCGGCGACGTAGTACAGCCAACCCGCGCGGGCCGCGTCATCCAGGCGCGTCGCATCGATGTCCGTCTTGGGCGCCATACTCGGTTCCGTCAGCGATCAGCGTTTTTTCAACTCTGGGGCCATATCAAAAAAAGACGGCCAAGTGTCAAAAAAACGGAACCGGTGTGTCAACTCCTGACCGAGAATATCGGTCTGATCCAGATGACTGCCGCCGACGAAATGCCAGACCTTCATGCCCGCGGCACGCGCTGCTTCGATGCCGGGGCCGCTGTCCTCGATGACGAGGCAGGCTTCGGGCCGGGCGCCGCAGGTGGCGGCCGCATGGAGGAAAAGATCCGGTGCGGGCTTTCCGTGCTCGACCATGGACGCGGTAAAAACGGCGTCGCCGAAATACCGGTCCAGACCGGTCAGCTGGAGCGAGCGGGACGCCGCTCCGGGCTGCTGCTCGTGGCCACGCAGGCCCGGACGCCGAGATTGTCGAGAATGTCGAAGATGCCGGCAAACCGGCTTCAGGTCCGTCTCGAAAGCCGCGAGCAATTTCCGCCGGTAATCGGCCTCGAATGTTTCGGGCAGGTTCACGTTGAAGGTCGTTCGAATGTTCGCTGCGACCTTCGGAAAGCTCCTGCCCAGAAAGTTTGCCTTGAAATAGGGAAAGTCGCTTCAACGCCGAAGTCTTCCAGTGCCGCCATCAGTGTTTTGGCGCTGATGATCTCGCTGTCGATCAGAACGCCATCGCAGTCGAAAATCACGAGGTCGATTTCGCCGGAATCCACGGAGCGGGAGCATCCATTATCGTGAGAGATCGGGCATGGGTCTCGACAATCAGGGTTGCGAAGCGGGGCAGGGCCGTTGCCGGCGGCGGAAATCTACAGAGGATATGTGTCACCGCCAAGACTGCTCGTGCGCCTGGTTTCAAAGACCGGTAGCCGTCTTCGCTGCAAGAGCCTGCGGTCAAGGCTTCGCCTGACATGTTCGACGATGCCGTCGAACCGCGCCATGGCCTCCGTCTCCGCCCGGTCGACCGCATTCGCGCCCCGGAGCAGGCTGTCGAGGCAGATCATGTGGAGATCGCTCAGGCCGAT
>NZ_CAXXSJ010000044.1:0-95601 GCF_963675095.2 uncultured Roseibium sp. | reverse complement strand
ACGCATCATCTGCTGTTCGGAACGCACATGCTTGACCAGCCCCTGGATACCCTCGGCGAGGTTGGCCATGGCCTGGGACGCTTTCTTGCTGCCCCCTTCCTCGACCGTCTTCTGCAGCTGGGCGATGGAGGCCTGAATGCGCTCGGAGTTGTCTGTTGGAGCGACCAGAACCGAGGAATCTTCCGGCTCGATGTCGGTGACGGTCGACAGCCAGTCTTCGAGTTCGTTGTAAAACCGGTTTTGCGCCTGGCCCGCCTGGAGGTCGAGGAAGCCGAGAACCAGGGAACCGGTCAGGCCGAACAGGGAGGAGGAGAATGCCGTGCCCATGCCCGAAAGCGGCGCTTCGAGGCCGGCTTTCAGATCCTCGAAAATCACGTTGGCATCGCCGGAGCCGACATCGAGCGACTGGATGGTCGCGCCGACCGCGCTGACGGTTTGAAGCAGGCCCCAGAAGGTACCGAGCAGGCCGAGGAAGACGAGAAGGCCGGTCAGGTAGCGGGAGATCTCGCGCGATTCCTCCAGGCGCATGCCGATGGAATCCAGGATCGAGCGCGCCGTCATCGGGGTCAGCGCCATTTCACCGACCTTGTTGCCGAGCAGGGTCGCCATCGGGGCCAGAAGAACGGGGGAGCGGGCGTCGAGGCCCGGATCGCCGACGCGGAAGCTGTTGACCCAGGTGATTTCGGGAAAGAGCCGGATGACCCTACCGAACAACAGCAGGATGCCGAACACGCCGACCAGAACGATCAGGCCATTCAGGCCGGGGTTGCTCATGAAGGCAACCGAGATCTGCCGGTAAAGAATGAAACCTATGAATGCAACGATCACCAGGAAGATGATCATGAACGACAGGTATGCCCGGGGACTGGACAGACTGTAGGGGTCGAAGTCTCTTGCCATCGGTCGCTAAGTAGCCGCCTGTTATTGGTAAACGATTGATAACGTGATTTCCCGGGGATTGAAAACCGTTAATCGTTCGCGGGCAATGCTTAACGCACGACAAATCGCTCCACGCCCCGGCAGGGTGCGGAGTTTCAGCGATCTGAAAGCCGGTGAAGACCGGGGTGAGCCGGATCAGTCGACGTTCTTCAGAAGCCTGAGAAGGTGTTTCTGGGCATATTCGTTGCCCGCGACCACGTCGCCGGTGTCCAGCATCTTGTCCTTGCCGGACAGGTCGGACACGTATCCGCCTGCTTCCTTCACCATGAGAATGCCGGCGGCAATATCCCAGGAATTGAGGCCGCGTTCCCAATAGCCGTCGAAACGGCCGGACGCGGTCCATGCCAGATCGAGTGCGGCGGCGCCGCAGCGGCGGACGCCTGCAACTTCCGGCATGATGTAGCGCAGTTCCTTCAGGGTCCGGCCATGGTCACCCTTGCCGATGAACGGCAGGCCGGTGGCGAACACCATGTCGGGAAGTTCCATGCGGCCCGCGACCCGCAGGCGGCGGTCGTTCAGGAAGGCGCCCCGGCCGCGTTCGGCGGTATAGAGCTCGTCCATGACGGGATTGTAGATTACACCGGCAACGATCTGGCCCTGGCGCTCAAGCGCGATGGAACTGGCGAAAATCGGAATGCCGTGCAGGAAGTTCGTTGTGCCGTCGAGCGGATCCACGTGCCAGCGGTGTTGGCCGTCGGTCCCTTCAACCTCGCCGCTTTCCTCCATCACCAGACCGAAGGCCGGGCGGGCCTTGGTCAGTTCGGCGCGGATGATCTCTTCCGCCTTGCGATCTGCGGCGGAGACGAAATCTCCCGGACCCTTGCGGGACACCTGGAGATTTTCCACTTCGCCGAAATCGCGAACAAGGCTGCGGCCTGCCTTCATGGCGGCCTGAACCATTACGTTGAGGAGGGCGGTGCGAGCCATTTTCTTTTTGTCGCTTGTTATGGGGCGCGCCCGGATGCCAGGCGCGCCGGAGTGCAGATTGGGGAAAGCCTAGTCGGCGCGGCGGACGTATTCCAGCGAGCCGGTGTCGACGATGATCTTTTCGCCGGCCGTGATGAACGGGGGAACCATGACCCGGACGCCGTTTTCCATAATCGCCGGCTTGTAGGACGAGGACTGGGTCTGTCCCTTGACGACGGCATCGGCCTCGGCGATTTCCAGCGTAACAAACTGGGGCAGGGTGATGCCGATCGGGCGCTCCTCGTGCATTTCCACGGTCACCATCATGCCGTCCTGGAGGAAGGCCGCGCGGTCGCCGACGAAATCCGCCTGGAGTTCGAGCTGCTCGTAGGTTTCCGTGTCCATGAAGATCAGCATGTCTTCCTGGGTGTACAGGTACTGGAAGTCTTTCTGCTCGAGACGAACACGTTCGACCTTGTCTTCGGAACGGAAGCGTTCGTTGAGCTTGCGTCCGTCGATGAGGTTCTTCATCTCGACCTGGGCAAAGGCGCCGCCCTTGCCCGGCTTGACGTGATCGACCTTTACGACCGCCCAGAGCGTTTCCTGATGCTGGAGAACATTGCCAGGCTTGATTTCGTTACCGTTGATTTTCATGGAACGACCGATTGAATTGACTGTTTGAGACAAAGCGGGTGCGGAGACGGGACAACTTTCCCATGCGCGAACCCGATCTGGCGCCTGTCGACCACAAATGCGGGCCGGATTCAAGGAAAAAAGGCGAAGAGTGTTACCGCGGCTAGGGCCGTACCCTAAGGCGACGTGCGCGCGGGGTCCTCGGAAGGGGCAAAAACGGTCGCCGTATATTGTTCCGCCCGTTTCCTGGCTTCCGCCAAGAGGTCGCTGTCCAAGGTGGCGACAAAACCGTCCAGCTTCAGGTCCGAAACCCCGAAAGCGCGTGCAGCATAGTGCCAGGTGGCCGCCGCGACCGGATCCTGGGGACGGCCCCGGCCATAGGCATAGACGCGGGCAAGCCGGTTCATGGCGACCGGGTTCCCCGCTTGCGCGGCGCGCTCGAACCAGTCGGCGGCTTCCTTTTCGTCCGGCTCGACGCCTTTGCCCTGGAACCGCAGGATACCGTAATAGACCTGGGCCGCGGTGTTGCCGCGCCGGGCCGCCCGGCCGAGCCAGAAGGCGCCCTTGCCCGGGTCGCTGAGGCCGCCGAGTCCCTCCAGATAGGACAGGCCGAGCACGTATTGGGCTTGAGGGTCATTGAATTCGGCGGCTTCTTCCAGGAGTTCGCGCGCCTTTTCCTCGTTGTGAGGCCGTCCTTCGCCTTCCTGATAGAGGAGGGCGAGATTGTATTTGGCTTCCGGGTTGCCGGCTTTGGCCGCGATTTCGAACAGGTCGGCCGCCCGTTTCTTGTCTTGTTCGACGCCTGTGCCCAGCAGACAAAACTGCGCGAGCCGGTATGCGGCATGCGGGTCGTTCTTGGCGGCGGCCAGTTCGTACCACTGGGCCGCCTTTTCCTTGTCTTGAGGGATGCCTAGCCCGGCCTCGAACAGAACGCCGATCAGGGTCTGCGCCGAGGTATTGCCTTCTTCGGCCAGTGGCGTGGCTGCGGCGAGCGTCGACAGATACCAGCCACGCTGGAACAGGCTGTAGACGTAGTCCTGCGTGACGCTTGTGCCTTCCGGCGGCATGGGAGGTTGCACGTCAGTGGTGCTGATGAGTGCGGGCGGTTTTTCCGTCTCCAGCGTCTGATCGGCTGTTTCGGTCCCCTCAGGCGCCGCCCCGGGAAGGGGGGTGGGGGGCGGCGTGCCGGAGGTATCCGATGCCGGCGCCGTCTGCTGTTCGCTCTGCGCCAGGGACCGGGAAACCATGCCGGTCTGGCCGGCGCCAGTCAGAATGAGGGTGGCCAGAACGAGCGTGGAGGGTGCTCCGGCCAGCCATATACGCAGGTTCTTGCGGATCACTTCCATGCGGTTCGACCTCGTTGCTCAGTCGGTGTCCTCAAACGGATGGGCTTCCAGAATGGCATTGGCCGCAGTCACGGCGGCAGCCGGTCCTTCCGGATTCTGCCAGACCGCGTCCTTCAGCGCGACAAAATCCGCGCCGGTTGCGGCGGCTGCTTCGACCGAGGCAACGGTGTTGCCGCCGAGCGCGACACAGGGCGTTTCGAACAGGTGCGACCACCATTCCGCCTTGGAGAGTGTCTTCGCATGGGGGTCCGGCTTTTCCTCCAGATCCAGCCGGCCGAAGAACAGGTAGTCGATGCCGGTCTCGGCCCATTCCATGTCTTCGTGCTTCAGCTTGGTGCCGCCTGCGCCGACGATCTTTGCCGGCTGGAGGCTCTCCACCGCCAGTTTGACGTCCTCCAGCGACGTGTCGATATGAACGCCGTCGGCGCCGCTGCGCCCGGTCACCTGGGTGTCGCGATAGATGAGGGCTGCCGCGCCTCCGTCCTGGATGACGGGAACGAGGACCTGTGCGGCTTCCTGGAGCGCCTTGCCGTCAGCATCCGGCATATAGATCAGCACGCAGGCGATATCCCCGCCCTTGAAGGCGTCGCTGAGATCTGAAGCGAGCTTGTCGGGATCGAACGCCGGTGGCGTGACGAGAAAGAGGCGCGGGCGGTTCACGATGAGATCCGTTTTTACCAAATATGGGACAGCGCATTATGCGCCTGTCCGGTTTCTTGTCCCTAAAGACGGCGAAAGAGGGACGCAAGGCCCCTCTTTCAATAAACTTGTCGTTGTTGTCAAAGCCTGACCAGGCCGGAAGGTCAGCCGATCTTCGGATCCAGGCTGCCGTCCTTGTAGCTGGCGGCCATTTCCGCAAGGGTCGCGATCCGGCCGATCTTCGGGGCCTGACCGGCGGTGTTGAAGGCTTCCAGGCGGGCGATACAGAGCTTTTCCATCGCGTCGCGGGCCGGCTTCAGGTACTTGCGCGGATCGAATTCGCCCGGGTTTTCGGAGAGAACCTTGCGGATCTGACCGGTGATGGCCATGCGGTTGTCCGTGTCGATGTTGATCTTGCGGACACCGTTCTTAATGCCGCGCTGGATTTCTTCGACCGGCACGCCCCAGGTCTGGGGCATCTCGCCGCCGTACTGGTTGATGATGTCCTGAAGGTCCTGCGGCACCGACGAGGAGCCGTGCATCACCAGGTGGGTATCCGGCAGGCGACGGTGGATTTCCTCGATCACATGCATGGCGAGGATTTCGCCGTCCGGCTTGCGGGTGAACTTGTAGGCGCCGTGGGAGGTGCCCATGGCGATGGCAAGTGCATCGACCTTGGTCGCCTGAACGAACTTCACCGCTTCTTCCGGGTCGGTCAGGAGCTGGTCGTGGGAGAGCTTGCCCTCTGCGCCGTGGCCGTCTTCCTTGTCGCCCATGCCGGTTTCAAGGGAACCGAGGACGCCGAGTTCGCCTTCCACGGAAATACCGCCGAGATGAGCCATCTCGGTCACCTTGCCGGTGACGCCGACGTTGTAGTCCCAGTCGGCCGGGGTCTTGCCGTCGGCTTCCAGCGATCCGTCCATCATGACGGAGGTGAAGCCGGCCTGGATCGCGGTCATGCAGGTTCCCGGCTCGTTGCCGTGGTCGAGGTGCACGCAGACCGGAATGTGCGGGTAGATTTCGCAGACGGCGTCCATCATGTACTTCAGCATGACGTCGTTGGCATAGGCACGGGCGCCGCGGGACGCCTGAATGATGACGGGAGCGGAGGTCTTGTCGGCAGCGGCCATGATGGCCAGCGCCTGTTCCATGTTGTTGATGTTAAACGCGGGAACCCCGTAGTCATGCTCAGCAGCGTGATCAAGCAGTTGGCGAAGGGTAATGCGAGCCATTAAAATCTCCCGTTTTCCGGCGTTTAAATCGTGACTGTCCGAAATGTTCGCGGCCATTTATTGGCGCGAGGCATCAAGTTGACGCGGTTCTAGCAAAAACTGGGGGTTTTGGAAGTCGTCGAAAGACGTTTAAATCGTTTAAATTGTCAGCAACGGCCAGAACTTTGCGACAGCTTTAATTTGGCGTCCAAAATAATTGCCGGATACAGAAAACGCGCAGCCTAAAGCCGCGCGTCATCTGCGACAAAATTAATGATCAGGCTTCAAGCGCCTTCACGCCCGGAAGTTCCTTGCCTTCCAGCCATTCCAGGAAGGCGCCACCTGCCGTGGAAACATAGGAAAACGAGGACCCCGCATTGGCGTGGTTGAGGGCCGCAACCGTATCGCCGCCGCCGGCCACGGAATTGAGCTTGCCGGCTTTCGTGCGTTCGGCGGCATGCTGTGCCGCGGCGACCGTCGCCTTGTCGAAGGGCGCGATCTCGAAAGCGCCGAGCGGACCGTTCCATACCAGCGTCGCGGCCTGGTCGATCTTCTCATTCACCTTTGCAATCGAGGCCGCTCCGACATCAAGAATCATGCCGTCGGCCGGAATGGCGTCGAGAGCGACGGTTTCGTTGTCGGCGCCGGCCTTGAATTCCTTCGCAACCACTGCATCTGCCGGCAGGACGATCTCGCAACCGGCCTTTTCGGCTGCTGCCATGATCGTGCGGGCGGTGTCCGCCAGATCGTGTTCGCACAGGGATTTGCCGACATCGACGCCCTGGGCCGCAAGGAACGTGTTGGCCATGCCGCCGCCGATCACCAGCATGTCGACCTTGGAAACGAGGTTTTCCAGAAGGTCGATCTTGGACGACACCTTGGCGCCGCCGACCACGGCCAGCACCGGGCGCTTGGGTTCGCCGAGCGCGGAGCCGAGCGCATCCAGTTCCGCCTGCATGGTCAGGCCGGCATAGGCGGGCAGGAACTGCGCCAGGCCTTCGGTCGAGGCATGAGCCCGGTGGGCGGCGGAGAAGGCGTCGTTGACATAGATGTCGCCGTTGGCGGCCAGCGCCTTGGCGAAGTCCGGATCGTTCTTTTCCTCGCCCTTGTGATAGCGGGTGTTTTCCAGAAGCAGGACACTGCCGTCTTCCATCTTGCCGACGGCGTCCGCCGCTGCGTCGCCGATGCAGTCATCGGCAAAGTCGACCGCCTGGCCGAGCAGTTCCGAAACAGGACGTGCGACCGGCTTCAGGGACATGTCGGCAACCCGTTCGCCTTTCGGACGGCCGAAGTGCGCCAGCAGGATCGCCTTGCCGCCCTTGGCGGTAACGGCGCGGATGGTCGGCAGAATGCGCTCGATCCGGGTGGTGTCGGTCACCATGCCGTCTTTCATGGGAACATTGAGGTCGACGCGGATAAGGACGCGCTTGCCGGAAATGTCTGTCAGATCATCAAGTGTCTTGAATGCCATATGTCTCGAACCCCCCAATCAAGGACGTGAAGAATGTGATGTCAGGGCAATCCCGATGCCGGCCCGATGCCGAAGCGCCTGATCGCGATGCGGCCGGGAACTGCCCGCTCCCGCAGAAATCATAGCTGAGGCGAAACGCAAAATAACTGCGACACGTTCAAGCACGGGAAAATGAAAAAACGGATGCGGCCGGGCCGCATCCGCTTCGATTTTCACAGATCGGATATGAATCCGGTCTGCTGCATCAGATCAGCTTCGCCATGGCGACGGCCGTGTCGGCCATGCGGTTGGAGAAGCCCCATTCGTTGTCGTACCAGGACAGGATCGAAACCAGGGTGCCGTCCATGACCTTGGTCTGGTCGGTGTGGAAGATCGACGAATGCGGATCGTGGTTGAAGTCGATCGACACGTTCTTGTCGTCGGTGTAGCCGAGCACGCCTTTCAGAGGGCCGTCAGCCGCTGCCTTGATGGCGGCGTTGATTTCATCGACGGTGGTCGCGCGCTTGGCGATGAACTTGAGGTCGACAACGGAGACGTTCGGCGTCGGAACGCGCATGGCGAAGCCGTCGAGCTTGCCGTTCAGTTCCGGCAGAACCAGGCCGACGGCCTTGGCGGCGCCGGTGGAGGTCGGGATCATCGACATGGCCGCTGCACGACCGCGGTAGAGATCCTTGTGCATGGTGTCCAGCGTCGGCTGGTCGCCGGTGTAGGAGTGGATCGTCGTCATCATGCCCTTTTCGATGCCGACGGCTTCATTCAGCACATAGGCGACCGGAGACAGGCAGTTGGTGGTGCAGGACGCGTTGGAAACGACGAGATCGTCCTTGGTCAGCGTGCCGTGGTTGACGCCATAGACGATGGTCTTGTCGGCGCCGGAAGCCGGTGCGGACACCAGAACGCGCTTGGCGCCGGCGTCGAGGTGCATGGCGGCCTGATCGCGTGCGGTGAAGATGCCGGTGCACTCCATGGCGATGTCGACGCCGAGTTCGCCCCAGGGAAGCTCCTTCGGATCGCGGATCGCGGTGACCTTGATCGGATTGCCGCCGTCGATGGAGATGGTGTCACCGTCAACGGTCACTTCGGCAGGGAAGCGGCCATGCACGGAATCGTAGCGCAGCAGGTGGGCGTTGGTTTCGACCGGACCCAGATCGTTGATGCCGACGACTTCGATATCGGTGCGGCCCGATTCCACGATGCCCCGAAGAACATTCCGGCCGATGCGGCCAAATCCGTTGATTGCTACCTTGGTGACCATACTTCACTCCCGGTTATTGTCGTGCATCCCCTCTGCACGGACTGATTGAACGCTGTCAACAGCGCTCCCGATTTCCAGGCCCTGGGGTTCGGGACCTCGAACGGCTGCATGCGGGAAGGGCATGCAACCTTCTTCTAGCGTGTTTCTTTACGCCGCGGCGAGTTTACCTTTCGCCGCAGCCACTACGGCATCGCTGGTGATCCCGAAGTGTTCGTAGAGAACCTGGTACGGCGCGCTGGCGCCGAAGCTCGACATGCCGATGAAGGCGCCGTCGATCCCGATGAACCGGTCCCAGCCCATGCGAATGCCAGCTTCGACCGCAATCTTGACCGGGCTGGTGCCGATGATGCTCGCCTTGTAGTCGTCGGACTGGGCTTCGAACAATTCGAAGCACGGCACCGAGACGACACGGGCGGCAATGCCTTCCGCAGCCAGGGCCGCATGGGCGGCCGTCGCGATTTCCACTTCCGAACCGGAGGCGAAAATCGTGACGGCTGCGTCTTCTTCGCTCTCGATCAGGACATAGGCGCCGCGGGCACAGCGGTTGGTTTCCTCGTAGGTCTTGCGCTGCGCGGGCAGGTTCTGGCGGGTGAGGGCCAGAACCGACGGCGCATCCTTGTTCTCAAGGGCCAGCTGCCAGCATTCCAGCGTCTCGGTGACGTCCGCCGGGCGGTAGAAATAGAGGTTCGGAATGGCGCGCAGAGCCGCATAGTGCTCCACCGGCTGGTGGGTCGGGCCGTCTTCGCCAAGACCGATGGAATCATGGGTCATGACGTGGATGACGCGCTGCTTCATCAGGGCAGCCAGGCGCAAGGAAGGCCGGCAATAGTCGGAAAAGACCAGGAACCCGCCGGAGTAGGGGATCAGACCGCCGTGCAGCGCCATGCCGTTCATCGCCGCAGCCATGCCGTGTTCGCGCACGCCCCAGTGAATGTAGCGGCCGGAGAAATCGTCCGGCGTGATCGGAACCGTCTGCGGTGTCTTGGTGTTGTTGGAACCGGTGAGGTCGGCGGAGCCGCCGATGGTTTCCGGAACCACCTCGTTCAGTACGTTGAGTACGGCTTCCGAAGCCTTGCGGGTCGCCATGGTCGGCTGATCTTCGGCGAGCTGCTTCTTGTAGTCCTGGACGGCCGCGGCATAGCCGGCGGGCAGGTCACCGCGGTTGCGGCGTTCGAAATCGGCCCGCGTATCGGCATCCAGTTCCGCGAAACGCTTTTCCCAATCCTTGTGCGCTTGGCGGGAGCGCAGCCCGGCAATCCGCCATGCGTCGAGAATGTCGCTGGGGACTTCGAACGGCTCATACGTCCAGTTCAGGGCTTCGCGGGTCGCCGCGATTTCGCTGGCGCCGAGCGGAGATCCGTGGACACCGGAGGTGCCGCCCTTGTTCGGTGCGCCGAAACCGATCGTGGTCTTGGCGGCGATCAGCGTTGGCCGGTCGCTTGCCTGCGCCTGGCGCAGGGCAGCGGAAATGGCTGCCGGGTCATGGCCGTCGACGCTCAGCGTGTTCCAGCCGGAGGCTGCGAAACGCGCCTGCTGGTCGGTGCTGTCGGTGAGCGAAACGCTGCCGTCGATGGAGATGCCGTTGTCGTCCCAGATGACGATCAGCTTGTTCAGCTTCAGGTGCCCGGCAAGCGACAGGGCTTCCTGGCTGATGCCTTCCATGAGGCAGCCGTCGCCGGCGAGAACGTAGGTGTAGTGGTCGACGACGTCGTCACCGTAGCGGGCCTGCTGAAGCTTTTCGGCGATGGCCATGCCGACCGCATTGCCGATACCCTGGCCGAGCGGGCCGGTGGTCGTCTCGATGCCGGCGCCGTGGCCGTATTCCGGATGGCCGGCCGTGAGGGCGCCGAGCTGGCGGAAGTTTTTCAGCTCGTCCAGCGAGAAATCTTCATAACCGAGCAGGTAAAGCAGGCTGTAGAGAAGCATCGAGCCGTGGCCGGCCGACAGGACGAAGCGGTCGCGGTCCGCCCATTTCGGGGCGGTCGGGTCGAACTTCAAAAACTCGGTGAAAAGAACGGTCGCAATATCGGCTGCGCCCATCGGCAGGCCCGGGTGGCCGGATTTCGCCTTTTCAACGGCGTCAATGGCAAGAAAGCGGATCGCGTTTGCCATTCGCTGATGTTTTTCAAGGTCGGTCATTTTGTTTCCGTAGCTTGCAACGGCGCGTGCCGGATGAATTCGTGGGTCCTTTTCGAGCTCGTTCCTGACGCCGCAACAGGTTCTGCCGGTGGGATGCAGCAGGGTTTTTCGGGCCGCCGGAGCGAAAGGCGCCCGACAAATATCAGGAACCCTGCTCGAGTCAATAAACCGCGGGCGCGAATAAACCGCAGATTGTCGGGAACCGGTTTGAGAAGGGAATTGAGGATTCTGACATCGGCGGCATTGACTGGGTTGTTGCCCGGTGCCTAATCTTCCAACCGGGATCGGGCATTACGAGACCCTTTCCAATGGTCTCAGAGTATTGTGCCTGCTTGCTCGCAGGGAACTTGAGCCATTGAGTGTTATGGATGCGGCCTTAATTTCGACCATAACTCTTTCATTGTGGATGCATGATGCCGCGCCGGTAAATTGCGGGCGCAAGTGAGAGAGATTGAAATGCCGGACACGGGATCACAGGCTGGCGGAGCAATCGAATCCGCCCTGAAGCGTCTTGATAGGGCGCTGGGCGGGCTTGAGGTTTCCATACAGCGCCGGATCGACGCGGACCGGTCGCTCAATGCGTTGCAGGAAGACCTGCAACGGCTGGGAGAGGATCGCTCCCATCTTGCCGACGGGCTGGACAAGGCCGAAGCCCGGGCCTCCCGTCTCGAAGATGCGAACCGTGACGTTTCCCGCCGCCTTGTCTCGGCGATGGAATCGATCCGGACCGTGCTCGACGCACATGGAGGCTGACCGCGGATGGCGCAAATAAATGTGACCATCAATGGCCGCTCGTTCCGCATGGCCTGCGACGATGGCGAGGAGGAGCGGCTCCTCGGTCTTGCGGAGCGCTTCGACGGCTGGATCAACGAATTGCGCGGGGCTTTCGGTGAAATCGGCGATCAGCGCCTGACGGTGATGGCCGGGATCATGGCCACGGACCAGCTCGTGGAACTGGAAAAGAAAGTCGCACGCCTCGAGGAAGAGCTTGCGACTGCCAAGGACGCAAGCAGCGCAGCCCGCGATTCGCTGGGCCGGCGGGAAACCGAAACCGCCTCCGCGATCGAAACGGCTGCGAAAAAGATCGAGGTTCTCGCCGAGAGCTTGACCAAGAGCCTGAAGGCCGATTAGGGCCAGGACCCATACTATTTGTAAGCCGTCGCTCCATCGGACTGGTATTGTCCGAATGCCAGCGCTATATGGGGAAGGCGTGGCTGCAAGATCCGTCAGGAAACACTATCCCCGGGGCCTTACGCATTCCTTCGGGAGCTGTCACTGCTTCGGTCCGTGGACTGTGGCATCACGGCGCCCACCTACTCTGTAGGTTCTCCGGGATTGCATATTCCAACGATCGCGCGGCTACGTCCTTATTTGACCACAGCCTGTACTCTTCCGCTCGACGTTCATGACGCAGACCGAGAATTCCCTGGCCGCCGCGAAGGACGTCCTGCGCAAGCAAGCGCTTGCCCGGCGGGCCGCAATGGATCCGACGCAAAGGATCGAGGCCTCCCTTGCCCTTGTCGACGCCGTCGACAGCCTGCCTGTCCCGGAAGGCGCGGTTGTCTCCGGCTTCTGGCCGATCCGGGACGAGATCGATCCGCGCCCGCTGCTTGACCGGCTGCGGGCCTCTGGCCATCGCCTGTGTCTGCCGGTGGTGAGCGAGCCGCATTTGATCTTTCGCGAGTTGACCCGGGAGACCGTCCTGGTGCCGGCCGGGTTCGGAACCACGGTGCCGGATGCCGCTTCGCCGGAACTACGTCCTGATGTCCTGCTGATGCCCCTTGCGGCCTTCGACAGGGCCGGAAACCGGATCGGTTACGGCAAGGGACATTATGATACCGCGATCGCTGCGCTGGAAAAGAATGGACCGGTGATCTGCATCGGGCTTGCGTTTCAAACGCAGGAAGTCGACCATGTTCCGGCCGAACCCCATGACAAACCCCTGGATGGCATATTGACCGAGAACGGCTACCGGTCTTTTTCCGGCCCCAGGTCCTGAACCCCTCAGCGAGGCAGAATGAGGCTTTTATTTCTCGGCGATCTTGTCGGCCGCACCGGGCGAACCGCCGTTATCGAGCAGCTTCCGGGCATGGTCGAGGATTACCGGCTCGATTTCGTCGTGGTCAACGGCGAGAATTCCGCATCCGGCTTCGGGATCACCGAGGCGATCCTGCAGGATGTTCTGGACGCGGGGGCCGATGTGGTGACCACCGGCAATCATGTCTGGGACCAGCGGGATACGCTCGTCTATATCGAACGGCAGGACCGTCTGCTCCGTCCGGTGAATTATCCCTCAGGTACGCCGGGGCGCGGGTCGCATCTTTATACCGCGCGCAATGGCGCCCAGGTGATGGTCGCAAACGTCATGGGCCGGATCTACATGGATGCGCTGGACGATCCCTTCACCGCCATCGAGCGGGTGGTAAACGATTGTCCCCTCGGCCAGGTTGCCGACGCGATCATTATCGACGTCCACGCCGAAGCCACCAGCGAAAAACAGGCCATGGGCCATTTTCTCGACGGCCGGGTCAGTCTCGTCGTCGGCACCCATACCCATGTGCCGACCGCCGATCACCAGATCCTGGAAGGTGGCACCGCCTATCTGTCGGATGCGGGCATGTGCGGCGCCTATGACAGCGTGCTCGGTATGGAGAAGGACGAGCCGGTCAATCGCTTCCTGCGCAAGATCCCCGGCGGTCGGTTCACGCCTGCGTCTGGCGAGGCGACGATCTGTGGTGTGGCCGTTGAAACCGACGATGCCACCGGACTGGCGACCGCGGTGGCGCCGGTCCGGATCGGTGGCCGGCTGGAACCGGTGCTGCCCCCGTTCTGGCAGAGCTGAACAGCTTCGAACTTGCCCGTTTGATGGCTCTGCTGGATTTTACCGGCGGCTTTGCCTATAAGCGTGCCAGTTTTCTGAAATCGAATCCGCACAAAGCCGAGAAGAGCCATGGCAGGACATTCAAAATTCAAGAACATCATGCATCGCAAGGGCCGCCAGGATGCGGTGCGTTCCAAGATGTTTTCCAAGCTGTCCAAGGAAATCACCGTCGCAGCAAAGATGGGCGACCCCGATCCGGACGCGAACCCGCGCCTGCGTCTGGCGGTCCAGAACGCCAAGGCCCAGTCCATGCCCAAGGACAACATCCAGCGGGCGATCAACAAGTCCCAGGCCGGCGACAGTGAGAACTACGAAGAGATCCGCTACGAAGGCTATGGTCCGGCAGGCATTGCCGTCGTCGTCGAGGCGCTGACCGACAACCGCAACCGGTCGGCGTCCAACATCCGCTCCTATTTCACCAAATGCGGCGGGTCGCTCGGTGAAACCGGTTCGGTTTCCTTCATGTTCGACCGGGTTGGCGAGATCATCTACAAGCCGGAAGCCGGCGAAGCCGATGCGGTTCTGGAAGCTGCGATCGATGCGGGAGCGGAAGACGTTCAGTCCGATGAGACCGGGCACACGATCTACACGGCCTTCGAAGATCTGAACGATGTGTCGGCCGCACTGGAAGGCAGCCTCGGCGAAGCCGATTCGGTCAAGATCATCTGGAAGCCGCAGAACCTGACCCCGGTCGATGCGGACAAGGCCCAGACACTGATGAAGCTGATCGACATGCTCGAAGACGATGACGACGTGCAAAACGTCTATGCGAACTTCGACATCGACGACGAGACGATGGCCGCCCTCGCCTGAGGCGATGCAATCCCGGGCACCCATAAGCCTGGATCCGGGACGATTTTAGGTAAGAAATGATTGCGCTGCTAGTTCCCGTCTCCCCCCTTGAGGGGGAGATGTCACCAAAGGTGACAGAGGGGGGTAACAGCGTTCGCTGCACACTCCGGCGCTTCGATTTCCCGATAGGCTGACACCCCCCTCTGTCCGCTGGAGCGGACATCTCCCCCTCAAGGGTGGAGACGGGAACAAGGGGCATGTACGTGATCAATTTCAGCAGGGTTTCGGCCCTGCTTTTTTCGTTTTAGCGCAGGATGCCGTCGAGCAGCGGCATGCTGGTGACCGCGGCCAGCGCGATCAGGGCATAGGCGATGACCCGGTAATATTTCGGGTCGGCCTTGCCGAAACCGCGCGACCCCAGGAAGATCCCCAGGGCATAGGTCGGAATGCCTGTAATGATCAGACGTCCGACTTCCTCGGTGAAAAAGCCGTTCAGGGCAAAGGCGAAAATCGTGCCGATGCTGGCGAGCGTGAAGTACACGATCAGGTTGGCCCGAACGATTGCCGGTTCCTTGGCGCTGGACAGCCAGAAGGCGACAACCGGCGGGCCGGACACCTGACTGACGCCGCCCAGAATTCCGGACGTCACCCCGATGCCGAAGGACACGGGAATGCTCGGTCTGCCGTGATAACGCCAGCCGGAAATTAAAAGCAGAAGAACCCCGGTCACGATGGCAAAGATCAGCCAGCGCAGCAGGAGGACGTCTGTGTTCGCCAGGAACCAGGCGCCGACATGTACGAAGATGACGGAAGCAACGACCGCCGGCAGCACCGTGTACCAGTCACACATCCGGAGAGCGCGGAAAACCAGAGGCAGCCCGATGAAGAAGTCCAGGAACAGAAAACTGGCGGCGGCGGTCGGCGGATAGACGACACTCGTGGCGACGGGCATGAAGATCATCGCGGCGCCGAAACCGGAAAATCCGCGGACCGCACCGGCGATGAACAGGATACATGCAAGGAAGGACAGAAGTCCCGGCGTGAACGAACCCAATAAATCCTGCATGGCTGCCTAAGTGGTCGAAGAAAGTTGAAAAGAGGGCGGCCCCCACTGCCTAAAGTCCGCTTTGACTGGCGTCAACGCAGAAGTTTTGTTACCGCTTTGTTCCATGACACATCCGATTCGAGTTCTCGGCATCGACCCGGGTTTGCGGCGGACCGGCTGGGGCGTGATCGAGGCGCTCGGCAACCGGCTTACCTTCGTTGCCTCCGGTACGGTGACCTCCGACAATAAAAAGGGTCTCGCGGAGCGCCTCGTGCAGCTTCACGACGGGCTTGCCCGGATCGTTGAATTACAGACCCCGGCCGAGGCCGCCGTGGAACATACCTTCGTCAACAAGGATGCGGGCGCGACGTTGAAACTCGGCCAGGCGCGGGGCATCGCGCTCCTGGTTCCGGCGCTTGCGGGGATCAGCGTCGCCGAATATGCGCCGAACCTGGTGAAGAAGACCGTGGTCGGAACGGGACACGCGGAAAAGGAGCAGATCCGGGCAATGGTCAAGGTTTTGATGCCGCGCGCCGTGTTCGATACGGACGATGCCGCGGATGCTCTGGCGATTGCGATCTGCCATGCGCATCACAGGGGCGCACCGGCGGCACGGCTGGCGCAGATGGGGGCGGCATGATCGGAAAACTGAAAGGCGTGATTGACAGCTACGGCGAGGACTATGTCATCCTCGACGTGCACGGGGTTGGTTACCAGGTGCATTGTCCCTCACGCATCCTGCAGGTGTTGCCACGGCCCGGCGAAGCGGCCGTGCTTTCCATTGAAACCCTGGTGCGCGAAGACATGATCCGTCTTTACGGGTTTTCCGAGGACGGGGAGCGGGAGTGGTTCCGCCTGCTGATGACCGTCCAGGGCGTGGGGGCCAAGGTAGCGCTTGCGATTCTCGGTATTCTGAAGGCCGGGGAAATAGCCAACGCCATCGCCCTTGGCGACAAGGCGACCATTTCGCGGGCGCCCGGTGTCGGCAAGCGGGTGGCGGAGCGGATCCTGGCCGAACTCAAGGACAAGGCGCCGGCTTTTGCAACCGTGGACAGCGGTACGATCGCGGTGTCGCAGACGGTTGCCGAAAACGTCGCAGCGCGTCCGGTGGCGGAAGCGGTTTCCGCGCTCACCAATCTCGGCTACGGCCAGCCGCAGGCCAGTGCCGCTGTCGCAAGGGCGATGAAGTCGGCGGGAGAGGACGCCACCACCGAGACCCTGATCCGTCTGGGACTGAAGGAGCTCGCCGGATGAACGTCGCCATCTTTGCGGTTATCGCCGTCGTCTTCTTCGTCCTAGGTCTCGGCGGGATGATGTATATTGACCACAAATTCGCGCTTGCGGTGGATGGCCGGGACTATGCGATTGAGGGCCGGAAGATCAAATCCGACGATCCTTACGTGGTAAGACAGTACAGGAAATTCTTTGCCCTCAGGGTTGCCTATTCGGTCCTGCTCCTGGCCCTGCTGATCTTGGTGACCGCCAATGTCTGAGGACAGCCGCATCGTGACGCCGGAGATCCGCGGCGATGAAATCGACAGCACCATGCGTCCGCAGGTGCTGGACGATTTCGTCGGCCAGGCACAGGCGCGGGCGAACCTGAAGGTCTTCATCGGCGCCGCAAAGGCGCGTAGCGAAGCGCTGGATCATGTGCTCTTCGTCGGACCTCCCGGGCTCGGCAAGACGACACTAGCGCAGATCATGGCCCGTGAGCTTGGTGTCAATTTTCGCGCCACATCCGGTCCGGTGATCGCCAAGGCGGGCGATCTGGCCGCGCTTCTGACCAATCTGGAAGAGCGCGACGTGCTCTTCATCGACGAAATCCACCGGCTCAATCCGGCGGTCGAGGAAGTGCTCTATCCGGCGATGGAGGACTATCAGCTCGACCTGATCATCGGCGAGGGGCCGGCGGCCCGTTCGGTCAAGATCGATCTGGCGAAATTCACGCTGGTGGCGGCGACCACGCGGCTGGGGCTGTTGACCACTCCGCTCAGGGACCGGTTCGGCATTCCGGTGCGGCTGGAGTTCTACACGGTCGAGGAGCTGGAACACATCGTCAATCGCGGCGCCCGGATCCTGGGGATCGGTATGGCGCCGGACGGGGCCCGTGAAATCGCCAAGCGCTCCCGCGGCACGCCACGGATCGCGGGGCGCCTGTTGCGCCGGGTGCGCGACTTTGCGGTCGTTGCCGGCAAGGAAACGGTCGACCGCGGCATGGCCGACCGTGCTCTTTCCCAGCTTGAAGTGGACAGTGCGGGGCTCGACAGCCTCGACCGGCGCTACCTCAATCAGATCGCGCTGAATTTCGGTGGCGGGCCGGTCGGTATCGAGACCATCGCAGCAGCCCTGTCGGAGCCGCGCGATGCGATCGAGGAAATCGTCGAGCCCTATCTCATTCAAAACGGCTTCCTGCAGCGCACGCCGCGCGGCCGCGTCCTGACCCCGCAGGCCTTCCGGCATCTGGGGCTCGAAGTGCCGCAACGGCAGGAAGTGCCGCAGCTGGGCCTGTTTGCCGATCCGGACGGAGATTGACACTTAAACTTGCGAAAAATCCTTAGTTCTTAAGGGATTGTTTGCGATCTGCAGCAAATCATCACCCCCATTGATACGGGGGGACGTATGATTCGGAAGCGCCTATCCACCAAACTTGCCCTGATGTTCCTGGCCGGAACAACAGTCATGTGTCTGGCGATCGTGCTGGTCACGTCCTACCTTGCCAGCGGTGTTGCGAACACCCAGGCTAATGCCGCGCTCAAGAGCGCGACGCTTGGCAAGCAGAAGACGCTTGAACTGGCGCTAGAGCAGGTCCGCGACAGCGCGGGCTTCTTCGTCTCGCTGGAAGATGCCAAGGACGCGCTCCTGAAGGCCAATGCCGGCTGGAAGAGCCTGGAGGACGGCGAGAAACCGGAACTTCGGAAATTCTTCGTTGATGACAATCCGAACCCGGCGGACCAGAGATATCTCCTGGTGACCCCCGAAGGCGCGGACAATTACTACATCACCAACCACGAGATCGTGCATCAGGCATTCAAGAAGATCGTGGACCAGGGCCTGTTCGGCGACATCGCGCTGATGAGCCCGGAAGGGGACTTCGTCTATTCCTACAACAAGGGATCCGAGTTCGCCCGCAACATCGCCGCGCCGGAACTGGCGCAGAACACTTTCAAGCTGGCTCTCGACCAGATCATCACCGCGGCCGGCGACGAAACGCTGAAGCCGGGAACCATGTACAGCTCCGGTTTTGTGGTTTCGGATTCCGGCAGGGTCGCCCTGGTGATTGCCGCTCCGATCTATTACATGGACCGCTATTTCGGCGCGGTCGGCCTGTCGGTCAACATGAACCGCTTTGCCACCCTGTTGAACGAGCCGACGGGCATCGCCGAGCATGAAACGAACTTCCTTGTCGACAGCAAGGGCACGGCCATCGAACTCGGCGCCGACGGCAGCGCGCTTCGCAGCTTTCAGTTTGCGGATGTCCAGAACGGTCCGGACCTGCTGTCGCTAGACGATACGCTCTACCGTTTCTTCCGCTCCGAAGCGCACGTGCATGACAAGACTTACGGTGTGATCGAGGCCGTTCCGCAGACGGAACTCGCAGCGGCAGCCAACAAGATCATCTATGGCGTGATCCTGGTCGGCATCGTGTGCATGTTGCCGATTGTCGGCCTGATCTGGTGGTTGACTGTGCGCATGTTCGCGCCGCTCAACACGCTGAATGCCGCTGCCCGCAGGATCGCGGACGGCGAGCTTGAGGTCGATATCGACGCGACCGAGCGTGGTGACGAAATCGGCGACATGGCGCGCTGTATCGAGATCTTCAAGGACAACTCCATCGAGCGCGAGCGGCTTGCCGAAGAGCGCAAGGTCGGTCATGTCGCACGCGAGGAGCGCGAACAGCTGATCGATTCGCTGATCAACGGTTTCCGTGCCGAGGCGCAGCAGGTGCTGGCCGTCGTGGAAGAAAACATCCGCCGCGTCGAAGATCTGTCCAATGTGTTGAGCGACCGGTCCGCAGCGGCAGCAGAACGCGGCGCCGGGGCCGTGAGCGATTCCGAAAACGCGTCTGCCAACGTGCAGGCGGTCGCCTCGGCAACCGAAGAGCTCAACGCTTCGATTGCCGAGATCTCCCGCCAGGTGGCAACCACCGCGGAGATCGTCGGCCAGACCACCTTCAGTGCCCAGACCTCCAATCAGAAGATCGAGGGACTGGCAGAGGCGGCGAACAAGATCGGCGACGTGGTGTCGCTGATTTCGGAAATCGCAGAGCAGACCAACCTGCTCGCCCTGAACGCGACCATCGAGGCCGCACGTGCCGGGGAAGCCGGGCGCGGGTTTGCGGTCGTGGCGTCCGAGGTCAAATCGCTGGCGGAGCAGACCGCCAAGGCGACGGAAGAAATTTCAGCGCAGATTTCCGCGATCCAGGCCTCGACCACCGATGCCGTCCAGGAAATCCAGAACGTGTCGAGTTCGATCGAGGAAGTGAACAACTACACGACCACGATTTCCTCCGCGGTTCAGCAGCAGGGATCGGCAACCTCCGAGATCTCCCAGAACGTGACCGAAGCGGCCGGTGGAACGCGCAACGTGTCTGAAGCCGTGGCTTCCCTGAACGACGACGTGGTGGAAAATTCCAGATCGGTCGAGCAGATGCGCGAAGCGACGCTGGAGATGAAGCAGCAGGCGGAACAGCTCAGGAAGTCCGTGGAGACTTTCCTTGCCGAGGTTGCGGCCGCCTGATCGACTTCAACCGAACATCGGAAGGCTCCGCCGGCTCTGGTCCGTTGCGGAGCCTTCTGCTATTTGGGCACGGAATAAGTGGTGCGCTGATTTTGATATCCGGAGGCTACCGTGACCACCTGGCCTGATCTTGCCGGCCGTCTCGACGACGGCACTCATGTGCTGCCTGTCCGCGTCTATTATGAGGATACGGACTTCACCGGCATCGTCTATCACGGGGCCTATGTGCGTTTTTTCGAACGCGGCCGCTCCGATTTTCTGCGCCTAGCCGGAATTCATCACGCTCAACTTCAGGCCGGCGTATCCGGCCAATCACTGGCATTTGCCGTACGGTCCATGAACCTGGACTTCCGCAGGCCTTCGACGATCGACGATGTCCTGGAAGTCCGGACACGGCTTACGGACCTGAGGGGCGCGCGCATTGTGCTCGATCAGGAGATCCATCGTGGTGAAGACCTGCTGGTTGCCGCCCATGTGGTTGTTGCCGTCATTACCGCCGACGGCAAACCCACGCGCCTGCCGCCGGACCTGGCAAGCCGCCTTGCCGGACTGTGATATTTCCGGCCTCGAAGGTGGGCACTTTTTTCGGAGCTGAGGAAATATTTCAAGTTTCGCCCAAAGCATTAATATGGCGGTAACCTTAATTGATTCCTTTGTTCTTCGGGCAAAGTCTTTGACAAAGTCGAAGTTTCGCCAAAATCAGCGGTCAGAGAGGCTCTGAGCGGCGGTCCGGCGGACGTCAAGCAACCCGTGCTCCGAAAGCCAGGGCTCTGGCAAATTACACGACCAAGAGGTCTTACGTTTCATGAATGAACTTGTTCAGTCGACGCTGGCGGCTCCAGATGGCGGTATTTCGTTTTTTGCACTTTTCTGGCAGGCACATATTGTCGTGAAAATCGTGATGATCGGTCTGATCGGCGCCTCTGTCTGGTGTTGGGCGATCATCCTGGACAAGTTCCTGCTGATGGGCCGGACCAAGCGCCAGATGAACCGCTTCGAGACCGTGTTCTGGTCCGGGCAGTCCCTGGAGGAGCTCTACGGCACCCTGCATCACCGGACCAACCATTCCATGGCGGCCCTCTTCGTTGCCGCGATGAGGGAATGGAAACGCAGCCACGAAGGTGCGAAGCCGGCCATCGGCAGCCTGCAGCAGCGGATCGACCGGGTCATGGACGTGACCATCCAGCGCGAGGGCGAACGTCTCGAAAACCGGCTCCTGGTGCTCGCGACCGTCGGATCCGCGGCGCCGTTCATCGGCCTGTTCGGTACGGTCTGGGGGATCATGACCGCGTTTCAGGCGATCGCGGCTTCGGAGAGCACCAACCTCGCCGTCGTTGCGCCGGGTATCGCCGAAGCTCTTTTCGCGACCGCACTCGGTCTGCTGGCCGCCATCCCGGCGGTGATTGCCTACAACAAGTTCTCCGCCGATGTCGGCAAGGCGGTGGCCCGAATGGAAGGGTTCGCAGACGAATTTTCCGCCATCCTGTCCCGCCAGATCGACGAAAGGTCGTAAGCCATGGGCATGCAGGTGGGATCAGGCCAAGGGACGGGCGGCGGACGCCGTCGGCGCCGTCGGCGTCATGCGCCCATGAGCGAAATCAACGTCACGCCCATGGTGGACGTGATGCTTGTGCTCCTGATCATTTTCATGGTGGCCGCTCCGCTGCTGACGGTTGGTGTGCCGATCGATCTGCCTGAAACCAAGGCGAAGGCCCTGGAAGGCGATACGGAGCCGATAACGATTTCCGTCAATGCGTCCGGCCAGATCTTCATTCAGGACACGGAAATCGCCCTCGACGAAGTCGTGCCGAAACTCGAGGCCATTGCCAAGAACGGTTACGACGAGCGCATTTACGTGCGCGGTGATCAGCATTCCGACTACGGCACCATGATGAAGATCATGGGCCGGATCAATGCCGCCGGGTTCAAGCGGCTTGGCCTCGTAACGCTCGACGAAAAAGGCTCGTAAGTCTGTTATGCGCGTTGGTCTCATCGCGTCTTTGACCGGTCATACGGTCGTTCTGCTCTGGGGTTTGATCGCCTTTCCGGACGCGCGGAGCTTTACGACGCCTCCGGTCGATTCCCTTCCCGTCGAGCTGGTGCCGGTGGAAGACATCACCCGGCTGCAAAAAGGCGAGAAGGACGCGGAAATTCGTGAGGTTGCTGCCGTAAAACCGTCCGAAACGCCGAAAGAAAAACCCGCCGAGCCGACGGAAAAACCGGATCAGCCCGCAGTGGCACAGCCGACGCCGCCGACACCGGAACCGACGCCGGCTCCAGAACCGGAACCGACACCGGAACCTGCTGCCGAGCCCGAACCCGCGCCGGCCCCAGAGCCTGCCCCGGAACCGGAGCCGGAACCTGCGCCGGCCGAGAAAGCGCCCGAACCAGCGCCGGAGGCGGCGGCGCCCGAGCCGATCCAGACCAAGGTCGTTCCGAGGACGAAGCCGAAGCCGCCGCGTCCGACCCAGACGGCAGAGAAACCGAAGGAAAAAGACTTCAAGCCCAATGAAATCGCGGCTCTGCTCAACAAGGTGGAGCCCACGGGCGGCGGTTCGACCTCCCAGGACCCGGCGTCCCTGGGCAGTCGTCTCAGCCAGGACACCAATGTGAAGATGAGCCAATCGGAGCTTGATGCGCTCCGGGGCCAGATTGCAAAGTGCTGGAACCCGCCGGTCGGCGCGGTGGGGGCGGAAGAATTGAAGGTGCGCGTCAAGTTCGGTCTGGATCGTTCAGGCGAGGTTTCGACCAGCCCGGAAGTCTTGAACTCCAACTCGAACCCGGCGTTCCGGGCGGCCGCGAGCAGCGCCGTGCGGGCCGTCATGCGGTGCGCGCCCTATACGTTGCCGGCCTCGAAATACGAGGCATGGCAGGAAGTGATTATCAATTTCGACCCGCGCGAGCTGATTGGCGGGTAGGATGAATTTGAGAAAGCAAGGAGCCCTTTCGCTCATGTGCGACAAGTCCAAAGCAATTCGTTTCCTGCCCCGCCTGGAGGTGATGGCAGCCGCATGCCTGATGACATTCGGTCTTCTGGCGGGCGTTCTAACCGGCGTTCAGCCGGCGAAGGCCCTGGTCGAGATCGATGTGACACAGGGTCATGTCGAGCCTCTTCCGATCGCCTTGCCGGTGTTCTCGCCCGAAGGAGGCGATGCCAAGCTTGCCGAAGAGATGACGGCCGTGATCGCGGCCGACCTGAAGCGGTCGGGCCTGTTCAAGCCCCTTGATCCGGCGAGCTTCATCCCAGAAGAACATGAGCGCGAACACCCAGGCCGCGCTTCGGCGATTGGCGTACCATCGGGTCCCAGGCCCTGGTGACCGGGTCGGTCGCCAAACAGGCAGACGGGCGCGTCAGGGCCGAATTCCGGCTCTGGGACGTCTTCGCGTCCGAGCAGATGCTCGGTCAGCAATTCTACACGACACCGGACAACTGGCGCCGGCTGGCGCACATCATCGCCGATGCCGTTTATGAGCGGCTGAACGGGCGAAAAGGGCTACTTCGACACGCGGATCGTCTTCGTCGATGAAACCGGTCCGAAGGACAAGCGGGTCAAGCGTCTGGCCATCATGGATCAGGATGGGGCCAATGTCCGCTATCTCACCCGGGGCGACGAACTGGTTCTGACCCCACGGTTTTCGCCGACAAGCCAGGAAATCACCTACATGTCCTATGGCGGCACCGATCCGAGCGTCTACCTGCTCAATATCGAGACCGGGCAGCGGGGAGATCGTCGGCAACTTTCCGGGCATGACGTTCGCGCCGCGGTTTTCGCCGGATGGGCAGAAGGTCATCATGAGCCTGGAGGAGGGCGGCAACGCCAATATCTTCTCCATGGATCTCCGCTCGCGGCGGACGACACGGTTGAGCAATACCGCTGCCATCGACACAAGCCCGTCCTATTCCCCCGACGGACGCAGGGTCGTTTTCGAATCCGACCGGGGCGGTTCCCAACAACTTTACGTGATGAACGCCGACGGTTCGAATGCTCAGCGGATTTCCTTCGGCCCGGGCCGCTATTCCACGCCGGTCTGGTCGCCGCGCGGCGACCTGATCGCCTTCACCAAGCAGCACCAGGGCCGGTTCATGATCGGTGTGATGACCCCCGACGGCAAGGGAGAACGCATTCTGACGGAGGGTTATCACAATGAAGGCCCGGCTTGGTCACCAAATGGCCGTGTTCTCGTGTTCTTCCGCGATACGCCGGGCGCGAATGGCGGGCCTCAGATATGGACGGTCGATTTGACCGGCTACAACGAGCAGCGTGTCACCACGCCGTCCTTCGCATCGGATCCGTCCTGGTCGCCTCTGATCGACTAGGGGGGCGGGACGACCGGCAGGGTTGAACACACGGAACGATTAGGAAACTGTTTACCAGTTTTGCCAAGACGGTCTTAACCAGCTTTGGATAGAAACTGTTCACCCTGTCGGGGCCGGTGGGGATAGGAGAACGAGAATGTTTGAATTGGGGAAGTTGGCGCGGGGCGCAAAATTCATGGCCGTGATCGGTGCCATGCTGTTCGTCGCCGCCTGCGCCCAGACGCAGCCGGATGGTCTTCAGGGCAATGTAAAGCCCGGGACCGGCCAGGATTTCGTCGTTAATGTGGGTGATCGCGTGTTCTTCGAGGAAGACCAGTCGACGCTCAACGCACAGGCCAAGGCGACGCTGGACAAGCAGGCCCAGTGGCTGAGCAGCTACGGGAAATATACCATTACCGTCGAAGGGCACGCCGACGAGCGCGGCACCGGCAGTACAACCTTGCCCTTGGCGCGCGCCGGGCCAATGCGACCCGGGACTATCTGGTCTCCCGCGGCGTATCCGCCACGCGCATCAAGACGATTTCCTACGGCAAGGAACGGCCGGTCGCCGTGTGTAACGACAACAGCTGCTGGTCGCAGAACCGGCGCGCCGTGACTGTTTTGAACAACGCATCGAGTTAACGGATCCATATCCGTCGAGGAACGAGGCCGGGCCCTTTGCCCGGCCTCTTTCGTTTTGTCCGAAGGCATCGGACAAAACGGGCGCGCAGCCTGCAAAAAAATCTGCGTTCATGCCAAATTTTGGCCGAACTCCGCGCGCCCTGTGGTATCCAGCCCTTGAGTAGGACAGAGGTCCTGCACAAGACGGAGGATTGGAATGGGGAAATTGAAAGCACTGTCGGCAATCCTGGCCGCGCTGGCTTTGTTCACGCTTGCCAGCCCGTCACAGGCGCAGTTGTTCGGCCGCAAGGACAATTCGAATGTCCGGATCGACGAAATGGAAGAGCGGATGCGCGTCCTGACCGGCCATATCGAGCAGCTTTCCTACCAGGTCCGGGAATTGCAGGATCAGATCCGGCGCATGCAGGAAGATAATGAATACCGCTTCCAGCAGCTGGAAGGTGGCGGGAGACCGGGTAAACGGTCCGATGCGGGACAGCCGGAACCGCCCGCGGGCAATCTTGCCGACAGCGTCCAGACGCTCGGCACATTGCCGGCCGGCGGATCCGGCGACGGCGATTGGGGTTCGTCCGGCGGTTACCAGAACAACGGTACCAACAACGATTCTAACATCGGTTCTTCTGGCGGCCTGCCCGGCAACGGTCCGATCGATCTGGGCGCTCTGGCGGGCGGCTTTCGGGCGGACAGGGGAACGGCGGCCAGCCCAATGGCGCCTTGCCGCCCACAGGACTGGGGGACAACGGTACGCAAGCCGCCGGCAATCTCATGGCCGGCCTGGCGCCGAGCGGTGATCCCCGGGCCGATTACGACCGGGCCTATAGCTATGCGGTCAACGGAGAATACAAGGCGGCGGAAGAAGGCTTCCGCGCCTTTATCGAGACCTATCCGGACGACCGGCGTGCCGCGAACGCCCAGTACTGGCTCGGCGAGAGCCTTCTGGCCCAGCGGAATTACCGGGAAGCGGCGGATGCCTTTCTGAAGACCTATACCGATCATCCGGGAAGCGAAAAAAGCCCGGACAGCCTGCTGAAGCTCGGCCTGTCTCTGAACGGTCTCGGCGAGAACGGTGCCGCCTGTGCGACCTTCTCGGAACTCCTGAACAAATACCCGAACGCGGCGCCGGCGGTCCTCGATCAGGCGCGCGACGAGCAACGCCGTGGCAAGTGTTCCTGACCGGCCTGACGACATTCCTGTTCTGACGCAAGACGAGGTCACTCAGCTCTTCGATCCGCTGACCGGAGCCGACGCCGTTGCCCTGGGTGTCTCAGGCGGTCCGGATTCTCTTGCGCTTCTTTATCTTTTCAATGACTGGCGACTTCAAACCGGCTGGACCGGCCGTGTCCTGGTGCTGACCGTCGACCATCGGCTTCGGGACGAGAGCGCCCAGGAAGCTGCGACCGTTTCGCGCCATTGCGAACAACTGGGCCTGGATCACCGGATCCTGGTCTGGGACGGCGAAAAACCGGCTTCCAACCTTCAGGCGGAAGCCCGCGATGCGCGGTATCGACTCATGGCGCAGGACATGCGCGCCGCCCGTGTCACCTGTCTTCTTCTTGCCCATCACCGCGACGATCAGGTCGAGACGTTCCTGGATCGATTGACCCGCGGAAGCGGTGTTTACGGTCTGGGTGCCATGGCTCGCGATCAAGCGAACGGCCCGTTCGGGCTCCGATTGATGCGCCCGTTGCTGGGGCTCCCGAAGGCGCGGCTCATCGGGGAACTCACCGCGCGAAAGATTTCCTGGGCCGAAGACCCCTCCAACCGCGATCCGGACTACAAGCGCGTCCGCTTGCGGACGATGGCCGGTCTTCTGGCGGAAGAGGGGCTGGAACCGGACCGTCTTGTCGAAACCGCGCGGCGCCTTCGCAGGGCTGCCGACGCCATCGATACATGGGTGGCAAACATCTGGCGGGCGTCCGTTACCGAACATCCGGCCGGACCCCTGCGTCTGGATTTCGCTAACCTGGCCGGGTTGCCGCGGGAGGTGCGGCTGCGACTGCTGGCGCGGATGATCCGCCGGGTCACGGGCCGTGACAAGCCGCTGCGCCTTTCCAAACTGGAATTTCTTGAGGATCGTGTTCTGTCCGGGGACGCCCAACAGACATTGTCGGGGGCGATTGTTCTTCGAAAAGGCCGTGATCTCTTTGTCTGGAAGGAAGCGGGCAGGGAACTGCCGGCGCGCATTCTGCTTGCGGAGGGCTCAAAAGGGAATTGGGACGATCGCTACTGCTACAGCCGGCAAGACGCCGTGAGCGAGAGCGGGCCCGGGCCCCTCACGCTCGGCGCATTGGATCAAGTGCCGGGGACGTCCGCGCAGATCGATTGGCCCGCCGGCTGGCCGAAACCGGCCTTTGCCTGTGCTCCCGCCTTGCGGCTAGGAGACAGATTGTTGTTCGTGCCGGGACTTTTCGAAGCGGCGGGTACCCGGTTTATGTCCGACGTCATGCTTTGCCGGCTACCCGATCGTGCCGCGGACATGCTGGCTCATGGGAAAGACGGGCAGGGACCAGAGGCTTGCATTTATTAACAATCTTGCATCCGCCATGCCGATGCCAAGATAAGTTCTTTAAGGAAAAAGTCAGACGCGATGCGCAAGAATGGCGCACCGCCTTGGCAGATGGGCTTCCGCGACCTATCTTGACAGTTGAGTACTAACGCCGCGCAGGTTCTTGCGTGCGGCGGTAAAGGGATCGAAATGAACGCACATTTTCGCAATTTCGCACTCTGGGTGATTATCGCACTCCTGCTGATCGCCCTGTTCCAGCTGTTTCAGAGCCCAGGGCAGCGGACGGCGTCGAATGAAATCGCCTTTTCCCAGTTCCTGAATCAGGCGGAACAGGGAAATATTCAGGACGTCACCATCCAGAAGCAGAAGATCACCGGCCATTACAGCAGTGGCGGCGCCTTCCAGTCCTACGCGCCGGAAGGTGCCGGGCAGTATGTGGATCTGCTTCGCTCCAAGGGCGTGCTGATCAACGCGCAGCCGCCGGCGGAAGGCAACAACATCCTCGGAGCGCTGATCAACTGGTTCCCGATGCTGATCATCCTCGGGATCTGGATCTTCATCATGCGCCAGATGCAGGGTTCGGGCGGCAAGGCAATGGGCTTCGGCAAGTCCAAGGCAAAGCTGCTGACGGAAGCCCATGGCCGCGTGACCTTCGACGATGTCGCCGGTATCGACGAAGCCAAGGAAGACCTTCAGGAGATCGTCGAGTTCCTGCGCGATCCTCAGAAATTCCAGCGCCTCGGCGGCCGGATCCCGCGCGGTGTTCTGCTCGTCGGTCCTCCGGGCACCGGTAAGACGCTGACCGCGCGCGCGGTCGCCGGTGAGGCGAATGTGCCGTTCTTCACCATTTCCGGTTCGGATTTCGTGGAAATGTTCGTCGGTGTCGGCGCGTCCCGCGTGCGCGACATGTTCGAACAGGCCAAGAAAAATGCGCCGTGCATCATCTTCATCGACGAAATTGACGCCGTCGGCCGCCATCGTGGCGCCGGTCTCGGCGGCGGTAACGACGAACGGGAGCAGACGCTGAACCAGCTGCTCGTCGAGATGGACGGCTTCGAGCCGAACGAAGGCATTATCATCATCGCCGCGACCAACCGTCCGGACGTTCTCGACCCGGCGCTGTTGCGCCCGGGCCGTTTCGACCGTCAGATCGTCGTGCCGAACCCGGATATCACCGGCCGTGAGAAGATCCTGAAGGTTCACATGCGCAAGGTTCCGCTGGCTCCGGACGTCGACGTCAAGACGCTGGCACGCGGCACCCCGGGCTTCTCCGGCGCGGATCTGATGAACCTGGTCAACGAGGCCGCCCTGCTGGCCGCCCGCCGCTCCAAGCGGCTGGTGACCATGGCCGAGTTCGAGGATGCCAAGGACAAGGTCATGATGGGTGCGGAACGGCGTACCCTGGTGATGACCGAGGAAGAAAAGAAGCTGACCGCCTATCACGAGGCCGGCCACGCTCTGGTCGCCCTGCATCAGGAAGCTTCCGATCCAATCCACAAGGCGACCATCATTCCGCGCGGCCGTGCGCTGGGCATGGTGATGCGCCTGCCGGAAAAGGATCAGGTGTCGTTGACCCGGGCCAAGTGCAAGGCCGACCTTGCGGTTGCCATGGGTGGCCGCGTCGCCGAGGAAATGATCTTCGGCTACGAAAAGGTGACCTCCGGCGCCTCGGGCGACATCCAGATGGCAACCAAGCTGGCACGCGCCATGGCGACCCAGTTCGGCATGTCCGACAAGCTCGGCCCCCTGCTTTACGGCGAGAACCAGGAGGAAGTCTTCCTCGGGCACTCGGTGGCCAAGAACCAGCACGTTTCCGATGAAACCCAGAAGGTGGTGGATGCGGAGATCAAGTCCTTCGTCAATCAGGGCTATGAGACCGCGAACAAGATCCTCCGCGATCATGAGGATCAGCTGCATACCATCGCCAAGGGCCTTCTGGAGTACGAAACACTGTCCGGCGACGAGATCAAGGATCTCCTCAATGGCAAGCCGCCGGTCCGCGATACCGACGACGATCAGCCGATCGGACGCTCCTCAGCCGTTCCCACCACAGGCGTCAAGCGTGGCGGGGATGAGACGAGCGGCGGAATGGAGCCGCAGCCCCAGGCCTGATCGGAAAGCATAAAGAGAAAATGCCCGGCTTTGACCGGGCATTTTTGTGTGTGGAGCGTAATACTTGCTCATAATTTTTGAACCGTTTTTTGCCATAATCCGGGATAAAAGAAGCAAAATGATAATTCTAAGACAGGCGACAAACACACATGCGCAAGTTCTTCGGCACGGACGGCATTCGCGGGCAGGCAAACACGTTCCCCATTACCGCCGAAATGGCGCTCAAGGTCGGAATGGCTGCCGGGATTGCCTTCAAGAACGGCGGCCATCGGCACCGGGTCGTGATCGGCAAGGACACGCGGCTGTCCGGTTACATGATCGAAAACGCGCTGGTCGCCGGATTTACCTCCGTGGGCATGGATGCGTTTCTCTTAGGCCCCATGCCGACCCCGTCGGTCGCCATGCTGACCCACTCGCTGCGGGCCGATCTCGGCGTCATGATTTCCGCGTCGCATAATCCCTTTCAGGACAACGGCATCAAGTTCTTCGGTCCCGACGGGTTCAAGCTGAGCGATGCCATCGAACTGGAAATTGAGCGGATGGCGACAAGCGACATGAGCGCGCTTCTTCCCGGCCCGAAGGACCTGGGCCGCGCCAAGCGCATTGAGGGCGCGCAGCAGCGCTATATCGAATTCGCCAAGCGCACGCTGCCGCGCGAGATGAGCCTGGAGGGTCTCCGGGTTGCGATCGACTGTGCCAACGGTGCCGCCTACAAGGTCGCGCCGGAAGCCCTTTGGGAACTGGGAGCGGACGTGATCGCGCTCGGTGTCTCGCCGGACGGGTTCAACATCAACAAGGATTGCGGCTCGACCTCCACCGATGCCCTGATCAGGAAGGTTCACGAGGTCCGGGCCGATATCGGTATTGCGCTCGACGGCGACGCGGACCGGGTGATCATCGTCGACGAGAACGGCCAAGTGGTCGACGGCGACCAGCTCATGGCCGTCGTCGCGCAGTCGTGGAAGGCGAATAACCGGCTGACCGCACCGGGGATCGTGGCGACCGTCATGTCCAATCTCGGGCTGGAGCGCTATCTGCAAAGTCTCGACCTCGGCCTGATACGGACCAAGGTGGGCGATCGCTATGTGGTCGAACGCATGCGGGCGGACGGATATAACGTCGGCGGCGAGCAATCCGGCCATATCGTCCTGTCCGATTTCGCCACCACCGGGGACGGACTGATCGCGGCCCTGCAGATCATGGCCTGCGTCAAGGATCAGAACCGGTCGGTCTCGGAAGTCTGCCGGCGTTTCGAACCAGTGCCGCAATTCCTGAAGAACGTCCGTTATCAGGGCGGCGCGCCTCTGGAACAGGAAGACGTCAAATCCGCGATCCGGGACGGCGAAGGCCGTCTTGGCAAGAACGGCCGGCTCGTCATCCGCGCGTCCGGTACCGAACCGGTCATCCGCGTCATGGCGGAAGGCGACGACGCGGATCTCGTTAATCAGGTGGTCAACGATATCGCGGATTCCGTCGCCCGGTCCGCTGCCTGATCAACATCAAGGCTAGATTTCATTCAAAACAGGCGTTGCCTTGTGGAAGGCGACGCCTTTTCTTTATGAAGTGTAAACAAATGCCAGCTTGTTAAGTATTTCTTAAGGTAAAAAAACTCGGTTAATGAGTACGGTTAAGTCACCTTTAATGAATTGAGACCATTGTTGGCCTGTGATTCAAGCGCGAACCGCAACCGAACCTGCGGACGGCTGAAGAAGAGGACTAGGACATGGTCATGTATTTTAAGCGATTGTCTTTGGCCGGCATCGCGGTTGTTATGTCGACTGCAGCCTTCGCTGCCGACCTCCCGGCACCGGTCATCGAACACATTCCGCAAGTTCCGGCCGTCGGCGGCTGGTACCTGCGTGGCGATATCGGCTACAAGCTCTACGGCGACCCGGACGGCAGTTTCAACGATCCTGTTGTCGGTAACCTGCGCTATCAGCGCGAAAGCATGGACAACGCCTGGATGATCGGCGTCGGTGTCGGTTACAAATTCTCCGATCACCTGCGTGGTGACATCACCCTGGATTACGAAACGCCGGCGCAAGCCACCGGCTACGCGGTCTGCGGTGGCTGTACTGGCGGCTTCTCCAAGGAAACCACGGACATCGATGTCTGGACCCTGATGCTGAACGGTTACTATGACATCGGCACATGGAACAACTTCACACCTTATGTCGGTGCCGGTATCGGTGCGGCTTATGTGAATACGGACAATACGGTTTCGGTGAACCCGGGCGGTGCGACGACGAACTACGACGGTTCCCACGGCGAGTGGAACTTCGCTTGGGCGCTCATGGCCGGTGCATCCTATGCGATGACGCCGAACTGGAGTCTCGACGCCGGGTATCGGTACAAGAACCTGGGTACGGCCAAGACGGTGAAATACTACAACACCGGTTCCGGCCAGACCCGGTCCGAATTCAAGGATCTGACGGCTCATGAATTCCGGCTCGGTGTGCGTTACCAGTTCGCAAACCAGGTGTCAGCGGTGCCGACCTACTTCCCGCCGCAGCCGATTACCAGCAACTACTGAGCTGGACACAAATCAACGGAAAGGCCGGCTGCAACGCCGGCCTTTTTCGTTTTTGGAAAAATATTTTCTCCAAATTCAATTGACGCTTCCGGTGATCGGGCCTATCCCAATCAGTGGGCCACCCCTCCCCAACGAGGGGCTCCTATCTGTGAGGGTAGATTACATGACTGCATCGAATGCCAAGCCGGACATCCGTCCGGCCAATCCCAATTTTTCTTCCGGTCCCTGTTCCAAGCGTCCCGGCTGGTCTCTTCAGAGCCTGTCCGACGCGGTGCTCGGCCGTTCCCACCGCGCAAAGATCGGCAAGGCCAGACTGGCCGAGGCCATCGATCTGACGCGCGAGGTTCTTCAGGTCCCCGCGGATTACCGCATCGGCATCGTCCCGGCCTCCGATACGGGTGCCGTCGAGATGGCGCTGTGGTCGCTGCTCGGTGCGCGGCCGGTCGACATGCTCGCCTGGGAAAGCTTCGGCTCCGGCTGGGTCACGGACGTGATGAAGCAGCTGAAGCTTGAAAACGCCCGCAAGATCGAGGCGCCCTACGGCGAATTGCCCGATCTTTCGACCGTGGATTTCAGCCACGACGTGGTCTTCACCTGGAACGGCACCACCTCCGGCGTGCGCGTTCCCAATGGCGACTGGATCCCGGCCGACCGCGAAGGCCTGACCATCTGCGACGCGACCTCTGCCGCCTTTGCCCAGGATCTCGCCTTCGACAAGCTCGATGTGGTGACGTTCTCCTGGCAGAAGGTGCTCGGCGGCGAGGCAGCCCACGGCATGCTCATTCTGAGCCCGCGGGCGGTTGAGCGGCTGGAAAGCTATACGCCTTCCTGGCCGATGCCGAAGATCTTCCGCCTGACCAAGGGCGGTAAGCTGATTGAGGGCGTGTTCAAGGGCGAGACCATCAACACCCCGTCCATGCTCTGCGTCGAGGACTACGTGGACGCGCTGAAATGGGCACAGTCCGTCGGCGGGCTCTCCGGCCTGATCGGCCGTGCGGACGGCAATCTCAAGGTGCTCATCGACTGGGTGGAAAAGACCGATTGGGTCGATTTCCTTGCGGTCGATCCGGCAACGCGGTCCAATACCTCGGTCTGTCTGAAGGTCGTGGACCCGCAAGTCTGCGCCTTGTCCGCCGATGACCAGGCCGCCTTCGCCAAGGCGATGGTGTCCGCGCTCGATGCGGAAGGTGTCGCCTATGACATCGGTGCCTACCGGGACGCACCGTCCGGCCTTCGGATCTGGGCCGGTGCGACCATCGAGGCCTCCGACCTTGCCGCGTTGACGGGCTGGCTCGACTGGGCCTTCGAGACTCAGAAAGCGACACTCGCGGCCGCGGCCTGAGTAAGGTGTTCACGCTTCGCAGGAGCTTCCGGTTTGCCGACACCATATTGTCGGTCAAATCGGAAAGTCCCGTATCGATCATACAGGACGCGGTTCAGTGCCATCCGGAGTTGCCGGATGGCATGCGGGTCGATTTCTGCGCTTTGGATACCGTGACCCTCGACTGCAAGGCGGGGGAGCGGATCGAGATTGCGCTGGAGATCATCCCGGCAGATACCGCTGAGTGGGAAGTCTGGGAGGATACGGGTGAGTTCCTCGACGCCGTATCTTTTTACTCCACGTCCGGAGATGAAGCCTCGACGGGCTTGCGCGATCCGGAATGGATGGAGTGGCAATACCCGCTCCGATGTCTCAGAGCTCCAACCGACAAACTGCTGCGTGGCGCGACCTATGAAGCAACGGCGTCAGCAAAACTCTGGATCCAGAGTGCTGTTGCCTGGACCACGAATCCTTCTCCTCAGGAAGAGGATTCTCCGAACTACGCTGTAGACAAAGCTCTACCTTCCAAAGGAGGCCACTGATGGCTCCGAAAGTTCTCATCTCAGACAAACTGTCCGATGCGGCCGTGCAGATTTTCAAGGACCGCGGTATCGACGCCGATTTCCTGCCGGATGTCGGCAAGGACAAGGACAAACTGCTGGAAATCATCGGTCAGTACGATGGTCTGGCCATTCGTTCCGCCACCAAGGTGACGGAAAAGATCATCGCGGCGGCCGACAATCTCAAGGTGATCGGCCGGGCGGGGATCGGTGTCGACAACGTCGATATCCCCAAGGCCACCGCGCGCGGCATCATCGTCATGAACACGCCCTTCGGCAATGCGATCACGACCGCGGAACATGCAATCGCCATGATGTTTGCCGCCGCCCGGCAAATCCCGGCAGCCGACGCTTCGACCCAGGCCGGCAAGTGGGAAAAGTCCCGCTTCATGGGGAAGGAAATCACGTCAAAGGTCCTCGGTCTGATCGGCTGCGGCAATATCGGCTCGATTGTGGCCGATCGGGCGATCGGCCTGAAGATGAAGGTGGTTGCCTTCGATCCGTTCCTGACGCCGGAACGCGCGGCATCTCTCGGCGTTGAAAAGGTGGAACTGGACGAGCTCCTGAAGCGTGCCGACTTCATCACGCTACACACGCCGCTCACCGACAAGACGCGCAATATCATCGACGCGGCGGCGATCGCGAAGATGAAAAACGGCACTTATGTCATCAACTGCGCCCGCGGCGGTCTCGTGGACGAGCAGGCGGTGCGCGATGCGCTCGACGCCGGTAAGCTGAGTGGTGCCGCGTTCGACGTGTTCGTGGAAGAGCCGGCCAAGGAGAACGTTTTGTTCGGTGCACCGAACTTCGTCTCCACGCCGCATCTGGGCGCGTCTACCAGCGAGGCCCAGGAAAACGTGGCGCTGCAGGTGGCCGAGCAGATGTGCGACTACCTGCTCGACGGGGCGGTGACGAACGCACTCAACATGCCTTCGATCTCGGCAGAAGAAGCGCCGAAACTCGCGCCGTTCGTGCGTCTGGCCGAACAGCTCGGGTCTTTCGCCGGCCAGTTGACGGAAAGCGGCATCGAAGCGATCCGGCTGGAATATGCCGGTGCGGTTGCCGAACTGAACACCAAGGCGCTGACGTCCGCGGCCCTCAGCGGCTTGCTGACACCGCTCTTACAGACCGTGAACATGGTTTCGGCGCCGATCGTTGCCCGTGACCGTGGCATTCAGGTGGAGGAGGTTCGCCGGGAGCAGAAAGGCGCCTATGAGACCTATATCCGCCTGACGGTTGTGACCGAACGCCAGGAGCGGTCGGTTGCGGGTACCGTCTTTGCCGACGGCAAACCGCGGATCATCCAGGTGAAGGGCATCAACATGGAGGCCGAACTCGGGCCGCACATGCTCTATATCACCAATGAGGACAAGCCCGGTTTCATCGGTCATCTCGGCATGGAACTCGGCGGTAGCGGCGTCAATATCGCCACCTTCAACCTGGGCCGGACCGCGCCGGGACAGGATGCGATCTGCCTGGTCGAAGTGGACGGGGAAGTGCCGCAATCCGTCATGGACCGGCTGTCCGCGGTGTCGCATGTCAAGCAGGTGAAATCGCTCCGGTTCTAAGCATCGACAGGCACCCCTCCCTTTAGTCACCCTGGCCAAGCGATAGCGCGAGCCGGGGCCGGGGAGGCAAAAGCCTGACGATATTGGCGGAGTCGATTTCTCCAAGACCTCGGCTCGCCGGTCCCGGATCTCCGCTTACGCTTCGTCCGGGATGACGGAATTGAGAGATGGAATGATTTCGGGCGGTCTTCGGGCCGCCCGTTTTCATGCGGCCTGTCTTCTTTTCGGAAGGATACGCCCGTCCAGGACGAGCAGGCCCGTCAGGAGTAACCCAAGGCCTGCAAACTGATAGGCATTGAGCCGTTCGCCTAAAGCCAAAAAGCCGAACAGGATCGCGCTTGCCGGCACGATGAACGTGACCAGCGAGGCATTGGTGGCGCCCGCATCGGCGAGTACCCGGAAGTAGATCAGGTAGGCCAGCGCCGTTGCGCCGATGCCGAGCGCCAGAACGTTCAGCCAGACAATGGCGGATGTATCAAAGGGCGACCAGTTCCCGGCCGTGAGCAGGGCGACCGGCAACATGATCAGGGTGGAAGCGGAAAGCTGACCGGTTGCCGACACCAGCGGGGGAATGTTCCTGAACCTGCGCGCGAATGTGGCAGCCAGCGCGTAGGACAGGGCGGCGCCCAGGCAGGCGAGTTGCGCCCACAGCGGATCGTTTCCCAGCCCGGTGACGCTTGGAGAAACCATGACGAGCACGCCGGCAAAACCGATCAACACGCCGGCGATCCGGTGCGCGCGCACCGGTTCCTGACGCACAAGCAGGGCTGCCACGATGAAGGTGAAGATCGGGGTCGTCGCATTCAGGATAGAGGCGAGCCCGGCAGAGAGTTCGGTCTGTCCCCAGAACAGGAGCGAAAACGGAATCGCGTTGTTCAGGAGGCCCATGACGAAGAAGGCTGCGAGCATCCTCGGTTGAACCGGGAAACGATGGGACGTGAAACGCAGGACGATGTGCAGCGTCACACAGGCGATTGCCACTCGGCAGAACACCAGAACCAGCGGCGGGATCTCGGCCACGGCGACCTTGGCAAAGAGAAAGGATCCGCCCCATATGGCGCCAAGAGAGAGCAGCAGGATCCAGTTTCTGAGGGACATGCGACAAATCCAAGCAGGTTTGAAGAAGCCGTTCCGGTGGAAAAGCGTTGCGTGAGTAGCATGGTGGATTTTGTCACAAAACCCGATTTGCGAGCGCTATGAAAATTCGGGTTGCTGACGATCTCCTCGAATCTCTCTTTGTATCCAGTATGTTGAGACAGCACGCCTTTGCTTCCGGTTTGTCACGACGCGGATCGGCAACACGCCTTGGCCCAGGGCGGAGCGGCTCGAAGATCCCGCTTTGTGATGGCCTGGTTCGGTTCCTGAGGGACGGTCTTCGTCCGAGCGACAGAAGTGTTTCCATTTCAACCGGAACCGCACTATAGTCCGCCGCGTTTGCCCCGGGCGGCGCGTCCGGGGCTTGTCGTGTTTGCGCCGGTCATCCGGCGCCGGAAGTACCGCTTCAGGAGGGCGTGTCTTAATGGCCAATGTGGTTGTCGTCGGATCGCAATGGGGTGACGAAGGCAAGGGCAAGATAGTCGACTGGCTGTCGGAACAGGCAGACGTCATCGTTCGTTTCCAGGGCGGTCACAACGCCGGCCATACGCTGGTCATCGACGGCGTGAGCTACAAGCTTTCGCTGCTCCCTTCAGGCGTCGCACGCGAAGGCAAGCTCTCCGTCATCGGCAACGGCGTCGTTCTGGACCCGCATGCCCTGGTGGACGAAGTCGCGCGTCTTTCCGCGCAAGGGGTCGTGGTCACGCCGGAGAGCCTTCGGGTTGCGGAAAACGTCACGCTGATCCTGTCCCTGCACCGGGAACTGGACGCGCTTCGGGAAAATTCCAATACGGGAACCCGGATCGGCACCACCAAGCGCGGCATCGGTCCGGCTTATGAGGACAAGGTCGGCCGGCGGGCAATCCGCCTGATGGACCTGAACAACCTGTCGACCCTGCCGGCGAAGATCGACCGCATGCTCGTGCACCACAATGCATTGCGCCGGGGTCTCGGCCAGGACGAGATTTCCGCACAGGCGATCTACGACGAGCTGGCAAGCGTGGCCGACAAGGTGCTGCCTTACATGGATTCGGTCTGGAACCTGCTCGACCGGCTGCGCAAGGAAGGCAAGCGCATTCTGTTCGAAGGCGCGCAGGGTGCCCTGCTCGACATCGACCACGGAACCTATCCGTTCGTGACCTCTTCCAACACGGTCGCCGGCCAGGCTGCCACCGGCTGCGGCCTCGGGCCGGGCAGCGTCGGCTATGTTCTCGGCATCACCAAGGCCTATACGACCCGTGTCGGCGAAGGACCGTTCCCGACGGAGCAGAAGAACGAGGTCGGGGAATTTCTCGGCACCCGTGGCCATGAGTTCGGAACGGTTACCGGACGCCGCCGCCGATGCGGCTGGTTCGATGCGGTCCTGGTCCGTCAGACGGTCTGCACCTCCGGCATCAACGGCATCGCGTTGACCAAGCTCGACGTTCTCGACGGCCTTGAGGAGATCAAGATCTGCGTCGGATACGAACTCGACGGTGAGCGAATCGATTACCTGCCAGCCTCGCAGGGTGCACAAGAACGGGTGATTCCCATCTACGAAACCTTGCCGGGATGGAAAGAATCCACAGAAGGTGCGCGTTCATGGGCCGATCTTCCGGCGCAGGCGGTCAAGTATGTGCGCCATGTCGAAGAACTGATCGGTGCACCCGTCGCCCTCCTTTCCACGAGCCCGGAACGGGAAGATACGATCCTTGTGCAGAACCCCTTCCAGGGGTGATGCCGGTCAAAATCGCCTTTAAAAAAGCCAAAAACACCGGCTATTGAAAATTTACGATGTCCGTTGAAAGACGGATGCCCCAAGACAGGAAGCGGTTTTAAAAGGGCTGATTGCAAAGGGTGCGTGATGCACCGAAGAGGCCGCAGCGTCATTTGCCGCGTGCAGACCGGTAGCGAACCCCGCGAACAGGGGGTTCGCGCCCGGCGGAACATGGTATATGCCTGCTTAAAGGGACTGATTTTGGATCGGCGATTTGCCGATAGGCGACAAGATGGCTGACTATTATTCGATTCTGAAAAAAACGATCGGCTCTCTTCCGGAAAACAACGGCGCGGCCCGCCGCGGTGTTTACAGCCGGGCGCGGAACGCGATCGTCAATCAGCTGAAGGCCTATGAGCCGCCCCTGTCGCCATCCGAAATCACGGCCGAACAGCTCCGTCTGGAAGAAGCGATCCGTAAGGTCGAGGCAGAAGCCGCCCGCGAGAGCCTCGGTCTCAACCCGCTGAGCAAACCTCCGGCAGCGCCCGCCACGTCTGGAACGGCGACCCTGACCGCCCGGCAGGAACCGACGCCCCCTCCTGCGCCGGCTGCGGAAAAAGCACCGGCCGTTCAGCCGGCAGCGCCTGCGCCGGCAGCGCCCGCCTCGCCGCTCAAGCAGGCTGTGGAAGAGGCCGAAAAGCTGGGCGCGGCGTCGCATTCGGCGGTTCTGTCCACGAAAGAGGCGATTTCGTCGACCGCAGAGACAGGCGTGGGGTCTTCCCAGGAACCGGTCATGGCTGCTTACGAACCGGAAGCAGAGACAGACGCCTACCAGGAAGAGCCTCATCAGGATTACACGCCGAATGCGTCGAGCGGATACGAGGTCCGGCACCACACTTACGACGACGACATGGACGACGACGCGGAAACGGGCCGGAAGGGCCGTGGCCGGAAACGGTTGTCGGATGCGGTCCGGCGCCCGGGTCGCGGTCTTTCCCTTGTCCCGCTGGCCTTGATCGGGGTTCTGATCCTCATCGTTCTTGGCATTGCCGGCGTCATTTATTCCCAACGGGACATGATTTCGGAGATGATGGCCGGCGGTTCGTCAAATTCGGAACGGACCGTGGCGGATGACAAGACGGTCGCACCTGTGACGACCGAACCCCGGGTCGCCGAGGATACTGCAGACGCCGACAAGAACGGGGGAAAGAACACCGATCGCCTGCTGGATGACAACGGTCAGCCTGCGGCAGCCCCGGATGCGCGCACGGTGACGACGACGACCATCACGCCCGATCAGTCGTCCTCCACGCAAGCGGCAACACCACCGGCACCTGCGGAAACGGTGGCTCCCGTGGCCTCTGTTCCGCAAACACCAGAGCCAGCAGCGCCGGAACCCGCAACGCCGGAACCAGCCACGCCGGAAGTCGCCGCACCGGTCACAACTCCGAGCGTCCCCCAAATCGTGGCTTCGACTGGGGAAGGCGAAAAGCAGGATACGCCGCCTGCGCCGGAAGGCACTGCAGCCGTCGCGCAGCGCTCCATCCTTTACGAAGAAGGCGCCGGCGAGAACGGTGCGGGAACCGCCTCCCAGGGCGAAGTGGTCTGGGCGATCAAGGAAGAAACCGACCTGGATGGCAAGAAGCAGGAGATCCTGACGGCTGAGGTCAGGATCCCGGAGCGGAACGTTTCCGTCGACATCCGGCTGAAGCCCAACGAGGACAGTTCTCTGCCGGCAAGCCACCTGGTGGAGATCAAGTACAATTTCCCGAAGGACTTTCCGGCTGGCGATGTTCAGAACGTGCCGGGGCTGGTCATGAAGCCGACCGAACAGGCGCGCGGCGATGCGCTGATCGGTGCTTCGGTCAAGGTTTCGGAAGGCTATTTCTGGATTGCGCTTTCCAATATCTCCAGCGAGCGGGAACGGAACATCGGTTTGTTGCGCGAGCGGGGATGGATCGACATTCCGATGCTCTACGACAACGGCAAACGCGGCATCCTGACCCTCGAAAAGGGCCCGACCGGCACCAAGGCCGTCGACGAAGCCGTACAGGCCTGGCAGGCGGGCTGACGGCCGAGCCGTCGGCAAGCACTTGTGACTTGGCCAAATCAGGGCAGACTTCTGACAATGCCCTTTCCTCACCGTCGTCACCTCGGCTAAGCGATAGCGCGAGCCGGGGCAGGGGAGGCAAAAGCTTCACCATTTCAATGGGGTTAAGTTAACGGACACCTTGGCTCGCCGGGCCCGGATCTTCGCTGACGCTTCGTCCGGGATGACTAAATCGGGGTTTGTCATCAACCTCCAGGGTTGCGTTTTCGAACGTGCCGGTGCATGGTCGCGTTCGGTCCGAGGGGTGTTCCGATAAGGAACTGAGATGGCGTTGCCGAACCCTTAGAACCTGATCCGGGTCATGCCGGCGAAGGGACGGAAGCCTTTAGCCATATCCCGGATCTCCATTGTCGCTTTCGGTTTATCCGAAGACGGGAGATCCTGTTGTGTCGAGACGTAAAAGCACCGTTCGGTGCCGATTTTCCTTTTCGGTGGCAAGGCCGCCGCATCTGTCCGATCTCTGCCGGGAGGTTTCGCGATGCGGGACCTGATGCGAAAGGTGTTGCGCGTTCTGATCGGCCTTGTCGTGGCCGTGATCGGCTGGTCCGCACTGGTCCGGCTGCTCGACATCCAGCCCTTCATGCTGCCCGGACCGGAACGGGTTGCGCTGGCCTTCCAGAAGCAGGGCGGCTTCCTGCTGTACCATGCCGCAATCACCGCCTACGAAACGCTGCTCGGCTTTGTCGCAGGCGTTATTGCCGGCGCCACTCTTGCCGTCCTTATGTGGCTTTCTCCGCTTGCCCGGCGGGCCATGCTGCCGACCATTCTGGTGACCCAGGCTTTACCGGTCTTCGCCATTGCGCCGATCCTGGTCCTTTGGCTCGGTTTCGGCTTGTCCTCGAAGATCGTGATGGCGGTACTCGTCATCTTTTTTGCCGTGACGTCCACATTCTTCGACGGGCTGCGACGGGCCGATGAAGGTCTCATCGACCTGGCCCGGCTTTATCGGGTTTCCCGGCTGAAGGAGCTCGTTTATTTCCGTATCCCCGCCGGACTGCCGGCGCTCGCCTCCGGTATCCGGATTGCCGCGGTTTTCGCTCCGATCGGCGCCATCGTCGGCGAGTGGGTCGGAGCCAAGGGCGGGCTCGCCTTCATCATGCTCCAGAGCAACGCGCGCATGCAGACCGATGTCATGTTCGCGGCGCTGCTTCTACTCGCGCTAATGGTGCTGATTTTACGTTTTTCCGTCGACCGCCTCACCCGCCGCCTGGTTCCCTGGCAGGTCGAGGACTGACCGGACCAACTCGCTCTCACAATCTCCAAGGAGGACTGAATGAAAAAAATAGCGCTCTGGTCGTTTGCGGCCATGCTGATGACCGCAATGCCGGCTCATGCAAACGACAAGCTGACCGTGTTGCTCGACTGGTTCGTCAATCCGGATCATGCGCCGGTGATCACGGCGCAGACCATGGGCTTCTTCGAAAAGGAAGGCCTCGACGTCGAGTTGATCGAACCGGCGGATCCCGCCATGCCGCCGAAGCTCGTTGCCGCCGGTCAGGGTGACATCGCCGTCTCCTATCAGCAGACCCTGCATGCCCAGATCGACGAAGGCCTGCCGCTGAAGTGGATCGGCACCCTGGTCGCAACCCCGCTCAATGCGTTGATTGTCCTGAAGGACGGCCCGATCCAGACGCTTGAGGACCTGAAGGGAAAGAAGATCGGCTTCTCCGTGTCCGGTTTTGAGGATGCCATGCTCGGCCAGATGCTGAAATCGGTGGGTCTGACCGTGTCCGACGTGGAACTGATCAACGTCAACTTCGCCCTTTCACCGGCCCTTCTGTCCGGTCAGGTCGATGCAGTCATCGGCGGTTATCGGAATTTCGAGCTGACCCAGATCGAACTCGAGGGCAAGGCCGGCAAGGCCTTCTATCCGGAAGAGCATGGGATGCCGGTGTTCGATGAGCTGATCTATGTGGTTCACAAGGATAAGACGGACGATCCCCGTTACGCCCGCTTTCTGGCAGCCGTCGAAGAGGCAACCATCTTTCTGACCAACCATCCGGACGAGGCCTGGGCGGCCTTCATCAAGGCCTACCCGAACCTGGATGACGAGCTGAACAAGCGGGCTTGGGCGGATACTCTGCCGCGGTTCGCAAAGCGTCCGGCGGCGCTCGACGAGGGCCGGTATCAGCGGTTCGCGGAGTTCATGGCCGAAAACAAGCTGATCAAGAAGGTCGTGCCGGTCGACACCTATGCGGTGGAAATCCGCTGACGGGAGCATAAGCCGATGAATCGGCTCTTAGTGCGCCTGGTAGCTTGCCTTCCATGCGAAGGTGGAAGGCTCTACTGGGCGGCATCGCCGGCCGGTACCGGCGCGGGAGCGGCCAGCGCGGCAATACGGTCTGCGAACCGGTCGTAGAATTGCTGGAGCTGTTCGGGAGCTGCGCCCCTGCACTCGTTCAAAAGACGCTCCGCCCGTCTCGGATTTGCGTTGCGCAGGGCCTCGACAAGATCCTCGTGCAGCCGGCTGAGTTTCCGGAAGCCTTCCGAGTTCCTCAGGCTTTCGCTGCCGACGAGCGCGAACAGCCGAACCGCTTCCGATTTCCCTTTCAGGGGGATCTCGCCGGCTTCCAGATAGGCGAATTCGGGCGCTTCTTTCCGGGTTTCGTCCGAGACCAGCAATTCCGCGCCGACGGCCTTGCAGCTGGATTCGATCCGCGACGCGACGTTTACAGCATCGCCGATCACCGAATAGTTGAACCGCTTGTCGGAGCCCATGTTGCCGACGCAAGCCTCGCCGCTGTTCAAACCGATGCCTATCTGGACCGTTTGCGTTTTCAGCTTGCGTGCCTTGAAGCCGAAGGCGTCGGCGTCGTTCAGCCGGTCGACGGTGGCAAGCATGTCGAGGGCAGCCCTGCAGGCGTGGCTGGCATGGGCCTCGATCATCAGCGGTGCGTTCCAGAAGGCCATGATGCTGTCGCCGATATATTTGTCGATGGTGCCCTGTTCGGCCTGGATGGCGTCCGACAGCGGCGACAGAAGCGTGTTCAGGAAACTGACCAGCTCCGTCGGTGTCAGTTGTTCGGAAATCGGGGTAAAGCCGCGGATGTCCATGAACAGGATCGTCATCGGCCGCATTTCCCCGCCGAGCACAAGCTGTTCCGGAGACTTCTCCAGCTGGGTGACCAGGTCGGGCGACAGATACTGGCTGAAGGCCTGGCGGACGAAGCGCTTTTCCCGCTCGGTGAGGAAATAGAGCAGGGCTGTCGTGACCGCGAAGATCATGAAGATGGCAAAGCTCGGGTAGATCGGGTCGATCAGCAGGCCTTCCTTGAGGAAGAAATAATAGGACCCTCCGATCATGGCCGCGGCGGCGCCGGCGCCGAGAAACCCGGTGCCGATGGCGCCGATCATCGGAAGGGTCAGGATCACGAGAAAACCGACGCCGAAGGTCGCAAGCGTTTCGGCCCCGTCCGCCCAGTCGGGCCGGGTCAGATAGTTACCGTTGATGATCTGCTCGATTGCCTGCGCATGGATCATCACGCCCGGAACCAGTTCGCCCAGAGGCGTGGCCCTGATGTCGCGCAGGCCGGCCGCGGAGGTGCCGACAAAGACGATCTGCCCCTCGACCAGCGGCGCGACGTCGGCGCGTTTTTCCGGATCCAGAAGGTCCTTGACCGAAACGTATCGCTCCGAACGTTCGTGGTCGAAATAGATCCACATTTCTCCATCCGCCGTGGTGGGAACCGAGAATGCGCCAATCTTTACATCGGTGATGGCCGAGTTGCCGGTATCGGTCTGGCCGCTGGCGCCGGTGGTTCTGACCAGCAGTCCTCTCGCGCCCTGGGCGACCCTGAGGGCCTCGACGCCCAGGGCCGGGTAAAGCTTTGTTCCGTCGGAAAACAGCAATGGCGCGCGCCGGACGACGCCACTTTGGTCCTTTGCCGACAGCGAGATGCCGCCGACGCCGCTGGCTTCGTTTTCGAGAATTTCAAGACTGGGCAGAGCGGAAGGAAACGCAGGCAGGATCTTTACCGGATCGGTGCCGCCGAAGGCGAAGCCGCTCTTGCCGGCCGGTGAGCGGCCTGCGGCATCCCGGCGAGCGGCAAAACCCAGGACCGACGGGGATTGCGCCAGGGCTTCGGCAAATTTTTCATCGTTGTCGGGGAGCCGGTCCAGCAGGGCCTTCAACGCCTCAGGATCCTGGCCGTCCTCAAGGGAGAGCGATTCGGTAATGCGCGTCGGGGAGGTGCGGTCCGGCTCGCTGAAGACGATATCGAAGGCGATGACGGCAGCACCCATCTCGGTCAGCGTCGTGACCAATTCGGCCAGCCGGGTGCGCGGCCAGGGCCATTGGCCGTATTTTTCGATGGAGGCTTCGTCGATGTCCGCCACGCGCACCGGTGCCGCGGCATAGGGGCGGGGGCTGAAACGCTGGTAGTAGTCGAAGGTCAGTTCGCGGACGGCCGTCAGGAAATCCGGGTTCACCGCCCGCAACCCGGTCGCGGCGAACAGTCCTAGAACCGCCGCTACAGCAACCAGTGTCCGTTTTCCGGTCAGTCGCTTGACGATCCCACGCATGAATCGGCCTCCCCCCGTCGCTACGAAACCAGCCTATTAGCGGTGCGGAGGGCCTGCAAGTGCGGGTGTCCGGGGAGGGGCATAGGCACACGAAAAAGGCGCCGGAACGGATCGTTCCGGCGCCTGACGGATCGTCTGGGAGGTTTTGACTTATGCGGTCGGCCGTTCCATTGCCTTTGCGCTGGTCTGGACGGCCTTCTGCACCTTTTCAAAGGCGCGGACCTCTATCTGGCGGACGCGCTCACGGCTGACGCCGAATTCGCCCGACAGGTCTTCAAGGGTCATCGGATCGTCGGACAGCCGGCGGGCTTCGAAGATCCGGCGTTCGCGGTCGTTCAGGACGTCCATGGCATTGCTCAGGAGCTTGCGGCGCATGTCCAGCTCTTCCTGATTGGCGAGCAAGGTTTCCTGGCTGTCGCTTTCATCGACGAGCCAGTCCTGCCATTCACCGGCGTCTGCCTCGGCGCGCACCGGCGCATTCAGGCTGGCGTCGCCGCTGAGGCGCCGGTTCATGGAGACCACTTCTTCCTCGCTCACGCCGAGCGTGGTCGCGATCTGCTGGACCTGATCCGGCTTCAGGTCGCCCTCATCGAGAGCCTGGATCTTGCCTTTCAGGCGGCGCAGGTTGAAGAACAGCCGCTTCTGGTTGGCGGTCGTGCCCATTTTGACGAGCGACCACGAGCGCAGGATGTATTCCTGGATCGCGGCCTTGATCCACCACATGGCGTAGGTCGCCAGACGGAAGCCCTTGTCGGGCTCAAACCGCTTGACCGCCTGCATCAGGCCGACATTGCCTTCGGAGACGACTTCGCCAATGGGCAGGCCGTAGCCGCGGTAACCCATGGCGATTTTCGCTACAAGACGAAGGTGGGAATTGACCAGCCGCTCGGCGGCTTCAGGGTCATCGTGCTCCTTGTACCGCTTGGCGAGCATGTACTCTTCCTGCGGCTGAAGCATCGGAAACTTGCGAATTTCGTCGAGGTAGCGGCTGAGTCCGCCTTCCCCGGCAGTAAGCATCGGTACATTCTGGGCCATTTTCTGCGCCCCCTTTCTCCCGTCGCTGCGCTCCCTTTCCTTTCCGGTGGCAAACAGTCCCCCTGTCTTGCCGGGGTCCGGACTCAAAGGCAAACGCTCAAATTCAGGCGCCCGGATCTCGGCGCGCCCGTAAGGTAAATATAAGTAGGATTACGCCATTTACATGGCCTGAAAGAGGAACAGGAATCTAAAATTTTCGTAATGCAAGCAAAAGCTCATTGAAATCAGCTGGATAGCTGCTCTCAAACCGCATGGTTTCGCCCGTTATGGGATGGGCGAAAGCCAGCAATCCCGCGTGCAGGGCCTGCCGGGAGAAGCCCGCGACCACGCCTTTCAAAGGCTCCGGCAGGCGGTTGATTTTCGTTTTGAAGCCCGCGCCGTAGTCATCATCGCCGACCAGGGGATGACCGATATGGGCCATATGCACGCGGATCTGGTGCGTGCGGCCCGTCTCCAGCCGGCATTCGATCAGCGAGGCGACGGCCGGTTCGCCTTCCGGGCCGAACCGCTCCTTCACCTGCCAGTGGGTGATGGCGTGTCGGCCGCTGGTCTTCACCACCGCGATCTTCTGGCGGTTGGCCTGGGAGCGGGCGAGGTTGGCATCGACCGTCCCCTTCAGGCTCGAAGGCGCGCCCCAGACGATGGCCGCATAGGCCCGTTCCAGCGGACCGGTCTTGCCGTGGTCTGCGAATTGGGCGGAGAGGCCCTGATGGGCCTGATCGGTCTTGGCCACGACCAGCAGGCCGCTGGTGTCCTTGTCGATGCGGTGCACGATGCCGGGGCGCTTGACGCCGCCGACGCCGGACAGGCTGTCGCCGCAATGGTGGATCAGCGCATTGACCAGCGTTCCCGTCCAGTTGCCGGGGCCGGGATGGACCACAAGGCCTGCGGGTTTGTCGATGACGATCAGGTGTTCGTCCTCGTAGACGATGGTAAGCGGGATATCTTCGCCCTGCGGCTCCGGGTCCTCCGGTTCCGGCAGGCTGAGGGTCAGGACCTCGCCCTCGTTGACCCGGTATTTCGGCTCCACTATCTTGCGCCCGCCCGCGGTGACGTCGCCGGACTTGATCAATGCCTGGATCCGGTTCCGGCTCAAGGTGTCCAGTCGGCTTGCCAAGACGGCATCGAGGCGTTTACCGGCGTCATCGGCTTCAACCTGATATGTGAAATCCGATCCGAATTCGGTCGGATCTTCCGGAGTACCATCATTCATGACTCAACCTGAGTTCAACGACCAAGGCAACGAGGAAAAGCCGCTCGATCCGGCAGTAGAGCGCGTGCAGATCAAGCTGAAGCGCCTTCTTGCGGGATCGTCCCTGGTCATGCTTGCGGGATTTATCGCTGTCTTCGCAGCAATTTTCTACAAGATCAACTCCTCCAGCAAGCAAGTCGACGCGGCATCGATCGCCAGGACGATCGCGATCGGCGCCAATGCCACGGTCGAAAGCGTCGATTGGGTCGACGGACGGATGATGGTCGTCATTCGCGAAAACGGCACCACGGCCCTGTTGCAGGTCGATCCGTCCACAGGCCGCGTGCTCGGTCGCACGGATTTCGTGGCGCAATAAGGCGGATTTCCGCCAATTGAAAGGAGCCGGCAAAAAAGGGGCTTGCCCAAATTTCAAAGGCCCCTTATATGCTCGCTTCTCGGTTCGGGGCGCTTGTTCGCCCGAACCTGGGCGCCCATCGTCTAGCGGTCTAGGACGCCGCCCTTTCACGGCGGAAACACGGGTTCGAGTCCCGTTGGGCGTGCCAACTTTTCCTTGCGCTACCGGCCTTTGGCCTACTTGAGCGCGGGTTTTTAGCGCTACCGGCCTTCGGCCTGCTTGAGCGCTGGTTCTTAGCGCTACCGGCTTTCGGCCTACTTGAGCGCGGGTTCCCACAGCTTCAGAGACTTCTATTGTGCGACCGGCCTTGGCCCGCTGGAAGGTCTCGACCTCTGAGCTGGCGTTCGTTATATCGAAGAGAGCACGGATCAAAACAATGATCTGATCGTTCGGGGCGCCACGCTTCCGGACGGCATGGCCAGCTGCGACTTCGAAGCCGCTTCAGACAAATCTGACGGTGTCATACTCCAGGTCAACGCCAGCAGTCTTCCTAACAATCCAACACCGCGAGCTGCGCATCCCGCTATGCCTGCCAGGCTGTCCCTGGCCGGACCGTGACCGCCAGCCTGAAAGACACCTGGTATGAGAATGGCACGACTTTCAAAGAAATTTTCCGGCCTGGCCCTGTGCCTCCTCCTGAGTGCGCTGGGTTCGCTCTGTCCGCTTTTTCCCGTCCTTCCGGCCCAGGCTGCACAGGAGAAAACCCGTCTTGACGACAAAGCTGACATGACCCTGATCGAACACCTGTCGGATGGACAGGAGAACGTTTCCTGGAAAGGGAAAGCCGGCGAAGACAAAGGGGCGGCCCGGCTGCCCCTCGATCTTGACGCCGGCACCTATGTCGCCGGCCAGGTTCCCCAGGCCGGTGATACCCTGGTTCTGGAACTCATCGATGCGGACGGAAAACTGCTGCGCCGGTTGATCGGTCCTGAAAGCGACCGCAAAAGCTTCAATATCCTGATCACGGAGGATGCCAGGTACATTACGGCCTCCAGCGTGAGGGGGGAGACGGACTTCACGGTGGAAATCACCCAGAACGTGATGCCCTTGCTCGAGCAGCAGGACACGGGTTCCTCCCCTCTTATGAGCCCGAAACTCGGAGACTTGCAGCAAACTCTGAAAGACGGCGGTACCGCCGACGCTTTCTGGCAGGCGATTTCGGAGACCGGTACTCCGATGGTCGAACCGGGACCGGACGGCGATTACATCGTGACGTTCCTTTATCGGGGCGCCCGGCAGAATGTCAGGATCATGGGAGCGCCTTCGGCGAACCATGATTGGATGTCGCATCTTGACGGTTCCGATATCTGGTACCGCAGCTACCGGGTTCCTGCCGAGACCCGGCTTTCCTATCGGCTTGCCCCGGACGTTCCGGACGTGCCCGGCTCTTTCTGGCAGAAGCGGGTCGCAATCCTGGCAACCGCACAACAGGACCCTTTGAACAAGCGTTCCTGGCCGGCCGATGCGCTCGACAAGTTCAGCACAAAGTCCGTTCTGGAACTGCCGAAGGCTCCCGAACAACCCTTTGTGGTGCCTCGCGACAGTGCCTCCGGCAGTATCGAAAGTTTCGATTTTTCGAGTGAGGACCTCGGCAACAGCCGCAAGATCACCCTTTACAAACCGGCAGGATTCAAGCCTGACGATCCTGACACGTTGCTGCTGGTTCTGTTTGACAGCACGCCCTATCAGGTGGACGTGCCGACGCCGGTCATCCTGGACAATATGCACGCCGACGGTGTTTTGCCTCAGACCGTTGCCGTCCTGATCGCCAATCCCGACCTCAAGTCGAGATCCCGTGAGTTGCCGGACAACAAGGCCTTCTCGAAAGCCGTCGCCCGGGAAATCCTTCCCCGAGCCCAAAAGCTGCTTGGTGTGAGGGTATCCCCGGAAAGAACGATCCTGGCCGGCTCCAGCTACGGTGGCCTGGCATCCACCCGCATCGCGCTGGAGTATCCGGACGTCTTCGGCAACGTCATATCGCTTTCAGGATCCTACTGGTGGAACCCCAAGGGAACACCCGGCAAGGATCAGGAATACACGGCCGGACGCGTCGCCTCGCAGGAAAAGCAGCCGGTTCGGTTCTTCCTGGCCACAGGTCTCTTCGAAAGAGGGCAGGACGGTTCGCCCGACATCCTGGCGACCAACCGGCATTTGCGCACGGTCATGGAAGCCAGGGGCTATGACGTCACCTTCAGAGAGTATGCGGCCTCGCATGACTACATCTACTGGCAAGGTGCCCTGTCGGACGGTCTTCTGGCCCTCTTCGGCCAAGACAATATGAAAGACTAGATGTGAGTTTTGGGTGAGTGCCCTTCAGCGCTCCTGAAGGGCACTCGGCGTCATGCCGAAACACCGCTTGAACGCTGTCGTGAAATTCGCCTGGCTCGAGTATCCGGCGATGTAGGCGGCTTCGGCGATCGTCACCTTGTCCCGCTCAAGCGCGGTGCGCGCTTTTTCCAGCATGTACCAGCGAATGTAGCGGGAGGTCGAAAGACCCACCGCATTGGTGAGAAGCCTGTGCAGGGTGTTCGGGCTCAGTCCGACCCCGACCGCCAGCTCATCACCCGTCACCAGCCGGCCGGAATGGGCGTTGAGATATTCCTCCACCGACTGCATGCGCTGCCGGTCCTGCGGCCTCAGATGGCCGGGATACTGGCTCAGCTCCGGCTGGCAAAGCTGACGGAAGCCCTCCTCGACAAGGCCGATGACACGGCTTTCGATGTAAAGACTGGACAGCAGATCGGATTCCATCCGGGTGTTGACGATCTGCTCCGCAAGGCCCACGGCATGGGCACTCGGTCGCCATGTCCGGTTCGCCAGATGAGCTTTCGTGAAGGACAGAACGTTGGAAAATTCCGCTCCCCCGATGCCGGCAAACTTGTTGAGCCAGGCATGGGTAATGGAGATCGTCACCTTTTTCAGGCACACACCGCGGCGGGCATAGCGGATGAATTTTTCCGACTGGGTCTGCGCATAGATCGTGGCAATCGGGTCCCAGCGCTGCTCGGCAGCATTGAGTGTCGGCATGGGAATGCGGAAAGGGCCGATCCACGCCTCCACAGCCCCTTCAAGAAAGACGGCAACATTCAGCCGCGGGCCGCATTCGGTCTCGATCTTCAGGTCATGCAGGTCTTCGGCGTTGGAATAATGGACGGACAGGCCTTCCTGCAGTTTCAGAAACCCGATGTTGCCTCTGAGAACGTGATCGTTGTTCTCGAGCGGAGGATCGATCCAGCGAACCGGACGCGCAGCCTTATCGGTCGCAAGTTGCTGCTTGGTCACATAGAGGTTCTTGCACGCGGCCTGAACAAACACAGATATACCCGTCTTTCCGTAAAGCTGCCTCGGATTCCGTTGCGGAAATCCCTTCTAAATCAGGATCCTACGATTAATTCGCGGCAACGTCCCGGCAACAAGCCGCTTCGCTGAAATCGCAAAAAAGATTGGCGCATTGACAAAACCTTAACAGGTTGCTCTCGCCAGCCACTCCCTTGTATCCAATACATGAGTTCTTCAGTCAAGTTTATTGACTGGACGAATTGTCGTGGGCTATGGATCGGCAGCCTTGGGACGCCGGTTCAAGGTATGGGGTATTTGATGAGTATTGACGCAAGGCGGTTTGCCATTCTCCTGAGTACGGTCAGCACCGTTTGTCTGGGCGCGTCTTCCGCCTTCGCACAGGACGGGCAGCAACTCGAGACGGTGGTTGTTCGGGACACGGCGGGCGAGGATAGCAAATCGCTGGAAACCGATGTCGTGATCACGCGCGAGGATATCACGCGTGATCAGCCGGCCGATCTGAAACAGCTTTTCTCCGAAACCCCATCCGTTCAGGTATCCGGCGGTTCGGCTGCATCCCAGAAAATCCTCGTGCATGGCGTGGATGATACCCTTGTGAACGTGACTGTCGACGGTGTTCGGCAGAACCAGAACATCTGGCACCACAACAGTGACTTCGGCATCGATCCGATGTTCCTGAAGGCGGTCGATGTCTATGCGGGCGTGTCCCCGGCGGACGCCGGCCCGAACGCTCTTGGCGGCAGCATCGTCTTCGAAACGATCGACGCGATGGATCTTCTGGAGAGCGGTCAGACCATCGGTGCCCTGACCAGCTTCGGCTATGACACCAATTCGCAGACCTACAAGGCAACCCAATCGGCCTACGGCGCCATGAACGGGTTTGATTTCCTTGGAGCACTTACGCGGGCCGAAGGCCAGGATTACGACGACGGCGACGGCAATACCGAAATCGGCACCGCCGTCGATCTCTGGACCGGTCTTGCAAAGGCTTCCTATCAAAGCCAGGAAGGCCATCGCTTCTCGCTCTCGGGCGACTATTACAGCGACACCGGCATCCGCCGCCAGCGCGTCAACATACGCGAGGTCACCCGCGGTGGCTTGCCGACCGGCAACGTCACCCTCTCCGACCAGATAATGAGCCGCTATTCAACGGTGTTCAAATACACCAATGAGAAGGCGGACGGGCTCTTCGATCCGGAAGTCCTGATCTACTTCAATCAGAATGAACTCGACATCTCCAAACTGGACGGTACTTACGGCCGGGGCTTCTTCAAGAGCACCTACCAGTCTGTCGGCGGCCATGTGCAGAACACGTTCAACTTCTCCATGGGCAGCGTGACGACCGGTGTCGATTTCTACAACGACAACACCGAGATCGGCCGCGACCCGACCAGCAGCGGCACTGTCGAGTATATCGATGAGACCGTGACCAACATCGGGGCTTACACCCAGGCTCGGCTGAACCTGTTCGAGCAGGTCGAACTGTCAACCGGTCTGCGCGCCGACTTCCAGAATTATGATTCGGTCGACAACAAGACTTTCGACAACTTCGGCCTGTCTCCGAACATCACGCTGGCCTATGAAATCATCGATGGCCTGCGGGCAAAGGCCGGATACAGCTATGTCTTCGGGGGCATTCCCCAGAGCGAGACCGCGCTCTTCCACGCTGCCGACTACACCTATGCCGACGATATCGAGGCCACTTACGCCCACAATGCCAAGGTCGGCCTGGAATACTCCAGCAGCGGTTTCACCGTCGGCGGCGAACTCTTCTACCTGAAGAATATCAATACGGCCGAGATAGATTTCACTGTTCGGACGGCACCTGTCGTTCGAAGTGGTCCCGACCTGACGAGCAAGGGTGTCGACCTCTACGCCCGCTATCGCGGGAACGGCCTCTATCTGAACGCCGCTTTCTCTCACGCCGATGTCGAACTGGATGGCCTCTCCGTCAATGGTGCGACCGGGGACAACCTCGGCCAGCCGGTTGGCAGCATCATTTCGCTGACCGGCGCCTACACCTTCGAGGACTGGCAACTGACGCTTGGCGCAAGCTCCGAAATCGCGCTCGAATATGAAGATTCGGACCTTACCGCCGCCGGTTTCGTCAACCCTTTGCCGGGCTATGCCGTGTTCAACACCTATGCGGAATGGAAGCCCGACTTCCTGAAATCGAAATGGACGCTGCGGGCGGAAGCCAACAATATCTTCGACGAGACCTACACCTCGCGTGGCACCTACTCCGAGAGTTCGGTCGTCACCGTGCCGCTTCAATCCCCGGGAAGGAGCTTCTACCTGACCGCTTCCGCCAAGTTCTGAGCGGCTTGAACATTTCACCTTGTCCCGCGAGCCGGCATGCCGGCTCGCTTTACGCGTAGTCAGAGACCAGCCAAGGCCATGTACATCGTTGAAACGACGGCAAAAACAGCCTCAGCCTCAAAATATCTCCAGCAGTTGTGCAAGCACTTCGCCCATAAGGTTCCGGCCACGTTCACACCGAAGGCGGGCGAAGTCGAATTTCCGTTCGGTCACTGCACCATGACCGCTGACGATGGTCAGTTGAGTATCCGTTGCAAGACTCAGAACCCCGACAACGTTCCCGTCCTCAAGGGCGTGATCGACAGTCACCTGGAACGGTTCGCGTGGCGGGAAGAGTTGAAGCTCCAATGGCAACAAAACGAACTCGCTCCCGAAACGAGCACCGGCCAGGCCGAAGGATAAATGTCATGCTGAAGACCCTTCTGACGGTTGGCGCCTCCTCCATTTTCCTCGCCCTGCAGATCTGTTCCGGCCATGCCATGGAACTGACCGATGTCGCAGGCCGCAAGGTAACCCTCGATGCGCCGGCAAAGACCATCGTTCTCGGTGATGGCCGCGTGCTGACCGTCATGGCAATGCTGGACAAGGACAACCCCGTCGAACGGGTCGATGCGCTCCTGTCGAACCTGAAACAGACCGATCCCGTCCTGATGGAGTACATGAAGGCCAGATATCCGAAGATGGCCGAGATTCCGATGGTGCTGGGTGCGGAAACAGGCGTTGCTGCGGAAGCCGTTATTGCCAAGGCTCCGGATGTGGCCATCCTGAGCATGTCGGGCCATGGACCCGGCATCGACAACAAGGAGTTCATCGACCAGCTTGAAGCCGCCGGCATTGCCGTCGTGTTCATCGATTTCCGTCAGAACCCGAAGGAAAACACCACAGCCTCCGTGGAAGTGATGGGCAAGGTGCTCGGGCGCGAGGAGGAAGCCGCCGAGTTCATCGCCTTTTACAACGAGCGAAAGCAACGGATCGTGGAGCGTCTGAAGGCGTTTGACGGAAAACGTCCGAGCGTTTTCCTGCAAGCCCACATAGGCCGTTTCAAGTGTTGCGTCGCCATGGCCCAAGGCATGCTGGGCCCGTTCGTCGACCTCGCCGGCGGCCGTAATATTTCTGCTGAGGCCGTTCCTGGACCGGTCGGCCGGCATACGCTCGAGTTTCTCCTGACCGCCAACCCGGACATCTGGATCGGTACGGCCTCCGGCACGCCGGCCGACTTCGAGGAGGGCAAGCCTTTTGCCGTTTTGGGCATGAATGTCGAAAAGGACCTTGCCTTGCGTTCTGCTCAGCGCAGTCTTGAAAGCGAAGGTCTGGAAGTCCTGGATGCGGTGAAGAACGGCAATGCCTATACGATCTGGCACGGCTTCTACAATTCGCCCTTCAACATCTATGTCCTGGAGGCCTTCGCCAAGTGGTTCCACCCGGACCTCTTCGCGGATGTCGATCCCGAAGCAACCTTCGCAGAGATCCACCGGCGCTTCCTGCCGCTTGAAAACGGCGGTCTCTATTCCGTGAAGGTGCGCCAATGACCGTACCCGGCGCAGCGCAGCAGACAGACCTGCATGAGGGGCTTTTTGAGCGGTATCGCCTGATTGCCCTTAGACGAGCGCTTGTCCTGATCGGACTTGCGATCCTGTTGGTGGTTGCCTTCCTTCTGGATATCACCGCAGGGCCCGCCGGCCTCGGCATCTCAGACATTTTCCAGAGCGTGTTTGCGCCCGGAACGCTCGAACAGCGAATGGAGATCATCATCTGGCAGGTGCGTATGCCGGATGCGCTGATCGCACTTGCGGTCGGCGCTGCGCTGAGCCTTGCCGGTGTCGAAACGCAAACGGCCCTGAACAATCCGCTTGCCAGCCCGTTCACGCTGGGGATTGCATCTTCGGCAACGCTGGGAGCCGCGTTCTTCATCGTCGTCACTCCCGCAGCCGGCACTCTCAGTCACGCCCTGCTCCTGCCCGCCTTTGCATTCGTCTTCGCCATGTGTGCCGCCTTCGCGATCCTGGCTCTGTCGGGGCTTCATGGTGGCTCGAGCAGCACCATTGTTCTTTATGGCATCGCGCTCTTCTTCCTGTGCGAGGCTCTGACCTCCTTTTTGAAATATGTCGCGAGCGCGGATGTCATTCAGCAGATCGTCTTCTGGCACATCGGCAATCTCACGCGCGCCGGCTGGACAGAAGTCGCCGTCGTCACAGCGGTCTTCCTGATGGTTTTGCCTGTCAGTTTGCGCGATGTCTGGGTTCTGACCGCTCTGCGCGGCGGTGCGGACCAGGCCGAAAGCGCAGGGCTTTCGGTGAAAAATATCCGGCTCTGGACCATGTTTCGCGTGTCAATTCTGTCCGCCGTTGCCGTCTGTTTCGTCGGCACCATAGGTTTTGTCGGCCTGGTCGGCCCTCATATCGCCCGCCTGCTGTTAGGAGAGGATCATCGCTTCCTCGTCCCGGGTGCTTGCCTCACAGGTGCGGCCCTGCTCTCTTTGGCGTCCTTTCTCTCCAAGGTCGTCGTCCCCGGCGCTATCGTTCCCGTCGGCATCATCACCTCGATCATCGGCGTGCCGGTGTTCTTGTTCCTGATTTCCTGGAAAAGCGGGAACACCTCATGGCGGTGATGAAGATCGACGATCTCAGCGTCACGCTCGGCAAGCGCCCGATCCTGCAGGGTATCTCCCTGCCCGAGCTGACGTCCGGACAGTTTGTCGGGCTGCTCGGCCCGAATGCTTCCGGCAAGTCCACGCTGTTGAAGACGATTGCCCTGGGCCTGCGGTACGAGGGAGCTCTCAAGGTCGCCGACCGTGAAGTTTCCCGGATCGGAAGGAAAGAGCGCAGTCTCCTGATTTCGATGATGCCCCAGACGCCTCCCATAGGCTCCACCCTGTCGCCTTTCGAACTGATGCGCAGCTATGCACGGGCAACGGAACTCGGGATGAATGACAAGGTTCTGGGCTATCGCATGGCCGAACTCTTGAACCGTCTTGGCCTGACGCCTGACGCGCACCGCCCGCTGATGGAACTTTCCGGCGGCAAGCGGCAACTTGTCGGACTGTGCCTTGCGATGATCCGGGAACCGGCTTTCCTGCTTCTGGATGAACCCACAAGCGCACTCGATCTGCGTTGGCAGCTCACCGCCCTTGATGTCGCGCGGGATTATACGCGTTCGCATAACGCGGTCGGTATCGTCGCTCTCCACGATATCAATCTGGCTCTGAGATATTGCGACACGCTGGCCGTCTTAAAGAATGGGCGCACCGCTGCCTGCGGTCGGCCGTCAGATGTCGTTACCCCGGAGCTCCTGAGCGATGTTTATGGCGTCGAGGCACGCATGGAAACCTGCAGCGCCGGTCATCCGGTCCTGATCGCGGATCGGCCAAGCACCGGAGAAATTCATCAGCAAGGCATTCCGGCCTGACCCCGTGCCTAAACCCCGGCAATGAGAGTGACATTCCAATGACCAGAAAACGGATGACTTGGTTGTTCCTGGCAAGTTGCCTGGCGATGGTCCCTGCAGCCAATGCGCAGGAAGCAGAAACAATCGCACTGGAACTGAACAAGGCCGATACGGTGGATGGAGCCTGCCGGGTTACTCTTGTGGTGAAGAACAGTCTCACGAGCGCTCTCGACGCCCTGCGCCTTGACATGGTGATCTTCGACAAGTCCGGAGGGGTTGCAGGCTATGCGGGGATCGACTTTGGCGCCATTCCGCAAGGCAAGACACTGGTTCGCCAGTATAACGTCGCTCAGATTGATTGCGGTACCATAGTCAACCTCCTGGTCAATGATATTCGCAGCTGCGAGCGTGCAGACAAGGTGGAAACCAGCTGTCTGCCGCACCTTGAACTCAAGTCCCGCACGGATATCGGCTTCATTCTTTAATCCGTTGATGGAAGCATCATGTTCTCGCAAGTCGTCGAAACCCTGCCCCCCTTTGCCCAGCCCCTGGCGGACCTCGTGCGCTCCGGCGGTCCGGTCGTTTCGATCCTGCTGGGTCTTTCAATCGTCGCCTTCGTCCTGATCGTCGCCAAACTCCTGCAATTCGGCAGGCTGAAGGTCGGCCACCACAAGGGGGCACGTAAGGCACTCGGCCTCTGGCTGGACGGCTCCCGCGAACCGGCCATTGCCCAAGCGGCCTCCAGCAAGACGGTCCTCGGTGACATCCTGCACAAGCTTGTCTGCATGGTCGGACACCCCGGAACGGATCCGGAGCTGTTGAAGGAAGACATCGAGCGGGTCTGCAACCAGCGCATCAACACCATGCGAGCCTACCTGCGCCCACTGGACATGATCGCGCAGACCTCACCGTTGATCGGTCTGCTCGGCACGGTTCTCGGCATGATCGAGGCCTTCCAGGCGATGCAGGGAGCAGGGGCTGCGGTCGATCCCTCCGTTCTTGCCGGTGGCATCTGGGTTGCGCTTTTGACGACAGCCGTCGGCCTGGCCATCGCAATCCCCGTATCCGCCGTCGTTGGCTGGTTCGATAGCCGGATCGAGGCGGAACAAGCTGAAATGGAATCGCTGGTCACCGCCTTTTTCACCGGTGCAGCCTCCGAACGCGAAACGGCACATGCCATCGCCCCCGGCAAACTTGCTACGGCGCAGAGGCGGGCCGTTTGAGGCCGAGGCTGATAGAATGCCTGCCGGGCTGCCATCTCTCAGGGGTGTCATCTTCCTTTTGTTTCTGTTTTCCGGGCGGCGCTACCGGATTTTGGCCTGCTTGAGCGGTTGTTTATTGCGCTATCGGCCTTTGGCCTGCTTGAGCGCTGTCCCTACCGATTGACCATCGCGGCGCCTCTTTCTAGAATTCGCGCCATTGGACTGACGTGATTTCATTTAAAGAGGTTGCCTGCAATTGACCCGGTTCTTGCGTTATCTGCCGGTTGCCATCGGGCTTTTAACGGTCGCTGCCTTGCCGGGCGAGGGGGCTGCGATGGGGCTCGGCCGGCCGGAGCCGATCATGGGGCCGCATGCGGCCGATCCGGGCAGGCTGCGCGAGATTATCGAATTGGGCTCGGAGCAGATCTCTCCGCCGCCGACGCCCGAGCAAGCCGCCTTCATTGCCAAGGTCTGCACGAAAATCGAAGCCGCGGCGCAGGCTTATTCCCTGCCGCCTGCCTTTCTGGCTCGGCTGATCTGGACCGAAAGCCGGTTCGATCCGGACGCCATCAGCCCGATGGGGGCGGAAGGCATCGCCCAGTTCATGCCGTCGACCGCGAAGGTCTGGGGCCTGGAAAATCCATTCGAGCCGATGACCGCGATCAACGCGTCGGCCAATCTGCTTTCGTACCTGTGGAAGGGATACGGCAATGCCGGTCTGGCGGCGGCGGCCTATAACGCCGGGGAGAAGCGCGTCGACGCCTGGTTGAGGGGCCGTTCGGGCCTGCCCGGGGAAACCCGGGGCTACGTCTATGCGATCACCGGCCACAGTGCCAATGACTGGAAGAAGAAGAACCCGCCCGATGTCCGGTTCGTCCTGGACGAGGCCCGGGACTTTCAGGATTCCTGCAACGACTATCCCCAGATCAAGGCACCGGCGCAGCGCCGCTTCGCCAACCGGTATTTCAATCGCGGTCTCGCCCTGACGGCCCAGAAGGACTATGAGGCGGCCATCCTCCGCTATACGGTCGCCATCCGCCTGAAACCCAACTTTCCCGATGCCTACAACAATCGCGGCATCATCTACCGCAAGACCGGAGACTATGAGGCGGCCATTCTGAACTACGATGCCGCGATCCGGCTCAAGCCGACCTATGCGGCCGCCTACAACAACCGCGGCTATGCGAAACGCAAGCTTGGCCGGTATGAGGAGGCGGTTGCCGATTACGATCAGGCGATCAAGCTGAAGCCGGGGTATGCGGCCGCGTTTTTCAACCGCGGCTTTGCCTACGCGAAGCTGGGGAAATTCAGCCAGGCGATCGCCGACTATTCGCAGGCGATCAAGGCGCAGCCCGGAAACGCGCTCGCGATTTACAATCGCGCCCTGGCCTACCAGGAAGCCGGACAAACCAAGGAAGCGCTGAACGATCTCGATAAGGTCATCGCCGCCAATGACGGCTTTGCCCGAGCCTACTTCCAGCGGGCGACGCTGTTGAAACGGCTTGGAAAGGCAGACCGCGCGAAGGCGGACTACCGGGAGGCCGTCGCCCTGAACGCCGGTTTCGCGCAGGAACGGTTCCGCAAGCTGTTCGACTGAGGCCCGCCGCCAGCCTTATCGCCCGATGTTCCAGGAAAACTTACGGCAGTTTGGTCGGGACCAGCGGTCTGCCGAACTGGGTCGCATGGTAATTGTGGCAGAGCGTGCAACTCTCGCCGGCGGCCTCGTCCGTATGGCAATCGGTGCACATGTTCTTTTCGATCGGAGCGAAGGTCGGCGAGAAGACGGCCGGATCGTTGCCCTTGTAGGTTTCCAGATAGGTATCGGGAGCCGGGTCCAGCTCGTGGCAGGTCCGGCAGCCCTTGTCGCCCACGGCGTCAATATGGGGCTCATGGGAGAACTTCGTGAAGCGGTCCTTGACCCGTCCGGAGTTGAACGGCTTCCATTTCACGTGCTGCATCCCGCTTTCGTCATCGACGCTGTGGCACTTGGTGCAGCGTCCGACGGCATCGGACGAGGCAAGCTGGTCGAAAATCGGCTCCAGCGTGCCCTGCCGGTCCGTACCGAAGGCGTGACCGGAATAATCCAGCCAGCTGCGCAGGAAGCGGTCGGCATGGCCCATCGGGCGGTAGCGGATGGTGTAATCCTGCCGGTACCAGCCGCCGAGCTCCGCCCAGACTTCCGGATCGAACGGCGTTTGCTGGGGGGCGGCCGGTTGCGCGTCGCTGTCCGTGTCCGTCACTTCCAGACCGCCGGCGCCGCCCCCATCTCCGGACAGAATGTCTCCTGAGAGGATGTCGCCACCGTCGCTGTCTCCGGACAGGATATCGCCGCCGCCACTGTCGCCAGACAGGATGTCGCCGCCGTCGCTATCGCCGCCGCCAAGGATCGAGTCCTTATCTTCTGAGGGCGCAGTGTCGCCGCCGGACAGGATGTCATCGGAAGACGAACTGTCGTTGCCTGACAGAATATCCCCGCCCGATTGCGCTTCCTTGGCCGGTTGCTCGTCGGCTCCGGCCGGCTGGCTGAGTAGGCCCGCATCGGCGTCGTCCGCACCTGCCGGCTGGCTGAGCAGGCCCGCATCGGCGCCGTCCGCACCGGCGGGCTGGCTGAGCAGATCCGTGCCGCCATCGCCGCCACCGGCAAGATCGTCGGAAGATCCGAGAATGTCGCCGTCTGACCCTGTATCGTCGCCGCCCAGGATCGACCCGTCATCCGCATCTTGCCCGGCGGCGGGCGAAGACGCCGGTTCCGCCGTTGCAGCGGCTTGCTTCTTTGCGGCTTCTGCTGCGGCGTCTTCCTCGGCCTTCTTCTGGGCTTCGAAGGCGGCCGTCGGCTGGCCGTTGTCGTGCCGTTGCAGATCGTCCTGCAGGTTGGGGAACCAGTCGCGGTTTGCGGATGCGATCACGTCATGGGAAATCAGGCCGGTCAGATAGGACATGTCCAGGCGGTTCATGTCCGTGCCGCTGTCATCGGCGGGCATGTGCATCGCCTTCATGATGCCGTCATTCTCGAAACGGGAGAACAGGCTTTTGACCGACCAGGCCAGGTCCGCGACCCTGGCGAGATCCTCGTCGCTGGCATCGGTCAGGTCGAGCAGGTCGAGTTGGGCGACCTGGTCGGCAATGCCCTGGCCGGATGTGTTCTTCGCAAGCAGGGCCTTCATGAAGGCGGTCAGCCTGGCTTCCGAATACTCGGGCCAGTCGCCGATATCGATATGGCGCTCGTTGAGAGTCGCGACATCGAGGCCGGGAACGGCAAGGAAATTGATGCCTTTCGGACCGCTGACGCGCGTCGTGCCCAGAATGTCGCCCTCGTGGCAGCTGGAACACATGGTGTCGAAGGCCTGGACTTCCATGTAGCGCTGGTCTTCGCCGGGCTCATGACAGTCCATGCAGGTGCCGGGAACGGAGGCGGCATTCGTTTCCGCGGCTTTCGGGAAATGGGTTCCGAAGTGGGACTTGTGGTCAAAAATGATCCGGGTGCGCCGGTTGAACGGGAAGTTCGTGAACTGCGGATGCGTACCGACGAATTCCCCGAATTTCGAGACGTGGCAGGTCTGGCAGCGCAGGTTCGAGACCGTGGTGAGATCATGGATCCCGCCCTCGTGCTCCTGGTGGCAGGTAGCACAGAAAATCTCGGTTTTCCCGGACGTCTGTTTCGGCGGAGGGAACGAAATCCGATAGACCCAGTTGTCGTTCTTGATCGCCCGCCCGTCCGGGCCATCGCTGTAGGCCGCGGTCAATTTCTCAAGCCGTTCGACCGGGTTGGTGTGCGGTGAAAACGGTGCATCGCCGACGTTGTGGCAGGCGACACACAAGTTCGAATTGTCTTTGGCGCTGGTCGTTGCCGCGAAGCTGTGAAGCCACCCGAGCTTCTCGGCCTTGACGCCGGCATGGCAGGTGTCGCAATTCGTCAGGCTGGCATGGGCGGACGTCAGTGGCCCGGGCATCAGGAAACGACCCGCCTGACTGCTTGCGACGATCAGAACCACCAGCCCGACGGCGAGAGCGGCCGCCCAACGGGCCATGCGTCCTCGTCTGGTCCGCAGGCTTGGTTGCGGAACGCACGATTCCTGCTGTATGCAGCAGCGGCCGTCCGGAAGCGGACCCTTTTCGCAAGGTCCGCCTTCCAGTGCCGACCGTTTGCACTGCCAGCGGCCATCTTCCAGGTGCGGTTCGCATGCCGCCCTCGCACCGCATTTGCCGTGCATGTCCGGGCCAAGGGGGCAGGGCTTTCCTTCCGCAAGGTGGCCGCAGACCCATTTGTCCTGCGGGCGCTGGTAGGGGCTGTCCTTGAAGCCGAATTTCTGCAGCACGCTCACGTCAGGCTATCCCCGTCGAAAAGGCGTAGGCGATGACGACATGAATGACGATCACCACTGCCAGCGCGTAGGTTGGGGGGATATGCAAAAACAGCCAGAGCTTTAACAGGCCGGCGTTGGCATAATGAAAGTCGAGACTGTTTTTCGCTTCGACCAGTTCGCGCAGCCGCGCCAGCCGGGCCTTGCCGTCGGCGTCGAGATAGCGCTCGATGGAATCGAGTTCGCCCTGAAGCCGGGTCAGCGGTAGCCGGGAAGCGCGCAAATGGGCCAGGATATTGCGTGGGCGGGCGAAAAACCGGCCGAGCAGGTCGTTATAGAGCTTGGCGATGCTCTGGGTGTTGCCGTCTGCCACGGACTTCAGCGCCAGGGCCTCGGCCTCGGCGGCGAGCTGGGCCCGGAAGACGGGAATGCGTTCGAAAATCATCCGTTCGCCGAAGGATTCCAGCCGTGTCGGAATGGTCTTGCTCATCCAGGTGCCCACCAGCCCGCTGACGGCAACCAGGACGAAGAGGCCCCACAACAGCCATTCCAGCGGCGTGTTCGGGAGCCGATAATGGGTGTGGACGAGGAAAATGCCGACGGTGACGAAACCGAGGTAGATATGCAGCAGCAACCAGAAGCGGACGCGACCAAACGGCAGGATCACCATGCGTTTGCGCAAGGTGAGCAGCATCATCACCGCCATGCAGCCCAGGAGAATCCAGCCGTTGAAATACTGGACGTCGCGCAGGGACACGTCATAGCCGAGATTGCCGAGCATAAACAGCGCGTAGGCCGCGGCGGCGAACACGAGGTTGAGGAGCACGCCCCGGTCGAAGAACCAGTTCAGCCAAGCCATTGGAGCAACTTCTCGGTATCGCGGATATTGGTACGGGTCAGCGCATCATGCGGACAGGCCTGAACGCAGGCCGGGCCGGTCAGCTGATCGGAGCAGAAATCGCATTTGGTCGCGCGGCTGATCACTTCTCCGTCGTTGTCGCGGACCAGGGCGCCGGTTTCGTCGCGGATGTCGACCATGCGGATGTTGTTGTAGGGGCAGGAATTGGCGCAGGTCGCACAGCCGATGCAGATCGAATCGTCGATGACGACGACGCCGGTGTTTTCAGTCCGGTGGATGGCCCCGGTTGGACAGCCGATGAGGCAGACCGGGTCCGTGCAATGCATGCAGGCATTGGCGATCATGGCATTTTCGAACGAATAGCCGTGGCGCACGAATCTGGGATTGTAATCATGGGCGGTCGCGCAGGCGCGGACGCAGTCGTCGCAGCCGACACAACGATCCAGGTTGATCACCATGGCGTTTTCGCCGTTGATGAACCGGTGATCGACGACGAAATCCATCATCCCCTGGCGCATTTCCTCCTGACGGCCCTTCACGTCGGCGGACAGGTCCTTTTTCAGGAATTTGCGGGGGAGGCCGGGCAGCACATGGGCGCGGATCAGGTTCGTCGGAATCCGGATCACATCGACATAGCCGATGGCGCGCAGGCTGACATCAAGGGTCATGCCGCCGCCGCCGTTGTCCATGGCCGCGATTTCGTCCAGCCCGAACGTGTCGTTGCGCGAGAGGTGGCTGATCGTTCGCCTCGCCATGGTCGACGCGCTCGCTGACCCGGGCGAAGCCGCTGTTGATCAACAACAGTCCGTCGAGGTGGTTGCCCTGTTCGCAGATCAGGGGCTCGTGTTCGATGACGTGCCCTGTTCCGGCCTGCCGGGCGATTTCGCGCTTGAAACGGTGCGTCCAGTCGAAATTGCCGTAGGTCTCGAACAGGGACTGGCGGGCAATTTCATCGAGCTTGTCGCGGCTGACATGGTCGAAGACCGGGCATTCCTGGAGCCGGGTCAGCAGTCCGCGTTCGTGATAGAGCGTGTCGATCCGCTGCCGGAAAGGTTCCGACCAATTGCGGATGTCCCGTAATCCCTGCCAGCGCAGCTCGAACAGAACCGTATCGTCTTCGAAGGCGAAAACGCTTGCGCTGCGCAGGCTGCGTGTCAGGGCCGCCAGTTCGCCGAACATTTCCGGAGGCTGCAGGGTGAAGGCCGAATCCTGGGTTTCCAGCGTCGCGACATCGACCTTGCCCAACTCGCCGAGATCGCTGGCCTGGGGCGAGTGGGGCTTCCATCGCGCCCCGGCCTTGCGGCGGGTCTTGCGGTATTCCGCCGGTTTGCGCCGGGCCAGCAACTGCCCAAGCGAGCGGGACCAGGATTTCCGGCTCCGGGATCCGGGTTTGACATAGCCTGCCCCGGCCGTCGGTGACGACAGGCCGATCACCTTGCCTTCCAGGATCGCAAACAGCGAATTGCCGTAATCGCCCTTGCGGATAATCACTTCGCCCCGATTGAAGCGCCGGAGACGGCCGTCGTTGGCGATGATCCGGTCGAGAGGCAGCCAGTCCGGGAAGTCGCCCGCGTTGATGCCGGAGAAGGCCGGCAGGGCGAGGATGCGCGCAATGGCTTCCTCTCCCAGCGGTTCCCCGCCGAAGGGTTCATCCCAGCGCTGGTTGCGCTCGTCGCGGAGTTCCGGATCCAAACCCACGGCCCTCAGTTCGAGACCGGTCCCTTGTACTTGTCCGGACCCGGTATGTATTTGTCGACAGCGGCGAAGGTGCTGCCATCGTAGGTGTCGGAGAACTTCAGCCCCAGGACCGAAATCTGGCCGGCTGCATCGATCAGTTCGGCTTCGTTGTTGAGTTTCAGCTTTGCCGAGTTGGCGACCTTGGTGATCTCGACCAGTTCGGGTGCGTCCGGCAGCAGCTTGGCGAGGCTCGCCATCACCTTGCGTGCGTTGTCGGCGCGTTTCGCCATCTTCAGCGCGTAGTCCGCCTTTTCCGTTGCCTTGCTGACGCCGATCAGGGCGGTTTCCAGCTCGACGATACGGCCGACGACGAACAGCATCCGCTTGCGCTCGGGCGAGGCTTCCTTGTTGCTGGCGCCCTTGTTGTACCAGTTGTTGTGGCGCACTTCGCCCTGGGACCAGCTGACCAGTTCAAACGGGCTGCCGGCGGCATGACCACCGACATTGACCAGCTTCTCGTTCGGCACCAGGTGGCAGCTGAAACAGTTCTTGGCGAGCGTATAGGTCATTTTCGGACGGATCATGCCGGCCTCTTCGGCCTTGGCCCAGCGAGCGGCAATTTCCTGAGGTGTCTCCTGGCCTTCCTTTTTCCCGCTGAAGCCGGAATGGACCTTGTACCAGTTCTTGCCGGCAGAGTGGCAGGACTCGCAGGAAATGCCGGCGATGACGTCCGGTTTCGAATTGACCGTCTGGCTGGTGAAATGGCAGTTCAAGCAAAGGCTGTCCGCCTTCAGCCGCTTCACGCCCATTTTTTCGGCGATTTCCTTCGCTTCCTTGCTTTGGGGCAGGCTGCGGTAGGTGGCGAAGTGGTGGGTTTTCTGCCAGGTCGAGGCTTCCGCCTTGTGACATTCGGCGCATTCGTTCGGACCGACGACGAGATCGGCATCGATGGCCATGGCCGGCGCCGTGAATGCGGAGAAGAACATCGGGACGGCTATTACAGCGAGCCACCGCCAACGTCTTGAAATCATTCGCTTCATACTCATTTTACCGTCCTGTTTCTCAAATGAATTAAGAGGTCTGAAAATTGCCGTCTTGCTCAGGCGTCGAGGACGATGTCCCCGTCCGGGCAGGCAATACACAAGAGAGCAGTGCCCTTTGCCGGCTGGCTTGTCGGAGGCGTGACATAACTCACCTTGCCTTCCTTGACGGCCGTCGCGCAGGTGCCGCAATTCCCGGCCCGGCAGCCCGATGCGATCTGAACGCCGCATTCCTCGGCAAGGTCCAGCAATGTTTCTGCAGTTTCGTTCCAGGGAACGGACTTGTTTGACCGCGCAAAGCTGACGGTCCGCGCTTCGCCATCGCCTGGGGCGTTTTCCGCACTCCCCGCCGTAGCCGTCTTCTTCACGGATGCGGGGCCAAAGGCTTCGAAATTGATATCGTCTTCCGGAACGCCCCATTCCTTCAAATGGGTTGTCACCGCGTTCATCATGGGTGGGGGGCCACAAATGTAGAACTCGTAATTCGACGTGCCGAGATAGGTCTTCATCACGTCGACGGTGAGATAACCCTCGCAGTCGCAGTTCTTTTCCGAAACGTCGTTATCAGCCGGTTCGCTGTACAGGACGACCAGATGGAAGTTGCTGTTGTTGTTTATGATTTCCCGGATTTCGTCGATACAGGCGACATCCTCGCCGTTTCGCACGGCATAGAAGAACCAGGCTTCCCGATGGCTGTTGGTATCGGCCAGCCACTTGAGCATCGACAGGACCGGTGTCAGGCCGACACCGCCGCCGATCAGCGCCACCGGACGGTCGGAATGAACGTCCAGATGAAATTTGCCATTGGGCGCCATGACGTCGATGACGTCGCCTTCCTTCACGTTGTTATGGAAGAAATTCGACGAAAGCCCGCCGGGAATCTCGGGTCCCGCTTTAGGGGGAGGGCCCTGGCGACGCACGGAAATCCGGTAAAAATCGCGATCTTCCGGGCTTCCGGAAAGCGAATAGCACCGGACGACCGGGCGGGGTTGATCGGGAATGTTCAGTTCGAATGTCAGAAACTGGCCGGGCAGGAACGGGGGCAGGGATCCACCGTCATGGGGCGCCAGATAAAACGAACAGATATCTCCGACCCGATTTTCCATCTGCCGCTTGATGACACGGAATTTCCGCTTGCCGGACCAGGTCAGGACGTTGCGCTGCCGGTCTGCTTCGGCGCGATTGATCAGGATGTCGGTCTGTTTCTTGAAAAACGCGAGACGCTGCTGGTCCATGCTCCGCTTGCGCAGGGCGCCGGCGACCTGGGCGATCGCGCCGGCGCCTGCCTGAAGCAACGCCGCGATCACGATAAACCCGCCGCCGATCTGGAGCGCCAGCATCATCGAACGCTCCCCTTCTTGCGCATGGCTTTTGGCTTTGCGAACATCAGAACCGAGTCCTTAACTCCAACCGTAGCCCGGTTCCCGTGGTCTGGTTCTGACCTTCGGAGACAAAGCCGTCCAATTGAATGCTGCTGCGATTGTTCAAAGCGTGCAGCAACTGTCCGCCGAACGCAACTGCTCCGGTATTCGAGCCGTCGGTATCTTTCCGCCCACCCAGTTCCAGGGTCAGCTGCGTTTTTTCATGATTGAAGAACATCTGGTAGCCGAGGGCGCCGCCAAATACATCATTTGCCTGGTTCGACAGCGCGGAGCCGGCAAAACCGACGACCGGAGAAGCAAAAAGAATCCCGGCGCGGCCGAGCGGTCCGCCGGTGGTCGGCCCGCGGGCCGCGGAGGAATAGTTCTCGATGCCCCAGAACGCATTCGCATAAACAAGGTTTTCCGAGCCCGTCACAGTTCGGGAAATCTCGGAGAACAGGAGCACGCCGCTGTCGACCGCCGGGCCCTTTTCGTTGACGGCCAGTGAGCCGTTGATACGGAAAGAGGTGTTGATCTGACCGATGCGCTGCGTCGCGGCGGCACCGAGGAACAATCCGTCACCACCTTGAGGATTGGTGCTGATGACATAGGATCCGTCCAGGTTGACCGTGCTCCAGCGCAGGTCGGTTTCCGAGAACAGACCCAGGAGGTAGGCATCGCGGTCGCGAATATTGTCGTTCCGGTGGATGTTGCTCCAGCCGAAGAGGGCCGTCAGGCGCATGTCCGGCGTCAGGCCGGGTATCATGATCGTATCGCGGGTAATCCCGATGGCATCGATCGTGTCATTGATCATGATGCCTTCCTGGAAAAAGATCGGCTGACGGCCGATGGCGAAACCGAAATCGAGGGCCTTGTTGTCGTCCGGGTCGAGGTTCGGGAAGATTTCGCCGAATTCGCCTTCGAAAAACAGCGTGTTGATATAAGGATTGAGGCCGTTTTCGAACGTGGTTCCCTGGGAATCGCGATGCAGGATCCCGGTTTGCTGGGCGCCGTCCGTGAATGGCGTAACCCCGAGCAGGATGCGTTCTGTCGGCGACAGCTTGAGATTGAAGAACAGGTCGAGGCGGGTGGCCAGGTACTCCTGGCTTTCCGCCCTGCCGTTGTCGAAGTGCCCGGCTGCATTCCGCCAGTTGCCGAACACCCAGAGGCCGGGCTGCCAGACCGCGCCCGTGGGCAGGGTGTAGCCGGGTTCGATGTTTCCGTTCGCAAGGAACTTGTCGCCGCGCTCGATGATCGGAGGCGTTGGTTTAGGCTCGTTTTCCTTGGTGAACAGCGGCTTGGATTTTGTCGGCAGCGTGCTGCTGTGGTGCCCGCCCCCATACCGTTTCTGAGCCTTGTGAACCTCTTCTTCGGTCAACATTGGGCGGGGTTCTTCGCTCAGCGCGCTGCTGCTTGCCGCAAGGGCTTTGTCGCCCAAGGCCGAACAAGACAGCGCCAGATAGAACAGGACCTTGCCGATGCGCACGTTGTTCATCATCCCCCTCATGGCCCCCTAGTCGATCCGGACTTTTGACCGGCGCGTCCAGAGGACGGAACTTCCACGCACAATCTCTCGGGCTATCTGTGCAGGGCTCATGCCGTAGTCGAAGCCCGCCCCCTGAATGGCGGCGATGAGATTGACCGGCACCATCTGGGAAACCAGGCTGACCGATATCGAATAGGTTTCCCCCGGTCTCAGCCTGTCAGCCGGTATGTCGTACGTTGCGGTCCGGCTGGCGTTCGGCTCGATGGTCTGCTTGTGCTTGCGGGCGCCGCGCGGGCGGCCGTAGATCGTCGTCGCGCGCGTCTCGGGACGAACGAAGGGCAGAACATCTGTCGAGGTATTGATCGCAAGGACCTGTTCGCGTTCGCCGCCGCGGATCATGCGGACCAGGAACTTGGACTGCAGGCTGAACAGATCCTTGTCGAGCGGCAGCTCGCCATTGTGGACGTACAAGGAGTGGGAGTCGCGGACATCGCCGTTCGGATCCCGGTCGCCGGAGACGTACACGGTCTTTCCATGCCTGTCCTTGACTTCCACCTTGAGGAAGATCAGCCGTTCGGCATCGAATCCCGTCGGGACCGCATGGCCGTCGGTTCCGTTGCGCACATCCACCGAGAATTTCAGGCCGTTCCGATCGCTCTGGTGGATACTGATGTCGCTTAGCTTGAAGCCGTTGCGCAGAACCTGTTCGCGAAGCACGCGCATCTTCCCGAGGCGTTCGAACTGGACCTTGAGAATTGCGCGAGCATCGTAGCGGTCGTCGATGGACTGCCAGGCTTTCGGGAATTTGTAGCTGTCGGAAACGGCATCCTCGAACTTGTCCGTTCCCCAGCCTTCCCAATACCGGAACTGCAGCCACTCGCGCAGGGTCTTGAACTCGGCCGCCTCGACGTTGTGCGGGAAAATGCCCGGATGGATGATGGAATAATCCGGCCCGGCGAAGGCGTGGTTGGTCAGCTTTCGGTTCTTGGTGGCCACATCTCCGACGACGGCCGCGGGGCCGTAGTCATAGCCCGAGGCGACGCCCTGGATTTTGCCCATGTGGCAATCCTGGCAGGTTTCGCCGCGCTTGGCCGCCGGCGTCTGCTTGTATTCGGCAAAGGCCTCTTCCAGACGAAAACCGTTCAAAAGGGTCACGTCGTGACAGGTTCCGCAGAAGCTCGGCTTCGTCAGGGTGAAGAACTTTTTGGCCTGCGTGTGGATGCTACGGCCGGGATCGTCTTTCGATTTCGAGACGCGGTATTCTTCCGGGTGGTTCAGAACCCGGGCGAGTTCCTGGTTGCCGCTCGGGCCATAGACCGGGGAGAAGATGTCGCCTTGTTCCAGGGCGAAACGGCCGCTGATCTTGCCGTAGTTCTTGTTGACCCGGTGACAGGCCACACAGGTAATCCCCTCGCGCGAGGTGGGCGGCCGGTCCAGATTGGTCACGTAAAGGGATTCGCCCAGGTTCATGCCGACCGGGTTGTGGCAACGGATGCAGAAGTCGCCATTGGTCGCGCTAGTCTTGATGTTGATGGCCGTCTGCATGGCCATGTAGACCGGGCTCAGCTGGGCGTAGGCATGCTGAGAGGCCGACCATTGTTCGTACTGGCGCGGATGGCAGGTGGCGCAGGTGTTGGCCGAGGGATACTTGCTTTCGATAAACAGGTTTTCGTGTGCTTCGTTGGCAGTCCTCTGCGTGATCGCCGGCTCTTTCTTCTTGTCCTCTTCCGCGGTTTCCAGCCCGCCACCGCCGGGCAGAAGCAGGTTTTCCTCGTCGCTCGGCTGGAGAAGGTCGTCCCCTCCGCCGTCGGCGCTCAAAAGATCGTCACCGCTTTCGTTTCCGCCCGAGAGGAGATCGTCGCCTCCGCTGTCATCGGACGTGAGTAGGTCGTCTCCGCTGTCCGCGGGCGTCGCCAGGAGATTGTCGCTGTCGTCACCGGGCAGCAGAGTATCCGAATCCGATGCGGCCGCGTCATCCGGATTGTTCAAAAGCGTATCGCCGGACTCCTCAAGAAGGGTGTCGTCGGCTGCCAGAACGATCGGGGCACTTTCGCGGCGATCAAGGCCAGAAACGTAGTTTTCAAGCCGTGTTATCGCATCAGCGCGAAGTCCATGATGGATGGTCGGCGGCGCTTGCTCGGCTGTGGCAGGGGCCGATATTGCCGTGCCGAGCACGAGCAATCCGCCAAGCGACAGCTGAATGAAGCGGAATCGGTATCCGGAAAAATTGATCATAATATCGCGTCTGTTTGGCCCCTCAATGCCGATTTCCGCGCGTCTTTTAATCTGAAATTAACAATCTGCGTAAAATCGACATGCCGATAAAAGCAATAAATACGCTTCTTTGGAACACAATATTTCCGTCGGGGCAACCTTCAAGGCGAAATTGTGTCCATATAGACACAATTAAAGCATTGGCGAAAATATCAGGTGCTGCAGGCGTAGGCGATCGGCCCGAAATGAGGGCAGAATAGCGCGTTGCGCTGTTCGACGGTCGAAGGTTTAAGCAACGTCCCGTTTCTTGTCCTTGGAACCGGTATTGGGTTCCTTCTCGGACTCGGTGGTGCCGGTTGGCGCAGCGTTACTGTCCGCATTTGCTTGGCTGGATTTGACGATCCGGCTGACAAGGGCGCTGACCGGTGTTTGCCCTTTGTCTTCGCTTTCTGATGTTGTCTTCCGGGCTTTTCTGGTCTTGGCTGTGCGCTCGGCTTCTGTCTCGGGCCGTTTCCGGCTGTCCGTCTTGCCTGCCGTCTTGGACGCCGCGGCTACGGCGTGTTTGTCCGTGTTTTCTGAATTTTTCGAAACAGGCCCGGCGTCGCGATCCGTAATCCGCTTGCCGAGTTCCTTGAGCTCTTCGCGCAGGCCGGCAAGTGCGGGAGTTGCGCTCAGGTCCTGGCGCAGGCGCATGATCTGGTTCTGTGCCCTGAGCAACGTCCGTTCGCGATCCCGGGTCAGGGCGGTCAGGCGCGCCTTTTCGGTTTCGGCCCATTTCAGATCGCGCTCCAGCCGTTCCACGACTTCATCGCGCGGCAGGTCGACGGTTTCGATCTGCACGGTCAGGCGCGCGACTTCCGCTTGCGCGGAAATATATTGGGTCTCGGCATCTACCAGCTGTGCTTCCAGGTCTTTCACGATTTTCTGGAGTTTGGCTGCACCGGTTTCCAGATGCATATCGACAGAGGGGATCTCTCCGCCTTCATATTTCGCCAGGCGCGCTTTCAGCGTGGAAATCTGGGATTCCAGACCGGTGATCGTGGCGAGTGCCATCGTGTCTTCCGCCGGTAGCCATCCGCCGTCGTCGGTTGATTTCGCCTTGAGAACGTCCGCTTCCGCATGAGCGGCCGCCAAAGCCTGTTCGGTCTCATGCAGCTTCTGACGGATGGATTCCAATTCCGCCCGCAGCTCCGCCTGTCGACCCTCGGTCTTTTTCCTGTCCTCGTTTTCGAATTCCTGACGAAGACCCTTGAGTTCGGCTTCGCGTTTCGACTTTTCCTTGATCAGTTCGGCGGCCAGCTTGCCGGCTTCCAGGCGGAAGGTCACGGCATTTTCCCGTTCCTTCTCCAAGGCCCGTTCCACTTTCCGGAGCGCAAGGGCATGCTGGGCGCGTTCGTGATCCTGAGCACCACGGACTTCCGCGTAGGTGGACGGATTGACGGCTTTCATGGCTTCCTGGGTGAGCCGGACCGCACGCCTGTAGACAGCAGGCAGGATCGCCAGGCCAAGCAGCGTGGCTGTAAAAAACCCGAGTGCACCATACATTGCCGCTTCGATCACGACCGGCTCCAGATCACTTGCAGGACTTCAAATCACAGTGCATCAATAAACGACGCGATGACGGAGGGCAACGATTTGCACCGTTGTCCGCCGGGTCCCCTGCGTCATTTTCAGAGGGAAACCGATTCATGCCTTCCGGTCAGAACGGGTTCCATGTGGGCTTGTCGGTGAATTTCAGATAGCCGATATTCACGCCCAGACGGGCTCCGACACCGGACTTGATCGGGACCACGAAAACTTCGTTGTTGGACAGAACGGTCATGCCGACACCGCCGACAAGGTAGGCGGATCCGTTGATGCCGATGTATCGTTTGTATATGGCATCCACGGTCGGCAGGTTGTAGATCAGCATCATCACCCGGTCGCCGTTGCCGCCAAAATCCCATCCGATGGACGGTCCCTGCCAGAAGACCTTATGCGTGCCCGCGTTTCGGGTATAAAGCTGGCCTTCGCCATAGCGGGCTCCGGCGACGATCGCGCCCGCACCTTCCTCACCGAGAATATAGCCGTTCGGTTCACCGTATTTGGAAAAGGCCTTTTCCACGACCGAGGCGAGACCGCCCGAAACGGATCCGAAAAACTTGTGCCCGGTGGCGACGACCTGGTCCTGTCCGTAGGTCTGCTCCGGCGGCTGAGCGTGCGCCTGGCCGATGTCCGTGGTGACGGGAAGCCGCGGTAGTGCGAGAACCGCACCGAAAACCATGATGGCTGCCAGGCTCTGCAGGATCTTGATTTTGGGCATTGCTGACATGGAAGGCTTTCTCCTCAAAGGAACAGGACGGGTCTGCAGGTGCGCCCTGCGATAAACCGGGATCGTTCTTTGCCGGTGCTATAGTGTCTGCGCTGTGCGAGTGATTCGCCAGTAAAGACAGCCAAACGCATAGTCCGGGCAAATGCAAAACTGGAGTGGAAATAGGTCGAGGGTAAGGCTCACGCTCTTTTGTCTCGCAGCTTTCTGCCTGGGAGCCGGACTTTTCGGTGGAATGGAGCAGGGCAACGCGCGTCCACCGCTATTCGTGCCCGATCCGATCGCGGGATACGCGATTGGCGGCAACGACCCGGTTTCCTATTTCGTCGATAATCGCCCGCGCCTGGGAAGCCGGAAATTCTCCTACAAATGGGGAGGCGCCGAGTGGGTGTTCGTCAACCAGGGAAACCTGGCGGCATTCAGGAAAAACCCTGAAACATACGCCCCGTTGTTTGCCGCGTGCGGCGCTTATGCCCTGAGCAGTGGCTTCGCCACGTCCGGAAACCCGTTCATATTCGCCATCGTCGGCAGAAAGCTGGTTTTCTTCCATTCGGAGGTCAACCGGTTCCTTTTTCTCGTCAATGGCGGGCAATTGCTGAAGGACGCGGAAGCAAATGCACAGAAAACTGGCTGTGTTGCGAGCCGGTGAATTTGTCTGCGGCTTGGCATTGATGCCTGTCGTGTGTATCCCTTGAAAACACAGTTAACGAATCATTTGGCATCAGTTCGCCGAAAGAGCCTTGGATAGCCATGCCCGAACTTAAAGAACTTTCCGCGCTTGACCTGTCTGCCCTTGTTGCCAGCCGGGTGTGTCACGACATCATCAGCCCGGTCGGTGCCATCACCAACGGGCTTGAGGTCCTGGACGAGGAAGGATCGGAGGACATGCGCGAGTTCGCCATGGACCTGATCCGGAAAAGCGCTCGCCAGGCGTCGGCGAAACTCCAGTTTGCGCGCCTTGCCTTCGGCGCGGCCGGTTCAGCCGGGGCGGAGATCGACATGGGCGATGCGCAGGTTGTCGCGACCGGGTTCATGGAAAACGAGAAGTCCGACCTGGTCTGGGAAGTGCAGCGGCACCTGATGCCGAAGAATTTCGTCAAACTTCTGCTAAATCTTATCCTGATCGCTAACCAGTGCGTGCCGCGCGGCGGTGAAATCAAGGTCGAAATGGAGGGCGAGCCGTCCGCTCCTTCCTTCACCCTGACCGCAAAAGGCCTCAACCCGCGTATTCCGCTGGGCATGAAGGAAACGCTGTCTGGAGAAGAGCCCGAACGGATCGATGCCCATTCGGTGCAGCCGATTTACGCGCTTTTGCTCGCCCGGGAAAGCGGGATGAAGCTTGATATCGATAAAGATGAGGACCTTGTAAAAATTACGGCCTCCATGAAAATATAAAATATAGAAAGAAAAACTCTTTTTGCGCTTCAGCGTATCTTAACTGTTTCGCCTCACCCTTTCGACATGGACATAACGGTCCAGCCGCCTCTTCGAGGTGCGGAACCAGTAACCAGTCGGGTGAGAGCAGGCCATGGACGACCTCCTCAGGGAATTTATTACTGAGACCAATGAAAGTCTCGACGTTGTCGACGTTGAACTTGTCAAATTCGAGCAAGAACCAAACAACGCGACAATTCTCGATAACATCTTCCGCCTCGTGCACACGATTAAGGGCACATGCGGCTTCCTGGGGCTCCCTCGACTGGAAGGCATCGCTCACGCTGCCGAGACACTGATGGGCAAGTTCCGTGACGGAGCTCCCGTCACGCAAGAGGCCGTGTCGATCATCCTGACGTCGATTGATCGGATCAAGGAAATCCTTGCCGATCTCGAAGCGGCGGAAGGCGAGGAACCGCAAGGTGACGACAGCGATCTGATTTCCGAAATGGAACGCATGTCGACCAATGCGGATACCGGGGGTGCAGCTGCAAGCGGCGCAGAAGCCGAGGCGGAAGCGCCGGAAGAGGAAGCTGCCGGCGATATTTTGCCGGAGCAGAGCCTGGAACGCCCCCTGCGCCCCGGCGAGGTTTCTCTCGACGAACTGGAGCGGGCCTTCCGCGAAACCGAAGTCGAGGCGGAAGCCGCAGCGGATCCGGTCGCAGAAGAGGCTGTTGAAGAGGCAGCTCCGGTTGCTGCGGCTTCTCCGGCCAAGGAGAAGGCTGCCGCTAAGAGTGCCGGCAAGGCCAAGGCTGACGGCGACAAGAAATCCTCCGGCGGTTCGTCCGTTTCCAACCAGTCCATTCGCGTTGCGGTCGATACACTCGAGCACCTGATGACCATGGTGTCCGAACTGGTGCTGACGCGGAACCAGCTTCTGGAAATCGTCCGCCGTCACGAAGACAGCGAATTCAAGGTTCCTCTGCAGCGGCTTTCGAACGTTACCGCCGAACTGCAGGAAGGCGTCATGGCGACGCGCATGCAGCCGATCGGCAACGCGTGGCAGAAGCTGCCGCGTATCGTGCGTGACCTGTCCCAGGAACTGGAAAAGCCGATCGAACTCGAAATGATCGGCGCGGATACCGAACTGGATCGCCAGGTCCTTGAAATGATCAAGGATCCGCTGACCCACATGGTCCGCAACTCGGCCGACCACGGCCTGGAAATGCCGGCGGACCGCAAGGCTGCAGGTAAGCATGAAAAGGGTACCATTACCCTTGCCGCTTACCATGAAGGCGGTCACATCATCATCGAAGTCCGCGACGACGGTAAAGGTCTCGACGTCAGCAAGATCAAGTCCAAGGTGCTTGAGCGCGGGCTGGCGACCGAAGCCGAATTCGACAAGATGTCGGATGCGCAGATCCACAAGTTCATCTTCGCTGCCGGTTTCTCCACCGCGGCAGAGGTGACCAGCGTTTCCGGCCGTGGCGTCGGCATGGATGTGGTGCGCAACAACATCGAAATCATTGGTGGTACGGTCGATCTTCGCTCGACACCGGGCAAGGGCACGACCTTCACCATCAAGATCCCGCTGACGCTGGCCATCGTTTCGACCCTGATCGTGGAAGCCAGCGGCGACCGGTTTGCGATCCCGCAGCTCTCGGTTGTTGAGCTGGTGCGGGTCCAGACGAATTCCGAACACCGGATCGAGCGGATCAAGGACACCCCGGTTCTGCGTCTGCGCAACAAGCTTCTGCCGCTGGTGCATCTGTCCCAGCTGCTCGGCATCTACGAAGGCGAAGACGTCGAGAATGCGATCGATGCGGACAACGGCTTCATCGTGGTCATGCAGGTCGGCAGCCAGACCTTCGGTGTCGTGGTGGACGGCGTCTTCCACACCGAGGAAATCGTGGTCAAGCCCATGTCCACGATGCTGCGCAACCTGACCATGTTCTCCGGAAACACCATTCTCGGTGACGGCTCGGTGATCATGATCATTGACCCGAACGGAGTGGCCAGCGCCATGGCAAGCCATGCCTCCAGTGCTGTTTCGGAACAGGCCGAAGAAGAAGAAGCGGAAGATCTGGCGAAGAGGGCGCATACCAATCAGTCGTCGATTTCGCTGCTTCTCTTCCGTGCCGGTGCGCCGGAGCCCAAGGCAGTCCCGCTTTCGCTGGTTACCCGCCTGGAAGAGTTCGAGGTCTCCAAGATCGAGCGCTCCAACGGACGGGATCTGGTTCAGTACCGCGGCGCGCTCATGCCGCTCGTCTATGTCACCGACGGCGATCAGCACAAGGTCGAAGGCACCCAGCCGATGCTGGTGTTCTCCGACAGCGGCCGGTCCATGGGCCTCGTCGTCGACGAAATCGTCGACATCGTCGAGGACCGCATGAACATCGAGGTCGGGTCCGAACGCCCGGGTGTTCTCGGCTCTGCGGTGATCAAGGAACGCGCGACGGAAATCATCGACCTCGGCTACTACCTGCCGCAGGCCTTCGAAGACTGGTTCATGCGCAAGGAAATGGACATCGAAGCGCTGACCAAGAAGGTCCTGTTCGTCGACGACTCCGCATTCTTCCGCAACATGCTGACGCCTGTTCTGAAGGCTGCCGGCTACGATGTCACGACCTGCGACAGCGCGAGCCACGCCTTCGAGCTGCTTGAAAACGGCGCGAAGTTCCATGCGGTTGTCAGCGATATCGAAATGCCGCAAATCAACGGCTTCGAGTTCTGCGAAGCGCTTCGGCGCGATCCGCGGTTCCGGAACATTCCGGTCCTGGCCCTGTCGGCCATGGTTACGCCGGCCTCCATCGAGCGCGGCCGTCAGGCGGGCTTCGACGACTACGTCGCGAAGTTCGACCGTCCGGGCCTGATCGCAGCCCTGAAAGATGTGTTTTCCGGTGAGATGGGAGTAGCAGCATGACTGTGCTGGAAAAACAAGTCACCACTGGCAGTGACAGCATCCAGTATGTCACCGTGGTCATCGGCGGACAGCTGTTCGGCCTGCCGATTTCCCAGGTGCATGACGTGTTCGTGCCCGAGAGCGTCACCCGTGTGCCGCTTTCGGCGCCCGAAGTGGCCGGCGTTCTCAATCTGCGCGGCCGGATCGTGACGGCCATCGATATGCGCCGCCGGCTGCATCTGCCGCCCCTGAAGGAAGGGCAGATGATGGCCGTCGGGATCGAGTACAAGCACGAGAGTTACGGCCTGATGATCGACTCGGTCGGCGAAGTCCTGACCTTGCCGGTCGCCTCGACCGAGGCGAATCCGTCAAATCTCGACAAGCGCTGGGCCGAAATTTCCGGTGGTGTGCATCGGCTTGAAGGCAGGCTCATGGTCATTCTGGATGTCGATCGCCTGTTGGGCGCAATGTTCACCGAACAGCCGTTGGTTGCTGCATAACCTTGTGATCGACCGGCTGGTCGAAAGTGGAGTTAAACCTGATGAAACAGTGCCTTGTAGTTGACGATTCAAGCGTCATCCGGAAGGTCGCCCGCAGAATTCTGGAAGACCTGAACTTTCAGATCACGGAAGCGGAAGATGGCCAGCAGGCGCTGGACGAATGCCGCAAGACCATGCCGGACGCGATCCTGCTGGATTGGAACATGCCCGTCATGGACGGACTTGAATTCCTGACGAGCCTGCGTGGTGAAGAAGGCGGCGAAAAGCCGATCGTCGTTTTCTGTACGACCGAAAACGACGTAGCGCATATCGCTCGTGCAATTCGTGCCGGCGCCAACGAGTACATCATGAAGCCTTTCGACCGCGAGATCGTGGAAGCGAAGTTTCAGGAAGTTGGCCTCATCTAACAGTATCGTGCGTTCGGGTTTAGTAGATGGCATTTGCGCAAAAGACCTCCGCTCCGGGGGCAAGCCAGGATAGCGATCCCATCCGGGTGATGGTGGTCGATGACGCGGTGGTCATCCGTGGGCTTTTGACCCGCTGGCTGGATGATGCTCCCGGGATGACCGTTGTCAGCTCGCAGCGGAACGGAAAGCTTGCGGTGGACGACATCCTGAAGAGCAACCCGGACGTGGTTGTTCTCGATATCGAGATGCCGGAAATGGACGGCATGACCGCCCTGCCGCTGATGCTTGCGAAAAAGCGGGACCTCGTCGTCATCATGGCGTCGACGCTGACCCGCCGGAACGCCGAAATCAGCTTGAAAGCCCTGTCCCTGGGCGCTGCCGATTACGTGCCGAAACCGGAGTCGACCTCCGAGGTAACGACGTCGGTGGATTTCCGCCGTGAACTTATCGACAAGGTCAAGGCGCTCGGACTTCGGGCCAGACGTTTGCGCGGTCCCGCGCACCGAATGCGGGCCGAAACGACGGCCGGACGCACCGCCGCACCGGCCCCGGCAAGTCGGCTTCCCGATACGCGTGAGGCGTTTCGCGGCGCAGCCAGGCCGGCTGCTCCGGCAGCGCCGGCGTTCAAGATGCGCCCTTATTCCGCCGCGAAGCCGCGCATCCTGGCCATCGGGTCATCCACCGGTGGTCCGCAGGCTCTGCAGGTGGTCATGAAGGCGATCGGAACGTCGATCCAGGATGTGCCGGTGGTGATCACCCAGCACATGCCGCCGACCTTTACCGCGATCCTGGCGGAACATGTCGGCAAGGCCGCCCTGCGCCCGGCGGCGGAGGGCAAGGACGGCGATGTGTTGCAGCCCGGTCATATTTACGTCGCTCCGGGCGGGAAGCACATGGTGCTGGAAAAGGATGCCGGCGCGGTCAAAATCCGCTTGAACGACAATCCGCCCGTCAATTTCTGCAAGCCGGCGGTCGATCCCCTGTTCGACAGCGTGGCAAAGATCTACGGCTCCGCGACCCTGGGTCTCATCCTGACCGGCATGGGCCACGATGGCGCGGACGGGGTGCGCACGATTGCCGCCGGCGGCGGCAGCATCATCACCCAGGATGAAGCGTCCAGTGTTGTCTGGGGCATGCCCGGCGCTGCCGCCCAAACCGGAATGTGCAGCGATGTTCTGCCGCTTTCGGAGATTGGGCCGAAAATCAGCCGCGTACTCAAAGGGAATACCAGATGACACCGGGTGAGTTCGAGTTCCTGAAAAAATTCCTGAAAGAACGCTCCGGTCTGGTCCTGTCGAACGACAAGCAGTACCTGGTCGAGAGCCGTCTTTTGCCGATTGCCCGCAGTTCCAAGCTGGAAACGCTGAGCGCCGTGATCGGCGTGTTGCAGAAGGGCACGAACAAGGCGCTTGAGACGGATGTCATCGAAGCGATGACGACCAACGAGTCCTTCTTCTTCCGCGACAAGACGCCGTTCGATCACTTCAACGAGACGATGCTGCCCGGCCTTCTGGAGCGGCGCGCAAAGACGCGGCAGATCAAGATCTGGTGTGCGGCGGCTTCGACCGGCCAGGAGCCCTATTCCCTGGGTATCTGCCTGAAGGAAGCGCAGTCCAAGGTCGCCGGATGGCGGATGCGGATCCTCGGAACCGACCTCTCCAACGAGGTGCTGGACAAGGCCAAGGCCGGTCTTTACAGCCAGTTCGAGGTGCAGCGCGGCCTACCGATCCAGATGCTCCTGAAGTATTTCGATCAGAAGGGCGACATGTGGCAGATCAATGCCGGGCTGCGCGCCATGGTCGAATGGAAAAAGCTCAACCTTCTGGACAGTTTCTCGCATCTGGGCGAGTTCGATATCGTCTTCTGCCGGAACGTTCTGATCTACTTCGACCAGCAGACGAAATCCGAAATCCTCGGACGGATCGCCAAAAACCTTCCGGAAGACGGGTATCTGGTTCTCGGCGCCGCCGAAACGGTCGTCGGTCTGACCGATGCCTTCAAGCCGGTTCCCGGCAAACGCGGATTGTTCCAGCGCAACGTCGCTGCCAAGACGGCAACCAGCGCGGCGCCCAGGACCTTTGCCACGGCGAGCCTCCAGCGCTGAGCGGAACCTCCGGTAGGTTTTCAGAAGTAAACAGTTCGAATGGCGGCCTGCGGGCCGCCATTTTTTTACCCGGTTGCCTTTTTACCCGGCAGTCGTGTTTTCGTCGTGCTTCCGCGACAACAAAAAACCCCGCCGTGATAGGCGGGGTTTCGAAATTCGTGACGGCACAGGTTGCCAGGAAGCGAATGCTTCCGAAGCAAATGTTCCTTTAGGCGGCCTGTTCGACTTCCGGTTCGCGCAGCACGTAGCCGCGGCCCCAGACGGTTTCGATGTAGTTCTTGCCGGAGGTGGCCGCTGCCAGCTTCTTGCGCAGCTTGCAGATGAACACGTCGATGATCTTCAGTTCCGGCTCGTCCATACCGCCATAGAGGTGGTTGAGGAACATTTCCTTGGTGAGCGTCGTTCCCTTGCGCAGGGAAAGCAGCTCCAGCATCTGGTATTCCTTGCCGGTCAGATGCACGCGCTGGCCGCCGACCTCGACGGTCTTGGTGTCCAGGTTGACCTTGAGGTCGCCGGTAACGATGACCGACTGGGCATGTCCCTTGGAGCGGCGAACAATGGCGTGGATCCGGGCGACCAGCTCGTCCTTGTGGAACGGCTTGGTCATGTAGTCGTCGGCGCCGAAGCCGAGACCGCGAACCTTGTCTTCGATGCCGGCGTTGCCCGAAAGGATCAGGATCGGTGTCTTGACCTTCGAAACACGCAGTGTGCGCAGGACCTCGTATCCGGACATGTCCGGAAGATTCAGGTCGAGCATAATAATGTCGTAATCGTACAGCTTGCCGAGGTCTATTCCTTCCTCGCCAAGATCTGTCGTGTAGACGTTGAAGTTCTCGGATTTGAGCATCAGCTCGATGCTCTGCGCAGTCGCGCTGTCATCCTCAATCAACAATACACGCATGCCAATCCCCTTTTGTTGCCTTTCCTGGGCAAGTCGCAACGGCTCTGTCGGTGCCTGCTACGAAGGACTGTGTTAACCCCGACTCAAAGCTAGAGATCAATGGTTAACAAATTCTGATTCATAGCGGCAAGCTCTATAAAAACGAATCTGTGAAAAACACCCAAGATCTTGAATCCCCGTAAAAAATCGGGTTTCCGGATACTTAAAGTTTCACTTTAGGAAATCGGTGTACGCGACTCCATTCAGACTCATTTCCACAAAGCCCTTGAACTTCGAAATGGCGCTCGCCTCTCGGCGTTCCAAACGTTAACATTAAGCAGAGACGTAAACGATCCGTTACCAAACTCGTTAACTCCTGAAAGGAATTTGAATTGAAGTCGCTTTTTGCCGACATCGATTCGCTTATGCCGACCGAAATTTACGGTCGGGTGGTCGCCGTTCAGGGCCTTCTCGTGGAAATCGCCGGGCCGATTCACGAGATGAGCGTGGGCTCGCGGCTCATGATCGATAGTGGCGAGGACAATCCGAAAGTTCCAGCCGAGGTCGTCGGGTTCCGGGAGGGGCATGCCCTGTGCATGCCGTTTTCCGGTCTCGAAGGCGTGCGCATGGGCTGCAAGGCCGTCATCAGCTCCCGGGACAGCGTCGTTCATCCGTCGAATGCCTGGCTTGGCCGTGTTGTGAACGCCATGGGCGAGCCGATCGACGGCAAGGGCGACCTTCCCGGAGGCGAAACGCCTCGCAAATTGCGAAGTTCACCACCTCCTGCGTCCGAGCGGGCCAGGGTCGGGCCGCCTCTCGACCTGGGGGTCCGCGCGCTCAATACCTTCGTGACCTGCTGCGAAGGCCAGCGCATGGGTATTTTCGCCGGCTCCGGTGTCGGCAAGTCGGTGCTCATGTCCATGCTGGCCCGCAATACGAAATGCGATGTCGCGGTCATCGGCCTGATCGGCGAGCGTGGCCGGGAAGTGCAGGAATTCATCGAGGACGATCTGGGCGAGGAGGGCCTTGCCCGCTCGGTGGTGATCGTGGCGACATCGGACGAAAGCGTGCTGATGCGCCGCCAGGCGGCCTATCTGTCCATGACGGTGGCCGAACATTTCCGCGACGAAGGCGAAAACGTGTTGTGCATGATGGATTCCGTCACGCGTTTCGCCATGGCCCAGCGGGAGATCGGCCTGTCCATCGGCGAGCCGCCGACGTCCAAGGGGTATACACCGACGGTCTTCACCGAATTGCCGCGTCTCCTGGAGCGGGCCGGCCCGGGCTGAATGGGTCCGGTTCGATCACCGGGCTGTTCACCGTTCTGGTGGAAGGCGACAACCACAACGAGCCGGTGGCGGATGCGGTGCGCGGTATTCTCGACGGACACGTGGTCATGGAGCGTGCGATTGCCGAACGCGGGCGCTATCCGGCGATCAATGTGCTAAAGTCGGTGTCCAGAACCATGCCGCGCTGCGTGCCGGAGGAGCATCTGCCGGTTCTGCGCAAGGCGAAGCAGCTCTTGTCCACCTATACGGACATGGAAGAACTCATTCGCCTGGGCGCCTATCGCAAGGGCTCCGACCCAGGCGTCGACGAGGCGATCCGGCGATTTGAACCGATGGAGACCTTTCTGAATCAGGGCAAGGACGAATCCACGTCTCTAGAAGAAGGTTATTTTCAACTTGCCAACCTTTTGGAAATGACTCCGGATTAGGATGCTCCTGTTAGGGGAGTATTGAGTAATGAAAACCCGAGACAGTCTCATTCGCCTGAAGCGGTTTCAGGTCGATGACAAACGGCGACAACTGACCCAGATCGAGTCGATGATCGCCGAATTCAACAGAATGGCAGACGAGCTGGATGAACAAATCCGCGCGGAGCAGGAACGCGTGGGTATCACGGATGTGAGCCATTTCGCCTACCCGACGTTTGCGAAGGCTGCCGCCACGCGGCGCGACAACCTGAAAAATTCGGCCCACGAACTGGACGATCAGCTGGAGCGCGCGCGCGAAGAACTGGCGGAAGCGATTGAAGAGCTGAAGAAATTCGAGCAGCTCGAGGAACGCGACCAGCAACGCGAACGCACCGCCCAGGAAATGGCGGAACAGGAAGAACTCGACGAAATCGCAGGCCGGGCCCGCGCCCGCTGATCTGGTCTGCGAACACTGACACTGCCGCTTGATCGGGTGCCGTATCGAACGGTGCCTGGCGGGCGCAGAGCGGACAGGTACAACCTGTTTACGTCCTCTGGCACGTAAAAACGCACAATATTTTTCATATATCACAAAATTCTGATGTATTTTGTCGCACCTCCTATGGTTTAATACGTAGGCTCCGTTCTGCGATGGGCGGGCCAATAATTATGCACGTCAACGTGCTTCGGGAGGAAACGAATATGAAATTTTTGGCAGGTCTTTTCCTGGTTCTTTCGGCAATGCTCTTGCCGAATGCTGCATCCGCGGCGGCATCATCTCATAAAGTGGCCATTCACGTGGACCAGAACGATCCCCAGGTCATGAACATGGCGCTGAACAACGCCAAGAACCTTGCGGCCTATTATTCCGAAAAGGGTGAGGATGTGGCCATCGAACTCGTGACCTACGGGCCCGGGCTGATGATGCTCCGTGAAGACAAGAGCCCGGTTAAGGACCGCATTTCGACCATGGCGCTGGAATTGCCGAACATCACCTTCTCGGCCTGCAACAATACCATCAAAGGCATGACCAAGAAGGAAGGCCATGAGATCAAGCTCATCAGCGAGGCCGGTGTCGTGCCTTCGGGCGTGGTGCGCCTGATGGAACTGCAGGAGCAGGGGTATGCCTACGTCCGGCCCTGACGGCCCGGACCGGCGCAAGCCTGAGGCATGTGCCTGACCGGATTGCGTTTCAGATATCTCCGATAAGACGGGGCGGCTGCCGGTGCGGCCGCCCCGTCTGTCTTTTGCGCGCCGTTCCTGTATGAATGCCGTTCAAATTCGAAAACAATTACTACATAGGTCCCATGCGCCTGATCATCGCCCTGTTGCTGCCGGTTTCCACCTTCTCTTTCGCCCTGGGGCTCACGCTGCCCCTGATGCGGTTTGAGCGGTTGTATTTTCTGGAGGACCGGCCGTCCCTGATCGAGATCGTGCAGACATTGTGGAAAGACGGGGATCCGTGGCTGGCCGCCCTGATCGGCGCCTTTTCTATCGGGTTTCCGGCCGTAAAGATCCTGCTGACCCATATGGCGGCCATAAAGGGCGGCAAGGGGCGCTCGCTCGTGATGCTGTCGGCGGTCAGCAAGTGGTCGATGCTCGATGTGATGCTGGTGGCACTGGTGATGTTTGCGGCAAAGACGAGCAGTCTTGCTGATGCCGCGGTTCTGCCCGGGCTCTGGTTCTATGCCGCAGCAACGCTGTCGACCGCCCTGGCGGCCTTTCTCTGCAACCGCTAAAGCCTTCGGCCTTTCAGGCCGTCGGTCTATAAAACGGCCAGCCGCCTGGCTCTTTGGGCCGCGGATTTGTCACGCCCGACAGCGGTCTTGCGGCGCCGTTTCGCGGCAAATCCGGCATGGGGTTCTTCGGGGTAGCCCCGCAGGCCGAGCAAGGCCTCGGAATAGACCGTGATCCAGTCATCGGCCTGGGAATCCGGAATGCGCAGATGCCGGCAGCGGGTATGGGCGAGCAACGCGAATGTGTCCGGGCGGAGTTTCAGATGCAGGGCGGTTTCGATGACCGTATCGGAAATGCCCTTGTAGACCGCGTTGCGCAGGTCCGCCGGGGATTGCTTGGTCAATATCGCCAGCAATTCGGTGACATGGGACAAGCGGTTGTCCTGCAGGAGTAGGATCACAAGGTCGTTCAGGTCGATATGCGCCTTTTCGGCCAGCTGCCAGAGTTTGCGCATGTCTGATGTATCGAGCCCAGGTCCGAAATCACGGCGGATCTGCTTGAACCTGGCAATCTGGCTGAGTGTTTCGTCGGACAGGGCGCCGTTGATGATGTCGCGCAGCCTGTTCTGCGTCGCTTCATTGACATAGGGAAGCATCTGTTCGCGCAGGCGGTGGGTCAGATCCTTGCGCAGCACAAGGTCTTCGCGCAGGACGACATCGTCGATCGACTTCCTGACCAGGGTCTGCAGGGCCAGACGAGAGAGACGGATATCGCGGTTGCTCGCCAGGATCCGCCTGATCGGTTTCGTGCTCCGCTTGAGGAGGGCGTCGGACACTTCGTAGCCGAGGTCGCATCGCCTTGCGATGAACTCCAGATGTTTGTCGCTGACCCGGCGGGCGAGCTCAAGCAGGTGTTCCTGAGTGAAGCATCCGCCATGAAGCAGCATCGGACTGGCTACCTCGAGTTCGTCTTCGGCCAGTTTCATGGCCAGGTTCACCGGAGCGCGGGCGTGGGAGGCGAGGCGCTTCGACAGCCGGGCGCGTCCCTCCGCCGGCACCGTGGCATAGAGCAGGAGGGCGATCTCGGCGAACAGGCGCAGTTCATCGTCTGTCCGGGCGTCGATATTGCTGAATATCGCGTCCGCAATGCCGAGCACCAGTTCGGCATGCGCTTCAGGCGTATTTGTTTTTGCCAGCTTTAAAAGCGACTCGGACATATTTCCCCCAATAACTGAGAGAGCATGCACCAAACACTATTATATCCGGGTTACGAAACATGTTGAACAAACGGTAAAGCCCTGGTTCGTGCATTTGGGAACCATTTGGATGGATTGGACGTATTGAAAGCACAGTCCCTTCTTGCGACCCTGCATCTTCAGCGGGGCGATTTTGGTTCATGTCGCGTATCAAATCCTGATAAGCAGCAAATGCCGCAGGGGAATTGGTATGAGCCGCCCGTAACGAGAATAAACGACCGGATGATGTAATGAACGTCTTGATGCGCTGCCTGGCAGTCTCGCTTGTTTGTCTCTTTGGAACGATTGCCCAAGCCCAGGAAACGGCGCCTTCAAATGCGGCTCCCGCGGCTCCAGCTGCCCCTGCCGCCTCAACCCCTGGGACGACACAGGTTCCAAGCACTGCGACGGCTCCCGCCACCGTCGATTCGGCTGCCGATGCGCTGGCCAGGTTGCTGGAAGATCCGAAAGGCCGGGCGGCGCTGGTTGATCTGATCCGAAAGCAGAATCAGGGCGGCCAGCCGGCGTCCGGAACCCAGGCTACGGGCCAGACCGCGGCCGTCCCGGCTCCCGCAAGTGAGGCGGGGGCGCAGCCCACGACCGACGCGACGGATGCCGCCGCGCAAGCCTCCCAGGATTCGGAAACCGCGGCGCCCGACAATTTCGCGGTTCGGCTCGGCGAATACACCAAGCTGATTGCCGATGACGCCAGTGCGCTGGTTCTGCGCGTGGCCCATTCCTTTCGGGGTGTGGCGCTGCTTGTGAACGGCGACATTCAGATCCGGTGGGACCGGGCCCGGGTTGCCGGCCTGGAAGTCGTCATCGTGTTGAGTGCGGCCATGTTGTTGTTCTGGGTCGGGCAAAAGCTGCTGACCTATCTGTTCCACCGCCAGGAAATCCGGGCCCGGTACGGCACATGGGCTCAGCGGGCGGTCATTCTGTTGGCGACGACGATCGTTGATGCAGCGACAGTCGTCGTCGGTTGGGGTGCCGGATACGCAGCCGCGCTTATCGAGTTCGGGATGCTGGATCACGGCGTGTCGCTTCTGGAGAGCCTTGCGTTGAATGCCTTCCTGGTGACAGGCCTGACAAAGGTCGGCTTGAGATTCTTCTTCGCGCCCGCGCGCCGGGAACTCAGGCTTTTCCCGTTTAGCGACCGGTCGGCGTCCTATTGGAGCCGGCGCCTCGGTTTTGTCGTTGCGCTGATGGGATACGGCATCATGCTCGGCGTCCCCGTGGCCAATCTGGCAGTCTCCTTCGTAATCGGCAACGCGGTGCGGGCGCTGGTCGTGATCCTGTCCGCCCTGATGTTGTTCTGGCTGATCCATCGCAACAGGCGTGCGGTGTCGGACGGTCTCTCGACCTACGCCGATCAGATGCCGGGCGCCTTCGGCAAGCGGGCCATGAAGATCCTCTCCCGGATCTGGCATATCTGCGCGAATCTTTACGTGTTGCTGGTTTTCGGCCTTTGGCTGACCAGTCCGTTCAACGCGGTGGCAATCGCCATGCGGGCGACAGTCCTGTCCATCCTGACGATCATGGCAGGGACGGCTGTCACGCTGATCATGACGAAGGCGATCACCGGAGGCATTCGGCTGCCGGACGAGCTGAAAAAGAGCCTTCCCGCGCTGCAGGGCAGGATCAACGCCTTCGTGCCGCGCCTTCTGAAGTTGTTGCGGATCTTCGTTTTCCTGGTGACGCTTCTGTTGCTGCTGGAAATCTGGGGTTTCATTGACATCGTCGGCTGGCTGCAGAGCGCGCAGGGGATCTCCATCATCGGCAGTTTCAGCTCGGCTTTCCTCGTCGTGGTGATCGCCTTCGTGGTCTGGCTGGCGATGATGTCCTGGATCGATTTGCGCCTGCGCGAACAGGCCGGTTATGTGGTGACCGCGCGGGTGCGGACGCTGTTCCAGCTTTTCCGGAATGCCTTCACGGTGCTGGTCATCGTCATGGCGGCGCTGCTCGCCCTGTCCGAGATCGGGGTGGATATCGGTCCCCTGATCGCCGGTGCCGGTGTCGTCGGTCTGGCCATCTCCTTCGGTGCCCAGACCCTGGTGAAAGACATCATCACCGGGGCCTTCATCCAGATCGAAAACGCCATCAACGAGGGGGATGTGGTGACGGTCGGCGGCGTGACCGGTGTCGTGGAACGGCTGACCGTCCGCTCCGTCCGCTTGCGCGATCTCGACGGGACCAGCCATATCGTGCCGTTCTCCTCGGTCGATACGGTGTCCAACTTCATGCGGGATTTCTCCTATCATGTCGCGGTCATCGGGGTTGCCTATGACACCGATGTCCGGCGGGCGAAAGCGGCACTCGAAGAGGCATTCCAGCGTCTGCAGAAGACCGAATACAGCAGCAAGATCATCGGTGACCTGGAAATGCACGGGGTCACCAATTTCGGCGACAGCGCGATCGATATTCGGGCCCGCATCAAGACAACACCGGGGGATCAATGGGGCGTCGGCCGGGCCTACAACGAATATGTCAAGGACGTCTTCGACGAGTGGGGCATCGAGATTCCGTTCCCGCAGGTGACCTATCACGCAGCCGGAGCCGGGGCACCGCCGACCACTTCGAAAAAGCCGCTGGCCGGCGTCCACAATGACGAGGACGGGGAAGGGGACGGAGCCGGAGAAGGCGCGGGCGGATATTCGACGTCTTCATCGGATGAGTAAAAGAATGAGGGAAACCTGCCGGCCGGTTTCACGTGCAGACAGGTTTGACGTGCAAGCGGGAGGTGTAGCGTGACGGGCGCAGTCTTGTCGATCGATCAGGGGACGACGTCCAGCCGGGCCATCGTCTTCGGTCCCGATTTCGTGCCGCTTGCCATCGGGCAGCAGGAATTTCCGCAGCACTTCCCGAAGTCGGGTTGGGTGGAGCACGATCCGGACGATATCTGGACCTCGACGATTGCCGTTTGCCGGGAGGCGCTCGAAAAATCCGGGCTGGGCCCTGCGGATATCGCGGCGGTCGGCATCACCAACCAGCGGGAAACGACCGTCGTCTGGGACCGGACGACAGGACGGCCCGTCTACAACGCCATCGTCTGGCAGGACCGGCGGACGGCCGATCTGTGCGCCCGGTTGCGCGATGAAGGCCTGGAGCCGGCGTTCACTGCGAAGACCGGCCTTCTGCTGGATCCTTATTTTTCCGGCACGAAGATCGCCTGGATTCTGGACAACGTGGACGGCGCCAGGGAAAGGGCGGAGCGGGGCGAGCTCGCCTTCGGGACCGTCGACAGCTGGCTGATCTGGAACCTGACCGGCGGCAAGGTCCATGTCACCGACGCGACGAATGCGTCGCGGACGCTGATCTACAACATCCACGACAATGCCTGGGACGAGGACCTGTGCCGCATGCTCGGGGTCCCGGTTTTCATGCTGCCGGAGGTCAAGGACTGTTCGGCCGATTTCGGCGTGACCGAGGCGTCATTTCTGGGGGCGCCGCTACCGATCCTCGGGGTGGCCGGCGACCAGCAGGCGGCCACCGTCGGCCAGGCCTGCTTCGAGCCGGGCATGGTGAAGTCCACCTATGGCACCGGCTGTTTTTCGGTGATGAATACCGGCACCGAGGCGGTCGTTTCCCGTAACCGGTTGCTGACCACGATTGCCTATCGTTTGGACGGCAGGACGACCTATGCCCTGGAAGGCTCGATCTTCGTGGCGGGGGCCGCCGTCCAGTGGATGCGCGACGGCTTGGGCATCATCGCCAATGCCGCGGACACCCAGGCGCTGGCCGAATCCGCCGATCCTCATCAGCAGGTTTATATGGTGCCGGCCTTTGTCGGTCTCGGTGCGCCCTATTGGGATGCGGAGGCGCGCGGAGCCTTGTTCGGTCTGACCCGTTCGACCGGTCCTAAGGAAATCGCCCGCGCGGTTCTGGAGAGCGTCGGGTACCAGACATGCGATCTTCTTGACGCGAAACATGCCGACTGGAGCGGAACAGAAGAGACCGTGCTCAGGGTCGATGGCGGCATGACTGCCTCGGACTGGACCATGCAGTTTCTTGCCGACATCCGGGGGGCGCCGGTCGACCGGCCGAAAGTGATCGAAACGACGGCACTCGGAGCTGCCTGGCTTGCCGGCTACAAGGCCGGGATCTGGCCCGACCAGAAGGAATTTGCAGCGCGCTGGCAATTGGACAAAAGATTTTCCCCGCGCATGCCGTCTGAAGAGCGGGAAAAACTCCTCGCCGGATGGCGCGATGCAGTGCGCCGGACCCGGTCGCACCCGGTTTAATCCTCCGTTACGTCAATTTTATTCAGGCGGCAGGTTGCAGTGTTTTCAAAGGGTTATGCAGGTTGAACGGGAAGGGGCTACCCTAGGGAATGTCCTTCCGTGTTTAACAAGTTAAGTGGTTTTTAAATTACGTCAGTATGACTTACTCAACGGTATTTTTTCTCATTTGTAGCAAAATAAGAAATATTTTGCCGGTTGATTTCATTTGAAAATCGGGCCTTATTTTGCGCTTCGGCGGGCCGACAGTTTCGCACGATCCCAACGATGCGTGGTCCGCTTCTTCACTTAGGGGAGAACAGTTTATGAAAATGCGTAAAACCCTGAAGGCCACTCTTTTGGGTGCCAGCCTTGCCGTAGTGGCGGCAACCGGCGCATCCGCAAAGACGCTGGTTTATTGCTCAGAAGGGTCTCCGGAAGGTTTTGATCCGGCTCTTTACACCGCAGGCACCACATTCGATGCGTCTTCCAAGCCGATCTACAACCGGCTCGTGGAATTCAAGCGCGGCACGACGGAAGTTCAGCCGGGCCTGGCCGAGAGCTGGGACGTGTCCGAAGACGGTCTTGAATACACTTTCCATCTGCGCAAAGGCGTGAAGTTCCACACCACGAGCTTCTTTACGCCGACCCGCGACTTCAACGCCGACGACGTGATCTTTTCCTTCGAGCGTCAGCTCAAGAAGGACAGCCCGTGGCACGAATACACTGCCGGCGCCGCCTGGGAATACTTCAACGGCATGTCCATGCCGGACCTGATCAAGAACATCGTCAAGGTTGATGATTACACGGTAAAGTTCGAGCTGAACCGTCCGGAAGCGCCGATGATGGCGAATCTGGGCATGGATTTCGCGTCGATCTTCTCCAAGGAATACGCCGACCAGCTCGACAAGGACGGCAAGAAGGACATGCTGAACCAGGAACCGGTCGGCACCGGTCCGTTCTCCTTCGTCGGTTACCAGAAGGACGCGGTTATCCGCTATCAGGGCTTTGCCGACTACTGGGGCGGCAAACAGCCGGTCGACAACCTGATCTTCGCCATCACGCCGGACGCTTCGGTGCGTCTGCAGAAGCTGAAGGCTGGCGAGTGCCATGTCATGCCGTATCCGGCTCCGGCGGACATCGCCGACATCAAGGCCGACAGCAACCTGACCATGATGGAACAGCAGGGCCTGAACGTGGGCTATCTCGCCTACAACACCAAGGTGGCTCCGTTCGACAAGGCTGAAGTGCGCAAGGCGCTGAACCATGCCATCAACAAACAGGCCATTCTCGACGCCGTCTTCCAGGGCTCGGGTGTTGCCGCCAAGAACCCGATCCCGCCGACCATGTGGTCCTATAACAACGCCATCGAGGACGACGCCTACGATCCGGAACTGGCCAAGAAGATGCTGGCCGATGCGGGCGTGGCCGATCTTTCCATGAAGATCTGGGCGATGCCGGTGCAGCGTCCGTACAATCCGAACGCACGGCGCATGGCCGAAGTGATCCAGGCAGACTTCGACAAGATCGGCGTCAAGGTCGAGATCGTCTCCTACGAGTGGGGCGAGTATCTGTCGCGCTCCAAGGATGTCGATCGTGACGGCGCGGTCCTGCTGGGCTGGACCGGTGACAACGGCGACCCGGACAACTTCCTGGCCGTTCTTCTCGGCTGTGACGGCGTCGGCGGTTCCAACCGTGCGCAGTGGTGCAACGACGACTTCGAAGCCCTGATCCAGAAGGCCAAGGTCGTTTCCGACAAGGCGGAGCGCACCAAGCTCTACGAACAGGCCCAGGTCGTGTTCAAGGAACAGGCGCCGTGGGCAACCATCGCCCATTCGACCGTGTTCATGCCGATGTCGAGCAAGGTGACGGGCTACGTCATGGATCCCCTCGGCGGTCACTGGTTCGACGGCGTCGACATCGCCGAATAAGGACCTTCACCAACACAGGACGCCGGCGGTTTCCGCCGGCGTCCTTCCATGTTCAGGCCGGTGACGTTTCGGGCTAAAGTTAAAGCCCGAATTTCCGCCGGTTGGAGTAACCTGGACCTCAAACATGTTTCGCTTTCTTCTGGGCCGCCTCGGCCTTCTGATCCCGACCTTCTTCGGCGTGACGCTGGTTGCTTTCAGCTTCATCCGGTTGCTGCCGGGAGACCCGGTCGACCTTTTGGCCGGGGAGCGGGGTGTCAGCCCTGAACGCAAGGCCGAGATCCTGGCACAGCTCGGCTTCGACAAGCCGTTGTGGCAGCAGTATCTCGACTATGTCGTCAACATCTTCCACGGCGATCTCGGGGTTTCCTTCGTCTCCAAGAAGCCGGTGGTAGCCGAATTCTTCACCCTGTTTCCGGCAACCGCCGAACTGTCCCTGTGCGCGATCATCATCGCCGTTGCACTCGGGATCCCGGCAGGGATCTTCGCCGCCGTGAAGCGCGGCTCGGTCGCCGACCAGGCGATTATGGGCACAGCGCTGGTGGGTTACTCCATGCCGATCTTCTGGTGGGGGCTGCTGCTGATCATCCTGTTTTCCGGCATTCTGCAGTGGACGCCGGTGTCGGGCCGGATCTCGCTGATGTTCTTCTTTCCCCAGGTGACCGGCTTCATGCTGATCGACAGCCTGCTTTCCGGCGAAAAGGGGGCCTTCGCCTCCGCCGTGAGCCACCTGATCCTGCCATCGATCGTGCTCGCCACCATTCCGCTGGCCGTGATCGCGCGCCAGACGCGCTCCGCCATGCTGGAGGTGCTGGGTGAGGACTTCGTGCGCACGGCACGGGCCAAGGGGCTGCCGCCGCGCCGGGTGATCGGTCTTCATGCCTTGCGCAACGCGCTGATCCCGGTCGTGACCACCATCGGTCTTCAGGTCGGTGTGCTTCTGGCCGGTGCGATCCTGACGGAAACGATCTTTTCCTGGCCGGGCATTGGCAAGTGGCTCGTCGACAGCATTTCGCGCCGGGACTATTTCGTGGTCCAGGGCGGGCTGCTGCTGATCGCGGGCATCGTCATGATGGTCAATCTGATCGTCGATGTGCTCTACGGGCTGATCAACCCGCGCATTCGCTATAACTGAGCCAGGGAGCAGAACATGACAAAGACCTCCCCGGCAAATACGGCCGCCGCCGAGACGCTCAAGAGCGAAAGCCGCAACGCGACCAGGGCGATGCTCGCCGAGTTCTGGTACTACTTTTCCCAGAACAAGGGCGCAGTGATCGGTCTGGTGATCTTCGCGCTTCTGGTGCTGATGGCGGTCTTCGCGCCGCTGATCGCGCCGCATAATCCGGACTTCCAGTATCGCGACAGCTTCCTGACGCCTCCGTTCTGGGAAGAAGGCGGCAAGGCTACCTTCCTGCTCGGCACCGATGCGGTCGGCCGCGATATCCTGTCCCGGCTTATCTTCGGTGCCCGGTTTTCGCTGTTCATCGGTGTGGTCGTGGTCACGATCGCGCTGACCGGCGGCATCGTTATCGGCCTCATCGCCGGTTACATGCGCGGCGCTGTCGACACGCTGATCATGCGGGTGATGGATATCATCCTGTCGTTCCCGTCGCTGCTGCTTGCGCTGGTTCTGGTGGCGATCCTCGGGCCGGGGCTAACCAACGCGATGATCGCGATCGCCATCGTGCTGCAGCCGCATTTCGTCCGCCTGACCCGTGCGGCGGTTCTGTCCGAACGCAACCGCGACTATGTGGTCGCCGCAAGGGTGGCGGGCGCCGGACATTTCAGACTGATGTTCAAGACCATCCTGCCGAACTGCCTGGCGCCGCTGATCGTGCAGGCGACCCTGTCCTTCTCCAACGCGATCCTGGATGCGGCGGCCCTCGGCTTCCTCGGAATGGGTGCCCAGCCGCCGACGCCCGAATGGGGCACCATGCTGGCCGAGGCACGCGAGTTCATCCTGCGCGCCTGGTGGGTGGTGACCTTCCCGGGTCTTGCCATCCTGATCACGGTGCTCGCCATCAATCTGGTCGGCGACGGCCTGCGCGATGCGCTCGATCCGAAGCTGAAGAGGAGCTGAGCCGATGCCGCTTCTTGAAATCCGCAACCTGAAGGTCGAGTTCGACACCGCCAAGGGACCGTTCAAGGCGCTCGACGGCATCGACTACACGGTCGATGCGGGCGAGGTGCTCGCGATCGTCGGCGAATCCGGGTCGGGCAAGTCCGTCGCCATGCTGGCGACCATGGGACTGCTGCCGGACAGCGCCACGATCACCGCCGACAAGATGGAGTTCGAGGGCCGGGATCTGAGAACCCTGTCGGCGAAGGAACGGCGCAAGGTGATCGGCAAGGATATCTCCATGATCTTCCAGGAGCCGATCGCCAGCCTCAATCCGTGTTTCACGGTCGGGTTCCAGCTCGGCGAGACGCTGAAAACCCACACCAGCCTGAACGGTAGGCAACGGAAGGAACGGGTGCTCGAGCTCATGCGCGCGGTCGGCATTCCCGATCCGGAAGGGCGTCTTGGCGCCTTCCCGCATCAGATGTCCGGCGGCCAGTGCCAGCGGGTCATGATCGCCATGGCGATCGCCTGTTCGCCCAAGCTGCTGATTGCCGACGAGCCGACCACCGCGCTCGACGTGACCATCCAGAAGCAGATCCTCGATCTCCTGGTGAAGCTGCAGCAGGACAGCGGCATGGGGCTGATCATGATCACCCATGACATGGGCGTCGTCGCCGAGACCGCGGACCGGGTGATCGTCCAGTACAAGGGGCGCAAGATGGAAGAGGCCGATGTGCTGAGCCTGTTCGAAAACCCGCAGCATGCCTATACGCGCGCGCTCCTGTCGGCCCTGCCGGAAAATGCCACCGGCGACCGTCTGCCGACGGTCAGCGATTTCGCGGAAGCAGGAGGATTCTGATGAGTGAACCCATTCTGAAAGTCCGCGATCTCTACCGGACCTATGACATTGCCGGCGGCCTGTTCCGAAAGGCGTCCACGCTGACCGCGGTCAAGGGCGTGAGCTTCGACGTGGCGCGCGGCTCGACGCTGGCGGTGGTCGGCGAAAGCGGCTGCGGCAAGTCCACCCTGGCGCGCATGCTGACCATGATCGATGCCCAGTCTTCGGGATCAATAGAGATCGACGGTCTGCCGATCGATATTTCCAGGACCGGCATTTCGAAGGCCATGCGCCAGAAGGTGCAGATCGTGTTCCAGAACCCCTACGGTTCGCTCAATCCGCGCCAGAAGATCGGCGACGTCCTGGAAGAGCCGTTGTTGCTGAACACGGACATGGGCGCTGCCGAGCGGCGCGACATGGCGCTGGAAATGCTGCAGAAGGTGGGCCTCCAGCCGGAACATTACGGTCGCTACCCGCACATGTTCTCCGGCGGCCAGCGCCAGCGTATCGCGATTGCGCGCGCAATCATCATGAAGCCCAAGCTGCTGGTGCTCGACGAGCCGGTGTCCGCGCTCGATCTCTCCGTCCAGGCGCAGATCCTCAATCTGCTTGCCGATCTCCAGGACGAGATGGGCCTGACCTACGTCTTCATCAGCCACGACCTGTCGGTGGTGCGCTACATCGCCGACAAGGTGATGGTGATGTACTTCGGCGAAGTGGTGGAATACGGCACA
>NZ_CAXXSJ010000043.1:0-24345 GCF_963675095.2 uncultured Roseibium sp. | reverse complement strand
GCCGAGGAGCGTCTGTCGGCCTGACCTATCTCCTAGGACGGGCAGGAATCTCCGGCTTTTTTCCGCTCCGCCAGCCACTCGACGAGAAAATCCACGAAGGCGCGCACCTTGCCCGACAGGTGCCGCCGATGCGGGTAGACCGCGTAAATCGCCTGCGAGCCAGGTTCGTAGCCGTCAAGGACCGTGACCAGCTTTCCCGCCTCCAATTCGTCGGCGACGAAAATATAGGGCGTACGCAGAAATCCCAGGCCGCAGAGCGCCGCGTCGCGCCCGCCGAGCGCGCTGTTCACCTCCGCCCGACCGCGAACCACAACGGATATCCGCCGCTCGCCATCCGAGAACCCCCAGTTCTGCTTGAACCGGTAATTCGTGTCGATGATGCAAGGACGGCTTGAAAGATCGGCCGGCACCTTCGGCGCGCCATAGGCAGCAATCACCTCGGGCGTGGCGCAGACGACGGTCCGGAACGGACCGATCTTGCGGGCGATCAGGCTGGAATCCTCCATCTCCGTCACGCGGATCGCCACGTCAAAGCCTTCATCGACCAGATCGACGAAACGGTCCTCCAGCCTGAGATCCATCGACACTTCGGGATTGGCCGCAAGGAATTCCATCGCCGCCTGATTGAACAAGGCATCGCCCATGGACCGCGGCGCGGAAACCCGCAATCGGCCGCGCACACCGGTGTGGGACGACTGAACGGAGGACTGGAGATCGTCGATCCGCTGCAGGATGTCGGACGCTTCCTTGTAATAGGATTCCCCGACCTCCGTCAGCGATACCTGCCGGGTCGTCCGGTTGAGCAGACGGACACCAAGTTCATCTTCCAGTTCGCTGATGTATTTGGACACCAGCGCCTTCGAACGGCCCATCTCCCGCGCGGCCGCCGAGAATCCCCGGCTGTCAACGACCTGGATAAAACAGCGCATTCGCGTGATGGCATCCATTCTCTTCCCCCGAACGGCGGTCTTGCGGCCCGCCCATTTTAGCGCCCACGTTATGCGCCCACGTTATGCGACTGCAGCACCTCCGTCGGCGCGCGGGTCGTGGGCCCCTTCAAGGCCGCCCTTGGTGTTACGCACGATCATGCCCGCATGGCCCATGGTATCGGAATAGGCATCTGCCATTTCGACCACCTCGTGACCGCAGCGTTCAAGCGCCCTTACGATATCCGGATCGAAACGGTTTTCCAGCCTGAGCGCGGTCGTCTCGTCCCCCCAAGTCCGGCCGAGCAGCCAACGCGGTGCGTCGATTGCCTCGCCGACCGGCATGCCGTTCAAAACGTGGCGGGCAAAGATCGCGGCCTGGGTCTGCGGCTGGCCCTCACCGCCCATGGTGCCGTAGGTCACCGTCCGGCCGTCCCTCAAGCGCGCCATCGCCGGATTAAGCGTATGGAACGGCTGCCGGCCCGGCTCAAGCACATTGAGCGCCTCCGGGTGCAGGGAGAAACTCGCCCCCCGGTTCTGCCAGGTGATGCCTGTCTTCGGCAGCACGCAGCCGGAGCCGAACTCCCAGTAGATCGACTGGATGAAGGAAACCGACACGCCCTTCTTGTCGACCGCGCCCATCCAGATCGTGTCGCCATGCGCGCCCTTGTAAGGCCATTCCAGCGCCCGGCGCATGTCGATCTTCGCCGCTTCCTGACCAAGCCATTCGGTCGTGAGAAAATTTTTTGGCGGTTCCGGCAGGCGCATCGGATCGGTCACGATCCGGTCGCGCACCAGAAAGGCGCGCTTGGTTGCCTCCACCAGCCCGTGGACGAGATCGAAGCCTTCCCGGCCGTCGGTCTTCAGCCGGTCGTAGAGGCCGAGAATGATCAGCGATGCCAGCCCTTGCGTTGGGGGCGGCGCATTGAAGACCGTTCCGCATTTCAGCTCGACCCTGAGCGCGTCCTTGAACCGGGCCTCATAAGTCTCAAGATCACGCTTGGTGACCGGAGACCCGATACGCTCCAGATCATCGGCAATGGCCGCGGCCACATCGCCCTTGTAGAACTCCTGAAAGCCGTCATGCGCCAGATGCTGCAGCGTGTCGGCCAGCCTCTCCTGCCGGAGCAGCGCTCCTTCCTCGGGCACCTTGCCGTCGACCAGGAACACGTCGGCGAAACCGGGCTGGCCCTTCAACTCGTCGAATTTCTCCGCGGTCAGCGCCGCCTGGCTGCGGGTCACGCGAATACCCTCCTTGGCGTAGCGGATCGCCTCGCGCAGCAATTCGCTGCGCGGTGTCTTGCCCGCTCCGATCGCCTGGGCGGCCTCCAGAGCCTTGCCCCATCCGCCGATGGTGCCGGCAACCGTCAATGCGGCCATCGGACCCCGCGTCGGGATCGCGCCGTAGCCGGCCTCGTTATAGGCGGCAATCGTCGCCTTGGATCCGGCCGACCCGCAGGCCATCAGCGCCTTCGGATCCTTTCCCGGCTCGGCGATCAGCCAGAAACCGTCGCCGCCGATGGCGTTCATATGCGGATAGACAACGGCAATCGTGCTCGCAGCCGCGATCATCGCCTCGATGGCCGATCCGCCGTCGGCGAGAATTTCAGCGCCCGCGTTCGCCGCCGCCATATGCGGGGCGACCACCATGCCGCCCGAAGATGTAACCGTATCCATTCCGGTTCCCCCCGTCTCTTATTGTTATCGTAGTTGCATGTGGGCGCGATGCCCGCCGAGGCGGACCGGCTTCCGCTATTCCTGCAGCGATATGATCCCGGCTTCGCCTTCTTCCGTCCCGAAGGCGACGCGGACGCCCTCTGTGTCCCATTCGAGCGTCGAAACCGGACCCTTGCCGGGACGGCGCAGCAGCACTTCGGCACTATCCTCAAAGCGGCACAGCATGACCATGCCGTCCTCGTAACCGACCGCGACGACTTCTTCCTTCGGATGGCAGGCGACGGCCGTCACCAGAAAATCGCCACGCGTGCCAAGCTGCAGGGGCGCCTGCCCCATTGGGCCTGTCTTGCCGAAAAAGGGCCACACGATCGCGGCATTGGCCCCGGACGTCGCCAGATAGCGGCCTTTCGCCGACCAGCTCCAGGATTTCACCTTGGCCGGATAGCCGGTCATGCGCATATCCTGCTCGTCGGAGAGGCGCCAGCCGTGCATGGCGTTTTCCTGCATCGACGTGACCAGATATTTGCCGTCCGGCGAATAGGTGATGCCCAGATGGGCCCCCTTCCAGGAAAACTCCTGCGGCTTTCCGGTGGCATTGGCCCACCACACGGTCGCGCCGTCATAGCGGGCAACGGCGAGCTTCATCCCCTTCGGCGCGAAGGTCACCCCTCCGACGGCCCGCTCATGGGCGAATTCGTTTTCCTTACCGTCCGCCAGCCGGACCCAGGCGGTCCGTCCCGAGGCAAAGGCAACCGCACCGTTCGGCCCGCAGGCAAGCAGATCGATCCACTTGCGCGGCCGCTCCGCCAGCAGGTTGATTGTCCCGTCCGGCGTGATCTGCTGGATCTTGCCATCGTCACCGGAGGTCACCAGGGCCTTGCCGTCCAGGGTCTGTTCGGCGGCAAGAAGACCGCCCTTGTGCGCCGAAATGCGGTTTTCAGCGCCTTCGACGAAACAGACAGTGCCTTCACCGGAGGCGAAATAGGCGGTGTCGTTCAGGAAGCCGGCGCGAACGATGTAACCGTCCGCGTCGACAGGAGCGATTGTCGGCATGGAGGCTCCTATTCCGCCACGCAGGCCTGGAAGCTCTGCTTCAGAACATCCCAGTTGAGATCGCGCCCAATGAAGACCAGCCGGCTTTCGCGCGGTTCATCCGCCTTCCAGTCCCGCTGGTGATCGCCTTCGACGATCATGTGCACACCCTGGATAACATAGCGCTGCGGATCGTCCTTGAAGGCAAGGATGCCTTTCATGCGCAGGATATTCGGCCCCTGAACCTGGGTGACCTGGTTGATCCACGCAAAGAACATCTCCGGATTGAGATCGCCGGCCTTGAGCGAAATACTCTTCACCGAATGGGGATTGTCATCGTGGTGATGATGGTCGTGATCGCAACCCGGACCGCATTCGTGGTCATGATCATGATGATGATCGTGGCCATGGTGGTGGTGCCCATGGTGGTGATCGTGGTCGCAGTCGGGCCCGCATTCATCAGCATGATGGCCATGCTTCAGGAAATGCGGATCGAGCGACAGGATCCGGTCGAGATCGAAGGCACCGCGGTCGAGCACCGCCTTCAGATCCACGGCACAGCGCTCGGTGTAATGGCGTACCGCGTAAGGATTGATGGAACGGATCCGGGCGTCGACGGCCTCCAGCTCTTCCTTGGAGACCAGGTCGGTCTTGTTGATCAGGATGACGTCGGCGAAGGCTATCTGGTCTTCCGCCTCTTCCGTATCTTCCAGGCGCTGCAGCACATGGCGCGCGTCGACGACGGCCACCACCGCATCCAGCTTGGAGGCGGCGCGCACGTCATCGTCCATGAAGAAGGTCTGGGCGACGGGGGCCGGATCGGCCACGCCGGTCGTCTCCACGATGATGGCGTCGAATGCGCCCTTGCGCTTCATCAGGTTCTGCACGGTGCGGATCAGATCGCCGCGCACGGTGCAGCAGATGCAGCCGTTGTTCATTTCGAAGATTTCTTCATCCGATTCGACCAGCAGGTCGTTGTCGATGCCGACTTCTCCGAATTCATTGACGATCACGGCGTATTTCTGGCCGTGGTTCTCGGTCAGGATCCGGTTCAGGAGTGTCGTCTTTCCGGATCCGAGATAGCCGGTCAGCACGGTGACCGGGATCTGATGGGTCGTTGCTTCAGTCGCAGACATGGGAGATCCCTTGCGCGGAATAATTTGGGAGGCCGGCATCGGGGCCGGGCGCGAGTCACGGCGAATATAGGCGCTAAAGGCCTCACATGGGAGAGGCTTTGCGGGAATTCTGTTTTGCCGGCAGCGTTTCGACACCTTTGCCTCATGTCCGCCTTTCCAGACCGGTGCCTTCTCCGCTAAACAGGCAGAAAGATCGAAAAGGGTGGAACCATGCTCAAGACCATTGCCGGCTTCGACCGTATCGGCGAGGAAAATGCCTTCGCCGTGCTCGCCCGTGCCACGCAGCTTGCCTCTGAAGGACGCGACATCATCAATCTGGGCATCGGCCAGCCCGACTTTAAAACCCCGGACCACATCGTCGAGGCCGCCATTAAGGCGCTGCGCGACGGTCATCACGGCTACACCCCCGCAACCGGCATCCTGCCGCTGCGCGAAGCCGTCTGCGCGGATCTTCACAATCGAGTGGGCGCAGAGGTCAACCCGGACAACGTGGTGATCGTGCCCGGCGGCAAGGTGACCATGTTCATGGCGATCCTGATGTTCGGCGAACCCGGAAAGGAGATCCTCTATCCGGACCCGGGCTTTCCGATCTACCGCTCCATGATCGAATTCACCGGCGCCAAGCCCATTCCGATCCCGATCCGCGAGGAGAACGACTTCGCCTTTTCGGCCGAAGAAACCCTGTCGCTGATCAACGACAGGACCAGCCTGATCATTCTCAATTCGCCGGCAAACCCGACCGGCGGCGTCACGCCGCGCGCGGAGATCGAAAAGCTGGTGAAGGGCCTCGCCGCCTTCCCGGACGTGGCGATCATGTCCGACGAGATCTATGCCCAGATGACCTATGACGGCATGGAGCACGTCTCCCTGCTCGGCTTCGAGGAGCTGCGCGACCGTCTGATCCTGCTCGACGGCTGGTCCAAGACCTATGCCATGACCGGCTGGCGCCTCGGCTACTCGGTCTGGCCGGATGCGCTGATCGACAAGGCACGCAAGCTTTCCGTCAACGCCTGGTCCTGCGTCAACGCACCGACGCAATTCGCCGGAATTGCCGCCCTGACCGGCCCGCAGGACGAGGCGCGCGCCATGGTTGCCGAATTCGACAAGCGCCGGAAGGTCGTGGTCGAAGGCCTCAACGCCCTGCCGAACGTGACCTGCCGGACACCGCTCGGTGCCTTTTACGCCTTCCCGAACATCACCGCGACAGGCTGGAAGGCCAAACAACTGGCCTCCGCCCTTCTGGAAGAAGCCGGCGTCGCGGTCATCGGCGGACCGGATTTCGGTATTCTCGGCGAAGGCTATATCCGCCTGTCCTATGCCAACTCGACGGAAAACATCCTCCGCGCCCTGAAGCGCATGGAAGAATTCCTGGCCGCCAACAGCAAGGCCTGAACCGGCGCCCGGTTCAGGCTGTAACCGGCGTCACTGCTTTTCCGGTCTCAAACCAGCTTGTCAGGTTGTCGACCACGAGTTGCCCCATCGCGTCCCGGGTCTGCACCGACGCGGAGCCCACATGAGGCAGCAGGGTCACCCGGTCAAGCGCCATCAGCCCGGCCGGCACATGGGGCTCGTTCTCGAACACGTCGAGACCGGCGCCATGGATGGCACGTTTTTCCAGCGCCTCGATCAAGGCCGCCTCGTCAACCACGGTTCCCCGACCGATGTTGATCAGGATGCCGTTTGAACCGAGTGCGGCAAGAACTTCTGCGTTGACCGCGTGATGGGTTTCCGGCCCACCCGGCGCGACCACCATCAGGGTATCGCAGGCCTCCGCCAGACCGAGCAGGCTGTCATGATAGGGATAGGCGACATCCGCCTGCCGAGTCCGACCGTGGTAATGAACCTTCAGGCCGAAGGCTTCGGCGCGTTTTGCGATCGCCTTGCCGATCCGGCCGAGCCCGAAAATTCCGAGCGTCCGGCCCACCAGCGTTGCCCCGGTCAGGGGATACGGCCCCTTCGATTCCCACTTTCCCTCGCGCAACCATTTTTCAGCGAAAAACAACTCCCGGGCGGTCATGATCAGAAGACCGAGGGCAGTGTCGGCCACTTCCTCCGTCAGCACATCGGGCGTGTTCGTCACGACGACATTCTTCGCCGAACAGTCCGCGACATTGATGTTGTCGTAACCGACGCCGAAATTCGAAGCGATTTCCACATTCGGAAATCTGGCCAGAAATTCGGCGTCAATCCGCGTGCCCAGCACGGCGATCCCGCGGATCTTGTCCGCAACCTCGGCAATCAGCCGATCCGGATCGTCCGCCTCGAACGGCTTGTGAACCGTGTACTTTTCCTCCAGCCCGCGCATCACGACCGGCAGCATGGCCCGCGGCATCAAGATATCGACTTTGCTCATAGGTCCCTCGGAGAATGTACTGGAGTTGATGTGGAACGAAGCTTCCCGCGCGAGCGAACGTTCAAGCGAAAACGATCCTCTGGCAAGCCCGGAAGACAACAATATTCGGCAAAACTCTTATCCCGGCAGCGGAACTTGCCGGAATTCCCAGGATGCATTTCCATCGAATTATCAATTGCAGAACGTGTTGACCGTCTGGAAACCTTGGGTCAATCTCACTGCCATAAAAACTTTGGGAGGAACAATCATGAAAACTTTGACCTGGGCCGCCGGTGCGGCCCTTGCCGCTGGTCTTTTCGCCGGCCTGTCATCCGGTCCGGCCTTTGCTGCTGACACCACGCTGCGCATTTCGCTCCAGTTGCCGCTGAAAAGCCACCTCGGCCAGAACCTGGTGCTGTTCAAGGAAGAGGTCGAAAAGACCTCCAACGGCGACATCGCGGTCGAAATCTACGACAGCGCGCAGCTTTACAAGGACAAGGAAGTTCCGGCCGCCGTCGGCTCCGGCGCCATTGAAATGGGCGTCGCCTCGCTGACCCGTTACGTCGGCGACATTCCGGCCGTCGACATCTTCTACCAGCCGTTCCTGTTCGACACCGAAGACAAGGTCCGTGCCGCGGTTGCCAAGGGCTCTCCGGTACGCGGTCCGCTGGATGAAGCGATCGCTGGCACCGGTTCGACCGTTTTGTGGTGGCAGGCCTATGGCGGCGCGATCATGCTGTCCAAAGGCGGCCCGGTGAAAACCCCTGCCGACATGAAAGGCAAGAAGGCCCGAGTGTTCGGCAAGACCCTCGGCGACTTCGTCACGGCCGCCGGCGGCGCGCCGACGCTGATCTCCGGATCCGAACAGTATCTCGCCTACCAGCGCGGCACGGTCGATATCGGCATGACCGGCGTTTCCGGCGTGAAATCGCGCAAGCTCTGGGAAGTGATGGACACCATCACCCAGACCAATCACGCCGACATCGAGTTCCTCGTCGTGGTCAACACCGACTTCTGGAACGGCCTTCCTGAAGAGCACAGAAAGCTGATCGAAACCGCCGCCATGAAGGCGGAAGCCGACGTTCGCGACCGCATGTCCCAGATCGAAGCCGAAGCCTACGGGGCGGCCAAGGAAAACGGCATGACCATCTACAAGCCGACGGCGGACGAACTCGCCGCCTGGAAGGCCGTCGCCCAGCCGGTCTACGACAATTACAAGGAGAAGTCCGGCGAGCTCGGCGCCCAGGTCCTCTCTGCCGCTCAGGCAATGTGATCCGAAGTTTCCTGTAATCCCTGCCCCGGACGGACGACCCGTCCGGGGCTTTCCTCGTCTGTGACCGACTGTCCATGGCCTATTTTCAATTTCTGACCAAAGCACTCGCCTGGGTGGCAGCGATCCTCTTCGTGGCGGCCGGCTTCATGCTGACCTACGAAGTCGTCGCCCGCTATTTCTTCTCCGCCCCCACGATCTGGGCGGCCGAACTGTCACAGCTCGCCCTGATATGGGGATCGCTGCTGGCCATGGCCTGGCTGCTCGGCGCCCGGCGTCACATCGCGGTCGATGCGCTTGTCGACCTGCTGTCTCCCACCCAGCGGCGGTTCACCGAATCCTTCGCCATGCTTTGCATTGCCGCCTTCAGTGTCGTTGTGACCTGGAAGGGGTGGGACATTTTCCTCGATTCCTACGAGCGCGGCCGCACCACCGGTTCCATGCTCGACCTGCCGACCTGGGTCACCGAACTGGCCGTGCCGGCAGGTTTCGCGCTTCTGTTCCTGCAGGCCCTGCTGGAGTCCTGGCGCGCGCTCACCGGCGAACGCGACGCCGATGCCCCGCACGGAGGTTTTGAATGAGCACGCTCATGATCCTGGTCGCGCTGTTCGCTCTTCTGCTCCTGCGCGTGCCTGTCGCCTTTGCGCTCGGCGGTCTCGGACTGGCCTTGCTGATTGCAGGCGGATTCTCGCCGCTCATGGCGCCCCAGGCGATCCTGTCGACCCTCGACGGGTTCATCCTGTTGGCCGTGCCCCTGTTTCTGCTGATGTCGAACGTGCTCCTGAAAGGCGGTGTCGGCAAGGACCTGTTCGCCGCCGTTCACGCCTGGGTCGGCCACTGGCCGGGAGGCCTCGCCGTCGCAACGATCCTGTCCTGCGCCATCTTCGCCGCCATTTCCGGTTCGTCTGTGGCAACCGCGGCCACCATCGGAACCGTCGCCATTCCGGAAATGATCCAGCGCGGCTACGAACGCCGCTTCGTCTACGGCCTGCTGGCCGCCGGCGGAACGCTCGGCATCCTGATCCCGCCCTCGATCCCGATGATCGTCTACGGCTTCGTCACCGAGCAATCGGTCATCGCCCTGTTCCTCGCCGGCATCGGGCCGGGCATTCTGCTCGTCGTGCTCTTCATCGCCTTTTCGATGATCTACGCGCGCTGGTTCGGCGGCTACAAGCCGGAACCGGCCTCCGGCTGGCAAGTGCGCAGGGAAGCCACCCTTCGCGCGGCGCCGAGCATGCTTCTTGCCGCCATCGTCATCGGAGCGATCTACACCGGCGCCGCCACACCGACGGAGGCCGCCGCCGTGGGCTTTGCCGCCGCTCTGGTGATTACCGCCGTCGTCCTGCGCACCCTGACGTGGAAGGGATTCAAGGAAGCCGCGTTCGAGGCCATGGCGACGACCGTCGCGATCCTGCTGATCATCGCCGGCGCCAAGGTCTTCGGCAAGGCAATCACCCTTTACCGGATCCCCCAGGACATTTCCGCCTTTATCGATCAGACGATCCACACACCGTTTGCCTTCCTGGTTGCCGTCTCGATCGTGCTTCTGTGCATGGGGCTGGTGTTCGAGGCGTTGTCGATGGTCCTGATCATGACGCCGGTGCTCCTGCCCGCGGCCCAGGCCATGGGTCTGGACCCGATCTGGTTCGGCGTCTATATGGTTGTCCTTGTGGAATGCGCCCTGATCACACCACCGGTCGGGCTCAATCTCTACGTGATCCAGTCGGTGGCGCGCGCCAGCCTCGGCGACGTGTCCCGCGGCGTCCTGCCCTTCCTTGTTCTGATGCTGGTCACCGTCTTCCTGCTCTATATCTGGCCGGATCTGGCACTCTACATACCGTTCAAACTCTAAGGTCACACTTCATGTCCCAGGCTGCAAAACTGCGTGCCCTTCTGGCGCAAGACAAACTGCATGTGATGCCATGCTGCTTCGACGCGCTCTCCGCCAAGCTGATCGAGCAGGGTGGTTTCGACCTGACCTTCATGTCCGGCTTTGCGGCCTCCGCCTCGCGCATTGGCGCGCCGGACCTCGGCCTTATGTCCTACGGGGAGGTCCTCGACCAGGTCCGCAACATCACCGACGCCACGTCGATCCCGCTGCTCGCCGATGGCGATACGGGCTACGGCAATGCCATGAATGTCCGCCGCACGGTCGCGGGCTTTGCCAAGGCAGGTGCAGCCGCCGTCATGATCGAGGATCAGCTTGCCCCCAAGCGCTGCGGCCACACCCCGGGCAAGGCCGTCGTCTCCCGCGAGGAAGCCTTCGACCGGATACGGGCCGCCGCCGACGCAAGGGCAGACGGCGCCGACATCCTGATCCTGGCGCGCACCGATGCCCGTCATGACCACGGTCTGGGCGAGGCGATCGAACGGGCGGCGAAATTCGCAGAGCTGGGCGCCGACATTCTGTTCGTGGAAGCCCCGAAGACGGTTGAGGAAATGCGCACCGTCTGCGCCGAACTGCCCGGTCCGAAGATGGCGAATATCGTCGAAGGCGGCGAGACGCCGGATCTGCCGCACGATGAACTGCGCGACCTGGGTTACGCCATTGCCGCCTATCCGCTGACGCTGATGGCCGCCGCCATGAAAGCCATGACCGACACGCTTGGTGTGATGAAACAGGACGGCGACCGCACGCCCCACCTCATGGACTTCAAAACCCTGCGGCAGAAGATCGGCTTCAACGACTACTACGAGACTTCGGAGAAATATCAATCTTCGTCACGTAAGATCTGACCCTGTCCGATTGATCGGCTTGGCGCAAAATTTCCAGATGGACAGATCTCCGGAAATTCCTGCGCCGAGCTGACCCGATCGCGAACGGAAAATCTTTAACACATGGAAGACCCGTCACCACCCCAACCATTGATGGGGACTAAGTATTGTTAAATATACCTAGTATTTTATATTGATTAAACCGATGGAGAACTCTAGGTTTTTCAAATTCCAATACTTGAATATTATAATTTTTATTAAGATTTTAGTGCATCCTGTTGCATCGTAAAACGATGGCGGCGGCGAATGGACGAGCAAGAAATTACAGACAAATTGAACATGGATCTGGAGAAATCCTTCGGTTCGCTGGACGAATGTGTCATCGTTACCGGACCGGACCGCAGCATCCAGTTCGTCAATCGTGCCGCGGAAGAGATCTTTGGATATTCCAGCCGGGAACTGATCGGCTCAACCGCCGTCAATCTCTACGCAAACCCGGAAGAATTTACGGCGAACCGCAAAATTTATGACAACTCGGAAACGCTTGTCGATGACAACCGCTTCACGCTGCCGCTTCGCCGGAAGAACGGCAACGTCTTCACAGCGGAAGTCGTCTCCGCCGCTCTTCACAACAGCACCTCGGATCCGGTCGGCTTTCTATTCATCGCCCGCGACATCACCGACCGCCTGGCGCTGGAGAATATGCTGAACGACGCCTTCGCGACGCTTGAAGATGCGCTGGAGACGATTTCCGACGGTTTTGCCCTCTACGACAAGGACGACCGTCTCGTCATCTGCAATGAAAAATACCGGGAGATCTACGCACACAGCGCGCCGGCCATGGTTCCGGGCGCCACCTTCAAGGAAATTCTCGAGTACGGCCTGGACCGGAACGAATATGACCTCGGTGACCTGAGTCGCGCCGAATGGCTTAAGATCCGGATGGACCGGCATCTGGCCGCGGATGGTGAAGTCATCGAGCAGGCCCTGGGCGACGGCTCCTGGCTTCAGATTGCAGAACGCCTGACCCTTTCGGGAGGCCGGGTCGGCATTCGGACCGACATCACCGACCTGAAAGCAGCGCAGTCTCTGGCCGAAAATGCATTGAACGATCTCGAAAACCTGGCCGATAATCTCTCCTGTTCGATCACCGAATACAATCTCGACGGCAAATGCATTTTCCTCAACGAGACCAGCGCGACATGGTTCGGCGGATCAAAGGCGGAGCTGCTCGGCACCCAATTGCGCGAACGCTTGCCGGCAGCAAACCGCGCGAAATCCGATCCCCTGTTCAAACGGGCCCTTGCGGGCGAAAAGATCTCGTTCGAAACGCGAAACGAATTCGTCGACGGTCAGACGCGTGATGTCTGGATCGACTACATCCCGAAAAAAAATACTTCTGGCGAACTCTCCAGCCTTGTGGTCCTTGCGACCGATATTTCGGACGTCAAACAGGCCCAGGCGCAAGCGGAGAAAGCGCACCGCGATCTCTCCGATCTGACCGACAATCTGTCCTGTGCGATCCTGGAATACGATCTCGCCACCAACTGCGTTTTCGCAAACGACACAATGGCCCGCTGGCTGGACTGCACCAAGGAAAGCATTCTGGGAGGGGAGGCCCGAAGTAAGCTCGATCCGAGCTATACGAAACTATCCAAACCCTACCTGGAACGCGCTCAAAAAGGCGAGCCCGCGGCCTTTGAGACAACCTATACCTACCCTGATGGGGTAACCAGGAATGTACAGGTCGAGTATACGCCCAAGAATGATGCCGAAGGCAACCGGGTCGGCGTCATCGTCTACGTCACCGATATTTCCGACTTGAAATCGGCCCAGGCACAGACCGAAAAAGCACACAGGGACCTGTCCGACCTTGCGGACAATCTGTCCTGTGCCATCGCCGAAATTGATCTCAACGGCATTTGCGTTTTCAGCAACGAGACAAACAACCGCTGGCTGGGCAGTGAGGAATTGGTCGGCACCTCCATGGTCGAGGTCCTTAATCCCGAGTTCCTGCGGGAGGCATTCCCTTATTACAAGAAGGCTCTTGCGGGAAACAACGTCGGCTTTGAAACGGTTTACGGCTTTCCGGACCGCGGCAACCGCAACATTCACGTCGAATACACACCGAAACAGAACGCGGACGGTGATCTCATCGGCGTCATCCTCTATGTCACGGATGTCACCGACCTGAAAACCGCGCAGGCACAGACCGAGAAGGCTCACCGCGACCTGTCGGATATGACCGACAACCTGTCCTGCGCCATCATCGAAATGGATCTCGAAGGCCACTGTGTTTTCATCAACTCCGTCTTTGCGAACTGGTTCGGCAAGCCTCGCGAGGAATTGCTCGGAATAAAGGTCAGGGACATGCTTCCCTCAGAAAGCAGGGAAAAATCCGAGCCTTATTACAAGCGGGCGCTGAAGGGTGAGCACATCTATTTCGAAGACAGGATCCGCTATCCGACCGGCATCGAGCGTGAAGTCAGCATCGAATATACCGCCAAGCTGAACGCATCGGGCGATCGCGTCGGCGTTATCATCTATTCGACCGACATCACCGAAAGAAAGCAGACGGAACGCACACTCGCCCGGCTCTATGCGATTACCTCGACGCGCGAGCTGACGACGGACCAGAAGATCAATCAGATCCTGAAACTGGGCTGCGAGCATTTCGAGCTGCCGTTCGGGATTATCAGCCGGATTATCGAAGATACGTATTCGGTTATGTATGCAGATTCCCCGAATGGCGAGGTTCAGGTTGGTGCGACCTTTGAGCTTGGAGAGACATATTGCGCTCACACGCTCAAGGCAGACCAGCCGGTCACCATCTCCCATACGAAACAGTCGGCTCTCGCCCATCATCCCTGCTACGAGAAATTCAAGCTGGAGACCTATATCGGCGTCCCGCTGCTCGTCGATGGTGAGAGATACGGCACGATCAACTTCACATCGGCCGAGCCTCGGACGCGCCCGTTTTCGCAAACCGAACGGGAGCTGATCCGGCAGTTCGCGGACTGGATCGGCAATGAAATCGCCCGCGAGCAGGACCACATCGCCCTGATGGAAGCCCAGGTTCGACTGGAGCGGATCGCCAGCATCGACGACCTGACCGGCGTCCTGAACCGGCGCGCCTTCATGGATAGGGCGTCAACGGAAATCGCCCGGTTCCGCCGGACCGGCCGGAAATTCACCGCCGTGATGATCGACATCGATCACTTCAAGTCGATCAACGACACGTTCGGCCATTCCGCGGGCGACGATGTCCTGAAAAAATTCTCCGGGATCATTTCCGATGCCCTTCGGGCCGTGGATGTTTTCGGCAGGATCGGCGGCGAGGAGTTCTGCATCATTCTCGACAGTACGGAGAATGACGACGCGCTAGCGGTCTGCGAGCGCATTCGCGGGAAGATCGTCGAAGAATGCCGGGTCGACCCCATCACGTGGGACATCACCTGCAGCATGGGACTTGCAACCGTGTCCAAAGAAGATCTGGAATTCTCGACCCTGATGCAGCTTGCCGACCATGCGCTTTACCGGGCCAAGAAAGCCGGACGCAATCGGTGCCTGTATTACAAGACTGAAGACTACGAACATGTAAAAGCGGGCTGAAATACGGTCGCCTCGCCTCAACCGCCAAGCCGGCCTGTGAAGGTCGTGGAGCTTTCACGTATTCTGAGCTCGGGCTCGATCAGGATGGGCGTATTCGGCACCCGCTCACCTGCGATCTGGCGTAGCAGGGTCAAGGCCGCCAGGCGGCCGATCTTGTCCGCGTGATTGCACACGCTCGTCAGGGCAGGCAGCAGATTGGCCGACCCGTCGATATCGTCATAGCCGGTCAGGGCGATGTCCCGTCCAGGCTCCACGCCGGCCCGGCGAAGCATCGGCATCATGCCGAATGCGATCAGGTCGTTGAAGCACATGACCGCGGTCGGTCGGCGCGGCGCATCCAGAACCCGGCCGACGGCGTCCCGGCCGTCTGCCTGGGTCATCAGTTCCGGCAGGTCGAGTTGCGCGGCGGGGTTGATCCCGTTTTCCTCTAGCGCCCTTTTCCATCCCGCATGGCGGTCGCGGCCGGTCGAGCTGGACCGGCGGCCACCGACCATCGCAATGGAGGTGTGTCCCTGGCGCACCAGGTGGTTTGTCACCGCGTATCCACCGGCGGCATCGTCACCGCGAACACAAGGCGCCCAGGCGCCGGCCACTTCCCGGCACACCAGGGTGACCGGAATTCCCTGGTCGACAAGACGATTGATCTCCTCTGCCGTGGTCTCCACGGAGGGGCAGATGATCAGACCGTCCGCCCGGTGCTGAAGCAGGGTGTTGACGAAGGCCTGCTGCCGCTTCACGTCATCCCGGTGATTGCAGATGAAGATCATCTGCCCCTGCTCTTCCAGAACGTCCTCGAGCGAGGAAAAGATTTCAGCGAAATAGGGGTTTTGAATATTGTGAACGGCAACGCCCACGATCTGACTGCGCGCGGTCCTGAGCGACGCGGCCGACCGGTTGTAGATGTAACCGACTTCCTCGGCTGTCCGCTTGACCCTGACCCGCGTTTCTTCCGCCACCAACGGGCTATCCCGCAAGGCAAGCGAAACCGTCGCGGTCGAAATTCCAAGCTGATCCGCGATGTGTCCGAGGGTTAGACGCCTGCCCGGATTTGCGGGCAGAGCCGGACTGTCGCTCCCGGCCTGTTCATCGGAGATCGGATCGGAGGCTCCTGATATGGGATTGTCAGAACCTGATTTCTTTTTCATCTTCCAGTCCGCGCCCCGCCCGCATGCGGGTGTCCAGAAAGGACAACCAGGCCCGAGTCCCGGCTGCCTTTCTCAAGACATAGGCTGCAGGTTTCCCTGCTCAAAGCCTTTTCTTACCGGCCCGGCGCCGAGGCATCGAATTCTTCCCGCAGGTTCACGACGACACGCCGGTTCTGGGACTTGCAGGTGATTTCATCACAGTCGGTCACCGGGCGTTCGATCCCGTATCCTTTCACCCACATGCGCTTGCGGGGAATCCCCTGGTCGGCAAGGGCATTCAGCACGGCTTCGGCCCGTTTGGTCGACAGGGCCTTGTTGGCGCTTTCGCTGCCCGGATCGTCGGCATGACCCTGGACCTTGATCAGCCAGCCCTTGTTCTTCTTCAGCCAGTCGGCCTGGCGGACGATCGTCATTTTGGCTTCGTCCGTGACCACCGCCGAGCCCTGCTCGAAATAGATCCGGCGTCCGACATTGAGAATGAACTCTTCTTCGGAACCGGGCTTGATATCGACAAAACCGGCGGCCCGCGCATTCGTCACGTCCGGCGTGCTCAGATCCGTACTGTTGCAGCCGGCCAGAACAAGACAGGAAAGCAAAAGCCCCGCCAATCCGGTTCCTCGGAAATTCCTGTTCACTGTCACGTCTTCCCCCATAAAAGCAGGGCGGCCGCCAGGGCCGCCCGCATCATCATACCGCCAGACAAGCCTCAGCCAGCCTTCTTTTCGCCGAGGTGCTTGAGCACCAGCACGCGCGTCCCCTTGGGGCAGCGCTGATAAAGGTCGATCACGTCCTCCGGGAACATGCGAACGCATCCGCTGGACACATCGCGACCGATGCTCCAGGGCTCAAGCGTTCCATGCAACCGGTAACCGAGATCGCTCCCGTCCCGGTAAAGATACAGGGCCCGTGGCCCGAGCGGATTGTCCGCGGCGCCACCTTCCACCCTGCGCGGCAGATCCGGCCGGCGCTCCAGCATCTCGGGGGGCGGCACCCATTGGGGCCAGATGGCCTTGCGGTCGATCCGCGCCCGGCCGAACCACTGGAACCCTTCCTTGCCAACGCCCACACCGTACCGCAACGCGGTGTTGTTTTCGTAGACGACATAGAGAAAGTGATTGGTCGAATCGACAACCACGGTTCCCGGAGATTCCGTGCTGAAATACTTGACCACCTGGCGCTGCCAGACGGGATCGATCTTCTTGAAGTTCGTGCGGCGGTAGCGGAAACCGTTGTCTTCCATGTAGCCGCTGAAATAGGCGTCTGCCGCAGCATTTGCAAAAGATGGGGAACGAGCCAGAAGCGCGCCTCCGAGCGCGGCGCTGCCAGTCAGAAAGTCCCGGCGCGATATGGACATCACATACCTCCACTCCCCGATCCGCCGGCACCTTTAAAAAGCCCCCTGCCGACCGGGCATGTCCTTGCTCAACTTACAAACAAGCAGTGTTAATAAAAAAACACGCGTTCAAGGGCCTGAGACCCGACCTTATTAAGCCCGGATTGCCTACCGCCCGTCAACTGTTACCGGCGGTACTTTCCTGATCTGCTCCCGGTACAGGATATAAAGACCCGAGCCGACGACCACCGAGGCACCGACAAAAGTGCTGATCGTCGGAATGTCGCCGAAGATCAGATACCCCAGCGCGATCATCCAGACGATCTGGGTGTAGATGAACGGAGCGAGCATCGGAGCCGGTGCGGTTCGATGAGCCAGAATGAAGCACCAGTGCCCCAATCCACCCCAGAATCCGGTCGTCAGCAGCAGCACCCAATGCAACAGATCCACCGGTGGCGTCCAGGCCGAAAGCCCCGAGGGCGTCATGGCAATGGCCGCGACCACCCCGGAAATGATCAGCATGCCGGCCGGCGAATCCGTCACCGCCAGCATACGGGTCATCAGCGCATAACAGGCATAGAAGAACATCGCCCCGACCGAATAGATCGCAGCCCAGTGCATGCCGCCGAACCCGGGCTGGGTGACGATGAGAACGCCGATGAAGCCCACGATGATTGCCGCCCAGCGCCGGGCGCCGGCCCATTCGCCCAGAAGCGGTCCGGCGATCGCGGTGACGAGAAACGGTGCCGCGAAGAGAATGGAAATCGTTTCCGCGAGCTGGAGATAACGCACGGCCAGGAAATTGCAGATCGTCGTGGCAAGCAGACACAAGGCCCGGACGATCTGCAGGACCGGACGTCCGGTTCTCAGAAAACCCGGATTTCGCCAGATGCGGAACAGAACAAGGGCAATGACCACATGGGAGGCGAAACGCACCCATACGATCTGCAGCGCCGGCATGGTCTGTCCCAGATATTTGGCCGTCGCATCGAGGATCGCAAAGCAGAGACAGGCAGCAACGATCAGGCCGATACCGATCAGAACGCCTTTCGACGCCCCTCCGTCGCCATCTGAGGAGGTGTCCAACTTTCGGGTGTTCATGGAGTTATCCTGGGTGGCCGCACCGAATACCGGTTGCCGACATAGGAAATTTTTAGCCCTGGCACGAAAAATCCGAAAGGCCGGTTTGCACGGGAACGGTACGCCATATAGTCAGGGAAACAGATTCCGGAAAGGCTTGCGCATGCCTGTCGCCTCGCTTCCTACCCCTGTCGGCCCTCTCGCCGTCACCGTCGAAAACGATACCGTGACTCGCCTGACCTGGAGCGAAGGTGGAGAAGGCGAACCTTGCGCGCTTCTGGACGAAGCCCTGTCCCAGCTCCGAGCCTATTTCGACGGCCGCCTGAAAACCTTCGATCTGCCGCTGGCGCCTAAAGGAAACGAGCTGCACCAGGCTGTGTTCAAGGCAATGCTGGACATTCCCTACGGCCAAACGCGCACCTACGGCGATGTCGCGAAGGATCTGGGCACATACGGGCAGCCGGTCGGCCAGGCCTGTGGCGCCAATCCGATCCCGGTCATCATTCCTTGCCACCGCATCCTGTCGGCGACGGGGCTCGGCGGCTATTCCGGCGCCGGCGGGCTGGATACGAAAATCGCTCTGTTGAAAATGGAAGGCGGCTATCCGTTCCTGCTCTGAATTGCAGCCGAGTTCTCAAGACCGGATCAGGTCAGAAGCGTCCCGAGAGAATAGGCCGCCACACCGATCGCCAGCCAGATCAGGATGCTCTTGCCGAGTGAACCTGAACTCATCCGGGACGCCGAGGCGGTGGAGGATGGGCTACTTGCCTTGAACATCCCGGTACGGCCGAACGAGCGGTCAGACACTTTCCGGAAGCGGGATTTCAGAGCGGCGGCACGGCGCGCGCCTCGTTTTTCGTTCAGTCTCGGTTTTGTCATCGGTCCGGTTTCAGAAAGGAGTCCAGTCCCTCGTCCCCAAACCAGACATAGGAATGCGAACCTCCTGTTTCAAATCCGGATCTTGTCAGCCGTCCTTCCGGCCACCCGGCCTACGCCGTTTCGAGCGTGTCTTCCTGCTCCGGCTCCAGATCGCTTTCGTGCTCCGGATCCTGGTCGAAGGAAAGGGACAGGTTCTTTTCCACCTGACGCAGCAGCTTGCGCAGCTTCTTGCGATCCTTGTCGTCGAGACCGGCCATGGCCTCCCGCTCCAGGCGCTTCCAGGCCTTGTCGACGGATTCGACCAGCTCGCGCCCTGCATCCGTCAGATACACGCGGGCAAGACGTCCGTCCGTATCGGAAACCTGGCGCCGGACATACCCTTGAGCGGAAAGGCGGGTGACCATCTTGGTCACCGTCGGCGGCTGGACACCGAGCGCCAGCGCCAGTTGGCTCATGGTGCGCCCGTCCGTATCCGCAAGCACCTTCAGAACCAGTTCCTGACCGGGATGCAGGCCAATCCGCATCAAATGCCCGCCGGACCGCGCGCGCTGTGCCTTAGCGGCCTGAACGAGACGGAACGTCACGCTCTTCTTGTAATTGAATGCCATTGTCGAAATCCCTACCTGAACATTCGACCCGAATCGTTCCGGTCCGGACCAAATCCGGGCGAAACGTAATGGCGTTATTTAACCGTCGAATGACACTCGGATAACAATGGCCGATTCTCAGAATTTTCCAAGGCGATGACGAATCTTAGCCAGATAACGGCTTCGGCTCTCCGGTGTCGACGAGTCCATCTTGTAATGCGCCAGGTAGAGCGTCCTGCAATTTGTCGCACACAACGCCCGCATGCCCCGCAGGATCGTCCTGCGTCCCGGCTCGCCCACGTACTTTGAAACCAGCCAGGTCGCCCCGCAGGTCGTAACCACGGCAATCTTCTTGATGTGCTGCATCTTCGGCTTCATGCCGGAGCGTTCCGTCGGCATCTCGAAGGTGACATGAGGCACCCAGACCCGGTCGAACCAGCCCTTGAGCATGGCCGGCAGTCCGAACCACCAGGTCGGATAGACGAAAACGATCATCTCGCACCAGTTGATCGCATCCACATGCTCCGCGACCGGCTGCACGTTGCTGTCAGGCTCGTGGTAGCCGCGCCGCTCTTCGGCGGACATCGCCGGATCGAATTCTTTCGCATAGAGATCGATCAGCCGAATTTCATGCCCGGCCCCTTCCAGCGTGGACAGGACGGTTTCCTTGACCGCGGCGTTGAAACTCTCCGCACACGGATGACAGTAGACGACCAGAACCCGCATCAGAAAGCCTCAAGCGATGTGCCGACCTTGTCCATAAAGGCCTTCCGTTGATCCTCGGTCACGCGGTTCATGTCGTAAAGCGCATGGTATTTTACCGGCGCGGCAGGCTTGATGACCGCCCTGAGAACCCGTGTCGCGATCTTGCGCGGCGGGTCGCCGACCAGAAACGCCCGCAGGCGTGTTCCGCCATAGGTGGTCACGACGGCGAGTTTGCGGATGTTGTGCAGGCTCGGTGCCACCTTGCCGTTTTTCATCTTGAAGGAAACGCCGGGCAGGAACACCCGGTCGAAGAACCCTTTCAGGATGGCCGGATGGCCGAAATTCCACACCGGCGTAACGATCACCAGCGCGTCGGCGGCAAGAACCCGGTCGACATAGCCCTTCACGTTCGCCTGGTTGGTTTCCAGATCGTGGTAGCCGAGCCGCTCTTCGCGGGTCAGGCGCGGATCGAAGCCTTCCGCGTAAAGATCGCAGTCATCGACCTCATGCCCGGCCTTTTTCAGGGCAATCAGGACACGTTCATGCAATGCTGCCCCGAAGCTGGTTTCGACGGGATGGGAAAAAAGAACAAGAACTCTCATGTGGAGCCTTTCAAATTCCGGACATGCGGAAGGGACGGCCCGCTGACCTTTTATGTCAGCCGGGCGGCCTCGCCTGTCCTATAGGTTTTAAAAATTCGCGTTTCTACGAGCGCTGCAAGCCCGGGAACAGGAACACCTTGTCGCTCGAATAATCGTAGGACGGATCTTCCCAGGCAATCATCTTGCCCGGATTGAGCAGCCCCTTCGGGTCCGCCTCGCGCTTGAACGCCAGCTGGACCTCGTCCGTCTGCTTCATCCCGCCTTCCTCCAGCGTATAGCGGTGGGCGTTGAAGATCGGACAGCCGTTTTCCTCGTGAAGACGCATGATCTCGTTGAGCCGCTCTTCGCTGGTGTAGCGGACGATCGGCAGGCCGAAGCAGGTGATCTTGCCGTCGAAGCGGACGAATTCCAGGTGGCCGGGAACCTCGTCGCCCAGAAGTTCGGTCATGGTTCTGACCTTTTCCACCTGGTTCGGGAACGGATAGAGGACCTGCAGATAGGTGATCGTGGGATCGACGCGAAGCCCGCGCAGGGTGGTGTGGTTCCACGCCAGTTCAAAGGCCGGCGGCAATCCCTGCTTTTCGGTCTCGCTCGCCGTATCCGACCGGTAAAGAATGGAAGCTTTGGAATTGCGGGCAACGAAGGCGGCAAAGGCATCCATGGCGAACGGAGCCACCATGCAGACCACGACCGACTGGTCCTTGCGGATATATTTCTGGTGGCGCAGGAAATAATCATGCGGCACGGGTGCTGCGATCGGCGCCAGTTCCTTGACCAGGATCCCGTCCTGGTTGCCGAGTTCGTCGGCGAAATGCACCCCGTCCATGAAGGCGTCGAAGCCGACGAGCACGTCCACCCAGTCATAGGCGGCCGTCAGCGGCATTTCGATCTCGGTGATCACCCCGTTCGTGCCGTAGGCATGCATCACCTTGTGCAGGTCCTCACCGGTGAGTTCGAGCGCCCGGGGCTCTTCTTCCATCGTCAGAACCCTGAGGCGGATGACATTGCCAAGATCGCGCAGGCCACCCCAGTTGATCGAGCCGACCCCGCCCGAACCGCCGGCGATGAAGCCGCCGATGGTCGCGGTCCGGGTAGTCGACGGATGCAGCCTGAGCTCCTGGTTGGAATGGGCTCGCGCCTGCTGATCCATATCGTAGACGAGGGCGCCCGGCTCGACGACGATGACGCCCTGGCGGATCTCCTTGACGGCGTTCATCTCCGAAAGGTTCAACACCACGCCGCCCGACAGGGGCATCGCCTGGCCGTAGTTGCCGGTCCCTGCACCGCGCACGGTCACCGGCACGTCCAGGGCATAACAGGCCTTCAGAACCCGGATGACTTCCGCTTCGTTGCGCGGACTGACGACAAGGTCTCCGGTCACATGATCAAGCTGTTGCTTGAGAACCGGGGAATACCAGAAGAAATCCCGGCTCTTCTGCTTCACGATCTGCGGATTGTCCTCGATCTTGAGCCCGTCCAGATCCGCCTTGAGCTGTTCGATAGCGCTCATACTGCCAATTCCTCTTACTGCATCAAACCGTCGAGCATTCGATAATCGGGCAGTTCTTCCGTGACGGTTTTGCCTTGCCGGAGGACATCCCTGGGTCCCTGGGGCCGGGGCAGGAGTTCACTCCAGTCCCGGGCCCTGAATAGTATCATGTCGGCCGCCGCGCCTTCCTTGAGCCGGCCCGCGTCCGATCGCAGCATGTCCGCCGCCGATGTCGACACGGTCTTGATCCAGTCGGCGATCGGATGATCAAAATGCAGGATACGGGTCGCCTGCGCATAGACTTCGATCAAATCCAGGTCGCCATAGGCATAAAAAGGATCGCGAGTGTTGTCCGAGGCAACCGCCACCGGAATGCCGCGTTCAACCATTTCGTGGATCAGGGTCACGCCCCGCCACCGGGGAGTGCGGCCGACATGCCTGTCCTGAAGATACATGTTGCACATGGGCAGCGATACGACTCCGATGCCGGCTTCCGCCACCAGATCGAGCGTCTCATCGGCTTCCACCGGATCCTGACGCGCGATCGAACAGCAATGTCCGCAGACGATCTTGCCTTCGAACCGGTTCCGGATCGCCGCCTTGGCGATGTGATGCAGGGTGCGCGCCGCCGGATCGGCCGTCTCGTCCACGTGGAAATCGAGATCCAGCCCCTTGTCGGCCGCCTGCTTGAAAATCGCGTCCAGATGTTCGTCGAGGCGCGGGATCATGTAGGTGACCGAGCCGAGAATGCCGCCCGCATCGACGACCCGGTCGACAATCCGGTCCAGATAGCCGTCTTCCAGATCGAGCCGGTCGATCCCGAACAGGCAGGACCCCTGCAGGTCGATCCGGCCCTTCCAGGCTTGCTTCAGTTCCTTGAACACCGGCCAGGTGATTTCATCCTGCGGCGGCAGGCTGTCGATATGGGTCCGCACAACGCCGGTCCCGTGCACATAGGCGCATTGCAAGCCGAACTCCATGCGCGCACGCACGTCTTCCGCCGACCAGTTTTCCAGCCGATCCTCGCCGACGGCCTTGAGCGCGCTCATGAACGTGCCGTCCGGATTGGATTTGCGCGGCCAGATGTGCCCCTTGTCGAGATGTGTGTGCATATCGACCAGCGTCGGCAGGATCATGCCCCCGTCGAGATCGATGACGGCCCCGCCCTCGGCCGGCACACCGGCTGCGGGCGCAATCCTGGCAATTCGGCCGCCCACGATCTCCAGATCGATGCGGACGAGATCGCCAACCGCCGCGCCGGATACCTCTTTCGGCAACAGGCAGGCCGGCGCCGTCCCGTTGAGCAGGCGCACGTCTCCAGTCAGGTTTTGCCCAAGGACGCCCATCTCAGTTCTCCCGCTTCAGGGCGCTCTCGTGCCAGCGGCGCAGGAGCAGGTGCGAAATCATGCTGGTGCAGAAGAAGATCACGACACCGGTCGCCGACAGCAGAAGCAGGGCCGAGAACAGGCGTGGGATCTTGAGGCGGAAGCCGGCTTCCTGAAGACGGAAGGCAAGGCCCGACCCGGCACCGGCGGAACCGGCCGCGAATTCCGCGACGACGGCCGCGATCAGCGCCAGGCCGCCGGCAATCCTCAGGCCCGCCAGGAAATAGGGCAGCGCGCTCGGCATCTTCAACAGGAACAGGGTCTGCCAGCGGCTTGCGCCGTAAAGCTCGAACAGGTTGAGCAGATTGTGGTCGGTCGACTTCAGCCCCTGTGCGGTATTCGACAGCACGGGAAAGAAGGCGACGATCCAGGCACAGATCAGGATCGCCGACTGGGTCGTCGGCGCATAGATCAGGATCAGCGGCGCAATCGCCACGATC
>NZ_CAXXSJ010000042.1:0-28585 GCF_963675095.2 uncultured Roseibium sp. | reverse complement strand
TCGGATTGAAGCTCATCGTGTCGCCTTCATCGAGAATGGTCGTGTCCCCCTCCAGGGTGATCCGCACACTGCCCTTGAGCACGAAGACGAACTCTTCCTGCGAGTTGACGCTGTAGAGTTCGTCGCCACCGCCGCCGCCCGGCCGCATTTGCGAGAGGATCGCCTGAAACCTGGATTGCTGGTGCGCATTGATCAGAAAGTCATCGATATCAATGCCGCCGAACTTGATCGACAGCCGTTCGGACTTCCGGATGACCTGCGACTCGTTGTTGGGAAAGAGCGCGCCGATCGGCATGCTCAGAGTCTCGCAGATCCGCAGAAGCGAGGCAACGGATGGCGAGGTCTTGTCCCGTTCCACCTCGCTCAGGAATCCCTTGGTCACCCCGATGCTTTCGGCCACGTCGCTGAGCGTCATGCCCAGTTCCTGGCGGCGCTGACGCAGCTTGTCCCCGATATTGATCGAGGGCTTGTCCGTGGGTGTGAGCGCCATGCGTTTTTATCCTCAAGAGTCGATGCTTGACGGCTTCGATATCAGCCGACCGTCGTCCTAGTCAAAAGTTAGAAGCGGCGCAAAAGGGACCTTTTGCGAAGCGAATTTGTGCATTTCCGGGGCTTTTCGGCGGTCATCCTGCCCAATCGTTAGGCAAATTTGTATATTAATAACATAAAAAGTCACCTTTAAGCGAAAAATATTGACAGGATCACCGGTTAAATAGATTACTAAGTTCGCTAATACCGAACAAGCGCTCACATGCCTTCCAGCCTTGAAGGAGCCTGATATGTCCAGATCTTCCAGAAAATTCGCAGCCGCGGTCACCGCCGTTGCAGCCCTTGTCACCACACCGGCCCTCGCGGCGTCAGATGCACCCAGTTTCGTTGAGGACGGCGTGTTTTCCGTTTGCCAGGACCCAACGTTTCCTCCCATGGAGTTCATGTCCGCGGATCAGAAGCCGGTCGGCGTGGACGTCGATGTGGTTTCAGCCCTCGCCGCGCACTGGGGCGTCGAGCCCAAGGTCATGGCCATGGATTTCAGCGGCCTTCTGCCAAGCCTCAGCGCCTCCCGCTGCGACGCGGTCATCAGCGGCACGCTGTTGACCGAAGAACGGCAGAAGACGTTCGACGGTGTCGGTTACCTGAACACCTACATCGTCATCGTCGCCAAGAAGGGTGCTGCGCCCTTCGGCAGCGTCGAGGATCTCGCCGGCAAGAACATCGCCGCGCAGTCCGGCACCAAATATGTCGAAGAGCTCAACCATATGAGCACCGCTTTGGAAGCCAAGGGGCTGTCTCCGATCAACGTGCAGGTTTATCCGAAGCAGACGGACGCGATCCAGCAGCTGCAGGTCGGCCGCGTCGACGGTGTGATGACCCAGGACACGGAAGTCGCCTATCGCGAATTCGAAAATCCCGGACAATTCGAAACCGTCTGGACCGTGCCGCTGGAAACGCCCCAGCCCTACGCCGCCTATATCCGGCCGAATGGCGACGACAAGGCCATGCTTGCCAAGGCAATCGCCGCCCTGATGGCGGACGGCACGCTCAAAGGCATCATCGAGACCTGGAAACTGTCGCCGTCGCAGCTCACCGGCATCGGCGAGTAATTATCTCGAACCAATAAGAAGAGGGCGTGATGGAGTTTGATACCCAGGTTTTCTGGTCGGCCCTGACATCGGCCGCCTATCTCAAGGGTGCGCTCATCACGCTCTCCCTGACCGTAATCAGCCACGCGACGGCGATCGCCATCTCGCTGCCCATGGCGCTGGTGCTGAACGGCTCAAACCGCGTGGCACGCACCCTGGCCACCGGTTACGTTCTGATCTTCCGCGCGGTGCCGCAGCTTCTTCTACTGCTCTTCGTCTGGAACGCGTTGCCGCAATTCATCCCCGTGTTCCGGGAACCATGGTTCAACCCGTTCCTCGCCGCCTGGCTGGCGCTCTCGCTCAATGAAGCGGCCTACCAGGTGGAGATCAATCGCGCGGCCTTGCGCGCGGTGGATCACGGGCAAGGGGCTGCGGGCATTGCCCTCGGCCTGACCCACACGGACGTATACCGTTTCATCGTCTTCCCCCAGGCCGCACGCATCGCCCTTGCGCCGACCGTCAACGAGTTCATCACTCTGTTGAAAATCACCTCGCTTGCTTCGGTGATTTCCCTGCAGGAACTGATGACCGTGACTCAGATCTCGGTCGCCCGCACGTTCCAGTTCAGCGAGTACTACCTCGCGGCCCTGATCTACTACCTGGTCATGGTCTTCACCCTGATGGCGATCCAGAAACGCATCGAACGCCGCTTCGCCTGGGAAAAGACCGGCATGCCCGGCTCGGTGGGAGGCGCACGATGAGCGGAGCGCCGATAATCCGCCTGGAAGGCGTGTGCAAGAATTACGGGGACTTCACCGCCCTCGACAATGTCAGCCTTTCGGTCTTCCAGGGCGAAAAGATCGTGATTTGCGGGCCGTCCGGTTCTGGAAAATCCACCCTGATCCGCTGCATCAACGCTCTTGAGCATCACGATGCCGGCACGATCACCTTTGACGGCCAGCAGCTTTACGCGCCCGGCGTATCGCTCACCCATATCCGGCGCCACGTCGGCATGGTGTTTCAAAGCTTCAACCTGTTTCCGCATCTGAGCGTTCTGGAAAACTGCATCCTCGCCCCGAAACGCACGCAAGGCATCTCCGACGCCGTGGCGCGCGACCGTGCGCGCGGCTATCTCGACCGGGTGCACATACTCGACCAGGCCGACAAGTATCCAGGCCAGCTTTCCGGAGGCCAGCAGCAACGCGTGGCGATTGCCCGGGCGCTGTGCATGGAGCCCAAGGCGATGCTGTTCGACGAGCCGACCTCGGCACTCGATCCGGAGATGATCGGCGAGGTGCTCGAGGTGATGACCGATCTCGCCGAAACCGGCATGACCATGATCTGCGTGACCCATGAAATGGGCTTTGCGAAGCGGGTCGCCGATCGTGTGGCCTTCATGGACCGCGGCGCGATCGTGGAATCCGCGCCGCCGCAAGACTTCTTCGCAAATCCGCAGACGGACCGGGCCGCCGCGTTCCTGCAGAAACTGATTCATCCCTGATTTGATTAAGGAGAGACGGAATGTCTGACCCGTTCCAGAAGGCGCGCGCGGAATCGTCCGCATGGTATTGGTGGGGAGTACCGACGTTCTTCCGCTGCGAACATGATTTCGACCCGGCCAAATGCGATATCGGCCTGGTCGGCGTGCCCCACAGCTCCGGCAACGGATCGACCGAACGGGACCAGCATCTGGGACCGCGCGCGGTGCGCCACGTTTCGGGCTATTACCGCAGGGCCCATGGGGTTCACGGCTTTTCGCCGTGGGATGCTGTCCGCTGCCACGATCTCGGCGATGTTCCCCTGCCCGAAGGCATGAACAACGAAGCCTGCGTCCGCGACATCGAAGCCTTCTACCGGCACATTGATGCGGCCGGTACCCGGCCGGTCTCGATCGGCGGCGATCACTCGATTACGGGGCCGATCCTCGAGGCCATTGCCGGGGAAGGACGCAACCTGTCCGGTGGAAAGAAATGTGCGCTGATCCACTTTGATGCGCACACGGACACCTACGAGAACATGGAACACTGGAACGGCGCGCGGAAATCGGCCGGACACTGGGCCGCCTATACCGTGCGTGACGGCGTCGTCGACGCCAGCGCCAGCACCCAGCTCGGCATTCGCGGCCATCCTTCGGCAACGATCCACACCGGCCAGGTCGGCGCAACGAGCCGCGACCTCGGCTACCGCGTCCTGACCATGGACGAGGTCGACGATCTGGGCGTTGAAAAGACCATTGAGATCATCCGCGAGCGGGTCGGCGACCTGCCGGCCTACATCACCTTCGATCTCGACTCCCTCGATCCGTCGGTGGCCCCGGGCGTTTCCAACATCGAACCGGGCTTCGGTGGACTGTCGATCCGACAGGCGACCCGCATCCTGCAGGGCCTGAAAGGGCTTAACATCATCGGCGGCGATGTGGTGTGCCTGATGCCGACCAAAGACAGCCCGAACCAGATCACGGCCCAGCTAGCCATGGTGATGATGTTCGAAATGGTGACGCTGATCGCCGCCAGCATGACCGGTAAGTAACAAGCACGGTTCCGCGTCAAGGCAGGAGCGGACGGGAGGAAGACATGAACGAAGTGCCCGCACGGTGTGACGTCGCGATCATTGGTGGCGGCGTCGCCGGCTGCTCGATTGCCTATCACCTGACCAGGATCGGGATCAGCAACGTGACCCTGTTCGAGCGCAAGCAGCTGACGAGCGGCACCACCTGGCATGCAGCCGGGCTGGTCACGCAATTGCGTGCGACGCGCAACATGACCGAGCTTGCCAAGTACACCGGCGAACTCTTCACCAGTCTCGCTGCCGAAACCGGTCAGGAAACCGGCTACAAGCAGAATGGCGCGCTCCGGCTCGCCACCCACGAGGCACGGCTGGAAGAGCTGAAGCGGGGCGTGTCCATGGCCCGCAACTTCGGCCTGGAGGCGCATGTGCTCTCCGCCGGCGAGGTGGCCGAGCGCTACCCGCTGATCCGCAGCGACGATCTGGCCGGCGGCATCTGGATGCCGAAGGACGGCCAGGTCAATCCAGCCGACGTGACCATGGCGCTCGCCAAGGGTGCGCGCATGGGCGGGGCGAAGATCTTTGAAAATTGTCCGGTGCAGGCGATCCTCATCGAAAACGGCAAGGCCGTCGGTGTGCAGCTGGAAGACCGGGAGGTGCGCGCCGACAAGGTGGTGATCGCCGGAGGCATGTGGTCAAGGGACTTTGCCGCCCGATTCGGCGTGTCCTTGCCTCTGCATGCCGCCGAGCACTACTACATGGTCACCGAGGCCATGCCCGAGCTCACCCGTGACCTGCCGATTGTTTTCGTCGGAGACGAATGCTCCTATTTCAAGGAGGATGCGGGCAAGCTGCTGTTCGGCTTTTTCGAACCCGACGCCAAGCCTTGGGGGCATGAGGGCATTCCGGAGGATTTCTGCTTCGGAACCCTGCCGGAAGACCTGGAACACATCTCGCCCTATCTTGAAAAGGCCATCGAGCGCTATCCCTCGCTCGCTCATACAGGCATCCAGCTTTTCTTCAACGGCCCGGAAAGCTTCACACCGGACGACCGTTACCTGCTGGGCGAAACGCCGGAGGTGAAGAACCTGTTTGCGGCCTGCGGCTTCAACTCCGTCGGAATTCTGTCTTCAGGCGGTGTCGGCAAGGCGCTGGCCGACTGGATCCGCGACGGGTACGCCCCGGTCGACCTTTCAGATGTGGACATCCGGCGCATGCAGCCATTCCAGTCGAACAGGACTTATCTCTACGACCGCACCAAGGAAACGCTCGGGCTGCTGTTCAGCATGCATTGGCCCAATCTGCAGGTCGAGACCGCGCGCGGCGCAAGGCGCAGCCCGTTCCACGACCGCCTCAAGGAGGCGGGCGCATGGATGACGGAAGCCGCCGGCTGGGAGCGGCCCGGCTTCTTCTGGAAAGCGGGTCAGGAGCGCGAGGTCGCCTATTCCTACGGAACGCCCAGCTGGTTCGACAATGTCGCAGAGGAGTGCCACAACGTTGCGGAAAACGTCTCGCTGTTCGACCAGTCCTGTTTCACGAAGTTCCGCTTCGAAGGCCGCGATGCCTGCCGGGTGCTGAACCGGATCTGCGCCAACCAGATCGATGTGCCCGTGGGCAAGGTCGTCTATACCCAATGCCTGAACGAGCGCGGCGGGATCGAAGCCGACGTGACCGTGACCCGGCTCGCCGAGACTTCGTTCATGGTCGTCTCCGTCGCCACCAGTCAGACCCGCGATATGTCCTGGTTCCGCAACCAGGTCCCGGACGAAGCACATGTGTTCATTACCGACCTGACTTCGGGCATGCCGATGCTGGGCGTGATGGGGCCGAAATCACGTGCGCTGCTTCAGCAGCTTTCGGGCGGCGATTTTTCCAACAAAGCGTTCCCCTTCGGCACCAGCCAGGAGATCGAGATCGGCTACGCCAAGGTGCGCGCGAGCCGGCTCACCTATGTCGGCGAGCTTGGCTGGGAACTCTATATTCCGGCCGAGTTTGCCCAGCACGTGTACGACCGGCTTGTCGAGGCGGGCACGGACTTCAACCTCGGGCAAGCCGGATATTTCGCGCTCAATTCGCTTCGGATGGAGAAGGGTTACCGGCACTGGGGACATGATATCGGCCAGGACGACACACCTTGCGAGGCCGGACTTGAATTTGCCGTCGGCTACGACAAACCGGGCGGGTTCATCGGCCGCGACGCCTTGCTTCACGGCTGTGCGGGCTGGCTTCCGCGTCGCAAGCTGGTGCAGATCCGGGTGGAATGCGACGGTCCAAGTCAGTTCCTCTATCACGAGGAGCCGATCCTGAAAGACGGCCGGATTGTCGGCTCGGTGACCTCCGGTGCTTATGGCCACCGGCTCAATGCATCGCTCGGGATGGGTTACATCGGTCATCCGAACGGCGTGACGAAGGACTTCATCGAGAGCGGAAACTTCGAGGTCGAGATCGCCTGCAAGCGGTACCGTGCAACCGTTCAGTTGGCGCCGTACTACGACCCGAAGAGAACCAGGCTCGCTTAGGTGTTTCTGTCGAAAACTCCATCTGTCAGCAACGTTTAGATCGCGGACCGGGAAAGCTCACGAGTCCCTGCCCGCTTCGGAACCATACCCTAAAGCCCCAACCGTCTGTTCCGGGCTTCGGGAGAAAAGGTCTGCAGAAGCTTGCCCAGTTCCTCCTTGAGAACCGGAACGATTTCCTTTGTCGGAAGCCTCTCGTCCAACTCGCAGTAATGCGTGGAAGGTTGGGTGAGGATGTATTTGCCGTCCACAAGCGGCATCAGATAAGGCGCCCCCCAACTGAGAACTGGAATGTCCAGGACCGCGGGCAAGACGGATGCCGAGGTATTTGCAGCAACCACAAAATCGCAGATCGCGGAAAGCGACATTGCGGAATCCAGATCGTCGAACAGATCCACATCCGGGAAATCGACAAAATTCCCGTTCGTATGCTCCTGCAGATAACTGAGTTCTTTTTCCACGCTGACATATTGCAGGTTCACGTAGGTCACCCCGTCAAACGCCATGACGGGGCAGAAGTCCGGCGCGGAGAGATAAGACCTCATCCGGGGTGTCGCCAGGTTCTGCGATCGCCAGGAGACACCGACGATCGGCCCGTTTGCACGGTCTGTCAGACGTTCCAGGAAACCGAGCGCCTGGTCCCGGTCGAATTTGAATGCCGGCCGCATGGCCGTGGTGTAAGCCTCGCGGCTGCGGCGGAAATGGCCGCCCAGATCGGAGATGGCGATCTGGCAGTCATAATCGGCTTTGGCCGACGGACCATCAGTTTCGCTTAGTATCCTCGTCCCGCGGCATTCGATGTCCGGGAAGGTCCGCTGAAACAGTTTCACCGTCTTGGGCGGCCCTTCGTAGATGATCCTGCCGCCGCGCTCGAGCAGATCATGAAGCATGATGCCGGAGATAATGGTGTCGCCGATCCCCTGGTCCTGCCAGACCATGATGGTCTTGTCCGACAAATCGCCGCCATCCCAGACCGGGACATCGAACTCCCGGCTCATGACGCCACCGATGCCTTTACCGGCGAGCCTGGCCGGGTGCAGATCCCAGCCTTTTTCGAAATCGCCAAGAGCCATGTAGGTCAGGGACAGGTTCCAGTCGATCTCGGGATTTCCCCCACCGTCCAGACGCTTGGCGAGCAAGAGGGATTTCAACGCGTCTTCCCGGCGGCGCACATACAGGTAGCAAAGACCGAGGGTTATGAGGCGTGACGCATCCTTCGGGTCTGCTCGAACGGCATCTTCTGCGTAGGGAAGCGCTTCGAAGGGCCGGCGGTTCCTGTACAGATACTTGGCAGCCTGATGCTTGATCGAACCATCGTCAGGAAACCGTTTCAGCGCCTCGACCAAGTCCTTTTCGGCAGTGTCGTCGTCTTCGAGAGTCAACCGGCACCAGATCAGGGCGGCCCGGTGTTCGGCGTTGTCCGGCTCCTTCTGAACCAGCGTTTCGAAAATGGACAGGGCTTGTTCGTGTTCCTCTTTGTCCATCAAAAGCTTGCCGAAGTTTCGGTAGCCTTCCAGGTAGCTGGGAAAGTCGGCCTGCAGTTTATGGAAAGCGCGCTCGGCCTCGTCCTTCCGCCCCAACTTGAAGAGCGTGATGGCCTTCAGGTTGAGCGCTTCGACCTGTCCGGCATCCAGTCTGATCGCTTTTTCCGCGTTCTCGAGGACCTCTTCCAGGGGGCTGTCCGCAAGGTCTGCTTGAGCGCGGGCCAGGTTCGTGTAAAACGGTGCCTTATCCGGAGAAAACTCGATGGCTTTCCCGATATATTCGATGGCCCGTTCCGGAAATCCGAGCTGGCGATAGGTAATACCGAGAAGATGGTTCGCATCGGCATTGCGCGGGTGTTTTTTCAACACCGACTTGTAGATGCGCGCGGCCTTTTCAAGTTTGCCTGAAGTCTGCAGGGCAATCGCTTTTTGAAGGGACGCCACGACAGGGTTTGCCGGTGCCTGCCTGAGAACTTGCTGCCTTGCCATGAGACCGTCTTCCCGCCGTTGAATACGCTTTCAGAAAAACCAGGTACCGATCTTCAAGTTCGAAACCGTATAGAATTGAACCTGGATCACATCTATCCGGTGAACCAATACATGCGCTCTCCAAGCTCACTTCAGAAGATCTAACAAATAAAAGTGCCGGCGAGCGTGTACCAAAGCCCCTATCAACAACTTATGGAATTGCTCCGGCTTACCTTTTCCGGAAGCTGCCCCTAGGCATCCACCAGATCCAGCATCCGGCACAGGCTCTCCTGATCGAGCCACCAGTCATTCGTGGCGCTGGAATAGGAAAACCCCGCCGGAACCGGAACAGCGTTCAGCGTCTCGCGAAACGAGCGGCGGCCATAATCGACGAACTCGGGCTCGATCGCGTACCGGTCTCCCAGATCCACGGTGGCTCGGGCATCATCTTCCCCGATCATCATTTCGTGGATCTTTTCGCCGGGCCGGATACCGACGACTTCAATCGGCAGGTCAGGTGCGATCGCCTGTGCCAGCATGGTGATCGAAGAACTCGGAATTTTCGGAACGAAGATTTCCCCGCCCTGCATCACCTTGAAACTCGAAAGAACGAAATTGACGCCCTGCTGCAACGTGATCCAGAACCGCGTCATCCGTTCATCGGTAATCGTGAGCGCCTCTCCCTTGCGGGCCAGCTCACGGAAATACGGGATCACAGACCCGCGGGAACCGGCGACATTCCCGTAGCGCACCACGGAAAAGCGTGTCCGGCCGGAGCCGACCAGATTGTTCGCGGCGCTGAATGCCTTGTCGGAGGCGAGCTTGCTGGCACCGTAAAGATTGATCGGATTGCACGCCTTGTCCGTCGACAACGCGACAACCTTCTCCACGTCCTGGGCAATCGCCGACGCGATGACATTCTCGGCGCCGACGATGTTCGTCTTGACGCACTCCATGGGATTGTATTCGGCAATCGGCACATGCTTGAGCGCCGCCGCATGAACCACGATGTCGATATCCCGCATCGCCATCTGCAGCCGCGGCCCATCGCGGACATCGCCGATGAAGAACCGCAATCTGGAAAACTGTTCGCCGGTCAGCTCGCGCCGGAGCGCATGGGACATCTCGAACTGCTTCAGTTCATCGCGGGAATAGATGACCAGCCGGTTCGGCATCCAGTTGGACAACACGGTCCTGACAAACCGCTGCCCGAATGAGCCGGTCCCGCCCGTCACCAGGATACTTTTGCCGTTGAGGTCGAGCAGATCCTGACTGAAATCATTCAAACCGAATTCATTGGCCATTCTTGTTTTCTATCTCTGCCATCATTCCAGCTTCGGGAATGTCTTCCGAACGTGCGAATGCCAGGCACCCGGAAAACACATCAAACAAACAATGAGGACGCCTGAGCGATTCGGCCACAAGAGAACGTGCGCAGGATCGCTTTTGCACGTATTTTGATTAGATACTCAGATCTAATTACTAACAAAAAAGAAAAGGCGGAATTGGAACGCAAGAATTGAAGGTCGCCAGTTGTAAAAAATCCGGAATAATCACCAATAAAATATTGAAAACGCCTCAAAAGAAATGGGAATTAGAGTTGGCGGAGGCTCCAATCAGGCTCCCTCTTCAGATTGTTTTTGCAGCATCGCCCGGTACATCATGCCGGCATGCTCCCAGTCTTCCGGCCAATTGATATCGGTGGCGCGCCAGCTCGGCACGACAAAGCCCCTGAACTTCGTATAGTCGCCCGCACCGGAACTCTTGAGGATATAGTCGGGCGAATAGAAGCAGAACATGCCGGCATCGTAGAAACCGGCGGATAAATCCTGGGTTCTCCGGCTCAAACCATCCGCATTGAAGGGCAACAGGTCTTCCTGATCGTTGATCGTGAAGGCGTGATCGATTGGAGCCGGAAAGGGAGCCACGGCCAGCAAGGCCTTGTCCGGATCTCCGGCCTCGAATTCGGCGCAGGCTTTTTTCAGATCCTCCGGATCGACCAGGGGGCTGGTGGCATAAATCAGGCAGATCGTATCGAACGCCTGTCCGCGCGCCAAGTATTCTCCCACCACGTAGCGGAGCAGATCCATGATGGTGACATAGTCTCCGGTCAGCTCCTCAGGGCGGCCGAAATCCGGTTTGACGCCGCAGGTCTCGGCCACCCGGGTGATCGCCTCACTGTCTGTCGACACGTGAATGACATCGTAAATGCCGCTCGCCTTGGCGGCGTCGATCGCATGGGCAATCATCGGCTTGCCGAAGAAGTCTTTCACGTTCTTGTGCGGAACGCGTTTTGAACCTGCGCGCGCCGGAATGACACATAGTCTCTTCATGGGCACCTGATCCCTTCGCGCATGATCCTGCCTGCATCAGGGCCGCAATTCATCAGCAGATCCAGCACAGACATGTAGGGCTCGAAATCGCCGTGGACCTGCGGCCAGACGGGGTGTTCATAGACAAAGTAACGAACCGGAATATCGGCCGCTTCGAATTCATCCGCAGCATCGAGATAGTCTTTCGATCCCGGCGGCGAGATATAAATGTCCGCGCCGCATTCTCTGCAAATGTCCGCAAGCAGGGCCGCTTTCCGCCCCCCGACATCCATTCGGGAGGAGAACGAAACGGGCGTGTCGATCTCGAGCTGCTCCTTGAAAAATCCGATCAGAGCAATATTCAGGTCGAGGAGATGGCTGAGGTCCCGGGACAGGATTGAAAAGACGTCCTCCGCATAGTCCTTGTAAAAGGCCGCCTTGCTGTAGCTGTGTTCGATCGCACCGATCATCTTGCGCGGAAAGTCGGGCGTGTCCCGGTTGATCAGGACATCGCGGATCGCCTGATCGCTCTTGCCCCTGGAGATGACGGGAACCGTGAGCCACTGCGGGCCGTTGGCGGTCCTGATCCGGTTGCGTTGCTGCCAGCTGCGCTTGTCGAACTGGACATGATCCAGAAAGACAAATTCGTCGACATGATCCATCAGCGCCATATAGCCCGTCCACGGCAGGAAGGTCGGCTGCATGATGGCAACCTTTTTTCCCGTGGCTGGTTGGGGGACAGGCGGGTTGACGCTCACGCGTTCAGTCCTCCACGGCCAGACAGATGCCGTTCAGGCCATAGCCGTTGCCGTTGTAAAACATGATCTGGCGGCCCTCGTGTTCCAGCACGATCGGGTAACAGATCATCTCCTCGTCCGGACCGCTCGCGGTCGGCTTAAGCTGGACCCCGTCCGGATCGCGTGTCCATGTCACACCGTCTTGCGACTCCGCATAGTACGGCAGGTAATGGTCTCCCTTGGAGGAAAACCACATACGGTAGATACCGTCCTTCTTGGTGACATAGGGACGTGCGAGGGCATTCTCGCCTTCGGCAAAATCGATCGCCACCGTCCCGTCGCGAAGCCAGTCCTTCCCGTCCTGCGAGGTTGCCGTCTGGATATTGTAGCGCGGCAGATCCTTGTGAACCCACTCGACGCCGGCCACGTAATACATGCGGTAGCCCTCGTCCTCGCGAATGACCCAGGGCGCGGTATTGATGAACGGATTGGCGCGGCACCGCTCAATGATCGGCGCTTCGGACCAGCGCCGGCAGACACCGGCATCATCCATCAGGGACAACCCGCCGAACAGATCCATCCGGGTCGTGCCGCCGGGCTTGAAGCCGATGTAATAGAGATAGTCATCGCCACTGTCCTGGCGGATGTAACAGGACGGCAGGACGCCGTTGTCGTCAAAAGTGCCCAGACGGCCCGGCACCAGAACCGGGTCGGCGCTGTAGTCCAGGACCCTGTCCGGCTCTTTCAGGTCGATAACCGCATAGCCCGTGTGCGACTGGTTTTGATCGTTGCGGCCGCCGAAGAAGATTTTATAGACGCTACCGTCGACCTGCAGAGGTGTCGGTAGCATGGCATGCGTGCGCATCCACCAGATGTTTTCATCCGGCTCGATGACCAATCCCATCTTCCGCCATTTCGGCTGCGCGAAATGCATCACCACGCCTCACAATTTGAAGTAGGACTTCCTGATTTTCTGCCCCTTGGGATCGTCCGGCCCCAAAATCGTTGTTGGAGCGCCAAGGGCAACGGACTCGCTTGCCATATCCCGGGTCACGGACGCGTCCATGGTAATGAAGCAATCGTCACCGATGGTCAGAAAATCGCGGATGGTCGCGTTCACTCCAAAGAAACAGCGCTCTCCGATCCGGCTGTGACCGGAAAAGACGACGTGGGAGGCGACATAGGTGTGATCGCCGATTCGGCAGCCGTGTCCCAGATGGTTGCCGGACCAGAGCATGACGTTGTTGCCGATCGTGACCGTCGGCTGGATGGTCTGGTTTTCCAGGATAAAGCAGTTGTCGCCGATGTTCAGGTCCGGCCATGTCACGGATTTGCTGCAGACATAAGAGGCAAGCTTGTACCCCGCCTGTTTCGCCTGATGGTATTTCGCCTCGCGCAGCTGGTTGAGCTTCATGTAGGACAGCGCGACATGCATCTCATGACCTGAGGGCGGATACGCCTCGGCAACCTTGCTGAACGGAACGACGGGCAGTCCTTCGAACGTATCGCTGTCGACATAATCGTCGTCGACGGTGAAGGCTTTGACGTCGTAGTCGCTGTCATGGTCGAAATAGAATTTTGCCAGCGACGCGATCTCGGCCGTTCCGAAAATGACAAGAGGCTTGCTCATGCGGGTTTCCTCCTCTTTCCAACCATGGACGGCAGAACCGGCTCATGTCTGGCGATGTCCTCCCGGGCTATCGCACCATAAATTTCTTTATAAGACATGGTCGAAACCGCGCCGGAGTCGGAAGGCCCGCGGATGCTCTTGATGTTGTCCTCGCTGAAAATGTCACCGGCCTTGATGTCCCGGATCGTCCAGAACTGGCGGGTATAGATGCCCTTTGTCTTCAAATCGGTCGTGCCGCCATACTTCACCTCGCCCAGGATGACCGGGTCGTAGCGGGCACCTTCCGGGTTTTTCCAGGCGGCCTTCGTTTCGCGGCACAGGGTTTTCAGCTCGTCCGGCTCCAGCGAAAAGGAAGAGTCCGGTCCGCCGTCGTGACGGTCCAGCGTGATGTGCTTTTCGATGACGCTGGCACCGTGAACGACGGCCGCCACAGATGCCTCGACACCCATTGTGTGGTCGGACAGCCCGACGACAACATCGAAGCGCCGCGCGATGTCTTCCATCGTCCGAAGGTTGGTGTCTTCCAGCGGCGCGGGATAAGCGCTGACGCAGTGCAGAACGACAATGTCCCGTGCTCCTTCCCTGCGCATGAACTCCAGCGTATTGGTCAGATCCTCAAGCGTGGCCACACCGGCCGACAGGATGATCGGTTTGCCTGTTCGGACAATCTCCGCGACCAGCGGCCAGTCATGAAGCTCGTTCGAGGCCAGCTTGTAGGCCGGTGTTCCCAGACCTTCGAGCAATCCGACGGCAGCTTTGTCGAAGGGCGCGCTGAAGATCGTGATCCCGAGTTCCTCTGCCCTGGCAAACAGGTCTTTATGCCAGCCCCACGGCGTATGGGCTTCCCGGTAAAGGTCATAAAGACGGCGGCCATTCCAGGTGCTTGCCGGAGCGCTCAAAACGAATTCGGGACGGTCGCAGTCGAGCACGAGCGAGTCGGCCGTATAGGTTTGCAGCTTGACCGCATCCGCGCCGCTCTCGGCAGCAATCTCGATCAGCTTCAGCGCACGGTTGATGTCGCCGTTATGATTGCCGGAGAGTTCGGCAATGATGTAGGGCGCGTTGCCGGGGCCGATTTTGCGTCCGCGAATGTCGATTATCCTGACACCAGTTCTTTCTGCAGGGCCTCTAGCAGGCGATCCATCCCGTTTCCGTCGATCACCGTCTGTCCGCGGCGGGAAAGCGACCGGCGTTCGGCCTGATCTCCGGCCAGCGCCTTGATCTCCCTGCTCCAATCGGCGCCGTGCAGCGTGTCGCAAAGCCCAATATACCGGCCGATACCCGCCTGCACAAACGCTTCGCTCGATGCAACATGGGCGGGATAAAGCGCGCAGAACAAGGTAGGAGCGCCACAGGCAACACTTTCATAGCGGCTGAGGCCCGAGGAGGTGACGACCAGATCCGCCCAACGGTAATGAGGGATCATGTCGGTGACGCCCTCCCGCAGATCGAACTGCCCGGGATACCGCTGAGCGAGGTCTCCGATGGCGGTTATGTGCGTCTCCGAAAAATAGGGACCGATTATCACGCGGACCGGGCAGTCCATCGGGTTTTCGACCAGGGCCTGCATGACGGTCAGCGTCACCCCTTGCGGGTCGCTTCCGCCGAAGGTCACCAGAATCCGCTGCGCGGTTTCCGCGACCTCCTTGTCCGGACTGTTTTTATAAACAGCCGGCAGGATGGCATACCCACCACCGGCAATATGGACCGTGCCGGGACGTTCGAAAGCCACGACGCCGACATAGGGCTGGATCAGGACATCGGGCAGACACGCGCTGTCTTGCTTGAAGACGGAATCCTCAAAGGCGCCGTCGATATAAAAGACCTTGATCCCCTTCGCCTGCAGGGTCGCGACATAGGCGTGAACGGCTTTCGGATCGGCAACGTTGTCCGCATCCGACAGGTCGGCCAGAACCTGGCGGCAGGCATCGGGATAGTCCGACACTTCATCGACATAGGATGTCCCGTCCGCGATGGTGACAATGGCGAGATCGTTCTGCCGGATCATGTCTTGGGCGCGCTGATCACTCTCGGGGCAAAGGAAAGCGGCTTGCTCCCCGCAGTCACGCAAGGCCTCAGCCAGTTTGAGACAACGGCTCAAGTGACCGAAACCCCGCTTTTCCGACGCCTGTGTGCGAATATAGATCATTGGCTAACTTTGTTCGACGGCATCAGCGGAGTGTAAGAGAACATAACTTTCGAGGTAGTATAATCCAAACGGAACCACGTATTGCCGGCGTGTCGGAACAAAAGTTCCCGAAACAAAACGGCAAAAAGGGAGAGCCCGGAATGAGCCATCCTGATTTACTGGACCTAAGCCGCCGTTCGGGCCCGCTTTACGCGCCAACCCCGTTTTGGGCGGAAGGTGCCCGACGTCTCGCTGAGGATATCGACGCCAACGGCATTGAGAATTTCCGGAACAAGGGGGCACCGCTCAACTTTTTCGTCCCGACCTACGGCTATCCGGGCAACAGCCTGAGCGACACGCAGATCACCGCCCTGCGCGCAGGCATTCATCCCGCTTCCGCGAAACAATCGGCCATCGTCGAGAATTGGCTCACCGGCCACGATCAGGCCCGGGTGGACTATCGGGTTTTCGCCGCCGCTGCGCAGCAATGCGCACCGTATCTCATGGCATTCTCGGAATCCGATGCAGGCAATCCGCGAGAACATTTCAACTTTCAGGGACGGCAGTACAGCCGGTCGGCACTGAACTATCTGATCGCGCTGACCTTCCTGGCCCAGTTCGCCGATCTGGAGCAGTGCCACACTTTTCTGGAAATCGGAGGCGGATTCGGTACCCTCGGCGAAATCCTGGCCAAGACCCGAGAGCCGGAAACCTACCGGTTCATCGATGTCGATATTCCCCCGACCTGTGAAGTCGCCGATTATTATCTTGGAGAAGCCTGCAGGGAGACGGAACGGATGACCTCCGCGGCGGCGAGCCTGGCAGACAATCATCCGATCGACGATCTGCCGCCGCTTACTGTCCTGCCGAACTGGCAGATCGAGGCTCTCAGCGGCCGGATCGATGTCTTCGTAAACTTCTTTTCCTTCCAGGAAATGGAGCCGGAGGTCGTCGCAAGTTATCTTGAGCATGTAGACCGCTTGGAGCCCAAATGGATCCTGTTGCGCAACATGCGCGAAGGCAAGCAAGTGCGGACTGCCGACGATCCCATAGGTGTGACAACCCCGATCAAGGGGCCGTTTTACGCCGAGCAGCTTCCCAACTATGCCTTGCGCGCCACAGATGCCGATATCTTCGGATCGACCACGGCGGACGGCTTTCACTCCGATCTGTCGGTGTTCGAGCGCGTTTAGAGCATTGGGTGTCCCGGAGAAGCGCTGGGAGACTGTTTCCACGCCTCAGCCAAGATGGGATGCGAGGATCCCGTTATCGGACTTGAGGACGGGAATGCCTTTCAGCTCGGGAAAGGCGAGACCGGTTTCCTTCGAATACCAGAAGCCGTCTGTTTTCATCAGCTCGAACGCCGTTCCCGGCACCGTAAAGGCGGCGCGTTCGCCGGAAGGCCCCACAGACAGGAAATCATTCTTTGCCGGCTCAATGACATAGCAGGCGGTCGGGTTCAGCGGATTGGCGACATTCGGGACAGGAACCACATCGAGCAAACTGCCGCCGAGCTTTGCCACAGCTCCTTCGATGTCCTTGATGTACCCCAACCGATCCATCCTCTGCCTGCCTTCGTCGGAATTCAGCTCATAGGACGGTTCGAACAAAACCAGCTTCTCCCTGCACACCCGGAACAATTCCGTCAGGAGGCCTGAAAGGTTCCCGCCATTCGGCTCCAGGGCATGGTTTGATGTCACGACGTCGATACACTTGTCGGCCAGTGGGATCGCTTTCATGTCCGCCACGAACGGTGTTATCAGGGAAGATTGATCCTTCAATAGGCTTCGAGAAAAACCCAGCCCCTTGTAGAGGCGCGACCAGCTGATATCGAATGCGAATGCAGTTCCGATCTTTTGATCCAAAGAGGCCAGTAGAAGACTGAGCGTGGTCATCTCACCCGTCCCCACATCCAGGAGCGTCTTGCCGTCTTCCATATGCGGCGCCAGGAGACCGGCCAATTCACCGGCATAGGCCTTGGCCTGACCCATGTTCGCCTGCACACCTTCAATGTAACTTCCGGCCTGAAGGTCGTATGCGATCTCGATGATTTCGCTGGTGTTGACCGGGCTGCCTGTCTCTTTTCGCAGGAACTCCGTCACATTGCCGCCCGCGGCATAAACGGATTTCGCTTTGCTGACATTCAGATATTTCATCGGATGCCTTCCGCATAAAAGAGGTCTGCCCGGGCAACCCAAGGCTCAGGCAGATCGAGCCGTTCAAGTCAGCCTAAAACGTCCGAAAGCGCCGAACAAACGGTGTCTACGTCGTCCACGGTCATGTCAGGATAAAACGGCAGGGACAGGCACCGGGCATAATACCGGGATGCGCCGGGCAGGTCCGGTGTGGCGGACATCTCCCGATAATATGGCTGGCAATGGATCGGGATGTAATGAACCTGGCTGCCGATACCGCGATTCTTTAGTCGAAGCATCACCTCGCGCCGCGTGAGGCCGACAGTCTCGAAGTCGATCAGCGCAACCATCAGATGCAACACGGCGTCCGGATTGTGAGCGGAGGAAACCAGCCTCGCGTTGGTTCCAAACGATACGCTCCGGCGCCGGTACTGCTCGGCCAGTTGCCTGCGCCTGTCGGCAAGTTTCGGCAACTTGCGCAACTGAGACCGGCCGAGAGCGGCCTGAATATCGGTCAGGCGATAATTATATCCGATGTCCTGCTGCTCGTAGAACCAGGGGTTCGGCTCCCCGTCGACCGGATCGAAGGCCATCGACGTTTCCACCCAGTCCTCCGGAGTGCGTATCAGGCCGTGATTGCGCGCCCTTGAAAGCCGCTCAGCCGCCTCCGGATCACGGGTCGTGATCATGCCCCCCTCTCCGGTCGTGATCGTTTTCACCGGATGGAAGGAAAAAACCGTAAAATCCGACAGGGCGCAGTCACCGACAAGTCCCTGTCTGCCGGGCTCGATGTCATACCGGGTTCCAAGCGAATGGCAGGCGTCCTCGATCAGCGCGACGCCTGCTTCTTGCGTCACGCTTGAGATCCGGGCCAGGTCGACGGCGGCCCCGGTCAGATGCACCACGAATACCGCCTTGAGCTTGCTGCGATCGGCCCGGTCCATCGCCTCGCGGACCGTCTCTGCGGTTGCCAGCCCGCTGTCCGGATCCACATCGCAAAAGATCACGTCCGCACCGCAGTATCTTGCGCAATTGGCGGTCGCGACGAATGAGATTGTCGGAACGATCACCTGATCGCCAGGCTTCAGGCCAAGCGCCAGACACGCCAGGTGCAAGCCCGCCGTCCCGCTGGAACAGGCAACAGCATGTGGTGCTCCGACATACTCGGCAAAGGCAGCCTCGAATGCAGGCACCTCCGGCCCGGTCGTCAGAAAGTCGCTGTTCAGGACCCGAACAACCGCGGCGATATCTTCCTCGTCAACTGACTGCCGGGCATAGGGAAGCACTGTTTCTCTCCGCACGCGCCCACAAACGGGGCCAATCTCTCACTGTTTCATGGCGGCAACTGCCTGAAGCAGGATATTCTCCCAGTCCCGGTCAACAATCAAATCAATCGCGAAACGCCGGATACCCTCTGTAGGTTTACGTCATCTCGGATTTTGCGCCGGCAGACATATCAAGACAGCGTCGAATGCGAGCTGCGCTGCGGAAGCATCGGACGGGATCTGGCGAAAGTTGAAAGATGCCATCGCTCGTTTGGCACCCGGTTCAGCAAATCTGTTTCAAGCGCTCCCGTTCTTGGCTCTAGCGCCCGCTCTTGTCCCGCAAGACCCAGACATCCACCGCCTCGGCGCGTCCCTTTACCTTTGCGGCCCCGATCTTCTCGAAGTCAGCAAGCAGCGTGCCCGCCTCGTCTCCCATCTCGTCGCGGACGGCGTCGACGACGTCCTGGCTGATGACGATGGCCGCCTCATAATCCCGGGACAGGGATTCCAGGCGCGCGGCGGTGTTGACCGTGTCGCCGATCACTGTGAAGGACAGGTTGCGTTCGCTGCCGACATTGCCGGCCACGACGTCGCCCACATGCAGGCCGATGCTGATCCTGTAATCCTGTTCGCCGGCTTCCTTCCGCTTCCTGGCAAGCTGCCGGGTCCGTTCCAGCATCCCCCTTGCGCAGCGGACGGCGGAGGCGACGTCGACCTCGCTGGTGTCGGGCAGACCGAAGGCGGCCATGACGCCATCGCCCAGGTACTTGTCGACCACGCCCTTGTTGTCGAAGATCTCGCCTTCCATAGCGGTATCGAACTCGCGCAGCATCGCGATGGTCTCTTCCGGCGTCTGGCGTTCCGACAGGGTGGTGAAGCCGACGATGTCTGCAAACATGACGACGGCGCGCTGTGCCCGGGTTTCGTCGAAGGCATCGCGCTGCGCGAGCAGGTCTTCCACGATGCGGGGCGAGAAATACCGCTTCAGGCGCGCCCGGCCGAGCTCCGCCTCGACCGCCCGCTCGTGATCCAGCCGGCGCTGCGATGTCATCGCGCTGCTCGCCTGGGCGAGCACCGTGAGCGCCAGGAGATTGGCATAGACCGTGATCGTGTCGGAGGTGGTTGCCGGTATCGGCGTGCCGCCCAGTCCGAACGTGTGGCAGGAGACGACGATCAGGCCGACGGCGGCGGTCGCGATCGTCGTGAAGGACATGCTGAAGCGCAGGGCCGACCACGCAAGCAGCAGGAAGTAGGCCGGCGTCATGTCGTTGATCCCGTGGCGCAGCCAGTCTTTGCCGAAGATCGTCACGCCGACCGTAGATGCCGCAGCGAAAAGCAGCCACAAAAGCATCTCGCTGCGGTTCTGCGTTTCCGATTGCACGGGAGGGTTTTGCGCGGTCAGACGCTCGATCGGTACGCACAGGGCGAGCCCCAGGGAGACCGGAGAAAAGCTGTCGCTGATGTAGTTCGAGATGAACAGCAGCAGCCATCCGCCATCGGCACTCGCGACCCCGCCGGCCACAAGGACCGGCACACCCAGGATCGTGGTCAGCGCCGGCATGACGACGCCGACAATGGCGTACCAGGCGACGACCGCGCGAACGGGATGGGAAAGCAGCCGATCGAAGCCGAAACGATGGAGCGCCACCGCCGCGGCCCAGGCGGCCCCGCTGTATATGACCGCGTAAAGCAGGGAATACCCGGAAGGCATGCCGAAGAAAATGGCAAAGGCGCCGAACACCACCACGCCCCAGGCCAGCGCAACCGACGGGCCGAAATAGACGGTCCCGGCAATCGCGATGGCCAGCGGAAACGCGGCAAGGGTGATCGCCCCTTCTGCGATGAGAAACAACGTCATCAGCCAGGTGGCGAGTGCGATCACCACCACCGAAGTCGGAAAAATCAGGAGAAACCGAAGGAACGGCGAAGGAAGCCGTGTTCGGAGCCAATCCGGCTCAGGCCATACCATTGAGAGAAATAACGATGACATGGACCATTAATATCCGAGTCGTTCTGCAAGAAAAGATCTGAGTGAGGACTTCCGGGCCTCCAGTAATCCGTGGCAACCCGACGATGACCATCGTCCCCCCCGCATGCGTCCCGGGTGGATAGTCGCACCGCTGAGGTCAATCCCGACAACGTGATCGGCCGTGAAGCCGGAAACGGATTGCAAATTCGGCCGGCGTAACCATCTCCCGTTCATTACGAGACCGGAAAGCGCCAGTTTTCAGCATCCCTGGCCTCAGCTTCGGACTGTCCATTATTTCGGCCGGTGTTCCGGTTCGGCTCATGGTCCAGTCGCGAGAGGGCGCGAACAGTATATTCCGCATTCGATTCCGCGCTGCGAACGTGTTGAGTAAAATGTTAGTAGTGTGTTAAAATTCACTTTGGATTTGTCTGTTTGCATTAAACGACAAAAAAACCCTTTTTCCTTAAGTATCTGCCGAAACACGAACAAATTTATTTAGTGCATGATTATCAGGAGGGCGAAATGTTCCGTAAGTTATTGGTAGGCTTTTCGATTCTGCTGGTCAGCTCCGCGCCGGCCCTTGCCAAGCGCGTGGCCTTGGTGATCGGCAACAGCGAATATGCCAATACGGTGGTGCTGCCCAATCCCGTGAACGATGCCACGGCGATGGCGACCAAATTGCGCAATCTCGGTTTTGACGTGGTCGCAGGTTATGACCTGGATCTCAGGAACATGCGCAAGACCGTGGGCCAGTTTGCCCGTTCCGCGAAGGGCGCCGATATCGCCCTTCTGTTCTATGCCGGCCATGGCATGCAGATCGGCGGTCAGAATTATCTGGTTCCGGTCGACGCCAGCTTGCAGGATGAAACCGACCTCGATTTCGAAACCATGCCGATGGATTTCATCCTCCGGCAGATGACGAATGACGTGAAGGTTCAGCTGGTGTTTCTCGATGCCTGCCGGGACAACCCGCTGGCACGCTCACTGGCACGCCGGATGAGCCCGTCTCGGTCGGCAACCGTCGGACAGGGCCTTGCGGAAATAAAGCTGATCGAAACCGGCGGCTCCGGTTCGGTGATCGCGTTTTCCACCAGCCCCGGAGATGTCGCACTCGATGGCGATGGACAGAACTCCCCCTTCACCACCGCGCTGCTCAAGCATATCGATGAGCCGAACGCTTCCATCCAGACGGTCATGACCCGCGTCACGGGCGATGTTTATAGCGAAACCGAGCGGCGTCAGCGGCCCTGGGTCAACGCGTCCCTGATCGGCGAGGTGTTCCTGAACAAGACGGCAAGCCAGCAGGTGGCATCCCTGGAACAGGGAACCACGGGCACGCAAACGAGCGGCTCGACAGCCGCCGTCGCGCCATCGGGTCCGTCAAATGCCGCCCTGGCCTGGGAACGGGAAAAGGCGGTATGGGATGCCGCGGAAGGCACCGGCTCGAAAGCCGCCTATGAAGCCTATCTCCGCGCATATCCGACGGGTACTTTTGCCGAAATCGCCCGTGAGAAGATCACGACGATCACCCGCTCCGCGGAGACGACCCCGAAAGTCGCATCCGTGCCCCAAAACGATGGCCCGCAGGTCTCGGCTGACGATCGCCAATTGGCCGGCACCGAGGCGACCGAAGCGCAGCTCGGATGGGGCCGGAGTGCCCGGCGGGAAGCCCAAGCCAGGCTGAACCTGGCCGGCTTCAACACCGGCAACCCGGACGGTGTCCATGGCCCCATGACCCGCCGAGCCATAAATGCATGGCAAACGGCCAACGACTTCGTTCCGACGGGTTATTTCACCGCGCCGCAGTACCAGCTTCTGACCAGCCAGACCCAAGTGCAATACGTGGCATGGCTTCAGGAAGAACAGCAGCGAATTGCAGCGCAACGGCGGGTCGTCAGCAGAAGCTCGGCACCCCAGAACAACGCGCCGAGAAACAGACATCCGAACCAAAACACGCGCAACAATAACAACAACAATGGCGGTGGGCAGGTCCCGGCCGCGCTCATTGGCGGCGTCATCGGCGGTATCATCGGCGGCGCCATCCGGTAAGGAATGGTCTCTGCGGAAACGCTGAACAACTTACTCCTTCCATGAGCCTCATCGCGCCCGTATCCGTGTCGCGATGAGGCTCATTTCGTTTGTCAAACGCGTCGGATAACAAAGCCCCCAGGCGATTTTTCAGGGCCCTGCTCGGTGGCATGTTCTTGTTGCCGAATTCCGCCGCAAGTCCGGGGAAAGCCCGAAGCTTCATCCTGCGACCTCAGTGTATGAAACCGTTGTGGGCAGACTGTCCCATCGCATAGAATTTCGCCTCTACAATTCATGGTGGGAGAGCACTCATGGGAAAGTCGAAAGTTCGTGGTGGCCTGGCTCTGGCGCTGGCCGTTCTTGGCTTCGCTTTTTTTGCTGCTCCGCCTGACGCAAGGGCAACCGGCCAGTCCGAAACCTTCAAGCAGATCCTGAAGGAACCCTTCAAGGGTGATTTCGACGAGATTGTCGAGCGCGGCTATCTCCGGGTCCTCATTCCGTTTTCAAAAACGTTCTATTTCATCGACGGAGGCGTCCAGCGCGGCACGGCCGTCGATCTGATGGCCGAGTTCGCCAAGTTCGAGAAAAAGCGTCACGGCAAGGCCGTCCGGGATGGACAAATCGTCTTCATCCCAACGCCCCGCGACCGGCTCTTTCCAGACCTTGCCGAAGGCCGAGGCGACATTGCCATGGGCAATCTGACGGTCACCGACGAGCGCAGAGAACTGGTCGATTTCACCGATCCGCTGTTCAAATCCGTCAAGGAGGTTCCCGTGACCCGGGCGGACGCCGACGAGATGACGTCACCGGAAGCCCTGTCCGGAAAGACCGTCCATGTTCGCACCTCCTCCAGCTACTATGAAAGCCTCCAGGCACTGAATGAGAAGCTGAAAGCCGACGGCAAGCCTCCGGTGGATATCATCCCTGCCGACGACGCGCTGGAAGACGAGGATCTTCTGGACCTGGTTCTGGCCGGCGGGCTCGATCTGATCATCATGGACGAGCACAAGGCTGATTTCTGGCTCAGCGTCCGGGACGGTCTCAGGACCCATCCGAAGGCTGCCGTTCGCACGGATGGCGAAGTCGCAATCGCATTGCGCAAGGATACGCCGAAGCTCAGGGGCGAGTTGAACGCCTTTGTGAAGACCGTCCAGAAAGGAACGATGCTCGGCAACATCATCCTGAAGAAATATCTTAAGGAAACCAAATATCTGGAACAGTTGAACGATGAAGCTCGTCTGAAGCGGTTCAGTGAACTCAGGGACCTTTTCCAGAAATACGGCACCAATTTCACCATCGACTGGCTTCTGGTCTCTGCACAATCCTTTCAGGAATCCAAATTCGATCAGTCCCTCCGGAGCAAGGCCGGTGCCGTCGGTCTCATGCAGATCAAGCCGACGACCGCAGCTGACAAGAACGTCGGCATCAAGGGGGTTGCGGAAGATCCGGACAAGAACGTTCATGCCGGTGTGAAGTACCTGCGGTTTCTCGCCGACACCTATTTCGCTGACCTGAAAGACGATCCCGCGAACCAGACCTTTTTCGCGCTCGCCGCCTACAATGCCGGCCCGAGCCGCTTCGACCGGCTAAGGAAAAAGGCCGCCGAAATGGGGTACGATCCGGACAAGTGGTTCGGCAATGTGGAATGGGTCGTCGGTGCCGAAGTCAGCCGCGAGCCGGTGCGCTACGTGGGCAACATCTTCAAGTATTACGTGGTGTTCGGAGCAGAAGCCAAGCGGCGGGAAAGGGAGGCCTCAAAAGCCGATTAGGCTGCTTATGGGGGATCGACCCCATAGGGTGCGGCAAGCCCGCAATCTAATCTCAAGCCGGAAGCCAACCCGAGGAGCTTGAGATGTTAATCGGAAAATTTGTCGCCACCGCCACGGCCCTGGTCGCCCTGACGACCTCTCTGACCGCCCTGCCCGTCGCCACCAATGCGCAGGGCAAGATCACCACAACGGAAAAATACGCCGTTCGCCTGCCGTCCAATATCGACTTTTCGTGGGCCCCGGATGCGCGAAAGATCACCGTTAAGGTCTCCACCGGCTGCCAGTCGAGCTCCCTTCGCCCGGCCAGCGACCAGACGGATATCAAGTTCGACCGGGCCGGCCGCAAAATTTCCATCAAGGGCGGCTTCATCCGGCTCGTGGGACCCGGCGATCGCGGCCGTGTGGTAGTCCGTGACTGCCGTGGGGCGAAAACCCGGGTCGTGACCTTCAATGATGTCGACTATGGCGACCTCGAGGTGATCCATCAGAACAAGCCGCTCTGGACCGTTCACCTGAACGGGGACGCGATCGAGCGGCAGGCAAAACGCGGCAATGCCCGCCCGGCATTCTCCATGACTAAAGACAGATTGAACCACCTCTTCAAAAGCCCGAACAGCCATGCAAAGTCCGTGAAGGGAAAGGTGATCATCAAGCAGACCACCAATGCCGCGGGCCTCGCCCCTACAGGCAAGCCCGGCTTTTACGACGGCTTTCGAAAAATCCGGGTCGCGCCGGGCCTGGCGACCTCCGGCCAATTCATCGACGTGTTGATGCCGTTCCTGCAAGGCCATCCCGACAGCATCGAAGGCAATCAGGCGATGGAACTCAAGATCTGGAAACATGGCGCCGGTTATCGCGTCGACCTCATCAAGACCGGCTATCCGGACGATAGCATCACCGGGGAACATTACCGCGGCTCAGTCATCCGGACATCAAACGGCGCGTGGGAACTTCTGGCCCTGGCCGTCAAGGACCTGTGCGCTCGGGGAGACGCCGTCGGGGGCACATGCCCCTGACGCGCACAGCAGATAGTCGCCCTCCCGCCGACTGGAAGTCCATTCCATGCCAATGTATCCCGGAGACAAAGGCCCGCTCCGAAAAGGATCGGTCGTCCTCGCCCAAGTGTTCGTCCTAGGTCTGCTCCTGCTCTGGGCCGGAACCGGCCTCGGATCCACCTTCGACAAACCGAAGCCCCGATTTCTTCAAAGCGGCGCCAATGACCTCATCCGACTGCAACGAGGGGACATGCCCGATCGGCACCCGCATGCCGTAACAGGCAAGCGGTCCACCAAGGCACCGGCAGGGGAAACCGTCGACACCCGCCTCGTCACCGTCTGCCTGACCAACCCGGCGAACGCGCAAGGGTCCAAGGCCTTCGACATCCAGAAGACGGATCCACCACGGTTCGTGGCCAGGACCGGGGCCCGCGCCTGCGCCCGCTTCGAGCCCACCCGTCATACGCTTTACCTGTGGAAGGCAAGAAAAGACGGGAAGCTGTCCCTGATCCTGTCGAGCCCGCTCGACCTGAACGACACCGACGGAACCCAGGTGTCCCTCGACTGGTTGCAGGACCGTTGACTTTTGGAACGCGGCCGGCAAAGAGGCCAGCATCACCGCCTCCGAAAAGTGATGAAATTTATCATCATTCAGTTCGAACCACCACCTTCCAGAGGCTTTATGCGGCAAATTCGAATCGAAAATGCCTATTTTATTGTCATTTTTGGAAACTTTCGCCCAGATTCTTCGCTTGCATGTTTTGATGATTTTCTGCAGCGTATGATGCATGATCGAAACAAAAACAAAAACGGACGACGTCTTTCGGCAGACTGCGGACCTCGACGCCGAGATCCTCGAAGGCATTCTCAATGCCTCGAACGATGCGGCCTGGTGCATGGAATTCGCCGAGCCGGTCGATCTGACCGCGCCGGAACAGGAGATCGTCCGCCAGGTGTTCGAAAACGATCCCTTCTGGCGGTTCACCAATCCGGCCATGGCGCGCCTTTACCTGCTTTCGCGGGACGTTGACTTCAAGGACAGGCCGACAGCGGAGATCTTCCCGCGCAATGCCCAGAACGAAGCCTTCGTCCATAAGCTGATCGCCAACGGCTTCGAGGTGGATGCAGCGCCCGCCCTCGACACGCGCTACGACGGCGTCGAGATCTACGTGGAGAACGACGTTCGCGCGCATATCCGGGACGGCCAGCTGTTGCGGATCTTCGGGATCGTACGCGATGTCGGCAAGCACCGGATCCGTGAAGAACGGATGATGGCGGAGCTGAACGAAGCCCTCGACATTCTGACAGCACTTCCCCTCGGCGTACTGGCCTTTGACGAGAACGGCGACCTGACCGCCGCCAATCCCGCGGCGTCGCGCATACTCCAGGTTTCGACCGAAGATCTGCTCGCCGGATATCTGTCCAGGGAGAAGGCCTATCAGCCGGCCCTGGAGCTCCTGAAGCGCGTCGATGCCGGCGGCTTTCCCGCCTCGCTGCAGATCGGCGATGTCCTGTGGAACCTGACGCCACGACCGGGCGGCGGAGTTGTCGCCGCGCTTTCCTCCAGCGCTGAAGCAGGAGGTGGAAAATGACCGCTCTTTGGCCCGAACACCCCCTCTTCTCCGCAACGACGCCCGAAGCCGCGGCTGAAGGCCTTAACCTCTTCAATGACGGCCTGATCGCGCTGACCGCCGATGAAACGGTTCTGTCCGTCAACAGCGAGGCGCGTAGGTTGCTCGGCCTTCAAGAAGACGTCGTTCCGGCGTCCCTTACCGATCTGGCTGTAGCGGCCGATGGTTGGGACGAGGTCCTCGACGCCATCACCCGGAACCGCCGGGGCGACCTGGCCCTTCGCGGCGCGGGCAACCGGTCCATCCTGGCAACCCTGACCCGGGATGCCAGCGCCCGGCACATCCAGTGGATCCTGCTGCGGGATGTCGAGGCCTTTGAGTTCCGGCGCGACCGAAGCTTCGGCGGCAAGGAGGCGGGCAATATCCGCTTTCTCTCCAACGAGAAGACCCGCCCCGATTTCGAAACCCAGCGCCAGCTCTGCCCCGAAATCAATGTTCTGCTCTCCCGTGGGGAGCGGGCCATTCGCCAGGGCGCGCGGATCCTCATCACCGGTGAATCCGGTGTCGGCAAATCGGAGATCGCGCGCTTCCTGCACACCACGGTCGCGGATGCGCGCGATCCCTTCATGATCGTGAACTGTGCCTCGTCCTCGGAAGAGAAATTCGATGCGCTCCTGTTCGGGCAGGATGACGCAAACGGACGACATCGTCCCGGACTGATCGAGCAGGCCGACGGCGGAACCCTGTTCCTGGACGAGGTCTGCGAGATCCCGCTGTCGACCCAGGCGAAACTTCTCGGGTTCCTGGACGATGGCCGCCTGCCTCACATGCAGGCGCAAGCGAAACGGCCGACCCTGGTCCGGATCATTTGCGCGACCAACCGCGACCTCCGCCAGATGGTGCGCGAAGGAAAGTTCCGGGCGGATCTTTATTTCCGTCTCGCCGTCATCGGGCTGCATGTGCCGCCGCTCCGGGACCTGACACCGCTGATCGGCCACCTGATCGACCGCTTTTCCCAGACGATCAATCAGCGCCGGCAGACGCCGATGATCATTCCGCAGCGGGTCCGGGAAATTCTCTGCGACTACAGTTTTCCCGGAAATATCCGGGAGCTTCTCAACATCGTTCAGCGGATCGCGATCTTTCTCGACGACGCCGCCGACCTCGAGGAGATCCTCAACCGATCTCCTGGTCCCGATCGACGTCCCGGAGAAAGAGGACGGAAGCGAGGACATCACCACCGCAACACTCGATCTGCGCAGCGAAGTGAAACGCTTCGAACGCGCACTGATCCGACAAAGCCATTCGAATTCACGGATCGAAACGAAAAGCCGCAAAGGCACTGGGCGTGGATATCGGAACGGTGGTCCGCAAGACCGCCGACGCGTCGAACCAATAACCGGCGCAAAGTTCCAGTAAAAGGGGAAGACAGCATGAAAACAAAACGTATTCTGGCAACTGTCAGCCTGGTGGCGCTGACGATCACCACCAAC
>NZ_CAXXSJ010000041.1:0-106645 GCF_963675095.2 uncultured Roseibium sp. | reverse complement strand
AAGCAGACGTTGTCCGGCTCAGCAGCCAAAGCCAGCGGCCGTCGGCATGGCGCATGCGATAAATCCAGTCGATGGGTCGCTGGATTTCTCCCGATTTCGCGAAGTCAGACAGACTGGTCAGGAACGTCTGCTGAATGCGAGGCCAGTCATCCGGATGAACCAGGTCGTGCCAGCCATCGACTTCCGTTCCGAGCGATCCGGGCATTCTGCCCAGCAGTTTGAAAAACGTGTCGGAGTAGGAACATCGGTTTTTCGCTAAATCGATTTCCCAGATGCCGATGCCGGCGGTATCGAGCGCGGCCTGCCAGCGGTTGCCGGCGATGACGGATTCGGTGTCGATGAAGTCCGGACTGGTTTCCAGGTCTTGTCCGCCAGCTTTTTCGTTCGCGTCGACCATGAATATCCCGCCAGCGCTATGTTTAACGCAATAATTCATTAATGCACTTAAAGCGTGCGTATACGCTATTTTCTGAAGGTATTCTGTGAAGAAATTGTAAAAAATTCTCTTTATTGGTGTCTATTATTATTAATTGACATTGATTTAAGGATAAATACGATAATTTACTGATGCATTGTAGAAAATAACAATGACTAAATTCGGTCATTAACACATTGTAAACCCTATAGTGTTTGTATTCGCTGAATTCCTTCTAGGGAATCTCGATGTATTTACATGGTAAATATTGACAGGTTTTCCTGGTCTCAATTCCTGGGAGGTCTCTGAATTGAGCAGCGGTTCTGACGAAAAGCCATGTGCCTATGTGTTGCCGGAGGTTCTCGATATCGGCGCGGCTTCTTCCCTAAAGGAAGGCCTGATCGAGGCCGGTTCGGCGAGCGATCTGATCGCTGTCGACGGTAGCAAGGTGGAGCGGGTCTCCACTCCGGTTGTGCAGGTTTTGGCGGCTGCCGGGCGCGACTTTACCGCTGAGGGGCGGTCCTTCCAGCTTCGCGATGCGTCCCAGCCACTGGTTTTTGCCTTTGAAGATCTCGGGCTGGCCGAAGATCTCAAGCGTTGGAGTTCTCATTAAATGGCAAAGAAGATTCTTACGGTCGATGATTCCAAGACCATGCGCGACATGGTCAGCTTCACGCTGAAGGGAGCCGGCTTCGAAGTCGTGGAAGCCGAAGACGGCGTGGATGCGCTGTCGGTTCTCGACAAGACCAAAGTCGACCTGATCATCACCGACATCAACATGCCGAATATGGACGGGGTGACCCTCGTCAAGCGGGTGCGCGGTGGCGGCGCCCATCGCTCGGTGCCTATCCTCGTGCTGACCACGGAAGGCGGTGAGCAGAAGAAAGCCGATGGACGTGCTGCCGGGGCGACCGGCTGGATCGTGAAGCCGTTTACGCCGGACAAGCTTGTCCAGGTCGTCAACAAGGTCTGCCCCTGATTGGCAACGGGATACCCCTAGATGAGCGGTGGCAAGATAACCGGCGATGAATTCGCACAGTTTCGCAAGACATTCTTCGATGAATGCGATGAACTGCTGACAAATCTGGATGAACGGCTGAGCTGTCTGCAGGAAGAAACCGCGGACAGCGAGGCGCTGAATTCGATTTTCCGCGCCGTTCATTCGATCAAGGCGGGGGCGGGTGCTTTCAATTACGCCCGTCTGGTGGCTTTTTCCCACAAGTATGAAGCGCTTCTGGACCTCCTGCGAGAGGGGCGGATCGAGCAGAGCGAACGGGTCATCACCGCGCTTGTCAATGCAGGCGACATCCTTGCGGTTCTGGTCGAGGCCGCGCAGATGGAACAGGATCTCGCCGACGACTACGGCGCGGATGTGCTCGACGAGCTGGAACAGATCATGGAAGAGGACGGGGGCGTCGAAGGCGCTTCGGCCGGTGACCAAGATCAGGCGGAAGTGGAGGTATCCAACGGCGATGACGGACCGTCCCGTTTCCGGATCAGCTTCAAGCCCCATGCGGAATTGTTCCGCCATGCGAACGAACCGCTGCTTCTGGTCCGCGAACTCAAGACCCTCGGCGATCTGACTATCACCTGCGACCTGTCGGGTCTGCCGCCGCTTCGAAGCCTGGAGCCTGAAGACGCCTATCTTTCCTGGACGTTCGAGCTGGCAACCGGCAAATCCCGGGACGATATCGCGGAAGTTTTCGAGTTCGTTGAAGACGATTGCGATCTGGAAATCACCAGGCTGGATACGGCGCCGGTCTCCGGCGATCAGGAGAAGGGTTCGCCGAACGAGGCCGAAGCCCCCGTGGAAGCATCTGACGCAGCTGCGTCTTCCGCACAAAAGACATCTGCTGTGGCCGAGCAAGCCTCTCCCAAGCCGACGGCGAAGGTGGTGCCGGCGCCGCAAAATACGAAAGGACCGGCTTCCGGAACGACGGGGGTCACCTCCATCCGGGTCGATCTCGATCGGGTCGACAGGCTGGTGAATGTTGTCGGCGAGCTGGTCATCACCCAGTCCATGCTGGCGCAGGAAGCCGCGGAGCGGAACGAGGCAGGCGGTCTCCAGGCAGCGCAGGGTCACGAGGAAATGGCGACCCTGATCCGAGAGCTGCAGGAATGCGTGATGGCGATCCGGATGCAGCCGGTCAAATCGGTCTTCGCCCGGATGCCGCGTCTGGTCCGTGAGGTTTCCGCGAAGGTCGGCAAGCAGGTCAGGCTGCTGACGACCGGCGAGCAGACCGAAGTCGACAAGACGGTGATCGAGGAACTGGCTGATCCCCTGACCCACATGATCCGCAATGCGATCGATCACGGGCTCGAGGATGGCGAAACCCGCAAGGAGAGGGGCAAGGCGCCGGTCGGCACGATCAAGCTCGCGGCCAAACATGCCGGCGGCAACATCCTGATCCAGGTGACCGATGACGGTGCCGGCATCGACCGCAGAAAGCTGTTCGACAAGGCCGTCGAGAAAGGCATTGTCGCGGCCGACGCGAAGCTGGGTGACGATGAGATCGACGACCTGATCTTTGCTCCCGGATTTTCGACAGCAAAAGCGGTGACCGATGTTTCCGGGCGGGGTGTCGGCATGGATGTGGTGCGCCGGAACATCAACAATCTCGGCGGGCGCATCAGCGTCCAGTCCGTCCTTGGCAAGGGTACCCGTTTCACGCTGACGATCCCGCTGACGCTTGCGGTGCTCGACGGCATGATGGTCGCGGTCGGCCGGGAGAAATACATCCTGCCTCTGACCAGCATCGTGGAAAGCTTCCAACCGGAACGCGGTCAGGTGCGGGCGCTGGCCGGCGGCGGCGAAGTCGTGTCGATCCGGGGAGAATTCATCCGGCTCATTTACCTGCACCGCCTGTTCAATGTCCCGGGCGCGATCACGGAGCCGTGGAACGGCCTGGTCGTGCTCCTGGAAACCGCCAACGGCGGAAAGATCGGTGTCGTGGTCGACGAACTGATCGGACAGCAGCAGGTGGTCATCAAGAGCCTGCAGGAGAACTTCGATCCCGTGCCGGGTGTCTCGGGGGCGACGATCCTCGGCAACGGCAAGGTCGCGCTCATTCTCGACATCGAGCAATTGCGGAATATGCCGGGCCGCAGCGACGGTTCGCGGCCGAACGGAAAGCATCACATACCCGAAACGTCATCACATGCGCCGGACGCCCCGCCAAACGACGGGCAGCCTGCGGCAATGGCGCAGACCGGATAGGGAAGGGGGAGAAATGGACGACCACATCGACGGAATAGACCAGGAAACCGATGCCTCCGAAGCCGCGGAAACAAACCAGCCGAATACACGGCAGTTCATCAGCTTCAGGGTCGGCGACGAGGAATTCGCCATCGACATCATGGCTGTCCGGGAAATCAAGGGATGGACGGAAACGGCACCGCTGCCGAACCAGCCCGATTACAATCTCGGCGTGATGAACCTGCGCGGAACGATCGTGCCCACCTTCGACCTGCGCCGCCGGTTCGGCATGGGCGGGACGGTGGCCACGCCCTATCACGTCGTGATCATCGCCAGCGTCAAGGAACGGACCATCGGTCTCCTGGTGGATGCGGTGTCCGATATCCTGACCGTCCATGAAGACCAGATCCGGCCGGTGCCCGACATGGAGCGCATCGCCGCGGCGGAGTTCCTCTCCGGGATCATCACCGTCGAGGAGAACATGGTCGTTCTGCTTTCACTCGAGAAACTGTTCCAGCGCGGCGACGTCACCGCGTCGGGGGACATGGCCGCTTAACCGAATTCCGGCGTCATTGCGCCGAAACGCTTCCAGAACGGGGGTTCGAAAATGCCCAGGATATTTGCCAAAATGAGCATCATGAAAAGACTCATCACCGGGTTCGCGGCGATTGCCGTGATCCTGGTCGGTTCGACCATTGCCACGGCAATCGCAAACGGAGCCCACGGGTCCGAGATCTTTGTGGATCTGGGTATCGTGGTCATCGACCTGCTTCTGGCCGGCGTCGTTGCCTATGTCACGGTGCGGTCGATCACCGGGCCACTTGGGCGCATGTCGGAAGCGATCGGGCGGATCGCGGAAGGTCAAGCGAATGTAGAGATTCCGGGCATAGACCGGACCGACGAATTCGGCGTTCTGGCCCGTCATATCCAGACCATCAAGGAACGCGGTTTCGGTTTCCAGCGGATCAAGGTCGCGCTGGACCGGTGCACGACCAACGTGATGGTCGCCGACGATAACTACAACATCGTCTATCTGAATGAATCCCTGGGCAAGATGCTGGGCGAAGTGGAAACCGAGCTGCGTCAGGAACTGCCCCAGTTCGATTCCAAGAAGCTGATCAGCGCCAACATCGACATCTTCCACAAGAACCCCGCGCATCAGCGCCGGCTTCTGGACGGTCTGGTCAAACCCTACCAGACGACGCTGAATATCGGCGATCTGATCTTCGATCTCATCGCGACGCCTGTCTTCGACGACGACGGCGCGCGTATCGGCACCGTGGTCGAATGGGCCGACCGGACCCACGAGGATGCGCGGGACCGGGAAATGAAAAAGGCCTTCGAGGACAACATGCGCATCAAGGTGGCGCTGGACAATTGCACCACCAACGTCATGGTCGCCGATAACAACTACAACATCGTCTACATGAACGACAGCGTCACGGAGATGATGAAGGAAGCGGAAGTCGATCTGCGCAAGGAACTGTCCCAGTTCGATGCCAGCAGGCTTGTCGGCACGAACATCGACGTGTTCCACAAGAACCCGGCCCATCAGCGCGGTATGCTGGAGCGGCTGTCGTCCACCTATAATACGAGCATCTCGGTCGCCGGGCGCAAGTTCGACCTGATCGCCAACCCGGTCATGGACGCGAACGGCAGCAGGCTCGGCTCTGTGGTCGAGTGGAAGGACGTCACCCAGGAACGGGCGGTTGAGACCGAAATCGACAATATGGTCACCGCGGCTGTGAACGGCAACTTTGCCGAACGGATTTCTCTGGACGGCAAGACCGGCTTCATGCGCAACCTTGCGGAAGCCATGAACCGCCTGTGCGAAACCACCGGTGAGGCACTCGATGACGTGAACACCAACCTGGAGGCCATCGCTTCCGGTGACCTGACCAAGCGGATCACGCGTTCCTACGCGGGCAGCTTCGAGGACCTGAAAAACCGCCTCAACCGGACCGCGGAGCAACTGAGCGAGATCGTCACCGAAGTCAGTGTTAGTGCAAATGAAGTCACCAACGCATCGGCCGAAATCACCTCCGGCACCAACGACCTGTCGCAGCGCACGGAGCAGCAGGCGTCCAACCTGGAGGAAACGGCGGCTTCGATGGAAGAGATCGCCTCGACGATCAAGCAGAATGCGGACAACGCCCAGCAGGCGAACCAGCTTGCGATCAGCGCCCGCACGGTTGCTTCCGATGGCGGAGAAGTGGTCGGCAAGGCGGTGACCGCCATGTCCCAGATCGAGGATTCTTCCCAGAAGATCTCCGATATCACCGGCGTCATCGACGAAATCGCCTTCCAGACCAATCTGCTGGCCCTGAACGCGGCGGTGGAAGCCGCCCGTGCCGGCGATGCGGGCAAGGGCTTTGCGGTCGTGGCCTCTGAAGTGCGCTCTCTGGCGCAGAGGTCGTCCGAAGCGGCGAAAGACATCAAGGCGCTGATCGTGGCCAGCGGGTCGCAGGTGAAGGACGGCGTGACCCTGGTCAACAACGCCGGCACGTCGCTGACGGAAATCGTGGAATCGGTGAAGCGTGTGACCGACATCGTTTCCGAAATCGCGGCCGCCAGCCGCGAGCAGGCAACAGGTGTTGAGGAAATCAACAAGGCCATCAGCCAGATGGACGAGATGACCCAGCAGAACTCGGCCCTGGTCGAGGAAAATGCCGCCGCCTGCCGGATGCTTCAGGAACAGGCTTCCAGCATGCACCAGAGGATGTCCTTTTTCCGTGCCGGTTCCACGGCAGGACTGGCGCCCAGCCGTCCCGCCGCGCAGCCGCAACGCCCCGTTGCCGTCCGGCAGGATCGGCCCATGCGGGTGGCCGGTGGCGGAGCCGCGGCAGTGGCCTCCATGCAGGCCGACCTCCAGTCCGCCTTCGAAGAAGATGACGACTGGAAGGAATTCTAAGGCCAGAGCCTAACGGCAGGCATCTCCGGCCGGCGTGGCCGGGGATGCCGTTTCATGAGGTGTCGTATGTCTGCAGTCACGGCAAGGGATGAACAGTCCGGCCAGGAATTCGCCTTCGGCGACAAGGATTTCCGGTTTCTCTCCGCAACGGTTTACGAGAAAACCGGCATCGTTCTGAAGGACCACAAGAAGAACATGGTCTATTCCCGTCTGGCGCGGCGCCTGCGGGAACTCAAGCTGAGCAGGTTTTCGGATTACTGCACCCTGCTGAAGAGCCGGGAAGGTGCCGATGAAGTCGGCTTCCTCATCAACGCGATCACCACCAACCTGACGAAATTCTTCCGCGAAATCCATCATTTCGAGCATCTGAAGGATGTGGTCATTCCCGAGGTGAGCCATATGGCGGCGTCGACCGGGCGCAACCGGCTGCGGATCTGGTCGGCGGGATGTTCCTCCGGCGAGGAACCCTATTCGATTGCGATGACCCTGACCCAGGCGATGCCTCGTTTGGCAACCTGGGATGCCAGGATCCTGGCGTCGGACCTGGATACCACGATGGTCGCCAGGGGTAAGGCTGGTGTCTATCCGGCATCGGCCATCGCCGACCTGCCCGGCGGATACCGCGGTCGCTTCTTCGGCAAGGCGCCGGGCGCCGGCGACAGTTTTCAGGTGACGGGTGGTCTCAAGGATCTGATCGCCTTCAAGCAGCTCAATCTGCTTGGTCCCTGGCCGATGCGGGGGCCGTTCGACGCGATCTTCTGCCGGAATGTCATGATCTATTTCGACGAGCCCACCAAGGCAAAGCTGATCGATCGGTTTTCCGGAATGCTGCGACCGGGCGGCTGGCTTTACATCGGCCACTCGGAAACGCTTCTCGAGGTCCAGTCCCTCTTCGAGCTGAAGGGCCGTACGGTCTACCGGAGGAGGGGATAATGCACGCTCTGAGCCAGGCCCATCGAAAAGACGCTCCGATCAATGCCCACGACGGGCCGAACGTGAGCCGAACGTTCGACGCGAAGGCCAATCTGTGGGCCGTCCGCGTGCTGCCGGGCGCGTACTACGTTACCGATGCGAAGGACGAGATGATCGTGACCGTTCTCGGGTCCTGTGTGGCGGCCTGCGTGCGTGATCCGCATACCGGTTTCGGCGGCCTGAACCATTTCATGCTGCCCAACAACCAGACGGCCGACTGGAACGGTATCAATGCCGCGCTCAGGTACGGCAATTTCGCAATGGAAGCGCTGATCAACGAGGTTCTGAAGTCGGGCTGCCGGCGCGAGGACCTGGAAATCAAACTGTTCGGCGGTGCCAATCTCAATATCGGGCCGACACTGATCGGCACCAAGAATTCCGAGTTCGCCTTGCAGTATCTCGACCAGGAAGGGCTGAGGCTGACAGCACAGGACCTGGGCGGATCCCGCGGCCGGCGGATCCACTATTTTCCGGAAACCGGAGCGGTGAAACGCCTGCTGCAGAAACCGACGGCGGAACGCAACTTCATTCGTCAGGAGCAGGAATACGTATCGACCCTGCAGGTCGAGCCTGTGGAAGGCGATATCGAACTGTTTGGCTGAGGAGCCCCTGGATGACTGTGAAACCTGTCCGTGTCCTCATCGTCGATGATTCAGCGCTGATCCGGCAAATGCTGACGGAAATGCTTTCGAGCGACCCGGGGATCGAGGTGCTTGGGGCGGTTCCCGATCCCCTTGTGGCGCGCCAGAAAATCAAGGAACTCAATCCGGACGTGATCACGCTGGATATCGAGATGCCGCGCATGGACGGTATTGCGTTCCTGAAGAAGATCATGAGCCTGCGGCCGATGCCGGTGGTCATGGTGTCGACCCTGACCCAACATGGTGCGGATGCAACGCTGCATGCGCTTGAAATCGGTGCGGTCGATTATGTCGCCAAACCGACCCAGGACATCCAGGTCGGCCTGGAAGACAAACGTGCCGAGCTGGTCGCAAAGGTGAAGGCAGCGGCCAGGGCGAATGTCATGGCCAGCGTGTCCCGGGCCCCGGCCGGACCGCGTCTCGAAATTCAGGGTCCGGGATATTCGTCGACGGAGAAGATCGTCGCGATCGGAGCCTCGACCGGCGGCGTGGAAGCCTTGACGACAGTGCTGAGCGCCCTGCCGGCGGACAGTCCGGCTATCCTGATTACACAACATATGCCGGCCAGTTTCACCTCGACCTTCGCCCGGCGTCTCGATCGCACATGCGCGATCCAGGTATCGGAAGCGCAGGATGGCGTGCGCGTGCTGCCGGGGCATGCCTATCTCGCGCCCGGGGACCGGCACCTGCGGCTGGCTCGAAGCGGCGCGAACTACATCTGCAAGGTTGGTGGACAGGAGCTGGTGTCCGGCCATTGCCCGTCCGTCGATGTTCTGTTCGATTCCGTGGCCAAGCAAGCAGGACAAAACGCGGTCGGCGTCATCCTGACCGGCATGGGCAAGGACGGCGCCATCGGCCTTCAGACTATGCGTGCGTCGGGTGCGCGGACGCTGGGTCAGGACGAGGCGTCCTGTGTTGTCTATGGAATGCCCAGGGTTGCCTTCGAGGCAGATGCCGTAGAGGTACAGTTGCCTCTTTCAAAAATATCTAGAGAAATTATTGCTATTTGTACCAATGATAATAAAGTCAGGACAAGAGTATAGTAATATATGATAGTACTTATGAATAATATTTTTCAAATATACGAATTTTAAATATCAAGAGTGTAATTTTTTCTCGTTCTTCAATTTAGGGAAGAAGTTGTGTTTGAGTTTGAGCAGATCGAAGACTTTGATCCTCCGGCTTCCGAACCGGATGCACAGCTTCCGTCTTCACGGGCCGATGCCCTGGAGCTTCTTCAAGACTGGCTCGGTTTCAGCGACGCCCAAAGAGTTGCCTTGCGCGCGCTCGTCGGGGAAATCGAGGGAGCCTGCAGTGTCATCGACACGAATATCGGCGATGTCACCGGGCGGTTTCAGAATATTGCAATCCGTTCACGCGACCAATCGCAGACGGTACAGAACCTGTCCGAAATCGCCCAGTCGGTTGAGGTCGACGGAGAAAAGGTCGCGTTGCCTGCCTTGGCCGCGGGATTGAACGATATCCTCTCGGAACTGATCGAGAAGATCGTCCACCTGTCCTCCAGAGGCATGTCGATGGTCTACAAGCTCAACGACATCAACGAGGATCTGGTCAACGTCGAAGGCAGTATCGGCAAGATCGAGAAGATCAACAGCCAGACGAACCTGCTCGCCCTCAATGCGAAAATCGAAGCCGCGCGTGCCGGGGAAGCCGGACGCGGGTTCGCTGTTGTCGCCGATGAGGTGCGTGAACTGGCCAAGACGGTGGATTCCCTTTCAAACGACCTGAAGGAGCAGATCGGCGGAATCGCTCACGGGCTGAAAGGGACCCAGGCGCTCGTCGAGGAAATCGCCCAGATGGATCTGGCGAACGAGAACCTCGAGGTCAATGCCGGGTTCACGAAGATGGTGGATTGCCTGGTCAGGCAGAACAACGAAATGTCCGAGGTGCTGCACAAAACCGCGGTCACGACCGAGGAAATCACCAACGACATTTCGGCGGCCGTCATCGGCCTGCAGTTCCACGACCGAACCACCCAGACGCTTGAAAACATCAAATGGGCGATCGAGGAAATGGCCACGGCCGCGGATGAGCTTGATGGGCAGTCCGCTGATCTGTCTCCGGACGACCGGAGAGAGACGGCAAGGGAAACGCTCGCCCATCGCATCCTCGACCAATTCCGTCTTGAGGACGTCCGGCGCCGGATGGCTGCGGAGCTTTGTCCCAACGAACCGATGGCGCCTGTGGCGGTCGCGGTGATCGAAGGCGGCGGCAGCGGGCCGACAGCACAAGATGACGATGACGAAATCGAGTTGTTCTAACAAAGAGCGGGCACAATGAAACTGAACACCAGCCTGGATGGCAATATCTTTCTGGCAAAGCTCAGTGACCGGATGGAGTTTTCCGATCACACCATGTTCCGGACCCTGATCGAGGATGTCAGCAGTTCCGGTGCAAAGAAATGTGTCTTTGACCTCTCCGACCTCAATTCGATCGATTCCTCCGGCCTGGGCATGTTCATGGTTGCCCACGACACGGCGAAAACGAACGGTTGGTCCCTGTGTCTCAAGGCGCCGAGAGGACATGTGAAAACCCTCCTCGAACTGGGCAAATTCGACAAGATCCTGGAAATCGTGGAGTAGGCGGCCGTGTCGCAGGTACCTGAGGCCGGGGTCGCAAGCGCGGTGGGCAATAGCCCCAATTATCGCGTGACATCCTCCAACCGCGTAGCCGACGCGCGGATCCTGGTTGTCGATGACAGTCCGTTGATGCTGACGGTCATTGCCCGCCATTTGCGCAACTACGGTTTTACCAATATTTCCGAAGCCGCCGACGGCCGGGAAGCCCTGGCCATTGCGCTCGAATGGCGGCCGGATATCGTGCTGACCGATCTGATCATGCCGAACATGGACGGCTTTGAATTGTGTCAGAGGCTGAGGGGCAATGCGTCCTTCAAGGATATTCCGATCCTCGTTCTGACGGGCATGGACAAGTCCGACGACCGATCCGCCGTCTTTTCGGCCGGTGCGACGGACCTGATCACCAAGCCGATCGACCGGCTTGAACTCATCGGCCGGATCCGGGTTCATCTCGACCATCTCTATCTGATCAAGCGCCTGTCGGAATTTCAGAAGAACATGGACCAGGAGCTTCGGCTTGCGCGGTCCATGCAGGAATCGCTGCTACCTTCGAAAGCGGTCATCGCGGAAATCGAGGCCGCCTACCCGGTTGCGATCGGCAGCCATTATGAAGCCTCCCAGGGCCTGGGCGGCGACCTTTGGGGGCTGGTGCCTCTGGAGAACGGCAAGTTGAAGGTGTTTAGTGCGGACTTCAGCGGACATGGCGTGGGATCTGCGCTGAATACGTTCCGGTTGCACACGTTCATGTCCAACGGTACCGGGCAGGCGGAATCTCCCGCCGCCTGGATGGCGCAGCTGAACGAATACCTGTGTTCCGTCCTGCCCATCGGCCAGTTCGCGACCATGTTCTGTGCCGTGATCGACTTCGATGCCGGTGAAGTGGTTCATGCATCGGCGGGTGTTCCCTCGCAGCTTCTGTCCGGCTCGGCCGCGCATGAGCCTTTTCACCTGATCGACGGCACCGGCTATCCTCTGGGCCTGATCGGGGATGCAACCTACGAAGAGGAACGCAGCCGGTTTGCGCCGGGAAGCGGCCTGATCATGTACAGCGATGCGTTGATCGAGACGCCGGACCCGCCCAGGCAGGTGTTTACCCCGGAAGGGTTGGCGGAGTTCGTCAACCTGAAAGGGCGCGACATGGATTGCCGTCTGATTCCGTCGGAAATCGTGTCCTACCTTCAAAGCAAGGCGAAACAGAAGCCGGATGACGATCTGACGATCATCTCATTGTTCCATCGCGCCGCCAATACGGGTGGGGACCATCTCCAGCCCGCTGACGGAGAGGCATCGTGACCACGGTTGTGAAAGTGCAGAAACCTGAAACAGGAGTGTCGTCCATGGAGGACAAGCCGGACCCGGTTGAAGCCATTCAGCAATATGTATCGCAAAACAAACCTGTCATCGGCCGGCTGGTCTCCGGAGAGTTCGAGATAACGACGCTCAACGAGGCTGAAAAGCTTTCCACCATGCTGGCGGCGAACACGCCGTTTCCCGAAAAGGCGTCGCTTGGCATCTGGGAGCTGCTTTCGAATGCGGTCGAGCACGGCAATCTGGAGATCGACCAGCAGACCAAGGCGGAGCTGGTGATGAGTGGGAAGATCGAGGACGAAATTCGGCGGCGTTTACAATCGGGGTCGTACCGCGACCGCGTCGTGCGGGTGTTCTTCAAATGCTCAGGATCGCATGTCTGGCTGAAGGTTCAGGACGAGGGCAAAGGGTTCGACTTCGAAAAGGTCCTGAACTCCGAAATGCCTCTGGATCAGCCGAACGGGCGTGGCATTCTTGTCGCAAGAAACCTGTGTTTCGACACGATCGAATACCATGGTTGCGGCAACGAAGTCGTCGCCACCATAAGACTTTGATTTCGTGAATTTTTCGATGTGGTGCCGGCGCGTTTCGCGCCGTCTCCTGATGGTGCAAAAACGCCCGGAAAGAATTCCGGGCGTTTTTCCTGTCGTAAGTCCGACGTGTCAGGCGGCGCATTCCAGCAGCAGCGTGCCGGCCGCGGTATTGGAAATCGGAATGTGATAGTTCCGCGTGATCTCCGTGACATTATCGCCGAGCGCGCCGCGCATCATCATCCACATCAGGAACTCGGTGCCCTGGGCGCCGGCCTTTTCGACCAGCTCCATGCGGGTGATCTTGGTCAACTCTTCCGGATTGTGGACGATGTTTTCCAGGCAGTACTGGTCGAACTCCTTGTTGATGAAGCCCGCCCGCTGGCCATCGAGCTGATGCGACAGACCGCCGGTGCCGAGAACGACGATCTTAGCGTCTTCCGGGAAGGACCGCAGGGCCTTGCCGAGTGCCTTGCCGAAGTTCAGCGCGCGATTCAATGTCGGGATCGGATGCTGCACGGTGTTGGCCGAAATCGGCACGCACCGCGGCATGTCCGGATGGTGCGGAGCACCGGGCCAGAACAGCTGCATCGGCACCACAAAACCGTGGTCGACGGCCAGTTCCTGGCACGAGGTGATGTCGAACTCGTCGGCCACCATGGATTCGATGATGTGCCAGGAGAGTTCCGGTGCGCCCGGGAACGGGTCGAGCGACGGCAGACCCCAGCCCTCATCCTCGTTCTTGTATTCGTGCGCCGCGCCGATGGCGAAGGTCGGCATCCGGTCGAGAAAGAAGCCGAGGCCGTGGTCATTGTAGATATTGATCACGTAGTCTGGCTTGTGTTCCTTGATCCAGGCATGGACCTTGGGATAGCCGTCGAAGAAAGGCTTCCAGTAGGGATCGTCGTAGAGCTCCTTCTGGATCGCGTTGCCGACGGCGGGAATGTGAGAGGTGGTGATGCCACCGAGAACCTTAGCCATGATCTGTCCTCCTCATGCCTGGCTGGCGAGGAATTCCTTGAATTCCTCGGTGGTTTTTCCGGTCTGCAGACCGCCAACGTCCTGCACCGACAGCTTGAAGATGCCGGCGAACTTGGCGAGGTAGTAGATGTTCCCGCCGGCTTCGATCAGTCCGAGCACGTCGCGTTTGCGGATCGCCTCTTTCTGCTGTTCGTTCAGGCCGTATTTTTCCATGAAGGCTTCTTCATCAGCCTGGAACGCTTCCCGGTTCTCGGCCTTGTTGAACGAGTAGCACATCTTGTTGAGCGCATAGCCTTTCATGGCCTGCTTGCCGTCGAAGATCGTCGTTCCCGGAATGTCGATGTGATAGTCAAATCCTGGTTGGTCCATGACCTTTTCCTCCTACACTTTCGTTATGTATACACGGGGGGGAAGAGGGGCGGATTTGACCTAAATCAAGTGGCTTGGGTGCGGGTATGAGAATGAATACCCTTTACGCAAAACTTATACCTCAATGCCGGACCCGTTTCGGCGGGAAATTGGCGGAAACTCAGGCCTCATTACCAAAAAAATTAGCCCGGATCGCAGAGCGACCGGGCTAAAATGCTTCTCGTGTTCGTTATAGCGGATACGGCGTGGGCTCCGAGGGCTCAGCCCCAGTAAAGACGCATCGGATTATCGATCAGAAGGGCCTTTTGTTGCGCTTCAGTGGGGGCGATGCGCGGAATGAAATCGACCAGCAGGCCGTCGTCCGGCACGTGGGATTTCATGTTCGGATGCGGCCAGTCGGTGCCCCAGATCACCCGGTCCGGGAAGCGCTCGACGAGCGCCTTGCCGTAGGGAACGACATCGTCATAGGGCGGGCCCGCGACGGTCAGCCGTTCCGGACAGGTGACCTTCGTCCAGATGTTCTCATTGTCCTGGAGAAGATTGATGAACCGCTGGAAATCGGGGTGATCGACACCCTTGGTCACATCCGGACGGCCCATGTGATCGACGACGATGGTGGTCGGCAGCTGTTTCAGGAACGGAACCAGATCTTCCAGGTCGGGCGCCTCGAAATAGACGACGATGTGCCAGCCGAGTGCCTTGATCTTTTCCGCGATGCCGAGAAAGACGTCCTTCGGCGTGTTGTCGACCAAGCGCTTGACGAAGTTGAAACGGACACCGCGAACGCCGGCCTCATCCATTTCCGCAAGTTCGGCTTCGGTGATGTCGGGGCCGACACTGGCAATGCCGCGGGCCTTGTCGCCGGCGGCCTTGAGCGCGTCGACCAGAGCGCGGTTGTCCTTGCCGTGACAGGTGGCCTGCACGATCACGTTGCGCTCGAAGCCGAGATAGTCGCGCAGCTCGAACAGCTTTTCCTTGGGCGCGTCGCAAGGGGTGTACTTGCGTTCGGGCGCGTATGGGAACACATCCGCCGGGCCGAAGACGTGACAATGGGCGTCAACGGCACCCGCCGGCAGCTTGAAGGCCGGCTTCGACGGGTTGGGATGGAACGGAAGATAATCTTTATCCATTGGAACGTTTGTCCTGTGATTTTTCAGATTTGAAGACGTCCGAGAAGCGAGTAGGCGCTCAACTCAGATATACTTCAATCCCTTTTCGGCGAGGCGGCCGCGCATGTTGTAGATGTCGAGACCGAGTTCGCCGGCGGCCAGGCGCTTGCGCTTATCCTCTTCGGCAGCCTCGCGGGCACGGGCCTTTTCCAGAACGGCTTCAGCCTCTTCGCGGCGAACCACGCAGACCCCGTCATCGTCGGCGACGATGATGTCGCCCGGGTTGACCAGCTGGTTGGCGCAGACCACCGGCACGTTCACCGAGCCAAGCGTTTCCTTCACCGTGCCTTGGGCGAACACCGCCTTCGACCACACCGGAAAGCCCATCTCCGTCAGGTCGCGCACGTCGCGCACGCCTGCGTCGATCACAAGGCCGATACCGCCGCGCGCCTGCATGGAGGTGGCCAGCAGGTCGCCGAAATAGCCGTCTTCGCATGGAGACGTCGGCGCCAGAACCAGCATGTCGCCGGCCTCGACCTGCTCGATCGCCACATGCACCATCCAGTTATCGCCCGGAGGCGCGGAGATGGTCACGGCGGAGCCGGCAATCCGGACGCCGGAATAGATCGGCCGCATGAAGGACGCCAGAAGGCCCTTGCGCCCTTGTGCCTCATGCACGGTCGCAACCCCGCAGGCGCCAAGGGCCGCGATCACATCCTTGTCGGCGCGCTCGATGGTCTGAACGACCACGCCCGACTGGGTTACCGCGCCGGCCATCAGAGTTCGTCCACCGTGCGCGGATAGATCGACTGGAAGCCTTCCGCATAGCGGCAGTCGCGGCCGCCGGCCTGGCCGCCGGAATTGCGGCGGAAGTGGTTGCCGCGGTTCTCGGCCACGTTCTCATAGAAGTGCCACAGGTGCTCCTGGCCCTGCATGCACTGGATCGCTGCCCACTTCTTGTCCCACACCGGGGTGATGTCCAGGAATACGTCCGGCTTCCATTCCATCTGCTCGGTCTGGTGCGGCTCGAACAGGTAGAGCTGCGGCGCGCCGAGCACCTTCTGGCCCGGGTTGTGGCCCCAGGCCTGGGCGATCATCCGGCACTCAATCGCAAATTGGGTCGTTGCCATGTGGTCGGTGTTGTAAGGATCCCACTTGGAGTGGCTCAGCATGAAGGACGGCTGGACTTCGCGGATGACGTCGACCATGCGGTCCTTGGCGTCCCGGTCCAGGTTCAAGGGATAGTCGCCGAGATCGAAGAAGCGGATGTCGGAGGCGCCAAGGGCGGCGGCCGCATTCTCGGCTTCCTTGCGCCGTTCGGTCTTGACCTTCTCCAGCGTCATGCCTTCCTGCTTCCACAGCTTCGCGCTCTCGCCGCGTTCGCCGTAGGACAGGCACACCACCGTCACGTCGTAGCCCTTGTCTTGATGCAGCGCGATCGCGCCGCCGCAACGCCACACAAAATCTGCCGAATGCGCACTGATCACCAATGCCGTTTTCTTCGATGCCATATTAAATTTTCCGCCCTGAATGTCTCGTTTTGCCCCTCGAGCGCCGAGGATTCGGGCGCACGATGCTTCAGATTTCATAAAAATCCCATTTCAAAAGGGAACGCTTGCTATAAAATTTTGCTATAACGAATTCCAAACAGGAAACGGTCACTGAATGAGATTGAAGGTTCCCAACATCCGGCATCTGAGGGTGTTCCGGCGCGTCGCGCAGTGCCACAGTGTCAGTGCGGCCGCGGAAAAGGAACATCTCTCCCAGCCGGCCGTGACCCAGGCGATTTCGAAGCTGGAAGACGAACTCGATATCCAGCTGTTCGAACGGCGTGCCGACGGCATGTTTGCCACGGATGTGGGCGGTCGCCTTCTGGAACGTGTCGAGCGTGCGCTGGACCATCTGCAGGCCGGCGCGAAGGAAGCTTCCCGGCTCGGCGCGAAGCAGAAGGAACGCGGCTTTACCCATTTCGACCGCCTGGTGACGGCGGCCCAGCTCAGGGCCCTGATCGCCATGTCGGAAGCGAATAACTTCAGTATCGCAGCTAGAAATATCGGAATTTCCCAGCCTTCGATCCATCGCGCGGCGCGCAACCTGGAGCGGCTCTCGGGGATCAAGCTGTTCAATCCGGCCCAGGAGGGGATATCGCTGACCCCGGCGGCCCAGGTTCTGGCGCAACGGACCAAGCTCGCGCTTTCCGAACTGCAACAGGGCTTCGATGAGGTCGACGACTTCCTGGGGCGGGATTCCAGCCTTATCGTTGTCGGCTCGCTGCCGCTGGCCAGAACCTATCTTCTGCCGATGGCGATCGATCGCATGGTACGGGCGCGCGACCGGGTGCAGGTGCGGGTTCTCGACGGGCTTTATGCCGAACTCCTGCAGGGCGTACGCCAGGGGGATGTCGACTTTCTCGTCGGCGCCCTGCGCAAGACGCTGCCCATAGATGACGTTGTGCAGGAGACCCTGTTCGACGATCCGCTGGCCATTGTCGTGGGGGCCAATCACCCGCTTCTGAAGAAAACAAGCGTGACCCTTGAGGATACGCTGGCCTATCCCTGGGTCGCGCCACCCAAGACGACACCCGCCGGAAGCTATCTTTTCGATACCTTGCGGATCGACGCGCTGCCCGAGACGCCGGTCAGGGCGGTGTCCAGTTCGCTCATCCTGGTGCGGGGGCTGCTGACGGCGGGGGACTACATCACGATCATCTCGCAAAGCCAGATCCGGGACGAACTGGAGCGGGATCTTCTGAAGCCGTTGCCGATCGAACTCAGCAACAATACCCGGCCGATCGGCCTGACCTACCGCGCCGACTGGCGGCCGACGGAAACGCAGAAACAGTTTCTCACTTACTTGCGCGAAATCAGCGCATCGGACCTCTCTGGAACGGTCGAGGAAGCGCTCCTATTGAAAAAATGAATAACAGCCTCTTCGATTGAATACCCGCTCGGCGTTATTGAATGATAGGAAAACAGGCTGTATCGGTCATGTATACATGCTGTTGAAGCGAAACGTGAGGAGGGGAAAGCTTCGCCGGCCGGCCGGGACGCCCGAAACCGGGCGCCTGAAAAAGGCCTGTTTCGTCCGGAGGGGTGAAGCTGATTTTATGATAAGGTGAACCATGACGCACGGCATTGGACGGGCCGCCGGAATGCGTAGACCAAAATCGACCATCGAAGCGCCTGGGCTGAATGCCAAAACGGACGTGCGCCGCGCCTGAACAGCCAGAAGAGGAAAGACCTCGGCTGTGTCATGCCGGCGTTGTCGCAATTGGAGGGTGCCGGGTTCCCGGTTTTGCCCCGTGGGGGCTACAGGAAGTTGGCAGCAAACGGAATTCACAGGAGAAACTTGGCCATGGAAAAGGAATATGAAGATATTCCTGGAACCTTCGTGTTCGATGCTGATCGGTCGCGTGAAGGCTACCATTTGAACCAGTTCTGCATCTCGCTGAGACTGCAGAAGAACCGCGACGAATTCAACGCGAACGAAGAGGCCTATCTGGATAAATTTCCGATGAAGCCGGAACAGCGTGAAGCGGTGCTGAAGCGGGACTGGAACGGGCTGCTCGAGCTGGGCGGCAACATCTACTACACCTCGAAACTTGCCGCCAATGACGGCATCAATTTCCAGAATCTCGCCGGGCTGATGACCGGCATGGGCGTGGATGCCTACCGGGACATGATGCTGCATGGCGGCCGGTCCATCGAAGGCAATCGCTACAAATCGGAATGGAGTGAAGATTAATGGCCCGTATCACCGCAGGCGTCGGTTGTTCCCACGTGCCCGCCATCGGCGTGGCCATGGACACCAAAATCACCGATCAGCCCTACTGGCAGCCCGTTTTCAAGGGCTTCGAGAAGTCGCGCGAGTGGATGAAGGAAAAGAACCCGGACGTCATCTTCCTCGTCTACAACGACCATTGCACCGCCTTCGATGCGTCGTGTATCCCGACCTTCGCACTTGGAGCTGCCGCCGAGTTCAAGCCGGCCGATGAAGGCTGGGGACCGCGTCCGGTGCCGGTGGTCAAGAACCACCAGAAGCTGGCGAGCCACATCGCCCAGTCGCTGGTCCTGGACGAGTTCGACATCACCATCATGAACGAGATGGAAGTCGACCACGGCCTGACCGTGCCGCTTTCGGTCATGTACGGCGATATGGGGCCGGACGACGAGTGGCCGGCCCTGGTCATCCCGCTCGCCGTCAACGTGGTGCAGTATCCCGCACCCACCGGCAACCGCTGCTACAACCTGGGCAAGGCGATCCGCCGCGCTGTCGAGTCCTTTGAAGAAGACCTCAACGTGGTCATCTTCGGTACCGGCGGCATGAGCCACCAGCTGCAGTACAAGCGGGCCGGCCTGATCAACGCCGAATGGGACAAGCGCTTCCTCGATCTGCTGACGGAAGACCCGGTTTATGCCAGCAAGATCCCGCATGTGGAATACCTGCGTGAAGCCGGCTCCGAAGGCGTGGAAATGGTGATGTGGCATGTCATGCGCGGTGCGCTCGACGACGAGGTCGTCGAAGTGCATCGTCACTATCATGTTCCGGCGTCCAACACGGCGGTCGGCCATATCATCCTGGAAAACAAAGCTGCCTAAAGCGAATGTCCCCAAGTTTGGGTTCAGGACCCGATCCTGACCCATTCCGGGGGCATCTCATCTCGAACGGAGAGGAATTGTCACATGAGAGTTTGTGTTGCCGGCGCCTACGGCGCATTCGGTATGAAGCATCTTGATGCCATTGCAAACATCGAAGACGTCCAGGTCACATCGGTGATGGGGCCGACCAAGGAGAAGATCGAAGCATTCGCGGCAGAACGCGGGATCGGCCATGCCGGCGCCACGCTTGAGGAATGCCTTGAGCGCGACGACGTCGATGCGGTGATCCTGGCAACCCCGACCCAGATGCACGCCGACCAGGCCGTCGCCTGCATGGAAGCCGGCAAGCATGTACTGGTCGAGATCCCGATGGCCGACAGCCTTGCCGACAGCCAGCGCGTCGTTGCCAAGCAGAAGGAAACCGGTCTGGTAGCCATGGCCGGTCAGGTCCGCCGCTTCAACCCGAGCCACCAGTGGATCCATAACAAGATCAAGGCCGGCGAGCTGAAGATCCAGCAGATGGATGTCCAGACCTACTTCTTCCGCCGGACCAACACCAACGCAAAGGGTGAGGCGCGCAGCTGGACCGACCACCTCCTTTGGCACCACGCCTGCCACACGGTCGACCTGTTCCAGTACCAGGTGGGCGAAACGGTTTCTGAAAGCTTCGGTCTCCAGGGCCCGATGCATCCGGATCTCGACATTGCCATGGACATGGCGATCGGCATGAAGACGCCGAGCGGTGCGATCTGCACCCTGTCGCTGTCGTTCAACAACGAAGGTCCCTTTGGCACCTTCTTCCGTTACATCTGCGACAACGGCACCTACCTTGCCCGTTATGACGATCTGTTCGACGGCTACGACAAGCCGATCGACCTGTCCGGCGTTGCCGTGTCCAACAACGGCATCGAGCTGATCGACCGCGAGTTCTTCTCCGCGATCAAGGAAGGCCGCGAGCCGAATGCGAGCGTTGCCCAGGTCCTTCCGGCCATGGAAACCCTCGACACGATCGAGCGCTCTTTCCGTTAAGCGGACTACCGCACATCAGGATGCCCGGGCATTTGCGCCCGGGCGTCTTTTTTTTGTAATCTCCGATCGTCAGATTTCGTCCCGCCCGCACAGTCAGATTTCACGAAAGCAGTCTCATGAAGCAACGCAAGCTTGGTCCCTTCACGGTTTCGGCAGTCGGTCTCGGCTGCATGAATTTCGCGCATGGCTACGGCAATGCCCTCAACCGGGAAGACAGTGCGACCCTTCTCCTGAAGGCGCTCGACCTTGGCTATACCCACTTCGACACCGCGACCATGTACGGCGCCGGCAAGAGTGAGGAAATCATCGGCGAGACGATCGGCGGCCGCCGGGACGAGTTTTTCCTCGCCAGCAAGTGCGGTCTCTATCCGGGCAAGGACGGCAAGCCGCGCGACATCGACGGCGATCCGAAGCGGATCAAGCAGGCCTGCGAGGATAGCCTCCGCCGCCTGAAGACCGACGTGATCGATCTCTATTACCTGCACCGGTTCGACCGCAATATACCGATCGAGGACAGCGTCGGCGCCTTTGCCGAACTGATCCAGGAAGGCAAGATCAAGACCTACGGCCTGTCGGAAATGTCGGCCGAAACGATCCGGCGCGCTCACAAGGTGCACCCGGTCACGGCCCTTCAGACCGAATATTCGCTCTGGACCCGGAACGCTGAAATCGCGGTGCTCGACACCTGCCGCGAGCTGGGCATTTCCTTCGTCGCCTTCAGCCCGCTGGCCCGTGCCTTCCTGACCGGCAAATTCGGCATGGACAATGTGCTCAATCCGAACCCCGGCGACCTGCGGCGTAACATGCCGCGCTTCGAGCCGGAGAACTATGCGCGCAATCTGAAGCTTCTCGACGATTACAAACTGGTTGCCGACGAGGTCGGTTGTTCGATGGCGGAACTGGCGCTTGCCTGGGTGCTTGCCAAGGGCGACTTCATCCACGCCATCCCGGGCACGACCAGCCTCGATCACCTGGCCGAAAACGCCCGCGGCGCGGACGTGGAAATCGATCCCTCGATCGTCGACCGCCTCGATGCGATCATCAATCAGCAGACGGTTTCCGGCCCCCGCTACAGCGCGGCCCAGCAGCCGGACATCGACACGGAACAGTTCCCGCAGGAGCATTGAACTGGTATCGTTGGTGACCGTGTCGGAAAATATCAGGTTTTTCTTTTCTCGAACGCGACACGATCAGACCAATGGATGTTGACGAATTGATGAGGGTCGCACTCGATGGAGATGCGCCCTCAAGGGAAAGAATTGACGCTCAAGATGTCCTGATACGCCGGTGGCGCGTCGGCGAAGAACTAGAGCCGCTGATTGCGCTTCTGGAATCCGAAAAGACACTTGAGCGGGAATTTGGCGCTTATTTCCTCAGGGAAATCATGGGGCCCGTGGAAGGATTGAGAGCTGCCGCCACGAAGCTCAGCGAAGACCCTCTTTCGGAATGTCGCCGTGCCTTTGTGGATTTCATGTCGGATTCGTTGTTTTACGACGATCAGATCGCAAAGGGACTGTTCGATTGCTTGTGCGATAGGGACCTCGGTGTCCGTTACTACGTAATTCTATGGGCGGTCGGGGCAAGTAACCGCCATTTCCGACATTTCTGGAAATTTTCACAGTCCGAGATCGACAAGATCGACCCCAAATTAACGGGTGCTGACAGAAACAAAAGGATCGCGGAGCAGAATGAATTTTGGAAGAATTCAAACCGCAACCGGGCGCGGCGCGGTCTGGAAATAATCAGCCGGTTACGAGCGTCGGTTCCGCTGGAAGACATCAGAGCGGACCTGCCCGGGGAAGATGATTTCGTCTACGATACTCTCAAGTTTGCAGAACCCCGTTTGCGAAATTATGTTGCGAGAAATTCTCGTATTCATGACTGATTTTTGAGTCCTCTTATTATCCGGTCTCGATCGGCGCCGTGCGGAACTGGCTCGGGGTCTTGCCCGTGCGTTTGCGGAAGAAGCGGGTGAAGTAGGCCGGGTCCTGGAAGCCGAGTTCATAGGCGACCATGGCCGAGGTGGCGTTGGTGTAGGTCAGGAGCCTCCTGGCTTCCAGCGCCACGCGGGCGTGGATGATGTCCTGGGTCGGCTTTCCGGCGAAGCTCTGGCACAGGCGGTTGAGCCTGGCCGGGCTCATGGCCAGGGCCTCGGCATAGTCTCCGATCGACCAGTGGTCGCGGTAATGATCTTCCACCAGGCTGGTGAAGCGGGCGAAGGTCTCATGCGCATAACCGCGCGCGCCGGTGGCCACGGCCACCGTTTCCGCCCGGCGGGCGACCGCCATCATCACCACCCGCAACAGCCAGTCCAGCATGGAACTGCGGCCCGGCTGGGTCTGGCTGAATTCCCGGGCCATCTGCATCAATGACGTATGAATGAAATCCGCATCGTCGGGGGCATCGGAAAAGTCCAGGATGTGCGGCTTCTTCATCAGCGCCTCGAAAAACTTCCGCGCACGGCGGAAGCGGGCGTCCAGGACGACCGTATCGGCGGCGGTGACCACGTAGCCGACGGTGCCTTCGGAAAAGGTGAAACTGTGCACCGCGCCGCCCGGGATGGTGATCGCGCACGGACCGTCCAGAGATTGCGACCGGTCCTCCAGATGCACCTGCACCGAGCCTTCGGCGACGAAGACGATCTGAAGCATGCGCCGGTGGACATGAGGGGTGATCCGCCACTCGTAGAGACGGGACCTGGTCCGGATATCCTCAATGTGGATGAACTCGGGGTCTTCTCCGGCCAGCTCTTCACCGAAGAGCGCGTAGCGGGTGACGCCGATCTGACTTACGGGTTTCTTCATATGGGGCTCGCAAAATTTGGATTAAAAGTACCAGAAATGCTGCGAATACTCCATTATATTGCGTGATTTTCGGACTTATTGTCCTGTCCAAGGCCTGAGGAGAGCCTTTGGAGGACAGAGCGACAATGTTTCAATTCAATCCCTATTCGCCGGCTGTCGATGCGGATCCGTTTCCGTTCTACAAGCGGTTGCGCGACGACTATCCGGCCTTCTGGAGCACAGAGGCCAATATGTGGGTCCTGTCGCGCCATGCGGACATCATGACCGCGCTCAACGACTGGGAAACCTATTCCTCGGCGAGCGGCAACCTGATGGACGAGTTTCCGGGCCGCGCCGGGGCGACGCTCGGGACCACCGATCCCCCCCGCCACGACCGGCTGCGCGCCCTGATCCAGAAGGCCGTGACCAAGCGGGCGCTCGACCACATCGTTGAACCGACACGGGCCGTGACCAACGCCCATCTCGATGCCATAGCGGGTGAAGAGACTTTCGATTTCGTCACCGATGTGTCGTCGAAGATCACCGTCGACCTGATGGTCTACCTGTTCAACCTGCCGAAGGAGGGACAGGACGTCATGCGCGACAAGGCGGTCCTCATGGTGCAGTCGGATCCGACCACCCGCAGCAAGGGGCCGGAGCATATGGCCGCCTACAAGTGGATGACGGAATACGCCGCCAACCTGATCGCAGAGCGCAAGAAGGCCCCGGGCGAGGATCTCATGAGCCAGTTCATCACCGCGGAAATCGACGGCGAGAAGCTGGACGACCGGGAAGTGCAGATGACGGTGACGACACTGATCATGGCCGGTATCGAATCCCTGTCCGGCTTCCTGACCATGTTCGCGCTCAATCTGGCGGACCATCCGGAAGCGCGGCGCCAGCTCGTCGCCAATCCGGAGCTGATCCCGGACGCGATGGAGGAGAGCCTGCGCTTCAACACATCTGCCCAGCGGTTCCGGCGCTGCCTGAAAAAGGATGTCGAGCTGCATGGTCAGACGCTGAAAGCGGGCGACTTCGTCTGCCTGGCCTACGGGGCCGGCAATCGGGACGAGCGCCGGTTCGAGGATCCGGACACCTATGACATCACCCGCAAGCCGAAGGGGCATCTGGGGTTCGGCGGCGGCGTGCACGCCTGCCTCGGCACGGCGATTGCCCGCCTTGCCACGAAGATCATCTTCGAGGAATTCCTGAAGCGGGTGCCGGACTATTCCCGGGTCCAGGAGCAACTGCCGTGGATGCCGTCGACCACCTTCCGCAGCCCGACCCGGCTCGATCTGAAAATCGGCTGACGACGGGAAGCCTGCCGGCGGCATTTCCCTCTGCCGCCGGCATTTTCAAAAGAAAGACAGACGGCCCCATCGCATTAAAAGGAGGAAACATCCATGTCCAAAGTGACCTATGTCGAACATGACGGCACGGCGACCGAGATCGACCTGCAGGACGGCTGGACCCTGATGCAGGGCGCGACCATGAACGGAATCGACGGCATCGAGGGCGAATGCGGCGGCTCCTGTTCCTGCGCCACCTGCCATTGCTACGTTGAAGAGGGCAAGCTCGGCCTGTTGCCGCCCATGGGCGAGATCGAGGACGAGATGCTGGACTGCGTGGTCTCCGAACGGCGCCCGAATTCCCGTCTTTCCTGCCAGATCAAGATGAGCCCGGCTCTGGCCGGTATTGTCGTGGAGCTGCCGGAGGCGCAGAGCTGATCCCGCAATGCCCTCCGCTCAAATCTTGCTCGCCCCTCACGCCGGCAGGGCAGGTTCGAAGGCGGTGCGCATGGACTTGATGAACTGTTCCAGGGCGGGCATGCGGTGCTCGCTCTGGCGATAGATGATCCCGGCCGGCGTTTCCCAGAAGGTGCCCTTGAGCGGCAGCGGCACGACGCCGAATTTCTCCGCATGGGGCAGCAGGGACTTGGGGATGTGGCACAGGTAATCGCCGAGATTGAGCAGGTCGAACATCGCCGGTGTGGAGGATGTCTCCAGGGCGATCTGTGGTGGCTGCAAATCGTAGGCCGCGAAATAGGACAGGATCCGCCCGGTGCCGACCTGGTCCTTGGCGAGCGCGATCCACGGGTATCCGGCCAGATCCTTCGCCTCGATGTCGGACTTTCCGGCGAGCGGATGTTTTTCCGAGGCGACGACGATGTGCTCGATGTTGACCAGGGCTTCCTTTACGAGATCCGGTTGGTTGGGAAAGTCCAGTGACGCGCAGACCAGATCGAATTCGCCACGCTGCAACTGGGGAATGAGCGTGTCGATCACGCCGCTTTCCATGTAGATGCGCACTTCCGGGCGCTGCTTCTGGTAGCCGGCGACGATGGCCGGCAGGTAGCGGGTGATCCAGACCGGTCCGGCGCCGATCCGGATCTGACCTTCCTTGCCGCCGCGCATGGCCTCGATCTCGGCGACCGCATGGCGGTATTCGATATCCATCAGGCGAACCCTGCGGGCGAGCACCTCGCCGTAGCGGGTCGGCGTTACACCCGAAGCAATCCGGTCGAACAGCTTGACACCGAACTCCTGTTCCAGGGTCTGCAGGCTTTTTGTCAGGGCGGGCTGGCTGATGCGATGGGCAGCGGCCGCAGCGCTGAGGCTGCGGGCGTCGTAAACCGCGAGAAAGTGGCGCAACAGGCGGGAGTGCATGGGTCGGTCCTGATGTCGAAAATCGGCGAAATTACCTCAAACTATAACCAATGCGTATGAAATACGAGAGAATATGCGGCTTTTTGGTATTCCAATTAGTTATATGAAGTCGTTCCTTTTGTATTGGTCAGCCACGGCAAAGACGCTCACACTCTTCCCATAACAAAAAGGCGCAGGGCCAAAGCCCGCGCCGGTTGCAGCACCCGAACAGGGTGCTCCGCAGGGAGGATATTGAAGCGGTCATGACTTTTCCAAGCGATCCCGCGACCGGTCTGCAGTTCGTCGAACTCAGCCACGAATGGGGGCACGGCACCCCGTCGATGCCGGGCGACGACGACGTCATCCTGTACCGGTCCGTCAAGCATGCCCAGCACGGCGTGATGGCGCACCGCATTCGCATGGTGATGCATTCCGGCACCCACATGAATGCGCCGATCCACCTGATCCAGAAGGGCATCGGCATCGGCGAGGTTCCGCTGGACCAGCTGTTCGGCAACGGCGTCGTGCTGTCGATCCCCAAGGCTCAGTGGGGTCTGGTCGAGCCGGCCGATCTTGAAAGCGCCTCCCCGAAGATCCAGGAAGGCGACTTCGTCGTCATCGTCACCGGCTGGCATGAAAACTATTCGGATGCTCTTGAGTATTTCGGCGATGCGCCCGGCCTGTCGAAGGCGGCGGCCGACTGGCTGATCGCGAAGAAAGTCAAGCTGGTCGCAATCGACACGCCGCAGATCGATCATCCGCTGGCAACCTCGCTCGCCGAACACCGCGGCGGGCCGCTGATGAACCGTCTGGCCGGCAAATACCGCTCCGAGACCGGGCGGGATCCGAAGGCGGATTTTCCCGACTGGAATATCGCGCACAAGACGCTGCTGTCCGCAGGCATCCCGACGATTGAAAACGTCGGCGGGGATGTGGCCGCGGTGGCGGGAAAACGCGCCACGTTCCACGCGGCGCCCTGGAACTGGCACGAGGGCGACGCCTGCCCCGTGCGCTTCGTCGCCATGCTCGACCCGACCGGTGCGTGCCGCGTCGAATCCGGTACCGGCGAATAGTCCCAGCGAACGATACTTCCAGGAATAAGACCTATGACCTTGCAGTTTTACGATCTGTCCAATCGTTGGGGCCACGGCATGCCCCAGTGGCCCTCAAGCCCCGGCATCAACGTTAGCGTGCGCAAGTTCCATGCGCGCCATGGCGTCTACCAGACCGAGTTCGAGGGCATCATGCACCGCGGTACCCATATGGATGCGCCGCTGCATGTGACCGAGAACACGCCCGACCTCATGGGCTATCACATGTCCCAGTTCTTCGGCACCGGCGTCGCCGTCTCGATCCCGAAGGGGAAATGGGAGGTGATCACCGCCGAGGATCTCGAGAACGCCCGTCCGAAGATCCGGGAAGGCGACATCGTGATGATCAACACCGGCATGCATCACAAGTTCGGCGACACCGACGAGTATTACGCCTATTCGCCGGGCCTCTATAAGGACGGTGCGGAGTGGCTTGTCGAGAAGAAGGTCAAGCTGGTCGGGGTCGACGTTCAGGCCAATGACCACCCGATGGCGACCAAGCTGGTCGATCACGGTCCGGGTCCGACCCACCCCCATCTGATCCAGGAATACAAGGATTATACCGGCCGGGACGTGAAGGACGATTTCCCCTACTGGGAGGCGGCCCACAAGGTGCTGATGGTCAAGGGCGGTATTCCGGGCGTGGAATGTGTCGGCGGCGATCTGGAGAAGGTCACCGGCAAGCGCTGCACCTTCATGTGCTTCCCGTGGCGCTGGCCGGGTGGCGAGGGCTGCGGCGTGCGCATCCTGGCGGTGATCGATCCGGACCAGAGCTTCCGGTTCGAGACCGGCAACGTGAACGGTTGAGGCAGGGAGAGCCCCATGATTTCCGAAACCCTGCGCAATCCCCTGTCCATGTTCGACACCAAGGACAAGGTCGCGATCATCACCGGCGCGTCCGGGGCCTTCGGCCGCGCCTGTGCCCTGACGCTCGGGTCCATGGGCGGCAAGCTCCTGCTGGTCTCCGGATCGAAGGCCGAGCTTGAAGAGGTTCTCCAGGAAGTGAAGGATGTCGGCGGCGAGGCCCGGATCCTCGTGCGTCGGCCGGACACGCTGGAAGATGCCGAAGCGATCCGCGATGCCGCGCTCGAGGCCTATGGCCGGATCGACCAGCTGGTGATTGCCTCCGGCTACAACAAGGCGGGCTTCATCCAGGATCTTCCGGTGGAGGACTGGGAAGCGGTCATGAACGCCAACGTGCGCGGTCCGTGGCTGATGGCCAAGGTCGTCGGCACCTATTGGATCGAGAACGAGATCAAGGGCAAGATGCTGATGATGTCGTCCGTTCGCGGCCGGCACGGCAACTACTCCGGCTACACCGGCTACTGCACCTCGAAAGGCGCGACCGACGCGCTGACCCGGGTGCTGGCGACCGAATGGGCCAAATACGGCATCACCGTCAACGCCATCGCGCCGACCGTGTTCCGCTCCAAGCTGACCGCGTGGATGTGGAGCGAGGACGAGGTCGGCCAGGCGACCCGCAAACGCTCCCTGTCCCGCATTCCGCTCGGCCGGCTCGGCGAAGCGGAGGATCTCATGGGGATGGCGCTTTATCTGCTGACACCTGCATCCGATTTCTGCACCGGACAGGTTATGTATGTGGATGGTGGATACACAGCAGGATAAGCGATGACGGAACATCTGAAGACAGCGGTGATCGGTGCGGGCCTCATGGGTCATGGCATTGCCTGGCTCCTGGCCGAGGCCGGACATGAGGTCAAGGTCTATGACAGCTCGCAGGAGGCGCTCGACAGCCTGCAATCCCGGCTGGCCGGGATAGAGAAGATGTTCGGTGCAGGGCCGGAAGTCCGTGCCCGCGTGACCGGTGTCGCTTCTCTGGCCGATGCGGTCAGGGACGCGTCCTTTCTGGTCGAGGCGGTGATCGAGAACGTTCCGCTGAAGCAGTCTATCTTCGAGGAGCTGGAAGGTTATGTCTCGCCGGAGTGCATCATGGCCTCCAACACGTCCTCGATCCCGACCCGGATCATCGCGGAAAAGGTGAAGACCAAGCACCGGGTGGTCGGGACCCATTTTTGGAACCCGCCGCATCTGGTGCCGCTGGTCGAAGTCGTCCAGATGGCGGAGGAGAACCTGCCCGCCGTTGAACGGACGATCCAGATCCTGGCCGACGCGGGGCGCAAGCCGGTGCATGCCAGGAAGGACGTTCCGGGCTTCATCGGCAATCGGCTGCAGCACGCGCTGAAGCGCGAGGCGATCGCCATGGTCGCGAACGGGGTCTGCGATGCGGAGACCATCGACGACGTGGTCAAATACGGCTTCGGCCGACGCATGGCGGTGCTTGGACCGATGGAACAGTCCGATCTGGTCGGGCTTGACCTGACCCGGGCGATCCACGAGACGATCATGCCGGATCTCGACAACACGGCCGTGCCGCATCCCTATCTGGTCGAATGCTGCGAGGCCGGCAAGCTGGGCATGAAGTCCGGCGAAGGGTTCCGCAAATGGACGCCGGAGTCTGCCGACGCGGTCAGGGCGCAGCTGCGCGATTTTCTGGCCGAACAGGCCCGCGACGGCAAGACGCAGAAAGGGGAGGGCTGATGCACGTCACCCGCATTGAGAATGCGAAGCCTTACGAGGCGCCCGGCCATTTCGACATGGTGGGCTTGCGGCTTCAGGGCTTCGATGCCTCGCCAAGCGAGAACTTCTGGACCGGCCTGTCGCATTTCCTGCCGGGCGGCGGCGCCGGGTCGAGCGCGTCACCGGTCGAGAAAGTCTATGTGGTCCTGAGCGGAGAGATCACGGTGATCACCGATGACGGGGAAACTGTTCTCGGACCAATGGATTCCTGCCTGCTTGCCGCAGGTGAGAGGCGGGAGATCATCAACAGGAGCAACGCGCCCGCATCCATGCTTGTGCTGATGTCCTACCCGGACAAGGCGGGAAGCGGGCGTTGACGCAACGGTTCTGGCGGATTCCGATTGATTGAAGGGAATGTGCTAGTTACAAATGAAACCAAATACAAAAACAGAAACAGAAATAAACTGATCGATTGGGAGGAAAACAATGATCAGCAAATTCAAGACAGTTCTGAAAAGCTCGATTTTCGGAATTGCGGCCGTGTCGGCCGTCGCTGCTATGGGTTTCGGCGGGACCGCCGCGGCCCAGGACAAGATCAAGATCAAGCTTGCGCATTTCCTGCCGACGGCGAACGGCATGCACAAGGACTTCATGGAGCCCTGGGCCCGGGACCTGGAAGCCTGCACCGACGGTCAGGTGGAAGTGACGATCTATCCGGGCGGCACCCAGCTCGGCAACATTGCCAAGCTGCATGACGAGGTCCGGGCCGGGATTGTCGACATCGCCCATGGCCTGTCCGGTATTCCCGGCGGCCGCTTCGAGCGCACCCGCATCATCGATCTGCCGTTCACGGCAAAATCGGCCGATGCCGCGACCCGCACGCTCTGGTCACTCTACCCGGACTATCTGGCTGAAGAGTATGACGGCCTGAAGGTTCTGGCGCTCCACGCGCACAATCCCGGCCAGATCCACACCACCACCAAGAAGGTGGCGACCATGGACGACATGAAGGGGCTGCGCATCCGCTTCCCGTCCGGTGCGGTCAAGTCGATGCTGGAAGCCCTGGGCGCGACGCCGCAGGGCATGCCGCCGGGCGCCGTTTATGAAAACGCCGAAAAGGGCGTGATCGATGGCGCTGCCTTCACTTGGGACACGATGGCGTCGTTCAAGCTTGCCGAAGTCATGAAGCATCACCTGGATGCCAAGGCCTATGTGGTCTCGTTCTGGTTCGCGGCCAATGAAAAGAAATACAATTCCTGGCCGCAGAACGTGCGCGACTGCGTCGACAAGCTGTCGGGCGACAACCTGATCCCGAAATTCGGTCCCTGGTGGAACGACTGGGACAAGGCCGGCTATGAGGCGGTTCAGGGTCCGGACCACGAGATCATCACGCTCAGCGATGAGCAGCGGGCGGAATGGGCGGCAGCCCTGCAGCCGATGACCGATGCCTATCTGGCCGACCTGGAAGGCAAGGGCATCGCCAATGCGCGCAAAATCCACGACAAGATGCTGGAACTCGCCGCGAAGTACGCCGAGTAGCAGCGGCTCGGCGACTGATAAACTGTGCTCAGCGGGCCACCCGCTCGCTGGGCGTCTTTTTCGCCGGTGATCCCCGGCAGACTTGATTTGCGGAAGCGGCCTGATCGCTTTCCGGCTCCGTTCTTTCCCGGACCAGGGTTCCCATGACGAAGCTTGCGAATTTATACAGCTGGACAGTCGGCCTTCTGATGCGGATTGCGGTGGTGATTGCCTTTGTCAGCATCTGCGTCGCCGTCGCCATCACGCTGGTCGATATCGTTCTGCGCTCCATGAGCCGCCTTTCCGTCGCGCTGACCGGTGAAGGCCTCACCTGGGCGGTGCCCGGTCTTGTGGACTTGACCCAGCTTCTGGTGATGATTGCCGCCTCCATGGCGATCGCGGTCGCGTTTCACCGGGGCGCCCATGTGGCGATCGATCTGATCGACAACATGTTCCCGCCGCTGATGCGCAAGTTCAACGCATTGCTCGCCGTCGTGATCGCCGTCTGGTTCCTGGGCGCCTGCCTTTGGTACGGCATCGGCGAAATGCAGGGGCAGCTTGAACTGAACACGGCTTCGTCGACCTTGAGTATTTCCTATCTCTGGTACTGGTTGCCGCTGATTGCAGGAATGGCCCTGTCGGTGCTGGGGGCTTTGGACGCCTTCCTGGGCAGCCTGTTCGGACACCGGCCGGTGTCTTCCGAAGCGGAGCATTACGATGTCTGATCCGCTGATCGGTGTGGCCGGCTTTGCCGTTTCCCTGCTTCTCGTCGCCCTGCGTGTTCCGATCGCCCTTGCCATGGCCGTGACCGGCGTCGTCGGCTTCGGGATCATCAACGGCTTTTCGACCATCGGCTTCATCCTGGGGTCGGGGCCGTTTGAATCCATGTTCCCCTATTCGCTGTCGGTCATCCCGCTGTTCCTGCTGATGGGGGTCTTCGCCTCTCATTCGCGCATGTCGTCAGACCTGTTCGGCGCGGCCAATGCGCTGGTCGGGCACTTGCGCGGTGGACTGGCGATTGCTTCGATTGGTGCCTGTGCCGGTTTCGGTGCGATCTGCGGATCGAGCCTTGCCACGGTCGCCACCATGGGGCGGGTCGCCCTGCCGGAAATGCGGCGGGCTGGTTATGACGACCAGCTGTCGGCGTCGAGCATCGCTGCAGCGGGTACGCTCGGCGTGCTGATCCCGCCGAGCATCCTGCTGGTGATCTACGGGCTTTTGACCGAGCAATCGATCGGCCAGCTGTTTTCTGCCGCCATCATCCCGGGCCTGCTGGCGACCTTGCTCTATTCCCTTGCGGTGACACTCGCCGTGCGGCTTCGCCCGGACCTGGTCCAGGTGTCCAAACGCAGGCCCTGGGCAGAGCGGTTGCCGGAGCTTCGCTCCGCATGGCCGGCGGCGCTGCTGTTCATTGCCGTGATCGGCGGTATCCAGGTTGGCCTGTTTTCGCCGACGGAAGCGGCTGCCGTCGGGGCGGGAGGTGCGATCCTGATCGCCGCCATCCGCCGGGTGTTGACGCGCCGGGTCGTCGCCTCGGCCATGTGGGAAACAGTCAGCATGACCGGCATGATCTTCTTCATCATGGCTGGCGCGGGCCTCTTCAACTATTTCATCGAGACCACGGGCCTGCCCCAGTTCCTGATTAGCCTGATCGAGGCGTCCGCCCTGCCGCCTTTGGCGGTGCTGTTCCTGATCATGCTCTTCTATATCCTGCTCGGCTGTTTCATGGATGCGCTCTCCATGATCCTCTTGACCGTGCCCTTCATCTATCCGGTGATCGTCGCCATGGGCTTCGACCCGATCTGGTTCGGGATCCTGATCGTGACCGTTGCCGAACTGGGCCTGATCACGCCGCCGATCGGCATGAACCTGTTCGTCATCCAGGGGATCGCACCGGACATCCCGTCGTCCAAGATCGTGCGCGGCATGGTACCGTTCCTGTTTGCCGACTGTGTCCGGCTGGTAGTTCTGATCGCCTTCCCCGGCCTGGTTCTGTGGCTGCCCAGCGTGTTTTTCTAGGCGGGGTTCCGCACTGGTTGCACTGGTAACTTAACATGTTAAACTAATTGCCGGGAGGCGATTGGAGGATGGCCTCCCCTTGGGGAGGACAGGCATGAGTGAATACGACTACGTCATCGCCGGCGGAGGATCGTCCGGGTGCGTGCTGGCCGCAAGGCTTTCCGAAGACCCGGGCAACCGGGTGCTGCTGATCGAAAGCGGGCGCAAGGATACCAACAGGTTCATCCATATCCCGGCCACCTTCTTCAAGGTGATCGAGGGCGGTACGGACGTTCATTTCTATCAGTCGGACCCGGACAAGGGGCTGAACGGACGCCGCAACATCGTTCCCCAGGGCAACGTCATCGGCGGCGGATCATCGGTCAACGCCATGGTCTATATCCGCGGTAACCGGTCCGACTACGACACCTGGGCCCAGATGGGCTGCCGCAACTGGTCCTATGACAAGGTGCTTCCCGTCTTCCGCGATCTGGAAAGCAACCAGCGGCTTTCGGATGAGTTTCACGGCAGTGACGGTCCGCTGACGGTGTCGGACCGGCGCTATGGCCACCCCTTGTCCTGGGCCTTCATTCGCGCCGCCCAGGAAGCCGGTCTGCCCTATCGGGAAGACTTCAACGGTAGCCAACAGGACGGCGTCGGCTTCTATCAGTGCACCACCTCCAACGGTCGGCGCTGGAGCGCGGCGGAAGCCTTCCTGCGCAAGGCCGAGGGCCGACCCAACCTGACCATCCGGACGGAAACCCGTGTCCAGAAGGTGTTGTTTGAAGGCAATCGTGCGACCGGCGTGTTGCTGGACGGCGACGAGGTCGTCCAGGCGAAGCGGGAGGTGATCCTGACGGCAGGCGCCATTGCCACGCCGAAGATCCTCCAGCTTTCCGGCGTCGGCAACGGTGATGAATTGCGGGAACTCGGCATCGATATGGTCGCGGACCTGCCGGGTGTCGGCGAGAACTACCAGGACCATCTGGAGGCCACCGTCCAGGCGGAGGTGAAGGACCCGATTTCCCTGCTTGGCCAGGACAAGGGTCTCGCCGGTGCGAAGCACATGCTGCAATACCTGCTGACCCGGACCGGGCTGCTGACAAGTACTGTGGTGGAATCGGGCGGCTTTGCCGATACCGCGGGCAAGGGGCAGCCGGATGTCCAGTTCCATGTGCTGCCGACCTTCAACGGCTTCGCCGAGAGGGAAGTGGCGCCGGGACACGGGATTTCCATCGGACCATGCTTCCTGCGGCCGCAGTCGCGCGGCACGGTGAAGTTGCGTTCCGCCGATCCGAAAGACCCCGCGCTGTTGACCCCGAACTCGCTATCAGCGCCCGAAGACGTCGAAACCCTGGTGCGTGGCGTGGAGCTTGCCATCAGGATCACCGAGCAGCCGTCGCTGGCGCGGATCATCAAGCGCCGCGTACTGCCGGAGCCGGGCGTGGAGAAGGATCCGGACGCTTTACGCGACTATGTGCGTCAGGTCGCCAAGACGGTGTTCCATCCCTCAGGCACGGCGAAGATGGGCCCTGCCACCGACCGCATGGCCGTCGTCGGCGAGGACCTGAAGGTGCATGGACTTGAGGGCCTGCGTGTCGCCGACAATTCCATCATGCCGTCGCTGGTGTCGGGCAACACCAATGCTCCGGCGATGATGATCGGAGAACGGGCGGCCCGGTTCGTGACCGCCAAGGACGCTCTGGCCTGAAAGGCGCGGGCCTTCTGGTCAGGCCCGGCCTTCCGGCAGAAGCTTCAGGACGAGCATGGCGGTCTTGAAGCCGATTGGGCCGACGACCATCGAAAGGCAGAAGGCGATCGGCCAGGCGGTGAGGAAGGATCTGGCCCAGTCCATTTGCCAGGTCTCCGACAGGCCGCCGTGGAGATAGCCCATGATCCCGGTCATCAGGAAAGCCATCAGGGCGGAGATGAAGAACTGGGCGAGAAAAACGAGTTTTTTGCTGGTGTACATGCGCATTCCAAAAAAGGGGGACGGCTGCGCATTTCGCAAAAAGACACAGCAGCCCCGGTTTCGGGTCTGCCGTGGGTTCGAAAATCGACTAATTCCCGCATGCACGGGGGCCGGAATAACCAAACCGGCCTCTCATTTTTCGGCTCCCTGCCGATTAGCTTTTCCGGATGCGCCCGTCAAGGTTTTCGAAAAAGGGTGGACCGGTCGTTCAGCATTTGGAGTGGACTAAAGCCATGCCCCTTGCACCCGTCTCCCCCCTTGAGGGGGAGATGTCCGCGATAGCGGACAGAGGGGGGTGAACGGCGGTGCCGCAAACAAAGAAGCGCTTGAGTGTGGGGCGCTGCTGCTACCCCCCTCTGTCACCTGCGGTGACATCTCCCCCTCAAGGGGGGAGACGGGTGGATGCGGTACGGCATTGCCTGCTTCAGATGATCTTTTCCGGCGGAATGTCAGCAAAAAGGGGCGGTCGATGACCGCCCCTTGACGCTTTGTGCCGTTGTAAACCCGATCAGCCGATGATGCCGTTGAGCGTGGCGCTCGGGCGCATGGCGGCGGTGACCTTGTCGGCCGGGGCGTGGTAGTAGCCGCCGGTGTCGACCGGCTTGCCCTGGACGCCGTTGAGTTCGGCCACGATCTTGTCCTCGTTGGCGGTCAGCGCTTCCGCGATCGGCGTGAAATGCGCCTTGAGCTCAGCGTCCTTGTCCTGGGCTGCCAGTGCTTGGGCCCAGTAAAGGGCGATGTAGAAATGGCTGCCGCGGTTGTCGAGACCGCCGACGCGGCGGCTCGGGGACTTGTCGTTGTCGAGCAGCTTTTCAATCGCCGTGTCGAGCGCGTCAGCCAGGACCTGGGCCTTGGCGTTGCCCTTGACGTTGGCGAGATGTTCGAGCGAGGCGCCGAGCGCGCAGAACTCGCCGAGCGAATCCCAGCGCAGGTAGTTTTCTTCCATCAGCTGCTGCACGTGCTTGGGTGCGGAGCCGCCGGCACCGGTTTCGAACAGGCCGCCGCCGGCCATGAGCGGCACGATGGAGAGCATCTTGGCCGAGGTGCCCACTTCCAGGATCGGATAGAGGTCGGTCAGATAATCGCGCAGTACGTTGCCGGTGATGGAGATTGTGTCTTCGCCGCGGGCGATGCGTTCGGTCGTGTAACGGGCGGCATCGGACGGCGCCATGATCTGGAGATCGAGGCCGGAGGTGTCGTGCTCGGGCAGGTAGGTCTCGACCTTCTTGATAAGTTCCGCGTCATGGGCGCGGTTCTTGTCGAGCCAGAAAATGCCCGGCATGCCGGACAGGCGGGCGCGGGTGACGCCGAGCTTGACCCAGTCGCGGATCGGGGCGTCCTTGGTCAGGCAGGCGCGCCAGATGTCGCCGCCTTCCACCTTGTGCTCGATCAGCGTGGTGCCGGCGGCATCGACGATGCGCATGGTGCCGTCGGCCGGTGCCTTGAATGTCTGCGGGTGGGAGCCGTACTCTTCCGCCTTCTGGGCCATCAGGCCGACGTTCGGCACGGTGCCCATTTTCGACGGGTCGAGCGCGCCGTTCTTCTTGCAGAACTCGATGACCGCGTCATAGACGCCGGCATAAGACGAGTCCGGGATGACGCATTTGGCGTCGGCTTCCTTGCCGTCCGGGCCCCAGCCCTTGCCGCCGGCGCGGATCAGGGCGGGCATGGAGGCGTCGATGATCACGTCGGAGGAGACATGCAGGTTGGTGGTGCCCTTGTCGGAGTTCACCATGTACATGGCCGGACCGTTTTCGAGTGCGGCCTTGATGTCGGCCTGGATCTCGGCGGCCTTGTCGGCGGGCAGGGCGGCGACCTTGGCTTCCAGATCGGCGATGCCCAGATCCGGGTTAACGCCGGCGGCCGCCAGGGTGTCGGCGTGCTTGGCGAAGACGTCCTTCAGGAAGACGCTGACCACGTGACCGAAGATGATCGGGTCGGAGACCTTCATCATGGTCGCCTTGAGGTGGACAGAGAAGAGCACGCCCTTGGCCTTGGCGTCGGCGATTTCCTTTTCCAGGAAGGTCCGCAGGGCCTTGGCGCTCATGAAGGTGCCGTCGACCACGTCGCCTTCGTCGAGCTTCAGGTTGTCCTTCAGGACCGTGACGGCGCCGTCGGTGCCGACGAATTCGATTTTCGCGGTTCCTGCGGAAGCCGCACTTACGGTGACGGACTTTTCGTTGCTGGCGAAGTCGTCATGACCCATGGTCGAAACATGGGTTCCGGAGGTCGGAAGCCATGCGCCCATGGAGTGCGGGTTCTTCTTGGCGTATTCCTTGACGGCCTTGGGCGCGCGGCGGTCGGAGTTGCCCTCGCGCAGCACCGGGTTCACGGCCGAGCCCTTGATGGCGTCATAGGTGGCCTTGACCGCCTTTTCCTCGTCGGTCGCAGGGTTGTCCGGATAGGACGGGATGGCATAGCCCTGGGCCTGCAGCTCCTTGATCGCGGCGTTGAGCTGCGGCTGGGAGGCGGAGATGTTCGGCAGCTTGATCACGTTGGCGTCCGGCTGGGTCACCAGCTTGCCGAGTTCGGCCAGGTCGTCCGACTGCTTCTGGGCGTCGGTCAGATATTGCGGGAAATTCGCCAGGATACGGCCGGCCAGGGAAATGTCCTTGGTGCCGACGGTGATCCCTGCCTCTTTGGTGAAGGCGCGGATGATCGGCAGCAGCGATGCGCTGGCCAGTTCCGGTGCTTCGTCGACCTTGGTGTAGATGATGTCGGCCATGACTTTTACATTTCCCAGTGTTCAAGATGCGGTCGGAGAAGGCTTGAAATGAACCTTCGGAGATGGACTGTCCGTTGCGTATACGATTGTACGCAATCAAATGCTAGCTCTTCGAAAGGAGCAGGCGACAGGAGTCCGCGAGAGTTCTAGCAAAGCCAGTCAAAAAGGCAAACGACACAATGAAGAAAGGCCGCTCGGATCGACCGGTTTGTTTGTCTCCCCTCGGGACTTGTAACCGCTTCACGTTCAACACGGTGCAGGCATTCCGATGCAAAAGGTGAGGCGCTGGAGGACATCCTCGAGCTGAATTGTACCGGATGCGGACGACGCACTCTAATCTGTTTCCGCGGTTGAAATCTCATCCAAATGCCGCATACCCCAGCGAACGACCCCTCCGAGAAAGATGTAGCGATGCGGCCTCGGCAGGAGCGTTGCAACCTGTCAGGCAAAGATCGTAAGTCCAAGCGAGACAAACGCACCCATCCAAGCATAGAGACGCGCTTTCGGGCCGTTGTCGGTAAACCAGTGGAGGACATCCTGTCCGCTCCAGTCGAGGACATCCTGTCCGCTCCAGTCGAGGGTCGGAAACGAAGTTCCCAGCACTGCGAAGCTGCTGACATGGAAGGAAGCGGTCGTAAGTATGTTGAGCAGCAACAGCCTCGATTGTTTCATGACTTGTCGCTCCTTTCTGCTCTGTTCTGTTGACAAAGCCTAGGGTCGTGACCCTAGGCGGTGTGGACGGATTTGATCAAAATGAATGCAGCGGCGATTGCAACGATGGAGCGGAAGTTTCTGGCGGTTTTCTCGCAACACAAGGCGACGTGTTTAAGGCGTTTGAGCTTTCCCATCCTTTATTCGATGCGTGCGCGGCTCTGGTAGAGCGCGTTGCCGAAGTGCCTGGGAATGTCGCGCCGGTTTGATTTATAAGGAATGACCGGGACGGCCCCGGCCTTTCGCGCAGCCTCTCGATTAGCATTGCTATCATAGCCCTTGTCGGCGCCGATGACCCGGCGGTTGATCTCGGGGCCGGGTTCCATGAGATCCGTAAATTGCATGCTGTTAGAGGTTTCGCCACCGATCAGCTTAAACCCAAGCGGCAGGCCGTTCCGATCCGTTTTCAGATTGATTTTGGTGCCGAAGCCGCCGCGCGACCGCCTGAGCGCTTGACTTTCCTGCCCCTTTTGGCGCCTGCCGCAGAAACATGGGCGCGAATGACGGTGCTGTCGAACATGGCAATCGATGCGCGCCAACGCCTTTGAAGCACGCGTCGCCGAGCGGGCAACGCAACTCGAAAACTACTGGTTGGTATTGAAAATCGAGGATCATCGAGAAAGAGGCGGCATACAGATTGCCGCCTTTGCCAGTCTCCTGAAGGGCCTTTGGCGCTTGTTCACTCCAACCTATCGCTGAGGATTGCCGAAAACAGGCTTTCATAAGCCTCGTTCTTGAAGCGGCTCGTTGCAGGAACCTGACCGTAATGCGGGTCCCCGTATTGAAGGATGAAGCGTTCCGTTTTGCCTGCCTTGTCAACGGGAACGCAGTCGTCTCCCTCCCGTTTGTAGGTTTCCATCGTAGTCACCTGTTTGACGAACAGATCACGATAACCACTGGGTCGACGCGCTTTTGGAGCGCGCCTATGCAGACCCGCATGAGGCCAATGAAAGGATGGTTGAGTATGCCGAACGCCACGGCGAAAGAGACCTCTTTGTGGCCTTACGCGAATGCCCGGAACTGTTTGGCGAGTTTCCGAGAGACAAGGCCCGTTTTGATGATGCGTATGAGGCACGCAAAGAGCTGCCGGTGACTTTTGAAGAATACAGGAAGCGGCGCGACGAATCCGATGACATCCAACGCACGTTGAACACCATGCGACGGGAACGTGAGTGGCAAGACCCTCAACGTGAGGATGACCTGTCCCCTACGCGGTGAGCGTTCTTAGTTGTGGTTCAAGCTACGAAATAGATTTGAATGCCGACTTAGTTTGTTGTAATTTTGTCACAAAATGATCTGGTGGCCGTTTAAAAGGAACATCTATATGAGGTTTTTAGCCGCGCTTTTTGGATTTTTTGCTCTTTTTTCTTCTGCAAACGCGCAGACCGCAGAAGAAACAGTACTTTATTTAATGACGGGAGTAGAAGACGGAAATAAGTATCGGAATATGACTCAGTTTGGATGCTCTATTGCAGAAAAAGCGGGCGATAATAGCGTTATAGTAAACATTCATCAGTTTGAATGCAAAGAACCTGCAGATATTAAATTTAAGATAATTCTCAATAACGTTGATAAATGCGACATAGAAATTACGATTGAGCAATCAAGCGCAAGTAACGATAAAGTTTCGTCAGCAAATATTTTAGTAAATATGAGTAAGCTGAGAGGTATTGACTACTTAGACGGTAGAGGACTTGTGAGATTTGTAGGGTCTAAAATAACTTGTGAAGAATCGAATGGCGGTGAAATATGCAGTCAGATGGAAGACGAGTTTATTTTTATAAATTCTGGAGAAAAAGATAGAACAATGAACGCCTTTAATTATTATAGAGAGAAATACTGTTCTGGCAGTGCGTTCTAGAATATTACTTATTCACATCGACTCCAGCTCACGCGCAGGTACTTTTCTGACTCGCCGTCTGGTTTATGGCGCGTTTTCCATTCGGCCAGAAAACCGGCCTTTTCAAACTCGGCAATCGCCGCTTTCGCGGTCAGGGTGTCGGACAAGTCCATGGGCTTGGGTGGCTCAAAAATGGCTACGCTCTGGCCGTCCATTGCGGCGGCCGATAGCACAGCGTCAATGTTCTGCTGGCTGAAAAGATGCCCGGCTACGCCTTCACGGGTGAGATTGGTGCGCTCCCGCTGGATGGTGAACGCATCAGCCCCGAGAATGGATTTTGTCACGCTCATATCACGCCGCCTTCCTGTTGCGCGGCGCGTGACGGCGGCCGAGGTAGGTATCGGTGACATCGAGGCGGCCGTGTCCCAGCTCATGCGAAATCTCCATGCGGGCGGCACGGTCGCGGGCCTCTTGGGCGGGTGTCATCCTGTCCACGGTCGGGCCACCGGCCGCAGGGCATGACCAGCCGGTAAGTTGCTTGTAGCGCCATTGCGCATAGGCATGGCGATAGCCGTGCGCGTTGCTGATACCGGCTTTCAAAAGGTGGTTTTCGTAGCCCTTCAAGGCTTGGTAGTAATTCCGCCCCTGCACTATTAGGGAACCATCCCCCACGGTCGCCTTCAGCTCGTCGATCAAGGCGCGTTGCTTGGGGTGGGTGATGGGAATTTCACGGTATCGGCCGCCCTTACACCAGCTTGCCTTCAGGGCGATGCGGTCGCCCCGGTCAGCAAGGCCCGGCCGGAATTTCAAGGCCTCCTCCCTGCGCATGCCGAAGGCGGCTTCGAGCTTCAGCGCCAATTGCACCCGCTGGTCAGGGATGCGGTCGAGCGCCTTGCCTTCGAGGCGCTTGGCCTTGTTGCCCGAAAATCGGCCGCGCTCCGCAAGGCAGAACGTGTCATTTGTTTTCGGTAGCAGGCCCGGTTTGCCAACCTGAAAACTCCACCAACGCAGCCACGTGAGCCGGTTGCGCACGGTCTGGTCGGACAGACCGGCCGTTTTCCAGCGGCTTGCAAGGGCGTTGACGTGCTTGCCCTTGATGCTCCGTTTCGACACTTTCATCAGCCTTCAGAACTATATCACTTGATCCGATGAGTAATTCGCGTAGTGGAGTGCCTTTGGGATGACACTGTGGCTCCCAGTCCTCAACTGATACTGCTCCATGGATACCGCCGCCGATCCCCCGTTTGGCAAGTGCCAGGTGGATTGCCGTGATGTCGCTGAATCCAACCAGAAATTTAGGGTCCTTTTTCGCGGCATCGAAATCAATTCGTTCTGCAATGCGATACGATCCTTTGCCTCCACGCGTAGTAAAAATTGCACGCACCGCCTCATCTCTGAATGCAGCGTTGAGATCATCAAGTCGTTGCTCATCGGTGCCTGCGAGATAGTTCAGCTTTTCAAATGCGTGTTGGCCGAAATCGACTTCGAAGCCCCAGCTGCGCAATAACTCTGCCGCTTCTTCGATGTCCTCACGATTGGGTGTCCCGGCAGGTGATACAAAGCGGATTTTGTCGCCGAATTTGAGGGGTGCAGGGTGTGCATGTCGGGCTATCGAATCTTTATTCATAGTCAATGATGGCATGAAACGGATGCATCAAAAAGCAAGGGGGCGGAGCGGAACGCGGGTCACTGAAATTGGCTTGATAACATGGCGTCGGCGACGCAATAGGGGGACTGGACGACTTTGGATTTACGCACCGCTTTCCGGCCAAAGCGTCTCGTAGACCGCCAGGGTAAAACCGATGTGTTCTTCCAGAAGACATGTCGCGGCGACCGGATCGCGGGCAAGGGCCGCATCCATAAGCTGGGTATGATGGGCGATCCCCAGCGTCTTGTCGAAAACGTCCCGGATCGGTTTGCCCTGTTTGCCTCGAAGCTGCTCCGCAACATCGGAGCCGTTCAGGATAAAACGGTGATGACGATGAAGCTGGTCCCCGGTCTGTTGGGCCAGGTGCGTCAGCCAGGGAGCGTCGGCCGCCGAAAGCAGGGCCGCATGAAAGGCGTCGTGCCGTTCTTCCCAGAGGATGCCATCGGCCGTCACAGCTCCGGGCGTGGGGGGAGAGGCCTGTGCCAGCAGGTAATGGGCTGCAACGAGATCCGCTTCCCATTTGTCGCCGCCGCGGGCGATGGAGCGGGTGAAGAGTGTGGTCTCGACGGCGGTCCGTGCTAGCTGAAGATCCTTCAGGCCCGCGACGGAAACTGGGGCGACGCGATATCCCTTGTTCTTTTCGAAGGTCACCAGGCTTTCTGCTTCCATCCGTGACAGCGCCTCGCGCAGGGGCGTCCAGCCGAAGCCGAAGCGGGCTTTCAGGCTGGAGATCGCCAATGGCGCACCCGGCGCGATATCGCAGTCCAGAAGCGCGCGGCGCAGGGTTTCATAGGCGGAGTTCGTCTGGGACATCTATTCCTGATGCTGCGGTCGTTAAAATATCAAATCAATCAGATTATATATAATCACTTGAGCTTCGTCATCTCTCTTGTTACCGTCCCGATCCATTGGAGAATTTGTGCGGCTGCAGGGAGCGGCCCCGGTTTTGGAAAGCAAACTGAGAATGGCTGTCACCCATCCCCTCGACGAAAACGATCCGCTGGCTGCAAAGCGCGCCGCCTTTTCGCTGCCGGAGGGCGTGATCTATCTGGACGGCAATTCGCTCGGTGTTTTGCCTGCCCATGTGCCGGACCGGATGCAGCAGGTGATCTGCAAGCAATGGGGCGAGAGCCTTATTCGTGGCTGGAACGATCATGACTGGATCGATCTGCCGCAGCGGGTCGGCGACCGGATCGCCCGGCTGATCGGCGCCGAACCGGGCACGGTGGTGGCGGCGGACAGCACATCCATCAACGTTTTCAAGGTGTTGGCGGCCGCGCTGGCGTTGCGCCCGGAAAGAAAAGTGATCCTGTCCGACAACGGCAATTTCCCGACCGATCTTTATGTGGCGAGCGGCTTGAAGGAGCTGCTCGACCGGGGCCACGAACTTCGGATCGTCGCACCGGAAGACGTCGAGGCCGCGATCGGTGAGGATCTAGCGGTCCTGATGCTGACGGAAGTCGACTACAAGACCGGCCGCAAGCACGACATGAAGGCGCTGACGGGAAAGGCCCATGCGGCCGGTGCTCTCGCGATCTGGGATCTGGCCCATTCCGCAGGTGCTTTGCCGGTCGATCTTTCATGCGCCGGGGCCGATTTCGCCGTCGGCTGCGGCTACAAGTATCTGAACGGCGGTCCGGGCGCTCCGGCCTTTCTTTATGCTGCGCCGCAGCATCAGACGAAAGTCCGGCCGCCGCTGACCGGGTGGATGGGGCATGAAGCGCCGTTCGCCTTCGATCTCGACTATCGTCCGGACACTGGCATCGGCCGCATGCGGGTCGGCACGCCGCCGGTCCTGTCGCTCTCCGCCCTCGATGCGGCGCTCGACGTCTTCGATGATGTGGACATGAACGAACTGCGCCGGAAGTCGGTGTCCTTATGCGAACTCTTCCTGTCGGAAGTGGAGGCGCGTTGTCCGGACCTGGTGCTGGCGAGCCCGCGCGATCCGGAAGGCCGCGGCAGCCAGATCTCGTTTCGCTTCGACAATGGCTACGCCCTGATGCAGGCGCTGATCGCCCATGGGGTTATCGGCGACTTCCGCGCGCCGGAGACAGTGCGCTTCGGTTTCACACCGCTTTACCTGTCCCATGCCGACGTGATGCGCGCGGTGGATATTCTGGAGACAATCCTGAACGAGCGCCTGTGGGAACGGGATGAATTCAAGAAGAAGCAGAAGGTAACCTGACAATGAGCGAGCCGCATACCCCTTACGATCCGGCCGCCGACGGGGCGCAGATGGCCTTTGACGGGCGCATGTCCTACGGCGATTATCTCGCCCTCGACAAGGTGCTGACCGCCCAGTCGCCTCTGTCGGAGGCCCATGACGAGCTCCTGTTCATCGTTCAGCACCAGACCTCCGAACTTTGGATGAAGCTGGCCCTGCACGAGATGACGGCGGCGAAGGCTGCGGTCGCCTCCGGTAACCTGCCGCCGGCCTTCAAGATGCTGACCCGGACCGCGCGCATCTTCGACCAGCTCAACTCAAGCTGGGACGTGCTGCGCACCATGACGCCGAGCGATTACACGACCTTTCGCGAGGCGTTGGGCCAATCTTCCGGCTTCCAGTCCTACCAGTACCGGGCCATTGAATTCCTGGCCGGCAACAAGAATGCCGCCATGCTGCGCCCGCATGCCCATGTGCCGGAAGTCCATGACTGGCTGACGAAGTTGCAGCGCGAGACCAGCCTGTACGACGAAGCGATCGCCTTGCTGGCCCGGTCCGGGTTCAAGATCGATGCCGACCATCTGTCACGCAATCCGGCGGAGCCCTATCAGGCGAATGAAAGCGTTCATGACGCATGGATCGAAGTTTACAAGGACCCGCAGGCGCACTGGCCGCTTTATGAGCTCGCCGAAAAGCTGGTCGATTTCGAGGACTACTTCCGGCGCTGGCGCTTCAACCACGTGACCACGGTCGAACGGGTGATCGGCTTCAAGCGCGGTACCGGCGGTACCAGCGGGGTCACCTATTTGCGCCGCATGCTGGATGTGGTTCTCTTTCCCGAAATCTGGGCACTGAGAGCGGATCTTTGACGACGCTGATCGACATCACCCCGCCGGTATGGGCCGGAATGGCGTTTTTTCCAGGCGATGCGCCGTGCCGGACGGGACAGACCTTCGCCATCGGACCGGGGTGTCCGGTCAATGTGGCGCAGGTTTCCATGTCCACCCACTGCGGCGCCCATGCGGATGCGCCGCTGCACTACGACCCGGACGGCGCGTCCATCGACCAGCTCGATCTGTCCGATTATCTGGGACCGGCCCGTTTGATCGATGCGCGCGGAACGGGGGCGCTGTGCCGACCGGAGGATATCGCCGGACAGCTGGAAAACGCGCCGCCGCGCATCCTGCTCAGGCTCGTGGATTGCCTCGATCCGATGGTCTGGCCGGCGGGATTTCGCACCCTGGCGCCGGAAACGATGACGCTTCTGGCGGAAACCGGGGTAAAACTGATTGGCGTCGACGTACCGTCGGTGGACCCGGAAACCTCCAAGGATTTACCGTCGCATATGGTGGCACGGCGCCACGACATGCGGATTCTGGAGAATCTGGCGCTTTATTGTGCCGAACCGGGGGATTATGAATTGATTGCGCTGCCAATGAAGCTAGAAGGGCTCGATGCAGCGCCGGTGCGGGCTGTCCTGCGGAAACCGTAGGCTGTCCGGCTTGCAGACGGGGTAAAACAAAAGATCGCCACAAGATTGGCGGCGAGGAGCCTATATGCTGGAACTCAACCAGCTTGTCATGAACTTCAGCGGTTTCAAGGCCGTGAACGGATGTTCCTTCAATGTCGAGGAAGGAAGCATTACCGGACTGATCGGACCGAACGGAGCGGGCAAGACGACCCTCTTCAACATGATCGCCGGAGCCCTGGAGCCGACCAGCGGAACCATCAAGTTCCTGAACGAAGACGTGACGGGACTTTCAAGCGACGCGCTTTTTCATAAAGGCCTTGTGCGCACCTTTCAGATCCCGCACGAATTTCATCGCCTCACCACCCTGGAAAACCTGATGATGGTGCCGCCGCGCCAGGTCGGCGAGGGGCTGTTCGCCAACTGGTTCAGATGGGGGCGGGTCAGGGAGAACGAGGCGGAGGTCGAGAAAAAAGCCTACGACACCCTCGAATTCCTGGAATTGTCGCACGTCGCGCACCTGCGCGCGGGTAATCTGTCCGGCGGTCAGAAGAAGCTGCTCGAGCTGGGCCGGACCATGATGACTGACGCCAGGCTGGTGCTGCTTGACGAGCCGGCGGCGGGCGTCAACCGAACGCTGCTCAGGAAGCTGGAGGAAAAGATCCAGATTCTCAACAAGGAGCGCGGCTACACCTTCATCCTGATCGAACACGATATGGAGATGATCGAAAAGCTCTGCGACCCGGTTGTCTGCATGGCGGAAGGCGCCGTTCTGATCCAGGGCGATTTCCAGACCGTGCGCTCCGACACCCGTGTGCTCGAGGCCTATCTCGGCGAGACCGTGGGAGATGCCGCGTGAAAATTCTTCTTTCGATGAATGGCGTCACCGGCGGTTATGGGGATTCCGACATTCTCCAGGATGTCTCGATCCAGGTGGATGAAAAGGAAATCGTGGTCATCGTCGGTCCGAACGGCGCAGGCAAGTCCACGGCCATGAAAGCGGTTTTCGGTCTTTTGAAGGTCCGCGGCGGCTCGATCATCTTCGACGACGAGCATATTACCGGCTGGGCACCGAACCGGATCGTCCAGCGCGGCATCTGTTACGTGCCGCAGGTGGACAATATCTTTCGCGAGATGACGATCCACGAGAACCTGGAAATGGGCGCCTTCCTGAAGAAGGGCGATCTGTCGGCTGCCTATGACCGGGTCTACGAATTGTTCCCGGATCTCAAGGAACGGCGGAAGACGCCAGCTGGAACGCTCTCGGGCGGTCAGCGCCAGATGGTTGCCATGGGCCGGGCGTTGATGCTGGATCCGAAACTGCTGCTCCTGGACGAGCCGACCGCCGGCCTGTCGCCGCGCTACATGGAGCAGATCTTCCAGATCTGCCGGGACGTGCGCGATACCGGTGTTGCCATTCTCCTGGTGGAGCAGCACGCCAAGCAGGCGCTGGCCTTCGCCGACCGCGGCTATGTGCTAGCTGCCGGGCAGAACCGGCACGAAGGCACGGGCGCCCATCTCCTCGCCGACCGTGAGGTCGCCGAAATGTTCCTCGGCGGGTGAGGAAACGATATGAGCTTGTTGGATTTTCTGAACTACTATTTCATCCCGGGCCTCGTTCTCGGGTCGATCTATGCGCTGGGCGCGGTCGGCATCACGCTGATCTTTGCGATCCTGCGTTATGCGCATCTGGCCCATGGCGACCTGGCGACGCTCGGCGCCTTTTTGGCCTTTGCCGTCGTGACCGGTTTCGGTCTGCCGCCGCTTGCCGCCCTGCCGATCGCCATGATCCTGACGGCGGGCGTCGCCGTTGGTATCGACAAGGTGTTTTACGAGCATCTGCGCGAGCGGCCGAAGATCGTCACGGTGATGGCTTCGCTCGGCATCGCGCTGATGGTGCGCTCCGTCGTTCAGGTGGTCTGGGGCGTTGACTCCGAAAGCTACGTCCGGGGCATCGTCCGGCCGGAAAACTATTTCGGCCTTCGGATCAAGGATCGCGAAATCTACACGGTGCTGTTCATGCTGGCTCTCGTCGGCGGTCTGCAGCTGTTCCTGGCCCGCTCCAAATGGGGCAAGGCCATGCGCGCCATGTCGGACAATCCGAACCTGGCGCTCCTGTCAGGGATCGACAACAAGAAGGTGGTCATCCTCACCTGGGTGATTGCCGGCGGATTGTGTGCCGCCTCGGGCGTGTTCTTAGGCATCAACACCGAGCTCAAGTCCATGATGGGCTGGCACATGCTGCTGCCGATGTTCGCCGCAGCGATCCTCGGCGGGGTCGGGCGTGTGGAAGGCGCGGTGATCGGCGGATTGATCGTCGGCATCGCGGAGGAGCTGTCCGTTCTGGTTCTGCCGAGCGAATACAAGGCGGCCATGGCGTTCGCTATTCTCCTATTCATGCTGCTGGTGCGCCCGACCGGGCTGCTGCGCGGCAAGGTTCTCTAGAGCGAGGTTACGATCATGGAACTTATCGGTCTCGCCAACTACGCCCTCTTCATGGGCATCTTCATCGGCATCTATGCGCTCCTGGCGCTGGGCCTGAACATCCAGTGGGGCTTTGCCGGTCTCTTCAACGCCGGCATCGCCGGTTTCTTCGCCGTCGGTGCCTATACCTCGGCGATCCTGACGAGCCCTTACGCGGAAGGACGGCTCGGCGGGTTCGAGCTGCCTTTTTTCGTGGGCTGGATCGGCGCGATGATTGCCGCAGCGCTGATCGCCTGGCCGATCGGGAAAATATGCCTGCGCTTCCGCTCCGATTATCTGGCGATCGCGACGATCGGTGTTGCGGAAATCATCCGTCTCGTTATCAAGTCGGAGGCTGAGCTGACCAACAGCGCACGCGGGATTACCAACATTCCACGTCCCTACGGCGATCTGCCTTACGTTGAATCGCAAATGGCCTATCTGGCGATCGTCGCTCTTGTCCTTTTCGGCGCCTATCTGTTGGTGGAGCGGCAGTTCAACGCGCCCTGGGGCCGGATGATGCGGGCGATCCGCGACAACGAGTTGGCCGCACGCGCCATGGGCAAGAACGTCGAGTACCGGCGTTTGGAAGCCTTTATCTTCGGCTCGGCCCTGATGGGGCTGGGTGGCGCGCTTTTTGCCCATTTCAACCGTTCCATCACCCCGGAAGCCATCGATCCGATGGTTGCGACCTTCCTCGTCTGGATCATGCTGATCCTCGGGGGATCGGGCAACAACCGGGGCGCGATCCTCGGTGCGGCGGTGGTTTGGACCATTTGGTCAGTTTCTGAGATTGCAACTGATCAACTTCCGCAGGAATATGCGGTCAAGGCGAAATACATCCGCCTGTTCCTGATCGGCCTGATGTTGCAGCTTGTGCTGCGCTTCCGGCCAGAGGGGCTGCTGCCGGAGCCGTTGCGCGGCGGCCAGCAATCGGATGATGCTTCGTCTAAGTCTTGAAGTCGTAAAGGACGCCGACATGGTGTGCGTTTACGACCTATGCGACAAACAGGGTTCACGCGGGCAATCGCCCGAAAACAAGTGGAGGTAGTACCCATGAAGTCCAAAGTTCTCGCAATTGCCGGCGGTCTGCTTGCAGCAACCGCTCTGGCCAGCGCTCCGGCCAAGGCCGCCGACGTCAAGATCGGCCTGATCGGCGGCGTTTCCGGCCCGATTGCGGCCATGGCCCCGGCCATGATCGACGCAGCCCAGCTCGCGTTCCAGCAGGTCAACGAACAAGGCGGCATCCTCGGCGGCGACAAGCTGGTCGGTGTTGTCGGCGACAGTGCCTGTAGTCCGCAAGGCGGCACCGATGCGGCCACCAAGGCCGTGAACATCGAAGGCGTTGTCGCCATTGTCGGCCCGCATTGCTCGGGCGCCGTACTGGCAGCCGCCGGTTCGGTGACCATTCCGGCCGGCATCACCATCGTCACCCCGTCGGGCACGTCTCCGGAAATCACCGGTCTGAAGGACAATGACACCGTGTTCCGCACCGTGCCGTCCGACGACTATCAGGGTCGTGCACTGGCCCGTACCCTGAAGGGCATGGACTACAACAAGGTCGCTGTTTCCTACATCAACAACGACTACGGCACCGGCCTTGCCAATGCGTTCAAGTCCGAGTTTGAAGCCCAGGGTGGCGAGATCGCCGGCTATGCGGCTCATGAAGACGGCAAGGCGTCCTACCGGTCCGACCTGGCCGAACTGGCCAAGGGCGGCGCTGACACGCTGGTCATCTTCGACTACGGCGACGGCACCGGCCTGACCATCCTGCGTCAGGCTCTGGAAAACGGCTTCTTCGAGAAGTTCGTCGGTGGTGACGGCATGAAGTCGGATGCTCCGATCAAGGAACTGGGCGCGGATAACCTTACCACCTTCGTAGCGTCTTCGCCGGTTGGCGAGAAGTCCAAGTCGCTCGACATGTTCAACGAAGCCTTCAAGGCATCCGGCGGTGATCCGAGCGCGATCTTTGTGACCACCTCCTACGACGCAGCCTTCCTTCTGGCCCTGGCCGTCGAAAAGGCCGGTGGCGACAAGGCCGGCGTTTCGGCCGCTCTTCGCGAAATCTCCAACGGCGAAGGCGAGCCGATCATGCCGGGCGAATGGAAGAAGGCCAAGGAGCTGATCGCAGCCGGCACGGCCATCGACTATAAGGGTGCTGCAGGCGACGAGAACTTCGACGCAAACGGCGACGTTCCGGGCACCTATGCCCTGTTCAAGGTCGCCGGCGACGGTTTCGAAACCATCACCGAAATGAAGTAAGCTTCGCGTTTTTCAATGACGTGAAACAAGGCTGGCGGCTCCCCTGGGAAGCCGCCGGTTTCTTTTTGCCGGGAATGTCAAAGAAATCGATTAGAATCGGCCGGTCACCTTGAACAGGAGACGCAGATTGTCCGTGCCAAGGTTCTTGAAGTTTAATTTGCGGTTTTGGCCTTCAGTTGCAATGTTGCGCTGCAAGCTCCTGCGCCCGGAGGAGGCCAATCGTAATTTTCCGGTGCCAGCGAGCCGTTCAGGAGGCAACAGATGTTTCGTTCCATTTTAAAAGCACTTTCGGCAACTACGGCGGCGGCCTGCCTCATGTTTTTGTCATTGACGCAGTCTTTCGCGGCGGAAGATGCGGACACGCCCTCTCAAACGACGGCGACCTTCGGTGACTGGACGGTTCAGTGCCAGGTCCTCGCCGACAAGGCGACGACACTCTGCGAGATGCTGCAGGCTGTCCAGGCTAAGGAGAACAAGGGCCTCCTTGCGAAGGTCGCCGTTGGACGGCTTCCGGGCCAGGAAGCTATGCGCGTGGTCGTGCAGCTGCCGTTGGCCGTGAACCTGAGCGGTCCGGTCGAATTGCGGGTCGGCGACAAGGTGGTCGTCAATGCGACATACGAAACCTGCTATCCCAATTTCTGTCTTGCCGGTGCTGCCTTCAACGACGACGCGGCGCAGATGTTCAAGAAGGCCGAGGCGATGACCATCGTCTTCAAGACCCGGACCGGCGCGGACAATGGGGTTCCGGTGTCTCTCAAGGGCTTTACCGCCGCTTTCAAGAAGACATTCGAAACGCCGTCGTGACGGCACTTTGACCCTGCCTGACGTGACGCCCGGCTGATAAGAACATCAGTCACGAAAGGCGGCGGCGAAGGGCTCGGGAAGGCCGAATTCCGCGAGGGCGCGGATACGGCCTTCCGCCGACATCTTTCGGGCGGTTCTGGTGACGATCCTCAGCAGGGCATCCGGGTCCTTGCCCTTTGCGAAGGGGGTGAAGTACCAGCGCAGGAAGACGAAGCAGATCACGTCTTCCAGGCGTTGGACATCCGGGTTCCGCTTCAGATCTTCCTTGCGCAGCATGCGTTCGGCATGGGCAATGTCATCGGCGCCATAGCCGGCATCTGCCATGATCGCGGCCACGCGGGCGGCGTGGCGTTTGCCCTGTTCTCGCCGCCAGGCGTAATAACCCTCCCGACCTTCCGGATAGTCGCTGCGCGGCAGAAGCCAGCGCTCCACATGCTGTCCCCGCGCTGCAATCTTCAGGGCGTCGCAGGCATCCGGGAACAGCCGGTCCAGCTCCTCGGACATCCGCTCGCCATAGAGGAGGGAAGCCGGGCGGCCGTCTTCGTGGGTCGGATCGGCCGTATTGGCCGCGTCGATAGCGGTGATGACGGCGTCCAGGCGATTGTCGTCAGAGGGCATGGGCGTTCGTTCCGGATCGGGCTTCTTTCGTACCCAGCATAGCAATATAGCCACATAGGCTAAAACCCGATGTTGCGGTCTAGCACCCTCCGGCGCTGATCAGGGCGGCGCTTTCGATGGTTTCGGCCGTTCGGCGGTCCACAACACCGGTCATCGGAATGTTGTACTGGGCCTGGAAGGACTTCACCGCCTTCGTGGTGGTCTCGTCGAACACCATGTTCGGAAACTCCAGAAAGTGTCCGAGGCTGTTAAGCTTGGTTTCCAGGATTTTCACCCGTGGTGACAGGTCGCCCGCCTGAAGCGCTACGAAGGTCTGCTGCGGGGAGACTTCGCACGCCTCTCCGGGCTTGCCGATGGGGGTCAACGCGAAAATGCTGCTGAGTGTCAGACCGTCGGCGTCCATGACCGGGGGCAGCAGCGAATCCGGTCCGTTTGTCAGGTCATTGCGCAGACCGACGGCCTCAGCGAAGAGACGGCCGTCCTCCGCCATCTGAATGCGGAGGCGGCCACCATCGCATTCGATGCCGCAGACGATCTCGCCGCCGGTAGCGGTACAATTGGCCGTAAAGCCGTAAGTGTCGTTCGGGACGTCCCATTGGCTGAAATGGAAATCGACGAAGCTGTTGGAGTTGTTGTCGTCGGCAACTGAGCGGCGGAAGGAAAGGCGTATGTCTTTGACCGTCCCATCCTTGCGGGCATAGGAGGCGCCGTAACATTGCCCGGCCCTGGACATGATATCGGATTCGTCGCCGGCAAGGGCCGTTGCGGAACAGGCAATACTGCCGGCGATGACCGCCGCGAAACAGGACGCCAGGGTGGATTTCATCTTGGATCTACGCGTCATCGCCAGTTTCCGGTCAATACGAAGGGTGCCCAGTAGGCGGGGTGGGAAAAGCCGGGGTCCAGGCCGTCAGGCGTCTCCCGGAAATTCTCATTGAACCGTTGCGCGGTCTCGTAGATCACGCTCCGTCTCGTGAGGTTTACCGGACTGCCGACGTCGCCATGGATGAATTCCCGCTGCACCATGGCAAGCGCCTGGGCCTTGGACATGTCGCCGAGCTCCCGCAATTCATAGAAACGCTGCATCAGGAGGGCCGTGGAGCTGTCGGCCACGGGCCAGAGACTTGCGATCGTCGATTTGGCGCCACGGTCTCCGGTGATCTTGGCAAGGCTTTCGATTTCGCGGCCGTCCCGGTCCGGGTTGGCCCGTCCGGTTTCGCAGGCGGAAAGCGTCAGCAGTTCAACATGGTCGAAATTGAAATCCTTCGGATCGTTCTTGATGTCGGCGAGGCTCAGGTGCTCGCCGGTTCCAAGAAGCAGAAAAGACTCCTTGTCGCTGTCGCCGAGACTGAAGTGCGATGAAATATGGACGACGCCCAATCCGGACCGGGCCTTCTCGCCGATCCGGAGCGACCGGACCAGCGCCGGCTTGTCGAAGGCCTTGTCCATGTAGACCTCGCCGTCGAACAGGCCGAAATTGTTGTCGCCCTTGATGATCCCGTCCAGCTCCACCGCAACGCCCGGCAAGGCGAGGAAGTTCTCCGTCTCCTGGGTCATGCCGAGGCCGGCGAAGGGGACATCGATGGTCTTCTGTCCGGATATCTCGCTTTCGCTGCTGGTCAGAAGCGAGACGGCGTAGCGTTCGATCAGGTATTCGCCGCCGTCGTAAAGGCTCTGGTAGGGCAGGTACCTTAGCCGCTTGTCCAGCGAGACCAGCAGCATGTCCGGGCCAGCTGCCTTCAGGTCCTGTTCCAGTGGCGCGACGAGCAGGTCATAGAGTTGCCGGCTGCGCTTCTTCGGATCGTAGCCGGGATCGCTGACCACAGCGTGGTATTCTTCCAGCTTCTCGTTCAGCGCGGCTTCGGTGAACGGGGCACCGTTCCAGGTCTTGACCGTGATGCTCTTGCGATCGGTGGGCGTGGTCAGGATGATGTTGAGGCGGTCCGGCATCACCAGGTAATGGATCGCGACGGCCTTTTCCGTCAGCTTGCCCAGCAGGGTTTTCTGGATCGATTCCCTTTCGGCGAGCTCCGCGACGGGATCGGAATTGCCTTTCAGGTTTGCGGCAGCCTCGAAGATCCGTTTCAGGCCGCTTTGATACGCAGTTTCGGCCGCCTGGAGGCGGGCCTGGATATCGGCAAGCTGGGCGGCTTCAGCCTGGGTGAGGCCCTGGAGCTGCTGCTTGGCAAGCAGCTCTTCCCTTTGGCGGACGTCCGTCACCGTCGGCACTTGCAGGGCGTCGAGGGCGTCCTTCAGTTCCTGCTCCGCTGCAGAGTAAGGCAATTGGCGGAACGAATCCCCGGTGAAGTCGTCGTCGCGGCCGGCGAACTGGAAGGCTTCGAAGTCCTTCAGAAGCGACAGCACGAGTTCGGCTTCGCTCAGCCGGTTCTGACGCACCAGAAGATCGGCGAGCCAGCGGTAGTTATCGGCGACGAGGTCGCGGAAACAACCCTGCAGGCGTTCCGGGATTGCCGAAAGGTCTCTGCGGATCTCCTGAAGTTCGTTGATCGCGTCCTTTGCGAGAACCAGCGCGATGGCATCGCTGCCGAGCCCGAAGGCACTCTCGCTGGCCCTGGACAGATGGCACATGGTGGTCAGCTTGCCCTGTAGCGGACCGGCTCCAAGGCCGACGATCTGATCGAGCTGCCGTTCGGCTGCCAGTGCGGTCAGTTCCAGTTCGAGGGATTGGTCCGTGTCGCCGGACGTCTGTAGTGCGGAAGAATAAACCCGGGCCGCGTTGACCAGCGACATGCTGAGGCCGCCGCGCGCCTTCACCGTTTCGAAGGTTGCTTTTGTGGCGGCAAGGTCCGGTTCAACGGCAACCGGCGCCGCGGGCGGTGCTGAAATGAGGCGCAGATAGTCGCGCGCCTGGGTGTCGCCGTTTCGCGCCAGCATGCTCAGGTATTCGATGAAGCCTTTCGGCAGGGTCGTCATGTCGGCCGGATCGCGCCGGGCGATGAGGCGGCGCAGCGTCGGTGCGCGCAGATCGTCCGGATTGAGACGCAAGCCTTCCTGTCCGGTCGATGCACGGGAAATGACGGTGGACGTTTGCAGCCGCAGGTTCCTCTCCGCCCGCAAGCCGCGTTCCAGCGCGCCCTTGAAGTCGCCATAGGCTGCCAGTGCATCGGTGAGCGCAACGGAATCCATGTCCTCCAGACGCTCCAGGCCGATCGCGACCAGGTTGGTTCCGAAGGCACCGGACGCCAGGAACTGCGCCGCTTCCTCGCAATAGGCCGGACCATTGTCCTGCGGTTGGCACAGGCGGCCGAGCACGGATTTCATGAATTCAGGCAGTTGCTCCGGCTGGAGCTTGGCCTTGCCGGTTTCCACCGCCAGGGCAAGATAGGCGGCGACATCTGCGTCCCATCCAAGGGTGACCTTGCCGTTCTCATCCGCATTGGCGCGGACAAGGCCGCCGATCGCTTCGTTCTTGCTTGTCGCCAGGTCCGGGAATTGATGCAGCAGGCGATAAAGCACGACGCTCGTCTGCTTCACCTTGGCGTCGCGCATCAGGCGCAGCCACTTTGCCGCCTCGGCATAGTCGATAGCGCCGCCGCAATCGGCACACAGGTAAAGGCTTGCCAGAAGTCCGGCGAAGTCTGACTTCCGTTTTGCCAGGCCTTCGATCAGCTTGTTGCCCTCGGGGGTCGCCAGCGCGAGGCTGCCGGCCATGATCCGGTTGGCAACCAGTTCGCTCCCTGCGAAGGGAACATAGTCTCCTGCGTCCTGGGCAAAGAGGCGTTCGTACCATTTCAACGCTTCGTCCGGTGCTTCCGGCCGGTCCCGTTCCGCCTGCCGGGCCAACTGGTAGAGCGCAAACGGATCTTTCCTGTCGGCGGCGGACAGGAGGAGATCCTGAACATGGGACGGATCGGCGGTCCCGCCGTTGCCGTAGCTTAGCATGAAGGCCAGATGCGAGGCGGCATAGGGCAGCTTTGGTGCGGCGGCTTCAAGCAGGACCTGGGCCTCGCTGGTTCCCTTGCCCAACACGCTTGCACCGTCGAGCAGGCGCTCCGCGAGCATGTATTGAACTTCGGCCGGGGCGGTTTCGGCCACGATCCGCAGGGCTTCCGGATATTTCATCACCAGATGGGCAAACCGCGCCAGGCCGGTTCTGCGATCCAGGGTCAGGGTAAGTGTGCTGTCGATGAGCATCGGACCGGAGACCGTTTTCGACTGGTAGGTTTCCGTCGATGTATGGGCCTGGATCAGATCCTCGGTCAGTTGTTCGACGCCGTCGCCGGTTTCGATCACCGTTGCATAACGCTGATACGGCGTCGGATCACCTGCCGCGACACCGGCCCAGAATTCGGCGGCCTGCCTGTTTTCGGCAACGCCGATCCCTTGGGCAAAGATCCGGGTTAGCTTGCCCGCGACCTCGCTGTCGGTCTGTCCGTAGCTCTTGCCGACGGCGTCCCGGGCAAGCTGTTGCTGGAATGGTGTCCACTGGCCGGCAACCGCCATTTCGTTCATTGCCGCTTCGAGCGAAGGGGTGCGTTTTGCCAGCCAACCGCCGTAATCGAAACCACCACTGAAGAGGAACGGCAGAACGGCAATTCGGCTTCCGGATGTCCCTGCGCCGCCGGATCCGCAGGCCGCGTCCGCAACCGGAACGGCGGCAGCGTTGATCAGGTCGCTCATGGTCGGGGTAAATGCCCCGCTCATCGGCGCCTTTCCGAGGGCTGTCAGCAATCTGTTCCAGTCGGACCGGCTGGACGGACCGAAGGCCCCATCCGGTTCGCCGTTCGCGCACTGGTTCATCACGACCAGTTTTTGCGCTGCCTTCAGATAACCGTGGTAGACGGAATTGAAAGATTTCTGCTGATCGTGAAGCGTGTCGACCCGGTCGTCGAGCGCGAAGGACAGGACCCCGCACAGGCTTGCCCCATGGGTCTCGATGTCGTTTTCCAGCCTGGTGACGGCTCTTTCGTTGGCCGAAAGCACGGCCTCGACCAGATCGATATTTCCCGGATCGCCGGACGGAAAATCATAATTGATGTGTGAGCTCAATTGCGGGATGCCTGCACCCTGAGCCAGGTCGTCGATTTTACGGCCGGTCCATGCCGACAGGAGCAGCAAGGCGCGGGAGGCCTCTTCGTTCGTGTCCTCGGCAACGGGCAGACAGGAGAGGGAGGACAGCGCCGACGTGATCCTGGCGATGCCGCCTCGTGTCGAATCCCGGAAGCCGTTCTGCTGGGAGACCGTCTTGGGCACCAGGTCTCCGGAGTTTGAGGCGCTCGCCGTCGCTGCAACCGCCGGCCCGGCCGGTCCGATGTTGTTCTGACGGACGCTTGCGACAATCGACGGCGCCGCGGCTGTAAAATCCGGCCGGTCGGTTTCCTGGAAGCGGAAATGCAGGGCCGAGTAACAATCACAGGAGTCGATGCGGATGTAGAAGGAACTGACCGTCTCGCCACTTGCCGGATTATGGATCGTAATCGAGCACTCGTTGGAGCTTACATACTGGTCGTAGGCGTCGCTGAAGCCGTATTTGACCCAGTTTCGCTGTCGCTCTTCAACGAGAGCCGCACAATTGCCGTAGCTGTCCTGGATCAGCCGGAGATTGCCGCTGACACCGCCAATCTCGAACTTCCGGTCAACGCCGTCCTCATTGAACGAGGCTCCGGCGGGCAGGCTTGCGGAAATGTCATAGGGGCGGCCATTGCGATAGATTTCAAGCGCCTCGGCGGAGAGGCCGAAATAAAACAATGCGCACGCGGCAAGGAGTGTTTTGATCAACACGGTCAGTTCTTTCTTCTGCCTGTCCGTTCTGACTAAAACCAGTAGGGCACAGTACCGTTCACCCTCAGATCCTGTTGAGCCGGGGCGGGTTTTGTTCAGAGTGGACCATTTGGTGGCGAAAAAGGCCAGCTATTTGAAAATGTTAAAATTTTGCAGGGCAACCCCTGCTCGAAAAGCGTCGCAATAAAACAGGTCTATAGGAGCAAAGCACCGGCCGGAGCGCAAGCGGAAAAATACCGCGGTATTTTCCGTTCTTTGGCTACCCCGGGCTGGCCGCATATTCAGAGTCACCCCCGACCTGATGTTTAAACCGGGGACATGGCTGACAGGTGTTCGGGGACATGGTTGACACATTTGGCATGACTTACGTCGAAGGAGGCGGGCATGCCGTGGCAGGAGATGTCGATCATGGAACAGCGAGAAGAGTTCGTCCGGCTCGCGAGGCTTGAAGGCGTGAACCGGCGTGAGCTTTGCCGCCGGTTCGGGATCAGCCCTCAGACCGGCTACAAGTGGCTGCGCCGGTTTGAAGCGGGAGATGTGCTTGAGGACCGCAGCCGCCGGCCGCGATCGAGTCCGCAGCAGCTTTGCCCCGCGTTGGAAGAAGCAATCCTTTCGGTGCGCACGGCCCATCCGGCTTGGGGTGCGCGCAAGATCGCGGCGGTGCTTTCACGCACCGACGACAACACTCCAGCGGTATCGACCATCCATGCGGTCTTGCGTCGCCATGATTGTATCCGGCCCCGGGACAGGAGCGGGACAGACTGGCAGCGTTTTGAAGAAGAGGAGGCCAACCGTATGTGGCAGATGGACTTCAAGGGTCGGGTCCGTCTGGGCAATGCACAGGAGTGCCATCCGCTAACGGTTGTCGACGACCATTCCCGCTTCGCGGTGTGCCTGGCGGCTTGTCCGGATCAGCGCACACATACCGTCCAGACCCATCTGGAGCGCAGCTTTAGCCTCTATGGCCTGCCGGATGCATTTCTGGTCGACAATGGCGCCCCCTGGGGTTCCAGTTATCGGGACAGTCATTGGACACCGTTACGGGTCTGGCTGGCCAGGTTGGGCGTGAATGTGATCTACGCCCGGCCATTCCATCCGCAAACCAAGGGCAAGAATGAACGCTTCAACCGAACCTTGAACGAAGAGGTGCTGGCCTTGCGCTGCTACCGTAGCCAGGAGCAGCTCCAGCAGGCCTTCGACCGCTGGCGGCTGGTTTACAACCATCATCGCCCGCATGAAGCCCTGTCTGACAAGGTTCCCGCGAGCCGCTACCGTCCGTCGCTGCGCAGTTGGTCAAAGACCTTGCCGGAGATGATCTATGAAAACAGCACCATCACCCGCAAGGTTCCCAGAACCAAGGCCCAAATCAGCTACAAAGGACGCCTCTGGTCTGTGCCGAAAGCATTCAGGGGACACAGCCTGGCTATTCGCCCAACTTCTCACCCGGGAAAATACGGCATCTATTTCGGCGCCAACAAGGTCGCACAAATCGACCTCAACGCGATATAAATGTGTCAACCATGTCCCCGAACACCTGTCAGCCATGTCCCCGGTCTGTACATCACGTCGGGGGTGACGGCAGAAAGTGTGGCGAAGCAGTGGATACCTGCCTGCTCTTGTCATCCCTAGACCGGGTGACCCGAAAGCCACCCGGTCTTGCGTTTCACTCATTCCACCGAAGCTTACTTCGCTGCGACGATAATGATTTCGACCTTGTAGTCCGGCGTTGCCAGTTTGGATTCGCCACAGGCGCGGGTCGGCGGGTTGGCCGGGTCAACCCAGGCGTCCCAGACCGCGTTCATTTCGGCGAAATCGGCCATGGAATCGAGCCAGATCGTGGTCTGGAGGATCTTGGACTTGTCGGTTCCGCAACGGGCGAGGAGATCCTCGATGCTCTTCAGGATGGCCTGCGTCTGGGCGGTTACGCTTTCGCCCGGCGCGCCGACCTGGCCGGCGAGGTAGACGGTATTGCCGTGAACGACGGCCTGGCTCATGCGCGGGCCGGAGTCGAGGCGGGTGATGTCGTACATAATGTGTTCCTTGTTGGGAATCGATGTCGGGAGAGGATCAGGCAAAGCGGTTCGGATCAAGGGCCTTGATGACGTCTTCTTCAAGAGGTGAGGAGCGGCCCAGGCACAGGTCCGCGGTGAGCTGCGACAGGGCTGGTGCGGTCTGCACTCCGTAGCCGCCCTGACCTGCCAGCCAGAAGAAGCCTTCAGTTCCCTGTGCAAAGCCCACGACCGGGGTCCGGTCGGCCACGAAACTGCGCAGGCCCGCCCAGCTTCGTTCCACTCGGGTGACCGGCATGGTGACGGCCTGTTCGAAACGGTAGAGGCCTTCCGCGAGCACCATGTCGTCCGGCCAGGCATCGTGCGGCTCGACCGGATCCTCGTCGGCGGGTGAGACCATCAGCTTTCCGGCATCCGGCTTGGCGTACCAGCTTTCAGAGGCACTCGCGACCAGCGGCCAACGGGTCACGTCGACGCCATCGGGCACAGGCAGGATCGCGGCGGAGCGGCGCATGGGCACAAGATCGACCTTTGGCACGCCGGCGAGCCCGGCGACCGCATCGGCCCAGGCGCCGGCGGCGTTGATGATGACGGGGGCCTCAAAAGATCCGGCCGGTGTCTCGGCGGTCCAGGTGGATTCGGAACGGGCGAGAGCGGTAACCTTTGCATCGGTCACGATCTTTGCGCCGTTGTGCCGGGCAATGCGGGCGAAGCCCTGCAGCAGCCGGTCGACATCGATGTCCTGCGCATCCCGTTCGATGGCGGCTGCCGCGATCGGTTCGGGGCGCAGCAGCGGGAAGAGGTCTACGGCTTCCTGCGCGGAAATGCGCTCCATGCCGTCGGCGCCATCCAGGTAACCGTCGAAACTCGCCAGTTCGTCCTCGGTGGCGATCAGGAGCTCGCCGCGCGGGGTCAGCAGGCTTTCGTCTGATATGCCTTCCGGCTCCTTCAGCACCGGTTCGGAGGCGGCGTTCAGGGCGCGCAGGGTCCGGTTGCCGTAGTTGCGGATGAAGATCGCCGCGGAGCGGCCGGTGGAATGACGGCCGGGCGCGTCTTCCATTTCCAGCAGGATCACCGAGGCATGGGGCGCGAGCCGGGCGGCGGCGCCCATGCCGGCAATGCCACCGCCAATGATGATGAAATCCGCCCGTTCGCTCATGCGCTTTTATATCCGTTCAGAACGCTGGTGAGATTGTGCCCGAGTTCATCCGACAGATAGCCGCCTTCCTGGACGAAGAGAACCGGGAGGCCGAGGCTGGCGATGGCCGCGCCGATCCGGGCGAAGCCGGGGATGGTGATTGCCAGTCCCTTGAACGGATCGTGTTCGGAGGCATCGAGGCCGAGGGCCACGACAACCACATCGGCGCCGAAGGCGCGGATATGGGAAAAGGCCGTGTCGAGGGTTTTCAGATAGTCGTCATCGCCGGTGCCGCGCGGCAGGGGCAGGTTGAGATTGTAGCCACGGCCGGGACCTTCGCCACGCTCATGGGCATGACCCCAGTAGAAGGGATAGAAGCGGATCGGGTCGGCATGGATGGAGACGGTCAAAACATCGTCGCGCTCGTAGAAGATGCCCTGTGTGCCGTTGCCGTGGTGAACGTCCACATCGAGGATCGCCGGACGGTGGCCGAGCTTGCGCAGATGTTCGGCCGCGATGCCGGAATTGTTCAGGAAGCAGAAGCCACCGGCCAGATCGCCGAAGGCATGATGGCCGGGCGGGCGGCTCAGCACATAGACGGCCCGTTCGCCGCCATGGACGAGATCCGCGCCCGACAGCGCGCTCTGCGCCGACCAGTAGGCGGCCTGCCAGGTTCCGGCTGCGATCGGGCAGGAGGTGTCGGCCTGGTGGAAACCGGCCTGGCCGACGGCGGAACGGGGATAGCTGGCCGTGCGCCGGTCGGGATGGACATTGGGGATCACCTCGTCGGAGGCACCTTCTATCCGGCTCCAGCGGGTGTGGATCGTCTCGAGGAAAACGAGGTACTCGGCGGAGTGCAGGGCGGCGATCGGACCGAGGCCGTGATCGTCCGGCGCCTGGAAGGAACAGCCGGCCTTTCCCGCGCCGTCCTGCAGCACCTCAATCCGGCGCGGCTGTTCCGGGTTCGGGTAAAGCGTGCCGTTAGCCATGAAATGCTTGGGATCGTGGACCCATTGCCGTTCGTCGAAAATGGCTTTCATGGTGTTTCCTTCAGGGTGTCCAGCGCGGAACCGGCCAGCGTCAGATAGGTCTCGTTCGGATCATGGGAGAAACCGAGCCGGTCGTAAAAGGCGCGCGCGGACGGGTTGTCGTCATAAACGGCGAGCTTCAGGAAGCCGACGGTCCAGTCCTTTGGTGCGGCTGCAAGGGCGGCAGACAACAACCGTTTACCGAGGCCGCTGCCACGGGTTTCGCCGGAGACCCAAAGATCGGAGACATAAAGACCGGCCGAGGCCCGGACCGTGGAGAAGACCGGCGAATAGACAATGACACCCAGAACCTCTCCGCCGGGGTCCCGTTCGGCGAGCAGAGCATGGAACGCAGGCGACGGGCCGAAACCATGCCGGATCAGGTCTTGTGCGGACGCACCGTGATCGTCGCCGATGTCTTCGGACAGGCGCATCAGAGCCGCGTTCAGTTTTTCCGCATCCGCCTTTTCGGCGCGCCGGATTGAAATTGCGTACATGCCTTAAAAAGCCGTCCTGTCGGCACCTTTCAGACCGAGCAGATCGCGCGCGTCAACCGGTGTCGCGACCTCGCGCCCGAGCCGTTCCACGATTTCCCGGATCTTGACCACCTGTTCCGCATTGGACCGGGCCAGTTCGCCCTTGCCGATAAAGACGCTGTCTTCCAGCCCGACACGGACATGACCGCCCATGGCGGCGGCCATGGTTGCGAAGGGGATCTGCTGCCGGCCGGCGGCGAGCACGGAGAACATGTAATCGTCGCCGAACAGCTTGTCGGCAATCCGCTTCATGTGCTGCAGGTTTTCCGGATCCGCGCCGATGCCGCCGAGCACGCCGAAAACGAACTGGATGAAGAACGGCGCCTTGACCAGGCCCCGGTCGGCGAAATGGCGCAGCATGTAGAGATGGCTGACGTCATAGCATTCGAATTCGAACCGGGCGCCGCGTTCCTGGCCGAGGCGGCTCAGGATCGTCGCGATGTCGCGCGGGGTGTTCTTGAAGACGAGATCGTCGGAACCTTCCAGAAACGGCTTTTCCCAGTCGTGTTTCCAGTCGTCGTAGCGGGCCGCCATGGGATAGAGCGCGAAGTTCATCGAGCCCATGTTCAGGGAACACATTTCCGGTTCGGCCAGCGTGGGGGCTGCGAGGCGCTCGTCGAGGGTCATGACGGCGCTGCCGCCGGTGCTGATGTTCAGCACCGCGTCGGAGCCCTGCTTGATCACCGGCAGAAAGGCCATGAAATGTTCCGGCTTTGCCGAGGGCCGGCCGGTCTCCGGATCGCGGGCATGAAGGTGCAGGATTGCAGCACCCGCTTCCGCCGCGCCCATTGCCTGGCCGGCGATTTCCGGTCCCGTCACCGGCAGATAGGGCGACATGGTGGGCGTGTGGATGGAGCCCGTGATGGCACAGGTGATGATGATCTTGTTGGTCATTTTCTATTCCGGTCAGCCGGCCTGCAGCCGGCGGTCGACAACCGTCTCAAGGAATTCGGCGATCGATGCGTCGAGGGTTTCGATGATCTCTCCCACATGGGCGCTGGTGGCGATCATGGGCGGGCAGACCAGGAAGTGGTCGCCTTCATAGCCGCCGCGAGTCCGGCGCGAATAGATGATCAGCCCCTTGTCGTAGGCGATATCCACCAGGGTGTTATAGGCGTTCAGCTCGCGCGGCAGCGGTTTCAGGGTTTCGGGATCGCTGACCAGTTCGAAGGCCAGCAGCAGCCCCTTGCCGCGGACGTCGCCGATGACGGGATATTTCGCCATCAGGCCTTCCAGCCCGGTCTTGAGCTCGTCCCCGATGCGGGCGGCATTTTCCACCATGCCCTCGCGTTCGATTTCCTCCAGCACGGCAAAGCCGGCGGCGCAGGCGAGCGGATTGCCGGCATAGGTGAAGCCATGCAGGAAGCCGCCGTCGTTGAGGACGTTTTCCACGATGCTGTCGCTTGCCACCATGGCGCCGAGCGGGGCGTAGCCGGCGGCAAAGCCTTTCGAGATGACCAGAATATCGGGGGCGACATCCCAGTGCTCGGCGGCAAAGAACTTGCCGGTCCGGCCGCCGCCGGACATGACCTCGTCATGGATCAGGATCACGCCGTATTGGGTGCAGATCTCGCGGATGCGTTTCATGTAGCCGGCCGGCGGCACCAGCGCACCGGTTGAAGCACCGCCCACCGGCTCGACGATGAAGGCGAGCACCGTCTCCGGGCCTTCGGCCAGGATGCGCTCCTCCAGCATGTCGGCATAGTGGCGGCCGGTCGCCTCGTCGTCCGGGTCCAGCCGGTGGAGATAGGCGCGGGGTGCGGGGATCTTCGGCATCGGCTGCATCATCGGATCGAAGGGGGCGGCGAGCGGCGCGTAACCGGTGAGCGCAAGCGCGCCCAGGGTGCAGCCGTGGTAGCTCGGATAGCGGGAAATAATCTTGTAGCGCTGGCTCTCGCCGGTCGCGATCGCATTCTGCCGGGCGAGCTTGATCGCGCTCTCCACCGCTTCCGATCCGCCGGAGACGAAGAACACCTTTTCCATGCCTTCGGGCGCAAGTACGGCGGTCTTTTCGGCCAGCCGTTCCGCCGGCTCGGTCTCGAAATGCAGCCGGTAGCCGAAGGTGGACTTCTCCATCTGGCGGCGCATGGCTTCCAGCACATTGGCATTGGAATGACCGATGTTGCAGACCATCGCGCCGGACGAGCCGTCGAGATAGCGCTTGCCGTCCACGTCCCACATGTAGACGCCGCGGGCCTGGTCCAGCGTGGGCCGTCTCAGGCGGCTCTGGTAGAAGAGATGGGATTTGCCAGTCTTGGTCATTTTCAGGTTTCCGGAAGGGCTGCGCAGTCGCGCGGCCTGAAGCGAAGGCTGACGGTCTCCCCTTCGGAGAAGGGGCGGTCGTCGATCATGTTGATGGCCTGGAGCCGGTGGTCGCCGATGCGCAGGAAATAGCGCGCGGCCTGTCCCTGATAATCGACGGCTTCAACGGTGCCGGACAAATCTATTCGATCATCTTTGGGCGCATTGGAAGGGGCGACGATCAGTTTTTCCGCCCTGAGCACCAGTTTTGCAGAGCCTTCGGCGGAAAGATGCGGTGCACGGTCCCGTGGCACCTGGACCGGTCCGATCCCGTTGACGTCGAGCGCGACGGTCGATCCGTCGAGACCGGTGCAGCGTCCGTCGAGGATGTTCGAGGTGCCGAGGAACTTCGCGACGAATTCGCTGGCGGGCGTATTGTAGACTTCTTCCGGCGCGCCGACCTGCTCGACGACGCCGTTCGACATGACGACGAGCTTGTCGGACATGGCGAGCGCCTCGGACTGGTCGTGGGTGACGAAGACGGTGGTCACGCCGATCTGGTGCTGGATGCGCTTCAGTTCCACGCGCATGTCCTCGCGCAGGTTGGCATCGAGAGCCGACAGCGGCTCGTCGAGCAGGAGCACGTCCGGCTCGATCACGACCGCCCGGGCGAGAGCGATGCGCTGCTGTTGGCCGCCGGAGAGTTCCTTCGGGTAGCGACCGCCCACATGGGGCAGCTGCACCAGCTCCAGCGCGTCGCGCACCTTCTTCTGTGCGTCGGCCTTGGAGACGGAGCGGTATTTCAGACCGAAGGCGACGTTCTCCGCCACGGTCTTGTGCGGAAACAGGGCGTAGTTCTGGAACACCAGCCCGAGATTGCGCTTGTGGATCGGAACGTCGTTGATCCGATTGCCCTTGATGGTGATGTCGCCCTCGGTCGGATCGAGCAGGCCGGCGATCATGCGCAAGGTGGTGGTCTTGCCGCAGCCGGACGGTCCGAGCAGGGTGACGAAACTGCCGTCGGGAATGTCCATGGACATCCGGTGCACCGCGGTCACCTTGCCGAAGCGTTTCACGATATTGGTCAGGGATACAGCACTCACAAGCGTTCTCCGCATTGTGGGGAAAATGACCTCCCGCTTCTGGCGGGTAAACGGGAGGTCAAGTTTTCAGGCAAGAGGGGGCCTTAGTAGCCCTTCTGGATACGGCCGAACATCTTCGACCATTCCTGCTCGTGACCGTTCCAGTAATCCGGCTTGGCGAAGGTGAGCCCTTCCAGGGTGCCTTTCGGATCGAAGGCGGGCAGGGTCGGGATTTTCTTGCCGAGATCGACCTTGGTCGGGTCGAGTGCCGGCGGATAGTTCTGGCCTTCCGCCACGGCGATGGAGGTTTCCGGTGCCAGCATGAAGTTCAGAAGCTCTTCGCAGGCTTCCATCGGCGAGCCCTTGATGACGAACAGGCATTCCTGCCAGCCGAAGCCGTTGGGCGGGTCCATGTAGCCGATGTCGTTGCCCTGTTCCTGCAGCGCGTAGATGCGGCCGGACCAGCCTTCGGTGACGTAGATTTCCTCTTCGGCGAGAAGGCTCATCAGTTCCGCGCCGGAGGTCCAGTATTTCAGGGACAGATCCCGGTGGGTGCGGATGGCATCCCAGATCGCGTCCATGTCGGTCGCGCCGTTCGGGTCCTGGCCGGTCTGCAGGGAGGCGTACCAGATACGGGTGCGCCAGTCGCTCCAGCCGGCGATCTTGCCCTTGTACTTTTCGTCGAGCAGGATCTTGGCGCCCTTTTCCTTCATCTCGTCGTCGGAGATGTACTTGCGGTTATAGGCAAGGCCCGTGGTGCCGTAGTCATAAGGAACGCAGGAGAGCGATCCGTCGGTCACTTCGCGGAACACGTCGACCAGTTTCGGGATGACGTATTTCAGGTTCGGGATGTTGTCTTCGTTGAGTTTCGAAGACAGTCCGAGATTGTGATAGCGCGCATAGTCGAAGACGCCGGAGAGGTGCGCGATGTTGTATTCGCCCGGCTGGCTGGCCTTGACGCGGGAGAGATATTCGTCGCCACCGCCGAAGGTGCCGTCGACGACGTTGATGCCCGTCTTCTTGGTGTAGGGGTCGAAGGCGTGTTTGCGGAAGGCTTCCGAGACGACGCCGCCCCAGCCGTCGAAACGGACCTGTTCGGTTGCCGCCAGCGCCTGGCGGGCGAAGGGCGTGTGTACGCCATAGGCGAGGCCGGCGGCACCGATGAGCCCCAAGAACTTGCGGCGGTCCAGGTCCCCGTTCAGATAGCGTTCGCGGAGGCGTTCGTAACGTTTCGTGTTGTCCATTTTAGTCCCCAATTCCGGTTGGTTTTCTGGATGTTCGTTGTGTGCGTTGCGCGCGGTTCTAGCTGCCGCGCTGAAGGGCCATGCGCCGGGCGACGGCCATGCCGAGAAGCGGCAGCCCGACGGTCAGGAAAATCATCACGGTGCCGAGCGCGTTGATCTCCGGAGAGATGGAATTGCGCAGCATGGCGAAGATCTGGGTCGGCACGGTTTCGACGCCGCCGGGCTTCCAGAACAGGGTGCCGGTGATGTCGTCGAAGCTGATGGTGAAGGCGAAGAGCATGCCGGCGAAGACGGCCGGCGCCAGCAGAGGCAGCGTGATCTGGAAGAAGGCCTGTACCGGATGGGCGCCCAGGCTGATCGCCGCTTCCTCGTAATCGCGGCGGATGCCGACAAGACGCGCCTGAACCACAAGGATCACGAAGGGCATGGTGAAGATCACATGGCCCATGAGCAGCAGCAGGAAGCTCTTGTTGAGCGACAGGGCGTTGAGGAACAGCAGCAGGGCGACCGCCAGAACCACCTCCGGCACCAGGATTGGTGCGATCAGGATGGTGGAGATCAGATTGGAGCCCGGGACCCGGTAGCGCACGAGGGCGAGGCTGGCGAGCACGCCGAGGGTCGTCGACACCAAAGCGGTGAGCGCGCCCAGGAGGAGGGATGTCTGGAACGCTCTCAGGATCGCATCATTATTGGCGAGTTCGACGAACCAGCGGAGGGAAAAGCCGGTCATCGGGAAGCTGCCGAACTGGCTGGCGTTGAAGCTCAACAGCACGACCACCGCCACCGGCAGGAACATGAAGATATAGACGAGCAGAGCCCATCCGCGGATCAGAAGCCAACCCATCAGCCGAGCCCCTTCATCAGTTGCCCCATGCCGAGGAAGTGGTTGTAGATCAGGACCAGCCCGCCCAGGATCGCCAGCAGCATGAGCGAGAGCGCGGAGCCGAGCGGCCAGTTGAGCTGGGTGATGATCGCCTCGAACACCAGGTTGGCGAACATGGCGTCACGCGGCCCGCCGAGCACCAGCGGCGTGATGTAGGTGCCGGCACTGAGGACGAAACACAAAAGGCCACCGGCTGCGAGACCCGGCAGGGAGAGCGGCAGGGTAACTTCCAGAAAGCTCTGCCAGCGGGTGGACCCGAGCGAGCAGGCCGCGTCTTCCAGGGAAATGTCGATCCCTTCCAGCGCCACGTAGACGTTCAGGATCATGAAAGGCAGCAGGAAATGCACGAGACCGAGAATGACCGTGGTCTCGTTGTAGAGCATCTGGACCGGTTCGCTGGTGAGGCCAAGCGTCTGCAACAGCCAGTTCAAGGCACCGGAGACACCGAGGATGTTGATCCAGGACATGGTGCGGATGATGTAGCTGATCCAGAACGGCAGCATGAGCATCAGCAGAAGGATCGCCTTGTTGCCCCTCGAGCGGGCAATGAAATAGGCGGCCGGATAGCCCATGACCGCGCAGACGACCGTGGTGATGGCGGCGATCCGGAGTGTACTGAACAGGATGTCCCGGTAGAACGGGTCGCCGAGCGCTTCCTGCCAGTTGTTGAGATAGAAGCCGACCTGATCGGCGCCGGTCGCGGTTCTGAGCCAGAATGAATAGACCACGATGAAGGCGAGCGGCACGAACAGAAGCAGCGTGACTGCTGTCAGCGCAGGCGCCAACAGGATCCATGGCTGGCGTCTTTCGCGCGCCTCGATACCCATCGCCGCCTCCCTTGTCAGAATTATCTTGACGGGACCGTGACAAGAGACGCTTCATAGAACAAATAGATAATAGAAATTCTAACTATAGATCTGATCTATGGCTTCGCTTCCAAAACCCCTCCATCCGGAACGGCTTGCCCGCGACCTGGACTGGAACCTGTTGAGAACCTTTATCGTCCTGGCGCGGTCGAGCAGCGTGACGGAAGCCGCCGACCGGCTTCGGCTCAAGCAGCCGACCGTCTCCAGCGCGCTCAAGCGGCTCGAAGAACGGATCGGCAAGCGCCTGATCAACCGGTCTCCGGGCCATTTCGAACTGACGGAGGCCGGCCGGCTGTTGCACAAGGAGGCGGTCGATATCCAGGGCGCGATCCTGCGTCTGGGAACCTTGATGCGGGATGTTTCAGACGAGGTTCGCGGCCATGTGGAAATCGCCGTGGCGAGCCACGTGGTCAGTCCGCTGTTCGACGAGACGCTCAGGCAATTCCACCAGATGCATCCGGCGGCGACCATCTCCATCAATGTTTCCGCCAGCAAGGACGCGCTGGAAGCGGTGATGGGGCGGCGGGTATCATTGGCCGTCTGCCTCGTCAGGACCCGGAACCCGAAGCTGGAATATACCCGTCTGTTTCGCGAGTTCTTTGCCCTGTTCTGCGGTCCGTCCCATCCCCTGTTCGGGCGCTCCAACCTGACCAAGGCCGACCTTGCGGGCCAATCCTCGGTCAGTTTCGTCACCGATCGTCTGGAGGATGCGCTCAGGCCGGTGACGCTGATGCGCGCGGAAGCCGATCTGGACGACAGGGTGGTAGGCACCTCCGCCAATCTGGAGGAAGTCCGGCGCATGATTCTGGCTGGCCTCGGCATTGGTCCGCTGCCGGTGCATGTGGTCCGCCGCGACGTGGAGGACGGCATGCTGTGGCAATTGCCGCCTTACGACAACCTGCCGGAGATCGACGTTCATGTGGTGTGGAACCCGAAGGCAAAGATGAACCGGGCCGAAACGGCGATGTTGGATCTGCTTCTGGAGCAGATCCAGAATACGTCGATCGATGAGCGGACGTATCTGTGATGACTGGTGACTATAAACCGCGATGCTTTACGTGACGCATCACGCGTTAGGAATGCGGTATGCTTTTTTGGCAATCAGCCAATTGCCACTTAATTTTGCCGCCCCTTTCGTCGATGAGTCTTTCAGTTATCGCCCGGCGCTCTAACGTTCATATGTGATCCAATTGCCATCGCCTGCCAAGTGCTACACCGCGTTCCAGGATCTGAATTGTCCCGACTAACCGAGGTCAATTCGCAGCATCGTAAGGCTTGCGGCCGTGAAGCATTCAGCAACCCAGCCGCTCCTGTATCGCACTCTGCATTCCCGGGTTGCATCTATCGATACATATATGCGCGGCGATAAACGCGGCGCCGGGCGCCGGCATAGGAAAGCGGTGTGAGTGGCATTCCGATGACATCGATGAAGACGGAGACATTTTCGCCCGTACCAGGCAACCCGCCTTCAATCGTCTTCACGGTGTAGACCAGATCATTGCCGTCGAGGCGCGGATCCATCAGGACCACCACCGATTGACGAAGCGTTTCCCCTTCAAGAACCGAAATATCGGCATTCGGCGGATCCGAGAGAAAGCTGTCAGTGCCGTCGCTCCAAAACGGAAGGAATGCAGCGGTGGTCATGTTGCCGGCGATCCGTTCCGGTCTGTCGGAAAAGAACAACGTCGTCGGACTGACATCCTTCAGAGTCAGCGTCATGGTTGCCGGATCGAACGCCATGCTTTTTGAGGTCTGGACAAAGAGGAAGTCGGCGTTTTCTTCCGCTGCTTGTGCGGCCGAGTGAGGGGCTGCCGCGGCGATCGCCGCAGTTGCGGCCAGGCTCGTTACCAGTGTTCGCCTGTTTACTGCAAGTTCCAGCTGTTTCATCGGAATTCTCCCAACAGATTGAAAGTGGAGCCACACCCGTGAACTGGAAGTGGCTCAGGAACAGAATTTGTTTGGCTTTTCTAATCGTCTGGGAGGACCCTGGGTCCTCCAGCGCTACGCATTTCGGCTTGTGAAGCTGCATCCGAGATGGCTCGGACAGTCTAGCGGCCGGGCCGTTTTCCGGTCACTTCTTCCGTGGCGTCGGCGGACCCGGGAACGTCCATGTACCGTCCTGAATCGCTTCGCTCGGCTCATACAGGCGCACTGCGTAGTTCCAGCCGTCCATGATCGGCAGGCAATTCTCGACACCCTCGCCGCATCCGCCAAAGCGAATGGTGTAGGACCCATCACTGTTCGGCTTCGCGGTCAGATCGTTGAGGCTGTAGGCATGAAGGTCATTTTCCTGAAAATAGCCCTTGGCGTTGTAAAGGCTGATCGACCAGAAACCCTTGACCGGCACATCCTTGACCTTGAGTTCGTATTCGCCCACCGGCAGGTCAGGCTGAACATTCACGTAAACCGCGGCCTTGTCCGGCAACCCGCCCCAGGCGGACGCGGTGCCGATCAGGAAATGGACGGGGTTGACTTCCTCCTTGGAGCCGAAGGTGTTGATGTACCGCTTCAGCCCCTTGGCAAGATCGAGAACCGGCGCGAGTGTCGCCTCGTAGCTTGCCTTGTCGTAGTCCGGCATCACGAACGGTGCATCCGAACCGGCCGAAATCTCGATCATGTCCTGAAGCTTGTGAGCTTCCTCGAGATCCGCCTTGTCTTCCGGGTCTGCGAGCGTTCTGATGACAAGGCCGACGACAGGCGTATCGAACTTGTCCACTGTCAGTTCGTGGGCACCAGCACCATAGAAGACCTCATTGACGTAGCCGTCATTGTTGATGACCATCAGCGACATGTATCGCTTTCCGGCATCCGGCATGGTCACGGTCGCTCCCTTTGAAATATCGACGACGCCGAGGCTGTACAGCGTGTCGCGGTTCATCCGGATGACATTCTGCTTGTCGATCGGCGTCGGTGTCCGGTTATGGTGCAGCTTGTTGATGCCGTCCGCCAGCTTGATGATGCCGACAAACTCGAAGTCGGTCTGCGCCCTGTCGAAATTGTCGACATTGACGATGACAGGTTCGGCCGCGTGTGCCGCCAGGGGAAGCGGGGTCATGGCAAGCGCGCATATCAGAGATAGAGAAGAAAAGCTTTTCATTCTAAAACCGAGCTCCATTTGAATTGTGATGTTCGAAGGTGAATTGATCGGGATTTCAGGTTTCAGCAGCCTTACTTGACCAATTCGATTTCGCCCGGCCGCCAGGTCTTGTTGATCCAGGGCTCCAGCGGACCGTACATGCGCAGGATGGTAAACCAGCTCTTGCCCGGAATGGTCTGGAGCCAGTTGCCCTCCTTGCCCACTGGCGCCTCTGGCGCGAAATAAACGTCGTAGGAGCCGTCGGCGTTCTTGTGAACCCCCTCGCTCTGACTGCCCATTGTCGGGAATTTCTGCCCAGTTTGCAGCAAGGAGCGCGTTTGCGTGTCGTAGAGCGTTACCGCCCAGAAATTGTTGACCGGAACGTCCGGCGGCAGACGCAGCTTGTACGTTTTTGACCCATCCAGCGGTTTCTTGTCGGCATCAAGATAAGCCAGGGCATAGTCGGAACCTTGCCCGACAGTCGTGGCCGCCATCGCCTGTGTCACACCGGTCGCATTGAAATAGAACAAGACACGCGCATCGAGACCCATCGCGCCATTGGTCTCAAAGGTCGTGTTCTTGTTCGCATAGGCGGTTGTCCAGGCACTATTCGTGTCAGGATATATGAACACACCATCAATGCGCGGCTGATAGGTGATGGCCCGCGCCGTCGCGTTTCCGATTGTCGCCGCTTCGCCGAGCAGCTTCTTCATGCGCGCATCTGGGTTGAAGGGTTGGCCCTTCACGATGCCGATCGCGGCCAGAAGCCCCCGTGCCTCGGAGTCGATCGCGCCGATCGGCTCTTCCTGAACCACCTGGTTGATGCCCTCAAAAAAACTGAAGTCATTTGGCGCAATCGTGTTGTAGCTCTTGCCAGAGAAGTTGACGAACTCGGTTTCAGGCGGGTTGTCCGCCTGCGCCAGCGGATACACCTTGAGATTGGACTTGATGTTCTCGATCGCAGGCTCAAGACCCTTCGCGATGGAGCCGCGCAGGAACACGAGGTTGCTGTACGTGTCGGTTCTGATCACGAAATACCCTGCCGGCACCGCCCCCTGATAGTCGGGCGGCAGCATCAGGTATTTGCCGCCTTTCCCCTTGTCCGGGCCAATCGCGCCCAGATTCTCGACAAATCTGAACCAGGCATCATCGACAAAGCCTAGCATGCCGGGCGGCAGTTCGATGACCAATGGGCCATCTTTTTTCAGATCCATGTAGCCAAGCGCATAAAGCGTCGATGTGTTCCCGGTCAGATAGAGGGATTCCGGCTGGAGCAGTTGCTCGGTGATCGTGAACTTGTTGGACGCATCGGCGCCGATGCCCGCATTTCCCATCCGCATGGCGTGGAGCGAGGCCGCGCCCTGATTGTCCAAGAAGGCTGCCAGCCCCCGCATAAGATCGAGATTGTCATAGACCTTGTCGACAGTGTCGCCGATCGGTACGCCATCGAAGAATTCGAGGGTGCCAATCGACGTCTCGACCTTGTCGGGAATGGAGATCGACTCCAGTTCGGCCTTGTTGACCTCGGATGAGGCCGGCAATCCGGCGAAACACGCCAAGACGGTTGTGGACAGAAGTAACCGCTTAATCATGTCACTGTCTCCTCGGTGCGGTCTGCAGATCGAGGGCACCCGTCCGGGTACCCATGGTTGATCATTCGGATCATTCGACCTTGATCACCTTCGGCATGTTGTAAGTGCCGTCTACCAGCGGAGCATAAGGCCCATAGAAGCGCGAGGTGAAGCGAAACCCTTTGGCCGGCGCCGGAAGCCAGTTTCTCGCCTGATCCGGATCAGAGGGCTTTTCGTTCTGGATATAGATCACCAGCTTGCCGTCCTTGGCCACCAGCTCACCAGATTTCAGCATGAAGCTGTTGATGGTGTAGCGGTTGATCTCATTGGCCACGAAGTAGCCTTCGGCGCTGTAGATCGGGATGGACCAGAATTGGGTAACCGGCGGCAGATCGTTCATCTCGAAGGTCAGGGTGTAGTTGTTCTTGCCATCGAGCGGCTTGCCTTCGGAATCGGTGAACAGGAACGCACCACCATGCGAGATGTTCTTGTCCGGTGCGGCCCAGGCTGCATCGGCGATGATCGCGCGGTCCATCCAACGGGTTTCGAATCCGCCGTCATTGCGCACGACGCCCCAGCCATTCATGTTTATCATGTTGGTCTTCAGCGTCTTGCGCACGTTGTCAAACCCGGCCTTGAACCCGGTCTCGAGTGCCGTTTTTTGCTCTGCCGTCAGTTTGGCCCAGTCAAAGCTCAGACCCTTGCCGATGTTGAACGCCTCAAGCTGCTTGAGCATGTCGGCCTCCATGATCGAATCCTTGAGCGTTGGCATGGTCGGATCGTTCAGGATTATGCTGAGCAGGGTGAAATATTGCTCGGCAGTCTGTTTGTCGACCTGACCGAACTGATATTCGGGCAGACCATCGGGGATGAGGAATTCGCCCTTCACTTTCTTTTTGTCGGCTTGGGCGATGCCCTTGTGGCCCTTGGCCAGCCAGTCGGCCAAGGGCGTGATGGTCACTTGATCCTGATAGCCGTTGATCGTTTTGATCTCGGCAGCGGACCCGGTTTCAACAGCCATACGGACCACGCCGTAAGCGGTCAGGGCCGGCCATTGTACGATGTCAGTGGTCGGGAAATCGGCCGGAACATTGCCGGTGAATCCCGGCGGAACCAGAATATATTTTCGCGCCTTTGTGCCATTGAAGGGCGACCCGACGATCATCCGAAATATGCCGTACTGATCCATGACTTGGACGCTGAAGTAACGGTCGGTGATCTCTGGCACTTCGATGACGACTGGTCCTGCGCGCAGGTCAAGAAAGCCTGCGCCATAAAGCGTGGTCGCGTTCGGCGTGACCACGGGATAATCGGGGGTAATCTGCTTGCGCACCCATGCAAACTGGTTCAGGCCTGCATAGACGATGTTATCCTTGGCGTCATTCTGGGTGTAAGTCCAACGCTGGCCATAATAAATCGCCTGTTGCAGGCCGTAGATATAGGCCTGCTCTGCGATGGCCTCTAGTTTCTGCTCGGTCTGGGCCTGTGCACTGGCGGTCATACCGACAAGGGCGATGGCGGCTAAGGCTTGGGTCGCGTGCCGCTTTGTGGAGCGCAGTGCCCCATTCGAACGGGCAAGCACCGCGCCGACCCACGTCGAGGCAGACGGCGTTCCGAGAAATCCGTTTATCTGTGTCATCTTCTCTTATCCTATGTGTCAGTGCCAGGACGCGCTTGTACGACAGGCCATTTAGGGCAAATCGGCGGGGCATCTGCTCCGCCGATCAAATCACTCAACCAAATCGATTTCGCCCGGCCGCCAGGTCTTGTTGATCCAGGGCTCCAGCGGGCCGTACATGCGTAGAATGGTGAACCAGCTCTTGCCCGGAACGGTCTGCAGCCAGTTTCCTTCCTTGCCTGCGGGTGCTTCGGGGGCGAAATAGACGTCATAGGAGCCGTCGGCGTTCTTGGTCATGCCATCGGTCTGGCTGCCGATAGTGGGGAACGGCTGGCTTGTCTGGAGCTGCGACCGGGTCTGGGTATCGTAAATGGTGACCGCCCAGAAATCATTCACCGGAACATCCTTGGGCAGGTGAAGCCTGTAGGTCTTCGACCCGTCGAACGGTTGTTTGTTGGAATCGAGAACCGCCAGACCATAGTCCGAACCCTGTCCCGGATGGGTAGCGGCCATGGCGGGTGTCACGCCGCCTGCATTGAAATAGTACAGCACCCGCGCGTCGAGGCCCATCGTGCCGTCTGCCTCAAAACTGGTGTTCTTGTTGGCAAAGGCCGTGGACCAGACGCTATTCGGGTCATCGGGATAGATCCTCACGCCATCGATGCGGGGATGATAAGTGATAACGCGCGCTGTCGCGTCCGCCAGTGTTGCCGCCTCGCTCAGTAGCTTCTTCATTCGCTCGTCCGGCGCGAAAGGCTTGCCCTTGACGATGCCGATCGCAGCAATCGCGCCCCGCACTTCCGGGCTGATGGCGTCAATCGGCTCCTCCTGGATAACCTTGTCCAAGCTCTCGAAATAGCTGAAATCACTGGCGAAGACGGTGTTGAACGGCTTGTTCGACATGTTGACGAATTCGGTTTCCACCGGATTGGCCGCATCCTTCAGCGGATAGACCCTCAGCTTCGACGTGATGTTTTCCACCGCGGGCTTCAGCCCGTTCTTGATGGAGCCACGCAGAAACATGAAATTCCTGTTGGTCGATGGCTTCAGCAGGAAATAGCCTTCGGGAATAGCGCCGTCATAGCCCGGCGGCACCACCAGATACTTGCCGCCCTTGCCCTTGTCGGGTCCGGTGACGCCCATATTGCCGGCAAAGCGCTGCCAGGCATCGTTGAGGAAGCCGAGCATGCCGGGCGGCACCTCGATCACCGTGGGACCGTCATTGGCGAGATCCGTGTAGGTATAGGCGTAAAGCGTGGACGTGTTGGCCGTTACCACGAGGGTCTGCGAATCCATCAACTGCTCGAAGAGCGCGATCTTGTTCGCTCCCTTGGCTCCGGCATCCGCAAGGCCGGTGCGCACGCTGTACATGGACACGGCGCCGACATTGTCCAGAAACACCTCCATCCCACGCATGCGGTCAAGATTGTCGTAGACTGTCGAAATCGTCGCGTCCTTGGGAACGCCATCGAAAAACTCCAGCGTACCGATGGGGGTTTCGACCTTGTCGGGGATGGAGATCGCCTCGAGTTCTGCTGGCGAGACCTGCCCCAGCGCAGACCCAAGGGTGAAGGCTAACGCGAAAGCGCTCACGGCAGTCAGTCGGATCATCCGTTGTTACTCCTCGAACAGGTCTTAATGGCTGTCCGAGATTACGTATCGTCATGTATCGCTTCTGCCCATTTCGCGCCATTATTCGCCTACGGGGAACCGATTTGCGTGCGCTGTCCTGTAGGCATTGGGCGAATGTCCCGACCACCTGGTGAATGCCCGGGCAAAGGTGCTTGGCGTACCGTAGCCAAGCCTTGCGGCAATCTCCTGAACCTTCAAGTCGGTCTCGCGAAGTAAAGCGCTGGCGATCTCGAACCGATTATGCTCGACGAGTGCCCAGAAGTTTATGCCATGGTTGCTCAATCTGCGCTGAAGCGTTCGCGGAGTGGTCGCAAGATGTGTTGCTGCGGATTCAAGCGATATCGTGCCGGCCAGAACAAGCCCGGCGATCGCCGACCTGATTCTGGCAAGTTCCTTTACGGAATCCTTCGTTCGGCGGGGCATCCGTGTTACCCTTGGTTGATGGATGTGGAATGACCACATTGACCGGTTGGAGAAACGAACTCCAACCAATGCGCGCCAAAATTCAAGCGGGCGACCCAAGGGGGATTGTGTTTGGAAAGCAGGCTTGCGCTCGTCCGAGCGACCCATCTGAACAACTATATCTCGGCACTGCGCGAGATAGGTGCTCCGGTCGACCGTGATCTTGCACATTCGAATTTGCCGAAAAACATTGAATCGACCCCCGATCTCTACGTCAGCATCCCCGTTGCCTTGGAATGGATCGCGCGAACCGGTCACGACTTTCACCCCATGGAACTGGGACTGATTGGCGCACAGGCTGCCTCATTGTCGTCTCTGCGTCCTATCCAACAGGCTGCCATCATGACGGCGCAAACCGGCCTGAAACGCCTCGAGGCCCTGGCCGCCTTGTCGCAGTTCGAGGACAGCGCCCTTGAAATGAGCGTCCGGCAGGAGGCTGACGATGTTCGCGTCATCTGCAATACGGCGGGTTTGGAGCGCCACCCTTACATTTGCCTCGCAGAATGGCTGAACCTCCAGGCGGTTATTTCGGTTGTGCGCAGTGTTGTGGGTCCAATGTGGTCCCCAAGCGAGATGTGCTTCGTATCACCCCACCGTCTGACCGATGCCATCCACACGGCGTTTCCCACTACGCGCATACTGGTTGGCCAACCTCAAACATCCGTCGTCGTCGGCCGCGTTTATCTTGCACAGTCAACAGGCCAGTCGGCCCCAAGCGGTTCGGCCCTGGTGGCGTCAGGAGATGACCATCAGGGTCAACCGGAGGGCTGGGAGTTTGTCAGCCTTCTTCGAAAGATGGTTCAGCCCTACCTTACCGATGGACGCACCGATGTCGCCTTCGCCGCAGAAATGGCAGGGATCAGCACAAGAACACTTCAGCGACGGCTCAAGCTTTGCGGAAGTTCCTACTCCCAGATTCTTCAGGAAGCCCGCTTCGAGCTTGCGCGCAGGAGCCTCGGTGATCCTGCGCTTAAGGTCATTGATGTCGCAATGATGGCCGGCTATGAGAGCCCTCAACACTTTACACGCGCCTTCCGCCGGTTCACGGGCATCACGCCAACAGACTATCGCCACCAAAACTTCAGTCGAGGCTCTGAAGCCTTGTGATCGTTCCGTTCGTTTGGCGACGAACCGCCCGCTGTGGTCTATTGACAGCCCATCGAACAAAACCAACCCGGTCAGCAGGTGCAAAGAGCAGCTTAGAGAGTCGGGCGATAATTTACGCCGAAACCTGTCCAGTGAATCGGGAATAGCCCAAGGTTCCACTCTGTCGTGAATTTAAGCTTGTCGTGTCGTAGACTCATACGCTCAAGGTCGCCTCGACGGCCCGTTTCCAGGCGGCGTAGGCGCGTTCACGATCTTCCGCCTTCATCTCCGGTTCGAAAGTCCGTTCCAGACGCCAGTTGTGGGCAAATTCGTCCTGTCCCGGATAGACGCCCGCCTGCTGGCCGGCCAGCCAGGCGGCCCCCAGGGCGGTCGTTTCGGTAATGACAGGCCGGTCGACCGGAACGCCAAGGATATCGGCGAGAAACTGCATCGCCCAGTCCGAGCCGGTCATGCCGCCGTCGACGCGCAGGGTCTGTTCCACGTCCGATGAACTGTCCCAGTCCGCACTCATCGCCTCCAGGAGATCGCGGGTCTGGAAGCCGACGCTTTGAAGGGCGGCGCGGGCGAATTCGGCAGGTCCCGTGTTGCGGGTCAGGCCGAACATGGCGCCCCGGCAGGTCGGGTTCCAATAAGGCGCGCCAAGGCCGACAAAGGCGGGAACGAGGATCACGTTCTGGCTCGGGTCGGCCGCATCGGCAAGGCTGTGGGTGTCGGCGGCGTTCTGGATGATTTTCAGCGCGTCGCGTAGCCATTGCACGACGGCGCCAGCCACGAAGATCGAGCCTTCGAGCGCGTAGGTCGGCTTGCCGTCTAGTTGGTAGGCGATGGTGGTCAGGAGCCGGTTCTGCGAGGTGACCGCCGTCTCCCCGGTGTTGAGCAGCGCAAAGCATCCGGTGCCGTAGGTCGACTTGAGCATGCCCGGCTTGAAGCAGGCCTGGCCGACGGTCGCCGCCTGCTGGTCTCCGGCAACACCCATGATCGGGATCGGATGACCGAAGAGGCCGGGATCGGTCACGCCATAGTCTGCGCCGCTGTCCTTCACCTCCGGCAACATGGCCATCGGGATGTCGAAGAGGTCGCAGATCGTTTCGCTCCAGCGGCCCTTGTGAATGTCGTAGAGCATGGTACGGGCGGCGTTGGTGGCGTCGGTCGCATGCACCTTGCCGCCGGTGAGCTGCCAGATCAGCCAGCTGTCCACGGTGCCGAACAGAAGCTCGCCGCGGGCGGCCTTTTCACGGGCGCCGTCGACATTGTCGAGGATCCATTTCAGCTTTGTGCCGGAAAAATACGGGTCCGCCAGAAGTCCGGTCCTGGCGGTGATGGTTGCTTCGTGACCGTCTTCCTTCAGGGTACGGCAGAAATCGGCGGTGCGGCGGTCCTGCCAGACGATGGCGTTATAGACCGACCGGCCGGAAGCCTTGTCCCAGACCACGGTGGTTTCGCGCTGGTTGGTGATGCCGATGGCAGCGATGGACGATGGGGCGACGCCGGCGGTTTGCAGCGCATCGCTGCAGGTGATGATCGTGGTCTTCCAGAGATCGGCGGGGTCGTGCTCGACCCAGCCGGAGGAGGGAAAGTGCTGTGCGAATTCTTCCTGCGCCGCCGCGACCGGCCGCATGTCCTGATTGAAGAGGATGGCCCGGCTGGAGGTCGTGCCCTGGTCGATCGCGAGAATGTAGGTCATCTGCAGGTCGTGTCTTAAGCCCGGTAGGGTGGGGTGGCCGAGGCCCGTAGGCCCCGGCCTGGGAGGTCACTTCTGCCAGCTGGCGATCAGCGTGTCGTAGTCGACCGTGACCGGCTGCGGCTTTTCGTTGGCGAGCTTCGGCTTCGGAGCGCCGGGCTGGCTGAGCCAGACTTCGGGATCCTGCTCGTCGTTCAGTTTCGGTCCGAGGTCACCCTGGACGCCGGCGCGTTCCAGACGCTGCAGGACGCGTTCCTGCTGCTGGCACAGGCTGTCGAGCGCTTCCTGGGCGGACTTCGCACCGGACGACGCGTCGCCGATGTTCTGCCACCACAGCTGGGCGAGCTTCGGATAGTCCGGAACGTTGGTGCCGGTGGGCGACCAGCGGACACGGGCCGGCGAACGGTAGAACTCGACCAGACCGCCGAGCTTCGGTGCGCGTTCGGTGAAGCTCTTGTCCTGGATGGTGCTCTCGCGGATGAAGGTGAGGCCCACGTGGGACTTCTTCACGTCCACCGTCTTGGAGACGACGAACTGGGCGTAGAGCCATGCTGCCTTGGCCCGGTCGACCGGGGTCGATTCCATCAGCGTCCAGGAACCGGCGTCCTGGTAGCCGACCTTCATGCCTTCTTCCCAGTAAGCGCCGTGCGGGCTCGGAGCCATGCGCCACTTCGGCGTGCCGTCGTCGTTGAGAACGGCCTTGGCGCCATCCCCCACCATGTCGGCGGTAAAGGCGGTGTACCAGAACATCTGCTGGGCGACCGCACCCTGCGACGGGATCGGGCCGGCTTCGGAGAAGGTCATGCCTGCAGCTGCCGGCGGCGAGTACTTGTCCAGCCACTGGGTGTATTTCTCGATAGCATAGACAGCGGCCGGAGAGTTGGTCGCGCCGCCGCGGGCCACGCAGGAGCCGGTCGGCTGGGACTTGTCGTTGACGCGGATACCCCATTCGTCGACCGGAAGGCCGTTCGGCTCGCCCTTGTCGCCCATGCCGGCCATGGACATCCAGGCATCGGTGAAGCGCCAGCCAAGCGACGGGTCCTTCTTGCCGTAGTCCATGTTGCCGTAGACGGTCTGGCCGTCGATGGTCTTGCCGGTGAAGAACTCGGCGATGTCCTCATAGGCCGACCAGTTGACCGGAACGCCCAACTCGTAGCCGTACTTGTCCTTGAACTCGGCCTTGATCTTCGGGTCGGTGAACCAGTCGTAGCGGAACCAGTAGAGGTTGGCGAACTGCTGGTCGGGCAACTGGTAGAGCTTGCCGTCCGGGCCGGTGGTGAAACTGGTGCCGACGAAATCGGCTACGTCCAGACCCGGGTTGGTGACGTCCTTGCCTTCGCCGGCCATCCAGTCGGTCAGGTTGCGGGCCTGCTGGTAGCGCCAGTGGGTGCCGATCAGGTCGCTGTCGTTGATGTAGGCGTCGTAGATGTTTTCGCCCGACTGCATCTGGGTCTGCAGCTTTTCGACCACGTCGCCTTCGCCGATCAGGTCGTGGGTGATCTTGATGCCGGTGATCGCCGTGAAGGCGGGCACGAGCACCTTGGATTCGTATTCATGGGTGGTGATGGTTTCCGACACCACCTTGATTTCCATGCCGGCGAACGGCTTGGCGGCATCCACGAACCACTGCATTTCCTTTTCCTGGTCGGCGCGCGAGAGCGTCGACAGATCGCCGATCTCGGCGTCCAGGAACTGTTTGGCCTCGTCCATTCCGGCGAAGGCCGGTGCGGTGAGTACCCCGAGGCTCAACGCGAGCGCCGTTGTCGATTTCAGTAGCAAGTTCATAGTTTCCTCCCACGTGTAAACTGTGGTTTTGATGCGGCCGCCCGGGGTTTTTCTGTCCAGGGCTGCCGGTTTATCCCCTCAACTACACCCAGCGGAAAACCGCCGCGGCATAGATCAGGCAAACGATCAGCGCATAGGGTTGCGATACGCCGACAAGTGCGAGCCAGGCCAGGTTGATGAAGGCCGAGCCGAGCAAGGTGATGAAGAGACGATCTCCCCGGGTCGTCTCTATGCGGAGCACGCCGACCCGCGGCGTTTCCGGAAACCGGATCGCCAGCACCGTGAAGGTGACGAGCAGCAATGCGATGACTGCGAAGAAGATCGCGGTCGGATATGTCCAGGCCATCCATTCCATGGGTCGGTCTCCTCCCGGGTCCGGCTACACGCGCCCCAGGGCGAAGCCCTTGGCGATGTAGTTGCGGACGAAATAGATGACGAGCGCGCCGGGCACGATGGTGAGCACGCCGGCCGCCGCCAGAACGCCCCAGTCGAGGCCGGATGCGGAAACCGTGCGGGTCATGGTGGCGGCGATCGGCTTGGCGTTGACGCTGGTCAGCGTCCGGCTCAACAGCAGCTCCACCCAGCTGAACATGAAGCAAAAGAAGGCGGCGACGCCGATGCCCGACGCGATCAGCGGCATGAAGATCTTCACGAAGAAGCGGCCGAAGCTGTAGCCGTCGATATAGGCCGTCTCGTCGATCTCCTTCGGCACGCCGCGCATGAAGCCTTCCAGGATCCAGACCGCCAGCGGCACGTTGAACAGGCAGTGGGCCAGCGCCACGGCGATGTGGGTGTCGAACAGGTCGATGGAGCTGTAGAGCTGGAAGAAGGGCAGGGCGAACACCGCCGGCGGGGCCATGCGGTTGGTCAGCAGCCAGAAGAACAGGTGCTTGTCGCCCATGAAGCTGTAGCGCGAAAAGGCGTAGGCCGCCGGCAGGGCCACGGTCACGGAAATCACCATGTTCATGACCACGTAGATCAACGAGTTGACATAGCCCATGTACCAGCTTGGATCGGTCAGGATCGTCGCGTAATTGGCGAAGGTCAGGTTCTGCGGCCAGAGCGAGAAGGTCGACAGGATCTCCGAATTGGTCTTGAGGCTCATGTTCAGGAGCCAGTAGATCGGCAGCATCAGGAACAGCAGGTAGAGCGTCATCACGACCGCCTTGCTGTTGATCCCGGGCAGGGCGAGGCCGCGCGAGGCGGCGGGGGGGACGGCAACGTCGGTCATTGGACGCGCTCCGCTTTGTCGAGATTGGTCATGACGGTGTAGAACACCCAGGAAATCAGCAGGATCACCAGGAAGTACATGATCGAGAACGCAGCGGCCGGACCGAGGTCGAACTGGCCGAGCGCCATCTTGACGAGGTCGATCGACAGGAAGGTGGTCGAGTTGCCGGGCCCGCCGCCGGTGACGACGAAGGGCTCGGTGTAGATCATGAAGCTGTCCATGAAACGCAGCAGGATGGCGATCATCAGGACGCCGCGCATCTTCGGCAATTCGATGTACCAGAAGATCTTCCAGCGGCTCGCCTGATCGATCTTGGCGGCCTGGTAATAGGCGTCCGGAATGGACTGCAGGCCGGCATAGGCAAGCAGCGCGATCAACGAGGTCCAGTGCCAGACGTCCATGACGACCACGGTCGCCCATGCGGCAAAGAAGCCTTGCGTGTAGTTATAGGGAATGCCGAGCGCTTCCAGCGTGTAGCCCAGAAGCCCGATGTCGACGCGGCCGAAGATCTGCCAGATGGTGCCGACCACGTTCCACGGAATGAGCAGCGGCAGGGACATGACGACGAGGCAGAACGAGGCCCAGAAGCCGCGCTTGGGCATGTTCAGCGCCACGAGGATGCCGAGCGGCACCTCGATGGCGAGGATGATCGCCGAGAAGGCCGCCTGACGCCCGAGTGCATCCCACATGCGGTCGCTTTCAAGCAGCTCCCGGAACCATTCGATTCCGGCCCAGAAAAACTTGTTGTTGCCGAAGGTGTCCTGGACGGAATAGTTCACCACGGTCATCAGCGGGATCACCGCGGAGAAGGCGACGAGCGCCAGAACCGGCAGGACAAGGAACCAGGCACGCTGGTTGACGGTCTTTTCCATCACGCTGCCTCCCCTTCCACGCGCCAGCCGTCGGCGTAGACGTTCACCCGTTCGGGTACGAAGCTGATGCGGTTCATGTCCGCGCTGATCTGTTCGTCTTCCTCGGCAATGATGTTGATGTCGTTGCCGAAGAACTCGGCGCGGACGATCTTGTGGCGGCCGACGTCCTCGACCCGGCGGATCTTCACCGGCAGGCCTTCGTTCTGGGAGAGCCGCGCGAATTCCGGACGCACGCCGATTTCCACCTTGCCTTCGAGCTTGCCGTAGCCCTTGCCGAGCGGCAGATACGAGCCGTTGATATAGGCCTTGTCGCCCTCGATCTGCGCGGGCATGACGTTCATGCCGGGCGAGCCGATGAAGTAGCCCACAAACGTGTGCTCGGGCGTCATGAACAGTTCTTCCGGCGTTCCGATCTGCACCACGCGGCCGTCGTACATGACCACGACCTTGTCGGCGAAGGTGAGCGCCTCGGTCTGGTCGTGGGTGACGTAGATCATGGTGTGGCCGAACTCGCGGTGGAGCGACTTCAGCTGGGTGCGCAGCTCCCATTTCATATGCGGATCGATCACCGTCAGCGGTTCGTCGAACAGGAGCGCATTGACGTCCTCACGGACCATGCCGCGGCCGAGACTGATCTTCTGTTTGGCATCGGCGGTCAGGCCGCGCGCCTTGTGGTCGAGCTCGGCTTCCATGCCGATCATCTCAGCGATCTGTTGCACTCGGCTGGCGACATAGGAGGCATCGGCGCCGCGGTTCTTCAGCGGGAAGGCCAGGTTCTGGCGCACGGTCATGGTGTCGTAGACGACCGGGAACTGGAACACCTGGGCAATGTTGCGTGCCACCGTCGGCGCGCCGGTCACATCCCTGTCGTTGAACAGGATGCGTCCCTGGCTCGGCTTCAACAGGCCGGAAATGATGTTGAGCAGCGTGGTCTTGCCGCAGCCGGAGGAGCCGAGCAGGGCATAGGCCTCGCCGTCGCCCCAGACGTGGTTCAGTTCCTTCAGGGCGTAGTCGTCCTCGCCGGTGGGATGCGGCAGATAGGAATGTGCCAGATTTTCAAGAGTGATCTTTGCCATGGTCCCGTCCTCCTCAAGCCGCCAGCGCGTAGGCGGCGGGTGCGACCAGATGGCCATCCTCGCCGAAAATGTAGACATGAGCCGGGTTTAGCCAGACCTTAAGCGGTTCGCCCAGGGCCAGGTCGTGAACGCCCAACAGGAGGCCCACCCAGCGTTCGCCGTGATGGTCCAGATGGACGAAGGTTTCCGAGCCGGTCAGTTCGGTCACCGCAAGGCGCGCGGTGAACTCCATGGCGTCCGGCGTGTGCTGGAAAATCTCCAGGTGGTTGGGACGGAAGCCGGCGGTGTAGCGGCCGTCGGCAAGTTCGGCGAGCTTGCCTGTGGCAGGGGCCGACTGGCCGTCGCCGAACATCAGCTTGCGGCCGGTCTTGGAGATCTGCAGGAAGTTCATCGGCGGATCGGAGAAGACCCGCGCGGTGGTGGCGTCGACCGGCCGGCGGTAGACGTCCGGTGTCGGGCCGAACTGGGTGACCCGGCCTTCCCAGAGCGTCGCCGTATTGCCGCCGAGCAGCAGGGCCTCTTCCGGTTCGGTCGTCGCATAGACGAAGATCGAGCCGGCCTCCTCGAAGATCTTCGGGATCTCGACGCGCAGTTCTTCGCGCAGCTTGTAGTCGAGGTTGGCCAGCGGTTCGTCCAGGAGAACAAGGCCTGCGTTCTTCACCAGAGCGCGGGCAAGCGCGCAGCGTTGCTGCTGGCCGCCGGACAGTTCCAGCGGCTTGCGCTCCAGCATGGGGGTCAGCTTCATCAGGTCGGCCGTCTTGCGGACTGCGGCGTCTATGTCCGCTTTGGATTTGCCCGCAAGACGGAGAGGACTGGCGATGTTCTCGTAGACCGTGATCGATGGGTAATTGATGAATTGCTGATAGACCATGGCGACGTTGCGCTTCTGGACGCGGACGCCGGTGACGTCTTCATCGTTCCAGAAGACACGTCCGGTATTCGGCACATCGAGACCGGCCATGAGGCGCATGAGCGTCGTCTTTCCCGACAGCGTCGGGCCGAGCAGGACGTTCATAGTGCCGTTTTTCAGTTCGAGGTCGGTGGGGTGGATGTGGGTCTGGCGACCCGCCACCTTTGACACCCCCTCCAGTCTCAAAGTCATTGTCGTCCTCCCAGACTATTCCGCCGCCGCTCTGCTCCGTTGCGCGGTCTCGTTCTTCATCCACGCCTCCAGCGTGGCGATCTCGTTTTCGGTCATTCGCAAACCGAGCTTGCTGCGCCTCCACACAACATCCTCGGCCGTCCGAGCGAATTCCTTTTCCATCAGCCATTCGACTTCGCGCGCCGACAGCGTCGCGCCGAAGTCCTGTCCCAGGTCCGTTTTCGCCGTTGCCGATCCGAGCACCTGCCAGGCCTCGGTGCCGTAGGCCTTTACCAGCCGCCGTGCCCAGAAGTCGTTCAGGAACGGGTAACGGGCCTGAAGGCGGGCGATCAGCGCGCCGACATCGCCGACGGGGAAATCACCGCCGGGCAGGGGAACGCCTGCGGTCCAGGCGCCCGTCCGGTCGGGGAAGTAGCGCAGGATTTTCTCCAGGGAGCCTTCGGCCAGCCGGCGATAGGTGGTGATCTTGCCGCCGAAGACATTCAGAAGCGGTGCGCCGCCTTCGTCGTCGATCTTCAGCGTGTAGTCGCGGGTCGCGGCCGTGGCGGACGAGGCGCCGTCGTCGTAAAGCGGCCGGACGCCGGAATAGGTCCAGACGATGTCGTCGACGGAGATATTCCGTTTGAAGTACTGGTTGGCGAAGTCGACCAGATATTGCTGTTCCTCGGAGGTGCAGACCGGCTTTACCGACGGATCCGGATGTTCGGAATCGGTCGTCCCGATCAGGGTGAAGTCGGTCTCGTAGGGGATCGCGAAAATGATCCGCCCATCGGTTCCCTGGAAGAAGTAGCACTTGTCGTGGTCGTAGAGACGCCGGGTGACGATGTGCGAGCCGCGCACGAGGCGAACGCCTTCGCGGCTGTCGACATGGATGGTGTTGTGGATGATGTCGCCGACCCAGGGGCCGCCGGCATTCACCAGCATCTTCGCGTGGACCTGGCTGCGCTTACCGGTTTCGGTGTCTTCGAGTTCGATCTCCCAGCTGTCTTCGACGCGCTGCGCCTTGAGAACCCTGGTCCGCACCAGAACCTTCGCGCCGCGGGCAACCGCGTCGCGGGCGTTCAGGACGACGAGCCGGGAATCCTCGATCCAGCAGTCGGAATATTCGTAGGCCCGTTCGAACCTGTCCTGCAGCGGCGCGCCTTCCGGCGTGCCCTTGAGGCTGAGCGAGGCCGTGCCGGGCAGGATCTTGCGGCCGCCGAGGTTGTCATAGAGGAACAGCCCGAGGCGGATCAGCCAGGCCGGGCGCCGGCCCTTCATCCAGGGCATGACGATGTTCAGAATGCGCGAGGTCGGCGTCGAGCCCTCAAAGCGCATGTCCGCGTAGAGGGGAAGGACGAAGCGCATAGGCCAGCTGATGTGCGGCATCGCCTTGAGAAGCGTTTCCCGCTCGATCAGTGCCTCGCGGACCAGACGGATTTCGAAATATTCGAGATAACGCAGGCCGCCGTGAAACAGTTTGGTCGATGACGAAGACGTGGCGGAGGCAAGGTCGTTCATTTCCGCCAGAACGACGGACAGGCCTCGTCCGGCCGCATCGCGTGCGATTCCGCACCCGTTGATACCGCCGCCGATAATGAACAGATCGCAGGTCTGGCTTTTGCCTTTTGACTGCGCCACATGGGCCTCCCACCCGAAAGTTGATGGGCGGATCGAACCACAGGGGGTTGCAGGGAGTCAATCGAATTTATTCGGAATTTTTCGTTTTGTTTCTTTATTGAAGGCGAAAGCGCGGTTCTTGTTGCGTCAATTCGAAAAAAGAGAACTTTCGCGGTTGTGCGGACTTATGGTGTATTGGTTTGGCGTCAATGGCTGCACTCAACGCGATAATCGGGTTCGATTGGCCTGAATATCTCGCAAAACAGATCGATTCTTGCCTTGAATGGAAAAAATTCGCATAGTCTTCGCGAAAAAGGGAACATTGCATGTCTCAGGCATTCAGGCTGCCGGAAATTCTCGAAATCGCGCGTGCCGAAGGAAAGGTGACGGTCGAGGGACTGGCGGACCGTCTGGGTGTCACGGTGCAAACGATCCGCCGGGATCTTTCGGAACTGGCCGATAGCGGACGGCTGGAGCGGGTGCACGGCGGGGCCGTGCTGCCCTCAAGCGTTTCCAATATCGGCTACGAGGAACGGCGGAACCTGAACGATGCCGGCAAGGCGGCCATCGCCCGGGCCTGTGCCCGCGAGATCCCCGAAGGCGCGTCCGTGTTTCTCAACATCGGCACTTCGACCGAAGCGGTCGCCCGGGAGCTGTTGCGCCATCGCAGCCTGATGGTCATCACCAACAACATGAACATCGCGAACATCCTCGTTGCGAACAAGGATTGCGAGATCATCGTGGCGGGCGGCGTGCTGCGGCGGTTCGACGGCGGCCTGATCGGCAACCTGACCATCAGCACGATCGAGCAGTTCAAATTCGACCTGGCCGTGATCGGCTGTTCGGCGCTGGACGAGGACGGCGATCTTCTCGATTTCGATATTCAGGAAGTGGGTGTCAGCCAGACGATCATCGCCCGTTCGCGCAAGACCTTTCTCGTCGCCGATCATTCCAAGCTGAAGCGCAGCGCTCCGGCCCGGATCGCCTCGCTTGCCGATGTGGACGCTTTCTTCACCGATCAGCCGCTGCCAAGCCGCCTTGAGGCCCGCTGCCGGGAGTGGGGCGTCGACGTGCATATCGCCGATTGACCGGGCCTGTCCTCAAGCACCGTCGGCCGGCCCGCCGTCAGGTCAAATGCCGATGCGGTCGCGGAGGCGGTAGACCAGGACCGAGGGGGCGAGGAACCACGGATTGCCGGAATAAAGCGGCCGGGTCGGGAAGGAGATGCGCTCCAGTGCCGACGGCGCGGTTTCCGTTCCGGCTGCCTTCCTCCCCATGCGCATTCCCAGATAACTCGCCATGCCGACACCCGAGCCGCAATAGCCCATGGCGTGATAGAGGCCCTTGTCCTCGCCGCAATGGGCAAGCGTGTTGAAGGTATAGCCGACGAAGCCCATCCAGGAATGGCTGATCTGGATGTCGCGCAGCTCCGGAAACAGGGCGACCATGTCGCGGTGCAGCTTGACCGCACTCTTTCTCGGATCGGTCTCGCTTAAGGAGACGCGTCCGCCGAACAGAACCCGCTTCCGGTCCGGCGACAGGCGGTAGTAGTAGACCAGCTTGCGGGTGTCGGAGAGCATCCGGTCGGTCGGGAAAAGCCGGTCGACAAGGTTCTGCGGGATGACCTCTGTAGCGATGACATAGGACCCGATCGGAATGATCCGCCGCTGGTGATAGGGCGAGATCGGGCCGGTGTAGCCGCTGGTCGCGAGAATGACCTTGCCGGCTTTCACCTTGCCTTCGGCCGTCTCGACCATGAAGCCGGTTCCGAGGCGTTCCAGGGAGACGACCGGGCAGTGGCTTTTCACCTTCGCGCCGGCCGCCAGAACACGGGCGAGCAGAGCCGGGTGGTACTTGCCGACATCGATGCTGCAGTGATGGGGAAAGACCATGCCGCCGTGATAGGCCTCGGTGTCGAGTTCTCTCGCCATCTCGGACTTGGGGACCATGAAGGCGTCGTTCTTCCAGACCTTGTGACCGGCCGCGCATTCCTTCGCGAGCTTGTCGTAAAGATGCGGCTTGTGCGCGCCGTGGAAGCGGCCGACCGAGCGGAAGTCGCAGTCGAGCGCTTCGTCGCGGACGAGCTGGTGCATATAGTCCAGCGAGGCCTGGCCTTCTTCAAGGATACCGATGGCGATCTCGGCTCCATAGCGGCGCGCGAGGGTGGCGTAATCCGGCTTGATGCTGGTGGAAACCTGACCTCCGTTGCGGGTGCTGCAGCCCCATCCGGCTTCTTCGGCGTCGATAATCAGGGTCGACAGGCCTTCGCGCGCGGTCTGCAGGGCCGCGTTGAGCCCAGTGTATCCGGCACCGATGATGACGACATCCGCTTCGGCCGGCAATTCCGCCGACCGGAAGTCCGTCGCTCGGCCGGTCTGCCACCAATAGGGTTCGGCCTTGAAGGTTTCCGAGAAGAGGTCTGCGGCCTGCATGTGCTTGGTTCCTGAGAAACCCGGTGATCTTCAGCCTACCTGATGATCTGCCAGGATGAGATCGGCACCCTTTTCGCCGACCATGATCGTCGGGGCGTTGGTGTTGCCGGACGTTACCGTCGGAAAGATGGAGGCATCAACGACCCGGAGGTTGTCCACGCCGTAGACCCGCAGCCGGGCGTCGACCACATCGACCTCCGGGTTTGGACCCATCCGGCAGGTGCTGACCGGATGGAAGACGGTGGAGCAGCGCTCGCGAATATCCGCCACCATGTCCTCGTCGGTTTGAACCTGCGGACCGGGTGCGATTTCGCTTTCGATCACGGCCTGCATGGCGGGCGCGGAAGCGATCTTGCGCATCAGCTTGCAGCCTTCCACCATCTCGGTGACATCCTGCTCCGTGCTCAGCGAGTTCGGATGGATTTCGGGCAGATCCATCGGGTCGGCGGATCGGAGCGTGATGCGTCCTCGGCTGGTGGGCCGTGTCGGCTGGAAACCGAGGAGGAAGCCCGCAAAGGGATCCGGATTCATCAGCGGGCGCTTGCCCTTTGGGGCCTTGGTGTAGCTCACGGGTGAAAAGTAAAGCTGCATGTTCGGCCGCTTCGTGTCCGGGTTGGACTTCACGAAGCCGCCGGCCTGGTTGACGCTGAGCGACAGGGGGCCGCGGCGGGTGAGCACATAGCGCATGCCCTGCAGAAGCTTGCCCCACCACGGGTAAAGCAGGTTGTTCAGGGTCGGTACCCTGGACCGGTAGAGATAGTCCATGCCGAGATGATCCTGCAGGTTCCAGCCGACGCCGTTGCGGGCGACCGCGACGTCGATACCCTTCGCCTTGAGATCGTCGGGACGACCAATGCCGGAGAGCATCAGCAGCCGGGGCGAGGTGACCGCACCGGCGCTCAGGATGACCTCGCGCCGGGCTGTGACCGTCTCTTCCCGTCCGCCGCGGCGATAGGCGACGCCTGTCGCGCGGGTTCCGTCCAGAAGGACACGGGTCGCATGGGCGTGGGTCACGATCGTGACGTTGGAACGCCGTTTCGCCTTGGACAGATAGGCCCGGGCCGTCGACATCCGGAACCCATCCTTCGCGGTGATCTGGTAAAGGCCGACACCCTCCTGATCCGCGCCGTTGAAATCGGCGTTGCGCCGGAAGCCGGCCTGTTCGCTCGCCTCGATGAAGGTGTCGCAGAGCGGATGCACGTCACGGCGCTGGCGAGAGACGTAAACCGGGCCGTTGCCGCCGCGATAGGCGTCGGCGCCGGCCTCATAGGTCTCGAACCGCTTGAAGACGGGCAGGACGTCGTTCCAACCCCAGCCCGGATTTCCGAGCGCTTCCCAGTCGTTGAAGTCTTCGTGCTGGCCGCGGATGAAGACCATGGCGTTGATCGAACTCGACCCGCCCAGCACCTTGCCTCTCGGCCAGTAGCCCTCCCGCCCGTTCAGCGCCGGCTCGGGCTCGGTGCGGTACATCCAGTTGAGCTTCGGATTGTAGAAGGCCTTGCCGTAGCCGATCGGCATCCAGATCCACAGGTTCTTGTCCGTCCCGCCGGCCTCCAGCAGGCAGACGCTGAACTTGCCGCTTTCCGACAGGCGGTCGGCCAGAACCGCGCCGGCCGAGCCGGCACCGACAACGACGAAATCGAACTCACGCATTTGGTGCCCACCGGACGCTCTTGTCGCGCTGAACGAGAATGGAAATGAGGGCGAGGAGTCCCGAGCCGATGATCAGGACGAAGGAGACCGCATTCAGGACGGGGGTGGAGCCGACCTTGGCCACCCGGTCATACATGGTGATGGTCAGCGGCGCTTCCGATCCCACCAGGAACAGGGTGGTGTTGAAGTTCTCAAACGAGACGAGGAAGGCGACGATGCCGGCCGCGATCATCGCAGGCCGCAGGTACGGCAGGGTGATGGTCCTGAGCACCCGGGCGCGGGAGGCGCCGAGGTTGAGTGCAGCTTCTTCCATGCTCTCATCGAATTTCTTCAGCCGTGCGGTGATGACGAGAGACGTAATCGTGGTGATGAAGGAGAACTGGCCCATGACCACAAGGAAGATGCCGGGTCTGAGGAGTTCCAGCTCGAAGTCGTACCGGTTTTCCATGAAGTTGGCCGTGTTGCTGGCCAGCACCAGGATCGAAATGCCGAGGATGACGCCCGGGATGACGAGCGGCACGACCATCACGATGTAGAAGAAGTTCTTGGCCGGGAACTGTCCGCGCACGAACAGGAAGGCATTTGTCGTTCCGACAGTCACGGAGAGCGTGGCGACAAGGGCGGCGATCACGAAGGAATAGTAGATGCCGCGCAGAAGACGCCGGTCATGAAACATGCCGAGTTTGGGTTCGCTGTCGTTGAAGAACCAGTCGAGGGTGAAGCCCTGCCAGGGCAGGGCGGGAAACACGCTGTCGTTGAAGGCGAACACGCTTGCCGCGACGAGCGGCGCGGCCAGGAAGACGAAAAACGCGATCACATAAAGCCGGTAGCCCCAAAGGAACGGTGTGGCCTTGTTTGTTGCAAGCATCAGCCGTCCTCCTCAGCTCTTCGCAACGGTGTTGGCGAGTGTCTGGCCGCTCAGCTTCAGACCGAGCCAGATGACGACCGATGTGAACAGAAGTAGCAGCATGCCGAAGGCCGCGCCTGCCTCCCAGTTAAACCGGGTAATGAACTGGTTGTAGATCTGTTCGGTGAACCAGCTGGAATTCTTGCCGCCGAGCAGGATGGGCGTAAGGTAGGAGCCGGCGGTCAGCATGAAGACAACGATGCAGCCGGAGACGATGCCGGGCATGGCATAGGGAATGATGATCCGGCGCAAAACGGTAAATCCGTTGCCGCCGAGATTGTAGCCGGCCTCGATCATGGAATTGTCCATGCCGTCGAGGGTGGAGACCAGCGGTACGATCATGAACAGGATCACCGTGTAGACGAGGCCCATGATGACGGTGGCATCGTTGTAGAGGAACTCGATCGGCTGATCGACGAGGCCTGCCCATTGCAGAAACGATGAGAAGACGCCGGTTTCCCGCAAGAGCAGGATCCAGCCGTAGGCGCGGATCAGGTCGCTCACCCAAAGCGGGATCAGGCAGAGCAGGAACAGGGCGCCGCGGGTGCGATTGCCGGCGAGCTTGGCAATGTAATAGGCGATCGGAAAGCCGATCAGCAGAGCCAGTGCGGTCACCAGCAACGACATGGAGCCGGTGCGCAGAAGGGTGTTCCAGTAGATCGGCTCGTGCAGGAAATCCAGGTAGTTGCCGAAGCCGAACTCATAGACCCTGGGCGCGACCTTCTCGCGAAGAGACAGAGCAATGATGCCGATATGGGGCAGGACGATCAGCAGGATGATCCAGAGCGCGAACGGGGCGAACAGCAGGATCAGCGCGAGGCGCCTGAAATCTTTCTGCTGCATCAGGCCGGCCTTTCAGATGCAAAGCACATGGCCTGCCGGGACGACCAGTAGAGGCAGACCTCTTCGCCCGGCTTCAGATCGTCGTGGCCGGTCAGGGTGACATCGGCCTCGATCAGTTCGCCCCTGGAACTGCGGACGAGAACCCGGCTGTTGGCGCCGTTGAACAGCAGACTGTCGACGGTGCCGTCCATGCGGTTGTCGGCGTCGCCCGGAACACCGTCGGCCGCGGACCGGCGGACGGTATGGATAAATTCCGGGCGGATGAAGACGTCGACGGCTGTGCCTTCGGGAATCTTAACGCCACCCGCTGCGGTGAAGGTCATCTGGAGACCCTGTTCGGTCTCGACCGTTCCGCCACTGCCGTCGCTTGCCTTGACCTTTCCGGACCAGCGGTTGCTGTCGCCGACGAAGCCGGCGACGAAGGCGGTTTCGGGTTTGTGATAGAGCTCCTGGGGCGTGCCGATCTGCTCGAATATCCCCTGGTTCATGATCGCCACATGGTCGGACATGACGAGGGCTTCCGACTGGTCGTGGGTGATGTAGATGAAGGTCGTGTTGAACTGGTGCTGAAGCTGCTTGAGCTCGATCTTCATGGCTTCGCGCAGCTTCAGGTCAAGCGCGCCGAGCGGTTCGTCGAGCAGCAGCACGTCCGGATCGAGCACCATGCAGCGCGCAATCGCGATGCGCTGCTTTTGGCCGCCGGAAAGCTGATGGATCTCGCGCTCCGCCACATCGGGCAGGGCGATGCGTTCCAGGACGTCCTGCACCTTGGCCTTGATCTCGGCGTTCTTCACGCCGTTGCAGCGCAGTCCGTAGGCGATGTTCTCAAAGACGTTCATCATCGGAAACAGCGCGAGATGCTGGAACACCATCTTGACGTTGCGCTTGTTGGGTGGGGTACCGAGCACGGATCGGCCCTTGATCCTGATGTCGCCGCTGCCCGGCTCCTCGAAGCCTGCGATCATGCGCATCAACGTGGTCTTGCCGCAGCCGGACGGGCCGAGAATGGAGAAAAAGGAACCGCTTGGAATATTGAAGGAGACGCCTTTGACGGCGCGAATGGGCCCGAAGGATTTGGTGATGTCAATGCACTCAAGATCGTAAGTCGGGGTATTCGTCATGGGGTCTCGCCGGCCTGAAAGCAGAATTTTATAAGTCCGTACCCTTAGGGTCAGGACCCTTAGGCGGACCGGGGGATGCCACCTGCGGGCGGCATCCCCCATTTCGGGAGGTCATCCGGACTGTTACCGGAACCCGGTCTTATCCGCCGGTTGCCGCCTTGATCTTCTCAAGGGTACGGCCTTCCATGTCCTCGACACCGGGAGGAATGTTGGCGAAGAACTTCAGGTTGTCGATATCCGCATCGGTGAAGGCAGCGTTCACGGCAGCCTTCTTGTCGTCAGGCAGCAGATCCTTGGCGCCCTTGACGGAAGCCATCGAGCCGGTGCTGGCGGACATGATCTTCACGTTTTCCGGGCGCAGCACGAAGTTGATCCACTTGTAGGCTGCGTCGTCGGCCTTGCCCTTGCGGGGAAGAGCGAAGGTGTCGATCCAGGCAAGCGCGCCGGTTGCCGGCGGAACGAAGACGATGTTGCTGTTCTGGGCGTAGAGCTTGTAGGCGGTGGAGTCCCAGGTCTCAGAAGCAACGATCTCACCCGACAGCATCATGGCGGACAGGTCGTCGCCGCTGTTCCAGTAGGCCTTGATGTTGTCCTTGCAGGCGATCAGCTTGTCCGCGACCTTGTCGAGGATGGTCTGATACTTGTCGAGATCCGCATAGGCCGCAAACGGGTCATCGCCCATGGCGAAGGCCGTGCCGAGCAGGATCGTGCGCTTCAGGCGCATCGAGGTCTTGCCCTTGTATTTCGGATCGCACAGGTCGCCCCAGCCCTTGACTTCGGGGGCCGCGGACTTGTCGGCCATCAGGCCCGAGGTGCCCCACTGATGCGGCACGGCGTAGACTTCGCCGTCGATCGTCGTGTTGGCTTTCACGCCTTCCAGAAGGCTGGGCTGCATGACACTGGTGTCGATCTTGGACAGATCCATCGGTTTGTAGATGTCGTATTCCAGCTGGGCCGCGTAGATGCGGTCGTGGCTCGGCTGGGCAAGGTCGAAACCTGCACCGCCGGTTGCCCGAAGCTTGGCGATCATTTCCTCGTTGTTGGAAAAGGTCACCTCGACATCGATATCCGGATACTCGGTTTCGAATTTCTGGATCAGTTCTTCCGGCGCATATGACCCCCAGGTCAGAAGCCGCAGGGTTTCAGCGTGTGCGGAACCTGCTCCCGCCAGCATAGTTGCAGCCAGAAGCCCGGCTACGGTCGTCTTGATCGACATTGTCTGCTCCCTTCAATGCAATCGACACCGATATTTGCGTCTAACCAATATTTACGACAATGAGAAAAGCTTAGGTGGCAATTGGACTGTGAAATATATCCATTGCAGATATTTTTTCAGACCAATTCAGCAAATTGATGCAGGATATCAGCCAAGGATCTTTCGAAGCGTTTCAACCCCCTTGCGGATGTCGTCGGGCGGCGTGCTGCCGAAACCGAGAACGACACCCTGTTGCGGGATAGGCGTCAGGGCATAGCGGCCAAGACCGGCGGTGACGACGCCGGCATCACCGGATTTGCGGACGACCTCTTCCTCCGACAGACCGTTTTTCAGAAATCCGACGGCATGAAACCCGCTCCTTGTGGGCTGCACATCGATCCGGTCTTTCAGCTGGCGGGCGGCGTCGAGCAGGGTGTCGTGGCGCTCCTTGTAGATCTGGCGCATGGTGCGGATGTGGGTGGCGAACATGCCTTCGTCCATGAAGTCGGCGACGATCGCCTGTGTCGCCGTCGGGACGCCGCTCTGCCAGGCGCTGTAGACCCTTCTCAGGCTTTCCACCAGACCCGCCGGCGACAGGATGAAGCCGAGCCGCAGGGACGGGAACAGCGATTTGGAGAAGGTGCCGACGTAGATGACGCGTTCCTGGGTGTCGATGCTCTTCAGGGTCGGCGGCGGCTGGTCGCCGTAATAGAATTCGCCGTCATAGTCGTCCTCGACGATCATGGCGTCCGCGTCCTTGGCCGCCTGCAGCAGGGCCAGCCGGCGGCTGAGACTCATGACATGCCCGAGCGGTTGCTGATGGGACGGGGTGACGAAGGCCAGCCGGAAGTAAGGCGCTTTTTCGAGGCCCTCGTGAACACAGATGCCGTCCGCGTCGATGGGAACCGGAACGAGTTTCGCGCCGTTTGCGATAAAAGCATTGCGGGCACCGATCGCGCCGGGGTTTTCAAACCACACCGCTTCGCCCGGGTTCACCAGCATCGCACTGATCAGCGAGAAGGCATGCTGGGCACCGTTGACGATGAAGATCTGGTCCGGGTCGCATTTGATGCCGCGCGACGCGTTGAGCTGCTGGGCGATCGCTGTTCGCAGGCGGCCGTAGCCGAAGGCTTCTCCGTATCCGGTGACATGATCCCGGTCCTTGCGCCAGTGGCGGGCGGACAACCTGGCCCACTGGGCCATGGGAAAGGCGTCGAGGGCCGGAAGGGCGGTGATGAAGGGCGCGGACTTGTGCGGCAGGCGGCTGCGCGGAGAAAAGACCGGCACGGCGTGGATCGCCGCATGGGAGAGGCGGGGCTCGGCGATCTGGCCCTTCGAACCGCTCGGGAGCGAGGCCAGTTTCTGCTGGGCCGCGAGGGCTTCGCTGACATAGGTGCCGGCGCCGACGCGCGATTCCAGCAGACCTTCCGAGACGAGCCGGTCGATGGCGTCGATCACCGTCGTGCGCGACACGCCGAGCTCCTGCGCCAGCGTTCGTGTGGCGGGCATCCGGTCGCCGGGGCTGAGGCCGCCGGACAGCAGGAGTTCCCTGAGCCCCATATAGAGCTGGACCGACTTCCGCCGGTCTGAGGCGTCATCGATCCGGATCGACGAGAGAACAGCACCGGCATGTCGTTTCATGGCAGGCTCGCAAATTGGTATGACAGTTTCCCCAAAACGGATCTACTAACAGGGCCAATTCTGACTAGTTTTGCAAGCCCGAGTTGCCGAGCCGCATAATTTTGCGGGCCAGAAACGTGGACCGATCATGAAAATTCGTTCGATAGAAACCTTCACCGACCCGTTCGTCTGCTTTGTCCGTGTGACCACGGATACGGGGGCTCAAGGGTGGGGACAGGTGGCGCCTTACTACGCCGATATCACGGCGCAGGTGATCCACCGGCAGGTCGCGCCCTATGCGCTCGGACAGGACGCCTTCGATATCGCCTCCCTGATGGAGAGCATTCCGGAAAAGGAGCACAAGTTCCCCGGATCCTATCTGCGCAGGGCCATGGGCGGGCTGGATACGGCACTTTATGACCTGCGCGGCAAGCTGGAAGGCAAGCCGGTGTGCGAACTGCTCGGTGGCACGCCGGGCAAAGTTCGGGCCTATGGGTCTTCCATGAAGCGGGACATCACGCCGGAAGACGAGGTGGCCCGGCTGAAAAGGCATCAGGACCAATTCGGATTCACGGCCTTCAAGTTCCGCATCGGTGCCGAATGCGGCCATGACCAGGACGAGTGGCCCGGCCGGACCGAGGCCATCGTTCCGGGCATGCGCAAGGCGTTTTCGGACGAGACCCAGCTCCTGGTCGATGCCAATTCTTGTTATTCGCCGGCCAAGGCGATCGAGATCGGCCGGTTCCTTGAGGCCAACGGCATCTCCCATTACGAAGAGCCGTGCCCTTACTGGCATTACGACCAGACCAAGCAGGTGACCGATGCGCTCGACATCGACGTGACCGGCGGCGAACAGGACTGTTCCCTGGTTGACTGGAAACGGATGATCGACGGCTATGTGGTGGATATCATCCAGCCGGACGTGTGTTATCTCGGCGGCATGCTGCGCACTATGAAGGTGGCGCAGATGGCCCATGAGGCGGGCATTCCCTGCACGCCGCATGCGGCCAACCTGTCGCTGGTGACGATGTTCACCATGCACCTGCTGCGGGCCATTCCGAACCCGGGCAAATATCTCGAATTTTCCATCGAGGAAGGGGACTACTATCCCTGGCAATACGGCCTCTTCGCATCCGATCCCTATGAGGTCGTCGACGGCCATGTCACTGTCACCGATGCGCCCGGCTGGGGTGTGGAGATCCATCCGGAATGGCTGGCGAAGTCCGCCTATCAGATCAGCGAGGTCGAAGCGTGACCATGTCGACAGCAGAAAAGCTCGCCGCCGAAGTTCTCAAGACCGGTACGCTTGCCGGACTTCCCGACGGTCACTTCATTGATGGCGGGTTTAGCCGTCCGTCCCACAACCAGAGCATGGAAAGCTTCGACCCCGGTAGGGGCGAAGCCTTCGCCGCCTTTGCCGCCGGGACGAAGGCGGATGTGGATCAGGCGGTGGAAAGTGCGCGCCGGGCTTTTGAAAGCGTGTGGCGGGATACGGCGCCGGTCGAGCGTGCCCGTATCCTGCTGCGGGCGTCCGCGCTTATCCTGGAGAACCTGGACCGGCTCGCCGTCGCCGAAAGCCTTGACAGCGGCAAGCCGCTCAACGAGGCGTTGGGCGATGTGCGCGGGGCGGCGCGCTGCTTCGAGTATTACGCCGGGGCCTGCGACAAGCTTCAGGGCGACAGCTTTCCGCTCGCGCCTGACTATCTGGGCTATTCGATCCATGAGCCGGTGGGTGTGACGGCCCATATCATTCCATGGAACTTTCCGATTTCGACAACGGCACGCGGACTTGCACCGGCGCTCGCCGCCGGCTGCACGGTCGTGGCGAAGCCTGCGGAACAGACGCCGTTTACCGCCCTTATGCTGGCGGAGATCCTGGTTCAGGCCGGCCTGCCGCACGGGGTGTGCAATGTGGTGACCGGAACGGGTGCGGAGGTCGGCGCCCCACTGACGAGCCACCCGGATGTGAACCACATCACCTTCACCGGCTCGGTAACGACTGGCCAGGCTGTGATGACCGCGGCTGCGCGCGAGGTTACGCGGGTCGTTCTGGAACTGGGCGGAAAATCGCCCGTGGTCATTCTGGATGACTGCGACCGGGAGAAGGCCCTGGACGGGGTGATGGGCGCAATTTTCGAGAATGCCGGCCAGATCTGTTCCGCAGGCTCACGGCTTGTGATTGAACGCGGCATTCATGACGGGTTCGTCGAGGAGCTGGTCAGGCGGACCAGGACACTGAAACTGGGGCATGGCCTGCGAAATCCGGATATGGGGCCGGTGAACTCGGCCGCCCATCTTGAGAAGATCGCCGGCTTTGTCGATCGCGCCCGTGCCAACGGTGCCGACATTGCCGTGGGCGGTGCCGTGGCCACGGATCCGGAAACGGGCAAGGGCTGGTTCTATGAGCCGACCATCATCGACAAGGCCGGGCAAACCGATGAAGTGGTCCAGGAAGAAATCTTCGGTCCGGTTCTGACCGTACAGGTGGCCGATGATGCGGATCATGCGCTCGCACTTGCCAACGATTGCCAGTACGGGCTGGTCGCCGGCATCTACACAAGTGATTTCGCCAAGGCACACCAGCTTGCCCGCAAGATCGATGCGGGTCAGATCTTCATCAACGAATATTTTGCCGGTGGTATCGAGGTGCCTTTCGGTGGGAACAAGAAGTCCGGTTTCGGCCGGGAAAAAGGGATCGAGGGCATCAAGTCCTATTGCAAGACCAAGAGCATAGCGGCACGGATCGGATAACCCGGGCCGATGGCCGCTCCGGCTGACTTTGCGGCTAGGTGGGGAAATCCGGGAAACTCGTGCCCGAAAATTGCCACAACAGTCTGTTTCTAACCCGCCTTTAGATAAGATGGATCAGTTACCCGGCTTAAGAGGGCATAGGACATGTGGGCTCGGACTTTCCTTTGGTTGGTACCCTTCCTTTTCGTTGGCGGCTTCAGCCCGCTTTCTGCGAAGGCTCTCGACCTGAATCCGACCAAGACCGAAATCAGTGCCTTTATGAAGGCTGATACGAACAAGGACCGGGTCCTGACGCCGCAGGAATTCAAGACCTTCATCCAGGCCATGGCCAGTTCCGGTTCGAAAACGGCAAAGAAGATCCGTTTCCTGAGCCTTTACAGCTATGCCTTTTCCATTGCGGACGCCAATCGGGATGGCGTTGCCACGCCCCATGAAATGCGGGCGGCCGACAATTCCCACGGCGTCGGCAGCAAGTGAACTGACCCGACCACAAAACACTCAGGCCTGATCGGTCAGCGCTAGATCAACCTGCTTTCATGTAGGAATACATGAAAGCAGAAAAGTTGATCGATCTTAAAACGTTAGAGCATCTGGTCTGCGTTCACTTGAACGCAGGATGCTCTAGCCTCTGGTGCGACCGTGCCGATATCCAGTGCCAGCCGAGATAGAGTGCCGCGATGGCCAGGGCCGGCAGCGCGATCATCGGGTCGCGCATCAGGACGAGCACGGCCAGCCCGAAGCGCAGGACCACCTCCGCTCCTCCCATCTTCCGGGCGTCGAAGCGGGCCAGGGCGCTTGAGAGGAAGTAAAGCGCCACCGCCAGCCGGGCGAGCACGTAGATCAAGCCGCCCCAATCGATTCCGGATGTGTAGCCGGCAATGAAGTCCGCGCTGCCTGCCGTTGCGCCCGGGTCGAGCTTGGCGGCATCGATCAGAAGCAGCTCCGGATAAAAGGCGAATACGAACGGCAGCACGAACATCACGATGCCGGAGCGTACCGCCGAAAAGCCTGTCGCCATGGGATCCGCCCGCGTGATCGACGCGGCGGCGAAGGCCGCCACTGCCACTGGTGGCGTGATCGCCGACGCCACGGCGAAGAAGAAGATGAACATGTGCGCGGTGAAGGTGGCGATCCCCAGGCCGATGATCATCGGTCCCATCAGCAGCGCCACGTTGATATAGGCGGGAACCGTGGGCATGCCCATGCCGAGCAGGATTGCGAGCACCATGGTCACGGCCAGCGCCATGAACAGGAAGACGCCGCCGGACTGGAGTTCGGTTCCAAAGCTGCGCAGCACGTTGAGCATGTCGCGGGCGATGAAACCGGACAGGCCGGTGAAGTTCAGGCAGAAGTCGATCACCGAGACGGCGAGGAACATCAGGTAGAGCGTGCTGATCAGGATACCGGCGTCGGAAAAGGCCTTCAGCAGCTTGGACGGCTGCTTGCGGATGTCCTTGTCGAGGAAGAACAGCACGGCGAGCAGGGCGGTCGCCCACCAGCCCGCGGAGCCTGCGTCGCCTGCCGAATTCTGGACGAGCAGGAACAGCCAGGGCAGATGTTCTGCCCGGCAGGTGCCGTTCTCCACGATGGTCTCGATCCCGATCAGCGAGGCGATGGGGCCGCAGCCGATCGCTTCCTTCGGTGTGACCAGAAGGAACAGGATCAGCAGGATCGGCGCCACGATCATGATCAGGTGCAGCCAGTCCTCGCGGGTCAGCTTCATGTCGGCGGTCAGTTCGCCGACCGCCTGAATCCCCTGCTTGCGCGCCTGGAAGACGACGGAGAGGAACAGGCAGCCGAAATAGGCAAGCGCGGGGATGACCGCGGCGATGATCACCTCGCGGTAAGGCACGACCGTCATTGCCGAAAGCACGAAGGCCGCGACCCCCATCACCGGCGGCATGATCTGCCCGCCGCTGGAGGCGGCTGCCTCGACGCCGCCGGCGAATATCTTGGAAAAGCCGCGCTTCAGCATCATCGGAATGGTCAGGACGCCGGTCGACAACACGTTGACCACAGGTCCGCCGGAGATGGTGCCGAACATGGCGGACGAGACGATGGCCGCATGGGCTGGGCCGCCGCGCAGTCGCCGAGTCCACAGGAAGGCGATCTTGATCAGGGACTGGCCGCCGGCGGAAATGCCGAACAGGGAGCCGAGCACGATATAGGGAAAGACGGTGTTCAGGAGAATGCCCATGAACCGGCCGAGCAGGCCTTGGGCATTGTTGACCAGGATGTCCTCGACATTGGGCCGGCCGTCCATCAGCAGCCTGGGCTCGCCGCCCAGTTTGGTGATCAGGTACTTGTTCATGTCGTCGGCGCCGAACACGTACCAGATCAGGATCGTGATCATGGTATAGGCGGCAATCGCGATCGCGACGGCGACCAGCGGGAAGCCCCAGACACGGACGTTATAGGCCAGGAACACCGTGATCGCGCCGCCGACGACCGCAAAGATCCAGATGCCGAGGTTGTTGATGCAGGCCGGGTCATCGACGCTGGTCGGGACGGGCAAGCCGTAGAGTTCGGCGAATTCCTTTTCTTCCTGCAATGCTTTGGCGATCAGCCGGGCGCGCTCGCCGGTGATCTGGTCGACCAGGCAGACGGAATCGATTTCGATCAGGTAGGACAGGGCGATGATGATGGCGGTGGCCACCAGGGCGATGTCCATCGCCAGAGACAGGGTCTTATAAAGCGGGCTGCGGTTGATGGCGCTGCGATAGAAGGAATGCTTCAGCGCGACCACCGTCATCATGATGACGAAGGCGAGCGGATAGAGGAACTCGTAAGGGTACTTGCGGATCGCGAAATTCGGATTGTCCGTCATGTTCTGAAAGAACGCATCCAGCCCGGGAATGGACGGGATCGTGTTCAACAGGCCGATGACCACCAGCACGAGGCCGAGGATGGCCGCCCACCGGTCCGGTCTGCCAAACTTTGGTTGCGATTGTTCCGTTTCAGCGTTCATGTCCGGGCCCTGCCGCCATCCGTCTGCGTTTGAAGACGCGACGCGTACCGGGTGGGGCCACCAGTTATCCGGCGGCCCTCACCCGTGAAAGTCAATTGTGAAACAGGCGGGGGCAGCCCCCGCCGCCGTATATCGTCGTGGTTATTTCGCGCAGTCGGGAATCGTGTACCCGGCTTCTTCCCAGGCCTCCACGGCTCCGGGATGGTACTTCAGCGACAGAGCACCACAGAAACCGGAGTCCCTCTCGTCCAGGACGCCGACATTGATGTTCCTGGCATAGGGCGCCTTGACCTTCAGCTCTTCCATCGACTTGATGTACGATGCGGTGATCGCCTTGGCCATCTCGTTGCTCATGTCCTTGTTGACGACATCGGCAAAGGCGGTGCCCATGCCGCGGAAGGTGCCGTCCTCCGAAATCAGGGTCACGCCCTGATCGTCACCGTAGCCCATGTTCTCCCACTTCACGACGATCGGCACGTTTCCGGGCGCCTTGAGTAGTCTCTGGAAGGCTTCGCCTTCAAAAATCTCTTTCGGCGTGGATACGATGTTCAAGTTGCCAGCGGACAGGGCAACGGTGACGCGTTCCGACGGGAAGGTCAGCGGCACGACGAAGGCGTCCGCCGATCCGTCAACCAGGATGTTGGCGAGCTGTCCCCAGTTGGCCTGCATTCCCTTGTAGTCCTCGCCGTCCTTGTAGCCGGCGGCCATCTGGATCGCCTGGCGGGCGTTGACAAGTGCTGCGCCGCGCGGCGGGCCGTTGAACACGGTCTTGTTCTTCAGATCGGACCATTCGTCGATATTCGAACTGGAATGGGCGAACAGGCCGTAGGCGCCGGCGTTATAGGGATAGAGTGCGCGAAGATTGGCGGCGAGCTTGGCACCGTTTTCGCCCTGCTTCGAGTACGGGCCTCGGCCTTTTTCAAGCAGGAAATGGAGCACGATCGGCATGGCTGCGATGTCGGTCTTGCCTTCAGCCACGTTCTGGACCGAGTTGGTAAGCGTCTGGCCTTCCTGAACCTGCAGGTTGGCGATGCCGTCACGTCCGAGGATGTCGGCCAGATGCAAGACCGACAGATGCGGCGAATTCCCCGGGCTCGAGGTTTCGGCCGTCAGGTTCGCCTGGGCAAAGGCCGATCCGGAACCGAACGCGATCATGGCGGCGCAGGACAATGCGCCGAATGTCCGTCTCTTCAATGTCATCATGTTTTCCTCCCAATGATGAACTGTAGTCGTTTTCTTCGTTCTGCCGGCGTTTATTCGCCGGCTTGTTCGTGTCGCTCCCTGCGGTCTTCCGCTTTCCGCCCCACGTAATTGGCGGATATGGGCGGCGGGACGTCTCCTTCGTCGACGATGCCGATGAGAACGCCCTTCGCGGAGCCCTTGCCGCGGGCGCCGATGAACTCGCTTCTGGACATGGTGGTGCGCTGGGACGGCCGCCGCGCCCAGGCAAACAGCTTTTCGTAAAGCTCGTCGATCACCGGCTGGAGTTGTTCGCTCTCTCCAAGGTCGACCAGTTCGCCGGGATCGTTCTTCAGGTCGAACAGCATGGGCCGGAAACCACCGTCGAAATGGATCAGCTTCCAGTTCTCATTCGCAATCATGAACATGCGCGCTTCCGCCGGGTCGAGGCCGAGCTTGCCGGCGAGCGGGCTTGCGGAATAATCGTATTCACAGATGACATGGTCCCGGAGCGGCCCCTCCTGCGTGCCATGCAGGACCGGTATCAGCGACTTGCCTTCCAGGATGTGATCGACGGCGGCGACGTCGCCGCCCGCGGCCTCAAGAAAGGTCGGCAGCAGGTCGATGCATTCGACCAGGTCATCGCACACGGTTCCGCGGGTGACGTCGGCCTCGGTGGACGGATCGTATATGATCAGCGGCACCTTCGTGGAAGCGTCCTGGAAGAAGGTCTTTTCGCCGAGCCAGTGATCGCCGAGGAAGTCGCCGTGATCGGAGGTCACCACGATCATGGTGTCGTCCATCCGCCCGGTTCTCTCCAGCCAGTCGAACAGAACGCCCATCTGATCGTCGCACTGCTTGATCAGGCCCATATAGGCCTTCAGCACCTTGTCTCGAATGTCGTCGCGCGAGAACGCCCGTCCGACCGGCGCCATCATGAAGCCCTTGAACACCGGATGGGCGTTGTCGAATTCCTCCTGGCTCCGGACGGCGGGAAGGAAGTCTTCCGGCCCGTACATGTCGTGATAAGGCGCCGGCACGATATAGGGCCAGTGCGGCTTGATATAGGACAGGTGGCAGCACCAGGGCTGATCGCCCTTTTCTTCGATGAATTCCATGGCGCGCCGGGTCAGGTAGGGCGTTTCGCTGTCCTGTTCGGCGATGTTGGCCGGTTCGTCGGAATTCTTCAGGAACCATCCCGACAGGACATTACCGTCGTCGTCGATCCCGGAATTGGCATAGTCGTGCCAGGGATTGTCACTGTCATAGCCTTTGGAGCGGAGATATTCGTTGTATTTGAGCGCACCGCCCGGGTCGTAAAGACCGTCCGGGCCTTCCGGACGCATGCCGTCATCGCGCTCGTAGATGTCGAAACCGCATTCGGCGACGCGGGCGCCGATGGCGCTGTCGGGTTCCAGGCCGAGACGGCGCATGCCTTCGGCATCTGCTGCCATGTGGGTCTTGCCGACCAGCCAGCAGCCCATGCCGTTGTCGCGCAGATAGTCGCCCATGGTCCGTTCACCGACCTTCAGCGGCACCATGTTCCAGGATGCGCCATGGCTGTGCACATAACGGCCGGTATAGGTGGACATGCGCGACGGGCCGCACAGCGGCGACTGGATATAGGCCCGGTCGAACCGCACACCCTTTTGCGCCAGCCGGTCGATATTCGGTGTCTTCAGATGGGGGTGACCATAACAACTCAGATAATCCCAGCGCAACTGGTCGAACATGATGAACAAAATGTTCTTGGTCTTCCGCATGACCTCTCCTGGTTTCAAAGCATGCACCGGCGGCGATGCCACAGTCTGAAAAGGGAAGAAAGTCAGCCGGAACAAAACAATCCGGACACGAGTGTGCCGGATGGGCCTGTTATACCGCTTGTCCTCCCGCAGGCTTCTGTGAGCCTTTCGGATCAACCTATCCGCTGATGATCGCGCACGATAATAGAGTTCTCGTCAGTAATATAACAAATATGTTATGCCTTGATCTCAAGCTCAGACGTAGGCGCGGGCTTCCTCGCGCAGGATCTCGACCAGTTGGGCGGCGGCGGGCGAGAGGTCTCGCCCGGTCATGTAGGACAGGCCAACGGAGCCGATCAGTTCCTCGCCGTGAATGTCGAGGATGACGAACTGGCCGGTGGCAAGCTCCTGGCGGACAGCTCCCAGCGGCATGCAGGCGACGGCATCCTGGGCGGCGAGGAAGGCCCGGGTGAATTCGAAGGAGACCGTCTCGATCTTGTTGGAGAACTCGGCCATGCCCCGGCCGATGGTGAACTTGCTGAGTTCCCGCCGGATGATCGTGTTCGGCTGGGGCACGATCACCAGTTCCCGGTCGATGTCGTTGAGCGTGAGATTGGGAACATCGGCAAGCGGATGTCCTCTTCTGGCGACAAAGACCAGAGCTTCTGAGTAGAGGTGCTCGAAACTGACGCCGGCCATGTGTTCCAGCGAGGGCAGGCGGCCGACCATGCAGTCGATGTCGCCCT
>NZ_CAXXSJ010000040.1:0-25751 GCF_963675095.2 uncultured Roseibium sp. | reverse complement strand
CCACACCGGCATTGCGGTGAAGTTCCTGTACGAGAACCAAATCTGAACGGGAAAAAAGGTACGAGACGGACAGCCCCGCACTTCAGAACGACTTCCTGCACTGTGGCCTCCCTGTGCACGTCAGTATCATCGAGAAGTAGTCACCCCCTCACGCGACAACCTGGCCCTAGCTAGTCGAAAAAATGTGCCGTTACAAAGGCAAAATTTTCACAATCCAGACAAAAATTCGGCCTCTCCCTCTTATACATAAATTTATAAAGAGTCTTTCCACAGTGCACCGCACAATCGGCTTTATATGCCGCTGCGTTATTTATTAGCAAAGATCTGGTTAATACTTGAAATCAGATCCTTAGCCGGCGCAAAAAGAATTGGGCAACATCTAAAGACTTTTAGGCAACTGAAGGCGCGAACCACTCACGCGTGCACCGTTACTATCTAGATTTTGAATACGGGTTACGGCGCCAGCAGCAGGAGATGGGCCGGACAGACCCTGCAATCCGAAGACCCGAATCCCGGAACCGGCGCCCCCCGCTTTCAATACCGCCGATGCCTTCTGCCGGAGATCGCACTCGGTTGCCTCCGGCACGACGAGCCCCGCGATTTCCGCTGCCACGCCGCTCAGGTAGTCGATATGCCAGCGCACGGCCTTGTCCCGGCGCAGATGGCGCCCGAGCCGGGCCCGAACCCCGCCCGGGCCATTGGCGCTGCCGCAATAAAGATAAAGCCCGGGCGCGAGCACCGGGTTCCCCAACCGGGCAAGCCCAAGGGTGACCGGCTCCGCGAGCCGCAACAGCAGACCATAGGTTCCAGGACCCACAGGCAACCTGTCCGCCTCTCCTTCCCCGGCGAGAACGCTTGCGCTGAGCTGGCGGGCGATATCTGCCACCTCGGCAGGCATCCCCCGGATCACCGGACCAGCCTTTCCGAGATTCTCTGCGCCATCTCGTCCGCCCGCTCCGCGGACGGGTCCAGACGTTCCCAGTCCGCCATCTGGTTGCGGAACCAGGTTTCCTGGCGCTTCGCATATTGCCGCGTCGCCACGGTCAGACGCCGTTCCGCCTCTTGTCGGTCGATCTCACCCGCCAGAAACGCCGCAATCTCCTTCACACCGATGGCACGCATCGCCGGCAGGCTTTTCGGCAGGTCCAGCTGCAGGAGGCCCCCTGACCTCCTCGATGCCGCCGCAGTCCCAGCATCTGCTGCGCCCGCAGCGCAATCCGCTCATGCAGCCAGGCGCGCGGCGGTGCCAGAACCAGCCGCAGGCATCTGTCGGCAGGGAGAAGCGGTTCGCCGTGGGCTTCCCTTTGCCAGTCGGCCAGCCTCCTGCCAGTGGACACGACGACCTCCAGGGCACGAGTGAGCCTTTGAAGGTCTATCAACTCGCCCGCCGCCTCCGGGTCCAGCTCCAGCAAGGCGTGACGGACGGCCTCAAGACCGCCCTCGTCCGCAAGGGTCCGGCATCGGGTCCTCACCTCGGGATCGATGTCGGGAAGCTCCGCGAACCCTTCCGTGAGCGCCTTGAAATAGAGGCCGGTGCCGCCCACGAAGATCGGCAACCTGCCAAGCGCCCTGATCTCCTGAAGCTCCCGCTCCACCAGCCGCAGCCAGTCGCCGGTCGAAAAGGGATCAGCGGCCGGCAGGACGCCGTAAAGACGGTGAGGCGCACGCGCCAGATCTTCCGTCGGCGGCCGCGCGGTCACGATCGAGAGTTCCCGGTAGAGCTGCATGGAATCCGCGTTCACGATCACGCCATCCAGGGCATCCGCGAGCGCGAGCGCCAATGCCGACTTGCCGCTGGCCGTCGGTCCGGCTATCAGGACAGCATCATATCCGGATTGCCTCCGTCCCCTGCCCGTCGTCCAAGGTCGCGCTCATGTCCTTTGTTGCCACTCTCGTTTCCAATCCGAACAACCCTGCCGTCGACGACGACACCCCTGGCGCGCGTCGCAAGGGCCCTCGGCGCATCGTCCGCCCCGGTCATGCTCAATCCAGGCGTTGCCGGCGAAGTCGTCTTCGACACGACGGACGAAAAGCAATCCGAGGCCGCTGTCCGCGAAACCCTCGCGGGCGCGCCGATCGACGTCTTTGTGCAGCCCATCGACGGCCGGCGCAAGCGTCTGCTGATCGCCGACATGGATTCGACCATGATCCGCCAGGAATGCATTGACGAGCTGGCGGCAGAACTCGGGCTCAAGGACCACATCGCCGCCATCACCGAACGGGCCATGCGCGGCGAGATCGAATTCGAACCGGCCCTGCGCGAGCGGGTGGCCCCTCCTGAAGGGACTGGCGATCTCCGCGATCGACAACCGTTCTCAACACGCGCATCCAGCTCATGCCCGGCGGCCGGACACTCGTGCAGACCATGAAGGCCAATGGCGCCTACTGTGCGCTCGTCTCCGGCGGCTTCACCCACTTTACCGGAGCCGTCGCCGCCATGATCGGCTTCGACGAGAACCAGGCCAATGTACTGATCGAGGATGACGGAACCCTGGCCGGCATCGTTCAGGAACCGATTCTCGGCAAGGATGCCAAACGCAGGCGTCTGGAAGAGCTGGTGGCGGAAAAGAACCTCGCCTTTTCCGAAACGATGGCCGTGGGCGACGGAGCGAACGATCTGGCGATGATCGAGCGCGCAGGCATCGGCATTGCCTACCGCGCCAAGCCCGCCGTCGGTGCTGCCGCCGACATGCGCGTCGATCACGGCGACCTGACCGCGCTCCTCTATCTGCAGGGCTACGCGGCGAGCGACTTCGTCCTGTCCTGACCTAATTGGCGATGGCTCAAACAAAAAGGGCGCCCAAAGGCGCCCTTTTCAATTTCTGACTGCTCTGTATCAGTCGTCGATCCGCACCGGAACGAAGCGCAGTTCGCCGTTCGGGTTGGACAGGAGCAATAGCGCGGAGCGGCGCCCGTCTTCCTTCAGCTTCTTGACCTGGTCGATGACATCGCCCGGCGTTGAGACCGGTTCCTGTGCGACTTCCTTGATCACATCACCCGCCTGGACACGCTTTTCTTCAGCAGAACTGCCCGGCGCAACCTGCTTGACCAGAACCCCTTCGACGTCCTTCTCGATCTTGAACTCTTCCCGTCCGGCATCATCCAGTTCGGAAAGGATCATGCCGAGCACTTCCGTTTCGGCCGGCTTGTCGGCGGGCTTGTCCGTGTCCTGATCGCCGGTCTTGTCTTCCTCCGCGGAGGCTTCCTCGAGCCGGCCCAGGTCCACCTGGAGCGTCACCTTCTCGCCGCGGCGCAGAACCACCACATCCACGGACTTGCCGATCGGAGTCTCAGCAACCATACGCGGCAGTTCGCGCATGTGTTCGACCGGATTGCCGTCGAATTCCAGGATCACGTCGCCCGGCTCGATCTCCGCCTTTTCGGCCGGACCGCCTTCCGTCACCCCGGCGACCAGAGCGCCCATGGCCTCGGCCATGTTCAGGCTCTCGGCGATCTCGTCGGTCACTTCCTGGATCCGGACTCCGAGCCAGCCGCGACGGGTTTCGCCGAATTCGCGGAGCTGGGCGATCACCCGCTTTGCCGTTTTTGCCGGAATGGCGAAGCCGATGCCGATCGAGCCGCCCGACGGCGAGATGATCGCCGTGTTGATGCCGATCACTTCACCGTCCATGTTGAACAGCGGACCTCCCGAGTTGCCCCGGTTGATCGACGCATCGGTCTGGATGAAGTTGTCGTAGGGCCCGGAGTTGATGTCCCGGTTGCGGGCCGAGACGATCCCCACCGTCACCGTTCCGCCGAGGCCGAACGGATTGCCGATGGCCATCACCCAGTCGCCGACGCGGATCTTGTCCGAATCGCCCAGGTTGACATCCGTCAACGGCTTTTCCGGAGTAACCTTGAGGACGGCAAGATCGGTTTTTTCGTCCGTGCCGATGAGTTCGGCCTTCAGCTTGGTGCCGTCATTGAAGTTCGCGGTGATTTCGTCCGCGCCTTCGATGACGTGGTTGTTCGTGACGATGATGCCTTCCTTGCCGTCGATCACGAAGCCGGAGCCGAGCGACTGCACCTTGCGCGGCCGGTCCTCTTCGCGATTCTGGCGGTTGAAGAATTCCTCGAAGAACTCCTGGAAAGGCGACCCTTCCGGGACCTTGGGCAGCGGAACGGACCGCTGTCCCTTCACCGTCTGGGACGTGGAAATATTGACGACTGCGTCTGCAAGGCCCTCGGCCAGATCCGCGACGGAGGCGGGCCCCTGAGCCTGCACGGCAGCCAGAGGCTGCAGGGCGATCAGACCGCCAAGTGCAGCACTTGCGGCCAGCGATTTCATCGTTTTGAGACTGCGTTGGTAGAAACCAGGAGCCATTTGGGCTTCTCCTCCATCCGTTCCGGATCGGTGGCCGGTCACAGACCGGCTTGAAGATACAAACATATACGAGAATGGAACGGGCGGGAGAACAGAAGATCCCCCGCCCTGCAAAATTGTGTTACCCGCGGATAAACCAGACGAGCAGAACGCCGAGCGCCAGTCCGACGAGACCTGCAATCCGCAGGCTCTGGTCGGACATGTTCAGTGCGGCACGCATCACGTTCTTCATTCCGCCCGGAGCCAGGGCATAGAGCGTGCCCTCAAGGGCAAGCACCAGCCCCATGGCGGTCAGGAAGTCGGTCATTGTCCGGCGTCAGCCGTGTTTCCCTTGCCACCTTTTCCCGTCGGATCATTGAAATAACGGAAGAAGTTGGAATCCGGCGAGAGCACCAGGCTGGTATCCCCTTCGCGCAGTCCGGCCTCATAGGCCTGCATGGACCGGTAGAAGGCGAAGAAGTCCGGATCCTTGCTGTAGGCTTCCGCGAAGATGCGGTTGCGTTCCGCATCGCCTTCACCACGAGTGATGTCCGCGTCACGCTTTGCTTCCGCAACCACAACCGTCACCTCGCGATCGGCGCGGGAGCGAATGCGGCGGGCCTGTTCCTCACCCTGTGCACGGAGTTCTGAGGCTTCACGCTGGCGTTCGGTCTGCATCCGCCGGAAGATGGCCTGGGAGTTGGCCTCGGGAAGGTCCGCACGGCGGATCTTCACATCGACCACCTCGATCCCAAGATCCGCAGCACTCGCGCTGACATTCTTGCGGATGTTCTCCATCAGCCCGTCACGATCGTCGCGGACGACGGCAATGAAGGAGGCCTTACCCAGCTCAGACCGCAGGGACGACTGAAGGAAGGTCGAAAGCCGGCGGTTTGCCTGGTTGATGTTGTTCACACGCTGGTAGAACAGAACCGGATTGGAAATCCGGTAGCGTGCGAAGGCATCCACCACGAGACGCTTCTTGTCCGAAGCGATTACTTCCTGCGGCGGCATGTTCAGATCGAGGATACGCTTGTCCAGATAGATCACGTTCTGAATGAACGGGTATTTGAACTGAACGCCAGGCTCCTGCACCACCTTCTCGACACGGCCGAGCTGCAGAACCAACGCCTGCTGCGCCGGATTGACGACAAAGACCGACATGTAGGCAAGAAACGCTACGACGGCGACCAGTATTCCAAGGAGTCCGCTACGCATTATTGGTTCCCTCCCGTCTGGCCGGTCTGCTTCGTGCCGCCCGAAGACAGCTGGTTGAGCGGCAGATATGGCAGGACGCCCTGACCTGAAGCCTTGTTGTCGATAATGATCTTGGAGTTGGTGCCGAGAACCTTTTCAAGCGTCTCCAGATACAGACGCTCCCGGGTCACGCCAGGCGCCTTCTTGTACTGCTCGTAGATCTTCTCGAAGCGCTGGGACTGACCGGTCGCCTCGGCGATGGCCTGTTCGCGATAGCCGTTGGCTTTTTCAGTGACACGGGCCGCTTCACCGCGAGCTTCCGGAACAACCTTGTTCGCATAGGCTTGCGCTTCGTTCTGGATCCGCTCCTGGTCGGCACGGGCAGCCTGAACGTCGCGGAAAGCGTCGATCACCTGCGCCGGCGGGTCCACCTTCTGCATCTGCACTTCGGTGATCTCGATACCCGCCTTGTAGTCGTCGAGCGTTTTCTGCATCAGTTCGTCGACCGCACGCTCGGTCTCGACACGGCTTTCGGTCAGAATCGCGTCGATCTTGGACCGGCCCACCACTTCGCGCATGGAGCTTTCGGCAACCGCCTTCACGGTGCCTTCCGGGTTCTGGATGTTGAACAGGTAGTTGTCGATGCCTTCGCGGGTGTTCTTGATACGCCACTGCACCTTGAAGCCAACATCGACGATGTTCTCGTCACCGGTCAGCATCAGGCTTTCCTCAGGAACTTCTCGGGACGTGATCGACGTACCGCGAACGCTTTCCTGGACGCCCACGGTCATTTCGCGCTGCAGCTCGACCTGCGGCTTGTAAACCTCACCGATCGGATAGGGCCAGTTGTAGTTGAAACCGGCTCCGGTCTGGTCGGTCACCTTGCCGAGCACGAGTTCGACACCGACCTCACCCTTACCTTCGTCGACGATGTAAATGCCGGTTGCAAGCCAGCCGACAACGGCCAGACCGACAACGATCGCAATTCCCAGAGCACCGAAACCGCCGCCGCCACCGGGCAGGACGTTCTTCATCCGGTCCTGGGTTCGTTTCAGGAGTTCTTCAAGATCGGGCGGTTGGCCGCCTCCGCCACGGTTCGGACCGCCGCCCCATGGGCCGCCGTTGTTTCCGCCGCCGCCGCCCCAAGGGCCGCCGTTATTGCCGCCGCCCTTCCAGGGACCGCCACCACCGCCTGACTGATTGCTCCAAGGCATCAAGACTTCCTTTTTCCCAGCTCCCGGGCTTTTGCACCTTCCTTTTTCGAAGGCGTCCCGGGACTACATTCGGCCTGTTTTCACTCACCGCAGGTTATAGGGAGGTTACCGAGCGCTTTCAACGCATAGGCATGTTTCACGCCGGCCGACCTCCCCTTTTTTCCGTAATTGCCACTTGGTGGCCGTTTTCAAGGCTTTCAAGGGCCGTTTCGGCTTATCGGTGCGCTATTAGAGCGCAAGGCAACAATTAAGGATGGTTTGACGGCGCAAGACCGGTCGCTCGACAGGAATTTTGGTCCTATACGCAGAGAACCATGTCGACATGGGGGATATCGTCTTCCAGATAGACCTCGGAAACGGTGCTAAAACCGAATTCGCCGTAAAACCGTTCCAGATGGGCCTGTGCCGACAGATGGATCGGAGCCTCCGGCGCCAGCGCGTGCGCCTTTTCGATGCCGTCGCGCATAAGCCTCTGACCGAGTTTCAGCCCGCGATACTGAGGCGCGATCACCACCCGGCCGATACGTGACGGCCGGTCCGCGCCGCTACCGGCAAACAGACGCAGCGCACCGGCAATCTCTCCGGACGGGGAAAGCAGAAAATAATGCAGGGCAACAGGGTCCTTGCCGTCGATCTCGCCGAAGGCGCACGCCTGCTCGACCACGAACACATCCTGGCGCAGTTTCAGAAGGTCATGCACCTCCCGTCCGCTGAGCGCGTCAAAGCCGGACCATTTTCCGGTGATGTGCGGGGAACCGCCCGCCGCTGAAACCGACATCGCCAGCCTTCAGTGCGCCAGGAGAAGCGGAACTTTGGCCGTTTCCAGCATATCCCGGGTGGTCCCGCCGATGATGTTCTGCCGGATGCGCATGTGGCCATAAGCGCCCATGACGACCAGATCGGCACCAAGGGCGCCCGCCTCGTCCTGAAGAACCCGCGAAACCGGCCGGTCACCGGAAGCAACCGAGCGGACCTCGACCTCCACTCCGTGGCGTGCCAGAACCACCGCCATGTCGGCGCCGGGCACCTCGCCGTGATCGTCCGGCCCCGTCACCGGGTCGATGACGATCAGGCTCACCTTGTCCGCTGCCTTCAGAAGAGGCAATGCATCGGAGACGGCTTCGGCTGCCTGGGAACGGGAATTCCAGGCGATCATCACATTCGTGCCGATGCTTTCCGGCGCCTTGCCGGCGGGCAAGAATAACAGCGGCCTGCCGGAATCGAACAGGGCGCCATCAATCACCTGGCGTTCGACGGTGCTCAGATCGTCTTCTTCCGTCCTCTGCATGATCGTCAGGTCGGCATAGATTGCATGGCGGGCGACCAGGTTGTCCTCCCGCGCGACGATCGTCTGATGGGCGCGAACCTCGAAGGACAGGCCTTCGCGGGCAAGCAGGGCGTCCACATCTTCGGCCGCCTGTTTCAGGGCCGCCGCCCGCTCCTCGCTCTCCTTCACCCAGATTTCCGTGTAGCCGACACTGCCGTAACCGTAGAACGGCAGGGACTCCACCTCGCCGACCAGAAGCACGGCCAGATGGGCGTCGAACCACCTTGCGATCCGAATGGAGCTTTGCAGGCTTTCCGGCAGATCGGATCTGTAATCCACAACGGCCAGCACGGTTTTGAAGGACATGGGTGCCTCTTCCATCTTCCTGAACCTGCCGGGCGGCAGGTTCCAAGTCACTCAAGCCGCCTGATACGGCCTCTCAACAGTCTCGTTCAAGCCATATCAGACGGATTGCGCCCGGCGATAGGTGACAAATTCGAAATCGGCGGAATCCCGGTCACTCCGTTCCCCCTTGATCCGCGCCGTCTCCCGCCAGATCGCCGGATCGATGTCGGGAAAATGAGTGTCGGCTTCCGGATCCGCCTGCACCTCGGTGATTTCCAGCCGGTCGGCCCGGTCCATGGCCTGATGGTAGATCTGCCCACCACCCATGACGATAATATCATCGACGGCGAGATCGGCGGCAAGCGCGAACGCCCGCTCCAGAGCCTCCTCCAGGGAAGCCACCACGTCCGCACCGTCGGCACGGAAGCCGTTCCGGGAAATCACGATATTCGGCCGGCCGGGCAAAGGCCGTCCGAGCGACTCGAACGTCTTGCGCCCCATGACGACCGGCTTGCCGAGGGTCATGGCCTTGAAGTGCTTCAGGTCCGACGGCAGCCGCCAGGGCATGTCATTGTCCAGACCGATTGCGCCGTTGCGGGCCACTGCCGCGATCAGAACGATTTGGGGCATGTCTTCTCCCGTGTTTCGCCATCCACTCATAGGCACGCGCGAGGTTGTGATCAATTCGGGAGCGCATTCCCATATAATAAGGTGTTGAAGGATGGGCCGCATTATAGAGGAAGCATCCCGAATGAACGAGATGGACAAGCAATTGCTGGCGGAACGGGTCCGATCCGTCCTCCCGGACGAGAACGTCACCCACCGGCCGATGTTCGGCAGCATCGGCTTCATGCTGAACGGCAACCTGCTCTGCGGCGCCGGCAAGAAAGGCCTGATGATCCGGATCGATCCGGCCCGTGAAGCGGACATCCTGAAATCGCCCCATGTCGCGCCTGTCCACATGTCGGAACGCAAAATGCCCGGCTTTCTGCGCGTCGGCCCAGACGGTTTGGCGAGCGACGAGGATCTGGAGCACTGGATCGGACTGGCAATGGATTACGTGGGCCAGATGCCGGCGAAAGAGAAGAAGTAGAGATCGGAGAAACCGACCGTTCAAATTGCTGCAGGCGAATCGCTCAGACTTCGATTTTCCTTTCGATAAAATCGTCGAAATCGAAGTCTTTCGGTTCGCCCGACGCCTCGCCCGCCTCCAGAGCGGCCCAGAGCGCATCGCCCTTGGCTTCCTGTTCCTCAAGCAGCCGCAGCCCTGCGTGGACCACATCGTTCACACTGGCATAGCGGCCGGTCTTCACACGACTGTCGACAAATCCGGCAAAGTGGTCGCCGAGGGAAAGCGAGGTGTTTCTAGCCATGACAAACTCCAATGTACAGCAATGTACCAAAAATTGGTACTAGCGACAAGAACGGCTCAAACCTTGTGTTTCCTCACACCGCAATCGGCGCAGAGATATGCGGATGCGGATCGTAGTCCGAGAGGGCGAAATCCTCGTATTTGAAAGCGAAGAGATCGGTAACGTCCGGATTGATCGTCATGGTCGGCAGCGATCTTGGCGTTCGGGTCAGCTGTTCCCGGGCCTGGTCGAAGTGGTTGTGATAAAGATGCGCATCGCCGAAGGTATGGACGAAATCGCCCGGTTTCAGGCCCGTCACCTGCGCGATCATCATGGTCAGGAGCGCATAGGAGGCGATGTTGAACGGCACGCCGAGGAAAACATCCGCCGAGCGCTGGTAGAGCTGACAGGAGAGCTTCCCCTCCGCCACGTAGAACTGGAACAGGGAATGGCACGGCGGCAGGGCCATGTCGTCGACCAGTGCCGGGTTCCAGGCGGATACGATCAAGCGGCGGGAATTCGGCGTCTCGCGGATCATCTTCAAGAGATTTGAAATCTGGTCGATGGAGCGCCCGTCCGGTGCCGGCCAGGAACGCCACTGATAGCCGTAGACCGGCCCTAACTCGCCTTTTTCGTCGGCCCAGTCGTCCCAGATCTTCACCCCGTGTTCCTGCAGGTAGCGCACGTTGGTGTCCCCGGCGAGGAACCACAGCAGCTCATAAATGATCGACTTCAGGTGCAGCTTCTTGGTCGTGACAAGCGGGAAACCTTGCGACAGGTCGAAGCGCATCTGATGACCGAAGACCGACCGGGTGCCGGTTCCCGTCCGGTCGCCTCGATCGACGCCCTTGTCGAGGATGAGCTGCATGAGGTCGAGATATTGCTGCAAATCGCTGTTCCCGTGGTGCTTCGGCTTTCGCCCGTATTTGCCTGCTTTCCAGATACCCACAAAGTGCCAGATTCGCGAGCTTTCCGCCGGTCATATCCCCACTCTTCAAGCTTGGCGCATCCAGACAGAAATTTTGCAGGTCGATGCACAGCCCCTTTTATTTGCCGACACAAGACCTTATATCTGGCGTGCCGGTTCGCCGGCTACGGCAATAAATGGTCAGTGCAATAAACCTATCGGACCCGGGGGCGGTACCCGGCGCCTCCACCCAAGCACACCGGAAAACGAACGCATTCTGCGGTGTGTTTCGGCGGGGGCGAAATAGGATCGACGAGGGCGTAAAGACTGTGCTTTTGCTCGGCATGGTACCACCGACATCGGGCCATCCTAATAGTTGCAAATGACAACTATGCTTCGGACATGGCTGTTGCTGCGTAACGCAGTACCGGTAGTCCACTAAAGCCCTGACGGGTAGCACCATCAGGCGGGGTTCGGAGGCACCTGGCAACAGAAGCCTCCACTTTCTCCCAACCAAACGACAAAAAACCCCGTGAGGCGACGAATTGGGGCCTTTTCTTTTCGCGCTCCAACCGTCAAATTGCATGAAGCTCAAACAAGTGACGACTCGGAAGCCAACGAAGACAAGATGTCCGAAGACCTACTCAGATACGACATCCTCATCCAGGACGCGCTGCGCGGCGCGGTGAAGAAAATTCTTGCCGAGGTGGGGCGCACAGGTCTTCCGGGCGAGCATCACTTCTATATCGCCTTCGATACGCGCGCACCGGGCGTGCGGATCTCCCAGCGCCTGAAAGAGCGCTATCCGCAGGAGATGACCATCGTCCTCCAGCATCAGTTCTGGGATCTTGCGATCGGCGAACATGCCTTCGAGGTCGGTCTGTCCTTCGGCGGTGTCGCCGAAAAGCTCCTGGTGCCCTATTCCGCCATCAAGGGCTTCTTCGACCCGTCTGTCCAGTTTGCCCTTGAATTCGATCCCGGCAAGACGGCGGAAGAACTGCCCGAGGAACTTCTGGAAGCGGTTGAGGAACTCGCCAGGGCCGAACAGGCCGAGGCGGAAGAAGCTGCCGGCAACGACGAGAAGCCTCTGGCTGAAACCGCGTCTTCCGAATCCGCCGACAAGGCGAAAGCCTCCGACGCGGACAAGGGCGACGCCAGCGGTCAGGTCGTCTCTCTCGATGCCTTCCGGAAAAAACCCTGATCTCAGACGGGCAAGCTGATGAGCGCCGAGATCGTCAATCTGCGCCAGGCAAGGAAACGCAAGGCCCGCTCCGACCGAGAGGCCCGGGCGGAGGATAACCGCGTGAAATTCGGCCGGACAAAGGCGGAAAAGCAGGCATCGAAGCACGAAAGAGCCATCCTGGAAAAGACCGTGGACGGTCATCGGCTTACAACGTCCGACGACGCCCCTTCCCCGTCCGCCGACTAGGGCCATCCGGCATGCCGCTGGTCAAAAGATCCATATCCCTGCACGGCCACCGTACCAGCCTGGCGCTGGAGCCGGAATTCTGGGACGTGGTGGACGAAGCGGCCAGAGCCCGAAAAATGGCGCTTGCCGCCCTCATTGCCGAAATCGATGACAACCGCGATCCGGAAGACGCCCTGTCGTCCTCCGTGCGCGTCTGGGCACTCAAGGCAGTGCTCGCGGGCTCTCCAGAGACTTAATTCTAGTTCGCTCCGCCGTTGATCAGCGGATCCGGTGGCCTGTTCAGTTCGGACGCCGGGATACCGATTTCCCGGGCGATCAGATCGTCGATCACCTGCGGTGGCTCGAGAGGCGGCAGTGTCCCGGTCGCCTCCCCCTCGTCCGGAGCCGCAAGGCCTCCAGGCTGAAGGTTCATGGGGCCGCCGAGCCCGTTGCCCTGGGCGCCGATGACGGAACGGATACGATTGGCGAAGTCCGCCGGATCGGTGCCGGCTTCACGGCGCGGCTTTTCTCCGGGAGCAACCGTAACGTTATTCCGGCTTTGATCTTCCGGCAGGCTGGTTTCGCCTCCCGTTGCCGGAGCCGCATTACCGGTTCCGTTTACATTTCGGTTCGAATCTGGAGTGCCCGTGCCTGCGTCAGCACCGGTAGCCGCAGCATCTGCTGCAGCTTCTGCCGCACGTGCCGCTTCTTCTGCAGCCCGCGCAGCCGCTTCTTCCGCTTCCCGCTTGCGCCGCACCCGCTCGTGCTTGATCCGCTTCATTTCGCGTAGCAGCCGGTCACGTTCCAGGATTTCCGCCTGCAGTTTTTCGACCCTCTGCACCTCCTGCTCGAAGGCACGCAGGGTCAGGAAAGCGGTGAAGGGAGAGATGTCCACCGTCCGCACCGGAGCTTCAACCGGACCACTGAAAACCATACCGACCTGCGGCTCTGCTCCGGTGACGGCGTTCTCGCCCGGATCCACCTTCACGGAGAAGTCTCCATTCAGGGTCCAGTCGTTCAGATTGACCTCCGAAGAGCCGAAAATATCCGCGCGGCTGGAATCGACCACCACATTGCGTGCGCTCAACCGCCCGCCGATCAGGGTGACTGTGCCTTCGATCCGCTTGAAGCCGAGGCTTCCGGCCGCCATGTGGTTCAGGAAAACCTCGCGGATCTTGTCGTCATGCAGATCCAGCCCCGCGTCGACCGCCCTGATCACCAGCGGAAAGGCCTGCGGATTGACGCCTCTGAGTTCACCGTCGGTCACGGCGAAGGTTCCGCCACCGGTCAGACCGGACACAATCCCTGAAATCGTCCGGCCGCTGCCCTGGTATTCCAGAAAGAGGTCGAATGACCCCGTTGCCACCGGCCGGTCATTATGGACCCACACCAGATCGCGCATAGAGCCGCTGGTCAGCCTTATGGTTCCGGAGACCGCCCCTTCCGCCCCGGAACGGCGAACGGCGAGCGTGCCGTCAAGCGTTCCGTTGGCGAATGTGCCGTTCAGTCCGTCGAGACGCATCATCGTCGGCGTAAGCCGCAACTCCGCCTTTGCGCCGTGAACCGTGTCTGTCTCCGTGTCATCGAAGATCAGGCGGTCGGCGGAAAGCTGAAGCGTCAGGTCCGTTTGGGACAGGAGTGGCGCTCCGAAAGCACCGTTCGGCCAGATGCTGGAGCCGTCACCGGCGGAAAACCATTGATCGCTCCCGAGGATCGCTTCCGACAGGAACCTCAGATCGAGCGCGCTCAGGTTCAAGCTACCCTTGAACCGGCGATTGCTTTCACCCTGAAGCGGTTCCAGATCTCCGGCCAGATCGCCCTCTACGGCCACGCCGGCGACCTTGCCGGTCAGCTTCGAGACCTCGATCTTGCTGCCCGTTCCAACGACATCGAAATCGACGACGGCATCGATGTCGCCCGCCATGACGGGAAGAACCCGGCCGAACAGCAAGGCATAGGGTGCGATATCCGGCGCCGACGCCGAGACCGAAAGCCGGTAGTCCGGATCCTTGTCCTTCTGAAGCGTCACCCGTCCTTCTACCCCCAGGGTGGCATCACCGGTAGAGCCACTCAAGGAGACATCCAGACCGTCTTTCGGCCGTCCGATTGCAGTCAGGCGGACTTCGCCGGCTCCGAGGCTGCCGACCGGCAGAACAGCGAACCCCAACTGCCGCAGGATCTGATCGCCGCTCGGACCGGACAGGCTCAGGCCGAGCTCGATTTCCGCCGAATGCCATGCATCGACACGGCCATTGAAATTCATACCGAAGTCGGCTTCGGCACCGCCGGCATCGCCGTTCAGCTTGAAATCGATCTGGCTGATGCCTCCCTGCGCAGACGCCCTCAGATTAGCCTGGAATTTGGCCGGAACCAGATGCCCCGACGCCTGCTCAAGGCGTCCGACCAGCGCATTGTCCGGCAGCATGCTGCCCAGCACCGCCGTAATGCCGGTCAGGTCGGTCGCGTTCAGCGTTCCCGTCAGCTGACCTTCCGGCGCCGTCAGGATATCGTCGACCCGGCCGCTGACATCCACTTCGGCCCCGGCCAGATCTTCCGCATAGAGCCGGTCGATCCGTAACCCGTTATCCGAATACTGCGCCTCCAGCGACAGCCCCTTGCCATCCACCCCGCGCACGCTGACTTCGCGCGCCTGTACCCGCAAAGAAACATCCAGGTCCTTCGGCCCGTCTTCGGGCCGTTCGAACAGGCTTGCAAGTGTCTCGACCTGATCGATGTCGAGCTTGTCCGCATCGAGACTGAGTGAGAAGACCGCATTACCCGAGCGCGGTTTCTGATAGGACAACCCGCCTGTCGCCTGCGAACCCGCCATATTCAGGCGCAGATTGTCGAGCGCGACACCATCGGGAACGAGACTGAGCCGCCCTTCCATCGAGATCGGCTGGATTGCGGATGCGCCCTTGCCCGTCTGCCGCCACCAGGCAGCAAAGGCACCCGGCTGTTCGGAGGAAGCAGACACGCTGCCGCGATAGGTGAGATCCGGATCCAGGCCGAGATCGCCCTGTGTTGCGATGACCGTTCGTCCGGGCAACCGACCGGCAAATCGCGCAACCCGCCATCCGCTCAACGCGGTCTCAAGGTCGAGTTTCACGTCTTGAACCAATCCGCCGCCGAGGACGACGGCCGGAACGTCCAGCGCGACCACTCCGTCCATATCCGGGATCGGAACCGCCTTGAGAGCGGCAATCAGCCTGGACGCCGCGTCATCGACAGACACCGGCGACTGGGGACCGCCACCGAAGATCCGGTCCAGATCGACCTGCTTCGAGCGTCCGCGAATTTCAAAGCGCCTGTTCCCGGAATAGGCAAGATCGGCGCTGCCATCCAATCCGAGGGTCCGATCCTCCGGACCATAGCGAAATTCAAAAGAGGGAACCTGCAGCCCGTCGACATTGGCGGAAAATGCGCCTTCCGCCCGCCACGCATTGTCTAGCCTGTCCTCGTCCTGGATCGAGGCGAGCGAAAAATTTCCCTCAAAGTCCGGCACCCCGTCCTTCTGGGACAGCGTGCCGTCGACTGCCAGGTCGATCGGCCATGCGGAGGGCGTAAGCTGCCCCTTGACCCGTATGGTGCCGTTGTCCAGTTCCTTGCCGGTCGCAAGCCGCAGACTGTAAGGCTTGCCGTCATAGGTGGTGCTGCCGTCGATCTTGAACGGGCCAGCGAGGGTTCGGGCGCTGATCAGCAGGTTGCCGTTGTCGAACCGGTGTGTCTCGCCGTTCCGCGCATCGATCACCGACACGGCCCCGTCAACGATGGAAACCCGTTCGAAGGCGACGTCCTCTGCCGGCAGTTCGCCGAGAACGCCATCGGACGTTTTCGCCGTCAACCAGTCCAGACGGCCGCTTTCGTCAAGTGACAGGCTCAGATGCGGACGCTCCAGCTCCATATCGAGCACCCGGACTTCCCCCTTCAATAGGGGCGGCAACTCGATACGCATCTGGAAACGGGACACGACCAGAAGCGGATCTTCCGCCTCGCCGACGCGCACATCGGTGAAGGTCACCGCCGGAGACGGCAGGAGACGGATGTCCGCGTCGCCGAGCACCGTGACCTTGTGGCCCAGCGCCTGTTCCGCATATTTTTCAAAGGTGGAGCGATAAACGGTCCAATCGACCAAAAACGGCCCTACCAGTGCCGTTACCAGCACCAGAATGATCGCGACGCCAATCGTGATATAGACCGAATTCAGGCCCTGCTCTCCTTGCTTGCCGGCTCAAAAACCCCGGCGTTTCCGGCGATTCGAAATTCTATCATGACATAGGCACGATCTTGCCAGGATTCAGGATATTATCGGGATCAAGTGCCCGTTTGATGGCAGCCATCATATCGACGCCGCCGCCGTGCTCTTTTCGAAGATATTTCATCTTGCCCTGTCCGACGCCGTGCTCGCCGGTACAGGTGCCTTCCATTTCGATCGCCCGCCAGTTGAGACGTTCCACGAAACCTTCCGCCTTGGCCACTTCTTCGTCGTTGTCTTCATCGACAAGAACCAGAACGTGGAAATTGCCGTCTCCGACGTGACCGACCACGGTTGCCAGCAAGCCCTCAGCCTCAATGTCCTTCTTGGATGCCGTCACGCATTCCGCAAGACGCGAGATCGGCACGCAGACATCGGTCGCGACCCCCTTGGACCCCGGGCGGAGCGTGAAGGACGCCCAGTAGGCATCGTGGCGCGCCGTCCAGAGATTGGTGCGATCTTCCGCCTTTGTCGCCCAGTCGAACGGACCGCCGCCGTATTCCTCGGCGATGGCGCCGAACAGTTCCGACTGTTCCTTCACCCCGGCGTCGCTACCGTGGAACTCCAGGAACAGGGTCGGCGTTTCGTCCAGGGTCAGCTTCGAATAGATATTACAGGCCTTTACCTGCAACTCGTCCAGAAGCTCGATCCGCGCAACGGGAATCCCGCACTGGATCGTCGCGATCACCGCCTGACAGGCGGCTTCGATGCTCGGGAACGGGCAGACCCCGCCGGAAATCGCTTCCGGCTGGCCGTGGAGGCGGACCGTCAATTCGGTGATGATGCCAAGCGTGCCTTCCGAGCCGACCATCAGCCGGGTCAGGTCATAGCCGGCCGATGACTTGCGGGCCCGGCCGCCGGTCTTGATGATCTCGCCGGAGGCCGTGACCACCGTCAGACCCAGAACCGCATCCTTCATGGTGCCATAACGCACCGCATTGGTGCCTGATGCCCGGGTCGCCGCCATGCCGCCAAGGCTTGCGTCCGCGCCCGGATCGATCGGGAAGAACAGACCGGTATCGCGCAGATAACTATTCAGCTGCTTGCGGGTGACGCCGGCTTCGATGCGGCAATCCAGATCCTCGGCATTCACTGCCAGAATGCGGTTCATGCGGGACAGATCGATCGAGATGCCGCCGCCCGGCGCATTGACATGACCTTCCAGCGAAGACCCGGTGCCGAAGGGAATGATCGGCACCTTGTGCTCCGCGCAGATCCGCACAACGTCGGCGACCTCTTCCGTGCTCTCGGCAAAGATCACCGCGTCGGGCGCCTGGTTGGGCAGCCATGTCGTGGTATGGCCATGCTGCTCGCGCACGGCCTGCGACCGGGAACAGCGCTCGCCGAATTTCTGGGTCAGAATGTCGGCGACGAGAGCGGCGCTCGCCTCGTTGCGTTCCACCGGAGCCTGTAAAGCAGTCAAGGACATGGTTCGGCTTCCCTTTTCTGTTTTTATCCGAGAGCGTTTCCGCTTCCTGTAGCAAATATGTTAGGCCAGCTTGCGAAGGTGAAAGTCAAGCGCCCTTGGCGCCACACAGAAGGAGAAATTATGTCCGTTACCTGGCCGACGCAGATGATCGAAAGTTCCCGAATGACCGTCCAGGACGATTGGATCGATTACAACGGCCATCTCAACATGGCCTATTATGTGGTTCTGTTCGACAGGGCCTGTGACGAGGTCTTCGAAAAACTGGGGCTCGGCGAAAGCTATCTGAAAGAGCGCAACGCCTCCTATTTTACGGCAGAGACCCATATCTGCTACATCCGCGAACTGGCAGCGGGAACGCCGGTGACCGTCCGCCTGCAACTCGTCGACCACGACGCCAAGCGCTGCCATTTCTATCAGGAAATCCACCACGCGGACGAAGGCTGGCTTTCGGCCACCAACGAACAGATCAGCCTCCATGTGGACATGGGCGCCCGCAAGGTCGTTCCCTGGCCGGAAGACATTGCAGAAAATATTCAGGCCCTCGCCGATGCCCAGTCCGGCCTGCCGCGGCCCGAACGCTCCGGACGCCGCATCGAAATCAAGCGCAAACCCGCTTGAGGCGGAAATCCTGTTCCGGGCCCGACACTGTAGCAGGGCCCGGTAGGTTCAGCACGCTCAGCCGTAGTGATTGGCCACGACCACTTCGGCGATTTCCTTGGAATCCACCACACCGACCACGTCATCCGGACGCGGAATCCGGCCGTCGCCGCCCACGATGATGGCGTAGCTTCGGCTGCGGTTGTTCATTCGGGTGATCACGGAGTTCAGGATGTTCGAGGCCGGGGCGATCACGTAGTCGCTCGACAAAACCTCACGCAGGGTCTGGCCGGAAAAGCGGTCCGCCTGATAGGGAATGGTGCCGAAGCGGACGAAACCGGCAATTCGGGCTCCATCGGAGACGATGATATGGGCGTCTCCCGCCTCCATGATCGTGGCAATGGCTTCCTGGATCGGCGTATCGATCGGCAGGATCTTGAAATTGGTCGCCATCACTTCCTTGATCGGCTTCACCAGGTACATGTTCGTATGCCGGTTGACCGGGATCGGCCGCCCGCGGTGGCGCAGCTTGATGGTGTAGATGTTGTCCGTGATCAGCCAGCGGCGCACACCGACCGCGATCGCCACCGCAAGAACCAGCGGCACGATCACGTTATAGTCCCGCGTCATCTCGAAGATCATCACAATGGCCGTCATCGAGGCGCCGGTAGCCCCGCCGACCAGCGCGCCCATGCCGACAAGGGCGAATTCCGCGGCAATGAACCCATGCTCGGGAAACAGCCAGCTGCCGATCACACCCATAAGGCCGCCCAGCGTGGCGCCGATGAACAGTGAGGGAGAAAAGACCCCGCCGGATGCGCCCGAGCCCAGGCTGACCGATGTCGCCACGATCTTGGCGACGAGCAGCACCGCGAGCAGGACAACCGTATAGGGCGTCGCATTCAGAATGTCCTGAATGGTCGCGTAACCGACACCGGAGGTGTGATAATTCCCGGTCGTGACGAAGAACGCATACCCCATGCAGCCGATGATCAGCATGCCGATGATGTTCTGGGTATAGTCGTTGCCGGGCAGCGTCGGAAAAAGATCCTCGCACCATGCGAGCGTGCGGATGAAGGCCCAGGAAGCAATTCCTGCCGCCACCCCGAGAAACGCATAGGCGACAAGCTGAACCGGGTCGATGGCTTCAATCGCCGTCACATTGGCCACCGGCACGATAAAGGCCGGGTCGAGACCGAAGGCGATACGGCCGGCATAGGTCGCGGTCGCTGTCGCGACAACGACCGGAAGAAACGTTCTGCTGCTGACTTCCGGCAGAAGCATCTCCACCGCGAACAGCACACCGCCCAGAGGCGTGTTGAAGGTGGCGGCGATCCCAGCACCGGCACCGGCCGACAGCAGCGTGATCTTCTGCCAGCGCACCAGGCGCAGTTTCCGGGCGATCGTGGATCCGAACGAAGCGCCGATCTGAATGATCGGTCCTTCCCGGCCGACCGAAGCACCGCTGCCGATGGAAATGGCCGACGCGAACGACTTGACCACCGCAACGACGCCGCGCACGTCGCCCTTGTTGTGGTAAATCGCATACATGACTTCCGGAACGCCGTGGCCCTTGGCCTCCGGTGCGAACGTCTTGACCAGAAAGACGACGATCAGGCCGCCGACGACGGGAACCAGTATGACCAGCGCTCCGAGCGGACTGGGCGCGTCGAACTGGTTCGCGTCATAGACCGTCGAAAACGTCCCGTAATAAAACAGGTTATGAACGAGGGAGATCAGGTATCGGAAGACAACCGCTCCCGCGGCCGCGACGATGCCGATGGCAAAGGCGATAATGCAAAGCATCGGCACGGAAAAGACGCGGTCTTGGTCTTCGGATGAGATGACGGTTTCGGCGGCGGGTGAATTCGACGGATCAGCGACGGACATGAGTAGCCAACATTTATGGGCAGCAGGTGACGGTCTTGGGCGAGTTCATACCTGGCCACGGCCCGAATGGACCGTTCGTACGGCAGGAGGCCTGCTGGAGAGCCAGGGAATGTTCCTGTCCTGAACCTGCAGCTTCCGAAAATCAAGGGAAAAGCTAAGAAATTTTACATTTGACTGCGCAATTTTCCGGCAAATCCTTAATACTCGTCCAATACTGGAATGATATCGCCGCCCCAGGGTAATACCAATCGTGATTGATCATGCCTGATTGGCTCCTCTCCGTAATGCGCCGCTTCGGCCTGATCAAAGTCGGCCTGAAGACGATCCCTGCGGGCATCCGGCTGAACTTCAATGAATTCATGGCCCAAAAGCGGCCGCTGGTCTGGCTGCTGGCGCTTTGCATCGGTGCAATCGTGTCCTGGGCGGCGATCCTGTTCCGCGAAGCCATCGGCCTGGTGCAACTGGTGTGGCTCGGCACATCGAGCGAGAACGTCATCACCGCGCTGGCCGACCTGCCCTGGTATGTGATTGTCGGCGCGCCCACGGTCGGAGGCCTGCTTGTCGGCCTGCTGCTGAGGTATGTTCAGCCGACGCAGCGCACCTACAGTGTCGCCGATGTCATCGAAGCACGGGCCAGAGGAGCTGAAGGCCTGTTGTTCAGACCCGGTATGACATCTGCCCTGATTACCGCCCTTTCCCTCGGCTCCGGAGCAAGTGCCGGCCGTGAGGGTCCCGTGGTTCATCTGGGCGCGACCATCGGCGCCAGCCTCAGCCGGCTGTTTCAATTGCCTGCGTCCGCGCGGCGCATATTGCTGGCCTGCGGCGTTGCCAGCGCCGTATCTGCGTCCTTCAACGCCCCGATTGCCGGTGTGCTCTTTGCCCACGAGGTCATCCTCGGACACTACGCCCTGTCGGCCATTTCCCCAATCGCGATTGCCGCCGTCACCGGCACCGTCTTTTCACGGCTGTGGTTCGGGGACGTCGCAGCCTTCGTGATCCCCGGACACCAGATCACTTCCTACTGGGAGTTTCCCGCCTTCGCGCTTCTGGGCGTGACCTGCGCGGTCGTGGCCATATGCTTCCAGTTCGCGCTGATCGGCACCGATTGGGTCGCCCGGAACATCCCCATGGCTCTTTGGGTCAGGCCCGTGGTCGGCGGCTGCGCGGTCGGCACCATCGCGCTGGCCTTCCCGGCCGTCGTCGGCGTCGGCTACGAGGCGACCGACGCAGCCCTCAAGGACCAATTCTCGATCTCCATGCTGCTGTCCCTGCTGGTGGCCAAGACCGCAGCGACCGCCATCACGCTGGCGTCCCGGTTCGGCGGCGGCATCTTCTCGCCATCCCTTTATCTCGGTGCGATGGCCGGCGGCGCCTTCGGACTGATCGCTGCCTCCGTCTTCCCGGAAATGGCCTCCAGCGAAGGCCTTTATTCCATCCTCGGAATGGGGGCTGTGGCCGCCGCGGTTCTCGGCGCACCGGTCTCCACCACCATGATCGTGTTCGAACTGACCGGCGGCTATACGCTTTCCATCGCCCTGCTTCTGACCGTCTCCATCGCCACCGGCATCACCCAGGCCTTCCACGGCCGGTCCTATTTCCAGTGGCAGCTCGCAACCCACGGCGTTCTCGCCACCGAAGGCCCGCACCGCTTCCTGAGCACGTCCGTCAAGGTCCGCGATTTCATGGACCCTGCCCCGGAAGCGGAAGAAGAGCGGACATTCAGCATCGAAACCGGCGGTCCCTACCTGCATGCGACCGCCTCGCTTGAAAGCGCGTTGAAAGTATTCAAGGAGACGGGACGCGAGACTCTGCCCGTGGTCGACATCAACGACCTGGAAACGATCATCGGCATCGCCCACCACGTCCATGCGCTCACCTACTTCAATTCGGCGCTGATCGAGGCGGCGGAGGAAGAGCACCGATAAGGTAGCAATCCAATCACTGCCACCGGCGCGGCGGATCCAGCGGTTTCACGTCGCCCACATTCGGCTGGCCGGTAAACCGGCCGGTGCGCATTTTCCAGTTGTTGATGGCGTCATGAATCTCGGCCTGCCGCCAGCGCAGTCCAGGCAGCGAGAACGGATCGAGCCCCGCCCAGGGCAGGAAGGGATTGCGCCTGAGCGACCCGTAGATGCCGAGCCGCACGGTCGGTTTCGTGCTGACGCCACGCGCATGGAACCCGTGGGTGTCGGCGACCACCAGCGTATTGGCCGGAACCGCGAGCTTCGCCGGCTCGCGATAGCCCAGACCGGCAAGCTCTTCGTCGGAGACCCGGAACGAGCCGAGCGTATGCATGGACCTTTTCTGGGAACAGGCGGCGATCGCCTGCTCCCGTTCCCAGGCAAGCCGTTCCGGGGTCAGCCGGTGGGAGCCGGGCACATAGGTGAAAGGCCCGCCGTCCTCCGCAAGGTCGGTGAGGAAATACCAGCACTTGGCCGTCGGCTGGAACGTGTCGGAGTGAAACACCGTCTGCGGGTCCCGCTTGCCGCGGTCCGGTTCGGCGAAAACCGTATGGATGAAGGTGATCGGGTCCGCATTGCTGGAACTGATATAGCGCAGCAGGCCCTGAAACAGCCGGCCGGTGACGAACGCCCCGAACTCGGGCAGCTCGTTCAGCATCCTGCGCGTGATCGGCGTGAACCGGGTGACCGTATGGCCCTGGAGCATTTCCTGGGCGGAAAACGCGTTGTCCTCGACCTCGTGCTTAAGCCGCTCGAACGCCTCCTGCGGCAGCGCATTGGGGCAGATCACGAAACCGTCGCGCGCGTAGGCTTCCGCGTGTTCCGGAGACACCAGATGCCTCATCTGCCGACGGCGGAAATCCGCCATGCGCTCCGCAAGCTGCAGCCGTTTTTCATGCAGGCCGTGCTCGTTCAGCCACCGGTTGCCGATGACAGGGTTGGTCACGAAGGACTTCGCGCCCGTTGCCAGTTCCGCGGTCCAGAGCGGCATTCTGAATATATCTGTCGCCCTCATCAGACCCCCTGAATGATAGCGTCGAGTATTAGTTCGTTGGGGACTGGCGTCAGGTCAAGCCACAAATTCCACTAAACAGGCTTTGTCGCACTTTCCAGCCAGGTCCGCGTTTCATCGTCCAGAAGCGGACCGACCTTCTCGAAAACCCGCTTGTGATAGGCGTTCAGCCAGTCCCGCTCACCCGTAGTCAGGAGCGAAACATCCACCAGCCGTGTGTCGATCGGCGCAAGCGTCAGAGTTTCGAACCCGAGCATGGTGCGTTCGCCGCCCTCAATCGGGCCCGCTTCGGTGACAAGTTCCAGGTTTTCGATCCGGATACCGTATTCCCCGGCCGGGTAATAGCCCGGCTCGTTGGACAGGATCATGCCCGGCTTCAGCGGCACGGTCCCGGTCTTGGCAATCCGTTGCGGACCTTCGTGAACGGAGAGATACGACCCGACCCCGTGGCCAGTGCCGTGATCGAAATCGAGACCGGCCTTCCACAGATCGATCCGGGCCAGGGTGTCGAGCTGTGCTCCGGTCGTCCCTTCCGGAAAGCGCGCCGCGGAAATCGCGATATGGCCCTTGAGCACCAGGGTGTTGTTCCGCTTCATCTCCGTGGACACGGTCCCCACCGCAATCGTGCGGGTTATGTCCGTCGTGCCGTCCTCGTACTGGGCACCGCTGTCGATCAGGAACGGCTTTCCGACCGGGATCGGCAGGTTGCTCTTTTCGCTGACCCGGTAATGGCAGATGGCCCCATTGGGGCCCGCCCCCGAAATCGTATCGAAGGAAATGTCCTTGAGCGCGCCAGTCTCGATCCGGAATTCTTCCAGCTTCCGCGCCGCACCGATCTCGTCGAGCTGACCCGTCGGCGCCACTTCGTCGAACCAGCACAGGAACCGCGCATAGGCGACCGCATCGCGCAGATGCGCGGCCCGCGCGCCGGCGATTTCCGTCTCGTTTTTGATCGCCTTGGGAAGAAGCACGGGATCGGTCGCCTCCACCAGCGCTCCGCCCGCCTCTGTAATGGCCGTTGCGATCGCTTCACCCGCCAGGCCCGGATCGATCAGGACTTTCCTCCCCGCAGCCCCCAGATCCGCAAGTCCGACCTTGAAACCCGACGGTTCCGCGATGTCGGTCAGTTCTTCCAGAGCGTCGCGCACCGAATTGGACAGTTTGCGGCCATCGATATAGAGGGTCGGACGGCCTTCCACGGGAACCGTAGCGAAAGACAGCGGCAACGGTGTATGCGGGACATCGGCGCCGCGGATATTGAACAGCCAGGCGATTGAATCCGGCTGGGTCAGAACGCCAGCGTCCGCTTTCTTCTTCAGGATCTCGGCCTGGATCTCGGCAATCTTGGCGATTGCAGACTTTCCGGCCAGCGCCTCCGGATGAAGCATGACCTGGCCGAGCGGCGGCTCCGGCCGGTCTTCCCAGACCGCATCCAGCGGATTTTCCTCCAGTGCGACCAACTCCGCCCCGGCCTCGGCGCAGACCTCGCGCAGTTTCCGGACCTCGCGCACCGTGTGCAACATCGGATCGAAGCCGAGTTTCTGACCCGGCTTCAAAAGCCCGGCGAGCCAGTCGGTCAGCGGTTCGTTGATCAGGTGGCGTGCCGGAAAGACGGGCCATATCCACCTGCTCGCGCACCTGGATGGTGTAGCGCCCGTCGACGAAGATCGCCGCCTCGTCGCCCAGGACCGCGGCAAGGCCAGCCGAACCGGAAAAGCCGGTTAGCCACTGCAGCCTGCAGTCGGACTCGGGCACATATTCGCCCTGATGCGCATCGGCCCTAGGAACAAGAAAGCCATCCAGGCCACGGCGCTTGAGTTCTACCCTGAGAAGGGCCGCATGCGGCGCTCCGCAGGAAGGATCGGCGAGATCATCAAAGTTTCTGGAACATGCCGGAAAGCTAAATCCTCACCGGGAACCGATCAAGCTGGATAATTCTCCCTGAGTTGGACCACGAACGAAAAAATCATGTCCTTATTTCGCAGGCGCAACCATTTATCTCGCATATGCGAAAAACGCAGAACTGGCATGCAGGATTGCATCTACCTCATACCGGAACCAGCGCCCATATTCAGGCCAACAAAACAAAGGCAGCGAATCCCCTGGAGGATGCGCCCGTTCACACAAAGCATGGAGAACCCCCATGGCAATGACCACCACCTTCAGCGGCGCAGGCCGTTCCACGTCCACCGGTTTTGTGCGCCGCGCGTTTCGACCGCATGATCGATGCCCGCTCCAAGCAGGCGCGCCGCTATGTCAACGGCTACCTTCTGTCGCTCGATGACGCAACGCTTGCCTCTCACGGCTTCGACCGTGCCGAGCTGGAACGCGAAGGCTCCTCGCCGATCGTTTTCTAAGCCGACTATCTGGCGTAACGATAAAAAGAAGCGCGATGGCATGGCCACCGCGCTCTTTTTTTGCCTAAGCCCCGGGGAAGCCCGTTTCAGGCGGTCTTGCGGCCACGGACCCAGCGTCAGCGTCAGCCAGCCGTCCTTCTGGCGCGACCGGACCAGATGAAATCCCTGGCACCGGTAGGCGAACAGAATGCGCGGCCCGTCCTCGATCCTCAGCCCCGACAGCACAAGCGTCGCCGTCGCCGCACAGTGCGCGCCGA
>NZ_CAXXSJ010000039.1:0-42344 GCF_963675095.2 uncultured Roseibium sp. | reverse complement strand
TTTCCGCCGATATGTGGCGCTGGACTTCGACGAGCGAACGCCAGATGCTCATCAGGACAGCGGTCGCCTCAGTCAGCATGATGCTTCTTATCGCGGATATGCCCCGTCGATAGGGGCAAGCGGACCAGTGTCCGCAAGCCGCCTTCGGCCCGGTTGGACAGACTGACGTCGCCGCCATGAGCGCGCAGGATCGAACGGGCGATCGGCAGGCCGAGGCCGACGCCACCCGTGTCACGGGAACGGGAGGTCTCCAGCCGGTCGAACGGATTGAAAACCCGTTCGAGATCCGCCTCGGGAATGCCAGGGCCGTTATCGTCGATCACGATCTCCACCATCTCTCCCTTGCGCGAGAGCGTGGCGGCAGCCCCGCCGCCGTAGCGTTGCGCATTTTCCAGTAGGTTCCGGAGCGCCCGGCGCATGGCGACGCGCCGGAGCGGCAGCACCGCCGGCTCGGCGGCAGTGATCTCCACCGGCGGCCCGATGGTCGACAGTTCCTGTGCCAGTTCGCCCAACAGGGCGGCCAGGTCGACCTCTTCCACGGGCTCGGCAACAGAGACCCCGCGCGCGTAGGCGAGCGTAGCCTCGGTCATTTCCTGCATCTCGTCGAGCGATGTGAGAATGCGCTCGCGCGTTTCGTCATCATCGACCATTTCCGCCCGGACCCGCAAGGCGGTGATCGGTGAGCGCAGATCGTGACCGAGTGCGGCGAGCATCTGGGTTCTTTCCCCGATCATCTGCGACAACCGGGCATGCATGCGCGCGAGCGCTTCCGATAGGGCCCTGACCTCGCGCGGACCGCCTTCCGGCATCTTCGGCAGATCCGTTTCCAGCTCCATCTGATCCGCGGCGCCCACCAATTCCCGCAAGGGCCGTGTGATGCGCCGCAGGCCGAGCCAAAGCGCACCGACCAGCAACGTGACGGTAAGCAGCGTTGATGCCACGATCTGCGGCGGCAATTGCAGTCCCGGCCGTTCCAGCCGCGCCTTTGAATTGAGCCAATCGCCGTTTGCAAGCGGCAGGGACAGTCGCAGTTCCACCGGCGCGAGACCGGCCTTCATCATGGCCTCGCGCAACCATTGCAGGCCGGGCGGCGGGCGCAAGCGGCCATGAGGCGTGATGACGTATTCCCTGGACCGGCTTCCGGGCCATTCGGTGGCAAGGTCCGTTCCCGACCCAACGACCGATGCCTGGAGCGCCACGTCAAACCCAAGCGCGGTCGATGTCGCCGCTTCAACGAGACTGTCGCGCAAAACCAGGGGCTTGCTGTCCAGCAGCCTTGCGAGGCGGATCGTCCGTTCGATCGCCTCGGAGCGTTGCTTGGTCCGGATCGCGGTGGCACGTTCTGCGGTAAACAGCCAGTACCCGGCGACCTGGGCAAGGATCATGGCAATGATCGTAAGCCAGGCGACCTGGGTGAGCAGACTGCGGGCGCGGCGGGGGTGTTTCACGAAACCTCCCGGACATCAGCGGCAAGACTGTAGCCTCCGGCTCGAACGGTGGTGATGATTTTCGGATTCGCCGGATCATCCTCGATCTTGCGGCGCAGGCGGCTCACCTGATTGTCAATCGTCCGGTCGAAAACATCGGCACTGCGGCCGCTGGTGATATCGAGCAATTGCTCGCGAGAGAGCACGAAGCGCGGACGCTCGAGAAAGGCAATCAACAGTTTGAAATCCGCGCTGGTCAGCGACACCTCGTGTTCATCGGCTTCCCGTACGAGCTTGCGCGTATCGGTGTCGAGCACCCAGCCCGCGAAAGACAGTTTTCGCCCGCCAAGTTCTCCTGCCAGCGGTTCGAGACGTTCGTGCCGGCGCAGGATCGCCTTCACCCGCGCCAGCAGTTCGCGTGGATTGAACGGTTTAACCAGATAGTCGTCCGCTCCGATCTCAAGGCCGATAATGCGGTCGGTGTCCTCTCCGAGCGCGCTCAACATGAGGATCGGCGGCCCGCTTGCGGCACTCAGCCGGCGTGCAACCGACAGGCCGTCCTCGCCCGGCATCATCACGTCGAGAACGATCACATCGAAGCGGCCGTTTCGAAGCTGCTCGTCCATCTCCGTAGCGTTCTTCGCCGGAGTCGCCCGCAGGCCGTTCTTTTCCAGGTAGCGGGTGACCGCATCGCGGATTTCACGGTGATCGTCCACGACCAGGACATGCGGGATGTGAAGCTGCTCAGACATGAATGCCATTTAACATGCCTCACCGATTGCCGAAAAACGAATTGTCGCGGCCGGTCGCAGTCCATCCCCTTTGCGACAGAGCGATACAAAACGGCCGGTCGGTTGATAAGGTTCTGCGACACGGGCGCCTCATCTTCACCTCATCGAAACGCAGAACCGAAGAGGTGATGACATGAAACGCAAGACGATTTTCGCAAGCGCCGCCGTTGCTGCCGTGGTGATCGCGGGTGCCGTCGCGATCCCGGCAATCGCAGCCGGACCGGGCGGTTGGGGCCCGATGGGCTGCGACGGCGGCCCCGGCATGATGATGCAGCGTATGCACGGTGGCATGGGGTGGCAGCGCGGACCCGGCCGCATGGGCGGCTTCGCCAACAATCCGGTATTCCTGTCCTTCGACACCGACAAGGACGGCACCGTGACCGCAGCCGAAGTCGAAGCCGGTATCGACGGTCTCCGCAAGACCCATGACGCCGACGGCGACGGTGTCCTTTCCCGCGCCGAGTTCGACGCGCTGTTTGCGGAAGTGACCCGCAGCTTCGCCGAGCGGCCCTTCACGATGCTCGACGCGGACGAGGACGGCAAGCTGAGTGCCGAGGAAATGCAGTTTCCCGCCAAGATGATGGCGCGGATGCAGAAGTGGCACGGGCAGCCGACCGAGGCGCCGAAGAACCAGTAAGCCGAGACGATGGCGGCCCCATGCGGGCCGCCGCTCTCCTCAGAATTCTAAGGGGCAAATCATGACCACTCCCGGATATTCACGCACGCAGATCGCGCTGCACTGGATCGTCGCGGCCCTTATTTCCGCCCAATACCTGTTCAAGGATGCCATCTCGGAGGCCTGGACCGCCTATGTCCAAGGCCAGAGTTTTGCATTCGATCCGCTGATCCTGGCCCATGTGACCGGAGGGATCATTATCCTGGCATTGGTGCTCTGGCGCATCGTCCTCCGTTTTTCCCGTGGCGCACCGCCGCTTCCGGAAAAGGAACATCCCGCCCTGAAGCTGGCGGCAAAGGCCGTCCACGTTGTCTTTTATCTGGTTCTGATCGGTCTTTCCGTCAGTGGCGGGCTGGCCTGGTTCGCCGATGTCCGTGTCGCCGCCAACCTGCACAATGTGCTCAAGGTGGTGCTGTTGGCCCTGATCGTCGTGCATGTCGGCGCAGTGGTCTTCCACCAGCTCATCCTGAAGACCGCGATCATGCAGCGGATGCTGCGCCCGAGCGTTTGAGACAGGCCGATCAAGAGGATAATGACATGACCAATTACCGACTTTCCTTGGCGCTCGCGTTGACCCTGACGGCGTCCGCCGCCTTGGCGCAGACCACGCCCGGCGATCAATTCCTTCAAAACTGGGATCTCGACGGCAACGGCACGGCCACGCTTGCCGAACTGGAGGAAATGCGAGGCAATGTCTTCATCACCTTCGACGCCAACGAAGACGGCTATCTCGATGCCGAGGAGTATGTCACCTTCAATGAGGCCCGCGCCAATGACGTCGGCAACTATCAGGCCGAACAACGCGCTCAGATGAAACGCGTTGCCGACGGCATGAGCCTCGCCGCAAACGATCGCGATGGCGATGGCAAGGTCTCCCGTGAGGAATTCCTTCAAGGTGCCGCCGACTGGTTCAAGTTCCTGGACAAGAACGGTGACGGCGGCGTGAGCCTGGAGGATTTCCGCAGGTAGACTCTCAATACGAAAGCTGGGCGATAATCTCGCACCGGAGGGAAGCACGGGGGCCCTTACTTCCTCCGGTGTTCCGATCTCAGGATTACGGTCTTATCGTCGTGGTGCTCACATCGATCGGACCCCATGGTCGAAACGGTCGATTTCAGCGAAGGTGAGACCGGCCTTCGGGCCAGTGCCCGTGAAGGTCGTCGATCACGATCTGGTGCTGATGGTCTTTGCCGCCGTGTTCCTTCAGGTGCGGATGATCCGGCGGCAGTTCCGGATGCGCGTGGGGCAGTATGTCCGGTTCGTGCGCCGGCCAGAACCACAGCGCTCCGGCAACGCCGAGCCCTGCCAGACCAGCCATCAGGAAAAAGGTCGTGTCGAGCCCTGATGCGGCCCCGAAACGGCCCGCCAGCGGATACGCCAAAAGCCAACAGGCATGGCTTAGCGCGAACTGAGCGGCGAAGATTGCCGGACGATCTTCCGGATGGGCCGAGCGGCGCAGCAGTCGACCGGTCGGGGTCTGGGTCAGGCTGTAGCCGAAGCCGAGAACAAGCCATAGCGCCATCAGCCCGGCAAACGAACCGACGAACGGCCCGGCGAGCGTGCCGAGGGCGAGAACGGCCGCACCTGCGATCATCGGCGGCCGGTCGCGCATATGGTCCAGAAGTTGCGGCAGGAGCAGGGCGGCGACCATGGATCCGCCACCGAACGCCGCCAGCGCCAGCGCCACCTGGGTTTCGCCGAGGCCGAGGCGGGCCTGGACGATGACGACCGTATTGACGATCACCATGGCGCCGGACGCGGAGACGGAGAGGTTCAGGGCCAGCAACCCCCTCAGGCGGGGCGTGGCGAGATAGATGCGGATGCCGCGCGTTGTCCGATCCCAGATGCCGCGAGGGGCGGCGGGTTTCGGCGAAGGCAGGGTTACGGAAACGACCAATGCCGCGGAAGCCAGGAACCCTATGACGGTTCCGCCGAACAGGACCGGAAAGCTGACCAGGGTCAGCAACGCCGCAGCGAGCATGGGCGAGAGCAGGTTTTCAAGGTCATAGGCCAGCCGGGACAAAGACAAGGCGCGGGTGTAGTCGGCCTCGTCCGGCAGCACGTCCGGAATGGTCGCCTGGAATGTCGGCGTGAAGCCTGCCGAAGATGCCTGCAAAAGGAAGATCAGCAGGTAGATTTGCCAGACCTCCGTGACGAACGGCAGCGCAACCGCGATGGCCGCCCGGATCAGGTCGAGCGTGACCAGCATCGCCCGCCGGGGTACCCGGTCGGCAAAGGCGGAAGCGATGGGCGCGAGCGTGACATAGGCAATCATCTTGATCGCCAGTGCCGTTCCCAGCACCAAACCGGCCTTGTCTCCCGCGATCTGCCAGGCGAGCAGGCCAAGGGCGACTGTCGCTAGCCCGGTTCCGATAAGCGCAATCACCTGGGCCGCGAACAGATGCCGATAGGTCCGGTTGGCGAGAATGGTCAGCATGCAAACCTCAAAGAAGCTTGGCGAGCGCCCGCATTTCGGCGAGATCCTGCTCGCCGCCATGACCGAGGCAGTGATCGATGTGGTCGTGGATCAGCATGCGTTTCGCCGCCGTGATCGCCTTTTCGACGGCCTGAAGCTGGATAGCGATATCACCGCAAGGCTTGCCATCCTCGATCATGTCGATGACGTGGCGCAGGTGCCCGTCGGCGCGTTTCAAGCGCTTGATCAGGCCCGGGTGGCTTGCATGTTGATGCGTATCTGACATATATGGAAATTATCCCCCCTGGGGGGATATGGCAAGTTCCTTCCGGTAACGTTATGATGGCATGGTCCCGCTTATGGGCATTCTTGTAAGAGGACAGATCTCCATCACCTTTCGGCAGGGGCCGCCACCGGCTGGCCGGCGGTCACTGCGATTTCGCAATTTTGTGGGGAACGTGTTCCATTGGCTGCTGCCATCGCTCTCCGGCCACAATGTTTGGTCACAGTGAGCCAAATCGGATATAGAGTACCCTCAGATCCAAAGAGCGAAAGGGATCGGCAGGTTTGTTCGTAACGGGCTTCATGACCAGACTGGCTTCGCGGAAATTTCTATCCGCGATCTTGTGCCTCTGCCTGTTTGCCTGGGCGTTGGCCCCGGCTTTTTCGCATAAACCACAATGGATCGAGGCTGTTCAAGACCATTTTCAGATGGTCGAGGAACACGGTCATTCCCATGGCTTGGACCTCGATCTCCTGTGGGCCATACATGGCCATCAACACGATCTTGCAGATCACGATCACAAGACGGCTGTTCTGGTCTGGCCTCGCCTCACACCTGAACATCGCTATCACCGAACGGCCTGGCATTTTCCGCCCAGCGGTGCCGTGTCCGCCCTCCATTCTCCTCCGGAGCGTCCTCCCAGAGCCTGACAGAGACCCGCTTGCCGGGTGTTCAATCAAATTCATCTGTCAACTGACTGGGAAATTCTCATGAATTCTGCAGCCACGGTTGGGCAAAGCCGTCTGGAAAAGACCGGCTATTTTGTCCTGCCATTGTCAATGCTGGCGCTTCTTCTGTGGCCGGCATCAGCCCTTGCGCATAATGTTACTGCCGGTGACGCAGGTTACATTCAGGAAATATGGGGGGTGAACATCATTCCCTTCATGTACCTGGGCGCCAAACACATGGTCACCGGATACGACCACATCCTGTTTCTTTTAGGAGTCGTGTTCTTCCTCTACCGGATGAAGCACGTAGCGATTTACGTCAGCCTTTTTGCGCTCGGTCACTCGACCACGATGCTGGCGGGGGTCTATTTCGGCTGGAACGTCAACCCGTATATCATCGACGCCCTGATCGGGCTGTCCGTGGTCTACAAGGCGCTTGATAATCTCGGCGCCTTTCAGCGCTGGTTCGGTTTTCAGCCCGACACCAAAGCCGCCACCCTGATATTCGGGCTGATTCACGGCATCGGTCTGGCCACCAAAATCCTTGACTACGAAATCGCCTCGGAGGGTCTGATACCGAACCTGCTCGCCTTCAATGTCGGAGTGGAAATCGGACAGCTTCTGGCGCTTGCCCTGATCCTCATCGTGATGGGCTATTGGCGCCGGACTGCGGGTTTCTGGCGGCACGCCTACACCGCCAATGTGGTGATGATGTCCATGGGATTTGTCCTGATGGGGTATCAGATCACCGGATATTTCGTCGTTTCCTAATTCAAAGAAAGAACTGATATGTACAACGCAAACAAACCAAACCCCGATGAGCTGCCGAGCTCGGCGCAGTTGATCCGTTCAACGGTTCTCGCGCTGATAGCTGCCGTCATTATCCTTGTGACCATCGTTCTGCCCGCGGAATACGGCATCGACCCGACCGGCATCGGCCGGACGATTGGTCTCGCCGAGATGGGAGAAATCAAGACAGAACTGGCAAGAGAAGCGGAAGAGGACCACAAGGCAGGTGCGGTTGACCGACGGTCGAACTTTCTCGACGGGTTGTTCGGCCTTATCATCGGCACAGCCCATGCCCAGGATGCCTGGCGCGAGACTGTCACCTTCACCCTGGAACCCGGTGAATACACCGAGATCAAGTTGGTCATGAAGGAGGGAGACACGGCAGAGTACGATTGGGTGGCCGAAGGTGGACGTATCAACTACGACCTCCATGCCCACGGCGGCGGCAAGTCGATCGACTATGAAAAAGGACGTGGAAAGACCGACGGGAAGGGAAGCTTCACGGCGCCGTTTCCCGGCGATCATGGATGGTTCTGGCGCAACCGCGACAATGCGGATATCACGGTGACCCTGCAGCTGCGCGGTGACTTCAGCGACATCAAGCAGTCGAAGTAAGAGAAACGAGGCCGGGTTTCAGGGTGACGCTTCGCCTAAGTGGCAAGTCTCACAGCGAGGCCCGGCCTTTCTTACCCGTTTCAGGAGAAAGCATCATGTTGAAAATCATCGCCTTGGTTGCGGCGCTGTTTCTAGGAACTGCCTCGGCCTACGCTCATTCCGGCGGGCATGGGTTTCTGACGGAAGAAGATGCCCGGATCACAGCTTCGAATGCGGCCGGCTATTTCGTAACCCATGATGTCGGCAAGCAGTGGGGGATGCTGCCGCAGAGCTGGAGCGTCATTCCTTTCGACCAGACGAAGATTCTGGCGGTCGTGGATGGGGACTTTGTCATCGCGGTGATGAACCTTGAGGAAAAGAAGACCCTCTACGTTCTCGTTGCAGGGAGCGGGGATGTCCTCGATGCAAATTTCGAAGGCATTTTTCCCTTCGTTTACGATGCCAAGAAGGAAGGCACGCTTGTCACCCTCGACTGAGTGCGAAAGCCCAAGCGATTGAGTTCCTGCCTGAGCCTTCGGCATTTGTCGTACTCTGAGAGGTTTCGCCCCGGTAGCAAAAAGCCTCCGGGGCATTCCTTTTCGAAAGCCTGCCGAAAGGCAAGGAGACGCCTTCTGCCCTTTTGGCATGGTGGCAGGAGACAGGAAAACTGAAAGAGAGCTTCACGGAGTTTTCCTGGTGGGGTGCTCAACATTGGCTTCTGACGGTCATCGAGCCACCGGTTCTCGGGGTGCTCGGTTGGGAAGGTCCCAAGCGGTTCGGGAGTTGATTTGATTTTTCCATTGCTATATTTCGATAATTCGACTACTTTCGAAATATGAAGAAAGAACTCGCACTCGACGCGCTGGCGGCGCTTGGGCAGGAAACGCGCCTCGACGTCTTTCGCCTGTTGGTGAAAGCCGGACAAGAAGGCATGCCTGCCGGCGCCATATCCGATGCGCTCGACGTGCGGCCGAATACCCTGTCGACCCACCTGGGCGTCCTGTCCCGCTCCGGCCTTGTGCACGCCGAGCGGGACGGGCGCTCGATCCTTTACCGGGCGGACCTCGCCGCGATGGGAGACCTGGTGACCTATCTGCTGCAGGACTGCTGCGGCGGCCAGCCGGAACTCTGCGCTCCCGTCCTGTCCTGCCTTACACCTGCTGTCGAAGCCGAAACGTAACGTCATTTCATTCGCAGGCCCCATCAAAGGGCCTTTGACCATTCCGCCCCACCAAGGATGACAGCCCGTCACGGAAACGGCGATTTCCTGGTCGAGGTGAACCGCTGTCTGGAGACTGAGACATGGCAACTGTCGATGAAACGCCGCTTGGCGTGTTCGAGCGCTATCTTTCCGTTTGGGTGGCCCTGTGCATCGCTGCCGGTGTCGCGCTCGGGCTGGCCGTTCCGGGCCTGTTTTCGGCGATTGCCGGTCTGGAATACGCCAGCGTCAATCTGGTCGTGGCGGTGTTCATCTGGGTGATGATCTATCCCATGATGGTCAATGTGGACTTCGCGTCGCTGAAGGACGTCGGCAAGAAGCCCAAGGGTCTGTGCATCACGCTGGTGGTCAACTGGCTGATCAAGCCATTCACCATGGCCGCCCTCGGTATCCTGTTCTTCGAATATCTGTTCGCGGGCTTGGTCGCTCCGCAGGATGCCAAGGAATATATTGCCGGCATGATCCTGCTCGGCGTCGCGCCGTGCACCGCCATGGTATTCGTCTGGAGCCAGCTGGTCCGGGGGGATGCCAACTATACCCTGGTGCAGGTCTCCATCAACGACATCGTCATGGTGTTCGCCTTCGCGCCGATCGCGGCCCTCCTCCTGGGCGTGACCGATATCATCGTGCCCTGGGAAACTCTGCTGCTTTCCGTCATTCTTTACGTGATCATTCCGCTGGCAGCGGGATACGTGACGCGGCGGTCCCTGGATAATTCGGGTCATCATGAACGCATTGCCCAGTTCACAGGACGGGTGAAGCCGTTCTCCGTCATGGGGTTGCTGGCGACCGTCGTTCTGCTGTTCGGGTTCCAGGCGCAGACCATCGTCGACAAGCCGATGGTGATCGTCCTGATCGCGATCCCGCTTCTGGTGCAGAGCTACGGCATTTTCGCGGTGGCCTATATCTGGGGCTATCTGTGGCGGGTGCCGTTCGCGACGGCCGCACCGGCGGCGCTGATCGGCACGTCCAATTTCTTCGAGTTGGCAGTGGCCGTCGCCATCAGCCTGTTCGGCCTGAACTCAGGCGCGGCGCTCGCGACCGTTGTCGGCGTGCTGGTGGAAGTGCCGGTGATGCTGTCGCTGGTCGCCTTCGCCAACCGGACGCGCAGCCACTTCGCCTGACCGTCTAGCCCGCCCAGTCGACACCAGCGATCAGGGCCGCGGCCTGGCGGTGGAGATACTGCATCAGTTCGCCGGCCTTCATGATGGCCAGCTGTTCCTCGCCGGCCGCGATCGCCTGCATCAGTTCAAGATGGGCCCATGCGGCCGCGTCGAGATCGCTGTCGGCGAAATAACGGAACCAGAACCGTCGGCTGAGGGTCTGTAAGGGCGCGACTGCCTTTGCGGCGAAGGGATTGCACGACGCGCCCGCGACGATTCCGTCAAAGCTCTTGTCCAGCCGGTAGAAGGCGGTGACGTCCTGGCCGGATGCAGCGTCTCGCATCTTGCCCGCACACTCCTCCAAGGCAGTGCGCTCCTCCTTGCTGGCAAGACGGGCCGCGGCGCCGGCCAGCAGAATCTCCAGTCCATGGCGGGCGTCGAGCACGCGAGCGAAGTCGCCCGGGTGCAGGTCGGCAATGACGATGCCGAGCCTGGGGCGGATCGAAACCAGGCCTTCCCAGCTTAAGCGCTGGATCGCTTCGCGGATCGGCGTCCGGCCCATTTTCAGGTCCTGGGTCAGCCGGCTTTCCGTGACCGCCTCGCCCGGTTTCAGCTTCAGTGTGACGATGGCTTCCTCAAGCTGCCGGTAGGCGGCTTGCGAGAGGCTTTCTTCTTCTCCCATCTGATCTCCGAACCTGACAGGGATGGCGTGGCTTTCTTGATATTCTATTGATATATCACTTGTTGACAAGTGGCAAAGGGAGGCGCACGATCCGGATCAACCGGTTTCTTGAGGAGAGTGTCATGTGGAAGGGTGTTTTTCCGGCGGTCACGACGAAGTTCACGGAAAACGATGAGCTGGATGTAGCCGAAATCGAGCGCTGCTTCGGCCTGCAGTTCGATGCGGGCTGCGACGGCATGATCGTTTGCGGCTCGCTCGGCGAGGCGATGGCCCTGGAGCCGGAGGAAAAGCTCGAACTGCTGCGGATCGCGAAATCCGCAGCCGGTAGCCGGCCGGTCCTGATGACGGTCTGTGAAAGCTCGACCAAACGGGCCGCCAAAGCTGCCCAGGCGGCGGCCAAGGCCGGCGCCGATGGCCTGATGGTGTTGCCGGGCGTGCCCTACAAGTCCGCGCCCCATGAGACGGTTGCTCATCTGAAAGCCGTGACGAAGGCCGCCGGCCTGCCGGTCATGATCTACAACAATCCGGTCGCCTATGGTGTCGACGTTACCCTCGACATGTTCGAGGAACTGGCCGAAGAGCCGCTGGTCGTTGCCATGAAGGAATCCACCGACGATATCCGCCGCGTAACCGACGTGATCAACCGGTTCGGCGACCGGTTCGACGTCTTCACCGGCGTCGACAATCTGGCGCTGGAAAGCCTGATGATGGGCGCGGTCGGCTGGGTCGCCGGTCTGGTGGTCGCCTTCCCGAAGGAAACGGTCGCCATCTACAAGCTGGTTCAGGTCGGACGTATCGCCGAGGCACTCGAGATCTATCGCTGGTTCCGGCCGTTGCTCGATCTCGATGTCTCCACCAATCTGGTGCAGAACATCAAACTGACCGAGGTCCATGCCATCGGTTCCAGCGACCGCTGCCGCGCGCCGCGCCTGGCGCTCTCCGGTGCGGAAAAGGAACGCGTCGAGGCGGTGATCAAATCCGCTCTTGAAAAAAGACCCGAATTACCCGTCATTTAGTGACATGACCAAACCTCATGTTCATATCGTCGGCGCCGGGATCGTCGGCCTCGCGACAGCCTGCATCCTCGTCGAGCGCGGCTGCAAGGTCACGATCATCGACCGGGAAGGGCCGGCGGCAGGCGCCAGCCAGGGCAATGCCGGCGGTATCGCTTGGACGGATGTTGCGCCGCTGGCGTCTCCCGGTGTCTGGAAGCAGGCGCTGAAATGGCTGGCCGATCCGCTCGGGCCGCTCACCATCCGTCCGGCCTATGCGCTGAAGATCCTGCCCTGGATGCTGCGTTTTCTGGCCGCGTCCAGCCGCTCGCGGGTGAAGGAAAGTACCGAGGCACTGGCCGCGCTCAACAGCACGGCGCTGCCGGCCTGGGAACGGGCCTGGCGGCTGACCGGCACCCACAACCAGGTGAACTACAACGGTTGCCTGGAAATCTTCGATAACAAGGCAAAGCTTGAAAGCTACCGCAAGACCTGGGCGGAACAGCGGGACTACGGTGTCGAGGTCCAGGAACTGACCGGCGACCAGATCCGCGAGATGGAACCGGAACTAACCGAGCGAATCCTCGGCGGCGGTCTGCTGCCGGGCTGGGCGCAGATGGACGATCCGAAGAAGCTGTGCCTGTCGCTTGCCGACTGGCTGAAAGCGCAAGGGGTGACTTTCGAGATCGCCGCGGTCGATGGTGTCTCGGCCAGGGAAGATGGTGCGGAACTCCGCTTTGCCGATGGAACCAGCCGGTCGTGCGACAAGCTGGTGATCGCCTGCGGCGCATGGTCGAAAAGGCTCACTGCCCAGCTCGGAGATGCGGTGCCGCTCGACACGGAACGCGGTTACAACATCACCGTGCCGGACCCGGGCATCAGGGTGACCCGGTTCATCATGCTGCCCGGCCACGGTTTCGTCCTATCGCCGTTGGAAACCGGTCTTCGGATCGGCGGCGCGGTGGAATTCGGCGGTCTCGAGTTACCGGAGAACTGGAAGCGAGTAGATGCCATGATCGCCCGGGCGAAGACGATCTTTCCGCGGCTCGATGCCTCGACCGGCACCCGCTGGATGGGTTTCCGGCCGTCGCTACCCGACAGCCTGCCGGTGATCGGATCGTCCTCGGCAAGCGATCACATCGTCTACGGTTTCGGCCATGCCCATCACGGCTTGACGGAGGCGGCGGCGACCGGTGAACTGCTGACGGCGCTTATTCTGGGCGAGACACCGGCAATCGATCTGTCGCCGTTCCGGGCGACACGATTCTAGAGGAGAGCAGGGGATGGCACGTCACACGTTTTTCTGCATCGACGGTCATACCTGCGGTAACCCGGTCCGGCTCGTGGCGGGTGGAGGCCCACGTATAGAGGCTGCTTCCATGTTCGAGCGGCGGCAGAAGTTCCTCGCCGATTACGACTGGATCCGCACCGGACTGATGTTCGAGCCGCGCGGCCATGACATGATGTCGGGCACGATCCTCTATCCGCCGTCCTCCGACGATTACGACGTCGGCGTGCTCTACATCGAGACCACCGGCTGCCTGCCCATGTGCGGTCACGGCACCATCGGCACGGTCACGATGGCGATCGAGGAGGGGCTGTTGACGCCGAAGACGCCGGGTATCACCCGTCTGGAGACGCCGGCGGGTCTGGTCACCGCCGAATACCGGATGGACGGCGAGTATGTGGCCTCCGTCAAGCTCACCAACGTGCCGTCTTTCCTGGCGGCCGAAGGCCTGGAAATCGACTGTCCGGAGTTCGGCCGGCTGACGTTCGATGTCGCCTATGGCGGCAATTTCTATGCGATCTTCGAGCCGCAGGAGAACTTCCCCGGTGTCGGCAAGGTGCCGGTCGACCAGCTGGTGGCGGTGAGCCCGAAATTGCGTGTGGCGCTGAACGAAGCCTTCGAGATGCGCCATCCGGAAAACCCGGAGATCAAGGGCATCACCCATATCCAATGGACCGGACCGGCAGCAGATCCCAAAGCCGATGCCCGCAACGCGGTTTTTTACGGCGACAAGGCCATCGACCGGAGCCCCTGCGGCACCGGCACCTCGGCGCGGATGGCGCAGCTCTTCGGAAAGGGCAAGCTGAAGGTAGGCGAAACATTCGTCCATGAAAGCGTCATCGGCTCGCTGTTTACAGGTGGCGTCAAGCAGGACGTTCTCGTCGGCACCAAGCGTGGCATCGTGCCGACCATCGAGGGCTGGGCGGTCAAGACCGGCATCAGCACCATCACCCTCGACGAACGCGACCCGTATATGACCGGCTTCTCGGTCACCGGCACCGGTGTGAAACGGTATCCGCGGCCCTAGATCGTATCGCTCTAACACGCTGAAAAATACCGTTCATCTTCGGTTCATCCGCGATATCGTAGTTACCAGACGTCACTTCATGAATCGCCACGCGCTTTCTGCGTGGCGTCTTACCGTTTATTCTAGGCAGGAATTTTCATGCGCGGTTTTTTGCAGCTTGTTATGCTTGGCCTTCTGGCTTTATCCACTCCGGCCTCGGCCTCTCCGGATGTCGATTTCCCCCAGCCGGGTACCTCCTACGGCGGCAAGGTTCGCGGTGGTCCGGGCATGCAATATCAGCAGGTCGGGAGCCTTCGCGAAGGCGACAGTATCCTGATCCTCAACGGCACGGGCGCCATGATGAACGGCTACGAGTGGTTCCTGATCCGCTTCCACAATGGCCGGACCGGCTACCAGTGGGGCGGGATCATGTGTTCGCAGAAGCCTTATCCGACGATTTACCGGGTATGTCCCGGTTATCAACCCCAGGCAGCCCCTCAGCCCACCTTTCAGAACCCTCCCGTGACGCAGCCCGCTCAGGTGGACGAGGTGCAGATCAAAGCGAATGGCTTTAACGTCGTTGTGGTGAATTACAACGGCGGAGGGTTCGTGCGGACCGGCATTCATGGCCAGTGGACCGAATCGGATCATTTTGGAAACGAGAAGTTCTATTTCCAGCAGAAAAGCCATGACCCGGTGTCGGTTACGCTCTTCGACGCGTCCAGAAATGTGACGATCAAGCTTAATCTGAGCCGCAGGAAAATTCTCTACGGTGAGGGCAACCAGCCGCTGAGAGATCTCTACGACATTACCTACGCGGACAAGTAACGGGCCGGTTTCCAGGTCCAATCGGTTCATGGCCGGTTCAGCCGGCCCTGGATAGGCTTCGAACAACGGGCGTACGACCGTTGGCCGTCGCCTCTGGTCAAACTTCGATAATCTCAATTGCAGGGTTTTTCAGATGATACGGTTTCTTTCATTGCTGGCATTGGCCATCAGCGCAGGATTTGCTTCCTCGGCCTCGGCATCCCCGGATGTCGATTTCCCCCAGCCTGGCTATTCCTACGGCGGCAAGGTCCGCGGCGGACCGGGCATCAACTACCGGCAGGTGGGCAGCCTTCGCGAAGGTGACAGGATCCTGATTCTCAACGGTACCGGCGCCATGATGAACGGCTACGAGTGGTTCCAGATCCGCTACCGCAACGGCCGTACCGGCTATCAGTGGGGCGGCCTCATGTGCTCGCAGAAGCCCTATCCGACGATCTTCCGGGTTTGCAATGGCCCGAGCCTTGCTGCAGGCCAGCCGAACAATGGCCAGCCCAATTACGGGCAACCGAATAACGGCCAGCCGAATTATGGGCAGTCGTATAATAGCCAGCCCAACTACGGCCAGCCGGCGCAAAACCCGTATCCCGCTCCGGTGCAGGTCAACGGCTACAATGTCTCCCAGGTCTTTCATTCGCGCGGCAGCTTTTCGCAGGCCGGTCGGGGTCAATGGGAAGAGCTGAACGACCAGGGCCGGGTGACGTTCCGGTTTCAGGAACAGCAGCGCGACGAGTGGTCGGTCTACCTGTACGACGCCTCCCGCAACGTTTCCCTGCAACTGGATCTCCATCGCAGGCAGGTTCTCTACGGCGTTGGCAATGCGCCCAAAGGCCCCCTTTACGCAATAACAAATGCCATTGCGGATGTGGCTCCCGCACAGCCCCGAACCGGCGGCGTCTATCCGCAGCCGGCTGCGCCGAATTCGAACACCGTTCAATACACCTGCCCGGAGGGGATTCCTCTGGTCGTGACCTATGTGAACAGCGGCAACGGGCATGTGATTGTCGGCATCGACGGCGGGCCGGGCATCCGGCTTGAGCAGGTGGTCTCCGGCTCCGGTTCCCGTTACACGAACGGCACATACACGCTCTACAGCAAGGGCAATTCCGCGGGTCTTGAATCACCGTCCGGTTTCGACCAGTGCTATGAGCGCTGACCGGATTGGGTTGGGTCGCATTGGCGGGCAACTGTCCCGGGTGGTCCCGACACCGTCGAGAAACGCGTTCCAGGTAAAAAAACAGCGGCAGGTTGCCCTGCCGCTGTCTTAAAATAAAATCCCCTAAAGTAAGTTTTTGCCCATCGGGCGAAACATCTATGTCATTTATACCAAATAGGCATTACTTCTGGTAGCTAACAGAATTGTTAGGGGCAGGGCCAGGTTGTATACGATGGTCGACATTGGAAAGGCGATCGAAGAAATTCAGCGCTCGCGTTCGTCGGCGGAGGCATTCAAAGTCTTCACCAGAGCGGTCGAGCAATACGGTTACGACAAGGTCTGTTTTACCTTGATGACCGACCATCCGGCTTTGGGTCTTCAGGCCTTCCACGGTTTCGCCACGAGCTATCCGGATGACTGGATGAGCCATTACATGGAGCGGGACTATTACGCTTCGGATCCGGTCGTCTACCGATGTTTCCAGAACCCGTCGCCGTTCTTCTGGGAGGATGCGGTCACCGAGCAAAGCCGCGATCCCGCTAGTGATGACAAGGCGCTCATCACGTCGAGAAGGCTCATGAACGAGGCCAGCGATGCAGGCCTTGCCGACGGAATAGGGGTGCCTTTCGTCAGCATGTCCGGCGAGTTGTCAGCCGTCGGATTGTCCCGGGACCGGCCGATTGCAGAACGCAATTACCGGGAACTGGCGGAAGTCGCGCTGCTTGGACATGCGTTCCACGACAAGTTTCTGAGCTTCTACGCAAGCCCGACGATGCCACGTATGACCGACCGGGAACGGGATGTTCTCGCCTGGTCGGCGGAAGGCAAGACGGATGCGGAGATCGCGATCATCCTGGGCGTTTCCGCCGCAACGATCCGGTTCCACTGGAACAACGTCTTCAAGAAGATGCAGGTTTCCAACAAGGTTCTGGCCACCTGCATGGCCATCCGGCTCGGGATCATCAGCGTCCAGAAACCGGGCGCGTGACACCGGGTCCTGGTCTCGGTTGACGTTATTTCGGTGGGCAGGCTGCGTCGCCCGCACGGCCGGCAGAAGTGCCGCCGACGATGACATCGGCGGACCCGCCTGCGACACAGTTGCCGGCAGGCATCGCGAAACGCACGGCCGGTTCGCCTTCGACTAGGAACCCCGGCACGATTTCAAACATGCCTTCCGGACAGTTTGCCACATCCGATAGCCTGAGCATCGGTCGTCCGTTGATGAAGACGGACGACGCCCCGCTTGCCGCACATGCGGGCAGGTTCGGTGTCTTGTCCTGTGTCTGGGCTTGAGCACCAAGCGGCAGAACAGCGGTCAGGAACATGGAAAGGCGGATCAGAATTTTCATCCGTTTTCTATGACAGAAAGCGGGCTTTCGGGGAAGCAACGGATGCGGCAGATGGCGCCGACCCATTCCCGGAAACGCGCATTCATTGGTGCGATTTTCACTCGCCCATAGCCTCCGGCCATAAATCGCGCTATGCACGGAGCAGACGAGAACGAAACGGGAATCAGGTGATGGCGTGGTCGCCGGAACAGGACAAGGCGCTGGCAGAAACGGCAAGCTGGCTGAAGCGCGGCGACCGGCAGGTGTTCCACCTGTTCGGTTACGCGGGAACGGGCAAGACCACCCTTGCGCGGCACCTTGCCGAAGGCATTGACGGCGACGTCTGTTTCGGCGCCTTCACCGGCAAGGCCGCCCATGTCCTGCGCCAAAAGGGCTGCGCCGATGCGGGTACGATCCATTCGCTGATCTACCGTCCGCGTGCCGCCAAGGAGGAAGAGGAGACCGACGACGACGAGGACGACGCAGGCCCGCAGTTCGCAATCAAGCGCGACAGCGTGGCGGCGACCGCCAAGCTGATCGTCATCGATGAGTGTTCCATGGTGGACGAGGAACTCGGCCGGGACCTTCTGTCATTCGGCACGCCGGTGCTGGTGCTCGGCGACCCGGCGCAGCTGCCGCCGGTCAAGGGCGGCGGCTATTTCACCGAGGCCGAACCGGACGTGATGCTGACGGAAGTCCACCGCCAGGCTCAGGACAATCCGATCGTCCGCATGTCCATGGATATCCGCGAGGGCGGCAAGCTGGAGTATGGCGAGTATGGCGAGAGCCGGGTCATTCACCGGCGCGACATCGACAAGGATCAGATCCTGGCGACCGACCAGGTGCTGGTCGGTACCAACAAGACCCGCCGGCTCTACAACGGCCGCATCCGCGAGTTGAAGGAGTTCACCACGCCGATGCCCGCCGTCGGCGACAAGCTGGTGTGCCTGAGGAATGACAAGACCAAGGGCCTCCTGAACGGCGGCTTGTGGACCGTCAAGCGCCTGCGGACGCCGCAGGGCAATACGCTCCGCTTCGATGTCATCCCGGAGGACGATATCGGCGCGAAGCAGGTGGTGAAGGTCAAGGTCCTGCCGGCCATGTTCGAGGACGGCGCGGAACAGATCCCCTATGCCATCCGGCGCAAGGCCGACGAATTCGACTACGGCTACGCGCTCACCGTGCACAAGGCGCAAGGCTCCCAATGGGACGACGTGGTGCTGTTCGACGAGAGCTGGGCCTTCCGCGAACACAAGGACCGCTGGCTCTACACGGCGGTGACCCGCGCCGCGGAACGGATCACCGTGGTGCGTTAGGCGCCGTTTTTGGAAATTCCCGGTAACGCCGACAAGGCGACCTCGACCATCGCCCTCAGTTCTTCCTCTCTCGCTCCGGCCTGGGCTTGGGAGGCAAGTGCCGCAGGCTGTGCGGAATAGAAGTCCGCGAGCACATTGGTATCGGCCTTTTTTGACAATTCGCCACGGTCCTGCGCGCGATCCAGCACGGTTTTGAGAGCTTCGCGCCGCGCGGCGTTCAGGGATTTGGAGAGTTCCTTGAGGCCAGGTCCGGCTTCGGCGCAGTCAAAGCCGCTGTTGATGATGAAACAGCCCTTCGGGTGGGCGTTGCCGATGACCGAATGGGCGATTTCAAAAAGATACCGGCGCAAGGCGGTTTCAAGCGGACCATCGAAAGCAAGCAGCTCATTGGTCAGCGGCGAAGCCATCTTGTCAGAATAATGCTCCAGAGCCTTTTTGTAGATGTCTTCCTTGTCGCCGAAATTCGCGTAGAGGCCAGGCTTCGCCATCCCGGTCGAGGCGACGAGGTCCGACATGGAAGTGCCCGCAAAGCCTTTTTCCCAAAAGGTTCTCATGGCGGCCTCCAGGGCGATTTCAGGTTCTATTTTCCGTGGGCGCCCGCGGGTCATGAAAGCCAATGTCCTGATTTTTGGAATTTCGTACCGAGTGGTAATTTATTCTCTTGAAATCCCGGTTCAAGCTCTTATTAAAATACCGATCGGTATTTAATTATGAATTCCGACCTACGAGAGGAATGTCTACATGAGCAGGATCAATGGGAAAGCAGCCCTGGTAACGGGGGCAAACAGAGGAATCGGCCGTGCCTTTGTTGCCGGTTTGCTTAAGGCCGGCGCGGCAAAGGTCTATGCAACCGCACGAAATCCGCAGACGCTCGACGATCTCGTCAAAGAGGGCAACGGCAAGGTTGTTGCCCTGGCTTTGGATGTGACCCGGCCGGACATGATTGCGGAGGCCGCCAGGAATGCCGATGTCGCCTTGCTCGTCAACAATGCCGGGATTGCAGCCTTTGAAGGTCTGATAAGCGCCAAATCGAGCGAGCCGGCGCGCGAAGAAATGGAAACCAACTACTTTGGACTGCTGAACATGGTGCGCGCTTTCGCACCGGTCTTGGCAAGGAATGGCGGCGGCGCGATCATCAACCTGTCTTCCATCGCCGGCCAGGTGAACTTCCCGGCTCTCGGTTCCTACAGCGTGTCAAAGGCAGCTGTCCACTCGTTGACCCAGGGTATTCGGGCAGAACTGAGCGGACAGGGGACGCAGGTACTGGGTGTTTACCCGGGTCCCGTCGACACGGATATGGCCGCGAATCTGCCCATGGATAAGACCCCGCCAAGCGCGGTCGTCGACAACATTCTGCAGGCCCTGGAGGCCGGGGAGGAAAGTGTCTACCCGGACCCCGCCTCGCAGGAATTGCATGGTGGCCTGCTTGCCGATCCGCTCGCTGTCGAAAGGCAGGTCGGGCAGATGCTTCCGGGCTAACGGCTCGACAAGATTATCGAGTGGGCCGCGGGCTCTGACCCGCGGCTCCCATCTCGAACCTGCCGACCCCCGGTTCGGGCGGAAATTATCAGATAACCTCCACCTTGTAGCCGGAGCGCGGAAAATGGACGTACACATCGCCGGCATCCGGATCGGTGCGATGCAGCGTTATCGTGTCGGCGCTTGCCGCGGCCACGGTGCCTTCCACCGGCTGTTCGCCACCATCGACATCCGGCGAAACGACGACGGAAATTCCGGCCTTGAGGCCCTGGGGGTCGTTGCGAATTTCGGGGTCGCATTCAAGCGGCGTGCACTGGCGGGCGCGGTCGATGGCGTCTTCGGCCGACATCCCGGTCATGGTGCCATGGCCTATCCTGGCGACGTTCTCCTCCCAGCGCAGTACATGGGCGAATTCCGACAGAAGGTGGCTGCTGTCGTTCCAGCGGCCGTGGACGAACCAGACCACGTGATAGAACTGGGCGTCGATTGCAGCGGGCGCGTCGCCCAGCAGAAAAGACCGGCCGTCGGAAAGCTGTTGCTCGAGCCATGTCAGCGGCACACGCAGTTGCGCGACCAGATGGGGCAGCTCAGTGTTGGCTGCCTTGAGACCTGCAGCCCAGTCCGGTCCCAGATAGAGCCGGCCGCGATCTTCGGCAAATTCCTTCGGCAGGTCTTCACCGGCAGAACCCAGCACGATCTTGACGCTGAGGTCGAACAGCGCGCCGTCGGTCCACCGGCTCAGGTTCCACATCAGGCCCTCGTCCCCTGCCGGGAAGAAGCCCGGTGAGGGGTGGCGGCGTTCCAGTTCACGCAGGATCGCCTGGCTGTCGCAATAGATGTCGGCGCCGATCTGCATCACAGGAGTGCGCCGGTAGCCGCCGGTCAGTTTGGCGAGCATGGGCTTGGGCGGTAGGCGGGGGATTTCCACCGAACGCCAGCTTAGCCTCTTGATGCCGAAGCCGACACGCACTTTTTCGGCGACCGGCGATTGCGGGTAGTTGTGTAGAATGATTTCGTCTGCCGCGCCGGTCATGCGCTCCTCCCAGTCAGATATCAGGATGGTAATGTGGTAGCCGGATTTTCCGGACGTATCATCCCGGAGTCGATGCAGATCGTTCGGAATTGACTGTCCTGAAGTGCTGGGCGAGGCCGGTATTTCTCCGTGGATCACACCTTCAGGTCTCTTTATCGCCGTCATTACCGGCACTATCGTCGCCTGCCCTGAAACGCATTTGGGAATGTTTGAATGTCGGACGTCACCATGAGTTCCTCTGCCCCTGCTGCAAACCCGCAGGCGACAAGCGCTGAAACCGCCTTGCGCATCGCGCGCCGGATCGCGGACGAGATCGCCTGCCAGCCGGCACAGGTCAACGCCGTGGTGACGATGCTCGACGAGGGCTCGACGGTTCCCTTCATCGCCCGCTACCGCAAGGAGGCAACCGGCGGTCTCGACGACACCCAATTGCGCAAGCTGGAAGAGCGGTTGATCTATCTGCGCGAGCTGGAAGACCGGCGCGCGGCGATCGTGAAATCGATCGAGGAACAGGGCAAGCTGACCGACGATCTTGCTGCGTCCATCGCCGCCGCCGACACCAAGGCGACGCTCGAAGATCTCTATCTGCCCTACAAAAAGAAGCGCCGCACCAAGGCGCAGATCGCCCGCGAAGCCGGGTTGGAGCCCTTGGCGGATCTGCTGCTCGGTGATCCGATGAAAGACCCGGAAGCAGAAGCGGCCGGTTATGTCGATGCGGACAAGGGTGTCGAGGACACCAAGGCAGCACTCGATGGCGCACGCCAGATCCTGATGGAACGGTTTGCGGAAAACGCCGAGCTGGTCGGACGTCTGCGCTCCCATGTCAGCGAGCGCGGCGTGGTGCAATCGAAACTGATCGACGGCATGGGCGAAAAGGGCGCCAAGTTCGCCGACTATTTCGACTATTCCGAACCCCTGTCGAAGATCCCGAGCCACAGGGCGCTGGCGCTGTTCCGCGGCCGCAACGAGGGTGTTCTGTCGGTCGACCTGACCGTCGATGCGGATGATGTCTCGCCGGTGAAGCCCGCGGAAAAGATGGTGGCCGACACCTATGGCATTTCAGACAAGGGGCGTCCGGCCGACAAGTGGCTGATGGACGTCGCGCGCTGGGCGTGGAAGGTGAAGCTCGCGCTTCATATCGAGCTCGACCTGATGGGCGATCTGCGCGAAAAGGCGGAAGAAGAGGCGATCCAGGTCTTCGCCCGGAACCTGAAGGACCTGCTGCTTGCGGCGCCCGCCGGTGCCAAGTCGACCCTCGGTCTTGATCCGGGCATCCGCACCGGGGTCAAGGTTGCGGTCGTGGACGAGACCGGCAAGCTCACCGATACGGCGACCATCTATCCGTTCCAGCCGAGAAACGACGTGACCGGCAGCCGCGCGGCGCTGCTGGCGCTGATCGCCAAGCACAAGGTCGGGCTGATTGCTATCGGCAACGGCACGGCGAGCCGGGAGACCGATCGCCTCGCCGCCGATGTGCTGGCCGATATTCCACCCGCCAGCCGGCCGGTGAAGGTGATCGTCAATGAGGCGGGCGCGTCCGTCTATTCCGCGTCCGAACTGGCGGCGAAGGAAATGCCGGATGTGGACGTTTCCCTGCGTGGCGCGGCCTCCATTGCCCGGCGCCTGCAGGATCCGCTCGCCGAACTCGTCAAGATCGAACCGAAGTCCATCGGCGTCGGCCAGTACCAACATGACGTCAACCAGACCCGGCTGGCGCGCGCGCTCGATGCGGTGGTCGAGGATGCGGTGAACGCGGTTGGCGTTGATCTGAATACGGCATCGCCCGCGTTGCTGACCCGGATTTCCGGTCTGTCCGACAGCCTGGCCAAGGCGGTGGTGGAGCATCGCGATTCCATTGGTCGCTTCACCAGCCGCAAACAGTTGAAGGACGTGCCGCGTCTTGGTGCGAAGGCGTTCGAGCTCTGCGCCGGGTTCCTGCGCATCAATGACGGCGAAGATCCGCTCGATGCCTCTTCCGTTCACCCGGAGGCCTATCCGCTTGCCAAGCGCATCGTGAAGGCCTGCGGCCGGGATGTGCGCCAGATCATGGGCGACAACAGCCTGCTGCGCGGTCTCGACCCGAAGGAATTCACCGACGAGCGCTTCGGCCTGCCGACGGTAAAGGACATCATCTCGGAACTGGAAAAACCGGGGCGCGATCCGCGCCCGGAATTCAAGACCGCCGCCCTTCAGGACGGGGTAGAGGAAATCTCCGACCTGAAGCCGGGCATGAAGCTGGAAGGCACGGTCACCAACGTCACCAATTTCGGCGCCTTCGTCGATGTCGGCGTGCACCAGGACGGGCTGGTCCATGTGTCCCAGCTCGCCGACCGCTTCGTCGACGACCCGCACAAGGTGGTCAAGGCCGGGGATATCGTGAAGGTGACGATCCTGGAGGTGGACGTGCCGCGCAAGCGCATTTCCATGACCATGAAGTCACAGGCCGATTACCAGGGGCAGCGGGAGCGCCAGACCGAGCGCGGCCGGGACGACCGCAGGGGCGGCGGGCGGCCGGATCGCTCAGGGCCCGGCGGACGCGGTCCGAAACCCGGCGGCAATGGTCCGCGTGGAAATGGGCCCCGTGGAGCCACCGGCGGCGGCAACAACGCCATGGCCGCGGCCCTTGCCGCGGCGATGAACAAGCGCGGAAAATAGGGTCGGATAAAGTTCTCTGGCGAGCCGACCGTTGACCCCTACAGCACAAAAGAAAAACCGCCTGATGCAGCCTGCATCGGGCGGTTTTCAATTCTGCCGTAAAACGGTGCCGGGCAGAAACCCGCGCAGGCGTCTTATTTCCGGCCCTTGGCGGACTGCTTGCGCGAAGCCTGGCCCATGTTGCCGTTCTGGGACGGCGCATAGGAGGAGACGACGCCCAGGAGCGTGCTGCCAAGGATTTGTGCAAAAAAGGTCATGGCGTTTCCTAACCTGACATTCGATCTGATGTTTCTCGGGAGGCGGTTGCCTAATTCGTTGGCCGCTTGCCCCGTATATGGGCACCCATTGCCTTTCAATCAAACGAATTGTATTTATGTGATCGATCAAAAAAATTGAACTGAATAAAACAGGCCTGCCGGCATGGAAAACGGATTCAGACAGGGCGCTCCGCTGATCGATCTGGACCTCTATCGGACCTTCTTTACGATCGCGGAAACATCAAGTTTTACAAAGGCTTCCGAGCTCGTCGGGCGCACGCCTTCGGCGGTCTCGATGCAGATTAAGAAACTGGAAACCATATTGGGAGTTGCGGTTTTTTCACGGGAGGGTCGCGCTGTGCGCATGACTCCCGAGGGCGAAGCGCTGCTTGGATATGCCCGTCGTATCCTGAAATTGAACGAGGAAGCCGTCAGCCTGTTCCGCTCACCTGCGGTGGAAGGCGAGGTCCGGTTCGGCGCGCCGTCCGATTTCGGCACCCGGTTCCTGCCGAATTTCCTCTCGCGATTCGCCCGCTCTCATCCAGGCGTGAATGTGGATGTGGACCTGGACGCAAGTCCCGGGCTTGCGCGAAAAATGAAGAACGACGAACTTGATCTGGTTCTCTATACCGCGCGCCCGGACAGCGAACTTCTGAAAGACGGCGACATCGTCTTCACCGAGCCGCTGATCTGGGTCGGGCTGGAAGGCGGCGTTGCCTATGAGCGCGATCCCCTGCCGCTTGCGGTCTCTACCTCCGGCTGCCCCTGGCGCCGGGCGGCACGGCTCGCCCTCGACAAGGCAGAGAAACCCTACCGGATTTCCTATACGAGCTTTCACAGCGCCGGCCAGGAAGCAGCTCTTCTAGCCGATCTTGCGGTTGCGCCGTTTCCGGCCAGCGTGGTTGAACCTCCGCTGCAGGCGCTCGACGAGCGCCACGGCCTGCCGGATATCGGCAACTATCACATCATCCTGGCGCAGAACCCGCTCGCGGGCAAAGCAACCCGGGCCTTTGCCGACCACGTGCGGGAGTGTTTCCGGGAGATGGCGCTCGGAATGAGCGCCACCGCAGGATAGTCTTATCGCCTACTGCGCCAGACCCAGGCTTTCCAGATGGGCGATGGAGGCGGGAATGCCGGCCGGATCGCGCAGCTCGATGATCAGCCGGGGTTCGCTCGTCAACTCACCAAGTGCTTCGAACACGGCAGGCCAGTTGACCGTGCCCTGTCCGAGCGTCCAGTGGCGGTCGGCATAGCCGTCGGCATCCTGCAGGTGAATGTGGCGCAGCCGGTTGCCGGCGGCCTTGACGTAATAGTCGACGGGCGGAGCGCCGGTCGAGCCGTGGGCATAGTGGGCGTGGCCGGTATCGATGGAGACGGCAACCGCCTTTGAACGGAAGCTGTCGGCGAGGCGGACCCGGTCGTAAGGGTCCTTGTCCTCGATGTTCTCGATCACCAGTTCGCAACCGATCTCTCCGGCGCGTTTGACCGCGTCCTTCATGGTCAAATGGCAGAGTTCGACCAACCGCTCGCGGCCATTCGGGTAATTGTCGAGATTGTTGTAGCTCCAGGTGGTGAAGGGGCTATGCACCACCATGTGCGTGCCGCCAAGGGCCTCGCAGACGTCCAAGCCCTGCAGCAGGCGCTTGCGGACGATGGCGCGAACCTCCGGATCCATTGTGTCGACCGCAAGGCCCCAGAAGGGACCGTGAATGCCGACCCGGCCCTGATGGCCGTCCAGCAGACGTTTCGCTTCCGCGACGATCGATTGCCAGTCGCCGTTGAGCACGTCGGCATAAACGAAATCCTGCAGCTCCAGATCGCGATGCTTGTCGCGCATCAGGTCTCGGTGGACTTCGAGGTGTTTCAGCGTCATTGCCGCGCCGACTACGGGAAGGTCTGTCATGGGTGTGCCTGTGTCCGGGAAGGGAATGGTCCTGTTTCCCGGCTCTTAGGCAGGATCGTTGACAACCGTGCGACAGTTCAGCGTCGGAACCGCCGAATTTTGCTCAGTATCCCCGTTTTCGGTCGACGCTGTCGGGAATGGTGCCGGTCTCCAGAAAGGCGCCGATGTTTTGGCCGACGATCCGGGACGCCGTCGCCGGGATCGTCGGCGCGGTGATATGCGGCAGGACCGTCACGCCCGGGTGGGACCAGTAGGGGTGGTCCTGGGGCAGGGGCTCGGTGACGAAGACATCGAGCACGGCATGGTCGAGACGGCCACTGTCCAGGGCCGCAAGCAAGGCCTCGTCGTCGATGATCGGACCGCGGGCGAAATTGATCAGCGAGGCACCGTTAGGCAATTGGCTCAGGGCTTCTGCGCCGATCATGCCACGGGTCTCGGGTGTCAGCGGCATGAGCAGAACCAGGATGTCCGATTTTGAAAGGACGGTCTTGAGGCCCTCGGCTCCGTGATGGGTCTCCACGCCGACGAAGTTCTTCTCCGTCCGGCTCCAGCCGCAGACGGTAAAGCCGTGGTCGCGCAGCCGGGCGAGCGCCTGACTTCCCAGTTTGCCGAGCCCCAGAATGCCGACGGTGCGTTCTTCGGGCAGTTTCAGGGGATGTTCCAGCCAGACCCGGTCGCGCTGCTGGCGGGTATAGCGGGGCATGTTCCGGTGCAGGTAAAGGGTCCAGGCAAGGACGGCCTCCGACATGGTCTCCGCCATTTGCGGGTCGGTCATACGCACGATACGCGGACCGTCCTCGGGGAGTTCCGAAACGAGGCGCTCGACGCCCGCCCACAGGCTCTGCACCCACTTCAGGTTCGGCAAAGAGGCAACGTCCTTGGGGTCCGGATTGGCGACGATGGCGACTTCGGCCGCTGTCCGTTCCGCATCGCTCAACTCATCGAGGGGCTTGAGGGTCGCGATCTCCTCAAGCGCGGCCGGCAGGTGGCGATACCACAGTTCGAGTTCGTCCTCCTGGGCGCGGATGATCATGGGAACGACCGGCTTCATGCTGCAAAGATCCCGCTGGTGTCCTTGAAGCCCTTGACCTCGATCGGGTTGCCGGAGGGATCGCGGAAGAACATGGTGCTCTGTTCGCCGGGCTCCCCCTTGAAGCGCAGGGTCGGCGGGATCACGAAATCGATCCCTGCCTTCTCCAGCTTGTCGGCAAGCGCGGTCCAGCTTTCCATGTCCAGGATGACGCCCAGATGCGGCATCGGCACCATGTGATCGCCCACCTTGCCCGTATTCGTGGTTTCGAAGGGTGTCCCTTTATGCAGCGAGATCTGGTGCCCGAAGAAATCGAAGTCCACCCAAGTATCGGTGCTGCGGCCTTCACGACATCCCAGAAGACTGCCGTAAAAGGTGCGCGCCTCGTTCAGATCGGTCACATGATAGGCAAGGTGAAAACAGGACTGCAATTTCTTCTCCTGAAGGGGATGTCCGGATTTAGGTCCGCTGGCGGGCTCCGGAGGCGGGGGGTAAACGTTACTGATAACGTTTTTTCGGCGTTATGACAGCCCCGCCCGTGCCGATGCCAGTGCGCGGACCGATTGTCTTGTTCCCGGTCCATGATTGCATGTTTTTATATGTATTATTTCCCGAAAATGCTGGATTTTTTGGCAATAACCATGTTTGGCGGAATTTCGAAAAAGGCCGGCGGATATATTTCGCCGATCCAATAAAATGCTATTGTAAATTTTAACGATAGGTATCGACTTACCCGTCAGAAGAGGGCTGATTTGAAATCTGGTCAGCCGGGTCTGTCAGCGGGAGCAGGGCAGATCCGCGCAATCAGTACTTGTATGCCATTTGAGATAGGGTCTTCGGCGTTGATGCAGACAAGATCAAAAAACACACGTGTGGACGACGCCTACGATCGTCTCAAATTTGAAATCACACATTCCAAACTCCCCCCGGGTTCACAAGCTCCGGAGCCGGATATTGCCGAAAGGCTCGGCATGAGCCGGACGCCGGTTCGCGAGGCGCTGATCCGTCTGGAAGCCGATGGACTGGTTAATCTTGTTCCCAGGCGTGGTGTCCGGGTCCTGGGTGTTTCGGTGCAGGATCTCGTGGAGGTTTACGATATCCTCAGCGCTCTCGAGCCGCTCGCCATCTCAAATCTTGCGGGCCGGACGATTGCGCCCAAGGACCTGGAAAAGCTTGAAGATCTGATCAGGGACATGGACCTTGCTCTCGAACGAAACAATCTAGACGCCTGGGCGGACGCCGAAGACGGTTTTTACCGGCTGCTTCTCGCTCTGGGTCAGAACCGGCGTCTGGAAAAGGTCGTGCTCGGTCTTTATGACCAGGTCAGGCGCGGGCGCATGGTTCTCCTGCGGCTACGCGGCGTTCCCGTAGCCACGGTCCAGACCTACCGGGACATCCTGGCGGCCATCGTCAGCGGCGACGGACCTGGCGCCTACAGACAGTCTCACGCATGCCGGCAGAGAACCCTTGAGACCTTTTGCGAGTTGTTCCGGACGAGCCAGCTGTCGCAGATCTAGATCCCGGTCTCATTCCTGCGGCCGTGACCCGGCCCGGGTTCGCATCCTTCCTGTTTCGGTCATGTGCATGATCGAAGACTATGGCAGACTGGGACGGTATCGGACATTGTGCGGGATCTGGGGCTGACCGGCTCTAAGACCTATCAGGCGGATGCGCGGTTGGCCGGGGCGGTGTTCCGTCTGGGCGGGTATCCGTCGACCGTTTTCCTGAATGGTGAGGGTGAGGAAACCGGACGTTATGCCGGTCCGATCGACTGGTTCGATCCCAAGGTTCGCGGGACTTGGCTCGAGCGTTTGCGATAAAGGCGAAAGAGCCTGTCAGTGGGCATGTCCGGCATGGCTATGGGTCTTGGCGTCTGCGGCCTCGATGGTGACATGGACGTCCATATGGCCGATGTCGAACTCGATTTCCATTTCGAACTCCTGGCCTTTTTCCAGCTTGCCGGTCAGGCCTTCCAGGCGCATGGCCAGTGCTTCCGGCTCCAGGTGCAGTTCGCTGCCGGCGGCGACGGGAACCTGCGGCAGGGGCGTGTAGACGGCCTTGCCGTCGACAAGCTGAAAGCCGACCAGATCAACGCTGCCGGCATTGTCCGCTTCGCCACCCAGCAGGATGACTTCCTTGTCCGTTTCGTTCTCGATTTCGACGAACACCAGGGCATGGTCATCGGAGGTCGCACGTGTCCAGGCGTGAATGGCCTTTACGCCATGCAGCTCGCTGAGGTGATGGTCGTGATCGTCATCGGATGCCGTTGCAGGGCCCGCAAAGGCGAAAAAGCCGGTCATGGTGGCGGTGACAAGGAAACGGATCATGGAAAAGTTCTAACCTCTCAGGTCGGTGACGACGGGACGCCGCAGGATCAAGGCGGCCGGCAGCAGGGCCAGCAGGATGGTCAGGCTGACAAATCCGGCCAACAGGTGGAATTCGGGCCAGCCCAGAGACGCGGTCACCAGAATATCGGTGCGCGCGCTGACGATGTCCGAGATGATTTTCACCGAAACCCAGCCGACGGCGAGGCCAAGCAGGGAGCCGCTCAGGATCAGGGTGGCCGCATAGCTCCAGACGACAGAGAAGACAAAACGCCTGGGCGCGCCGAGCGCACGCAACAGCGCAAGCCGGCGGGCAAACAGCCGCGTGAGCACCACGAGCCCCGTTAAAACCCCGGCTGTGACCAGCACCTGTGTAATGACGGCCATCATCGACATGATCTGGCGAATGTCGCCCATCAGGCCATGGAGCCGGGACAGGACCGCACCGGGGAAAAAGGCCATGGTGTCGCTGCGGGTGAACTCGGATCTCAGCGCATAGTTTTCCCATAAGGCTTCCGCCCTCACCAGCACGGCGGGCGTGCCGGGGAAATAGTCCGGGTCGAACGGCGGGCCGATCTGGTCGATCCGCTCCGGGGTGTGGCCGTTGGCAAGGCCGTGGACCTCCCAGACAGCTTCGACCGGGACCAGGATCGCCTTGTCCCAGGGGCTTCCCGTCGGTTTCATCCGGCCGACGATGGTGCTTTCATGGCCCTCGTGCGCATTTTCTTCGACCGCATCGCCGATGCCGTGATCAGGTGTGTAAGTGGTGCCGAGCGGCAGATCCACCTTGGAGCCGGCGATCGCCTCATGGCTGGCTGCGAACAGGCGTCCCTCGGCCAGGTCGCCGGTCAGATGCTGGATGAATTGCGGCGTGGTCCCGACAATCGGAGCACCGGCATAGCTGTCGCCGAACGCGATCGGAGCGGCCAGGCTGACCCGCTTGTTGGTGGCAATCTCGTGATAGATGCCGCCGCCCAATAGCGGGACGTCGCTCGGCTGCAGATAGACGGCGGCAAACAGCATGGTGATCTCGCTGCCGGGTGCGGCGACGATCAGGTCGAATTTCTCTGCCGCTTTCGCCGTTCCCCTGCGCAGGCCGCGCTCCTGGGCGAGGAGCCCGACGCCGATGCCGACCGAGACCCCGATCAGGAGGACGAACATGACGTTGGTCCAGCGAAACCGCCACAGGAGAGCGCCCACCAGCGAAAACGGTCGGTAGCCGCTGACCACGGCAAGTCCGGTCACGATCGCGGGCAGAAGCAGGAGGGCAAGCCGGAGGAGGTCCTGCGTCAACACGGGCAGGGACTGCCAATAGTCTGTCAGTCCTTCAATCATTGCCGGCCTCCGGCGCAAGTCGTCCGTCGATGATCTCGATCACGCGGTCCATGCGGTCCAGAAGCTTGAGATCGTGGCTGACGGCGATGAAGGTCTTGTTCTCCTCACGGGCGAGGTCGGTCAGGTCGCTGATGAGCCGATCGGCCGCCTCCCGGTCGAGGCTTGCGGTCGGTTCGTCGGCCAGGATGATCGCAGGATCACCGGCGAGTGCCCGAGCGATGGCGACCCGCTGGCGTTCGCCCCCGGAGAAGCTGTCGACCGACCGGGTCATATCTTCAATTCCCAGATGGCCGAGCATGCGTTCGACGTTGGCCCTGATCGGGCGCCGGCGCTTTTTTTCCCCGAAGGCGGCGGCCAGCGCGGCGTTGCCGAGCGCGGTCAGCTCTTCAAACAGAAGAAAATCCTGGAAGATGATGCCGACATTCTCGCGTCTGAATTTCGCGCGCTGTCCCTCCCCAAGGGACAGGATGTCGGTTTCGCCCCACCGGATTTCGCCGGTGCTGTTGGGCTGCAGACCGCACAGGGCGTAAAGCAGGGTGGATTTGCCCGCGCCCGAGGGACCACGAATACCGACCGCTTCGCCCGGACGGATCTCCAGGTCGTCGACATTGAGCAGGACGCGGCCGTTGCTGGCGCGAACTGTCAGATTTCGGAGGGTCAGCGGCAGCGTCATCGGTGCTTTAGGGGCGCTCGTAACTGGCGTCTACCAGACGGACACGGCTCAGGAAGCCGGTCTCCGGATCGGTGAAGCTGCCGAGCTTGAGCGTGCCTCTGGTGATAATCTTGGTGTTGAACGAAACCACGTCGATGATCCGCTTGGTATAGATCGCAAGAATGTCGTCCGGCCAATCGGCCTCGGTTTCGCAAAACGGGCAGACCGCCATGGGACGTCTGGTCAGGACGAAGAATTTCGATTCCGCCTTGAGGGGCGGCGCCATGAAGCCGGAGACGGAAACGCGCTTGTCTTCCATCGACAGGGCGTAGTCGGAGTAGCTCAAGTCCTTGTTGTAAAGTTTTCTGAGCTTGATCGTGTCCTCGGCATGGGCGGCCTCGAGCGACAGGCCGGAAGCCAACGGCAGAAGCGCACAAAGGCCGGAGCCTACGATGAAATGCCGGCGGTTCATCTTTCATCCCTTTCTTCGTGCAAGTGACATCAGTTTGAGGTCAATGGAGAAAGGCCCGCACGGGCGGGCCTTTCCGTTTTCTTCAGGTCGCCTTATTCGGCGTTCACGGCATAATCCATGACGTGGAAGATGTAGTTCTGTTCGACCACGCCGTCGAACAGGTGCGACCAGGGGCCCTTGGCGAACACGGCAACGTCTTCACCCGAGTGGGTTTCGGACGACATCGGGATCAGGGCCTGCTGTATGTAGTCCTGGTCCATCGCCTGTTCGTTGGTCAGGTCCGGACGGGAACCGGTCCACTTGTCCTCTTCCTTGAGGATCGAGCCGGTGCCGTTCAGGTAGCCGGCAACCGTGTAGGGCTTGCCGTCCTTGCCGGTCAGCGGCTTGCCGGTGTGCTTCACGCCCTTCTTGTCGACGTCGTAGCACAGGCCGGTGATCGGCGAACCGCGGCCGCAGTAGCCGTTGAAGGCAATGGCGTGTTCGTGGTCGGCGGTGACGATGATAAGCGTGTCTTCGTCGTTGGTCAGCTCGTCGGCCATGGCAATCGCATCGGCGAAGGCGGCGCCGTCGGTCAGGGTGCGGTGCAGGTTGCCGTCATGGTTGGCGTGATCGACGCGGCCGGATTCCACCATCAGGTAGAAACCGTTTTCGTTCTTGGACAGGGCCTTGATGGTGGCCGCGGTCATTTCAGCCAGGGACGGCTCTCCGGTCCGGTCGGCTTCGTACTTCATGTGGGAGGATTCGAACAGGCCGAGAATGGGCGTGTTGCCCATGTCTCCGAGCGCCTCGAAGGTTTCCTCGTTCCAGGCGTACTTGGCGCCGAAGCCTTCGGCTTCCCTGATGAGGTTCACGCCGTCGGTGCGTTTGCCGCCTTTGCCTTCCTCGTCGGTGACATCCTTCGGCAGGAAGTGGCGGCGGCCGCCGCCCATGGCGATGTCGATCACGCCGGCCTTCATCTGGTCGATGAGCTGTGCGGCGATGTCCTTCTGCGCCGTGCAGCCTTCCGGAAGACCGCTGTTGTCTTCCCAGTTCCGGTGTGCGGTCTTTGCATAAACAGCTGCCGGAGTGGCGTGGGTGATGCGGGCGGTGGAGAGAACGCCGACCGACTTGCCGGCTTCGTCCATCAGTTCGGCGAAGGTCTTCATTTCATGACCGGCCATGTTGGCGCAATCGCCGACGGCGACGGTTTCGTCGACGTTGATCATGTTGTTCTTGGACTTGACGCCGGTGTTCATGGCCGATGCGGTCGGGGCCGAATCCGGGGTCTGACCGTTGGTGGTGTAGGTCTTCACCAGAGCCGAATGCGGGAAGGCCTCATGCGGCTGCACATATTCGGAACCGAGCAGGCCGGCCTTCTGGCCGGAGAACAGGCGGATCGCATAGTTGGTGCCGACACCGTTGCCATCGGCGGTGAACAGGATGACGTTCTTCGCACGGTGGGTGTTCGGCTGGCGCGCAACCATTTCCTTGATCAGGGCCTGCGCGTCGGTGAACCACTTGCTGTTCTGCTGGGGCAGGGCTTCCTGAGCGGATGCGACAGAGCCGGCCATCGCCAGCGCCAGCGCGGAGCTAACAAAAATCTTCATGACATCTCCCGGATTTCAGGGGGGTGTAAATCGCTCCGCCTCATTAGGTTGCCTCCATGACAGTTTCTTGAAGCTTTCGCGAATGTTGAGCGCCGGTTGCTCTGTTCTGTTCCGCACTTTCGCTAATTCATCTTTGAAAACAGATTTCTATCGTTCTCACCGAAAAATCGGTGCGCTGCTTGATCCCCTGACGGCAGTTTATGTCCTTCTTTCTTTGAAATCTCGTTTTTCCGTCTACGGAGCCCGGCAGGCGACCGCGGACGCTCTGTCACAGGATGTTCATATGAACGTCTAAGAAGGTTCATATGAGCGCGCTAACCAGCAGGCTGAAAGAAAACGAGGTTGAGGCATCGCGGCATCTGCAGCGTTGCACTCAGGCCTTTTCGGCCTTGGCTGCACATCCTGAGATGATTGCCGCAGGTCTGACACGGGGTATCGGGGACGGCCAATTTGCGCATGCAGCTCGCTCTAGACATTACCAAAAGACAGGCCGAGATCACGGATCTTGTGCAAAAGGCGGGCTTCGCGTCGGTTGAGGACCTGGCCGACCGGTTCGATGTGACGACGCAGACGATCCGCCGGGACGTCAACGGCCTGTGCGAACTGGGCATCCTGCGGCGAACGCACGGCGGGGTCGAGCCACCCGCACCGGCCTCCAACATTCACTACAACACCCGCAAGATCCTCAACCTCGGCGCCAAGCAGCAGATCGCGAAAATCGTCGCCGCCGAAATCGGGAACGGCCAGTCGGTCGCCTTCTCGATCGGGACGACGCCGGAAATCGTCATGCAGTCGCTTGCCGGCCACGAGAACCTGCACATCTTCACCAACAATCTCAACGTCGCCATCACCGCGTCGAACAATCCGACGTTCCAGGTGACCATCGCCGGCGGGCGGCTGCGCCACGGCGACCGGGATATTCTCGGCGCCTCCGCGCAGGAGTTTTTCGCCAACTACAAGGTCGACGTCGGGGTTTTCGGTGTGGCCGGCGTGGATGAGGACGGCACGCTGCTCGACTTCCACGAAGACGAGGTGGCCGCGCGTCAATCGATCCTCGCCAATTGCCGGCAATCCTTCCTGGTGCTCGACCACAGCAAGTTCGGCCGCAGCGCCCATGTGCGCGGCGGTCATATTCGTGATGTGAGCGCCGTCTTCACCGACCGGTATGTCCCCGGTCCCATCGCCGATCTGTTGCGTGAGAGCGGTTCTCGGATCTTTGTCGCGCCGGAGGATGCGACATGAGCAAATCCTTCGACAAGAAATTAGCTGGCAAAGCAATCGAACTGCAGGCGGTATCCAAGGTGTGGGGCGGCACGCGGGCGGTGGATGGTGTGTCCATCCAGGTGCCGGCGGGATCCTTCACCGCGCTGCTCGGCCCGTCCGGCTGCGGCAAGTCGACCACGTTGCGCATGATCGCCGGACTGGAGACGGTCGACGGAGGGCAGATCCGGATCGGTGGAGAAGACGTGTCCAGGCGTCCGTCGTCCCAGCGCGACCTGTCCATGGTGTTCCAGTCCTACGCGCTGTTTCCCCACCTGAACGTGGCGGAGAACATCGTGTTCGGGCTCAAGGTGCGCAAGGTTGCGAAGGCGGAGCGTATGGAGCGGCTGAAGCGGGTCGCCGACCTTCTGGGGCTTTCGCCCTATCTCGACCGCAAGCCGGCGCAATTGTCCGGCGGGCAGCAGCAGCGGGTTGCGCTGGGCCGGGCCATCATCGGCGAGAAGCCGGTCTGCCTGATGGACGAGCCGCTCTCCAACCTGGATGCGAAACTGCGCCACGAGATGCGCGTCGAAATCCGCGCGCTGCAACAGCAGCTCGGCTTCACGATGGTCTATGTCACCCACGACCAGGTCGAGGCGATCACCATGGCCGACCAGGTGGTGCTGCTCAATCAGGGACGCCTGGAACAGGCCGCCGCGCCGCGGGAGCTTTACGCGAAACCGGCAACACCGTTTGCCGCGCGCTTTATCGGCACGCCGCCGATGAACCTCCTGCCCGCAGCCGCCTTCGAGCGCCTTTCGGGCGCCGGAACGCTGCAGCTCGGGATTCGTCCTGAGGCCATGCGGGTTGATGAGAATGGACCGGTCCGGGCACGCGTCCAGACCGTGGAATATCTCGGTGCCGACACGCTGGCAGACTGTCTGCTGGGGACGGCGCCGTTCCAGGTGCGGCTTTCCGGCGACAGCCGGATTGCGCCGGGAGAAGACCTGTTGCTCGGCTTCGACGTGGCGGACCTGCATGTCTTCGACGATGCCACCGGCGGGCGTCGGGACGATCTGATTTCCGAAATTGGAGCGCAGCTGTGCTCCTGAAAAGCTGTGCCGAGAGGCGCAGGACAGCCGCAATCTTGCGGGGGCTCAAACCAAGGATGATTTGAGATGTTGAAGTCCACTCTCTTGAAGGCCGTTGCCGCGACGGCTCTTTCATTCAGCACCTGGGCCTCCGCCCAGGCTGTTGACCTGCAGTTCTATTTCCCGGTCGCCGTCGGCGGCAAGGCCGCTGAAACCATCCAGGGTCTGACCGATGCCTATGCAAAGGCTCATCCGGATGTGAAGATCGACGCCGTCTATGCCGGTTCCTACCAGGACACCGTCGCCAAGGCGATCACCGCATCGCGCGGCGGCAACCCGCCCCAGCTTTCGGTGATCCTGTCCACGGACATGTTCACCCTGATCGACGAAGACCTGATCGTTGCCTTCGACGATTACCTGACGACTGACGAAGACAAGAAGTGGATTTCCGGCTTCTACCCGGCGTTCATGGAAAACAGCCAGACCGGCGGCAAGACCTACGGCATCCCGTTCCAGCGTTCCACGCCGGTTCTCTACTGGAACAAGGAAGCCTTCAAGGCTGCCGGTCTCGATCCTGAAACGGCTCCGGCCACCTGGGAAGAAATGGTCGAATTCGGCAAGAAGCTCACCAAAACCGATGCTTCGGGCAACGTGACCCAGTGGGGCGTGCGCATTCCGTCTTCCGGTTTCCCTTACTGGCTGTTCCAGGGTCTGGCGATCGAAAACGGCGTGACCCTTGCCAATGCCGAAGGCAACAAGACCAACTTCGACGATCCGAAAGTGGTCGAGGCGCTGCAGTACATGGTCGACCTGAGCACCAAGGACAAGGTGATGGCTCCGGGCATCATCGAGTGGGGTTCCACGCCGAAGGCATTCTTCGAAGGCCAGACCGCCATGATGTGGACCTCCACCGGTAACCTGACCAACGTTCGCGACAACGCTCCGTTCGACTTCGGCGTCGGCATGTTGCCGAAGAAGATGCAGCGCGGCGCTCCGACCGGCGGCGGCAACTTCTACCTGTTCAAGGGCGCGTCCGAAGAACAGACCAAGGCAGCCGTTGAGTTCGTGCAGTGGATCACCGCACCGGAACAGTCCGCCAAGTGGACCATGGCAACCGGTTACGTCGCTCCGCGTCCGGAAACCTGGGAAACCGACACCATGAAAAAGTATGCGGAAGGTTTCCCGCAGGTTCTCGTGGCACGTGACCAGCTCGAGTTCGCCAAGGCCGAGCTGTCCACCTATCAGAACCAGCGCGTCACCAGCATCTTCAACGATGCGCTCGCTGCTGCCATCACCGGCCAGAAGACGCCGGAAGCCGCTCTGAAGGAAGCCCAGGCTCAGGCCGACGCGATCCTGGCGGAATACCGCTAAGCCGACTTCGGAGGGGGGAAGTTTCCGCCGCCCTCCGGTTTGCATGGTCCACGTTTTCGTGGACCTGCCGGTTTCCCCGGGGTGGGACCGATCGGATGACGGGCGCAGAGGGTCGCGCCGCTGTCTGTCCTGTCGCCCTATCCCGGGGAAACTCCCAAAAGGTTTTATTGAACACACGAACGAACGCGAATTCGAGGCTGAACGGACCATGCGGGACTGGACGTTGAAACGGGAATGGATTTACGGCTGGCTGCTGTTGCTGCCGGCCATGGTGTTCCTGTTCGCCTTCACCCATGTTCCGGCCGTGACCACGCTGATCAACAGCTTCTTCTCCACACCGCGCGGGCGCCGGCCGGCCAAGTTTTTGGGGCTCGCCAATTACGACCGGCTTTTGAACGATCCTGTTTTCTGGAAGGTGCTCTGGAACAATCTGTGGTTCGCGCTGGGTACCATTCCGGTATCCATCGGGCTCGCCATTCTCATGGCGCTCTGGGTCAATGAAAAGCTTGCCGGGCGGAGCTTCGTACGCATGGCCTATTTCACGCCGACCGTGCTGCCGCTGATTGCCGTCGCCAATATCTGGATGTTCTTCTATACGCCCGGCTTCGGCCTGTTCGACCAGATTGCAAGCGTCTTTTTCGGCTCGACCCACACGAACTGGCTCGGTAATCCGGCAACGGCGCTGAACGCGATCATGATCGTCACCATCTGGAAGGAAGCCGGGTTCTTCATGATCTTCTATCTGGCAGCCCTTCAGGCGATCCCGGTATCGCTGAAGGAGGCGGCCGAGATCGAAGGCGCCGGACGCTGGACGGTGTTCTGGAAGATCACCTTTCCGCTGCTCATGCCGACGACCCTGTTCGTCTCGGTCAACGCGGTCATCAACTCCTTCCGCCTTGTGGATCATATCTTCATCCTGACCGACGGCGGTCCTGACAACGCCTCGTCGCTGCTGTTGTTCTACATCTACGAGACTGCGTTCCGCTTTTGGGAAACCGGCTATGCGGCGACCCTGACCGTCGTCCTGCTTGTCTTGCTGTCCGCACTCGCCATCGGCCAGTTCTTCTTCTTCGACCGCAAGGTGCACTACAAATGAGCCGGTCCGCGTTTTCTCTCGATCGGATCCTGAACACGGCGGCGGCCTGGGCGCTGGGCATCCTCTGGATCCTGCCGCTTGCCTATGCGGTGTGGACCGCCTTTCACCCGGCGGCCTATGAGGCCCGCTTCGTCCTGACGGCGCCGCTGACGCTGGAGAACTTCGTCAAGGCCTGGCAGGCGGCTCCCTTTGCGCGCTATTTCCTGAACACCTTCATCCTGGTGACGATGATCCTCGCCTGCCAGTTTTTCCTCGGCACGCTGGCGGCCTATGCCTTTGCCCGGTTCAAGTTCCCGGGGCGGTCGGTCTTTTTCGCACTGGTCCTGCTGCAGCTGCTGGTCATGCCGGACATCCTGATCGTGGAAAACTACAAGACCATGCGGATGCTCGATCTGGTCGACACGATCCCGGCGATTGCGCTGCCCTATATCGCCTCCGGTTTCGGCATCTTCCTGCTACGCCAGACCTTCATGACCGTGCCGAAGGAACTGGACGAGGCGGCCCGGGTGGAAGGAGCCTCCTTCATGGGGATTCTGTGGAAGGTCTACATCCCGCTCGCCAAGCCGACCTACCTTGCCTATGGCCTCGTTTCCGTCAGTCACCACTGGAACAATTTCCTCTGGCCGCTGATCGTGACCAATTCGGTCGATACCCGGCCGGTGACCGTGGGCCTCAGCATCTTTTCGGCCATCGATTCCGGTATCGAATGGTCGGTGATCAATGCGGCCACGTTGATGACCTCCGGTCCGCTGCTGATCGCGTTTCTCTTGTTCCAGCGCCAGTTCGTCCAGAGCTTCATGCGGGCCGGCATCAAGTAGGACTGTCTCCCTGTTTTCGAAGCCGGCGAACCGTTTCGCGATGACAAAGCCTTGCCGGTTCGCTGTCTGCTCCGCTAACTAGAGCCGGGTAACGTCAATCCGGAGGGAACGAGATGACCGGCGATCCGCGCGAATTTCTGCGGGCCTTGTTCGACAAGGCGGTCGAGGCCGCCGATCCGATGCGCAGCCTTGCTGCTTTCCTGCCGGAAAAGCCCGAGGGACGCGTGGTGGTCATCGGCGCCGGCAAAGCGTCGGCGCGGATGGCGGAGGCGGTCGAAGCCGAATGGGGCCCGTGCGAGGGCCTGGTGATCACCCGCTACGGCTACGCACGCCACTGTCGGGGGATCGAGATCGTGGAAGCCGCGCACCCGGTTCCCGACCAGGCCGGGCTTGATACGACGAAGCGCATGCTTGATCTGCTGGATGGCCTTGGCGAAGACGATTTCGTACTGGCGCTGATATCGGGCGGGGCCTCCGCGCTGCTGATTGCCCCCTTCGAGCCGATTACGCTTGCCGAAAAGCAGGCGGTGAATTCAGCGCTTCTAGCGTCGGGCGCGCCGATCGGTCAGATGAATATCGTCCGCAAGCACCTGAGCCAGGTGAAGGGCGGGCAGCTGGCGGCCGCCGCCTATCCGGCGCGTATGCTGGCGCTCCTCATCTCCGATGTTCCGGGCGATGACCCTGCTTCGATCGGGTCGGGCCCGACGGTCGGCGATGCCAGCACCGCTGATGATGCCCGCAAGATTCTGGACCATTGGCGCATCGACCAGCCGAATTCCGTTTCCAGGGTGCTCAGCACAGGCAACGGCGTTCTGCCGCCTGACGCGCCCGAGCTTGCGCGGACCGAAAACAGGATCGTTGCCGCCCCTTCCCAGTCTCTTGAGGCGGCAGCCGGTCTTGTCCGTGAAGCGGGATATCGTGCGGAGATCCTGGGCGATGCGCTGGAAGGCGAGGCGCGGGAGGTGGCAAAACACCATGCCGCTCTGGCGCTGGACCGGCAGTCCCGGATGCAGCCCGGTGACCAGCCGCTTGTGCTCCTGTCCGGCGGGGAACTGACGGTGACCAGAAGGGGCGACGGCATCGGCGGTCCGAATGCGGAATACGCGCTGGCACTGGCGCTTGCGCTAGGCGGCAAGCCGGGTATTCGTGCCATTGCCTGTGATACCGACGGGGTCGACGGGGCGGCGGAAGTCGCCGGCGCCCTGATAGACGCTCAGACGATGAAAAGGGCGGGCGCACTCGGGGTCGATCCGCAAGCCGCGCTGGATCGCAATGATGCTCACAGCTTCTTCGGCAAGCTTGAAGATCAGGTGGTTCCGGGGCCAACGCTGACCAACGTCAACGATTTCAGGGCGATCCTGATCGAGCCGGCCTAGGCGCGCTGAGCCACGTAGTCTGCGAGACAGTGCCGGGTCGTTTCGATCGACTCGGCAAGTTCGCCGACAAGAGCCAAGGTTTCCGACCGGTCTCTTTTGGCCGCCGCCATGAGGTCGCGGCAGAGCCGATAGACTTCGCGGCAGCCGAGGGTGCCCGCCGACGAGGATAGGGTGTGGGCTTCGACGCGGATAGTCGCCAGGTCGATCTCGGGTGCTTGCATGGTGGCGATCCGCATCGTCATTTCGTCCTCCAGCATTCGGATCAATCGCGCCGTTTCCTGCGGTCCGAATTGGTTGATGAGGTCGTCCGGTTTTTCAGGCTCGAAATAAATAGGTGCCTCGGCCACACCTTCGTCGGCTGGATGAGACGGCGTGCCCGGCGTGGTGTCGGGGTGCGGCCGTTCCGAAGTCATCAGACCGGCCATGGTGCCGAAGAGTTGTGACCAGTCGACCGGTTTGGCGAGCCAGGCATCGAATGCGGCTGGTCGAAATTGCTCCTGCTCGCTTGCATAGACATTCGCGGTCAGGGCAATGATCGGAATGGTCCGGCCGCCCGGCATTCCACGGATGAGGTGGGATGCCTCGCCGCCGTCGAGCTGCGGCATCTGGATGTCCATCAGGATTACGTCGAAACCGTCCGAGCCGGCGTTTTCCATTGCAGCAACCGCGGCCCGACCGTCGGCCACGTCGGTGACGATGCACTCTTCGGCTTCCAGAGCCAGCCTGATAAGCCTCCGATTGACGTCGTTGTCTTCCGCCAGCAGAACCCGGGTTCCTATGAGGCGTCCGTCTTTCGCCTCATGCGGTGCTTGGGGAGAACCAGCCTCGGATCCTTGTAGCGGGAGGGTGAAATAGAAGGTGGATCCGGCGTCGGGAGCGGTTCTGACACCGATGGTGCCGCCCATCAGATCGACCAGGGACTTCGATATGGCGAGCCCGAGCCCCGATCCCTCGTGTCGGCGGGTGATCGAGGTGTCCGCCTGGGTGAAACGCTCGAAAATGGTGGCAACCTGGTCTTCGGGAATCCCGATTCCGGTGTCGGCCACCGCAAAGCGGATATGGCTGTTCGGTTCTTTCGAAATCTCCAGGACCACCTTGCCGCCTTCAGGGGTGAACTTGATGGCGTTGGAGAGAAAGTTGATCAGGATCTGGCGAAGCCTGCGCGGATCGCCCGAGATCGATTGCGGCAGAGCGGGGTCGAGTCTTCGGGTGAGACTGAGCTTCCCGGCTTCAGCCGCATTCGCGACGATTGCCAGGCAGGCGTCGGCCAGGTCCGCAAGGACGAGCGAAACCGTTTCGATCTTGAGACGGGAACCCTCGAGTTTGGCGAAGTCCAGTATGTCGTTGACTTGCGCCATCAGGGCGTCGCCGGCCGCCTTCTGGATTTTCAGGGCCGACAGATGTCGTTCGCTCAGCCGATCGCCCAGTTCCGACAGGATCAGATCGGTAACTCCAAGAATACTGGTGAGGGGGGTGCGGAGTTCGTGGCTCATGTTTGCCAGGAAGTCCGTCTTCGCCCGGGAGGCCGCTTCCGCGGCGTCCCTCGCCTCCTTGAGTTCGGCCTCCGTCCGCTTGCGGTGCGTAATATCGGAATGGGTTCCAATCATGCGCAGGGGATTGCCGTCTTCGTCGCGGCTCACGACCTTGCCGCGGTCGAGCACCCAGATCCATTCGCCATTCTTGTGGCGCATCCTGAACTCGGCCTCGAAGGCGGGCGTTCTGCCTTCCTTGTGGGCCCGGTCTGCCTGAAGGACGGCTTCCCGGTCATCGGGATGGATCAGGTCCATCCAGGCTTCCGTATCGGAGGAAATCTCTTCCTCGCCGTAGCCGAGCATGGCCTTCCAGGTCGGTGAGTAGAAAGTCTTGCCCTGCTGGAAATCCAGGTCCCAGATGGCCTGATTGGCGTTGTCCAGAGCGAAGGTGGCGCGCCGCTCTTCTTCGCGAATTTGCGCTCTGGCTTTCTTTTGTTCGGTAATGTCGCAATGGGTGATGATCAGGCATGTCGGCCGGCCGGAATCGAGTTCGGAAGCAGACGTTGTCCGGCTCAGCAGCCAAAGCCAGCGGCCGTCGGCATGGCGCATGCGATAAATCCAGTCGATGGGTCGCT
>NZ_CAXXSJ010000038.1:0-27195 GCF_963675095.2 uncultured Roseibium sp. | reverse complement strand
TTTGTGTTCTGACAGAACTGCGGAGTTTCGGATGATCCCTTTCTGGCTTGCCTCCGAATTTGAGTCCTCAGCCCTGGTAAAAAGTATGGTGACCGCGCAGGGAGCAGCAGGTGGCATTGGGTTCTAGCAAGAGATCGGCAGCTTTCCGTCTCGCAGCAGCTTTGGTTTCGGGAACGTTGTTTTCTGGTGTGGTTATTTCGGGCGCCATGGCCGAAACGATCGAAGAAGCTCTGGCTTTCGCCTATTCCAACAATCCGACCTTGAATGCAGCGCGCGCCGAACTGCGCGGTGTCGACGAAAATGTGCCGCAGGCACTCTCCGGCTGGCGGCCGACAGCAACCGTGTCAGCCGATGCCGGATGGACCCGCTCAAGTGCGCTCGGCACGGAAGCCTATCGCAACAACGCAAGCATTTCGCTTTCTGTCAGCCAGGCTCTGTTCCGCGGCTTCCGGACCGTCAATTCCACGCGTCAGGCGGAATCGATCGTCAAGGCGCAACGTGAAAGCCTGAGTTCGACGGAACAGGACGTTCTGCTTTCTGCCGCACAAGCCTATGTGGATGTTATCCGCGACACGGCGCTTGTCTCCCTGCAGCGCAGTGACCTGCAGTTCCTGGCCGAGCAGGTTCGTGCCGCGAAGGATCGGTTTGATGTCGGGGAAGGAACCCGGACCGATGTCTCCCAGGCCGTGGCGCGTCAGGCGGAAGCCCAGGCGAACCTGAATACGGCAATGGCGAACTTGAATACCAGCCGGGCCATCTACCGGCAGGTCGTCGGGATTGAAGCCAAGAACCTTTCCGCCAACACCACGATCAATGCGCTGGTTCCCGGTTCGATCGAAACCGCGCTGCAGGCCAGCGAGACGGCCCAGCCGCTGATCCGGCAGTCGCAGCATCTGGTCGATGCGGCGATTTTCAATACCAAGGCGATCGAGGGCGAACTTCTGCCGACCGTCTCCCTGAACGGCAATGTAGCGCGAAACTGGCGTCCGTCCACCACGGTGTCGCAGTCCAATTCCGCCACGATCTTTGGTTCGGTGAGTATCCCTCTCTATCAGGGCGGAGGGGTTTCGTCTCGAGTTCGGCAGGCAAAGGAAGAGCTGGGCCAGGCCCGCTTGCAGCTGGATGTCGTGCGCGATCAGATCCGGGCCAATGTCATTTCCGCCTGGGGCAACTATCAAGCCGCCAGTGCGTCGATCAAGGCCGCCAAGGCTGCGGTTGAAGCCCAGCAGCTTGCGCTGGAAGGTGTGATCGAGGAACAGCGCGTCGGCCAACGGACGACCCTGGACGTTCTGGATGCCCAGCGGGAGTTGGTCAACCAGCGCGTGGGACTGGTGACCGCGCAGCGCAATCGGATCGTCGGCGGCTATCAGCTGGTGTCGGCCGTCGGCAAGCTGGACGCTGTCACTCTGGGACTGAAAGTCGCCCAGTACCGGCCGCAGGAACACTACAAGGCCGTTCGCGACAAATGGTTCGGCCTTCGGACGCCGGACGGCCGCTAAGCCGGATCACGGCCGCACCGGTTCGGGACCGGGCGGCCGAATTTGTTCATTGCTCGCAAGGCTTTCCTAACCAACGCCATCGGAAACGCTCCAATTGTGCCAGGACACGTGGCAGAATTGCGCATGGAATGAACCAAAAAAGGGGATAAGGCGGTCAGTTTACGGACTGTTCCTTTTCGCTGAGCTATTTCGCCTTCTATAATTTCGGTTAATGAATCGTTCAGACATTTTCTGGGCGATTCGGGTAGTTGCCGATTTGTATCTGGGGGTATTCATGGCAAAGGCGAGCCAGGCTGCAGAGCCGTCGATGGAGGAAATCCTCGCATCGATCCGCCGCATCATCTCGGATGAAGAAGAGCCCGGCAACGACTCCAACGACGCGCCGCAGGCATCGAACCTGGAAGACAACCCCGTAGAAATCGAGGCGGCAGACGATATGGGCGACGGGTCCGAAATGTCCCAGGACGACCTGGACAAGCTTTTCGATATGGACGATGGCGGGGACGAGACAACCGATATCACCGCCGAAGACGATCTGGACGACATGGCCGCGGCCATGGCCGATGCGGAAGCCGACGTCGAAGAAACGGAAGAAGACGATGTCCTCGAATTGACCGAAGAACTTGCGGTCGATGAGAGCGATATTGCCGTCATCGATCCAATGACTGACTCGCTCGTCGACAATGACATTGCATTCGTAGAGCAACCGGACGTCGATGAAGACGAGCCGGATCTGGAAAGCATTGCAGCCGCAATGGAGCCGCCTGAAGTCGAGATGAAGACGGCTTCCATACCGGATTTCGATCTGCCGGACGTGGAAAAGGACGGCCCTCTGACCTCGGACCAGACCGGTGAGGCGGTACATGCAGCCTTCGATAACCTGTCCCATATGTTCGTGGGCGGAAATGCCCAGACGGTCGAGGAGCTGGTTCGTGAAATGCTGCGCCCGATGCTGAAGGCGTGGCTCGACCAGAACCTGCCGGGCATGGTGCAGGAAATGGTGCAGAAAGAGATCCAGCGCGTGACCAGGCGGCGCTGACCGTCCGTCATGCCTGAAGCGAACGCCGCCGCAAAAAGGCGGCGTTTTTTGTTGGATTACCGCTTCCGGGAGCAAATTGGCCATTTGGCGGATTTGGCCTGTTGACTTGCCCGGTCTGTTCCGATTTACACGAGCGGTTCCAAGAAAACACCCGAATGATCCATTGAGTACCCCATATGCTTGACAAGACCTATGACGCGGCTGGCGTTGAGCCGCGGATTTACGAAACCTGGGAAAAGGCCGGAGCCTTCAAGGCCGGCGCCGGAGCCAAGGATGGAGCCCCGTCCTACACGATCGTAATTCCGCCGCCGAACGTAACCGGCTCGCTGCATATGGGCCATGCGCTGAACAACACGCTTCAGGACATTCTGGTCCGGTTCGAGCGCATGCGTGGCAAGGACGTTCTCTGGCAGCCGGGCATGGACCATGCCGGCATCGCCACCCAGATGGTGGTCGAACGCCAGCTGATGGAACGCCAGGAACCGGGCCGCCGGGAGATGGGCCGTGAGGCCTTCGTCGAGCGTGTCTGGTCCTGGAAGGAAGAATCCGGGGGCATGATCTTCAATCAGTTGAAGCGCCTCGGTGCGTCCTGTGACTGGAGCCGGGAACGGTTCACCATGGACGAGGGGCTGTCGGAAGCGGTTCTGAAGGTCTTTGTGGAACTCTACCGCGAAGGCCTGATCTACCGCGGCAAGCGACTGGTCAACTGGGACCCGAAATTCGAAACCGCGATTTCCGATCTCGAAGTGGAGAACAAGGAAGTCGACGGCCACATGTGGCACTTCAAGTATCCGCTGGCCGACGGTGAAACCTATGAGTATGTCGAGAAGGACGAAGACGGAAACGTGACCCTGCGCGAAACGCGCGACTACATTTCCATCGCCACGACCCGGCCGGAAACGATGCTCGGTGACGGTGCCGTCGCAGTTCACCCGTCCGATGAGCGCTACAAGCCGATCGTCGGAAAGCTGTGCGAAATCCCGGTCGGACCCAAGGAACACCGGCGGAAGATCCCGATCATCGTCGACGACTATCCGGATCCGGATTTCGGCTCCGGCGCGGTGAAAATTACAGGCGCGCACGACTTCAACGACTATCAGGTCGCGCGTCGCAACAACATCCCGCTCTACCGTCTCATGGATACGATCGCATGCATGCGCGACGATGGCCCAGCCTATGCGGAATGCGCAGATCAGGCCAAGGCGATTGTCGAAAGCGGCACGTTGCCGGACGCGGCGGAGGTCGATGCCATCAACCTGGTGCCGGATGAATACCGGGGTCTCGATCGCTATGTGGCGCGCGAACGGATCATCGCCGCGATCAACGCCGATGGCCTGGCGGTTACCGTCACGGATGAAGACGGCAACGAAGTTCCGTTTGTCGAGAGCAAGAAGATCATGCAGCCGTTCGGCGACCGCAGCCACGTGGTCATCGAGCCGATGCTGACCGATCAGTGGTTCGCGGACGCCAAGACGTTGGCGGAACCCGCGATCGCCAGCGTTCGCGAAGACCGCACCCGGTTCGTGCCGAAGAACTGGGAAAAGACCTACTTCGAATGGATGGAGAACATCGAGCCCTGGTGTATTTCGCGCCAGCTATGGTGGGGCCATCAGATCCCGGCCTGGTACGGACCGGACGGCGAGGTGTTCGTTGCCCATGACGAGGCGGAAGCCGCTTCGCTGGCCGAGGCGCATTACGGAAAATCCGTTGAGCTGACCAGGGACGAAGACGTTCTCGATACCTGGTTCTCGTCCGCGCTCTGGCCGTTTTCCACGCTCGGCTGGCCGGACAAGACACCGGAGCTGGACAAATACTTCCCGACGTCGGTCCTGATTACCGGTTTCGACATCATCTTCTTCTGGGTCGCCCGGATGATGATGTTCTCGCTGCATTTCATGAAGGAAGAGCCCTTCAAGGATATCTACATCCACGCCCTCGTCCGTGACGAGAAAGGGCAGAAGATGTCGAAGTCCAAAGGCAACGTCATCGATCCGCTGGCGCTGATCGAGGAATTCGGCGCCGATGCCCTGCGTTTCACGCTGGCGGCCATGGCGGCCCAGGGGCGGGACATCAAGCTGGCGACCAGCCGTGTTGCCGGCTACCGGAACTTCGCGACCAAGCTCTGGAATGCCGCGCGTTTCGCCGAAATGAACGGCTGTGCCCGTGTCGAGGGATTTGATCCGTCGTCGGCAAAGCTGACGCTCAACCGCTGGATCGCGACCGAGGTCGGCCGTTGCATCACCGAAGTGACCGATGCGCTCGTGGGCTATCGCTTCAACGAGGCCGCCGGCGCCGTCTATCGTTTCGTCTGGAACACCTATTGCGACTGGTTCCTGGAACTCGCCAAGCCGGTGTTCAACGGCGACGATGAAGCGGCCAAGGCGGAAACGCGGGCGACCGCAGCCTGGGCACTGGACGAAGTCCTGAAGGTGCTGCATCCGTTCATGCCGTTCCTGACTGAAGAACTTTGGGAACGGCTCGGTGAGACAGGTGCGAAAGCCGATGGCCTGCTGATGCAGGCAAACTGGCCGACCGCCGCACTGGCAGATGAGGCAGCCGCCGGAGAAATCAACTGGCTGGTCGGGCTGATCTCCGAGGTCCGGTCCGTGCGGGCGGAAATGAACGTGCCGGCAGGCGCAAAGGTGCCTGTGCTGATCGTCGGCGCGGGCGATGAAACGAAAGCCCGGATCACGAGCCCATGAAGCCGCGATCCTGCGTCTTGCACGGGCTGAAAGCATCGCGCTTGCCGATACGGCGCCCGCAGGTGCCGCGCAGATCATCGTCGGCGAAGCGACCGTTTGCTTGCCGCTTGCCGGCATCATCGATCTCGACGCGGAACGCGGACGCCTCGGCAAGGAAGCCGACAAGCTCGGTGGCGAAATTTCCCGGATCGAAAAGAAGCTCGGCAATCCAAAATTCGTCGAAAAGGCGCCTGAAGAGGTCGTTGAAGGCGAGCGGGAGAAAATGGCGGAGTTCGCGGAGCGATTGGAAAAGGTTCAAGTCGCTCTGAAACGATTGGCCGAAATCGGCTGATCGGGGCAGCCTTCCGCGATTTGCTTTGGAAAGGCCCGGCCAGGACGCTTGTCTTTTCCGGGCCTTATTCCGATGTTAGAGCGCTCGTCGTATGAACACATCCGACGGGAATCGGACGGCGACATGAAGTGGCAGTTTGGGTCTAGGCGGCAATCAGGGACGATCATGAAGAAGTTCTCCGGATATCTGGCTCTTGCGGGACTGTCGCTGATCTTGGCTGGTTCGGTCACGTCCCAGGCCCAGGAAGCGGAGAAAATCTCCAATCCGGTTGCCGTTTTTTCGGGTCTCGACAAAATCACCGGCCGGATCATTTCCTTCGACGTTTATATCGGTGAGACGGTTCAATTCGGTGCGCTTCAGGTGACGCCGAGGGTTTGCCACACACGGCCGGCGACCGAGAACCCGCTGACGACGGCCTTCGTCCAGGTCGATGAAATCACGCTGAACAATGAGGTTCGACGGATCTTTTCCGGATGGATGTTTGCCGACAGCCCGGGTCTCAATGCCGTCGAACACCCGGTTTACGATGTCTGGCTGACCGGCTGCAAACTTGCGTCCACCGTACCGCCGCCGGCCGATTATTCCGGTCCGCCGATCCAGGAAGGCGCGGAAGAGGGGCAGGATCCGCTCGCCGGTCCAGACGATGGTGTCGATACCGGTCCCGGTATGCCGAGGAAAAAGCCGTTCCAGGAATGACCGGGACCGAATAAGCCCGCGAGAAAAGCGTTTAGGCTGGCGATGGGATGAAACCAGCCGGGCTCAATCCGCCTGCCACTTTGCCAGGACATCCAGCACTTCCGCGCCGGTCGCATTGGTCGGAAAGGCCAGAAAATCGCCTTCCAGCTGCAGAGCCTCGTTCAGGAGGCGGTTATACTCCGCCTGCGGGACTTCGATCGCACCGAACTTGCTCAGGTGGTCGGTCACGAACTGGGTGTCGAGCAGGCTGTACCCGCCAACGACCATCCGTGCGACCAGATGGGCAAGGCACACCTTGGAGGCATCGGTCGACCGGGTGAACATGCTTTCGCCGAAGAAGGCGCCGTTGAGCGAGACGCCATAAAGGCCGCCGACCAGTTCCCCTTCCTGCCAGGCTTCCACCGTATGGCAGTAGCCCATTTCGAAAAGGTCACCATAGAGACGGCGGATTTCCCGGTTGATCCAGGTTTTCCTGCGGCCCGGCATGGGGGCTGCGCAGGCGTCGATGACCGCCTGGAAATCGGTGCTGATGCGGATTTCGAAGATGTCGGAGCGGATCGTGCGCCGAAGCCTGCGGGGCAGGTGAAAGCTCTCAAGCGGCAGGACGCCGCGCCGTTCCGGCTCTAGCCAGAACAGGCCGGCATCTTCCGCTGATTCGGCCATGGGAAAGAGGCCGCAGGCATAAGCTTTCAAAAGCACCTGCGGCGTAATTTCCATTACGATGTCGTCGCTGTGACCCGCCATTCAAGGCACTTCCTTCAAGGACAAAGTCCCGGAGGGTCAGTCGGCTTTCCCGGCCAGATACTTCTCCAGCCAGTGAATGTCGTACTGACCGTTCGCGATGTCCTGATTGTCCACCAAATCGCGGAACAGCGGAAGGGTGGACTTCACCTCGTCAACCACGAATTCGTCGAGGCAGCGGCGCAGGCGCATCATGCATTCCACCCGGTTGCGGCCGTGGACGATCAGCTTGCCGATCAGGCTGTCGTAGTAGGGCGGGATCTTGTAGCCCTGATAGACACCGGAATCGACGCGCACGCCGAGGCCGCCCGGCGGATGATAATAGGTGATCATGCCGGGAGACGGCGCGAAGGTGCGCGGGTCTTCGGCGTTGATCCGGCATTCGATGGCATGACCCACGAATTTGATATCGTCCTGGGTCATGTCGAGGCTGCCGCCGGCGGCGATGCGGATCTGTTCGTTGACCAGATCGATGCCGGTGATCATCTCCGTGACCGGGTGTTCCACCTGCAGACGGGTGTTCATTTCGATGAAATAGAACTCGCCGTTTTCATAGAGGAACTCGACCGTGCCGACGCCCCGGTACTTCAGCTTGCGCATGGCGTTGGCGACGATCTCGCCGATCCTGTTGCGCTCTTCAGTGTTCAGGCAGGGAGAGGGGGCTTCTTCCAGCACCTTCTGGTGGCGGCGCTGCAGCGAGCAGTCGCGTTCGCCCAGATGAATGGCATTGCCCTGGCCATCGCCTAGCACCTGGATCTCGATATGCCGCGGCTGGCCGAGGTATTTCTCCATATAGAGCGCGTCGTCGCCGAAGGCGGCTTTCGCTTCCGTCCTGGCCGTGGAAAGCGCTGAATCGAGATCTGCCTCGGTCGCCGCGACCTTCATGCCACGGCCACCGCCGCCGGCCGCGGCCTTGACCAGCACCGGATAGCCGATTTCCCGGGCAATCGCATGGGCATCGTCACTGGGCGTGACCGCTCCGTCCGAACCGGGCACCACCGGAATGCCAAGATCCCGGGCGGTCTGCTTGGCCTGGATCTTGTCGCCCATGATCCGGATGTGTTCGGAGGTCGGGCCGATGAAGACGATGTTGTGGGCTTCAAGGATTTCGGCGAAGCGGGCGTTTTCCGACAGGAAGCCGTAGCCCGGGTGGACCGCGTCGGCGCCGGTGATTTCACAGGCGGCCAGAAGCTGCGGAATATTGAGATAGCTGTCGCGGGCAGCGGGCGGTCCGATGCACACGCTTTCGTCGGCGAGGCGCACATGCATGGCATTCGCATCCGCCGTGGAATGAACGGCCACTGTGGAAATGCCGAGTTCCTTGCAGGCACGCAGGATACGCAGGGCAATTTCGCCGCGATTGGCAATGAGGATCTTGGAGAACATCGCGGATGCGCTCCTATTCGACGATGATGAGGGGTTCGCCGAATTCGACCGGCTGGGCGTCTTCCACGAGGATCTGCTTAACGGTCCCGGACTTGGTTGCCGGAATGTGGTTCATGGTTTTCATGGCCTCGATGATCAAGATCGTCTGACCTTCGGACACCTTGTCGCCGACTTCGACGTACTTCTTGGCACCCGGTTCCGGAGCGAGATAGGCGGTGCCGACCATGGGGGAGGTTATCGTGCCCGGATGCGGTCCGGCATCGGCCGCAGGAGCTGCCGGTGCGGCTGCAGGCGCTGCGGCGGGAGCCGGAGCAACGGCCGGCGCAGCCATTGTGACCGGAGCATCGATGTGCAACTGGCGGGCGACCCGAATTCGAAAATCGGCCTTTTCCAGTTCGATCTCGGACAGGTTGGTCTCATCGAGAAGGAGTGCAAGGTCGCGGATCAGGTCCGTTTCAGATTTCTTTTTATCTTGTGACATTTCTCAGGACTTTCCTGGTTCGGGTCGTTTAGGGCGCATCGTTTCGGTGTCTCGTTCCGTAAACCAATGCTGCCTTTATTAAGTGCGCCATCGCGTCTGGAACATCAGCGCAGAAACTCGATGGTCCGGCATCATTTGAGCCGGACCAATTCCATGCACCTTATAAGGAGTCAACAGGATAAGGAAAAGACCTGATTGGACCAGACCTTATCGAGAAACAATATTCAGCAGGTCGTCTCGCCGCAGTTTTTCAAAGCGTCGATCTTCGCTTTCAGCTGCTCGTAGCCGACGGCGCCGGGAATGACTTCATCTCCAATCACATAGGATGGAGTTCCGGTCAATCCGAGGCGGTTGGCAAGGGTATAGGATTCCTCAATCGTCCTGTCGTTTTCGTCTGTGGACATGGCGCTGGCGATCTCTTCGGCAGACAAGCCGACATCGGTTGCCGCCTTCAGGGCGCTGTCCTTGTTGGCCCGGCCTCGGGTCATGAGCAAAGCCTGATGAAAATCGGCGTATTTTTCCGGAGCGAGTGTGTTGACCGCGATAGCGACCTTGGCGGCTTCAACCGAGCCTTCTCCAAGAACGGGAAACTCCTTCAAGACCATACGCAGCTCAGGTTCTTCCTCCAGGAGCCTGGCCATGTCGCCGAAGGCGCGTTTGCAGTATCCGCAATTGTAGTCGAAGAATTCCACCAGGGTGATGGATCCCTTAGGGTTGCCGAGAACGACCTGGCGTGCGGAATTGAAGAGAATGTCGGAAGATTCGCTCAGGACCGTTCTTCGTGCCGCTTCCTCCGCCGCCTTCTGGCGCCGGTCCAGTTCGGTCAGGGCTTCGGCAATCACCTCAGGGTTCTGGACCAGGTATTCGCGGACGATCTTCTCGATAGCACCGCGATCCATGTCTTCGGCTGCCGCATTGCGGGCACCGAACAGGACCGCGGTCAGTGCCAGTAGCGCGCTCAGGGCCAGTACGGTCAGCCGAATGGCGGCAGATGGGGCGCTGATTGCGCGTGATTGAATGGACATTCTGTTCTCCTAAAGCCGCTTGTCTCCGCGGCTGTCTAGACGTTTGGCGCTCAGCATCGGGCCGATTACAAGTGGATCAGCGTTTCCCGAGGTTTGGCGGTTTGTAGGACACAATATCATCAGCTTGAAGCCATGCAGGCGTTCCGCGCTTCAATTTCTTTTGAGCTCGGGCCGCATATCGTTTCGCCGCCTCGAAATCACCAGAGACCATCAGCCCTTTCGCGGTTGAAAGGTCGGCGTCCGCCTGTTTGCCTTGCCGGGCCTGAGCGATGGCGAGCTGGCTGAAGCCGATGCGCGAATTCGGGTCCTGCTGGATCCCTTTGCGCAGAATGCGTTCAGCTTCCGGGAGCGCTGATGCGTCGTTGGATCCGACGAGAGCATAGCCAAGCCAGATCAGAAGCAGTCCTTCGTTCGGCCGGAGGGAAACCGCCTTGCGGAACGGTGCAACGGCCGCCCGCGGATCGCCGCCTTCGAGGAGGATCTGTCCCTTGAGTTCATAAAGATACGGATTATCGGGAAGTTGCCGGATCAGCGAGTCGACATCCCTGATCGCATCCCGGCGCCTGGTTTTCATGGCCGCGATGGCGCGGGCGTACTGGGCGGGGAGGCTGGAGTCAGAGCGCGGATAAGCGCGCGCAACCGCGTTTGGGTGGCTGGTGAAGGCGAACAGTTTCGCTTTGACCATATCATGCCGGAACTGAAGGGACGCCGGATCCTTCTTGTTGAAGTAAGGACTCTGTCCGGCTGCTGTCTCCATCGAACGATAGCGGTCCCTCGCCATGGGGTGGCTGACCGCGTACGGATCGACAAATTTGGCGGAGAACATCTGTTCGTCCGCGAAGCGCCTGAAGGTCGTCAACATTCCCTTTCCGCTTTGTCCGGTCGCCTCGAGGTATCGCAAGGCGGCCTTGTCGGCTGCGGCTTCCTGGCCGCGCCGGTAGGCGAGGAAGGACCGTTGCCCGATTGCGCCGCTGCCTGCGGCGGCGGCAACGCCGCCCTGGGAGATCCCTCCCTGTCCGGAACTCGCGCCGGCTGCGATTGCGCCTGCCCCCAGGAGCATGCCGATCACCGACATGATGGCCGCATTCGCGGCCGCGCTGCGCAGCTGCACCAGATGGCGGCCGGCAATGTGGCCGGTTTCGTGGGCAATGACGCCGATAACCTCGTTCGGCGTTTCCGATTCCATCACGACGCCGACATTGATGAACATCCGTCCGGAATCGGGAACGAAGGCGTTATAGCTCTTGTCGTTGACCAGAATGATGTCCGGCTTGGAACTGGCGATGCCGGCCACCTTGAAGATCGGCAATGCGTAGTCCCGCAGGAGTTCTTCCGTCTCCGCATCGCGCACCAGCGGAATTTTTCTGCCCTGCGCCTGGGCAGGGGCGGAGAGAAACGGAAACGACACCGCAAGCGCCATCGTCGCTTTAATGACCCTGCTGCCGACTGCTCGACCGCGTCGGAGGGAGCGTCGGTTTTTGTGAACGCAGTTCGGTTCCCCGCTGCGTCCAGCTGATGGCACAAGCATTTCCGGTCGGCCGTTCAAAAGGCTCTCCCATCTTGGCGGGTTCGGGTTTCTGGCTTCGTATGTGAGTATGGGAGGTCGTTATACAAGGTCAAGTCGCCGCGCGCGTATACATTTCGGCAATACAGATGCTAAAAGGCCTATGTGTTCTTGTGCAATGCAATGGAGGTGTGAATGGCCTTTCTGCCTGGCCAGGTATCTAAACGTAGTAATATTGCTCCTTTTTTAGCGATGGAAGTGTTGATCGAAGCAGCCCGGTTGGAAGATCAAGGCAGAAAGATCGTCCACATGGAAGTCGGGCAACCCGGGGATCCCGCACCGGAAAAAGCCCGCAACGCTGCCAAGCGGGCGCTCGACGAAAAATTGATCGGTTATACCGAAACCGCCGGTGTCATTCCTCTGCGAGAAAACCTCTCCCGATATTATCTTGAGACCTACGGACGGGAAGTCGACAAGGACCGCTTCGTCGTGACCACCGGCTCGTCGGCCGGATTCAATCTCGCCTTTCTTGCCGCCTTCGATCCGGGGGACCGGATCGTCCTGACTGCACCGGGCTATCCGGCTTACCGGGGGATCATCAGTGCGCTTGGGCTGGTTCCGGTGGAGATTGAGGTCGGTCCGGAAACCCGCTGGAGCCTGACGCCCGATCTGATCGCCAAAGCGCAGGCCGATGGCCCCGTGAAGGGCGTTCTGGTGGCGAGCCCGGCCAATCCGACCGGGACCATGATGCAGCCGGAGAAGCTGGAGGAGCTGGTCAGATACTGCGGGGAGGAGGGGATCTGGTTCATTTCGGACGAGATCTACCACGGCCTCGTCTACGAGGGGCGGCAGGAAACCGCTCTGGCCTATTCCGACCAGGTCATCATCATCAACAGTTTCTCGAAGTATTTCTGCATGACGGGTTGGCGGATCGGCTGGATGATCCTTCCCGAAATCCTTCTGCGCCCTGTCGAACGGCTGGCGCAAAGTCTCTATATCTCCCCGCCCGAGCTTTCCCAGATTGCCGCCACGGCGGCACTCGAATGCCGCGACGAGCTGGAGGCTGTGAAGGCCGGCTATGCCAGGAACCGGAAACTGCTTTTGAAGGGCCTCCCGGAAATCGGCTTTAACAAGCTGCTTCCGGTTGACGGCGCCTTCTATATCTATGCCGACACCAGTGCTTTTTCGCCGAATTCGCTCGAATTCACCAGGAGCATGCTTCATGAAGCCGGTGTGGCGGCAACGCCGGGTGTGGATTTCGATCCTGTTCACGGCGGCGAATACACGCGGTTTTCCTTTGCCGGCGCCTATGAGGAAATGGAACTTGCACTGGTTCACTTGAAGGACTGGCTGGCCTGACGCAATTCGCCATTGCGAACAATATACGCGGGAACAAAAAAAAAGCGGCCAGACGGCCGCTTTTCTTGTTTGTGTTGCTTCTTTCGTTGTTCAGGGACGATCAGAAGAAAGACCGTCTCTGCCACCAGCCGCCGCGTTTCGGCTTCTTGTCGGCATCGTCGTCGCCGTCGGTTGCCTTTTCGCTGGTAACCACCGGTTCGGCCGGTTCGGCTGCCGGAGCCGGGGTTCGAACCAGGGTTTCACCGGTGTCGGCCTCGGCAGGTGCAGCCGGTTCCTCGGCTGCTTCGGAAACTTCTTCAGAAACTTCGGCCTTGGTTTCAACCTCGATCTCGGCTTCTACCGGAGCGGCCTCAGGTTCTGTGTTTTCGTCACCAGCTGTGGTCTGTTCCTGGGGCTCGCCGTCTTCCGGAGTTTCTGCTCCGGGTTCGGCCTGTGCCTCTGCCTCTGCTTCGGTTTCCTGGGATTCGTCGCCGTTTTCACCGTTACGGCGTCCCCGACGTCCGCCCCGACGGCCACGGCGGCGCTTGCGGCGCGGTTCGTCATCGGACGCGTCTCCTTCGCCTTCCTGGCCATTGGCCCGATCGGTTTCCTCTTCTCCGTTATCGCTGCCTTCGCCATCGTCCTCGCGAGGACTTCTGGCTTCGGCACCTTCCGAAGAACTATCAGCGGCGCCCCGGCGGCGTTTGCGCCGACGCTTGCGGCGGCGGTCCCGGTCGCCGTCGTCCTGGGAACGCTCCGGAGCTTCATTCAGGTCTTCTTCGACCTCTTCTTCCTCGTCTGGAATGATCGTGTCCGGCTGGACAATCGGCGAGATTTGCGGCTGGCGGTCCCGGTCGATCGGATCGGCGCGTTCCAGCACATAATGCTGGCCGTTGACCATGTCGTCGGCCTGAACCTCGATCCAGACGCCGAAGCGGGCCTCGAGATCGGACAGGTTCGCGCGTTTCTGATTGAGGATGTAAAGGGCGACCGGGGTCGTGGTCCGGATCACCAGGTTGTGGGTTGCGCCCTTCAGGAGGTTGTCTTCCAGCGACCGCAGAACATGCAGGGCAACTGATTCCACCGACCGGATCATGCCTGTTCCCGAACAGTGCGGGCAGGGGGTGGTCGAGCTTTCCAGAACGCCGGTCCGGATGCGCTGGCGCGACATTTCCAGTAGGCCGAAATGGGAAATGCGGCCGACCTGAATGCGTGCCCGGTCGTTTTTCAGGCAATCCTTCAATCGCCGTTCGACCGTCCGGTTGTTCTTGTTCTCCTCCATATCGATGAAGTCGATCACGACGAGACCGGCAAGATCGCGCAGGCGCAACTGGCGGGTGACCTCTTCGGCCGCCTCCAGGTTGGTCTGCAGGGCGGTGTCTTCAATATTGTGCTCGCGGGTCGATTTGCCCGAGTTCACATCGATGGAGACCAGCGCTTCCGTCTGGTTGATGACGATATAGCCGCCGGATTTAAGGGTTACCTGGGGCGAGAACATCGCGTCGAGTTGCGGTTCGACGCCGTTGCGGATGAAGATCGGCGAGGGATCGCGGTAGGGCTGGACGTTCTTGGCATGGCTCGGCATGAGCATGCGCATGAAGTCCTTGGCTTCGCGGTAGCCTTCATCTCCCGCGACGAGGACTTCGTTGATGTCCTTGTTGTAGAGATCGCGGATCGAGCGTTTGATCAGGCTGCCTTCCTCGTAAACGAGGCTCGGCGCGCTGGATTTCAGGGTCAGTTCACGCACGTTTTCCCAAAGACGCATCAGGTATTCGAAATCGCGCTTGATTTCGGCCTTGGTGCGGCTGGCGCCTGCGGTGCGCAAAATGACGCCCATGCCCTCCGGCACATCCAGTTCGGATGCGATCTTCTTCAGGCGCTTGCGGTCGGTCGGCTGGGTAATCTTGCGGGAAATACCGCCACCGCGGCCCGTGTTCGGCATCAGCACCGAGTAACGGCCGGCGAGCGACAGATAGGTCGTCAGAGCGGCACCCTTGTTGCCGCGCTCTTCCTTGACGACCTGGACCAGAATGACCTGGCGGCGCTTGATGACTTCCTGGATCTTGTACTGGCGGCGCGGCGCAGGGCGGCGCTCGGGCAGTTCTTCGAGGGCATCTTCGGCACCGACGGATTCGACCTGTTCTTCTCCGTCCGTATCCCCATCATCGTCGTCTTCGGCGCTCTTTGCCTCGATTTCGTCATCGGAGTCCGGGGCGGAATCGTCCGCGGCCTCGGCCGTTAGGTCTTCGGAAGCCAGGGCATCTTCTGCGGAGTTCGCATCTGCGTCGGCTTCAGCGCTTGTGTCTTCCGCTGATTTCTCTGCTGTTTCGTCTGCCGCGTCGGCGTCGACGGCTTCCGATGCAACGGTTTCATCCGTCCGGTTGGCGGCGGCTTTCGAGCGTCTGCCGCGTCTCGGCTTGCGGGCGGGAGCCTCGTCCTCTTCGCCAGAATCGTCTTTTTGTTCGGCGTGGTGTTCCGCGTCGAGAAGCGCCTGCCGGTCGGCGACCGGGATCTGGTAATAGTCGGGATGGATTTCGCTGAAGGCGAGGAAGCCGTGCCTATTCCCACCGTATTCGACGAATGCCGCCTGGAGGGAGGGCTCTACTCTCGTAACTTTTGCTAGATAAATGTTCCCGCGTAATTGTTTTCTGTTAGCTGCTTCGAAGTCGAATTCTTCAACCCGATTGCCACGTACGACGACGACCCGGGTCTCTTCCGGGTGGGCCGCGTCGATCAGCATCTTGTTTGCCATTGATTTTTGTCTCCACGGCAGCCCTGCGTCGTTCGCCGCAATGGGGCGCAACGCCCGAAGCGTGGTGGACTGCCGTATTGTTTATGATGTGCTGAGATACAGACAATGCGTTGGGCGCGGTCGGGCGATCAATACAAGCGGCCGCCGAAGCGTGGCCTGCTGGCATGTTGATCGTCATGTGCATCGCGCGTGATCCTTCGGGGCAACGCATGCCCGTTGTTAAAGTCGTTTGTCATTCTCTGGGGCGCGAATCACAGGAACATGTTCGCTGAAACCGCATCCCTTCATGCGGATTGGCCGTTCACTTTCCTGTTGGCTTGACAATCGGCCTTAGGAAGGTGAGACGATGCCGGGTCTGTTGTCCGTGCCTCCTCCGGTGTGACCGGGAGCTGGTGCAAATTGGGCCGATGGCCTCAAAAGTGACCCAATTGCGCTCCGAAATCACGATGACATGTGGATAGACCAGATGATCCGTCATCGAGGATGGTATCGGTGGCAGACCGAAATCCGTAAGGTACTTTTACGATCCACAACGCGCCTTTGCAAGCAATGTAAAGCGTATGACCATATTTCCCGGTATGCTTGGGTGCTTTTGGGGAGTGCCGGGCGAATAGTCCGAGCAACTGGATCGACGCAGGAAATGGCAATATTCCGTATGAATTCCGTCGGAGAACATTGGAAAATATGCGGGGCAGGGCATAACCGGCTGCCTGTCCGACGTTGGATTTCGGCGATTCTGATTGCGATGGCGTTGGCCGCTTTCCTGATGCCGTCCACGCTTCGGGCAGAGCCGGAGCAGGAAAACCTGGTTCGTGTCACCGGCGCCAGGATTGCCGGAGATGACGATCGCACCCGATTCGTTCTGGATCTCGATCAGCAACTGTCGCCGGTCATATCGGGTTTGGCCGATCCCTACCGGCTCATCATCGACCTGCCGGAAATCACCTTCGATCTGCCCGCGGATACGGGCAGGGACGGGCGCGGTCTGATCAAGGCCTGGCGTTATGGCCTGTTTGCGAAAGGCAAGTCCCGCATTGTGCTGGATGTGTCCGAGCCGGTCGCGATCGACAAGACATTCGTTTTGCCTGCCGTGGATGATCAGCCCGCCCGAATGGTGATCGATATCGTCAGTACATCGCGCGACGGTTTCTTGAAATTCGTTCAGTCTTCCAGGGCAAAACCTGTCATTACGGCCAAACGTGAAGAGAACGGAAAAGGCGACCGGCTGGCGAAGACGGATCAGCGGGACAAGCCGCTGATCATGCTGGACCCCGGACACGGGGGCATCGATACAGGCGCAATCGGCGTTGCCGGTACCCTGGAAAAGGCCGTTGTGCTCGAGTTCTCCAAGATTTTAAAGCGAAAACTGGACGAGACAGGGCGGTACACGGTCCAAATGACCCGTGACGATGACACGTTCATTCCGCTGGGCGACAGGGTGGCGATCGGCCACAAACAGCAGGCCGATCTGTTCATTTCCGTCCATGCGGATTCCGTGGTGCGGGGGCGCAGCCTCGCGCGCGGCGCCACGGTCTACACGCTGTCGGACCGGGCATCGGACCAGCTGGCACAGGAAATCGCCGAGAGCGAAAACATGTCCGACGTCATCGCCGGTGTACAGCTCGATGACGAACCGGCCGATGTGGCGGATATCCTGATCGATCTCGCCCGGCGGGAAACGAGGAGCTTCTCCGTTTTCTTTGCCCGCTCCCTGGTGAGTGAGCTCGAGAGCGCGGTCCGGCTGATCCACAATCCGCACCGATCTGCGGGGTTTCGGGTGTTGAAGGCAAATGACGTGCCGTCCGTCCTGGTGGAACTTGGCTATCTGTCCAATAGCCACGATGAAAAGCTCCTGGTTTCCGACGAATGGCGCGAGCGTATGGCCGATGCCATGGTCGAGGCGGTCGACACCTTTTTCCGTCCCCGGCTGGCCCAGGATCGAAGCCGGGAGGATGAAAAGGTGTCGCAGTAATATGAAACGTGATCGGGCGGCGGATGGAACAGGTCGCCTGCTGCCTCAGCATCGCCATATTGGTGGTTAAGGAAGTGCAATCAAACGCACGTCCGTGATTGGCATCATGTTGTATGCGCTAGTCCTGTGTTAAGGGTCGGGCGGTAGTATTGTCGGGGCGGGTCCGTATTCACGCGATGGAATGGGATCCGACACCGGTCGGGAAAGAAAGACGAGCCTCCTGGCATGAAGTTTCTGGTGAAGTTTTTTGGCTATCTGTTCGGCATCGGCGCGGCCTTCGGCCTGCTGGTGGCAGCCGGCGTGTGGATGTATCTGGAAACTCTGAGCGCGGACCTGCCGGACTACACGGCGCTGAAGAACTACGAACCGCCGGTGATGACCCGTGTGCATGCTTCCGACGGTCAGCTTATGGCCGAATATGCGCATCAGCGCCGGCTGTTCCTGCCGATTCAGGCCGTACCGGACCTCGTCAAGGACGCCTTTATTTCGGCGGAAGACAAGAATTTCTATCACCACATCGGTGTGGATCCCGAGGGGATCGCGCGTGCTGCGGTCTTCTTCGTGAAGAATATCGGCACGGGGCGCCGGCCCCAGGGGGCGTCGACCATTACCCAGCAGGTGGCGAAGAACTTCCTGCTGACGAACGAGTTCTCCTTTGACCGCAAGATCAAGGAGGCCATTCTGTCTCTTCGGATCGAGCAGGCCTATACCAAGGACCAGATCCTGGAGCTCTATCTCAACGAGATCTACTTCGGCCTGGGCGCCTACGGCGTGGCAGCGGCATCGCTGGTCTATTTCGACAAGTCCGTGCACGAACTGTCGATCGCGGAAATGGCCTATCTTGCGGCGCTGCCGAAGGGGCCGAACAATTACCACCCCTACCGCCACAAGGAAGCCGCGATCGAGCGCCGGAACTGGGTGATCGACCGGATGGTCGACAACGGCTACATCACCTCCGAACAGGCGGAAGAGGCCAAGGCGGCCCCCCTCAAGGTCACGCCGCGCGAAACCGGAACACAGCTCTTTGCTGCCGAGTATTTTACCGAAGAAGTGCGCCGTGAAGTGGCGGATATCTTCGGCGAGAAGCGTCTTTACGAAGGCGGATTGTCCATTCGCTCGTCTCTGGACCCGAAACTTCAGGCCATGGCGCGCAAGGCGCTCATGAATGGTCTGATCAAGTTCGACCACGAGCGTGGCAGTTGGAACGGTCCGGTCGACAAGATTTCGACCGAAGGCGACTGGGGAAGCGAACTCTCCAAGATCAACGGCCTGGATGACATTCCCGAATGGTCTCTGGCCGTGGTGCTGAAGACCGGAGAGAGCCAGGCGGAAGTCGGCATCCAGCCGGACAAGCTGCCGAGCGGCCAGCTTTCTGACGAACGCACGACCGGTCCTCTGTTCCTGGAGACCATGAAATGGGCCAGAGTTCGCGGTCAGGCGCCGAAAGCGGTTTCGGACGTGCTGTCGCCGGGCGATGTGGTCTATGTAGAGCAAAGCCCGGTCGCGCCCGGATCCTACGAGCTGCGCCAGGTACCGAAAGTGTCCGGCGCGCTTGTCGCCATGGATCCCTATACCGGACGTGTTCTGGCGCTGGTCGGCGGCTTCAGCTACGCCCAGAGCGAGTTCAACCGCGCGACGCAGGCCTATCGTCAGCCAGGGTCGTCCTTCAAGCCGTTCATCTATGCGGCAGCACTCGACAATGGGTATACCCCGTCCTCCTTGGTGATGGATGCGCCGCTGGAAATCAGCCAGGGGCCCGGGCTCGGAACCTGGCGCCCGCAGAACTACGGCGGCAAGTTTTACGGCCCGTCGACCCTCCGCACGGGGATCGAACTGTCGCGTAACGTCATGACGGTGCGTCTCGCGCAGGACATGGGCATGCCGCTCGTGGCGGAATACGCAAAGCGGTTCGGTATTTACGACAACATGCTGCCGGTTCTTTCCATGGCGCTCGGCGCCGGGGAGACCACGGTCATGCGCATGGCGACCGCCTATGCCACGATCGCGAATGGCGGCAGGAAGGTGCGTCCCACCCTTATAGACCGGATCCAGGATCGTTACGGCCGGACCATCTTCAAGCACGACAGCCGCATCTGCGACGGTTGCAGCCAGGAGGTCTGGGAAGGCCAGGGCGAGCCGGAACTGATCGACAATCGCGAGCAGGTTCTCGATCCGATGACCGCCTATCAGATCACCTCCATGATGGAGGGTGTCGTTCAGCGGGGGACCGCGACCGGCGTTCGGGCCGTCGGACGTCCCGTTGCCGGCAAGACCGGCACCACGAACGACGAGAAGGATGCCTGGTTCATGGGCTTCACACCGGACCTGGTGGTCGGTGTGTTCGTCGGTTACGACACGCCGAAGCCCATGGGGCGCGGTGCGACCGGCGGCCATGTCGCGGCCCCCATCTTCACGGATTTCGTGAAGGAGGCGCTTGCAGAGAAGCCTCCGGTTGAATTCCGGGTACCGAAGGGCTTGCAACTCATTCCCATCAACCGGCGCACGGGCCTGCGTGCCCAGGCAGGATCGCCGGGCACGATCCTGGAAGCGTTCAAGCCGGGCATGGCGCCGCCGGATAGCTACTCGGTGATCGGGTTCCAAGATGAAATGGGTGTGCCGAGAGATGTGTCCCCGGAAGCGGGGCAAGCGGTTCTGTCGGGCACCGGCGGCCTGTACTGATCCCGAACGATCTCTGGCCATTTCCGACGTGATTTCAAAGGTGGGTGTGGATTGTCCGAATGGCTGGAAGCGGTTTCGATGGCGCTTATGCATCGTTGAAGGCGTTTCTAGGCCGATCCGAGCAAAAGATATGTACCCTGCTGCTTTTTACCGGATGGCTTTTTCCGACAGTCATTCTGTTTCTGAGCGGACGGGTGGGTTTCGCCAGCATTGCCGCAATGTATCTGGTTGTTTTTCCCGTCTCTCCGGTCCTGTTTGTTTTGTCTATTCTGTCCCTGCGAGTCTATTCGCGCTGGTTCTGGTTCCCGATAGTCCTTTTCTTTGTGTTGTCCGTTCCCATTATTTTATGGAATTTTGATTTTTGACGACCATGTGTTGGTGCACGGAGAGTTCGGGAACGGCGGCTAAAAGAGGTTAAGTGTCCCGGTTTACATACGGTGACAGCAAGGATAAGTTCCCGGCCCAATTCATAGCCTGCATTCCTCTTCGGAATCAGGTTTCCCACAAGCAAAAAAGAGGTACTCGATGCGCGCCGAAACGGAAGCCGTCGTTGATGACATCAAGCAGGCCATAAGCCTGCTGAGGAGGCATCTTTGACTGGGATCAGGCCCTGGTCAGACTTGATGAACTGAATGCGGCTTCGGAAGATCCGGAGCTTTGGAACGATCCCTCGCGCGCTCAGAAAATGATGCGCGAACGCCAGCAGCTTGATGACGGTATTACCGGCGTCAGGGAGCTTGAACAGGATCTTGCCGACAACGTAGAACTGATCGAGCTCGGTGAGATGGAGGATGACAGCAGTGTCATCTCCGAGGCCGAAGACGCGCTCAAGGGCCTCAAGGACAAGGTCAACAAGCTGCAGCTGCAGTCTCTCCTGTCCGGCGAAGCCGATGCCAATGACGCCTATCTGGAAATCAACTCCGGTGCCGGCGGCACCGAGAGCCAGGACTGGGCGTCCATGATGCTGCGCATGTACCGCCGATGGGCGGAACGGCGGGGCTACAAGGTCGAAGTGCTGGAGTATCACGACGGCGAAGAGGCCGGCATCAAGTCGGCGACCCTGCTGATCAAGGGAGAAAACGCCTATGGCTGGCTGAAAACCGAATCCGGCGTGCATCGCCTGGTGCGGATTTCGCCCTATGACAGCCAGGCGCGCCGGCACACCAGCTTCTCCAGCGCCTGGGTCTATCCGGTCATCGACGATTCGATTGAAATCGAAGTCAACGAAAGCGATTGCCGGATCGATACCTACCGGGCATCGGGTGCGGGCGGCCAGCACGTCAACACGACCGACTCCGCGGTGCGCATCACGCACCAGCCGACCGGCATCGTGGTGCAGTGCCAGAGCGAGCGTTCGCAGCACAAGAACCGGGCGACCGCCTGGGGGATGCTGAAGGCCCGGCTTTACGAGGCTGAGCTGAAGAAGCGCGAGGAGGCTGCCAACGCCGAGCAGGCCAACAAGACCGATATCGGCTGGGGGCATCAGATCCGTTCCTACGTCCTGCAGCCCTATCAGTTGGTGAAGGACCTGAGAACCGGCGTCGAAAGCACGTCGCCGCAGGATGTGCTCGACGGGGCGCTCGATCCCTTCATGGAAGCGGCCCTTGCCCAACGGGTCTTCGGTGGGGACGAGATTGAAGTCGAAGACGTCGAGTAAGGCCGTTGACCGAACGAACGAGAAAAGGCGCCGTGGTTTCGCGGCGCCTTTTTTGTTGTTTGGCCAATCGGATTGTTATTGCTTCAGAAGGGCTACAAGGCGGTCGCCGGCGGTGACGAAGGGGGCCGGATCGATGGCCTCGTCGCTCTGACGGACTTCATAGTGCAGGTGCGGTCCGGTGGACCGGCCGGTCGAGCCGACATTGCCGATGAGATCACCTGCGACGATGTGATCGCCTTCGGAGACCCGGACCTTGCTCAGATGACCGTAACGGGTCACGAAACCGTTGGCATGGCGGATTTCGACCATTCTTCCGTAGCCGCCGCTCCAGCCCGCATGTTCAACGGTACCGGAGGCCGCTGCGAAAACCCGCGCGCCATACGGAGCCTTGAAATCCATACCCGTATGCATGGCCAGGCGCTTCAGAAACGGATCCGTCCTTGGGCCGAATTGGCTGGAAATGGACGTACTGCGGGTCGGGCGGGATAGCGGGAGAAGACGAGCCCGGTTCTTGACGTTATGCAAGGCCTTCAAAACCCGCTCCGTGCGGGTAACACGGTCAAAAAAGGTTCCGCCGGTAATCGGCACGAAGGGGCCGCCGATGGCATCGCCGGACTGGCCGTGCTTTCTCTTGATGAGAGTTACGCCCAGAGGCTTTGTCGCCGCAACGATCTTGTCGATCTGCTTTTCGGTTGCAACCGCGAGTGCATCCAGGACGGCGTCGCTCTCACGGTCCATCACGTTCAGATCATTTCCGACGGATTCAAGCGCTGCCTGTTCCTCCGGATCAATGCCGGGCTTCAGCTCCAGCTTTCCGGTTTCCGGGTCCGGTTCGCCTCTCAGGCCGAGGGTTTTGACCGGATCCGTGACCGGCTGCGGCTCGCCGCCCATTGCGGAGGTGTCGTCATCGATATTCGCAAGCGTGCCTTCGGTCCTAACCGGTTTCTCGGCCGGTACAGGGCTTTGTGCTGCAATCCGGATGCCGCTTTCTTCCGCGCGCGCCATCAACTCGGTTACGACCTCATGGCGTTTGCTCAACAGCTGTTGGCGGCGGAGGAGGGTGGTGACCTGTTGCTCCACGCTTTCGCGGTCCACCATCTGGCGGCTGCTCAGCCGTTCGATCTCTGATTTCAGGCGGTCAATGCGATCCTGGTAGAGCGTTTCCATCTGCCGGCGTTCGGCTTGTGCCGACGCTGCCATGTCGTCCCGCATGAACCAGTATGCCGTTGCGCCCAGATAACCGAGAGACAACACCACGCAGACAGCAGCCACAGCCATGAGCATTGCCGGCCGGACAATCAGCGTTGTGGACTTTGTCCCACGCGTAATTGTGATGTGTGGGGTAGAGGCGGTGCCAAATCCTTGGCTGCGGAATTCCCGGTGCTTTTGCATGGCCGCTGATATCACTCGTTACAGCTCGCTTGATCAGTGACCACGATTAGAAATTGGTAAGGTTAATAAATTGTCTTTCGAATGGGCTATTTATCCGATAATTCGGGCAAGAGGCTTGTAAAAACCGGGAGTTAGCCCTGCTTCCGAGCGGGCGCGATCGTTGAAGGGGGGCTTTAGCGCCCCCTTGAAATGGCGACGGACGTAAGCATGAAAGGCGGGTTCCGGGCGGACGCCGATTCTGTCGCATAAGAATCGAAACCATTTGGCGCCGAAAGCGACATGGTTTTTCTCGTCCCGATAGATCACGGCCAGCGCTCTTGCGGTCTCCACATCGCCCAATGATTCGGCTTTTTCGATCATCGGCGGTGTTATATCGAGGCCGCGGGCCTCCAGAACGAGCGGTATGATCGCAAGCCGGGCCGCGAGATCATGACCGGTTTCCTGGGCTGCCTGCCACAGACCGTCATGAGCGGGCAGATCGCCGTAACTGGCGCCGAGGTTCGCGAGCCGATCCTCCAGCATTGAGAAATGCTTTGCTTCTTCCAGTCCGACCCTGACCCAGTCGTCGTAATAGGAGCGGGGCAGGCGGATGTCCGCGAATCGCCCGATCAGATCCCAGGTGAGGTCAACGGCGTTCAACTCGATATGTGCCAGCGAATGGATCAGCGCCATCCGACCGGCGTCGCCACCGAGCGCCCGCTTGGGCATGTCCCGGGGTGCCAGCAGGACGGGTTTCTCGGGCCGACCGGGCCGGTCGGGCATTGCTCCGTACCGGGACGGACTGCCTAGCGCAAGGTCTCGCCGAAACCACGCGCGCGCCGTCGCATGGGCAAGGCGAACCTTCTCGGACGTGTCGCCGGTCCCGACAATGGCGCGGGCTCCGGCGACCAGTGAGCGGGGAGCGCCCGTGAGGTCTTCGGATTGCATGAAACTCGGCTCGTTGACAGTTCGTTTGTGGCTTCCGGCCGTTTTCAGAGGGCCTTCACGGCATCCAGAACGGCTTCGGCATGTCCGGCCACTTTCACTTTCCGCCAGATCTGGGCGAGCTTGCCTTCTGCATTCACGAGGAAAGTGGACCGTTCCACGCCCATGTATTTTCTGCCGTACATGGATTTTTCCACCCAGACGCCAAAGGCTTCGCAGGCGATCTTGTCGGGATCGGCGGCAAGGCTAACGGTCAGATCGTGCTTCGCCTTGAACTTGTCATGCTTGGCGGAGGTGTCCGGCGAAATGCCGATGATCCTGGCTCCGAGCTTGGCGAACTCCGGTTCAAGAGCGGAAAAGGCAATGGCTTCCTTGGTGCACCCGGGCGTGTCGTCCTTGGGGTAGAAATAGACGACAACAGGTGATCCACTCAGTGCGGACAGCGAAATCTTCGACCCTCCATCACCCTCAAGTTCAAAATCAGGTGCCGAATCGCCGATCGTCAGTTCACTCATCATGCCTTCCTTATGTCACACTTGGCTGTTTAAGCCACTTTGCCGATACGCGTACATCTTTCGTTGGAATTCGCATTTTCCAGCATTTGGTACGTATCATAGAAAGGCTATCGTTCGGATCAACGATGAAGCCCGCATTCAATGACAGGTTGCTTGAAAGCAAGTAACATCTGACGGCCGTGACAACGGTTCGCCTCTGAGATTTCGGAATACATGGAAAAAGAGCCCAAGCCCCGCAAAGTACCGGCACGTCGTTCGACCTGGCTCCGACGGATCGGCCTCGTACTTGGCGCGATGGTCTTTCTTGGTGCGGGATGGCTCGCCTACCTGCTGAGCAGCGGGCCAGTTCACGTTCCCCTGCTTGCGGGTTTCATGTCGGAAAAGGCAAGCAACGGCCCGGCACGTCTCACCATCGCCGATACCCTGATCGATGTTTCCGGGGGAGACGGTCTTCGGGTGATCATCCGGGAAGCGCTTCTGACGGTCGCAGGCGAGGTTCCTGTTGAGGTTTCCCTGCCCCTGGTCGAAGCCCCTGTCGAATTTGGCGCCCTTCTGGGCGGAAAGATCCAGTTTTCATCGCTGACGATCGACCGGCCGCTGGTCACGATCGGGGTCCGTGAAGGCGGCGAGCCTAATCTGCCCAAGATGAATCTGATGATGGAGGCGGTCAACAGGGTCAGCGATGTCGTCGAAGATGCCTTTTCCCGCCGCCAACTGGAACGGGTGTCGGTGCAAAACGGCTCCGTAGAAGTTCAGGGCGCCATTGTCCGCAATTTTTCGGGCATCGATGCGGAGATCACCTGGGATCAGGAGCGGACCATCCACGCGGTGGCGGACGTGGCTGGCCGGGTCGAGCCCTGGAAGATCGAATTCCTGCGCAAAGCTCCGCTCGACGGGAAGGATCGCTCCATTGCCATGGTTGTCGACGGAATCTCGCTTGCCGATCTGGTAAATCCGGAAAAGGTGCCGCGCGCGGGGATGGATCTGGGGATTCCGCTGCAGCTGAAATTCGAAACCGGCCTGTCCGGTGATGGCGTATTCCGGTATGCCAATTTTGTCGGCAGGGTCGCGGAAGGCGAGTTTCACATAGGACCGACGCCGATCCATTTCGACGATGCGGCGCTATCGTTGATCTGGCAGGGCGATGATCCAAAAATCAGGGTGACCCGTTCGCATGCGATCAACGGCAATACCCAGATTTTCTTCACCGGGGAAATCGTGCCGCCGGTTGAGGAATCCAGCGGCTGGACTATCGAACTCTCGACGGATCTGGCCCAGTTCGGTTCGTCCGATGTGCCTTTGCCGCCGTTCATCGTCAACGAGATGAACCTGTCGGCACGATTCGAACCGGCAAGCAGGACGCTTTTTCTGGACAACATTTCGATCGTGGCGGGCAAGGCGAGAGCCTATATGACCGGTTCGGTGGACATACGAAGCGACGGCCCTTATCTGGCATTGGCGATCGACGGAGAACGCGTTCCCATCGGTCTCGCCAAGCATCTCTGGCCGATCACGGTCGTGCCGCCCGCGCGCCAGTGGGTGATCGAGCGTCTCGAGTCGGGCATGATTGACGAGGCCAAGGCCGATATCTCCCTTCGCCCGGCGGCCTTCGATCCGAATGATCCGGATTCCGGCTGGTCAGGGGACGACATCAAGGTCAACCTGAAATTCAGCGACGCAAGGATTTCGCCGGTCGGCGAGGTTCCGGACGCCTATAACCTTTCCGGCACCATGACCGTTGAAAACGAAGTGATGACCGTCCATGCGGGTGGCGGCCTCATCTATACGGGGAGCGGTGCCCAGGTTGCCGTCCCGGATGTGACCTTTCAGATCCAGCGATTGCGGGAAAAGGTCGACAAGCTGGGGGTTCTGGATCTGGAACTGGAGGGCGGTGTTCGCGAGATCGGCCGGATCTTTAACAGCAAGCCCTTCCGTGTCCTGGCCAAGACCGGACTGACACCCGATGCGATTTCCGGCGACGGTCGATCCTTGGTCCACGCGGAATTCCCGGTGCGCAAGGACATTGATCTGGCCGCAGTGAAATGGAACGCGAAAGCGGACTCTTCCAATTTCAGTCTGAACAAGCCCGTCCGGGGACATACGATCAAGGACGCCGAAATCAAGCTCAACGCCGATCGGCGGCAGGTCGCCATTACCGGTAAGGGCATTCTTGACGGTTTGCCAGCCGACATCGATCTCTTGATCCCCCTGGGTGATTCCGGAGTGGAGGGCCGTCAGGGCGTTGTCCTCAATGTGACTGCCAAACAGCTCAAGAAGAACGGTGTCGATCTGACGGCCTTGCTTGATGGCCCGATGACATTGATCGTCGACGATGCCAATGGCGGCCAGATCTTCAATGTCGACCTGACGAAGACAGTCGTCCGACTGGATGCGCTCGGCTGGACGAAGGCGGCCGGGGTTCCTGCCACAGCGGAATTCCTGCTCAAGACCGGCGACCAAGGCTACCACGTTCAGGACTTCGCCCTTCGGTCCGACGGGGTCGATGTCAATGGCTCGATGACGGTGTCAAAGGCCGGTGACCTGGAGACCGCCTCCTTCGCG
>NZ_CAXXSJ010000037.1:0-103159 GCF_963675095.2 uncultured Roseibium sp. | reverse complement strand
TGGCCAGGTCCTCGAACTTTTCGAGACCTTGATCCGGATGCGCGATCAGGACCTGCGGGTCCTTCTGGAAAATCGCGGCCACTTCGACCAGCGGGATGTCTTCAGCCAGCGCGTTCAACGGCTGCAGCATGTTGCCGGCCATGTAGAAATCGATCTTGCCGGCCAGGAGCAGTGCCCGGTTGGCCGCCTGCGGTCCGCCCGGAACGATCGTGACCTTGAGGCCGTACTTTTCGTAGGTACCGTCGGCGACCGCCTGGTAATAGCCGCCGTGCTCGGCCTGTGCGAGCCAGTTGGTTCCGAACTTCACTTCATCGAGGGCGAAGGCGCTCGTGGTGAAGGAAAGGGCCGCTGCAGCGACGCCGAGAGTCTTGAGGATATGCATGTTGTCTACCGTCTCCTATACGCTCAAAATGCACCGTGGCCGCTCACCGAGGGTCCCGATACGTGCTCTGCCGCTGTGCCTCCACAGGCCCTGGGAGCGGGTCAGGCAATCATGCGGGGACTAAAAAAGCAAACCCCGTGCCAAAACCGCTCGCCTGCCGAAAACCGGGACGATTCCCCGGCTCGCCTGTTTCGATTTTTACGCCACCGAACAAGAATCGAGGTCTTCCGAACCACAAACCTGCCTATTTATTATGCAGCTTTGCCGGATAAATGCCACAAGCTTCAGCAGCGACCTCGCTTGCGCAACCCTCCGCGCAGGCTAAGCTTCCACAAACACATCTTCGTAACAGAAAGGCGACAGGTTCCATGGTGCGAGCCGTTACCCCATCCACCATCCGCCCCCCCTTTGCCCGGTATAGCCACGCCGTAGAGGTTCCAGCCGGCCACAGGCTTGTCTTCACCTCCGGCCAACTCGGCATCGCGCAAGACGACACCATCCCCCCGGACGTGGAGGGACAGACCCGCCTCTGCTTTGAAAACATCGGCGCGATCCTGCAGGGGGCCGGCATGTGGTATCAGGACATCGTGCGCATCAACGCCTATGTCACCGGCCGCGAACACATGGCTGGCTACATGAAGATCCGGGACGAGTTCACCGCCGATCCGCCACCGGCATCGACCCTGATGATCGTCGGCGGCTTTACCCGCGAGGAGTTCGTCGTGGAAGTCGAGGTGATCGCCGCGAAGGCGGATTAGGTCCTGACCCTAGTCATACCAGAACAGCAGAGGTTTCATTCCTCTCGGCACGAAGACCTTCGCTGAAACAAAGCCCTCCTCCGCCCACTCATCCATTATGAATTCCGGTGCGGTATATTCCGGAAACCAGGAAAGCACCTCTTCCGGGCTCGAGCTCGTAATGATCACGACGTGATCCGAATGAACCCACGTGTCCGCATCGAATGGTATGTTGAAGTATTCCAACTGGGTCAGGCTTATGAGGACATCCCAGACCGTATCCTTGTTCCGTAAGCCTTTCCAGAATTCCATCTCATCGACATATTCCGGCTCCCGCCACAGGTTGTACCATAGGGAGGCCTGACCTCCGGATCCTTTGAAAAACTGCTCGATCGTAACAAGAGGCCGAACTTTGGGAACCAGGGCCCCTCTGATACCTGTCCTGAATTCGCCCATGGATTCGACCAGCGCCAACAGGTGAAGTGGTGAAATTCTGCCAGTGTCCATAAATCGACTTCGCCCCCAGGTTGCGCGATGCCGATCATTGAATAGGGCCGCATTTTTAACAACCCTCCATGTGAGACTTGCGCTTGCCGCGAAACCGCATAAAGAATGACCCTCGGCCAATCGGCCGGTGCGACTTCGCGCGAGGCGCGCCTCAACAGACTTAATTTCCCTGCGCGGAACTCGGACAGCCTGAGATGTATCGGGCTGTTATCTAAGCCTGCAGGTCCGTGAAAAAGGACCATTTCAATGCGTTTGTGGATCAAGGACCCCATCGCGATTCTCGCCGAAGGCGCGGAGCGGGGCGTCGTCGTGGAAGACGGTGTCATCGTCGAACTCGTCGCCTCCGGCAAGGAACCGATGCTGCCGGTCGACCAGACCTTCGACGCCTCCCGGCACGTGATCACGCCGGGCCTCGTCAACACCCATCACCATTTCTTCCAGACGCTCACGCGCGCCCACCCGCAGGCGATCAACAAGGAACTGTTTCCCTGGCTGCAGACGCTCTACCCGATCTGGGCCAAGAACGTGAAACCCGACAATTTCCGCCTCGGATCGCGCCTGGCACTGACCGAGCTGATGATGTCCGGCTGCACCGCCGCCTCCGACCACCACTATCTGTTCCCGGATGGCCTTGAAGAGGCCATGGACATCCAGGCGGAGGAAGCCGAACGGGTCGGCGTGCGCATGACCATCACCCGCGGCTCCATGAACCTCAGCCAGAAGGACGGCGGCCTGCCGCCGGATACCGTGGTTCAGGACGAGGACACGATCCTCGCCGACTGCGAGCGGGTGCTGTCGAAATATCACGACACCTCGAAGGGCTCGAAGCTTCAGGTCGCCCTCGCTCCTTGCGCGCCTTTCACGGTCACCAAGCGCCTGATGCAGGACAGTGTGGCCCTGGCCGAAAAATACGATTGCCGGCTGCACACCCATCTGGGCGAGACCATCGACGAGGACAATTACTGCCTGGAGAAGTTCAACTGCCGCCCGGTCGATTACCTGGAAGAGTGCGGCTGGCTGAACGAGCGGGTCTGGCTCGCCCACGGCATTCACTTCACCGACGATGAGGTCAAGCGCCTCGGCCATGCCTGTGTCGGTGTCTGCCACTGCCCGACATCCAACATGGTGCTGGCCTCAGGCCAGTGCCGGACCAAGGAACTGGAAGCCGCCGGCAGTCCGGTCGGTCTCGGCGTGGACGGCTCAGCCTCCAACGACAATTCCAACCTGATCGAGGGCGTGCGTCACGCGCTGATGATCAACCGGCTGACCTATGACGCGGCCTCCGTGACCCATTACGACGCCTTCCGCTGGGCGACCGAAGGCTCGGCCCGCTGCCTCGGCCGCGACGACATCGGTGCGATCAAGGTCGGCAAGATGGCCGACATGGCCTTCTACACCCTCGATGAGTTGCGCTTCTCCGGCGCGGGCGATCCGCTGGCGGCCCTGGTGCTGTGTGGAGCGCATACCGCCGACCGGGTCATGATCGGCGGTGAGTGGAAGGTTGCCGACGGCGTTCCGACCGGTATCGACATTGGCGAACTGCGCTACGAACACGGCCAGGCCGCCAAGCGGTTCCTGGAAAGCCTCTGAGACAACAAGTGCTGCGGGGCGCAAAACGCCCCGTAGTCTCTCTACACTTCCGTCTACTTTTCCACCTTCAAGGCCCCGGCCAGCAGGAAAATGAAGAGGGCGAGCACGGCGACCAGCCCGAAGGCTGCGCGGAGCGACACCGCCGTGCCGATGAAGCCCAGGACCGGCGGGCCGAACAGGAATGCCCCGTAGCCGAGCGTCGCCACGGCGGCAAGGGCCGCCCCCTTGGACATGACCGGATCGGCCGCGGCACGGGACATGGCGAGCGGAAAGATGACCGCGTTGCCGAGCCCCATGACCACGCAGCCGATCCAGATCAGCCAGATATGAGATCCCAACACCAGAAACAACGCGCCGATGGCGGCGGCCAGTCCGCTGAGCCGGGCAACCGGCACCGGGCCATAGCGGGCGATCAGCCTGTCGCCTGACAGACGCATGATGACCATGGCGCCGGAGAACAGCGCAAAGCCGATCGCGGCCTGTGAACTGCCGAAGCCGAGTTCCTCGATCTGGTAAACCGCGGCCCAGTCGGTCACGGCTCCCTCGCCCAGCGCGGCAATCAGCGCCATGATGCCGACGAAAAACAGGGCGCCTTTCGGGAGTGCCAGCAGCGGCCCCTTTTTCTTCTCCGGCGCCTGCCGTTCCGAAGTCCAGGGAACCCGCAGAGCGAAAGCGAGCATGACCGCCATCAACAGACCCCAGAGGATAAAATGCTGCGGGACGCTCAACCCAAGCCGGATCGCTCCGGCACCCGCCGCCGCCCCGACGCCGGCGCCCAGGCTGTAAAGCCCGTGATAGGAGGACATGACCGGTTTGCGCAGCGCCTGTTCCACTTCCGCACCCCAGGCATTCATCGCGATATCCAGCGCCCCGATCAGAAAGCCGACGACGAAGGCAAGGGGCACCATGACCCACACCGTCGTGCCCGCCGCCAGGCTGACGAACAGGACGAGCGTGAGCACGGCAAGCCACCGGGCCATGCGGGCGGCCCCAATCCGGTCGATCTGCCGACCAACGATCGGAAACGCAACGAAGGCGCCAAGCGCCATGGCAAGCAGCACGAGGCCGAACCCGGCTTCATCGAGCTTCAGGATGGCCTTGATATCCGGGATGCGCGACGCCCAAATCCCGATCAGCGTTCCCAATAGAAAAAAGATCGTCGCAACGGCGCGCCGCGCCTTCACAGCTTGCATCGGTTCTCAGTGTTGGAGAGACATGCGGGTCTTGCCCCGCACAGAAGATTTCGGCGGCGACAGTAGTTCGAAAATCACGAAGCGGGCAAGCCCGGAAAACCGTCCGCAATGCGATCAGGCGTAAAGCCCGTTCCGGCGTTCCGCAGCCCGTTCCGTGTTCGCTTGCTGAAACAGCTGCAGGGCATCGGAATAGGCCCTGTTTGCCGACGATGAAGCGCCGTCATCACGTCCCGATCCGGAGCTGGCAGGGGCACTGAAGAGACCTCCCCTGCTGGTATCTCCACCACCGTTCGAGCCGTTCTGGTTCGCACCGTTCTGGCCAGAGCCGTTTTCGGCAGCGGACGGACCGGCGCCGGCAGCAGAAGACCCTTCGGCACCCGCAGCACCGGTCGTTTCGTCACCACCGGACTGTTCGGCGGCGCGCTCCTGGCGAGCCTGTGCCTGGGCCTCCTGCAATTGCGCCCGTGCCTGCTGCGCGACCTTCAGGTCCTGGGAAGAGGGTTCGGCGGGCGCGGTCGCGGCGCGGATGACGACCTGCATCTTGCGGATCGTGGCTTCCGCCGTTCGTTCTGCCGAAGTGTCGATGGAGACTTCGCCGCCGATGGCATAGCGCTTTCCGTCCGGTCCCTGCTGGTAGGTATAGCTCGGCGCGCCCGCATGGCCTCCCCCGGTCCGGGCATGGGCCTGCTCGTGGGCACGCACTTCTCGGTCGCGCTCTTTCAGCTCCTTGACCTGTTTTTCCTCACTTTCGGAAAGCCCGTCCGCCTTGTTGGTGCCTTCGTCCTCTTCCGCCTGCGTCGCGGTCGCCGGATTGCCGGTGGTATCCGCCCCACTGATGGCTATACCCTGCCCGTCTTCCTCGCCCTGCTCCTGGCCTTGTGCGGGCGCCTGACCAGCCGTGCCGTTCGGGTCTTGCTTGAGCGCTGCGAACTCCTCCGCATCGACCCCCTGCAGGGCCAGGATCGCATTGGTGTCCAACGGGGGAACTGCCGGCGGCTGGGTCGCTGCTTGTTTGGCCTGTCTCTTTTCGTCAGTCTCGCACTCACAGTCGTCCCCCCGAAGAGGCAGTTTCTCTTCGGAGGTGCCTGCGCCGAACCCCACAGTCCTGCTTGCGGCAAGGCTGCGTGCGGCGGAACTGGACAACAAGGCGCCGATCATGACGAACATTGTCCGTGCAACCGCCTATCGAAACCTTAACGCGCCTTAACGCTCGTCATCAGATTTCCGTGAGGGACCAGGGTCGGGCCTTAGAATTCAGGAATATGAAAAATAGACATCGCCCCACCTGACGATTACGTTGCAGCGCGGTATGGTCCGCCGCAACAAGATCTCCGCTGAAGGTGAGTAGAATGCTTCCAAGACGTTATTGGCACGAAATGACAACGATGGATTTCAGGGATCCGTCCACCAAGGACTGGATCGCCGTCCTTCCTGTTGCCGCCATCGAACAACACGGGCCACATCTCCCGGTCTATACGGACACCGCCATCGCCGAAGGTCAGATCGCCCGTGTCCTGGAACTGCTTCCGGAAGACCTGCCCGTCACCTTCCTGCCGACCCAGGCTATCGGCAAGTCGAACGAGCACATCTCTTCGCCCGGTACCCTGACCCTCTCCTGGGACACACTGACCAAGGCCTGGCTGGACATCGGCGACAGCGTCGCGCGCGCCGGCATCCGCAAGCTGGTCCTGATCAATTCCCATGGTGGTAACGTGCCGATCATCGACATCGTCGCCCGGGAACTCAGGGTAAAGCACGACATGCTGGTCACCGCCACCGCCTGGTCCCGCTTCGGACAGCCTGAAGGGGTCTTCCCGGAAGGCGAATTCGTCTACGGCATCCATGGCGGCGACGTGGAAACCTCCATCATGCTGCACCTCCATCCGGAGCTTGTACGCATGGATCAGGCAGAGGATTTCAAGTCCTCCCAGCAGGAGTTCATCAAGGAGTTCAAGTATCTGCGCGGGCACGGACCGCAGCAGTTCGGCTGGAAGTCCCAGGACCTCAACCCGAAGGGTGCCGTCGGCAACGCGGCCAACGCCAGCGCCGAAAAGGGCAAGAAGTCTCTGGACAAGGCCGCCGAGGCCTTCGTCGACCTCATGAAGGACATTCACGCGTTCGACATCAACCGGCTGTGGACGCCGGACGCCTGAGTGGCGTCGGCATCTGAAAATACAGAGTAACCTCACCGCCGGTCCGAACGCTGAAACTGTGACGGCCACACCGCTTGTTCCCGTCTCCCCCCTTGAGGGGGAGATGTCCGCGTATGCGGACAGAGGGGGGTGTCAGCCTATCGGAATATCGCAGCACTGAAGTGTGACGCCGCCGCCGTTACCCCCCTCTGTCACCGTCGGTGACATCTCCCCCTCAAGGGGGGAGACGGGAGCAAGGACGCTAGCTGTCATCACTCACAGCTGCCTCAGCGAACGAAGCGCCGTCTCCTGCGCGCGATCAGGCGACCGCGCGGGCAAGGGCGCATTGGGACCACAGGTCGTTGAGCGCGTGCACCAGACGGTCGAGATCCGCGTCCGAGTGCATCGGCGAAGGCGTGATCCGCAGACGCTCGGTGCCCTTGGCGACCGTCGGATAATTGATGGGCTGGATGTAGATACCGTACTGATCCAGCAGGATGTCACTGATCATCCGGCACTTGACCGGATCCTTGATCATCACCGGAACGATGTGGCTCGGATTGTCCAGGTGCGGAATGCCGGCCGCATCGAGGCGCGCGCGCAGCTTGGCGACCGCCGCACGATGCCGTGCGCGCTCGAATTCGCTTTCCTTAAGGTGACGGATCGAGGCCGTGGCGCCTGCGGCAACCGCCGGCGGCAGGGCCGTCGTGAAGATGAAGCCGCTGGCGAAACTGCGCACGAAGTCGACTAGAGCGGCCGAGCCGGTGATGTAACCGCCGACCACGCCGAAGGCCTTGCCCAGCGTGCCTTCGATCAGGGTCACCCGGTCGGCGACGCCGTCACGTTCGGAAATGCCACCGCCGCGCGGGCCATAGAGACCGACCGCATGCACCTCATCGAGATAGGTCATCGCGCCGTATTTATCGGCGACGTCGCAGATGGCCTCGATCGGGGCGATATCGCCGTCCATGGAATAGACGCTCTCGAAAGCGACGATCTTCGGCCGGTGCGGTTCGATCGCGGCGAGCTTGCGCTCCAGATCGGCCACGTCGTTGTGGTTCCAGATCACCTTTTCCGCACGCGAATGGCGGATGCCTTCGATCATGGAGGCGTGGTTCATGGAATCGGACAGGATCACGCAATCCTTGAGGCGCGACCCGAGGGTGGAGAGGGCCGCCCAGTTAGACACGTAACCGGAGGTGAACAGCAGAGCGGCTTCCTTGCCGTGCAGGTCGGCCAACTCGTTTTCCAGTTTCACATGGTAATGGTTGGTCCCGGAGATGTTCCGCGTGCCGCCCGCGCCCGCACCGCAATGGTCCAGAGCCTCGTGCATGGCCGAGATGACCTTCGGGTGCTGGCCCATACCCAGATAGTCGTTGGAGCACCAGATGGTGACTTCACGCTGCTCGTCGCCGACATGATTGTCGGCTTTCGGGAAGGAGCCGCAACGGCGTTCAAGATCGGCGAAGAGGCGATAGTTGCCTTCTTCCTTCAGCTGATCGAGCTGATCCTGGAACAGCGCGTCATAATCCATCAGTAACCTCTCCCAATACTCAGGCACCTGCGTCCAGTGGTGCATTTTCTAGTGGGGCTTTTTTACATGCCAAAAAAGCAATCTATCATTGCGCTATCTCAAAGCCAGCCATTCAGTCAAATTTTCTTAAGGGCCATTCGTCGCATCCCTTCGCTGCCTGAGCCGGCAAACCACGGTTTGGCACCCTCACGCGGCCATGTAAATATGCAATTGAAAAGTTAACGGGCCCTGGTTGGAAACTATAGGCAGTTTTCGGAATGCCATGGGGAACTATTCACAGAACCCACCGTTCGCGGGTGTTGATCGCGGTCAATGTGTCTCATCCCGCACCGCACTAAACGTTTTAAATAAAACGTAAGTCACCTATCCTTTCATAAGCAGCGCCCCGGAATTCAGTCACAGGCAGGATCCTTCATGGCGGACGGACGGAATATTGGACACATCGTTGCCCTGGAAGGCGGCGTTGCCGATGTCCGTTTCACCGGCCGCCTGCCGGAAATCGGCAATCACCTCGTGGCTCTGTCCGATCCCGAAATCGATATCGAGGTCGCAACCCTGCCCGGCGCCGATATCGCGCGCGGACTGGTTCTCAACCCCTCGTCCGAACTGCGCCTGGGCCTTGCCGTACACGACACGGGACGACCGCTGACCGTGCCGGTCGGCGAAGACCTGCTCGGCCGCATGCTCAACCTGTTCGGCGAGACGATCGACAACAAGGAGCCGCTCGCCAACCTGCCCCGGCGGTCGATCCACGGGGACGTGGTCCCCCTGTCCAAACGCCGGGTCGAAAGCGAGATCTTCGAAACTGGCATCAAGGCGATCGATCTGCTGAGCCCTCTGGAAAAGGGCGGCAAGGCCGGATTGTTCGGCGGTGCCGGGGTCGGCAAGACCGTGCTGATCACCGAGATGATCCACAACACGGTCGCCGAATATGAGGGGATCTGCCTGTTCTGCGGCGTCGGCGAACGCTGCCGCGAGGCGGAGGAACTCTACCGCGAGATGGAAGCGGCCAAGGTCCTCGACCGGACCATCATGGTCTTCGGACAGATGCACGAAAGCCCCGGCGTCCGGTTCCGGGTCGGCCACGCGGCCCTGACCATGGCGGAGTATTTCCGCGACGACCTGCGCCGCAACGTTCTGGTGCTGGTCGACAACATCTTCCGCTTCGTGCAGGCGGGATCCGAAGTCTCCGGCCTCCTCGGACGAATGCCGTCACGCGTCGGCTACCAGCCGACCCTCGGCACGGAACTGGCCGATCTGGAAGAACGGATCTGCTCCACGGACAAGGGAACGATGACCTCGATCCAGGCCGTCTATGTGCCCGCCGACGACTTTACCGACCCGGCCGCCACCCACACCTTCTCGCATCTGTCCGCCTCGATCGTGCTGTCGCGCAAGAAGGCCTCGGAAGGCATCTATCCCGCGATCGATCCGCTGACCTCGTTTTCCAAGATGCTGACACCGGGCACGGTGAGCGACCGCCACTACACTGTCGCCCGCGCCGTCCGCAACACGCTTGCCGAATACGAGGAGCTGAAGGACATCATCGCCATGCTGGGCCTGGAGGAATTGTCGGAAAAGGACCGGGCGGTGGTCAAACGGGCGCGGTGCCTGGAACGGTTCCTGACCCAGCCGTTCTTCTCCACCGAAAAGATGACCGGAAATCCAGGGACCTTCGTCCGCCTGGAGGACACGCTCACCTCCTGCGAACGCATTCTCGCCGATGAATTCGCCGACCGTCCGGAAAGCGATTTCTACATGATCGGCACTGTCGGTGATCTGGAACGCGATAAAGCGGCGGCAGGGACCAAGACTGATGCAGCTTAAGATCGTCACACCCAGAAAGATCCTTCTCGATATCGAGGTCAACCGGATCGTGGCCGAAGGGCCCGACGGCGCCTTCGGCATGCTGCCCAACCACATCGATTTCGTCTCGCAACTGGTTCCGGGCATCCTGACCTACGAGACGACGGATGGAACCGAGTGTTACGCCGGCATTCGCGCCGGAACCCTGGTGAAATCCGCCGAGGAAGTCCTCGTCTCGACAAGCAACGCGATCCTCGGGCACGATCTTGAAAGCCTGCAGGACCGCGTGCAGGAGGTCTTCCGGGATCTCGACGAGAATGAAAGAGCGGCCCGCTCCGCGCTGGCCCGGCTGGAGGCGCAGATGGTCCGCCGCTTCCTCGATCTGGAACAGTCCGCATGACCCGCAAGGACAGACACAGCTACGATGAAAGCGCCGGCAGACAGGCCGACGAGATCGCCCGCAAGGCAAAGCGCAAAAGGGAAGCCCACCTGCGGGAAGGAAAGAGCGAACTCTACGGCCTCGGCATGTTCGGCCTCGTGGGCTGGGCGGTCGCCATTCCAACCGTGCTCGGCACCGCCCTGGGCGTGTGGATGGACGACCGGATGATTTCAAACCCGAAGTTTTCCTGGACGCTCGCCATGCTTCTGGCCGGCGTGGCCCTTGGCTGCATGAACGCCTGGTACTGGGTTCAGCGGGAAAGTCAGGATGATGACGATGATGAAGACTAAGACACTGAACGGCTGCGTGAGTTCGCCGACGGAGGGCCACGCCTGACATGTCCCCTTTCCCCCTTGTCATCGCCTTTTCCGTCGGAGCCATTCTGGGTGCCGCCTATTTCGTGATGCTGTGGTTTGCCGTCCGCAGCTTCACGGGCGGCGGGCCGGGGTGGGTCTTTGCCGCCAGCACGCTCGGGCGGCTTGCGCTGGTCGGTGGCGCCATGGCGTGGTTCGTCCTCGGCAAGTTCGGGCTTTACGAACTGGCCGCCGCCGTCGCCGGGTTCGTGATCGTCCGCTTCTCGGCAACGCGCATCGCCAAACAGAAAAACCCTGAAGGCACCCGGTAATGGAAATCAGTCCGGACCAGTGGATCATTTACGAATGGCACGGCCTCAGGCTGAACGCGACGATCGTGTTCACCTGGGCCATCATGGCCATCCTGGTGCTCGGGTCCTGGTCGATCACCTCCCGCCTGTCCGAAGGAGAAACCGTCTCCCGCTGGCAGGTCCTGCTGGAAGTGATCGTCAGCGGCATTCGCGATCAGATCGCCGATATCGGGGCGGGAGACCCCTTGCGCTACCTCCCCTTCATCGGAACCCTGTTCCTGTTCATCGCGACCTCGAACCTCCTCACCATTCTGCCGTGGTACGAACCGCCGACCGGATCCCTGTCGACGACGGCGGCGCTGGCCATCTGTGTCCTGATCGCGGTGCCGATGTTTTCCATCGCCAGGGGCGGTCTGCTCGCCTATCTGCGAAGCTATGCCGAACCGACCTTCATGATGCTGCCGTTCAACGTCATCGGCGAGGTGTCGCGGACGCTGGCCCTTGCCGTCCGTCTCTACGGCAACATCATGAGCGGCTCGATCATCGTCGGCATCCTGATCAGTATCGCCCCCTTCTTCTTTCCGATCATCATGCAGCTTCTCGGCCTGCTCACCGGCCTGGTTCAGGCCTACATCTTCGCCGTTCTGGCGATGGTCTATATCGCCTCCGCATCGAAGACCCATCGGCACGGACCGAAAGAAGCGGAAGCTGCCAGCCCCTCAGACGAAATCCAAACTCCCGGAGAATGAATATGGAACAAATTCCATGGATCGAAATCGTGTCCGTTTTCACCGCCGGCATGACGACCATGTTCGGCGCCATCGGACCGGCCCTGGCCGAAGGCCGGGCGGCCTCCCAGGCGCTGCTCGCCATCGCCCAGCAGCCGGATGCGTCGAACACGATCACCCGGACCCTGTTCGTCAGCCTGGCCATGATTGAATCGACGGCGATCTATTGCTTTGTCGTCTCCATGATTCTTCTGTTTGCAAACCCGTTCGTCACGCAAGCCACCCAGGCCGCCGGAGGATAAACCTTGGAGCTCGACTGGCTGACGATCGCCGCGCAGATAGCGAATTTTCTGGTCCTGATCTGGCTGCTGCAGCGTTTCCTCTACGCGCCGATCACGCGTGCCATGGCGAAGCGTGAAGCCCGCATCGAGGAGCGCCTGGCCGATGCGCGCAAGCAAAGGCAAGAAGCGGAGCAGGAAGCAAAGGCCTTGCGCGAACGGCAGCAGGACCTCGACGCCCGTGCCGAGGAAGTCCTGGCCGAGGCCCGCCAAGAGGCCGAAGCACTGAAGGACCGGCTGGAGCAGGACCTCCGCAAGGAATTCGATGAAAAGCGCAGCAACTGGCAGGAGCACCTGGAAGAGGAAAAGACGGAACTGGTGCGCCAGCTGCGCAAACGCATGGCCGATCAGGTGGTCAAAGTCGTCCGCCGCACCTTGTCCGACTTCGCCAATACGGATCTCGCCACACAGATTGCCAAGGAATTCGCCCGGCGCATGGAGACGCTGGCAGAGGACAACAAGACCCGTCTGCGCGCTGCGGCCAGCAGGCCCGACAGCGAGGCGGTGATCGAATGCGGCATCGACTTGCCCGCCGATGCCCGCAGCCTCATCGCGCAGGCCGTTCACGACAATCTGGGCACAAATATCGAGTTCGACTACCGCACCGACGAGGACGTGGTCCTCGGCATCCGCCTGACCCTGGGCGAGGAGATCGTCGAGTGGTCGGCCGGCAGCTATCTGAAGAAGCTGGACGACCTTGTCCGCGACACCCTGGACGCCGCAGGAATGGGCACCCCGAAGCCGGAAGGGCAAACCAATGCCTGAGTTGCCCGAGGACCTGCCCAAAGATCTAACTGACAAACTCTTCGACCAGATGGACGAGGTCCTGGACAAGACCGAGGCCACGCTGGAAGTCGCCGATATCGCACGGGTCCTCAGCGTGGGCAGCGGCATTGCCGAAATCGCCGGCTTCACCGACCTATATGCCGACGAACTGGTCTCCTTCCCCCACGGCGAAATGGGCATTGCCTCCAGTCTTGGTGAGGACCGGACCGGCGTGATCGTGCTCGGGCCCACGGAGCACATCCGCCCCGGCGACACCGTAATGCGCACCCGCAGGGTCGTGGATGTGCCGGTCGGCGACGCCCTGCTCGGCCGGGTGGTCGATCCGTTGGGTCAGCCGCTGGACGACGGAAAGGCTATCCGGGCCGAAGCCCGGTTGCCGATCGAGCGCCCCGCCCTGCCGATCATGCATCGCGCGCCGGTCAACGTCCCGCTCCAGACCGGGATCAAAGCCATCGACGCCGCTATCCCGATCGGGCGGGGCCAGCGGGAACTGATCCTGGGAGACCGGCAGACGGGCAAGACCGCGATCGCCGTCGACACCATTTTGAACCAGCACGACAGCGGTGTCGTTTCGATCTATTGCGCCATCGGCCAGCGGGCCTCCGCCGTCGCCCGTGTGATCCAGGCCCTGCGCGCGGGCAACGCGATGGAGCGGACCATCGTCGTCGTCGCCAGCGCCGATGAGGCGCCCGGGCTCCAGTTCGTAGCCCCCTATGCGGCGACATCCATGGCCGAGCACTTCATGGAGAAAGGCCGCGACGTCCTGATCGTCTATGACGATCTGACCCGCCACGCCCGCGCCTACCGGGAACTGTCGCTGCTGCTGCGCCGCCCGCCGGGACGCGAGGCCTATCCGGGCGACATCTTCTATATCCATTCCAGGCTTCTGGAACGCTCCGCCCGTCGCAGGGACGAATTCGGCGGCGGCTCCGTTACCGCCCTGCCGATCATCGAAACCCAGGCGCAGAACATCTCGGCCTACGTGCCGACCAACCTGATCTCGATCACCGACGGGCAGATCTACCTGTCGCCGGGTCTTTTCGAAAAAGGCCAGCTTCCGGCCATCGACATCGGCGAATCCGTCAGCCGCGTCGGCGGCAAAACCCAGCTTCCCGCCTATCGCTCCGTCGCCGGCGACCTGCGCCTGTTCTATGCCCAGTTCGAGGAACTGGAGAGCTTCGCCCGCTTCGGCACCCAGATCGATCCGGAAACCCGGATGAAGATCGACCGGGGCTTGAGGGTGCGGGAAATCCTCAAGCAGAACGAACACGCGCACATGTCCGTGGTCGATCAGATCGTCGCGCTGCTGGCCGCGACCAACGGCCTGTTCGACCGGGTCCCGCCGGAGCGGATCGCGGAAGCGGAAAAACGCGTCTGCGAGGCCGCGAGCCAACATTGCGCCCAGATCTGCACCCGCATTCAAGGCGACGAGGAACTGGGCGACGACGACCGCGACCGCCTGATCGATACGATGAAACAGGCCTTGCAGGTCCTGCTGCCCGACACCGGCGGGAGCTAATCGCTATGGAAACGCTCGAGGCGCTGTCGGAACGCCTGCACACCACCGAGGAAATCCAGTCCATCGTCCGCACGATGAAGGCGCTGTCGTCCGTCAACATCCGGCAATACGAACATGCGGTGACGGCGATCGCCGACTACGAACGGACTATCACCCTGGGCCTGCAGGTGGTTCTGCGCAATCGCAGGAACAAGGCGGAGCCGCTCGACCTCACCGGGCCGGACCGCAAGTCCGGTCATCGCCGCGCGCTCATCGTCGTTGGTTCCGACAGGGGCTTGTGCGGCCGCTTCAACGACCGGATTGCCGAATTCGCCTGCCAGGGACTGGAGACGGAAGCAAAGACAGCGGACGAGAGACCGCCCTTCATCTGCGTCGTCGGCGTCCGCGCCGCGGCCCGCCTGGAAGCCATGGACCGGCCGGTGGACAGGCTGTTTACCCTGCCCGGCTCAGTCGACGGCCTGATCGATTCCGTCCAGGCCATCGTCGTTGAGCTCGACCGTTGGGTTCGGGAGGAAGGGGTCGGGCCTGTCGCGCTGGTCTATAACCGCAGATCCGAGCAGGCGCTCGCGGAGACGACGCACAAGGACCTGCTTCCGATCTCGCAGGATTATCTGGACCGGCTCGCGACCACCCCCTGGCCGTCGAAAAGGCTACCCATGTACCGGATGGACGAAGGCGAACTGTTTTCCTGGCTGATCCGGCAGCACCTGACCCTGGTTCTTTACGCAGCCCTTGCCGAATCCCTGGCAAGCGAGCATGCCTCACGGCTTGCCGCCATGCAGAATGCGGAACGCAACATTAACGAGCGGCGGGAAAACCTGCTTGCCGAATACCGGAAAAAGCGGCAGGAAACGATCACGAACGAACTGCTCGAAGTGGTCGCCGGATCCGAGGCGATCCGGAAAAAGCGCTAGGCGATAATTAAAAATGACCGGGCTGCAGAGGACCGAAACATGCCGCAGGACAGCCTGATATCGGGCCTGTTACGCCGATACGGGGAAACCTATTCCAGCGAGCTGGGACTGGATCTGCCCGGCAATATTCCTGCGCATCTTTTCCGTTGGCTGTGCGCATGCCTGCTCATGAGCGCGCCGATTTCCGCACGCCTCGCCATGCGCGCGACAAGAGCGCTGGCGGACAAGGGTTGGACGACGCCGGCCAAGCTTGCCCTCAGCCACTGGGCCGACCGGAAAAGCGTGCTGACAGCCGCCGGCTATGCGCGCTTCGACGAAAAGACGGCGACGCTGCTCGGCGAACTCGCAGAAAAGATCATGGCCGACTATGACGGCGATCTGCGGGCCTTGCGTGAGAAGGCCCACCGCGACCCGCTGACGGAACGAAAACTCCTGAAGGAGTTCAAGGGGATCGGCGACGTTGGCGCCGATATCTTCTGCCGCGAGGCTCAGGTCGTCTGGAAGGAACTCTATCCCTTTACAGATGACCGAACCTACGCGGCCGCCCGTTCCCTCGGCCTGCCCGAAGATGTCACCTACCTGTCCGCACTGGTCGAACCGGAAGAATTTCCGGACTTCCTGACGGCCCTGATCCGGGCCGACATGGCAGGCGAAACCGCGGCCTCTCTCGGTCAGTCGAACCAGGCAACGAAGGACGAGTAACGTCCTCCACCCCTCAATTCGCGCCGATGGCCTTTGCCAATATCCTGTCCGCACTACCCTCGTCACCTACCCAAGCGACGAACTGATCCGGTCTTATCAGGATCATCGAGGCCCCGTAAGCAAGGATCAGTTTGGGCGCGTCCACTTCGACGATCGTCAAGGGAATGGTCCGCTCCTCAGCCGATTGCCGGAACGCTTCGACCAGGGCGGCATCCCCCTTGATCGAGACAAGCGTAAAGCCTTCGCCCAGCATCTCGAAGATATTCCGTCCGTCCGGCAGAACCTGCGGCGCGAGGTGATGGCCCGGACGGGCCTTGAATTCATGTGTTCCCTTCGCACTCGGCGCAGCACCGGCCGGGCTTCCGGTGACGAGCGGCGAGCCTTCGTAGTTCGGCTCGAAGGAATTCACATCCGCCGTGTCTTCGCTGCGTTTGCCCCAGGCCGTCCGGAACTCTTCCGGATCCTTTTCAGGACTGTAGCGATTGAGGAATTCGCGGTCCTGTTCGATGTAATTGCCGATGAAGTCCGCCGCCGTCGACGCGAACACCGGCCGCCGTTCAGCATCGTAGCTGTCCAGCAGGCCTGGTCCCGCCCAGCCCTTCAGGGTTGCGGCGAGTTTCCAGCCGAGATTGCGGGCATCTTCGAGGCCGGAATTCACTCCGTAGCCTCCATAGGGCGGATGACTGTGCGCGGCATCGCCCGCAATCAGCACCCTGCCTTTGCGATACGTGTCGGCCAGGGCAAAACGCAAATCCCAGAAGCCGATGTAATCCACACTGAGGTCGATCTCGTAGCCCACGGCCTCTTGGACGAACCCCTTGAAATCGAAATTCTCCTCCGTGGCATCCGCCGGAACCGGCGCATGGAAGAACCACGATGTCCCGAGATCGACCCGGCCGAAGAACAGCCAGTAGCCGTCATAGTCGGGATGCAGCACGTTGAAGAACGCCTTGCCCGGATAGCGCTCCAGGAGTTCGTGGAGTTCCGTGGAGGTGAAGACCAACAGCACCATCTTGCGGTCGTGATCGGCAAGGGTCTGGGGGATTCCCGCTGCCTGCCGGGTAAAGGAATGGCTGCCGTCGCAACCGACCGCATAGCGTCCGCGCAGGATCCGTTGTCCGGAGCCCCCGTATTCCGTCGCCGTCACCGTGACGCCTTCGGCGTCCTGCTCGATATCCGCGCCGTCAAAACCGTAGAAAAGATCGATGGCATCGATCTCCGCCGCGCGGGTGCGCAGCACCGCTTCCATGGCATATTGCGGCAGGCGATCGTTGGCACTGTAGTAATAGTCCTTGACCGCGGCCCGGTTCAGCCAGTCATAGCTGTAGTCGTTCAGAAGCGTTCCGTAATTGGTCAACCCACCGATGCCGGCGCCTCGCGGCACGGTGCGGGCATTGCGCAGATCTTCCTCACAGCCCCAGAAATGGAAATGCTCCATGGTGCGTTGGGTGAGGTTCTGCCCCTTCGGGATCGGCTGGATGGTCTCGTATTTCTCCACCACGGCGGAGGTGATGCCCTTGAGGCCGAGCTCGATTGCAAGCCCGACCCCGACGGGGCCCCCGCCGATGATGATCACGTCATGGGTAAAACCGTCCGCCATCGTTATCCCTTCAGACCGAGCAGGCGTTCGGTGTTGCCGTGGAACAGCTTCGCCCGGGTTTCCTCCGAGACGTCCAGCTCTTCCAGGATGCGGATCGTTTCGCGGATATACATCGGGCCCGCTTCCGGATCGAACGGCGCATCGGAGGCAAACACCACATGGTCCTCGCCGAAGAATTCGATGGCATGCTCGATCGCCTTGCGCGAGCCGAAGGTCGCGGTATCGGCATAGAAATCCTTGAAATACTCAAGATGCGGACGCTTGAGCGCCTTGCGCACGGCCGCCAGGTCCTTGTTCGACGTGCGCGCGCCCATCTGGTCCCATCCGGGGCCGACCCGACCCTCGAAATAGGGGACCATGCCGCCGGCATGGTGGGTGATGACGTTCAGGCCCGGATGCCGGTCGAAGACGCCGGAAAAGACCAGCCGCGCCATGGCGGCGGAGGTTTCATAGGGCCAGCCGAAGGTCCACCAGATCTCGTATTCGGATTCCTTCTCCGTCAGGTAGTCGGTGAAATTGGCACCGCGGGCCGGATGCAGCCACACCGGCTTGCCCGACTTCGCCATGTAGTCGAAGAACGGATCGAACTCCGGCAGGTCGAGCGGCTTGCCCGACACGTTGGTGAAGATCTGCATCCCCGATGCGCCGAGATCCTCGATGGCGCGCCGGCTCTCCTCGACGACCGCATCCGGATTGTTCATCGGCGCGGTGCCGATGAAGGCGGGAAAGCGGTCCGGATATTTTGCGCAAAGCTCAGCCAGGGAATCGGAGCCGATCCGGCTGAGTTCGAGCGCCTTCGCCGGATCGCAGAGCTTTTCCAAGGGCGGCGAGGCCAGCGACAGAACTTGGCTGTAGTCGGGCCCGAACATGTCCATGACCTCGAACCGCCGATCCAGCTCGGTCATCATCGGCACATCGCCGGAGCGCCGGGTGATGTCGGTCATTTCGCCGATGTGATCGATCAGGGCATCGAAAAAAGGCTTCGGCCAGATATGATTGAAAATATCGAGTTTTCTCACGTGTTTTCTCCCTGAGCAATCAAGCTGTTTCTCCGGCCTCGGCCGGGTTCTGGTCTATTGTTTCGGTTGGATCGTGCTGCAGTTCCGCCAGCTCGAAGCTGATTTCCGCTGCCGCCTCGCGAACGTTTTCGGCAACCGTGGCCTCGCTCAGACCCTGGGCCTCCAGAGCTGTTGCTTCGATGGTGACGCAGAGCGCTGCAATGGGCAGGCGCCCGGAATCAAAAACCGGCGCGGCGATACCGACGACACCCGGCGTGACCTCCCCATGGGCAATTGAATATCCGCGGCGGCGGATGGCCCGCAGCGAATCGAGCACGTCTTCAACGGTGGAGCCGATGCCGATCTCGGCAAAGTCCTCAAGGGCTTCGGTGATGATCGGTTTCTGCTGGCGCCGCGGCAGGTTGGCGAGGATAGCACGCGAAATTGCCCCGCGCGCCAACGGCATCGGCCGACCTCTGGGGTAACTCGACCGAGGATCGGGGATCGAGCAGGCCGAATGCACGCACAGGAGCTTCTTGCCGTAATAGCGCACCAGGAGCGACGAGCACGGATAGCGGTTTGCCAGCGCGTCGACCTGGTCCCGCCCGATCTCCACGACCGGGTCGGAGCGGCGGACCAGAAAGTCCAGCTCCACCACCCTCGGCCCGAGGGTGAAGCCCCGCCCCGGCAGGGAGGTCAGGAACCCCGCATCCTTCAGTGTGCGCAGATAGCGGTAGAGCGTCGGACGCGTATAGCCGAGCTCCGCCATGATTTCCTGCGGCGTCCACTCGAGCCTGTCCTCGGTGAACAGGTCGAGGATCGCGAACAGCCGCTCGCCGCTGCCGGAAGAAACGCTCATGACTGGACGGTATCCTTTGCTGTGGCGGGCTTCCGGCTCATCAGTTGCCACCCCATCAGGAGGACGCCGCAGGCAACGCCGATCACATCGGTGATGACGGCCTGGGGAAAGGCCCCGGAAGGAATGAGAGCAAGCAATCCGGCAACGGCAAACAGGACCCGGACCCAGGAGGTCAGAGGACCGGCAAAGTAACCGGCTATTCCGATGCAAACCAGCCAGACCCCGGCGACGGCTGTCGTGACCGCCAAGGCGATTTCCAAAGGCGCTCCATTGAGCAGCAGGGTCGGCGAGAACACGAACAGCAGCGGAATGATATAGGCGACCCAGCCGAATTTCATGGCGGCCCAACCGGTCGCCATCGCTGGCGCTTTCGCCAGCGACGCAGCGGCAAAGGCCGCAATGGCGATCGGTGGCGTGATCATCGACATCATGCCGAAATAGAGCACGTACAAGTGGGCCGCAATCGGATCGATACCAACCTTGATCAGGGCCGGTGCGACAAGCGCCGCCAGCAGCACGTAGACCCCGAGGGTCGGCAGCCCCATGCCCAGAATAATGCAGACGATGGCCGACAGGCTCAGAAGGATGAAGGCGTTGTTGCCGCCGATCTGGACCAGAAGGTAGGTGAGATTGAATGACAGGCCGGTCACGTTCAAGACGCCGATCACCAGGCCGGAAGCCGCCGAGATCAGGATGATCTCGACCACGGAATGACCGCATCTGGACAGGCTGCCGAAGATCGCGCGCAGAGCCGGACGGCTGCCGCGATAACCGATCGCAAGTGAGGTTGCGATCAGCACCACAGCGGACCAGAGCGCCGCACGTTCAGGCTGAAACCCCTGCCAGAACAACAGCCAGATCAGGACGGCGAAGGCGAGAATGAAATGCAGGCCGCGCACGACGATCCGGCCGGCCGGGATCTCCGACTTCGGCACCGGACGGATATCCATGCGCGCCGCATCCAGATCGGCCTGGATGAACAGGGCAACGTAGTAGAGGATTGCCGGAACCAGCGCGGCCGTGACAATGTCGGAATAGGGAATGGCCAGGAACTCTGCCATGAGGAAGGCGGAGGCCCCCATCACCGGCGGCATGAGCTGGCCTCCGGTGGAGGCGACTGCCTCGATCGCCGCGGCCTTGTGGCCGGGATAACCATCGCGCTTGATCATGGGGATCGTCACAACGCCGGTGCCGACCACATTGGCGACTGCGGATCCGGAAATCGATCCGAACAGGCCCGACGCCAGAACGGCGATTTTCATCGACCCGCCACGGAACCGGCCCATGCCGAGCATGGCGGCATCGGTAAAGAAATTCGACCCGCCGGTGATACCCAATAGCGTCCCGAACAGGATGAAGGCGACGACGACGGTCGCGGCCACCGACATGGGCAGGCCGAGAATGCCGTTGGAATCGAGCGTCATGTAACCGGCGAGCATTTGCCAGTCCTGCGCCCGCCCCTGAAGGCGGCCCGGCAGCACGTCGCCGAAGAGAGCGTAAAGCAGAAAGGCGCAGATGATCAAAACCAGCGTCCAGCCGGTCGCGCGCCTGAGACATTCGAGCGTCAGCAGTGTGATGATGATGCCCGGGATCCAGACCACCGCGGGTTTCGCGAAGATCTGAAGCACGAATTGCGGATAGCCGACGGCGATCCAGGAAACGGAAGCAAACGCGATCAGCGCCAGGGCAACATCATACCAGGGCACGACCTTGCGGCTCGAAAAACGGCGTGCCGGCAGCTCAAGAAAAGCGATCGGCAGGACCAGGGCAAGCACCGCGGCGAAGAACTGCTGCGGATAAAAGCCGAGGCCCAGATAGCGGGGCACGGACAGCGCCCAGCAGATCGTCGTCAGCGTCAAGAGGGTTGCCAGCACATCGGCGATCGGGCGCCGGATCGCTGGAGAGAGGCCGATCAGGCCTCTCTCTTCCGTTTCGTCCTGCACGGTGCGTCCTCAGTCCAGACCAGCTTCTGTGAAGAACTTCAATGCACCGGGATGGAATTCGGCAATGCCGGGATCGCCCTTGATGTCCTTCGGATTGAATGCGGCGAACGGCTTGAACGTGCTGACCATGGCATCCTTGCCGTCGTAAATGGCCTTGGCCATCGCATAGACGACATCGTCCGGCACACCGGAATGGGTGAAGATCACCTGCGGGAAAGCGATATAGGTCGCGTCTTCGAGAACGCCCGGAGACGAGCCGGCCTTCATCTTGGCAAAGAAGGCAGTCGGCCAGTGCTTGCGGGCCTTGGCCAGGGCTTCATCGCTGTCATCGGCAACCGGCAGCGCACGCAGACCGCCGACGGACGCATCCGCTTCGCGGACCTTGCCCGCACCGTGGGCGAAGATGAAACCGTCGGAATCATTGGCGATGAAAGCCTGCGCCCCCGCAACGACCGAGGTGACATAGACCGGCGTCATGTCTTCGCGGGTCATGTCCGCGGTGGCATAGACCGCGTCGAGCTGCGGCAGGATGGTGTTCTGGGCGGTATAGCCGTCCGTCATCCGCTTGCCCTTCAGGTCGGCGAGCGTCTTGATGTCGCTGTCGGCGCGCACGAAGATCGCTTCCTTGAGCGGCATCAGCATGGCCACGACGCGAAGGTTCGGGTTCTTGACCCCGTTCCACCAGGCTTCACCGGAAATCGCGTAATTCACTTCCTGCAGATTGGCGACGCCGAATTCGATCCCTCCGGAATTCACGAACGGAATGAACTGGTTCGGACTGGTGGCCGGCTGAACGGTGGTGTTCAACCCCGCTTCATTGGCCGCATTGGCAACAGCCGTCCCGATATTGTGGAACAGCGAACCCGGGTTCGACGTTGCGATCCCGACCGTCTGCGCCTGGACAGACCCGGCCGCGACCATCGCCGCGGCAAAGGCTGCTGCCTTGAAAAATCTTGTCATGTGGTTCCTCCCTTTGATCGCCGCCTCCTCCAAAAGGCGACAAAAATCCCAATAATTGAGATTTCTGATCATTTATTACTTGCATTCGCAGCTTTGACAAGTCCATTTTGTCGCAGTCGGGCGACAGAGATCGCCGGACACGGGAGGGAATGAATGACGTCGAAGCATCCGCGTGCGCCGAAAAACGGCGCCGAATCCGTGCTGCTCGGCCTGAAGCGGGCCGGTGTGGACTATCTGTTTGCCAATGCGGGAACCGATTTTCCGCCGATCATCGAAGCCCTTTCCGCCCTGCCGGCCGACGAGATTCCCGAACCGGTGACGGTTCCCCACGAGACGGCCTCGGTCGCCATGGCCCACGGCTACTATCTGGTGACCGGCAAGGCCCAGGCGGTCATGGTTCATGTCAACGTCGGGCTCGCCAATGCGGCCATGGGCGTCATCAATGCCGCCAGCGACAACATCCCGGTCCTGGTCATGTCCGGACGGACCCCGATCACCGAAACCGGAAGGATGGGTAGCCGGGCGACCCCGATCCAGTACGGCCAGGAACAATATGATCAGGCCTCCCTGATCCGTGACGTCACCAAGTTCAATTACGAGATGCGCTATCCGGAACAGGGCGACGCGCTGGTGAGCCGTGCCCTGTCGCTGGCAACCAGCGCCCCCGAGGGTCCGGCCTATATCAGCCTGCCGCGCGAACCGCTCGGCGCGGACATCCCCGAAAGCGCGCAACAGCCCGCCCGCCTGCGGCCGGCCGCCACGCCGGCAAGCCCGGACGCCGAGGCGATCAATCAGCTCGCGGTCTGGCTCAGCGAGGCGGAACGGCCCGTGATCCTGTGCCAGCGCGGCGACACCGAAGGCCGCCTGTCTGCCGCATTGGCCGACCTTGCGGAGGCCCACGGCATCGGCGTTGCCGAGCCCTTCGTCGTTCGCAATGTCATGCAAAGCGACCATCCGATGTTTCTCGGCCACGACCCGGCGGCCGCCATTGCCGGCGCTGATCTGATCGTCGTGCTCGACACCGACATTCCCTGGATCGAGCGGTTCCATGCCCCGTCCGAGGACGTGAAAATCGTTCACATCGGAGCCGACCCGCATTTCGCGCGCATGCCGGTGCGCAACTACAAGACGGACCTTGCCATCGGCTCCGATCCGGTGCGCGCCATCGAGGCTCTGAGCGCTGCGCTGAAAACGGATGAGGCCCGCGTCCAAAGGCGCAAGAACCGCCTGGCCGCGGAGATCGCGCCGCGACGTGAGAAAATGGAGGATCTGATTTCGAAAGGGGCTGGCGATCCCATCGGCGCGGAGTTTTTGAGCCGTACGCTTTCAGACGTGATGGGGGACGATGCCGCTGTCTTTTGCGAACTTGGCGTCGTCGCCGGCGCCATGGACCTGAAGGGTCCCAACCGGATGTTCATGAACGTTCACGCAGGCGGCCTCGGCTGGGCCTTTCCGGCGGCCCTCGGAGCGCAACTGGCGGACCGGGACCGGCTCTGCGTTGCCTGTATGGGCGACGGCTCCTACATCTTTTCCAACCCGGTCGCCTGCCACCAGATTTCCGAGGCGCTGCAATTGCCCGTGCTGGTGATCATCAAGAACAACGGCATGTGGAACGCGGTCCGGCGCTCGGTCGTCAACGCCTATAAGGACGGGGCGGCGGCAAAAGCGAACACCATGCCGCTGACGTCCCTGGAACCCGCGCCCGACTACCTGCAAGTCGCCGCCGCCAGCCGCGCCTTCACGGCACGGGTGACCCACGGCACCGATCTGCGCCCTGCCCTGGAAGCAGCCATCAACGCAATCCGCACCGAAAGGCGGCAGGCCGTACTTGACGTCAGGGTCGCCGTTTCCGACAGCTACTGATGGAGCGGTTCAGGTCTAGTCGGTCGCGGCCAGAACATCGCGCAGGGTGTCGACCATTTCGGAAACCTGGCCTTCCTCGACGATCAGCGGCGGCGACAGGGCGATGATATCGCCCGTCACCCGGATCAGGAGACCCGCCTCAAAACACTTGACGAACACCTCGTAGGCGCGCTGGCCCACGGCTCCGTCACGGGAGTCCAGCTCGATCCCGGCAATGATGCCGAGATTGCGTACATCCTTGACGTGGCGGGCATCTTTCAGCGAATGGATAGTGTTTTCCCAATGATCGGCAATGTCGGCGCCGCGCGTCAGAAGGCCGTGCTTTTCATAGATGTCCAGCGTGGCAAGGCCCGCGGCACAGGCGACCGGATGGCCGGAATAGGTGTAGCCGTGGAAGAGCTCGATCGCCCCTTCCGGACCGTTCATGAAGGCCTCATGGATATGGTCCTGCGCGAACACCGCACCCATGGGAACGACACCGTTGGTGAGCGCCTTGGCCGTCGTGAACAGGTCCGGCTTCACGCCGAAATAGTCGACGGCAAACGGCGTGCCCAGACGGCCGAACCCGGTGATCACCTCGTCGAAGATCAGCAGGATACCATGCCGGTCGCAAATAGTGCGCAGGCGTTCCAGGTAGCCCTTGGGCGGCACCAGCACGCCGGTTGACCCGGCGACCGGTTCGACGATGACCGCGGCAATCGTTTCCGCGCCGTGCAGGGCGACGATCCGCTCAAGGTCGTCGGCGAGATGGGCGCCCCACTCCGGCTGTCCCTTGGAAAAGGCGTTGTGCTCCGGAGCGTGGGTATGCGGCAGATGATCGACACCGGTCAGAAGCGTGCCGAAGTGGCGCCTATTGTTGACGATGCCGCCCACCGAAATGCCGCCGAAACCGACGCCGTGATAGCCCCGTTCCCGGCCGATCAGGCGGATCCGGCCCGCATCGCCGCGGGCGCGGTGATAGGCCAGCGCGATCTTCAGCGCGGTGTCGACCGACTCCGATCCGGAGCCGGTGAAGAAGACATGGTTGAACCCGTCCGGCGCAATCTGTTTCAGCCGCTCGGCAAACTCGAACGCGATCGGATGGCCCATCTGGAAGGACGGTGCGTAGTCGAGATTTGAGAGCTGCCGGGCGACCGCATCGGTGATCTCAGCATTGCCGTGACCGGCATTGCAGCACCAAAGGCCGGCCGTGCCGTCGAGGATCGTTCGGCCGTCGTCGGACTGGTAATGCATGCCCTTGGCGGAGACCAGCATGCGCGGGTTCTGCTTGAACTGCCTGTTCGCGGTGAACGGCATCCAGTAGGCATCCAGAACCTGATTGGAACGGGTTTCGTTTCGGTCGACGACAGCATCCATGGCACTTCTCCTCAGCAACCGGGACTAGAAGGCCTTGATTTCAGTCGGAAGAAAAGTCTGTTTCTTCAATCCGGCAAGTCACTGGTTTTCATCGGATTCCATGTGTATGTGTTTATGATGATAAACACACTAAACACGGATGACTTCTCGAAGGACGTTGGCCTCAGGCTGCGCGCGATCCGCGAAGCCCACGGTTATTCCCAGCGGGAGCTCGCCAAGCGGGCGGGCGTCACCAACGGTTTCATCTCCCAAATCGAGGCCGCGAAGATCAACACGTCGTTGAGCGCCCTGAAGAGGGTTCTGGACGGCATTCCGATCGGCCTGTCGGACTTCTTCGCCTATGAACCGGAACGCCAGGACCAGGTGTTCTTTGCCGCCGAGGAACTGACCGAGATCGGCAAAGGAAAGATTTCCTACAGGCAGGTTGGCAACAACCTGTTCGGCCATGACCTGCAGATGCTCTACGAGGTCTATGAGCCGGGCGCCGATACCGGCCGGGTGATGCTCAGCCACGAGGGCGAGGAAGCCGGCATCGTCATGGAAGGCCATATCGAGATCACCGTCGGCGACCAGCGCAAGGTGCTCGGACCGGGCGATGCCTACATGTTCAAGAGCACGACCCCGCACCGGTTCAAGGCGCTCAGAAACAAGCGCTGCGTCGTCGTCAGCGCCTGTACCCCACCGACGTTTTGATCAAACAGGGTGCCGGGCATCCAGTTTTTCAAGGAACGCCCGGGCGCTTTGACGGTAGACCTGCTTCTTGTCTTCTCCCATACGTCGCCAGGTGGTATAGGGCTGAGCCAGCCGGCGATTGGACGAGAGCCTGTCCGCATTCCGGTCGAGGAAATCCCAATAGAGGGCGTTGAACGGACAGGCCCCCTCGCCGGTCTTGGCGCGGACATCGTAGCGGCAATCCTTGCAGTAGTCCGACATGCGCGAGATATAGGCGCCGCTCGCCGCATAGGGTTTGGTGCCGAGCAGTCCGCCGTCGGCGAACTGGCTCATGCCGATGACATTCGGCAGCTCCACCCATTCGAACGCATCGGCATAGACCTCCAGGTACCAAATATGCAGCGCATGGGGATCGAGCCCAGCCAGCAGGGCGAAGTTTCCCGTGATCATCAGCCGCTGGATATGATGCGCATAGGCATTCTCGATCGTCTCGCCGATCACCTGCGCAAGACAGGCCATCTCCGTCTTTCCCGTCCAGAAAAAGCCGGCAGCGGCCGTTTCGCATCGAAGAAATTGCTGTCGGCGTAGTCCGGCATGAACAGCCAGTAGACGCCGCGCACATATTCCCGCCAGCCAATGATCTGGCGGATGAACCCTTCCACCGCGTTGAGCGGCGCGTGACCGTCGAAATAGGCCCGTTCCGCCGCCCGGCAAAGCGCCATCGGCTCGAGCAGGCCGAGGTTCAGGTAGAACGACAAAAGCGAATGATTGAGAAACGGATCGTCCTTGAGCATCGCATCCTGCGTCTCACCGAAATCCGGCAGGAAGTTTTCGATGAAATCGTCCGCCGCCCGTTCGCAGTCTTCGCGCTTCACCGCAAAGGCAAATCCATCGGCCGAGCCCATGTGGTCCGGAAACCGGGCATTGACCAGTTTCATGACCGACTGCGTGATTGCGTCCAGGGAAAAGGTCGAATGCGCCGGACGGAAGAGATCAGGAGAAGCCGGCTTGCGGTTGTCGGCGTCGAAATTCCAGCGCCCCCCGCACGGCTTGTCGCCGTCCATCAGCAGACCCGTCCGCCGGCGCATCTCCCGGTAAAAGAATTCCATCGTCAACGCGCGCCGATCTCCGGCCCATTGGCGGAAATCGCCGCGGGAACACAGGAAGCGGGTATCGTCGCGGATCTCGACCGGGATGTCGAAGTCGGCAGACCAGCGGTCCATGGCCTGTCGCACCCGCCACTCGCCGGGCTCGGTCACAACGATCCGCTCCGGCTTCAGATCTCCGACCGCGCGTTTCACTTCGCCGGTGAAGGAATTGCTGTTGCCATCGTCATCGAGCTTCACGTAGCGAACTTCGAATCCATGGTCGCGCAGCTCGTCCGCGAAATGCCGCATGGCGGAAAAGATCAGGGTGATCTTCTTCTTGTGATGGCGGACATAGGTGGCCTCCTCGGCGACCTCGCACATCAGCACCGGGTCCCGGGCCGGATCGGCGTCGCTCAGGCTCGACATCGAAAGGGAAAGCTGGTCCCCGAGAACGAGGACAAGGTTGCGGATTTGCTCCGTCATCCTGCTTTCAGCAGACCGGCCACGGCAAAGGCCGCCGCCGAAGCCGTGGCGGTCAACACGGTTCCCCAGACCATGTCGACCACGCTGACGGTCAACGACCAGCCCTTCAGGGTTGCCAGGTTGGTCATGTCATAGGTGCCGTAGGCGAGCAGACCCAGCAGCGCTCCGTTCACGAGCGCGATGGCCACGCTCTCCTTCTGCAGGCCAGGCAGGACGGCGAAATAGACGATGCCGGCGATATAGGCGAGGTAGAACAGCCCGGCCGCCGTCATATCGGGGCGGTCTCTGAGAAGGTCACCGATATGAGAGCGGTAAAAACCGATCGCCACCCGGCTGAGCCACAGATAATCGAGACCGAAAAACACCACAGCGGCAGACAGATAGCTGAGAACCAGAACGCGCATTCGTCTCTCCTCAGATACCCAGCATCGGCTGGACAAACCGCAACAGGCGGCTCTTGAAGCGAAGCGGCGCGTCCGTGACCGCGAGACAGATACAGTCTTCCTCGTCACCGGCGATCGGCTGATGCTCAAGGTCCTCGTCCGCATCCTCCAGGTCGCCCCGTCCGTAACGCCCGGTCACGTCGCTGAAGCTTCCGGACAGCACGAGCGTGAGTTCGCGCCCGCCATGGCCATGCTCCGGCACCGGTTTGCCGGCTGGGATACGCAGCAGGCGCACACTGGTTTCCTCATCCCCTGTCGGCACCAGGACCTGATAGGCACCCCGGCCCAGCGCTTTCCATTTCAGTTCGTCCGCGTCGGCACCGACGTAATTTCTGAGCGGCGCGGGCAAGACATAGTCGCCGCGCGTTGTTTCCGTCTTCGGTTTCGGCCTGGAGGTAGGAGACCCTGCTTCGGCGAGGCGCTGCCGGATTTCCTGCCACGAGCTTTCCACGGACGCTTCTGCCGGCTCGATTGTCTCCAGCATATCTCCGGCGGCTGCTTCGAAGCGAGCCAGCCGCGCCCGGCACTCGGGGCACAAGGCAAGATGGGTGGCCACAGGCAGGCTCCAGCCTTCCGCCAGATCCCCGGTCGCATAGGCTGCGAGCAACTCGTCCCGGATATGATGACGCGGTCTCATCAGCGTTCCCCCAGGCTTTTTCGAAGCTTGGCGATTGCCATGCGAATGCGCGACTTCACCGTTCCGAGCGGCAATCCGAATTCCTCGGCAAGATCGGAATGCGACACGTCACCGAAGAACGAACGTTGCACAAGTTCGCGTTGTTCTTCGGGCAGGTCCTTCAGAGCCGCGTGGACGAGGTCCGCTTCCTGCCTGTTCTGGAATTCCACATCGGCCGGCGCAATATCATCGGGGACAAAAGCCGGATCGTTTGGATCGAATTCCGGCCGGTTCTGCTTGCGATAGGCAGAAATGAAGGTGTTGCGCGCGATCGTGAAGATCCACGTCGAGGCATTTCCTTTATCGGGATCGAACAGTGTGGCCTTGTTCCACACCAGCATCATCGTTTCCTGCATCAGTTCTTCTGCGGTCTGATGGTTGCCGGTGTGGCGCATCATGTAGGCCTTCACCCGCGGACCAAAATGTCGGAACAGTCTCTCAAAGGCAGACACATCCTGCGCCCGCGCCACGGCTGCGATCAGCCGTGACATGTCTTCAGGGTCTTCGGTCATGGGAGTTCCGCGCACTTTGATCATCGCAACGCCACGTGGCTTCCGCACCGGACGTGCGGTCCATCTGGCTAACGCAAGACCATAGTGGCATCGCTCGGCCGCCTGGGAAACTGTTATTGTCATGCCGCTATTACGCGCCGTTTGGCGTGGTGGATCACGGCGCATAAAATATTTTTTGGCACCGATCCGACGGCAGCCTTCATGCGTAATCCCATCCAACACAAAACAGAAACGGTTGGTTTGCGATGAGCTTTCGGGGCAATAAAGATTTTCATGCAGGCAATGCGCGGATCGCCGTCATCGGCTCCGGTATTTCCGGTCTTTCCGCCGCCTGGCTGCTGTCGCAGACAAAAGACGTCACGCTCTTTGAGGCCGAAGCCCGGGCAGGCGGCCATTCCAACACGGTCGATGTCGAAACCATTACCGGCAAGACCCCGGTCGACACCGGTTTCATCGTCTACAACGACAAGAATTACCCGAACCTCGTCGCGCTGTTTGATCATCTCGGCGTGCCGACGGAAGCCTCCGACATGTCCTTTTCCGCTTCGCTGGACGGCGGCCGGTTCGAATATTCCGGTTCCGGCCTCTCAGGGCTGCTGAGCCAGCGAACCAATGCGATCAGTCCGCGGTTCTGGTCGATGATGGGCGGTATCCTGCGGTTCTATCGCGAAGCCCCAGAGGCTCTGAACCGCCGCGATATTGCGACCCTTTCGCTTGGAGACTTCCTGGACCGGGAAGGCTACAGCCGCACCTTTATCGAGGACCATCTGTTGCCCATGGGCGCGGCAATCTGGTCGACCACCGCCAGCGAGATGCGCGCCTATCCGCTTGAGGCTTTCATCAGGTTCTTTGCCAATCACGGGCTCCTGCTTCTCAAGGACCGGCCGCAGTGGCGGACCGTCACCGGCGGCAGCCGCGCCTACGTCAAACGCCTTCTCGGCGCCTTCAGCGGAACCCTGCGTTTCGGCTCGCCCGTTGTCGAAATCCGCCGCGACGATCTCGGCGTGACGATCACCTGCGCCAACGGACAGTCGGACCGGTTTTCCCAGGTCGTGATCGCCGCCCATGCGGACCAGGCGCTTCACCTGCTTGCCGATCCGGATGCTGAAGAGCAAACCCTGTTGGGCAGCTTCGGCTACACGGAAAACACCGCCGTCCTGCATTCCGATCCCGGACTGATGCCGAAGCGAAAGGGAGCGTGGGCGAGCTGGAACTACATCGGCGAAAAACGCGGCAATGGCAAAGAGCAGCTGTGCGTGACCTACTGGATGAACCGGCTCCAGAACCTGCAGACCGACCTGCCGCTGTTCGTGACGCTGAACCCGAGCCGGGAAATCGACGCCCGGAACATCCATCGCACCTTCGACTACACCCACCCGCTCTTCGACGGCAACGCGATGGCGGCGCAGGCAAGCCTCTGGCAATTGCAGGGTCGCCGCCGGACATGGTTCTGCGGCGCCTATTTCGGCAGCGGTTTTCATGAGGACGGGCTGCAATCCGGTCTGGCGGTCGCGGAAGAGCTTGGCGGCATGAAGCGTCCGTGGTCTCTTGAAAACCCGTCGGACCGCATCGTCGTGCCGGAGAACAGGATCGCCGCCGAATGACGCTCACATCCGCCCTTTATGCCGGCGAGGTGTTTCACAACCGCCTCCGTCCCAAGGCCCACAAGCTCCGCTACCGCGTCTTTTCCCTGCTTCTCGATCTCGACGAACTTGAGAGGCTCGACCGGCAACTGAAGCTGTTCGGCCATAACCGTCGGGCCGTCTTCAGTTTTCATGACGCCGACCACGGCTCCGGGGACCGAAACGGCTTGAAGGACTGGGTGCGGGACCAGCTGGAAAGCGCCGGCCTGTGGAGCCCGGGAATGCGTATTAGCGTGCTCTGCTACCCGCGCATCTTCGGTTACGTCTTCAATCCGCTGACCGTTTATTTCTGCCGCACAGCCGAGGGAGACCTGCGCGCCATCCTTTACGAGGTCAGCAACACGTTTCATGAGCGGCATACCTACGTGATCCCCGCCGGTGCAGGGCGCGACGGCCAGTTTCGACACGAGTGCGCCAAGGAAATGTACGTCTCCCCCTTCATCCCGATGGACTGCCGCTACCGGTTCCGTATCGCGCCGCCTTCTGAGCGGGTCCTGATTGCGATCAACGAGGCCGATACCGACGGCCCGCTCCTTCATGCGTCCTTTTCCGGCCGCCGGCGGCGCTTGAGCGATCGCACCCTCCTCAAGGCGCTCGCAACCTATCCACTCATGACCCTGAAAATCATGGGCGCGATTCATTTCGAGGCCTTGCGGTTGTGGCTCAAGGGGATCTCGGTTTACCGTCATAAGGCGGCAACCCGTCCCATCGACACCACCGTCGTCGCGGGCCACCGCCTGGGGGAGAACTGATATGAGTGAGATCGACCAGTCCGCAGCCCTGATCGCCGAGCAAAAGCCGCCCCTCTGGCAACGCATGATCTGCCGCTGGGCGCAGCGGATTTCCCGCGGGCGGCTGACCCTCGTTTTCGCCGATGGACGGGAGTTTCAGGTCGAAGGCCCCGAGCCCGGCCCGTCGGCCATGCTGAAACTCAACACCGCAGGCGCCTTCTGGAAGGTCCTCGGCGGTGGCAGCCTCGGCTTTGCCCGCGCCCATATGGATGGCGACATCGACAGCCCAGACATGCTTGCGTTCCTGGAACTGGCGCTCGTCAACGAGGACCAGCTTCAGGGCGCAATGCGCGCGCCGGCCTTCGGCCGGTGGTTTGCGCGCCTGCGGCATCTCCTGAACAGCAACACCCGGGCCGGCAGCAAGCGCAACATCGCCTTCCACTACGATCTCGGCAACAACTTCTATCGCCATTGGCTCGACGGCACGATGACCTATTCCTCCGCCCTATATGAGCGGCAGGACATGTCCCTGGAAGAGGCACAGGCTGCCAAATACGACCGCATCATCGCAACGCTTGGCATAGGTCCCGATGACCACGTGCTGGAGATTGGCTGCGGCTGGGGCGGTTTCGCCGAACATGCCATCCGGAAAACCGGTTGCCGCGTCACCGGCCTGACCCTGTCGACCGAGCAGGCGGATTACGCCCGCAGGCGGCTGGCGCTGGCGGGACTATCCGCACTGGCAGAGATCCGCCTTGAAGACTACCGCGATGTGGAAGGCAGTTTCAGCAAGGTCGTCTCGATCGAGATGTTCGAAGCTGTCGGCGAAGAGAACTGGCCGGTCTATTTTGAGCGGGTTCGCGACCTGCTCGCAAACGGCGGCAAGGCCTCGATCCAGGTCATCACCATCGATGAAAGCCAGTTCCGGGACTATCGCCGCGGTGCCGATTTCATCCAGACCTATATCTTTCCCGGCGGCTTCCTGCCATCGGTAACGGTATTTGAAGAAAGCGCCACGAAAGGCGGCCTTCAGGTCGCGGACAGGCTGCGTTTCGGCCCGGATTACGGGCGCACGCTTCTCGCCTGGGATCGTGTCTTTTCCGACAATTGGTCGAAGATCCGTCCCCTCGGCTTTGACGACCGCTTCTACCGGATGTGGCGTTATTATCTGCACTACTGCGCCGCCGGATTCCGCTCGGGCCGGCTGGACGTCGTGCAGTTCACACTTGCTCGATAGCCTTAAACACGATCCGCGCGCAGCATCTTTTTCGTAACGGCGAAGAAGAGCGGATAGGGCAGCAACCGAAGCAGCTTGAGCAGGTAGACCATGCGCTTCGGGAAGGCGATCTCGAACCGTCTGGACTGCAGTCCCCGCACGATCCGTCCCGCCGCATCTTCCGCCGAAATCATGAACGGCATGGGAAAGTCGTTTTGATCGGTCAGCGGCGTTTGCACGAAGCCCGGATTGATCACGCTGACGGCGATCCCCTTTTCCTTCAGCTCCGGATAGATCGCTTCCGCGAGCGTGATCAACGCCGACTTGGTCGCCCCGTAGACACCTCCGCCAGGAAGACCCGCATAACCGGACACCGAGGCAATGATGGCCACATGCCCGCTGCGGCGTGGCACCATCCGGCCCAGAACCGCATCCAGGCAATGACTGGTCCCCATCAGATTGACGTCGACCGTTTTCGCCACAAGGTCCGCCGCGAACCGTCCCGGTTCATCGCGCCGGTAGATCCCCGCGGCAAAGACGGCGAGATCGACAGGACCCATGGTCTCTTCGATTTCGCCAAGCGTCCGGCCGACGGATTCGCCATCGCGGATATCGACCGGATACGCTCGAACCGAACCACCGGCCTCGGTCGCGAGCCGATCTAGCGCCGTTTCGTTCCGCGCGCTAGCCGCGACAAGGTATCCGGCATCGGCAAGCTTTAAGGCGACTGCCGCGCCGATACCCGAACTGGCACCGACGACCCAGGCCCGCTTTTGTTGACCGTCCATTGCATGCGCCCCTTCTCCTACGGGGCGCTAGGCCCACGCGGGATAATCTGAGATCCATCTGTAATACGGATCCGGGGAGCCTGCGGATCAGTGCAGGGCGAAGGTACTCAGGCCATTCTAGAGACGGGCCACATGTTCGAACAGCAGGGCGACGGCTTCCGCGCCCGGATCGTTGTGCCCCATCAGTTGCTCCGCATTCAGATAGGACGCCCGGCCCGCATTGGCCTTGGCAAGCGTTGCCGTGTGATCGGCGCCCTTGCGGGCGGCGGTCGCCGCAGCAGCGAACCCGTCGCCCAGGGCATCCAATGCGGGTTGAAGCGCATCGATCATGGTCCGGTCACCCGGCTTGGCGCCGCCGATCTGCTGCATCCGGTCCAGACCGGCCTTGAGCGCGTCCCGCATCTGCAGGCCGGACGACGACGCATCGCCGGCGGCAGCAAAGAAGATCGCCAGCAGCACACCGGAGGACCCACCCATGGTCTGGCTCAGTTCCTGCCCGATCGCCCGGAACAGCTGCGTGAAATCGGCCAGCGGCAGGCTATCCATCGATGCAATCAGCGCTCGGGAGGCATTCGCCAGGGTCGATCCGGTATCGCCATCGCCGGATTTCGCATCCAGCGCATTGAGATCCGCTTCGGCTGAAATCAGAAGCTCGCAACAGGAAGTCAGGAACGCCCGTGTCGGCTCGTGCGGCGACGGCATCGCCTTGATCGGCGCCAGACCATCGGGAAGCGGCAGCACCCTGGTTTCTTCAAGCGCCACACATCCCGGCCAGCCCGACACGGGGGTCGGCTCCGACAAAAGCTTGGCATCTCCATCGCCCAGTTCCAGCAGCGACACGGAAAAGCCGTGCATGTCGAGAGACGTCATCATCGACGCCGGTCCCACCATCCACTTGATCTGGGAACCGATGGACGACTGCATCAGTTCGTTGGCAAGAAGCCCCATTTCCAGGACCGAGGCCGCACCGAGGTTGTTCACGAGAGCGACGTGGGGCTTGTCGGACATTGCGACCCGCAGCTTTTCCACGACCGCATCCATGGCCTGCCTGGCATCGACGAAGGCCACCTGCTCAAAACCCGCTTCCCCGTGGATGCCGAGCCCGAGTTCAGCCTTGCCCTGAGGAATGCGGTGTTCCTTCGGCGAGCCGGGCACCGTGCAGGTATCCAGCGACATGCCGATGCTCTTGATGCTGCCGATCACGCGCCGCGCCGTGTCGGCAACGGTTTCAAGGGCCGCGCCGCTTTCGGCCAGGGCACCGGCAATCTTGTGCACGAACAGGGTTCCGGCCACACCGCGCGCCTGGGGCAGGTCCGGCAAGGCGACATCGTCGTCGACAACCACCATGTCGACCTTGTGACCGAAGGCACGTGCCCGTTCCGCCGCCAGCCCGAAGTTCAGGCGGTCGCCGGTGTAGTTCTTCACGATCAGCAGGCATCCGGCCGGCCCGGTGACCGCGAGGATGGCAGCCAGAACCGCATCGACGGAAGGGGACGCGAACACATCACCGCACACGGCCGCCGTCAGCATGCCCTTGCCGACGAAGCCCACATGGGCCGGTTCATGACCGGAACCGCCGCCGGAGACGAGCGCGACCTTAGACTTTGTCCAGTCGCTGCGCACCACGACGCGGATGTGCGGATAACCGTCCAGGCGGGCGAGCGTTCCGCCGGCCGCGGTGATCGCGCCATCAATGGCTTCGGTGACGAGGTCTTCTTTCTTGTTCATGAAATGCGTCATGTGGCCCTCCCTCAGGCGAGTCTTGCGCCAGAGGCGTCAAAATAAAGCGGGTTTCTCGGCTGGATCTTCACCATGTCGCCATGGGTCAGCGTCGTGTGCGCATCCGTTACCGTCACGAGATCATGGTTCTTGAAAACCAGGTGCAGACGGGTCTGGTCACCCAGGTGCTCCACCCGGTTGACGAAGCTCTCCTCGCCTTCGCCCTGGGCAATGTGCTCCGGACGCAGGCCGATGGAAGCGGCCCTTGTCGGAGCCCCGGCGAAGAGGTCCGCGGGCAGGATGTTGATCCGCGGCTGACCGAGACGGCTGGCGGCATAGACGCTGACCGGGTTTTCGTAGACCTCGCGCGGCGTGCCGAACTGCACCAGCCGGCCCTGGTCCAGAACCCCGATCTGGGTCGCCATGGTCATGGCCTCGATCTGGTCATGGGTGACGTAAAGCAGCGTCGCCCCGGAGTTGGCCTGGATGTTCTTCAGTTCCACCCGCAGGTCCGCCCGCAACTTGGCATCCAGAGAACTCAGCGGCTCGTCCATCAGGTAGACGGACGGGTTTCGCACCAACGCCCGGCCGATGGAGACCCGCTGCATCTCTCCGCCGGAAAGCGCCGTCGCCTTGTTGTCCAGCTTGTGGGAGATCTGCAGGATCTCCGCGACCTCGGCCACCTTGCGGTCGATCTCCGCCTGCGGTGTCCGCAGCATCGGTGACTTCAAGGGAAATTCCAGGTTTTCCCGCACGTTCATATGCGGATAGAGCGAATACTGCTGGAACACCATCGCGACATTGCGATGAGCCGGCGTCAGGCCGGCCATGGAATGGCCGCCGATCGACACGGACCCCGAATCCGGAGTGTCCAGCCCCGACACCATGCGCAGGAGCGTGGTCTTCCCCGCCCCCGTCGGCCCGAGCAGGACAACGAAGGACCCGTCCGGTACGGTCATGGTGACGTCGTCGAGGGCGACCGTCGATCCGAAGCTTTTGGAGATCCCGGAAAGCCTGACTTCAGCCATGGTGAAGGACCTCCTCGTTCGCGGTCGAAAGCAACGCCTTTCCGGTGGTCGCATCGAAGACCGTCAGCTTGCGCGCATCGAGATCCACGCCGGTCTGTTCGCCGACGCGAACCGGCCGGTCGGACGGAATGCGGGCCTTCAACACGCCGTTCGCCGTTTCCAGTGTCACGATCTGGGTGGTGCCGAGATATTCTTGCGCGATGACCTCTCCGCGATAGGCGGCTTCGTCGTTCAGCGCCACATGTTCCGGGCGCACGCCGAGGGTCAAAGCCCCTTGCGCGCCCGTCAGTTGCTCCGGCACCTCGAACTGAGCTTCGCCGAGGTGCACGCGGGTCGCGCCGTTGGCCACCGTGCCGTCGAAATCGAGAAAATTCATCGGCGGAGAGCCGATGAACTCGGCCACAAATTTGGTGGCCGGCCAGTCGTAGATCTGCTGCGGCACGCCGAACTGCTCGATGACGCCGTGGTTCATGACCACGATCTTGTCGCCCATCTGCATGGCCTCAAGCTGGTCATGGGTGACATAGACCGTGGTCGCGCCCATGCGGTCGTGAAGCGCGCGCAGCTCTTCGGCCATGTGTTCGCGGAACTCCGCATCGAGCGCGCCTAAGGGCTCGTCCATGAAGAAGGCCTTGGGCTCTCGCACAATGGCCCGGCCGAGCGCAACCCGCTGCCGGTCGCCGCCCGACAGGCCGCCGACCGGGCGATCGAGCAGATCCTCGATCCTGAGGATCTTCGCGACCTCCGCCACCTTCTCCTTCACCCGCGCCCGGGGCATGCCCTGACTGATCAGCGGATAGCTGATGTTTTTGCGCACGTTCATATGCGGATAGAGCGCAAACATCTGGAAGACGAAGGCGATGTCGCGCTGGCTCGCGCGCTTCTGGCTGACCTCCTCGTCGTCGATATAAATGTGTCCGCTGGTCGGCAGTTCGAGCCCGGCCATCATCCGCAGGGTCGTCGTCTTGCCGCAGCCGGAGGGCCCGAGCAGCATGAAGAACTCGCCGTCCTCGATCGTGAACGAGGACGATTTCACGGCGGTGAACGACCCGAATTCCTTGCGCAGATGTTCAATCCTGATCTGGGCCATCAACTACTCCGGGAAATGGCTGACGATGATGAACATCACCGTTCCGACCAAAGTGACAATGAAGGAATAGGTGTAGAGCCACAGCGCGAAGGGCTGCATCAGCATGAAGACCCCGAGCGCGATCAGCACGGTGGCGACCATTTCCCACGGCCCCCGGCGCAGCCGCGACAAGTCGGTAAGCAGCGTTTTCATTTCCGGACAGCTCCGAAGGTGATCCCGCGCAACAGATGTTTGCGCAGAAGGACGGTGAAGACCATGACCGGCACGAGGAACAAGGTGGCGCCGGCGGCGACCGCGGGCCAGTCCTTGCCCACGCCGATGATGGTCGGAATGAAGGGCGGTGCCGTCTGGGCCGTTCCCGAGGTCAGCAGGACGGCAAAGGCATATTCGTTCCAGGAGAAGATCAGGCAGAAGATCGCAGTCGACGCGATCCCGGTCGCCGCCTGCGGCAGCACCACCTTGTAGAAGGCCTGGAACCGGGTGTAGCCATCGATCAGGGCCGCTTCCTCGTACTCGATGGGAATTTCATCGATGAACCCCTTCAACAGCCAGACGGAAAGCGACAGGTTGACCGCCGTATAAAGCAGGATCATGCCCAAATGGGTATCCGACAGGCCGAGCTGGCGGAACATCAGGAAGATCGGGATTGCCACCGCGATCGGCGGCATCATCCGGGTGGACAGGATGAAGAACATCAGGTCGTCCTTCAGCGGCACCTTGAAGCGGGAGAAACCGTAGGCGGCGAGCGTGCCTAAGAACACCGACAGGAAGGTCGAACCGAAACCGATGATGACCGAGTTGAGGAACCGCTCGCCGTATCGGCTCGGGCCGGAGATCACCATGTCGTACTGGCGGACGATCTTGTCGTACCAGGTTTGCGGCGGGCCCATGTCCTTCAGGGCTTCCGGCGACATCCTGGTCCGGGTGGTGAACAGGTTGACGTAGCCTTCCAAAGTCGGCTCGAACACCACCTTGGGCGGATAGGCGATGGCATCGTTCGGCGACTTGAACCCGGTCGCGATGATCCACAAGAGCGGCAGCAGGGTCAGGACCGCATAGCCTACGACCAGAACGCCGGCGATCCACTTCTGCCGCAGCGACGGCTGGGTAACGGAAAAGCTCATCGTTCCTTCACCTTGTTCAACGCCTTGACGTAGATTGAGGCCAGACCGAACACGGTCACGAACAGGATCACCGCGTAGGCGCTGGCATACCCGGTGCGCCACTTCTCGAAGGCTTCCCGCTTCAGATTGATGGAGGTCAACTCGGTGATACTGCCGGGACCGCCGCCGGTAAGCTGCACGACCAGATCGAACATCTTGAAGTTCTCGATACCCCGGAACAGGACCGCCAGCATCAGGAACGGCAGGGCCATCGGGATGGTGATGGTCCAGAACTGGCGCCATTTGCTCGCCCTGTCGCATTCGGCCGCTTCATAGATGGACTCCGGGATCGACCTGAGCCCGGCCAGGCAGATCAGCATGACGAACGGGGTCCACATCCAGGTATCGACGATGATGATCGCCCACGGCGCCAGCGCCACATCGCCGATCATGGAAAACGACGACGGATCCGCGCCGGTCAGAAAGCCGATGAAATAATTGAACAGGCCGATTTGCGGCTGGTAGAGGAACGTCCAGAAATTTCCGACCACTGCCGGGCTCAACATCATCGGCAGCACGATGATCGTGGTCCAGAGATCGTTGCCCTTGAACTTCTTGTTGATCAGATAGGCCAGCGTGAAGCCGATCAGAACCTCAAGCACCAGCGTCCAGAAGACGAAATGCGCGGTCGCCTGCATGGCGTTCCAGATGTCCGGATCGGTCAGGATCCGTTCGTAATTCCTCAGGCCCAGCCATTTCAGCTCGGCGCCGGTGCGATTGGCGCGGTAGTTCGTCAGACTGAGCCGGATTGTCCAGATCAGCGGAAAGATATTGATCGCCAGCAGGAGCACGATCGTCGGCGCGATGAACGCCCAGCTCACCAGTCGGTCGCTCACGCCCCGGATGGCGCGCACAGGGGCGCCCGGCGGAGCAGATGGGGCCCGCGCAGTGGTCTTGTCCGTCATGGGTTCTCGATCCGAAAGGAAATTGGCCGGGAGCATCGGGCGGGACATGACCCGCCCCGCCCGAGAGGCGAGCTTAGAGCTTGCCGTCGTCTTCGAAGGTTTCGGTCCAGTCGCGCACCAGCCCGTCGAGGGCTTCCTGTGCCGTGCCGTTGCCGGCAACCACATAGTCGTGGAAGCGCTTCTGGGTGTCCTGCAGAAGCGTGGCGTAGCTCGGCTCGGCCCAGAAGTCCTTCACGACCGCCATGGAGTCCAGGAATGTCTGCGCATAAGGCTGGCTTTCCGGGAAATCGGGGGCAAGCGTCACCGCCTTAAGGCAGGAAAAGCCGCCCATTTCCCACCACTTCGCCTGAACCTCCGGCTTTGCGAACCACTTGATGTAGTCGAGCGCGGCATCCTTCTTGTCCGAATAGGCCACGACGGAAATCCCCTGCCCGCCAAGCTGCGCGAACTGCTTGCCGTCCGGGCCCTTCGGATTGACGAAATAGCCGGTCTTGCCGTGTCCGACATTGGCGTCGTTTTCGAACCCCGGCCATGTGAAGGCAAAGTTCATCTGCATGGCGACCTGGCCGGACTTGAAGGCATCGATGCCCTCGCTCATGTAGCCGTTGGACGAGCCCGGAGGCGTGCAGCAATCGTAGAGCGCCTTGTAGTATTCAAGGCCTGCAACGGCGCCTGCCGAATTGACGAAGCCCTCCATATCATAAGCCTTGTCCGGGTTCTCATAGAGGAAGCCGAAGCTGTAGAGCACGTCCATCGCGCCCATGGTGATGCCTTCCGATCCGCGCTCGGTGTAGATGGAGGCGCCATAGACCGTCTTGCCGTCGATGTCCCGACCCTGGAAGAACTCGGCGATGTCCTTGAGTTCCGCGAAGGTCTTCGGCGCGGCAAGGGCGTAGCCGTATTTTTCCTTGAATTCGGCCTGCAGTTCCGGCCGTTCGAACCAGTCCTTGCGGTAGGTCCAGCCGACCACGTCGCCGAACGCGGGTAGAGCCCAGTAGTTCGGTGAATTCTTCGGCCATTCGGAATAACCGGTCACGGTGGCATCGATGAAGTCGCTCATCTTGATGCCTTCCTTGTCGAAGAAATCATTGAGCTTCACGTAGTGGCCGTTTTCGGCCGAGCCGCCGATCCACTGGCTGTCGCCGATCATGAGGTCGCACAGCTTGCCGCCGGAGTTCAGTTCGTTCAGCATCCGGTCCGCGAAGTTCGGCCAGGGCACGAACTCGAAGCTCATCTTGTTGCCGCTCTGGGCCTCGTAATCCTTGCTGAGTTCGACCAGCGCGTTGGCCGGATCCCAGGATGCCCAGCACAAGGTCAGGTCTTCCGCCTGAGCCGCACTGGAAAAACCGCTCATGAGCAGACCGCAGGCACCTGCGGCCATCAGAAATCTGGATTTCATTTGATCAATCCTCCCTAGAACAGACCGGCCATACCCTCCCCGGCACGGCGGCTCCGTTGAAAGAAGACTAAATGAGACACGTGCCTCAAAACAAGCAAAAAATGACGCACGTGTCTCAATTTGTGCTATGGAAAGGTCAGGGAAACGGAAACAGGCCGCGATTCCGGCACCTTCCGAAGGAAAACAAGCAACTGATAAGATGAAGAAAAATTCATCCCAGGCCCTCAGTGACCCATTGGCCCGACCGACCACGAAAGACCTCGCAAAATTTGCGGGCGTGAGCCGGGCCACCGTAGATCGCGTGCTGAACGGACGCGAAGGCGTCAAGCAGAAGACCATTGACCGGGTCAACGCCGCCATCAAGGAACTGGGCTTCGTCCGCAACCTGTCGGCCGCAAATCTCGCCAAGAACAAGAGCTACCGGTTCGTCTTTGTCCTGCCGCGCTCAGGCGACTTGTTTCACGAGGAAATCGTGCGTCATATCGACGAGGCGAACAGCATTCTGGTCAACGACATGGTCACCACCTACGTCGAGCACCTGAACGAGAACGACCCGCATGGAATTGCCGGCTACCTCGGCACCCTGACCACCGATACGGTCGACGGCGTTGCGATCATGGCGCCGGAAACGCCCCAGGTGCGCGATGCGATCCACCGCCTGCAGGAGCGCGGCGTCCAGACCCTGCCCTTTATTTCCAACCAGACCGGCACCGGCGACGACTGGGTCGGCATCGACAACAACGCCGCCGGCGCGACCGCGGCCACCCTGCTCGGCCGGTTCGTTCGTGCGGCAACCGGAAGCATCCTCATTGTTTCGGAAACCATGCAGTCGCGCGACAGCCTGGAACGCCGGCTCGGGTTCGACCGGATCATCAATTCGCAGTTTCCCCATCTTCACGCGCTGCCGTCGCTGGAGACCTACGGCTATCCCGACCGCGCCCGCACCATCATCACCGCAGCCCTGAAAAGACCGGACATTGTCGCGGCCTATATCCTGTCGTCGGAGGCACGGGTCCCGCTAACCGTCCTGGATGAGATCCAGTTGCCGCAGCACATCGTGACCATCGCCCACGAGCGGACGCCCTATACCGAGGCCGCATTGAAAAGCGGCCTGCTGGACGCCCTGATCACCCAGGATCCCGGCCATCTTGCGAGAAGTGCCATCCGCAAGCTGAAAGCCATGACCGATCAGCGCAGCACGCTGGTCTCACAGGAGAAGATCCGGGTGGAAATCCTTCTGGCCACCAATCTTTGACCTGACCTGAAACCGCTGCTCAGGCTTCGGCGGCCCCGGGGTCGCCTGCCATCAGGCGAAGCGGGCGGTAGATCATGACGACCTCGCCATTCTGATTGCGGACGGTGTTGATCGTGCGGACAAGACCGCGCGTTCCCTTGCTTTCGGCCCGCACCTCAACCACCTCGATCTCCAACTCGATCGTATCGCCGGCGAATACCGGTCGCTTGATGTCCATCTCCATACCGAGGAAAGCGAGACCGGTTTCCTGCGCGGTCGCGTTCAATGCCAGGCCCTCGGCGATCGACAGGACCAGTGCGCCGGGACAGACCTCGCCACGCATCGCGGCATGGTCTCGTGCATAGTCCGCGTTGGTGAAAAGCACCTCAACCATCCCGGCCAAGCCGACGAATAGGGACCGGTCGGTGCTGGTAATCGTACGACCATAGGTCCGAAAGCGCTCGCCGGGGGTCAGTTCCTGCCAATAAAAGCCACGGCCGAGAAGACGAGGTTCGCTTGCCACTTTTGTGTTCCTTGCTTTTCGATTTTGTCAGACGCCGGCGGCGGAAAGGCCGGTGGCCGCATTTGCTGGCCCTGCGGTCTTCGTCCCCGCCATTTGCGGCACAGTCACGCCCCCCGCTTCCAGCGCGGCAATGCGCGCCTCATCGTAGCCGAGTTCTCCGAGAACCTCGCGGGTATGTTCCCCGAGGCGCGGCGGCACGCGATGGAGCCCCGCAGGCGTCTGGCCGAAGATCGTCGGCACGGCCGTGGTGCGCAACCGTCCCTCGCTGGGATGGTCATAGTCGATGAAGAAGCCGGTGGCCTGGAAATGCGGGTCGTCGAAAAGCGCATCAATCGACTTGACCGGCACGCTCGGCACGTCGGCTTCCTCGAGCAAGCGGATCCAGTCGTCGGTCGATTTCGTCGCGACCAGCTCGGCGATAAGGGCGTAAAGCTCGCCGATATGACGGCTACGCTTGCCCATGTCGGTCACACGGGTATCTTCAGCGAGATCCGGCCGGCCGGCTGCGTGGAAGAAACGCTGCCAATGGCCGGTATTGTAGGGCATGACAGCAATGAAACCGTCGAGCGTCGCATACGGGCGGCGATGAGCCGCCAGGACGCGGTCATAGCCAAGCGCTGCATCCCCCGGCTGAAAGACGCCGGCTGCAAGATGCTCCACCAGGAGGCAGGAGGTCACCGACTCCAGCATCGGCACCTCGACCTCCTGTCCCTGGCCGGTACGGGCTTGGTGAAACAGTGCCGCCATCACCGCATAGGCCGCTGTCATCCCCGTCATCTTGTCAGCGATGACAGTCGGTGCGTAACGCGGATCGCCGCCGGCGCGCGAGCTGAGTTCGGCCAGGCCGGACAGGCTCTGGATAACATCGTCGTAAGCCGGTTTGTCTCCATAGGGCCCGGTGCTCCGGAACCCCCAGGCGTTGCAATAGACGAGACGCGGGTTCAGCCCGGACAGTGCCTCATAGTCGAGACCCAGGCGGCGGATCGCCTTGGGCCGCATGCTGTGCAGGAAAACGTCGGCGTCGGCGACGAGATCGCGCAAAACGTCACGCGCCTCTTCCTGCTTCAGGTCGAGAACCATGCTGCGCTTGTTGCGATTGGTGTTCAGGAAAACCGCGCCCATGCCCGGATTCCGCGCCGGCTCGATGTGACGCAGGATATCGCCGTCCGGGGCCTCGATCTTGATGACGTCGGCGCCAAGATCGCCGAGGATCATTGTGGCGTAGGGTCCCAGCACGACCGAGCTGAGATCAAGGACTCGAACGCCCCGCAACGGCCCTTCCGGCTTCGCGATCTGCCCGGTTTGCATGAACGGCTTATCTCCCGAAATATGTGTCATTGAACGAACCCCGACCCATGCGGGAATTCCTTAGCGCATGTGCGACGGCAGCCAGAGGCTGATGTCCGGCACAGCGACCAGCAATAGAAGCAGAACGAGCTCCATCAGCAGGAAAGGCATAACACCTTTGAACGCCTCCCCGAGCGGCACGCCGGTGACCGAGGAGGTGACATAGACGTTGAGCCCCAGCGGCGGCGTCACGAGTCCGATTTCGACCGTCTTCGTGATGATGATGCCGTACCAGATACCATCGAAGCCGAGTGAGGAGACGATCGGAAAGGTCAGCGGCACGGTCAGGACGAGGATCGCGATCTGGTCGAGGAAACAGCCGAGGAACAGATAGATACCGATCAGCATGGCAAGGATCACCCAGGGCGGCAGCTCCGACACCGTCGCGGCCGTAACGAGTTTCTGGGGAAGCTGCGTGTAGGTCATGAAGAAACCGAAGACCATCGCGCCGAGGATGATCATCATGATCATCATGTAGGTCCTGAGCGTGTTCTCCATGGCCCCGCGCATGCCTTCGCCGTTGATGCGGCGCAGGATGACGACGATGATGAGCGCAAAGAGCGAGCCGACCGCACCGATTTCGGTCGGCGTGGCGACACCGCCGTACAGGCTGCCGATGACAACGACGATCAACAGCATGACGGGCCAGACAGTGGTCAACGATTTCGTCGCTGTGCGGAGGTCGAAGCTCGGTGCGCGCGGCGCCAGATGGGGGTGGCGCAATGCCAGATAGACCATCACCACGATGTAGCCGAGCATGGTGAGAAGACCCGGGATCACACCGGCGATCAGAAGCTTGCCGATGCTCTGCTCGGTCATGATTCCATAGATCACCAGAATAACGCTCGGCGGGATCATAATCGCCAGTGTGCCCGAGATGGCGATGATGCCGGCTGCCAGGCGCGGGTGATACTTGAGCTGCTTCATGTTGGGGAAGGCAGCGGTCGACATGGTGGCGGCCGAAGCCGTGCTGGAACCGATGACCGCAGCCATCAGCGCGCTTGCCGCGACGCAGGCAATGCCGAGCCCGCCCGGAAGACGGCCGATCCAGCGGTAGCTCGCCACGACGATATCGCGGGCAATGCCGCTCGCGGACAGGTATTCCGACATCAGCACGAACATCGGCACCGTGAGCAGCAGATAGGACGATGAGTGTTCGAAAAAGCTGTCGGCCATCAGCGGCCCGACAATACCGGGGCCCATATGAGCGGCCAGCCCGAGCGCGCCCGACGTTGCCAGCGCAAATCCGATCGGCATGCCGCCGACAAGCAGCAGCAACAATCCGCCAATTCCAATGACAAGGCTCACCAGTTTGTCCTCTTTGTCAGGTTCGCGGCCGACACGGCGGCCCTTCCCAAATACGGATACACGGTTAGACCGCGTCCACTTCGTTCACGGGATCCGCAGTCGCGCGGAGAAGCGTCGCATGGGTCGGATCGACGATCACCAGAACCCCGTCGAACACGAGCCGCAAGGCCAGAAGGCCGCAGCCGATGGGCACCCAGATATGAGCGAGCCAGACCGGCCAATCGACAACGCCGAAGAACACCTCCGCATCCGACCAGGAGCGCAGAGCCTCCGCTGCGGAATAGAAGCAGATGACGGCCATGACGGCTGCGGCCAGCAAGAAATTGAAGCCGAACAGAAGGCCGCGCAGGCGCGGGCCCAGATAATCGTCGATGAGGCTGATGCGAATATGGGCGCCGCGGCGCACGCCCCAGGAGAGCGCGACAAGCGAAGTCATTCCCATCAGGTAGTGGCTCGTCAACTCATACTGGAACTGCAGCGGCGCGTTGAAGAAATATCGTCCGAGCGTATCGGCGGAGACCAGCAGCATGATCGCACCGAGACCGGCGATCCCGAACCAGACCGCGATATGCTCTAAACCGATCAGAACCCGATCGACGTGACGGAAACCCGCCGTGGGATAAGAGACTTGGGCTTCGGGATGATGCATGACGAGGTTCCTCCGACCGCGAAGGCAGCGGGCCGCCCTGCCAGGAAGGCGGCCCGGGATGCGTTGCGGCTTATTCGCCCATTGCTTTCTTGAACTCGGTAAGGACCGCCTCGGCCGGCAGGCCTCGTGCGGCAATGCGCTTGACCCAGTCCTGTTCCGCTTCGGCAAGCGCGGCATCGATGACTTTCATCGTTTCCGGCGGGAAGTCATAGATCTCGATGCCTTCCTTGGCAAATTCCTCGAGGTTCTTGCCAACGCTCTCGTCGACATAGGCGGACAGATGCTTCACCGTGTCGTCACCGGCCCGAATGAAGGCTTTCTGGATTTCCGGCGACAGGCTGTCGAATGTCGCCTTGTTTACCGCGATGGAGAAGACAAAGGTGCCGAATGAGCCGTTGCGGCTGAGTGACTTGGACAGTTCATTGACGCGATACGGCTTGATGCTGTTGACGGAGAAGAGCGTGCCGTCAACGATGCCGCGTTCCATCGCCACGTACATGTCCGGCGCCGGCATGGCGACCGGGATCGCACCGAGACGCTCAAGCGTCAGGTTCATGGCGCCGCCCGCCGAACGGATCTTCTTACCCCTTGAAATCCTCCGGCGTCATCAGCGGACCAGTCGCCATGACCATCTGATAGGGATCGATCATCGCCCCAAAAACCGGCACCGCGTTGTTCTTGAGGAATTCCTCGCGAAGCGGCGTGTCGTCCTTGAGCAATTGCCAATAGGCCGGAGCGCCTGCCGACGAAGACGTCGTCATGCCCGGCAGCATGGAAACGGTATTGAGGGGCAGCTTGTCTGCGAAATAGCTGATGCCGACATAGGCTGCATCGATGCGGCCGTCCCGGACCGCGGTCAGCGTACCCTTGGCCTTGGCGATCTGACCGGCAGGAAAATACGTCCAGTCAATCTCGCCGTTGGTGAGTTCCTCCACACGCTTCATCCAGATTTTCATGGCGTGCTCGGACAGATAGTGACCGGCGGGGAAGCTGTCAGCGAAGGTCAGCGTCTTCGCATCCGCGGACGTGGCACCGGAACCTGCAAGAACGGCACCGGCAAGCATGCCCCCCACAGCAACCGCACAACGGTGCAACAAACGTTTGATCATAGTTCAATCCTCCTCGGGTTTCATGAAAGTCTTATCGCGACTGCAGAGTAATTTCACTGTGTGAAACGTCACTTCATTTTATTCTACTCAAAGCCTGCCATCGCGCAACCGACTTTTTCGCCGACCGCGCAAAGGCTTGCGTGACGTTCAGGTACCTTGCGTCAGTTTCCTGTGAAGACGGCTGGTCGTTTTTCCAGAAGCGAGGCCACCGCCTCGACATGATCCTCGCTGGCCTGGGCAAGCGCCTGCAGGGCAGCCGACATTTCCAGAAGCGCGGCGAGATCGCTGCGGCAGGACTCACGCAGGAGGCGCTTGGTCATGCGCACCATCCGCGGCGGATTGGCCGCCACCCTGAGCGCCAGAGAGCGGGCTTCGGCCATCAGGTCGTCTTCGGAAACGACCCGCGAGACGAGACCACAGGCGAGCGCCTCGTCGGCATCGATCGCGTCACCTGTCAGCGCCATTTCACATGCCTTCGAAAAGCCGACGACACGCGGCAGCAGCCAGGCACCGCCATCGCCCGGGATCAGGCCGACCTTGACGAAGCTTTCGGCGAAACGGGCTTTTTGCGAAGCGATCCGCATGTCGCACATCAGGGCCAGGTCGCAGCCGGCGCCGATCGCCGGACCGTTGACGGCGGCGATGACCGGCACCTCGAGCGCCTCGAAGGCAAGCGGCAATCGCTGAATACCATGCCGGTAGTTGATCCGGGTCTGGGCCGGCAGCGCATCATTGAGACCGCCCGTAGCACCCATCTTCTTCAGGTTCCCACCCGACGAGAAGGCCGTGCCCGCACCCGTCAGAATGATCACGCGCACGCCATTGTCGGTTTCCAGCGCGGCGAGCGCCTCAAGCAGTGCGGCAATCATGTCATCGTCGGAAATGGCATTGCGGTTCTCGGGCCGGTTAAGGGTCAGTGTGGCGATCCCCTCGTCGTCCTTTTCGACCAGAACAGGCTTAGTCGTACGTTCGTCCATTTGTTTTCCTCCCAATTTTTTGCCCACCGGATCAGCGCAGCCCAAGTCCACGGGCGATGATGCCACGCATGATTTCACGCGTGCCGCCCCGCAGCGAGAAGGCCGGAACATTCAGGATCGCGTGGGCAAGCACAGCCTCGAAATCGTTTGTCGCCTGGAGGGACGGCTCGGCAGCAATCAGGCTGCGGGCGATGTCCGGCACCTCCTGTTCCAGGAGTGTCCCGAGATCCTTGATAATCGCCGCGTGCAGGGTCGGGTTCTCCCCCTTCTGCAGCATACCGGCGACCGAACGCGACAGGCGGCGCAGCACGACAAGATGGGCGACCAGCCGTCCGACCGCCTCATAAGCCGCCGGCGTGGCGACACCCTCCAACGTACGGACGAGTTCCCGGATCAGCGTGAACGTTGACAGGAAACGGTCGGGACCGCTGCGCTCGAAGGAAAGTTCGCTCATAACCTGAGCCCAGCCGTCACCTTCCTTACCTATCAGCGCCGAGGCCGGCAGGAAGACATCGGTAAAGGACACCTCGTTGAAATGATGCGCGCCGGAAAGGTCGAGGATCGGCCGAATCTCGATACCCGGCGTTGTCAGATCGACCAGGAACTGGCTCATGCCGCCGTGACGATCCCCCTCATCCTCGCCGGTGCGACAGAACAGGATCATGTAATGGGATTTGTGGGCATAGGTCGTCCACAGCTTGGCGCCATTGACAACGTAGCCGCCATCGACTGGGCGCGCACGCGTGCGGGTCGCGGCCAGGTCAGAACCGGAATCCGGCTCGCTCATGCCGATGCAGAAGAAACAATCGCCAGCGGCGATGCGCGGCAGGATCTCCTGCCGCTGTTCCTCGGAACCGAAACGCAGCAGCAATGGGCCGCTCTGGCGGTCGGCGATCCAGTGCGCGGCGACCGGTGCGCCGGCAGCGAGCAGTTCCTCCAGCACCACGTACCGGTGGAGGCTCGAGCGTTCGGCCCCGCCATATCGCTTGGGCCACGTCATGCCGATCCAGCCTTCCGCGGCCATCTTGCGGGAGAAGTCCGCGTCGAAGCCGCTCCAGGATCGGGCGAGGTCCACCGGTTTGCTGCCGGCGAGTTCGCGGGCGAGAAAGGCGCGGACCTGCCTGCGCAGGTCCTCGGCATCAGCCGGAATCTCGGGAGGGGAGAAGACGAAATGCTGCATGGGGGTCTCCGACAGGTGGTCAGCTCAGGCGGCGGTAATGGTCGGCCAGAGGTCGTCGGCGCCGCCGGCAATCACTGCCTCGCCGAGCCGTCTGGTCCACTCGGCCTCGCCGCCGAACTCGTCGCGCCACGACCACAGGCGCCGGGTATGGAAATGCAAGGCGTGTTCATGCGTGAAACCGATCGCGCCCGTGGATCTGGTGGGCGATCGCGGCGGCGGACCCCGCAGCCTCGCCAGCACGGGCCTTGGCCGACGCGGCAAGAAGCAGGCTCGGGCTTCCCATAAGGCAATTCAGCGGCAAGCTCCGCAGCACCCCGAAGCCGCCGCCGTCTGCGCGGCCAGAATTGCAAGCGATTGCTGGATTGCCTGGAACTTGCCGATCGGGCGCCCGAACTGCTTGCGTTCTCCCGCATAGTCGACCGTCATGGTGAGGACCGCATCGAGCGCGGCCGGCGATCTGCAGGCTGCGTAGCCCCGCGCCGAGCATCCGTAGCGCGTCGCCGGTCAGCGACACGTGTGCCACGGCGTCTGTCGACACTTGGGCATCAAAGGTCACCGTGTCGCGCGGCTCGCGGGCAAGATTGGCGCCTTCCTCGACACTCCATCCTCCCCGATCGACACGCACCAGCCGTGCCCCGTCGCCCGCTTCCACGAACGCGACCATCGCGACCGCATCTCGCGCCCAGGGAACCCGTGCGGCCATGCCTGCAAGGCGCCAGTCCTTGCCGTCAGCGACAAGCGTTCCGTCATCGCAAGCCCGTATCTCGGCAAACGTGAGCGGCCCCTCCGGCACATCGAGCCCAGCAGTGGCAAGAAGTCTTGCGGCAAGCATCGTCTCCACGAGCGGCAGCGGCACCGCATGATAGCCGGCCAGGCGAACGAGATCGGCCGCCACGCGATCGGAAATCCCGAAGCCGCCGTTCTCTTCCGGAATGAGCGCTTGCGGAATGCCTGCGTCGGCGAGCGCGGCCCACGCATCGGCAAGCCATTCGCCGGCCTCGGCACGACGCATCGCCTCCGCCGTGAACAGGTCCTTGAACAAACGCGTCGCCGTATCGGTAACGATCGTGTCAATCTCAGTCACGTGACCCTCCCCGGTCCGTTTCTGCCATAGCCGGCTGCAGAGAGCGGCTTTCGGCAGATCGCATGGTTATTTCATCAGATGAAATATCATTTCATATTTTGTAACGCAAAGGAGGCGTCTGTCGCAAGCAGCTTTTTCGCCGCCTGGTTCAGAACAAACGCGTTTCGGAAAACCGACTTGGATTAAGACGCCGTCTGCGCCAATGCCTGCCCCATTTTCCGGGCGGTTTCCTGCAAGGGCCCGAGCAGAGTGGTAACCGCCTGGGCGGGCGTCATCGCGCTTTTCAGATAAACGACGTTCATCGAGGCATAGATTTCCGAACCGCTCATCACCGGCACGCCGATCGCCGAGACCTTCGCGCCATATTCGCTGGCGGAGTATTGCTCATTCATGGTGGCATAGCCCCGCTCGCGGATGGATGCGAAGAAGGCTGCCCCATGATCGGGTTCGCGCGCGATATCGTTCCAGGGCGCGGGATCGTCCTCAAGACGTTTCAACGCCTCCAGTCTGACCTCTTCGGAGCTGTGCGCGATGTAGGCAAGACCGAGGCTCGCCCCGAGAAGCGGAGAGCGATAGCCGGCGATGCGGTTGAACATCAGCGGGCCGCTCTGACGCGAGGTCTGGATAACGAGCATGGCATCGTTGTCGAACAGGCCCACATCCGATGGCCAGCCGACATCGTCGCGAAACGTCTCCAGTATCGGGCCGACAACGGCGCCCCATCACCGTGTGGCGGTCATAGCCGGAACTCAGCGTCAACGTCTTGCCGGTAACGCGATAGGCGCGCTCGCCGGGATTGCGCAGGATGTAGCCGCTGTGTTCCAGCGTCTCCAACATGCGGACGATCGTCGCTTTGTCGAGACCGGTGTGCCGGTGAATGTCACCCACGGTCGCGCTCCCCGTCGAACCAATTGACGGCGGCGAGAACATCAAGGACGCGGGTAGCGGCCACAACCGGACGGTAGGATCCCATTAGTCGGCTCCAAAAAATACACTATTGCGTTCCATGCCGGGGCACGCGGACAAAGTCAAAGTTTTGCTGCATATCCCCCTGCCGGAACAGCGGACGTAACGGAAAATTGGGACGAAGGGAAATCGACCGCATGACGCCGCGCCTCGTGTTGAATACCTGTGTCAGCACCGGCCGGACGTGTGCTCGCCTTCAGGAAAGCTTTGAGGAAACGGCTCCGTTAATCGTAATCGCCCCGATCATTTTGTGCATTTTGATTGCCTTCCCGGAAATAACACTGTTTTTACCGGACCTGATGAACCAGTGAACACTCCAGGACGTGATGGACAAGCCCCAGGCGACAGACTTCCCTTCGACCCAAACAGATCCTCTCGATCAGTTGTCCGGCAGCAAACTGTCCCCCTACCGCCGGTTTTCGGCACAGCAGTGGTCAGAATTCCGGGCCGATACTCCGCTGACCCTGTCGGAAGACGAGGTCAAGCGGCTACGTTCTCTGGACGACCCCGTCGATCTCGACGAGGTTCGGCGTATCTATCTGTCCCTGTCCCGTCTCTTGTCGTCCCATGTGGATGCGTCGGTCAATCTGTTCCAGGAACGCCGGCACTTTCTCAATATCGACGAGATGATCAAGACGCCCTTCGTGATCGGCATCGCCGGATCGGTCGCCGTCGGCAAATCGACGACCGCCCGCATCCTGAAGGAGCTGATGGCGCGCTGGCCCTCAAGCCCGAAGGTGGACCTGATCACCACGGACGGGTTCCTGTGGCCGAACGCCACCCTGCAGGAACAGGGCCTGATGGACCGCAAGGGCTTTCCCGAGAGCTACGATGTCGGCTCCGTCCTGCGCTTCCTGTCGCGGATCAAGGCAGGCGATCGATCGGTGCAGGCTCCTGTCTATTCGCACCTCACCTATGATGTCGTACCGGACCAGTATGTGACGATCGACCGGCCCGACATCCTGATCTTTGAAGGCATCAACGTGCTGCAGGTGCGCGACCTGCCCGAAGACGGCAAGATGGTGCCGTTCGTCTCCGACTATTTCGACTTCTCCATCTATATCGATGCCGAAGAAGAGCTGATCCACGACTGGTATGTGACCCGCTTCATGCGCCTGCGCGAGACCGCTTTCCGCGATCCGCAATCCTTCTTCCATCGCTATGCGGAACTCCCGGAAGAAGCCGCCCTGGCGCGGGCCGAGGATCTCTGGGAGAGCATCAACCTGCAGAACTTGCACGAAAACATCCAGCCGACCCGCCCGCGCGCCGACCTGATCCTGAAGAAGGGATCAAACCACCTGGTCGAGGAAGTCCTGCTCCGGAAATTGTAAGGACACAAGCCGGAGCCGGTCGGCAGGACTGCTGCCGGCCGTCTTACCGTTTCCGGAAATGGTAGGCAGCGCAGGGTTGGTGCAGAAGATGCCCGCCCGACGAGCGATCAAGCGACTGTTCAAAGCGCTCTTCGATCGCTGTCCGGTTTTCTTCAAAGATGCGGTTGCGTGCCGGATCCACCCGGACGACCTGCTTCAGAAAATCCTCGAAAGTCGGATAGGAGCGCGAGAGCGTGTATTCGGCCTTGTCGAGCAGTTCGAACGCGCCATCCCCCTGGCCCAGCGCCCCCATGATCTCGTGCGAGCGGGTGCGCACCTCGGTTTCGTCTTCCACCAGACGAACCACGTCGAACATGGAGCCATAGGGAAAAGGTTCCACGACATGCAGCCGTCCGCCTGGCTTCAGGACACGGCCAGCCTCCTGCAGCGCAAGGGACTGAACCTCTTGCGGCACATGGTGGAACGAGAAGAAGTAGCACAGCAGGTCCTGGGAACCGTCAGCGAGCGGCAAGGCTTCCGCGCGCCCTTCCAGAACCGCGACATCGGACGGCAGCTTCGCCCTGGCAGCCGCGACCTTGTCCGGATCGATTTCAATCGCGGAGACTATGGCTCCCGCTTGAAAGAGCTGAGCTGAAAACGCACCGCTGCCCGCCCCGACATCAGCCACGGCCTTGTTTTTCAAATCGAAAAGTGTCGAAAGATGCTCGATATGTCCCAAACCGGTTTCCAACCTTTCACAGCCCTGCAATCGCGGGTTTCGTCATGACATAGCCTAAAGCTATGACTGCACTAAGATTTATGGATTAGCAGTAAATAACAATTGCGCCTCACACTCGCAGCCATTGGAAAGGCGCTGTTTTCGAGTGGCCGACCAGGTGGGAGGACAATCGAAGATGAAGCTCGGTGGACGTTTTAAGAATGTCTCGCAGGAGAAGATCGTTTTCACGATCACACTTGCGATGTTCGCAATCTTCGCCTTTTCCCTAGATGGATTCATAGGCACAAACAATCTCCTGGCTCTGTTGCGAAGTGTCGCAGTGCTCGGGATTCTCGGACTGGGCATGCTGATTGTCGTCCTGGGCCGGGGCATCGACCTGTCGATGGTGGCCAACATGGCCATCTCCGTGGCCTGGACGATCCAGCTTGTCGGCACCGGCATGCCCTTGTGGGCGGCGCTTGCCATCGGCCTCGGCTTTGCGCTGGGGATGAGCCTGATCACCGGCATCCTGGTCGCCTTTGCCGAGATCCCGGCGATCTTCGCGACCCTCGCCATGGGCACCTTCATCTACGGCTTCGGCCGGGCTCACCTCATCACCGGCACGGATGTCGTCTATCTGCCGGCGAATTTCGGCTGGGCGGCCCAGATCGGACAGGGGCGCATTCTGGGCGTTCCGATCCCGATTATCCTCGCAGCGATCCTGGCTGTCGTCGTCTATCTCTTCCTCCGCTTCTCGAAGCACGGCTGGAACACCTACAACATCGGCGACAACACCCAGGCGTCCCGGATCACCGGCATCGCCGTGCGCCCGACCATGGTGCTTCAATACATGCTCAGCGGAACGGCCGCCTATCTCGCCGGCCTGATCACCGCGACGGCGGTCCAATCGATGAACACCCGGATCGTCAATTCCAACATGATTTACGACGTGATCCTCATCGTCGTGCTCGGTGGCGTCAGCCTGTCGGGCGGCCGGGGCAGCGTCCGTAACGTTATCGTCGGCACGCTTCTGATCGGCGTTCTGGTGAACGGCATGACCATCATGGACATCCAGTACACCATCCAGAACGTGATCAAGAGCCTCATCCTTCTGCTCGCGATCGTCGCGGACAGCGTCATCAATCCACGTGATGAACAGACCGGACAGCAAGGCGATATCTGATCCGGCCCAAACAAGAAAAACACGGAATACCCAGCTGAATGAATACATTGGAGGACAGCAATATGACTTGGACCAATCTGAAGAAAATGGCCCTGTTGGCCGTAGCCGGGATCGGCCTCGCCGGCGGCGCGCTGGCACAGGAACCCAACGACCCGTTCCGCGGCCCGGCACTCGATGCGCTGAAGGACAAATGGGTCGCCTACCTGCCGATCTCGGCCGGTTTTGACCTGGCACAGGCCTGGGGCGGTGTGGTCAAGGAAGAGTCCCAGCGCTACGGCATGAAGTTCACGATCCAGGATCCGAACTGGTCGACCGATGCAATGGCACAGGGCATGACGTCCCTGATTGCCGAGCATCCGGACGTGATCGTCACCCAGAACCCCGACACCCAGTCGCTTGCCCGCCTGATGATGCAGGCCAACCGTCTCGGAATCGCGGTCATCCAGATGAACATGCAAGGTGCCGTTCAGACCGATGCGTTTGTCGGACCGGACTACGTTGCAATGGGCCGCGAGATTGCCGAAACGGCGATCAAGCAATGCGGCGAAGGCACCAATACCTCGCACAAGATCTCCATCGTGCAGGGCGTGCTCACCGGTGGCGTCAGCTACTTCCAGGTCCAGGGCATCATGGAGGTCCTGAAGGGGCGCGAGGACATTCAGATCGTCTCGAGCCAGGCAGCCGACTGGGATGCGTCCAAGGCGCGGGCAATCACCGAAACGGTCCTGCAGCAGCACCCGGATCTCTGCGCCATTCTCGACATGTGGGATGGTCAGGCCATCGGGACCGGGGCAGCGGTGAAGCAGGCGGACCTCGCCGACAGCGTCACCGTGATCACCTCCGGAGGGGGGGCTGCGAGCACCTGCGACCTGATCCGCGACGATACGTTCGACATCGTTTACAACTACGACGCGCCCGGCATGGGACGCGACGCCTGGACCGCGATCATGATCGCTCTGCAGAACGGCGGCGGCGGCAAGCTGAAGACCCAGGTGTTCTCCCCGACCTACGTGATGACCAAAGACAACGTGGACAAGGCCTCCTGCTGGGATTCCGAAATCTACGCGAGCCGTCTCCGCTAGGGACATCCGCTCAGGACGCAGGCCACGTGTTCACGACCGTGGCCTGTCGTCTGCAAAAGCTCCAACGACAAGAACAATGACCACATTCATGGGGGAGATGGTCCCGTGTCGCTAGTACATAGCCTCAAGAAAGCCCGGTATCGCTTTTTCCCCGATCATGTCGTCGGCGAGATGCTCTCCAAGAGCTGGATCGACAACGCGATCCCCTTCACCTTCATGATTATCGTGGTCGGTGTCATCGGGATGCTGCTGCCTAACTTCTTCACCGGCAGCAACATCTCGATCCTGGCCCGTCAATATGGCGAACTGGCCCTCGTAGTGCTCGCCATGACGACCGTGATCCTTGTTGGCGGCATCGATCTCTCGGTCGGATCGAACTTCGCGCTCGCCAACTTCCTGATGCTTTATTTCCTCAACCTGGCGCATTTCCCGGTGGGGGTCTCCGCACTCCTGACGGTTCTGATCACGGCCGGTGTCGGTCTGATCAACGGGCTGCTGGTCGGCTATCTGCGGCTCCGGGCATTCCTGACAACACTTGTGACCCTGATTATCGTACGCGCGATCGTCGACCTCCTGCTTTTGGAATACGCCCAGGACATGTCGATGTCGTTCTACACCTCACCGCTCTGGGACATGATGGGTCTCGGCGGGGTCTGGATCTTCCCCTTCAGTTTCGTCGTGCTGGCGGTTATTGCCGTGATCGCCCACATCGCCTTCAGCCGCTCCGGCCCCGGCTGGCGCCTTCTGGCCATCGGCGGGTCGCGCCGGTCCGCCTTCAACATGGGGCTGCCGGTCAAGCGGATCGTCTGTTCGGCCTATGTGATCTCCGGCGCCCTCGTCGGCATGGCCGGCGTTCTATACGCCGCACGCCTGAGCGGTGCCGGCACCGACACGGGCATCGGCCTGGAAATCTCGGCACTGACTGCGGCGATCCTGGGCGGCAACTCGCTCGGCGGCGGACGCGGCTCGGTTCCCAAGGCCCTGATGGGGGCCGTGACCGTCCTGGTGCTGTCCAACGGCGTCCTTCGCCTTGGCCTGAACAGCGGTTCCGGACCGATGGTCCTCGGCCTTGCTCTTCTGTTCGCTGTCTTCGTGGACGTGCGCTGGATGAAGAACCGCCACAAGCTCCTCAGCAAGGTCTACGTTTCGCCCACCCTGATGGAAATGCCGGAACCGCGCCCGACCGACAACGGTCCGTTCGAGGTCAATGACCGCTTGAGCAAGGTCGACGTGATCGCCCTTGGCGAAGTGGAAAGCCCGGAAGACGTGATCCTCGACGAGGACGACAATCTCTACAGCGGCAACCGTCACGGCGACATCATCCGCTACTTCGCCCCCGACTACAAAACCCATGAGGTCTACGCCCATATCGGCGGCGCGCCGCTCGGCATGAGCTTCGACAAGGACGGCAATCTGCTGGTCTGCGTCGGCGGCATGGGTCTCTACATGGTCTCCAAAGCAGACAGAAGCGTCGTCAAGGTAACCGACGAAACCAACCGGTCGCTGTTCTCAGTCGTCGACGACAGCCGCCTGCGTCTGGCCGACGACTTGGATATCGCGCCTGACGGCAAGATCTATTTCTCCGAGGCCACGATCCGTTACGAAATGCATGACTGGCCCGTGGACGCCCTGGAGAGCCGCGGAAACGGCCGCATCATCTGCTACGACCCCGCGACCAAAAAGACCCGAACCGTTCTGAAGAACCTGATCTTCCCGAACGGTGTCTGCACGGCCCATGACGGCAAGTCGATCCTCTTTGCCGAGAGCTGGGGCTGCCGGATCAACCGGTATTGGCTGGAGGGCCCCAAGAAGGGCAAGCTTGAGATCCTCGCCGACAAGCTGCCGGGCTATCCCGACAACATCAACCGCGCCTCCGACGGGACCTACTGGGTCGCCATCATGGGCATGCGCTCCCCCGCCCTTGATCTGGCCCTGAAGATGCCGGGCTTCCGGCGGCGCATGGCGCGGCGGATCGCGGCCGACCAGTGGCTCTATCCCAACCTCAATATCGGCTGCGTCGCACGGTTCAACGACAAGGGCGAATTCATCGAATCCATGTGGGACCGCCATGCCGCCAATCACCCGATGATCACCTCCATGCGCGAGCACAAGGGCTGGCTCTATCTCGGCGGTATCACCAACAACCGGATCGGACGGATCCGTCTTGAAGGCATGAACGACAGCTGGAGCGGTTGGTCCAGTTACTGGGGCGACAAGGCGCGGAGGCAGGCATGAGACAGACGTTTATCGCGCGGAAGCTCGACAGCTTCCTCGGACGCGGCTCCGCAGCCGTGACCGTACCGGCCCTGGATGGCGCCCTGAAACCGAACAACCGGCTGGAGGACCTGCCGCAAGGGATTTCCGGACAGGCACCGGACTGCATCGTCTTCTGGCAGGGACAACCGCTCTGGTCGGACGGGGCGCAACTCGTCATGCAAGACGGGAGGAAGATTGATCTCGGATCCGAGATCACCGCCCTGGCGACGAATGGCGAGACCCTGGCCGTTGCGACGCTTGCTGACGGATTGCTGGTGCTTGGCACCGGTTTCGAAGCCGTGACACCGAACTGGAACAGGGATGTCCGGAATATCACCGCCCTGGTCTTCGGACCGGATGGCACCATCTGGTTCTGCATCGGATCGGAGCAGAATGCGCCCACCGAGTGGCGTCGCGATCTGATGGAAATGAACCGCAGCGGCATGATCGGCCGCGCCGATCCGGCGACAGGCGAGATCCGCATCGTCAAGCACCGCTTGCGGTATCCCTCCGGCATTGCAGTTCTTCCCAACGGTGCGGTCGTGTTCAGCGAGGCCTGGTCTTCTCACGTGGTCGAAATGGCAGCCGACGGCGCCATGACACGCATCGTTCTGGATGAAATTCCCGGCTATCCGGGACGCATTCAGGCACGCGCGGGCGGCGGTTATTGGCTTTGTATCTTTGCCCCGCGCAGCACGCTGATTGAATTCGTCCTGAGAGAACCCGGTTACCGCAAGGCCATGCTCCGTGAGGTGCCCTCCGATTATTGGGTGGCTCCCAACTACTCCAGCGGCAAGTCCTTCCATGAGCCGATGCAAGGCGGCGCTCTGAAGCAGATGGGTATCCTCAAGCCCTGGGCGCCGACCCTTTCCTATGGCCTCGTGATCGAACTGGATGAGGACTTTATCCCGGTGCGCAGTTTCCATAGCCGGGCGGGTGGCCGCCGGCACGGCATCACATCTGCCGTGGAAGCGGACGGCCACCTTTGGCTCACGGGGCGAGGGTCCGGAGAAGTCCTGCGTTTGAACCTTGAGACCGAGGGAGAATCGGCATGACGACACCCGTGGTCGAACTTCGAAATGTCACCAAGGAATTCCACGGCAACCCGGCGGTCAAGGGCGTTTCCTTCGAGTTGCACCCCGGCGAGATCCATTCCTTGCTGGGAGAAAACGGTGCCGGCAAATCGACGCTGACCAAGATGATCGCCGGGGTCTATGAGCCGACCGACGGCGAAGTCCGCTACCTCGGCAGCAAGGTGGCTTTCACCAGCCCGCAGGAAGCGCTTGAAAGCGGCATCGCGATGGTGTTTCAGGAAACCAGCCTGATCCCCTCTCTGACCGTCGCGCAGAACCTGGAACTCGGAAACGAGCAATTCCTGACACGCCTTCGCGGTCTCTGGATTTCCGCACAGCAGTTCCTGCAATCGCTCAGCTTCGAGGTGGATCCGACCGCACTGGTCTCCCAGCTTGGTGCGGCACAGAAGCAGATGGTCGAGATCGCCCGCGCGGTCCGCCACAATGCCAAGGTCATCATCTTCGACGAGCCGACGGCCACCCTGACGCCCGAGGAAAAATACCACTTCTTCAATCTCGTCAATCGGCTGAAAGAGAATGGCGTTTCGATCGTCTTCATCAGTCACGCCCTGGAAGAAGCGCTGACCATTTCCGACCGGATCACCATTCTGCGGGACGGCGAGCATGTCATCACCGATGAGGTCAAGGCCTTCGACCGAGACAAGATCATCGGCCACATGGTCGGGCGAAGCCTGACCAACGAGCTGTATGGCGACAAGCAGGGCAAGGAACGAAAGGGACGGCCCGCCGGCAAGCGCGTGCTTTCGGTCCAGAACCTGTCCATGGGATCGATCGTCCGCAACACCTCGTTTTCCGTTTTCTCAGGCCAGGTTACCGGCGTCTTCGGCCTGGTCGGCTCGGGCCGTACCGAAACCTTCAAGATCATTTCCGGCGTTCTGAAACGCGACTTCTTCCATGGCGGAGAGGTGCGACTCAGCGGCAAACCGGTGCGCTACCGCGTTCCCCGCCCGGCGATCCGCGACGGCATCGTCTATGTCACGGAGGACAGGAAGGTTGAGGGCTTCTTCGAAACCAAGTCGATCGCCCAGAACATCTATTCCGGCCTGGTCGGGGCGGATCTCAATGAAAGCCCGGTGATCAACTACGCCGAGATGACCGAACTGGCCAAGGTCTGGACCGAGCGCCTGAACGTGAAGGCGATCGACAACAACTCGAAGGTCATCGAGCTATCGGGCGGGAACCAGCAGAAGGTCGTGCTCGCCAAGGCCCTGGTTCAGAAGCCGAAGCTGATCATTCTCGACGAGCCCACCCGCGGTGTCGATGTCGGCGCCATCGCCGAGATCCATGAAGTGATCAACGAGCTTGCGAATGCCGGTTTGCCGGTGGTGATGATCTCTTCCTACCTTCCCGAAATCCTTGCCCTGTCCGACCGTATCCTCGTCTCGCGGCTTGGGCGTATGGTCGAGGAGTTCGCCATCGAGGAAGCGAGCGAAGAAAAAATCATGTACGCCGCCGTCCACTAGACCGGTGCGCGAAGGGAGAGACAAATGAAAATGAAAGCCGCAGTCCTGGAGGAGATCGGTCGTCCGGGTCCTTATGCCGAAACCCGTCCGATCTCGGTCTGTGAGGTCGATCTCGATGGGCCGCGCGACGGAGAGGTCCTGGTCGAGATCGCAGCGGCGGGCCTTTGCCACTCGGACCTGTCCGTGGTCAATGGCGACCGGCCGCGACAGCTGCCCCTGGTCATGGGACACGAGAGCGCCGGCATCGTGCGCGCGGTCGGGCCGGACGTCGAACGGTTTGAGCCCGGCGATCACGTCATCTCCGTCTTCGTGCCAAGCTGCGGGCATTGCGGCCCGTGCCGGTCGGGGCGGCCGGCCTTGTGCGAACCGGGAGCGGCTGCCAATGGCACCGGCATGCTGATCGGCGGCGGGTCACGGCTGAGCAGAAACGGCGAAACCCTCTACCATATGACCGGCGTTTCCTGCTTTGCCGAGTACGCCGTCGTATCGCAGAATTCCCTTGTGAAGATCGACAGCTCCGTCCCTCTGGACATTGCCGCCCTGATGGGTTGTGCGGTTCTGACCGGCGCCGGTGCCGTGTTCAACACCGGAGACGTCTGCCCCGGATGCTCGACCGCGGTTGTGGGCCTTGGCGGCGTCGGTCTTTCGGCCGTCATGGCAGCCTATGCGGCCGGCGCGGAAAAGATCGTGGCCGTCGACATTATTCCCGACAAGCTCGAACTCGCCAAAGAGCTCGGCGCCACCCATACGATCGATTCCTCAAAGGAAGGCGCTCTGGAGGAGCTCCGCGAGCTGACCTCCGGCGGGGTCGATACGGCGATGGATTTCACCGGCAACGTCAATGCCCTGCGCTTTGCCTATGACGCCACGCGCCGTGGCGGCGCGACGGTCACCGCCGGCCTGCCGAACCCCAAAGCCATGCTGCAGATCCCGGCTGTCGGCCTGACCGGGGAAGAGCGCACCCTCAAGGGGTCCTACCTTGGATCCGGTGTTCCGAGCCGGGACATCCCGCGCTTCCTCGCCCTCCACGCCCAGGGCCGCCTGCCGGTGGAACGGCTGATGACCGAGAAGATCCGTCTGGAAGACATCAACGAGGGGTTCGACCGCCTGCACGAAGGCAAGGCGATCCGCCAGGTTATCGATTTCAGCTGACATAAAGAGGACGATCATGGAGCGCACCACGGGCATCCAGACCTATCAATGTTACATCAACGGCGAATGGGTCGAACCGGCAACCGGCGAGTATTTTGAAAGCGACGATCCCTTTACCTCCAAGGTGTGGGCAAGGATTCCCCGCTGCGGGGCAGAGGACGTGGACCGTGCCGTTGAGGCGGCCAACAACGCCCTCAACAAGGGCGACTGGGCCACGATGCACCCGACCCAGCGGGGCCGTCTTCTCAACCGGTTCGCCGATATTCTGGAAAGCGAGGCCGATCACCTCGCCCGCATCGAAGTTCAGGACAACGGCAAGCTCTATGCCGAAATGCGCGGCCAGACCGGCTATCTGCCCCAGTGGTTCCGCTATTTCGCCGGTCTTTGCGACAAGATCGAGGGCTCGGTCATCCCGATCGACAAGCCTGACATGTTTACCTACACGACCCACGTGCCCGTCGGTGTCGTGGCAGCGATCACGCCCTGGAACTCTCCGCTCCTTCTGACCACCTGGAAGCTGGCTCCAGCCCTGGCCGCCGGCTGTACCGTGGTGCTGAAACCGTCCGAATTCACTTCGGCTTCCACCCTTGAGTTCTGCAAGCTGGCGGAAAAAGCCGGCTTCCCGGCCGGCGTGATCAACGCCATTACCGGGTATGGCGCCGAGGCTGGCGCACCGCTTACGGAACACAAGGGCGTTCACAAGGTCGCCTTCACCGGCGGGGATGCGAGCGGACGCCATATTGCACGCTCGGCCATGAACACCTTCAAGAGGCTGACGCTGGAACTCGGCGGCAAATCCGCCCAGCTCGTCTTCCCGGATGTGAATGTGGAAAGTGCCGCGCGCGGTGTCGTTTCCGGCATCTTCGCGGCGACCGGCCAGACCTGCATCGCAGGCTCACGCGTTCTGGTGCACGAGGACATTCATGACGCCTTCGTCGACGCCTTCCTGAATCTGGCCAGGACGGCCCGTGTCGGGGACCCCATGAATACGGACACCCAGGTTGGCCCCGTGACGACCAAGCCCCAGTTCGACAAGATCCTGTCCTCGATCCAGATGGCGCGGGACGAGGGTGCGGAATGCGTTCTCGGCGGCGGACCCTCGGAACGGCCCGAATGCGGACAAGGACGGTTCATCGAACCGACGGTTTTCACCGGGGTCGACAACGCGATGAAGATCGCCCAGCAGGAGGTCTTCGGCCCGGTTCTGTCCGTCATCAAATTCCGCGAGGAAGAAGAGGCCTACCGGATGGCCAACGACACCGATTACGGCCTGGCCGCGGGAGTCTGGACGCAAGACCAGGGCCGCATGTTCCGCGCAGCCAAGGCACTGCGTGCCGGAAACATCTGGACCAACTGTTACCGCGCGGTGTCCTACATGGTGCCGTTCGGCGGTTTCAAGTCCTCCGGCATCGGGCGTGAAAGCGGGCAGGAAGCTCTCAATGACTATCTGGAAACCAAGTCCGTCTGGATGGACTACGGCCCCGGCCCGGCCAATCCATTTGTCATGCGTTGAGACCCGATGAAGCCAAAGCGCCATAGACGAGACCTATAACGATTGATCGTTCACTTACAGTCTGGTCTTATGAGCTGAAATAATGTGGCACCGGGGACGTCCCGGTGTTTCACGACAGGCGCGAGGCCGTATTGGATATTCGTCAGCTCCGATATTTCATAGCGATCGCGGAGGCGCGTTCCGTCTCCGCGGCGGCCCATAAACTTCGGATCGCGCAACCCTCCCTCTCCCAGCACCTTGTGAACATGGAACGGGAATTGGAGGTGAAGCTGGTCGAACGGTCACCCCGCGGTTCGGTGCTGACCAACGAAGGCGAAACCCTTCTCAACCACGCCTATGAAATCTGCCGGATGGTCGACACCTGCATTTCCGAAATCAAGGAGCTATCGGGAGAGGTCTGCGGCAAGGTCAGGTTCGGAATGCCGCCCTCTGTCTCCATGGTGATGTCCGTTCCGCTTGCGGAGACGGTTCGGCTGGAGCTGCCGAAAGTGCGTCTGCGGGCCAGCGAGGCCATGAGCGGTTTCATCAAGACCTGGATCGACGATGGCACCGTGGAAATCGGTTTTCTCTACGATCTGATTGGCGTCGAGCATTTTCAGGCAACTCATGTTCTGGACGAACATCTATTCTTTTTCTCCGCTCCCGACGCCTGGCCACTAAAGTCAAAGCCAGGGGCACCGGTCGCCATGAGCGATCTGGTGCATGCGGAGCTGGTTCTGCCCGGCGAGCCTCATGGGCTCCGGCGTATTATCGAAAAAGCTGCCCGCAAGGCCGGCATCACGCTCAACGTGACGACGGAGCTCGATGCGATGACGCAAATCAAGGAGCTGGTCGCCAGAGGCTCGGGCTACTCCATTTTTGCACCCGCTGCCTGCCATGACTTCGTCGAAACCGGGCGACTCCTAAAAGCGCCGATCGTGGATCCGGTGATTTCCCGTCCCGTCTATCTGGTAAGAAACCCCTCGGCCGTCCAGACCAGGGCCTGCGCCGCGGTCGAAAAGCTCACACTGCAGGTGGCTCGGGAGATGGTCGACCGCGGACTGTGGGAGGGCCAGCTCGTCGCGACAGAGGGAGAGAACCTCCCTCAGACCGCTTGAGCTTCCATGGTCACGACATTCGCCTCCAGATCCCGGACGCGCAGGGCCAATTTCCCTTCAACCTCTCTAGCCTCGACGACTGCCGGCCGATCACAGATCAGCGGTGACAGCCCGCGATAGGTAAAGTCTTGCGGCAGGCGCTTCAGGATTTGAGCCGCAAGGATCTGCATCCAGGTCGACTGGAGCGGCCCATGAACGACCAGCCCGGTGTAGCCTTCCGTTCCGATCGCATAGGCCTTGTCGTAGTGAATGCGGTGGCCGTTGAAGGTCATCGCGGAATAGCGGAAAAGCAGTGTTGACGTCGGCAGGACTTCGATGGAGCGCAATGCCTCCCAGGGCTCGGCCTGAGGCGGCTGGGGCGTCGGCGCATCCGGAGACGGATCTTCCCGATAAACGATGTTCTGCTGCTCCGAAATCCCGGAGGTCCTCGCCACACAGATAGCTGTGATCAACCGTTACAAAACCCAGCTTGCCGGTGCGGCCTTCCTTGAACTTGATGTCGGTGATCGTCGATCGCCGCGTGATGGTTTCGCCTGCTCGGATACCGCCCTGATAGGAGACGCGTCCACCCGCCCACATGCGCCGGGGCAAACCGAGATCCGGAAGAAACAGGCCCAGCCGTGGGTGCCCGTCACGCCCCAAGTCGGCCGGCGGATAGATCTCCGGAGCCAGGCACCAGTGGAGCCCTGGGGTCTCGTCTTCGTCCGCCAAAAAGCCGTCCAGCGTCACGCGGAATTCCCGCACCTGCCGCTCTGTAACGGGTTCACAGGCCTCGCGTTCAAACCCGATCCAGGAACTGGTGTCAGACATCATCACCACCTCTGACAATATCGCCGAGGTCCGCGGCACTCAGACCGGACAACCTCTCCAGGATTGGAGAGATCCTGACCGCGCCGTCTCCAAGCACCGCCTCTGCCTTGGCGCGCAGCTTCATGGCAAGGGCATCCGGAGTGGGACGCCGGGCAAGGTCATGAGACAGGGCCACTTTGCGCCCGTCCGCGAGTCCGATTTCCCCTTCAGCCTGCATGTCCGTCAGCGTGTCGTCGCCGATCACCTCGACCTTTTGGGCAAAGGCCGATAGCGCGGGATCAGAGCTCAGATCATCGGAGTAGGTCTCGAACGCTCCGGTATTGCGGCCTCGATCACCATGCCCGCCAGCCACGGATAACTGAATTTGACTTCCAGACCGGTCTGGTGGGCGCCGGATTATTGCAGACCTTCAACCAGCGCGGGTTCGTGCGCAGGGTAAGCGAAGCGATATTCTCCATACCCTCACCGAGATCCGGAAGAACCTCAACCAGCGCCTCGATCATCGCGTGGGTCCCGTGGCAGCAGGCATGGAACTTGTAGCTGATATCCCCAAACAGGAACGCGCCCACCGGAGCGATCTCCGAGCCGAGCGCATCGCAATGCGTGTGAATGAAGCCCTGATCGCCCATGAGCCCGTCGTCGCAGGAGGTCATCCCGAGTTTGGCCAGCTTGGCGCATTCGATCCCGTTGGAAGCTGCAATCCCGCATTATACGGCTTGCCCATAGTTCCGAACTGCGACTTCAGGCCTGAGGCCCGCGTTGCGCACAAGCCAAGTGCGGCCACGCATCTGGGAACGGGTGAGGCCATAAAGACGTCCCGCAGCGACCGTCGCACCGAAGGCGCCAGCCGTAGCAGTCTGGTGAAAGCCGCGATTGTAGTGGGCCGGTCCGAGCACCCATGCCGATCCGGATGGCCGCCTCTGAGCCGGTGAGGAAGGCCGTGACCACGTCTTCCGCAGACGCGTCAACTTCCTCACCGGCGGCAAGGGCAGCCGGATAGATACCGACCGAGAGATGGCCCACATGGGCAAAATGGGTGTCGTCATAATCGAGGGCATGGCTTGTGCGCCATTGACCAGCGCCGCGGCCCGTGCAGGAACCTTGGCCCCACGATAAGCGAAGCGGCCGGGACACCGCCCTCCCCCCGGCGACCATCTGCCTCAGCTTTTCCGCAAGTGGTTCCTCCACACCCGGCCAGACCGCATATCAGCCAGTCATAAAGAGACAACCGGGCGGCCGCCAGAGCCTCGGCGCAATGGCTTCGGCTGACAGTTCGGCAATGTCCAGAACCGTGTCCATCAAGTTTGACATGTCCACTCCCCCGCGGTTTCCGAAGCACGCTCAAGCACGGCCTTCGCCTTTGCGATGACCGGCGCATCAACATCTTGCCATCAACCTTGGCAACGCCCCCATTGCCAACTGCCGCCAACACCACTGTCCGCCCAGGCAATCTCGTCGTCGCTCGGACGGAAACCTGATTTGGCCGGAGAAAGCTGCGCCGGATGGATCAGCAGCTTCCCTTGAAACCCAGCTCCGCGGCATAGGCAGCATCAGTCCGGATAAGGTCGGTATCACGCGTATCCGCCGTGACACCATCCACGGGACCGGGCTTTCCGGCAATCCGTGAGGCCAGCACGATCTCCGATCGCGCATGAGCAAGTGCCGCACCGTATGAGCGCAACCAAGGTCCGCGGCATAGTCGAGCGAGCCGAAAAACAGGCGGTCGAACAAGGGCGCCAGTTCACGCACCCGCGCAACACCGAGTGCGGTTTCGACCAGTCCGAAACAGGCGGCATCCGGCGGCAGTGCACTGCGAATGGCATTTACCTGCGCGGGGTCCTCAGCCTTCGGCAGGACGAGACCGGCGCATCTGCCTTCGCGCGCCAGACCTGAGACCGTTTCGAGATCTTCCTCAAACCACGTGTTGCGACCGCGTTGATACGCACGCACAAGGGCACCCCATCCGAAACCGTCAACGATGCAGAGCCTGCCGTGCGGCATCCTTCTCATCTGGAGCCACGGCGTCCTCAAGATCGGCAATGACACAGGTCGGATTGGCTGCTTGCGCTTTCTCGATCAACTGCGGCCGGCTTGCCGGAACGAACAGCGAAAGAACAGCCGATCTGCTTTGAGGTCTCCCGACGCGCTCATCTTCAGAAGGACCTCGGCAGATCAAGCAGATGTTCCCCACATAGGAGAGGATCAGGTTCGTCGAGATCGGCGCCACCTGGTAGAGCGGGTCTCCTTGAACTTGCGCTCGATGTCGTACTCCTCGGCAAATCCGAAACCGCCGTGGGTTTGAAGACAGGCATTGCCCGCCTCCAGGACGCATCGGCCGCCAGCAGTTTCGCCATGTTGGCCTGCGCCCCACAGTTTTCCTTGGCATCGAAACGGCGGCAAGCCTCGAACCGCATCAGGTTGGCGCTTCCGTGTTCACGTAGGAACGTGCGAGCGGAAACTGGATCCCCTGGTTCTGCCCGATCGGGCGGTCGAAGACGACCGCTCGCTCGCATAGTTGCGCGCCCGTTCCAGGAACCAATAGGCGTCGCCAATACATTCCGCTGCAATCAGAGTGCGCTCCGCATTGAGCCCGTCGAGAATATACCGGAAGCCATGCCTTCCTCGCCGATGAGATTTTCTTCCGGGATTCGAGATTGTCGAAAAACACTTCATACGTTTCGTGGCCGACCATGTTCTTGATCGGCGGATTTCCATGCCCTTGCAATGGCATCCTTCAGTTCGACGATGAAGATCGACATGCCGAGCGACTTGCGCTTGACCTCCTCCAGCGGCGTCGTGCGCGCGAGCAGGAATCATGAGTCGGAATGCTCGATCCGGCTGATCCAGACCTTCTGGCCATTGACCACGTAGCGGTCGCCCTTCTTCCTGGCAACCGTCTTGATCTTGGTGGTATCGGTTCCGGTCGTCGGCTCCGTCACCGCCATGGACTGCAGACGCAATTCGCCGCTGGCGATCTTCGGCAGATAGGCGCTCTTTTGCGTGTCCGAGCCATGCCGGAGGAGGGTGCCCATGTTGTACATCTGACCGTGGCAATGACCCGCGTTGCCACCCGATCGGTTCACCCTCTTCCATGACGATGGAAGCTTCCGTCAGGCCAGAGACCGGAACCGCCGTATTCTTCCGGGATCATCGCGGCAAGCCAGCCATCCCGCGTGAGGGCATCGATGAACTCCACCGGATAGGTGTCGGTGGCAGCATGCTGACGATGATATTCATCCGGATACTCGGCACAAAGAGCACGCAGCGCGCCACGAAGATCATCATAATGATCGGGAGAACTGGTCGGTAGAGACAAGGGACTGTTTCCTGATTTTGACTGGCCGGTCGTCGAAGCCTCTTTAGGGCGATGTCGGCGATCCGGCAGATTTCGTCGAAAGAATGCTATGGGCTCTGGGACATTTGCAGGACATATGAAATTGCTATTGGGGCGCCACAAAATTCCTTAGCCCTGTCCTTAAGCAATCGTTTTTTGCGAAGTGACCGAAGGTATGTCTGCTTATTCCGCAGCACTCTTCAGAGAAGAAAACTCCTCGCGAATTTGCTTAGAATGCTCGCCAAGCGCAGGAACAGGACAAACTCTGGGGCCTTGCCATTCATCAGCGCACCCGGGGCCAGCAGCTTTACGGGGCCCGTCGGCGTATCGGCTTCGACGTAGCGGTTTTGAGGATGCTGAACCAGGTCTTCCATCGTGCTGACCTGGCCGCAGGCAATGCCTGCGGCCTGAAGCAGATTGGTCAGATCATCCCGCGGATGATTTGAAAAGACAGTCTCGATCACGGCATCGAGCTCTTTGCGATGCGCCACCCGGTTGGAATTGCTGTTGAACCGCGGATCACCGCGAGATCGGCAAGGCCGAGGACTTTTTCGCAAAACTGAACCCATTCCCGCTCGTTTTGAATGGAAAAACAGCACCTGCTTGTTGTCTGAGCCGGAATAGGCGCCGTAAGGGCGATGGTCGGATTGGACAAGCCGTTTCGGTCCGGTGATTTTCCGCCATAGGCAAATTGGAGATAGGGCACATTCATCCAATCGGCGAGGGCATGGAACAAGCTCACCGAAATATGCCGACCCTTTCCGGTGCGGGCCCGGCCGATCAAGTGCCTGTAACACGGCCTGATGTGCCGTCATCCCGCAAGAAATGTCACAAACCGAAACACCGACCCGCGCGGAACCGGCAGCATTGCCCGTAATCGCCGACAACCCGCTTTCGGCCTGAACGAGCAGGTCATAGGCTTTCAGCTTGGCATAGGGCCCATCTTCACCGTAGCCCGAAATCGTCACCGTGATCAGGCGCGGATTTTGGTCCGCAGGCGGTCTGGCGCAAACCCGAGCCGCTCGATCGCCCCTGGAGCGAGGTTCTGATAAAGACATCTGCCTTTTTCAGAATGTTTTCGAAGATGGTCTTGTCTCCTCGTTGCGCAGATCGAGACAGACAGATTCCTTGCCCCGGTTCAGCCAGACGAAATAGGCGCTCTCGCCATGAACCAGGTGATCATATTCACGTGCAAAATCGCCTTCCGGCCGTTCGACCTTGATGACACGGGCTCCCGCCTCGGCCAGACGCCCCGAAAGGTATGGCGCCGCAACCGCTTGTTCGATTGAAACAACCAAAAGGCCATCCAGGTCGTCCGTCATAAGGTGCTCCGAGATCGTCCAGAAGAAGACAAACCATTTGGCATAAAACGGGTGACCACGAGTAATAACTCTATCCGTGGTGGGTCATTCGGTCAGGCTATGACATATGGCGTTTAGACAGGGGTAGCGCCTATGACTGGCTTTTTTGGTCCGTTGTCCGGATGTCATCCTCGCCCTGTTATCCCAAACACAAAAGCCCCTTTTCGGGGTATTGTTTGTTTTGTTGCAGGAGCCTGATCAGACCTGAGATTTTACCCTTCAGCACCGGCATTCGCCTAAGTCGTTAAACTTGGGACTTATGAGCAAGCTCATTCCACCCTAGAACAAGCCGACAATGTTGAAACCGCCCCATATCCTCCACAACAAGGATCGCGATGGCGTGGGAGCGGTTTCTTGCCTGCAACCGTTCCACAGCGGCACGGACATGGCATTTGACGGTCGCAGGCGAGATGCCGAGTTCGCTCGCGATCTCCTTGCTGGTCTGTCCGCAGGCCAGCATTCGAATGACGGACTTCTGGCGGCCGGTGAGGGCTTGCGAAGGCGTTGGTTCTGTCTCCGGAGCCTCTCGGCATTCCGGGTACACGGTACGGCTAAGGAGTTCGCGGTAGTCGGTAAAATGGCAATCCGGCCCGTCTTCGGCACCTTGCCGGGCGTCCGGTGACGGTTTCTGCGTGCCGGGGCTGTATTCAGCTTCTGCCGAAAGCAGCCGGTCCAAGGCCACCGGCCTGGCATCCGCGTCCATATCAGGCCGCATGGTACTGGCGCAGCCGATCGGGATCGACCTCCGCAAGGATCTGCCCTGCCCGTTCCCACCATCGGCTTTGTCGACCATCTTGCCGTCGACCTGGACGGCGGCTCCAGCGCTTTCCCTGATTGCCTGAAACGATACGTTCTGCCCAGGAAATCTCGTCGTCCGACGGCGCAAACCCGGCATTCACGAGATCGACCTGGCGGGATGGATGCAGAGCTTGGCCGTGAACCCGAGGTTCCTTGCCCTCAGGACGTCCTCGTTCAGGACAGCCTCGTCATTCAGGGCAACGGTGACGCCGTCGATGGGCTGGGTCAGTCCCGCGCAACGGGAGGCGATCACCATCTGGAACCCGGGCCGGATCGAGCGTCGCTCCGCCTCCGGGAATTCGGGCATCGGCGCCGAAGTCCAGATTGCCGAAGGCAAGCGGGTGACGCCCGGTGCCATGGCGACCTCGTGAATGCCCACCAGGCCTTCGACGGTCTCCACAAGGGCAATGAGCGCGCGATCGGGCGGCAGGATATCGGCGACCCGCGCAAGGCTGCCCACGTCGGCCTTCGGCACCATGACCGTGACCGCCGGGCAATCCGCCGCCTGCGGCAAGATCCGCCTCGAACCAGGGCGTGTCCGCCCCGTTGATGCGAAGAACGCCTTCGTGGCCCTGACCGAACCAGTCTGCCGCGAGCCGCCGGGCGGTGTCCTTGTCGTCGGGCCCGACCGCATCCTCCAGATCAATGATGATCCGATGGGCGCCGGAGGCAGCCGCCTTGGCAAACCGGTCGGGCGATGTCCGGGAACAAACAGATAGCTGCGCGGAGATTGCATGGTTGATCCGATCTTCGAAGAATTCAGTATGTCCGGATGACGGTCAGAGCGAAAAGGCAGCGTCCGCCTTCATCGCAGTCCCCCGTCCGGGCCGCGTGCCCAGACCGTGAGGCCATCTCCCGCATCGACCTTCGCGGCTTCGACGTGAAAGCCGCGGTCGACAAACAGGGGCGCCATGCCGCGGAAATCGAATCGCTTCAGCGGTGCCTCCGGGCGCGACCGTTGCGCAAAGCCCTGCAGCAGCGTGGCGATCAGGGGACCGTGGACCACCAGGTTGGGATAGCCTTCTTCCTTTGTCGCGTAGGGCTGGTCGTAGTGGATCCGGTGCCCGTTGGAGGTCAGCGCCGAATAACGGAACAGGAGAACCGGATCCGGCGTAAAACCTTCCGACCATTGAGGGGTTTCGGGAGCCGGCACGGCCTTCGGTTTCGGCGCATCGGGGGCAGGCGCCTCCCGATAGACGATGTCCTGCTCTTCCTCGATACAGATCTTGCCGTCATGGGAAATCGTTGACGGACCGTCACGAAACCAGCTGGCCGGCGCTGCCGTTCTTGGCCGCGACCTTGGTGATCACGCTTTCGCGATCCGCGACGCCCATTGATCGGCAGGGCCGCGTGATAGACGAGCCTGCCGCCGGCCCACATGCGCCGCGGCAGTTTCACGTCCGGCAGGGAAACCGCCGCGCTTGGGATGCCCGTCGGGTCCCAGCTCGCTGCGGCGGGCGAACGGATTGAAGAACAGCCAGTGCCAGCCCGGCGGAAGGTCGGCCCCACCACCCGGGATCCCGTCCAGATCGAGTGCTGCGGCCAGTGCCTCGGCGCGGTCGGCCGAAATCAGGGCCTGCTTGTGTTCCTTGCGGCCGATCGCATTTTCATAATCGTCCTCTGCTGCCGGTGTCGTACTGGACGGCATAGATATTTCTCCCTGATGTTCAGTAGATGACCTTGTCTTCGACCAGCTCTTCATATTCGCGGCGCCCGATGCCGAGCAGGTCGCCATAGACGTAGCTTTCGTGTTCGCCGAGACCCGGTGTCCCGTGATCGATCGACGGGTTGTCGCTTTCGGAAAACCGCGCCGGGAAGCCGACCGCTGCACGCTCTCCGCCATCCGTCTCCGCCACCTGGACGATGCGCCCCGGGCGCGCATGTGCGGATCGCGAACGATATCCTCCGTGTTCCAGGACACATGGGCCGGCACGCCGCGCTTCTGAAGTGCTGCCGCCGTTTCGTCGGCATCCTGCCCGGCACTCCAGGCTGACACGAGTTCGTCCAGGTCCTGCCGCAAGGCATGGCGCTGGTCCTGCGTGGCAAAACGCGGGTCTTCGGCCAGATCCGTCCGGTCCATGAGATCCAGCAGCGCCCGCCATTGCGCATCGGTTTCGACCGCTAGACTGAGCCAGCGATCGGGTACCCGGCTCGGGTAGACGCCCGTAGGGCGCACGCCGGTAGTCCTGGTTGCCGATCCGCTCGACGGCCGTGCCCGCCGCAACCGCCATCATCGCTTCGCCGATCAGGGACGACGCGACTTCGCGCGCGGCGATGTCCACATGAGCGCCTTTGCCGGACCGCCTACGCTTGTGAAGCGCGGCGACGGTTGCCAGGGCGGCGTTCAGGCCGACCGAATGGTCCATCACGTGGCGCATTTCCACCGGCGGCCCGTCGGGATATCCGGTCAGGTAGCCCAGCCCGCCCCAGGCGCCGAAAAGCGGCGCATAGCCGGCAAAATGGGAATCCGGCCCCCCATTGGCCCGAGGACGACACCGACACCATGACCAGATCGTCCTTCACAGTGCGCAGGACGTCATACCCAAGGCCGAGCCGCTCCATGACACCGGCGCGGAAGCTCTCCGCCGCCACATCCGAGACCGCCACGATCCGTTTCGCCAGTTCGATGCCTTTTGGATGCTTCAGATTGAGCCGGACGGAAAGCTTGTTCGAGGCGACCTGATCGAAACTCGCCGGCCCCAGCCGGCCGTACACGGCGTGAGGCTTGCGGAAAATATCCGGACGGATGGCCGTCTCGATCTTGATGCATTCCGCGCCCAGCTGCGACAGCATATGGGTGCAGAACGGGCCGGCGGCATGAACGGTAAAATCGGCGATCCGGATCCCTTGAAGAGGTTTCACGCGTCCTCCCTCTGACGCTCTTGCGTCGCACTTCCCCAGCCCTGCGTCAGCAGGTTCTGATCCGCCCCCGGTTCGCTCGGCCAGCCGCCGAACGGCAACGGCTGTTCCCCGAACCGGAACGGCGCCGTCTGGATCCGGCTGGTTCCATCTCCTGGAACCTGCACCTCTGCGAACAGTCCGCGCGCGGCCTCATGCGGTCCTTCCAGAACCTGACGCGGAGAATTGTAGCGGGCCATCGGCACGCCGAGTTCCTGGGCCCGGGCGACAAGGTCGTCCACCGGCTTGTCCGCCGCCCAGGCCCGGATCTCACCGTTGATGAAATCGCCGCGCGCGCTCCTCTGCACCGCGTCGTCCATCCCCTCCTCCGCGGCCCAGCCCGGATTGCCCATCAGCTTTACGAGACCCTGCCACTGGCGCTCTTCGAGGGTGAGCAGCTCGACCGATCCGTCGAGGCACTCGATGACGCCACCGAAGCGGAACGACCGCGAGACGCGATGTTCCAGGGATCCGTCGCCGTATCTCTGGACCGTAAAGGCCCCGACGGCGACATTGGCATCCTGCACGGAGACATCGACGAACTGGCCGGTGCCGGTCCAGAGCGCCGACAAGGCGGCCAGCGCACCAGCGACACCGCCCTGCATCTGGGCGAAATGCCCGGCGATCTTGAGCGGCGGACGGTCCGGGAACCGGTCGGCGGACAGGCCGTTGGGCAAAAGAAACCCCTCTCCCGAGGCATGGATCAGATTGACCTCGCATCCCTGCCAGTCGGCCTTGGGCCCCGATGCCCCGAAGGGCAGCAGGGACAAATGGACGATGTGGGGATGGCGCGATCTGATCCTGTCCGGGTCCAGTCCGAGTGCCGTCCGGCGCTGAACCGGCGTGTCATCAATGAGAATATGGGCATCCGCGGCAAGCCGATGGAAACCGGCCTGCCCTTCCCCGGCCGAAAGGTCGCAAATAACGCTTCGCTTCCCCATGGCCAGGTAAGCAAACAGAGCGCTTTCGCTGGACGCCTCCCCCAGAAAGGGAGGTTCCGTTCGAAGCGGGCTGTGCTCCGGCGGTTCCACCATCACCACATCGGCGCCCATTGCGGACAACAGGCGCCCGGCGTAGGCCGCGGACACGCTCGATGCGTGCTCCACGACCCGAATACCTGCCAGGGGAAGGTCCTCTCCCATATCCTTTCAGCCTCCCGATGACCCGTCAGCGAACGACGGGCAGATCGAGGTCCAGATTGGCCCCGTCGAAGAAGGCCTTGATCTGCGGATCCCGGCTCGGAAGGATGACCGTGGCCAAGCCCGGCGTGGTGATTTCGCCGCGCTGGTTTTCGCCCCAGATCTCCAGATCGACCAGGGCGTGGCCGTCCTTGACGTATTTCCGCGTGACCTTGCCCTTGCACCAGGTGGAATCGCCCATGGTGTTGAAGCGTCGCATTTCGGTGCGCACGCGCTTCAGGAACGCCGCGTCGCCCATCCAGTTGGTCACCAGGCTGAACACATCCAGGAGGATCGCTGCGGGCCGTAGTCGTAGAGTGCCGGGTACGCCGACTTCCTTTGCGACGGACTCGCGATGGTGCCCGATGCCCGTATATTCAACGCCGCCACCCGCTTCGGGATTGCGGAAGAAGTGTCCGGGATGCTTCGCCGCCGCCTTCAAGCACAACGCCATGCGTATGGCCACGGCCGCAGCCGACAAGAAAGCCCATCGTATCCATCAGCGAGAGGGGCCCGCGGACGATCGGATCGGCAGCTCTTCGCCCTCCTTCACGTCCTCCCAGTAGCGGACGTTGCTGCCGCACGGATACGCTCGTTGACTTCGCGCAGGATTGCCTCATCGAGCTGCTCGAACTCCTCGGGCGTGTAGTCGTAGGGCTTGATGTCCTTGTACTTGCCCGTGTCACGGGCTGCCTTGCGCTCGTGACGGGTGCAGGTTCCCGATTGCGCGCGGGCAACGATCTCGCCGCGCTGGTTGCTGAATAGGTCGCCTCGACGTATTGCAGAACCAGGCGCCCGGAGAACTTGCTCTCCTTTTCCTCGACGCCCACGACACGCTCGATCGCGCTGATCCGGTCGCCGGGGCGGATATGGCGGAACAGCTCCCAGTCGTTTCCGGCGTAGAAGCCGTGGACGCCCGGCAGTCCCCATCGCGTGCGGCCAACCCAGCCGAACGCCATTGGAAACATCGGATGGGCGACCTGGGTGCCGAAGGCGGGTGTTGGCGGCCGTATTCCGGGCTCGCGATAGAGCGGATTGAGATCGCCGATGCCATTGCAGAAATTCCGCATCGTGTCTGACGTTGCGTCCTGGAGATAGGGGCCTTCCGGGCGCAAGCTGCAGCCCGATCATGCCACGCGCGGCCTCGATTGCCGCGTCGGTAATCTTGCCTTCGGCCGGCGCCCCGCCGACATCGGTTTTCTTCGCTTCAGTCATGACTGCCGTGTTCAAGCGTGTTTCCTTTCCTATTCCGTTGATTTGTCAGAATTTTCGTGTGTTCGGAGCGGTGAGCGGCAGGCGCAGCGACCGCGAATCCAGTCCGGCTCTGTCAGCGAACTGAACATCCGCAACGACGCGACCCCTGCTTCCGATTTCCCGGGCATTCCGGCGCGCGCCGACCAGCGCAGTCGCGGAGCCCATTTTTCCGCCCTTCGGCATTGCCCCATCAGCAAGCGAAGCAGCGAGCGACCAAACCTGCTTTCCGGCCACACTCACCCTTCCCGCGGACGCCGCGCGGATAAGCTGAGCAGGGACAGGGCTGGATTGGATCTTGATCAACATAACGATCAAGATAATGCATTACATTTTTTATGGGTCAACGCAACAGGTCATTATTATTGCGCCGGAAATCCGCGCATTAACATTTAGCCAATGTTGTTTTCATTAGCTCTTTTGGCGATACGCATTCGCATTCACGACCAATTCAGCGCGATTCCAGAATAATGCATCTATTATACGATTTGCGATGCCAAGGATTCGGGAGAGCTCCCCGTTCAGACTTCGAAATCGGCTGCTGTAGTCACCTCCGCGTACCGGCGCAAGTCCGACGAGCGCGAATTCGTGCTCTTCCTTGGTCGCGCCGGCGCAGCAATCCTCGAGCACCACGCAGGCGATAATCGCGGTCGTGCCCTTCGCGCACCGCTGCGGAGACCACGCCGTTCGTCGAGACGCCACACAGAATGCAGCCGGCTGATGTCCGTTGCGCCCGCAACAGCGGTAGTAGCGGCGTGCCGTAGAATGGGCTGACCGGTGCTTGACGATGTCGGCATCGCCTTCCTGCGGGGCGAAGTCGGCATAGACTTCCGTTCCCCACGCGCCGAGCTGGAAGATGTTGTTGGTCTTGGCTTTCGAGAAAACCGGCGAAGTCGGCGGGCATTCGCGGTAATCCGGCGAAAAGCCGACGCGGACGTAGCCCACCATGATGCCGGCGGCACGCGCCCGCTTGATCGCCAGAACGGTGTTTTCATAGACACCGCGCTCCCGGCATTTCACCACATAGGTCTGAGCGCCGACGCCGTCCGGGTGGACCAGGTCGTTGATCATGTCCATGACCAGCAGAATCGATTTGGACGGCATTCTCAGTTCCTTGCTCTGACTGTTTTCGTCGGGATCGCGAACCCGCCGGAAACAGAGCCGCAAGGGCGAGGAACGCCCGGGCCTATTCGGTGTAGTTCGCCTTGAATTCGTCCCAGCCCGCGCGGATGTGCGTGCGCAGTGCGGACAGCATGGCGGCTTCGTCGCGCGCGATGATCGCACCGAGCATTTCGCGGTGTTCGCTGGAGGCCCGGCCGATCCGGCTTTCGACCTTGTTGATCAGGTCGAACGGATAACGGGCCCAGAGGATGCGCACGAACCGCAGGGTCTGGGGCAGTTCCGCGGCCATGTAGATCATTTCGTGGAACCGGTAGTTGACCACCCGGACCGTTTCCCGGTCGTTCTTGTCGGCGGCGGTTTCGATTTCGCTCTGAAGCTCTCTCAGCTCCTCGATATTCTTTTGCGTCAGTTTGGGCAGTGCCGCCAGCGCGAGCTTGGATTCCAGCGTCACCCGCAAATCCACAATCTCTTCGGTCGCATTCATGTCGAACGGAGCCACAACGGCCCCGCGATGAGACGATCCCAGGACGAAACCTTCGGCTTCCAGCAGCTTGATCGCTTCTCGGACGGGCGTGATGCTCGTTCCCAGCATTTCGGCGATTTCCGCCTGTTTCAGCTTCGATCCTCTTGGAAAACGACCTGAAATAATGCCTTCCCGAAGGTAGTCGGCAACCCGCTCTTCCTTTGTCTGGTGCCTCAAGTTCAAGCCTTTCCCAAGTTGAATCATTGCCGATATAAACTTGAAAATATTGCACAATGCAATCTTTCATCATCGGCTATCCATCGACTTGACCGGCGCGAGATCGACCCTGACGACCTTCCCGTCCAGCTCCTGGCTTGCCGGAGGGTAAATCCCGGCAACGCGGGGATCGTGCGCGGGAACGACATGGTCGTCACTGTCGGCGAGTTCCCTGATCCGGTCATGGGCCGTGATCATGTCCGACAGGTTGAAGGCCACCGCAAAGGGCACGCCACGCTCGTATTCCTCATAGTAATGCAGGGCATCGGAGGCCAGGACCACCCAGCCCCGCGCGGTGCGGACCCGAACGATTTCCTGACCGGCACAGTGTCCGCCGACCCAGTGAACCGTCACACCGTCCGCAATCTCCCGATCGCGGCCATGCAGTTCCAGTCGTCCGTCGTGAAGCAGGCGAACAAGCTGGGTGATCTCGTCAGGCTCATAGGCCCGGCGGAACCAGCGTTTCTCCATGTAGGGTCCGGTGACGTAATTCATTTCCTCGGCCTGCATGAAGAACCGGGCATTCGGAAAGGCATCGAGATGACCGAGATGGTCGTAGTGGGCATGGGTGAGGATCACGGTCTCGACCGCATCCGGTCGGACGCCCAACGCCTTCAAGGCCTCGATCGGGCTCATGAGCATGTCATGACCGTGCTTTTCCGCGAAAGCGGGATTCATGCCCGTATCAACGACGATGACCTCGCCCCGCCGGATCAGGACCCAGGAATAGAAATCCAGCGTCAGCGGCTCGTCCGGCCTCGCATCGAGAATGAAGTTCTGCCCGCGGGTCCGGCGCGGATTGATCCCATAGCGGATGGCATAGATTTCATACTGGGCGGGCACGTCTGATTTACCGGTCACTCTGTGTCGTCCTCAAATCTCTATCGCACGTCATTCGGCCGCGGCGCCTGCACCGAGATAGGCGTCGATCACCTCCTGGCGCGCGGCCTCCTCCTTGAGTTCCTCCGCCCGGCGCCGTCCGACGATCCGTCCGCCCCGCAGGAAATGGATCTCGTCGCTCAGGCGCATCGTTACCCGCAGGTTCTGTTCCACAAGCACGATGGCCAGGCGGGTTTCCTTGCGGATCGCCTCCAGCCGTTCGAACACCCGGCGCACCAGAAGGGGGGCAAGACCCAGCGACGGCTCGTCCAACAGCAGAAGACGCGGACCCGCCATCAGCCCCCGCCCGATGGCAAGCATCTGCTGCTCGCCACCGCTCAGGCGCCACGCGGCCCCATCCGCCTTGTTCGCGATTTCCGGAAACAGATCCAGAACCATGTCGATCCTGGACCGGCGCGTGGCGGCCGGTATCTGGTACCCCCCAAGGACGAGGTTTTCCCGCACACTCAGGTCGCCGACGACCTCCCGCCCTTCCGGAACATAAACGATCCCCCGCCGGACCCTTTCGCGGGTGGACAGGGTCTGGATCGGTTCGCCGTCGAAGTGGACCTCGCCCCGGCCCGGCACGAGCCCGGAAACGGCCTTCATGATCGACGACTTGCCGGCACCGTTGGCCCCGAGCAACGCGACCACCGCGCCGGTATCGACTTCGAAAGACACCTTTTCGACCGCTTGCGACTTGGCGCCGTAGAAGACGGACAGGTTTCGGACGGATAGAAGACTAGTCATCTTCGCTCCCCAGGTAGATGCGGATGACATCGGGATCCTGCCTGACCTCATCCGGCCGTCCGCAGGTCACGAACTCACCGAAATTCAGGACATAGATCCGGTCGCAGATCGACATGACCAGATCCATGTCATGCTCGACCACCACCATCACGAGGTCCGGCGATGCAATCTCCCGCAGGGTTCTGGTCAGATCCCGGGTTTCCGAGTTGTTGAGGCCGGCGGCCGGTTCATCCAGCAGCAGGACCGATGGTTTACCGACGATCGCCCGCGCGATCTCGACCAGCCTGAGCATTCCCGGAGGCAGTTGCTCCGGAAAAAGATCGCCGACATTGGCCAGCCCCAGTTCCGCCAGCGCCCCCTCCGCGGCCGACCGCATTTCGGCAAGTTCCCTGCGGCCTTTCGGTAGAGGTAGGAACGCGTTCAGCCAGCCGGCGTGATAGTTCCGGGAAAGCCCGATCATGACGTTTTCGACCACCGTCAGGTCGGGGCAGAGCGCGACCGTCTGAAAGCTGCGCACGACCCCTCGCTTGGCTCTCGCTGCGGGCGGAAGTCCGTCCAGCGGAGCGCCTGCATAGGTGATCGACCCCTTTTGCGGGCGATAGGCACCGGTCAGGCAGTTGAACAGGCTCGTCTTGCCCGCCCCGTTCGGACCGATCAGCCCGGTGATTTCCCCGGCCCGGAATTCCAGATCCAGACCCTTGAGCACCTGGATGCCGCCGAAGGAGAGGGAAATGCCCTGGCCCTGGAGATTTGAGGTCTGTGCGTTCATGACGTTTCCTTCGACCGGCCGTGCAGGAGTTCACTGATCTTCGGAGCGTAGTGACCGATCAGGATCACACCCAGCAGGGCAAGACCGTAAAGCACCGGGATCCAGGCCCCGGATCCGGACAGGAACAGCGGGATCAGTGTCAGGAAAACGCCGCCGATCAGGGCGCGCGGCAGGGTGAGGCCGTAGAAGCTGACCACCGAACCCACCAGTAGGAAAATCGAGGACCACAAGGTGAACCCGCTCGGCGAGACTGTCGAGCTTGCAAAGGCAAGGGCCGCGCCATAGACCGCCGCAATCCCGCAGCTGATCCCCATCACCGCGACCCGTGCCCAGACCCGGCGCGTGCCGAAGGCGTCCGCTGCGGCCGGATGGGTTCGGGCGAGAAGCAGGACCAGGCCCTGACGCGAGTGGCGCAGGCGCGCCAGTACATAGGCCACGGCGATCAGAAGCACGAGGGCAACATAGTAGCGCTGCAGGGACATCTTCAGACCCGGAATGATCCCCTTGGAAACATAAAGCCCCTCGTAGCCGCCGGTCCATGCGTCGGCGTTGTTGATCAGTTCCGGCAGCGCAAGCGCCAGCGCCATCGTCGAGACTGCTAGATAGATGCCGGACAGGTTTCGCGACGGCCAGGCGAAGAAGACGCCGAACGCCACCCCGAGGACCAGCGCAACGGGCAGGCTGGCATAGAGCGGCAGCCCGATGCGGGTTTCCAGGATCGCAACGGCATAAGCGCCGATTGCCGCAAAGAAACCGTGTCCGATCGACACTTCACCGCCGTAACGGACCAGGACGCTGACCGCCAGCACACCGATGCTGTTTGCAAAACAGACGCCCAGCGTGAAGACCCACGAGCCCTTCAGGACAAAGGGCAGCAGGAAAAGCACGCCGACAAGAAGCACCATCCCGACACGAGCAGACAGGAAAGGCAGGCCACCGGCCGAAACCGACTTGGGCGCGGATAGAACGCTTGTGTTCTCAGACACGTGTCCCTCCCACTTTCGCCAGCACTCCGTTCGGGAAGATGTTGAGCGCCAGAAGGATCACGCCGAGCAGGAAGGTGCTGCTGAACTCCGGCGACACATAGAATGTGAACAGGTTCATGAAGATGCCGATCAGGATGCCGCCGATCAGGCTTCCGGGCAGACTGGCAAAGCCGCCGACGACGGCCGCAGCGAAGGCCTGCAGCATGAAGGCGGCAACCGTCGTCGCGCTCAGGAAGGTCGTCGGGACGATCAGAAGCGCACCGATGACCCCTAGAATGGCCGCGACCACCCAGGCGAAAATATGCACCGAGCGCAGGTTCAGGCCGCAGACTTCGGCTGCGAAGGCATTGGACGAGATCGCCCTGAAGGCAATGCCAAGCTTGGTGTGATCGATGATGAAAAACAGGCCACCGATGGTGACGACGGCGACGGTCAACACCGTCAGGTCGTAGCCGGTGATCCGAAGTCCGAGGATCGAGGTGCTGAAGCGCGGCACCGGCAGGTCGAGCGCGACGATATCCGCACCGAAGATCAGAAGCGTGGCACCCTGGACCACCAGGCCGATCCCCAGCGTCGCGATCGTCGCCGTCAGATCGGATTCAAAGACAAGCGGCGAGATCACCGCATAACTTAGGAAGGCGATGGCGACCACCGCGACGATCGCCAGCAGCACCGCGGCTCCCCAGGAGAGCTGGAAAATCATACCGCTGGAAAAGCCGTAGATCAGGAACGCAGCGAAACCCGCGACATTGCCGTGCGAGAAATTCACGACCTTCGAGCATTTGAAGATCATCACCAGCCCGAGCGCGCCGAGCGCATAGAGACAGCCGGTGATGATACCCGACCAGATCAAGGGAAACAGGTCGAGCGCTATGCCTGAAAGACTGTCGATGAAACCGCTCATGTGTCGTCCTCAGTCATTGTGCCGTCTTCAACCAGGCGAATGACGCCCGGAAAATACTGCCCGCCAAGACCGTTCTCGACAGCGGCTTCGTAGTAACGCCGAACCGTCTCCGCAGCCTTCAGGGGAACGCCGGTTTCACCCGCCAGCTCGAACACGTAGCCGATGTCCTTGAGCACGTATTCCGGCGGGAACGACTTGTCGGGAAAGACGCGCGGCAGCATGGCCTTGCGCCCGTGATTGCGCAGAACGAAACTGTCGCCCGAGCCTTTGGAGACCGCATCCAGCAATTTCTCCGGATCGACGCCGGCCCGTTCGCCAAGCACCATCATCTCGGCCAGCGTGACGGTGTTCTCAAAGACCAGCATGTTGTTGACGAGCTTCATCACCTGTCCGGCCCCGACATCGCCGCCATGGGTAATGTCGGTCGCGATATAGTCGAGCATCGGCTTGATCCTGCCGAACACCACGTCCGGGGCGCCGACCATGATGCTCAATTCGCCGCGCTGTGCGGCTTCTCTGGTCCGCGCGACAGGGGCATCCGCAAAGTCGATCCCCTTTTCGGCAAGCATCGCCGCGACCTTGCGGGCAACAGAGACAGGCGTGGTCGAGAGGTCGACGACTACAGCGCCCTGCCGCGCCTGCGCGGCAATGGCACCGCCCACGACCGCCTCGACCTGCGGCCCGCCCGGGAGGGCCAGGAAAATGACGTCGGCCCGTTCGGCCAGATCCTCGATGGAAGCAACCGGCTCAACCTTGGTATCGCCAAGGGCTGCAAGCGCTTCGGCCGACAGGTCGAACGCCAGAACACGGCCCGCGTGCTTGGTTGCCATGTTGCGGCACATGGGGCCGCCCATGACGCCCAGCCCGATAAATCCGATAGTTTCTGCGCCCTGCATCATTTCAGTCCATCAACATGCCGCCGTTCACGTCGAGCACGGTTCCGGTGATCCAGTTCGACGCGGGAGAACAAAGAAAAAGAATGGCCTGGGCGATGTCTTCCGGCTGGCCGAAGCGGCCGAGCGGCACATTGCCGTTTGCCGACGGCGCGGCCCGTTGCGTGACGGTTTCCCACATGGGCGTTTCGACCGGACCGGGGGCAACGATGCTGGCAAAGACGCCCTTGCCTGCGCCTGCTTTCGCGACCCATTTCATCAGGCCGTGGACAGCGGACTTGGCGGCGACATAGGACGGTCCGGACGCAACGCCACCGATCTTCGCGGCAATGGACCCGAGCGCGACCATCTTGCCGTAACCCTGCCCCTCCATGACCGGATAGATTTCACGGACCGGATTGACGACACCCATCAGGTTGACGGCCAGGATCGACTGCCATTCCTCGTCCGTCGATTCCGTCAGCGGGCGATGGGAAATCGTGCCGGCGCATAGCACCAGGGCATCGATCTGCTTGTGGTTGTCCAGGATCCAGGAAACGGTCGCCTTGCTTTCCTCGCGCGAGGTGACGTCGTAGCGGCGGTAAATCACATTCGCATTTTCGAAATCGACGGTGTCGACGATATCGGTCGCAATCACCGTGGCGCCGGCTTCTGCCAGGGCAAGCGAGGTCGCCTTGCCGATACCGCCCGCTGCACCCGTCACAAGTGCCACTTTACCATCAAGCCGCGCCGGAGCGCTGACCGGAATACTGGTCATTCCCTTCTCCCAATTATACGAGGTCGTAAGTCCAAGACAGATTGGATCTCCCGGCGGTGGGGCCGGGAGATCCGGTTTTCAGCGGGCTCAATCGGCCTTCGCGTCAAACACCGATTCAGGATAGGGCTTGAACTGGCGAACCAGGACGAACTTCCCGTTGCTTGCCTGAATGATCCCTTCCTGACGGGTCCCGCGGTGATCGCCGGGCTTGAACGTGATGCCCTTGGCCCCACCAACGGAAGCATCCTTCAACGTTTCGAGCGCCGCCTGCAGGTTCTCCCGGGTCAGAGGCTTGCCACTTTTCAGAAGCGCCTCGAAACCGGTGGCGAACAGCGCCGCATTGCTCCAGCCGTTCAGCCCGAACACACCGACCGGATCATCCGGATAGTATTTGAGGATGGAGGACTGATAGGCAACCACATTCGGGTCGGTGCTCGAAACCGGCACCAGCCAGGACGAGAAATACGTGCCGTTCAGCAGATTTCCGGCAAGCTTGTAGGTCGAGGGATCGGCGGCAAAGAACGGTGCAAACCACTTGACCTGCAGCCCCTGGAGATCAGCAGCCTTCAAAGCGGCTGCCAGGTTGGCGTTGGAGCCGAACAGGATCACGGCCTCGGCACCCGAATTCGCCACGCGACGGATATGAGCGCTGAAGTTGGTCGTCTTGACGTCGAAGGGAACCGATTCAGCCGGCTCCATGCCGATATGGCTCATATAGGTGTCGAAACCGCGCTTGGCCGACTTGCCGAGCTCGTCGTTTTCCCACAGAAGCGCAATCTTCTTCAGCCCAAGATCATTGACCGCAAAGTCCACGTTGGAGGCGGCCGACCAGCCGTAATCCGGCAACAGCGGAAAGACGTTCGGCTCGACGAAGAAGGCGCTCGCGCCTCCGATCGGACCGATCATCGGCAGGCCAACTTCCTTGGCATAAGGAATGACGGCCACGTTCGTTGCCGTGCCCACTGCTGCCGAAAGCGCGAAAATGCCCTCATCGTCCACCAGCTGACGGGTCACGGAAACGCTGCGGGCCGGGTCGTAGCCATCGTCCAACGTGACATAGTTGACCTTCCAGCCGTCTATCCCGCCATTTTCATTGAGGTTCTTGTAAAAGGCATCGGCGGCGTGGGTAAGGATGGAATAGAAGGGAACCGGGCCGGTCACCGGGGTAAAGGCCCCGACGGTGACAACCTTGTTTTCCTCGTCAATTCCGACGCCATCGGCTGCGGCCGGTGCAACAGCTCCAAGCATGAGCGCCATCGTTGCGGCGGACAGAATCCGCCTGCTCAAGTCCGGTTTCATATTGTTTCCTCCCATTTGAAACCATTCTTTCTGATTTCAGCTTATGAAGCAGCATTCTTGCCGTCAACCCTAAATGCATAATGCATTATATTTTATTTTAAGATTTTAGCCCACCGAGCGCCCAGTCGTAGAGAAGGCCTCGTTTTTGAGACAAAGACAAAAAACATGAAAAATACGTAATTTAATGAATATTTTCATATATTTATGCCTTAAAAAATTTGCTTGGCCACGCCAAAATAATCGCCCGCCCCCAAGCGGCACTAAGGAATGACCAACCGCCAACCGTTGCCTCTTACATGGTTTTCATATATTATTTTTTGCATTATGTACGAATTTCCTTCGAATGAAGGCCTACGGATACCGGCAGGCCGTCTCGAAGTGCGCATCAATGAGGAGGTTCAATGCACACCGGAATTCTCGCCAACAAAACGGTCCTGGAACTGGGCAGCATGATCGCAGCCCCCTTTGCGACCCATATCCTCAATCAGCTGGGAGCAACGGTCATCAAGATCGAGCCTCCGGCGGGAGAGACGACCCGGAAACTCGTGCGGGGGGGGCCAAGCGGCACCTACATTGCCTATAACCGGGGCAAGCAAAGCATCTGCCTCGACTTGCAGACGGATGGTGGCCGGGAGATCTTCCGCACTCTGGTTGAGAAGGCCGACATTGTCCTGCACAACCTGTCTCCCGGTGCCGCACGAAAGCTTGGCGTAACCTATGAAAACTGCATGGCGATCAACCCGTCGATCGTCTACTGCCACATCAAGGGCTATGGAGAAGGACCGCTCGCGGAAGAGGTCGCTTCGAATCCGATCGCGGAGGCAGCCACCGGCGTGATGTACTCCAACCGGATCGACGGCCGTCCTTCGCGCCTCGGGCCATCCTACCACGACCAGTTCGCCGGCTGTTATGCCGTGATCGGCATCCTGGCCGCCCTGATGGCGCCGGAAGGAACGCCGGAGCGTCATATCGAATTCGGCCTCTACGAAACCGGTTTGCATATCGCGGCCCGGGATCTGGTCGGGGTGCAGCTGAAGTCGCAACTGCTCGGCCGGCCGGAACAGGAGCCCTCCCCCGAATTCAGCATTCCCGGCTACGGGGCCTACGAGACCCGGGACGGCCGGTGGATCTATCTGGTCATGCTGACGGACGAGCACTGGCGGAAATTCTGCAGGGCCGTCCCGATCGAAGCCTCGGATGAACTCGCGACCCTGCGCCAGAGACGTCGTCAGAGACCTCAGGTGGAAGAAATCGTCGGTACGGCAGTCCGGTCCCTCGACTACGACGGCCTTGCGAAGAAACTCTCTGCCGAGGGCGTCGGCTTCACGGAAGTCCTGTCCCTGGACCGCGTGCTTGACGCGCCGCAGGCGCAGGAGCCCAGAAAATATTCAGAATTCACCTTCGCCGAGTATGGCTTCGAAGCGCCCGATTTTCCGCTGTCCTATAATGTCACGCAGGTTCGCGCAGCCGGCTCCCCGCCGCTGCTCGGCGAACAAACCAGCGCGCTGCTCAAGGGAATTGGGTATGACGATACGCAGATCCGGTCTTTCCTTGACGATGGCGCTGCAGTCACTGCAGATCAGGAGGCCTCGCTTTGGGCCAAAGTGAGCAAGCCGGAGCCGGTCACAGGGTGACCGGCAGTTCATGACGCCCCCGTTTCCTGCACCTGCGGCAGACCGCGTTCCGCGATCCGAAATCCTCATTCCACCGCCATGCGGAACCCTCCGACAAGGCGGCCCTGGAGCGCACGGAAAACCTCTTGTCCAATATCAACCTGAGGAACCTTAGGGAAAAACATCCAGCCGGCTCGCCCTCACGCTGACCTAATCCTGAAAAAAGGAACCAACCATCTGGTCGAGGGAGTGCTGCATCGGAAACTGTGAGTGTATTCGGCAGTCTAACCTGTGCGGAAGCTGTTCATGCTCTGGAGATGCTGAAGGGCGACGGCCGTGCGGCCGCAGCTGCACGGTACGGTATCTCCATCAATACGGCGAAGACCCATCTGATGCGCATCTTCGAAAAGACCGACGTCAAGCGTCAGGCAGAGCTGATCCGCGTGTTGATGGATGGTCAGGGCTAGAACCTGTCCTCCAGGCGGCCGCTTAAGCGCGCCTGAACTCCTGGACAACCAGAGATGACGTCCCGGAAGCGACCAGAATACCGCTTTCTGTCGTCATGCGTGCATTGGCAAAGGCAATACGGCGGCCAACGGATTCGGCGATCGCGTCGACGTAAACCGTCTGCGGCAGAACGGCCTTCATGAAGTTGACGTTCAGGTTCACGCTCACCGCGGACATGCCTTCGTCCAGTTCGGTCAGGACCGAGAATGCCATCCCGAAATCCAGGGCGGTGGTCAGCGTGCCGCCGTGGATCACGCCGGCCCCCTGGGTGTGACCCTCATCCAGCGCGAAACGGAGCCGGACCCTGCGCGGCACCGCGGAGACAATGGTCGTGCCCAGCGCTCGGGCCAACGGGCCGGACGTCACCTCGACGTCCGTCTTTCCATGCGCCAGAACCTCGGCGAGAAACGCGCGATCCGTGTTGTCCGAAGTCATGCTCGAATCCTGAAAAACCATCCTGATCGATGTGCCGTCCGGCCCCGCCGGACGCCTATCCAAAAAAACCGGAACGCCTTCGAAAAGACGCTCCGGCTCCAGGCATGTCCGGTTTGGGAGGACATTCCTTTATCGCCGCCCCACTCAACGCGGGACGGCGAAAGCTTGTCGGGTTACTTTGCGGCCTGAACGAATTCGCAACCGCCCTTGTCCATCGGCCGGAAGATCTCTTCTCCCGGGATAACCTTCAGCAGTTTGAAGAAGTCCCACTCCTCGGTGGATTCTTCCGGCTTCTTGATCTGGACGAGGTACATGTCGTGCACCATGCGGCCGTCTTCGCGGATCGTACCCTTGGCAAACCAGTCGTCGACAGGCATGGCCTTCATCTGGTCGACCACGGTCTTGCCGTCGTCCGATCCGGCCGCCTCGATCGCCTTGAGGTAGTGCATGGTATAGGAATAGGCGCCGGCCTGGCTCATGGACGGCATCTTGCCGGTCCGCTCGTGGAAACGGCGTGACCAGGCGGTGCTTTCCGGCGTACGGCTCCAGAAGAACGGCGAGACGAGGACGAGATCCTGTGCTTGCTCCAGGCCGATGCCCTTGATGTCCGGGGCCATCATCAGGAGTGCCATCAGTTTCTGACCGCCCGCCGTCAGGCCGAACTCGCGCGCGGTCTTGATTGCATTGGCCGTGTCGCCGGCGGCATTCGCCAATGCCACCACCTCGGCGCCGGAGGCCTGGGCCTGCAGGATATAGGACGAGAAGTCGGCGGTGCCGAGCGGATGCTTCACCGAACCGAGGCTTTCTCCGCCGGCAGCTTTCATGAAATGTTCGACCGCGCCCTGAAGCTGGTGACCGAAGGTGTAGTCGACCGTGATGAAATAGGCGGTCTTGCCGAGGGTGTTGACCGCTGCGTCCGCCGCGCCCTTGGCGAGAGAATAGGTGTCGTAGATGTAGTGAACGCCCGTCGGCGAGCAGGCCTTGCCGGTCAGGTCGGCGGATGCCGCACCACCGGCGATGAACACCTTGCCCTTGGACTTGGCGATGTCCTGGATCGCCAGCGCGATGGAAGAGCCCGGCACATCGACGATGACGTCGACGGCTTCCTCGTCATACCACTTGTTGGCAATGGCAACGCCTACGTCCGGCTTGTTCTGGTGATCTGCGAACACCACTTCCACAGGCTTGCCGTCGACCTTGCCGCCGAAGTCCTCCACGGCCATCTGGACCGCATCGACGGTTTCCTTGCCCGAAGCAGCCGCATAGACGCCGGACATGTCGTTCAGGACACCGATCCTGACCACGTCGTCGGACAGATCCGCCGCCATTGCATTGCTTGCGGACATAGCCAGCAATCCGGCCAGACCGGTTGCCATTCCTCTTATGTTACGCATCGACATTTCCTCCACTTATCAATTGCTCGTTGGACATTGTCCGATTGGCGGGACGCCTCAGGCCGCCCGCTCAACCTCCGGCACACCGGGCACCGGGCCGGCCTTCACCGCAACCTCCAGGGCTGCGGTACGAGGCAGGATTCGATTGAAAAAGACTGTCGCGGCCGCGTATTTCGCGTCCCGGAATTCCGGTTCGACATCCGCGATCGCGGCGGCCCGGACCATGCGGCCCCACAGGCCGCCAAACAGCGCAAGCGCAAACAGGTTGAGATAGTCGCAAGCGCCTGCAAGGGCCGCTTCCGGATCCTCCGTCAGATTGGTTTTCATCCAACTGGTGCAGCGCTTCAGGCCTTGGACCGCCTCATCGAGACGAACGCCGAAACCGCCGAATTCCGGATGTTCGGCGAGAAGAGCCGTCTCTACCGCCAGCTCCTCAACCAGGGCATCAACCGACGAACCGGCCATGGCCAGTTTGCGGCTGACCAGATCGCGTGCCTGGACAGCATTGGTGCCCTCGTAGATCGACGCAATACGGACATCCCGCATCAGCTGTTCGATGCCCTGTTCGGCGATATAACCATGCCCGCCGTAAATCTGAACGGCACCATTGGCGACCTCGAAGCCGATATCGGACAGGGCCGACTTGAGGATCGGCGTCAGAACCGAAAGCCTTTCTGCGGCCTTTGCACGCTTCGCCGGATCTTTGTGGCTCTGACTGACGTCCAGCAACAGGCCAACCTGATAGGTCATCGCCCGACCGGCCTCGGTCATGGCCCGCATCTCCAGCAACCGCCGGCGGATATCAGGATGAACCGTGAGCGGGTCGGCAATGCTGTCGGGCTCCGCGACACCTGCCGGCGCGCGCCCCTGACGGCGCTCCCCGGCGTAGGCGGACGCACTCTGCAGCGCGACTTCCGCGATCCCGGTGCCCTGAAGACCAATCGAAAGCCGCGCCGCGTTCATCATGGTGAACATATGCGCAAGCCCTTTGGTCTCTTCCCCGACCAACCAGCCGACAGCATCGTCAAAGGCGAGCATGCAGGTCGGGGAGCCATGGATACCCATCTTCTCCTCGATCCCGACCGGCTGAACGGTATTGCGCCGCCCCGGGAATTTGCCATCAGCCGGGAGAATACCCGGCACGACGAACAGACTGAGACCGCGATGCCCCGCGGGCGCGCCGGCCGTGCGGGCGAGCACCAGATGGACAATGTTGTCCGACAGGTCGTGATCGCCCCAGGTGATAAAGATTTTGGTGCCGGAAATCCGCCAGGTGCCGTCTTCCTCAGCCCGTGCCCGCGTGCGCACCAGACCCAGGTCGGTGCCGCAATGGGGTTCGGTCAGGCACATGGTTCCGGTCCAGCTGCCGTCGATAATTTTCGGCAGATATTCGGACTTCAGCGCCTCGCTCCCATGCGCCTTCAGTGCCTTGTAGACCCCGAAGTTCAGCTCATGAAGCAGACTGAAGGACAGGTTCGTGCCGGCCATGGATTCGCGGATCGCCGCATGAAGCAGGTTCGGCAGTCCCTGTCCGCCGTAGTCGGGGTCGCAGGCAAGGCCGTTCCACCCGTCCTGGCAGAAGGCCTGGTAGGCCTCCGCAAAACCGGGAGCCGCGCGCACCCGGCCGTTTTCAAAAGCGGCACCTTCCCGGTCGCCGACCGCGTTGAGCGGCAGCAACGTTTCCCGGGCAAAGGAACCGAATGTTTCGGCCACCGAAAAGAAGGTATCGCAGTCGAGATCGTCGTGGCCGAGCTCGCAGAGCACCGTCTCCAGGTCGAAGACATCGGTCATCAGGTAGCGCAATTCACTTGCCGGAAACTCGTAAGTCAGCATCGGGTCAGTTCCTCAACGGCTTGCCGGTTTCGAGCGTGTGGCGCATGCGGTCACGGGTCCGGCTGTCGCCGCACAGGCGCCGGAACGCGGAGCGTTCCAGACCATGGAAGTCCGCCTCGGAAAGAGACGCTTCTCCACAGGTATCCCCCCCGACCAGGACCCAGGCGAGTTCCCGGGCAATGGCCACGGACCATGGCGTGTCGGGATTGGCCTCGGCGAAACTTTCCAGTGCCGTTGACAGAGCGGCGCGCACTTCTGTCACATCAAAGCGGAAGATCAGGGGGGCGGCGGCCGATCGGCCGGCTTCGGTCGCGAGAGCCAGCGCCCTTGCCTTGGCATCTGCAAGCAGCTGATCCCGGTTCATCGAAATACCGACGTCTGCGGGCAGGTAGCCCAGATTTCGGCCGATGGCTGCGGAAGCGGCCAGTGTCGCCGGCGCGATCAGTCTGAAAGCCGCGACAGCCGCCTGCGCGAAATCTCCGGTCTCGCCAAGCTTGCGCACCAGTGTCTGCGTCGTGCCGCCCCAGGCGGGGATCAATCCGACATTGGCTTCGACGAGGCCGATATGCGTTTCCAGATGCGCCTGGACAGCGTGACAATGCATCAGGATCTCGCACCCGCCGCCGAGGCTGAGGCCGGTGCAGGCCCCAATCACCGGCAACGAACCGTATTTCATGGCGAGAAAAGCTTCCTGGCCGCGCTGAACGGACCCGATGAGACCGTCCCATTCGCCCTTTTCGGCCTGCGACAGGGCGGTCTTCAGATCCGCGCCGGCGGAAAAATTCGGCGCATCGTTGCCGATCACCAATGCCTTGATCTGCGCGGGTGGCTGATCGATGGTTTCGCGCAGAAGATCCAGCAGATCCTTGTCGAACGTGTTCATCTTGGTGCGGAATACGAACAGACCGATACCGTCGCCCATGTCCCGCAGGATCGCGGAGCCGTTTTCCCGAAGAACGGCAAAATCGGCGGCATAGACGACGCCGGCCGGCCGTTGAATTGGCACCTGCGCGCCGTCGGGACGGAGTTCGTTGCCTTCCCAATAGACCCCGCCCACATCGGCAATGGCCTGCAGAAAGTCGGGAACCGGTTCGCCCGCCGACTTTAGGGCGGCAATGATCCGGTCCGGCCCCAGGCGGTCGATCAGGGCGAACGGTCCCTCGCGCCACGCATAGCCGAGGGTCATGGCCGCATCGACTTCGGCAGGGCTGTCGGTCACGTCCGGCACCAGTGTGCAGGCATAGGCGAGCGTTCGCGCCATCACGGTCCAGGCGTAGTCGGCAAGCGGGCCCGCAGCCGCCGGGTCTGTCACCGTGGCCGCGGCCGCATCGGGACGTTGCGCCGAACGGTAGGCCATTGTCCTGAGATCAAGGACCTCACGGAGCTTTTCTCCATTCGCTCCCTTGACCTGACGGTAAAAGCCGCCGCCGCTCTTGCGGCCGAGCAGGCCCTTAACGGTCATGTCGTCGAACAGTCTGGTGTCGTCGCCGATCTTCTGGAACGGATCGGTCTCGGCAAGAGCGGAGTACATGGACTTCGTCGCCTTGCCCATCAGATCGATGCCGACCAGATCGAGCAGGCCGAAAATGCCCGTGGGCGGAATACCGAAAGGTTTGCCGAGGCAGGCATCCGCATCCTCTACGGATATCCCCCGGTCCACGGCACCATTAGCGGCGGCGACCATCCAGTAGGTTCCCAGCCGGTTGGCGATGAAACCCGGCCGGTCGCGGCAGACAACGGCGCGTTTGCCTAAGAAGCGCTCGCAAAAGGCTTGAACCCGCAGAGCCGCCTCGGGATCCGTCTCGGGGCCGGCGACCACTTCCACCAACCGCATGTACCGCGGCGGATTGAAGAAATGTGTGACCATGAAATGCCGCCTGGCGTCTTCAGGCAATTCGGCGGTCAATTCCGCCAACGGCAGGGTCGACGTATTGGACGAGATCACCGTGTGCGGCGACCGGACTTCGGCGAGACGACGATACAGGTCGCGCTTGATCGCGAGATCCTCGATCACCGCCTCGATCACCAGATCGCAGGCCCCCGCGTCCGCGAGGTTGTCTTCCGTGTTTCCCGGGATCACCAACCCGGCAGCTTCCGGAGCGGCGAAGGCTGCCGGACGCGCCGTTTTCAGGCGCTCGATTGCCTTGAGGGCCAGCGCGTTGCGCTCTTCAGCTCCTTCGGGGACAATATCGAGAAGCAGCGTGCGGATGCCGGCATTGGCGCAATGCGCCGCGATGCCTGCGCCCATCACCCCGGCACCGATCACTGCAACGGAACGGATCACATCCCCCATCACAGCACCTCGAACAGGCCGGCAGCCCCCATGCCGCCACCGATGCACATGGTGACGACGGCCCATTTCGCGCCGCGGCGACGACCCTCGACCAACGCATGGCCCGTCATGCGCGATCCGCTCATGCCGAAGGGATGGCCGATGGAAATCGCGCCACCGTCAACGTTGAGCCGCTCTTGCGGAATGCCCAGACGATCGCGGCAGTACACGGTCTGCGAAGCAAAAGCCTCGTTCAGTTCCCAAAGATCGATGTCATCCACCGTCAGGCCGTGACGCTGAAGCAGGCGCGGAACCGCGAACACCGGACCGATGCCCATTTCATCCGGCTCACACCCGGCAACCGCGTAACCGGCAAACCGGCCAAGGGGCGTCAATCCGCGGCGGGAGGCTTCGACCTCCTCCATCAGGACACAAGCCGAGGCGCCATCGGACAGCTGGCTGGCGTTGCCGGCCGTGATGGTCTTGCCGTGTTCGACAGCCGGGTTAAGGCCTGCGAGGCTTTCAAGCGTCGTCGACGGGCGGTTTCCCTCGTCGGCGGCAAGGGTCACTTCCTCGTGGTGACTCTCGCCCGTTGCCTTGTCGGTGACGATCTTCGTCACCGTAATCGGCACGATCTCGTCATCGAAGGCACCCGCAGCCTGCCCGGCGGCGGTCCGCTGCTGGCTGGAAAGCGCATATTCGTCCTGCGCCTCCCGACTGACGCCATAGCGTTCGGCGACATTCTCAGCCGTGTCGATCATCGGAATCCAGATGTCCGGCCGGTGTTCCTTCAGCCAGGGATCGTGGAAATGTTTCATGTTGAGATGAGGCGCGACCAGAGACACGCTTTCAACGCCACCGGCGACGACGATCGGAGCCTGGTCGACAATGACGCGGTGTGCCCCGAGCGCCAGCGCCTCCAGGCCGGAAGAGCAGAAGCGGTTTACGGTGGCGGCTGCCGCATCGACCGGAATGCCGGCACGGAGTGCTGCCTGACGGGCGATATTGCCGCCATTGGCGCCTTCGGGCTGGGCGCAACCCAGGAGGACATCCTCGATTTCGCCGCCTTCGACGCCGGCCCGTTCGACCGCATGTTGAATGGCATGCCCACCCATCGTCGCGGAATGCGTATCGTTAAAGGCTCCTCGAAAAGCCTTGCCAATGGGCGTACGGGCAGTGGCAACAATCACCGCGGATCGCATCAGTAAACTCCTGTCGATGTCATATTTGAAAGTTTTGGAACCGGCGCCTGTGCGGCGCCTGCCCTATTGGTCTGTCGGCAGCCGGAAGTCGGCGAAACGCTCCCGCAGGGTCAGCTTTGAGAGTTTTCCGGTCGCTGTGTGGGGCAGGCTCTCAACCACTTCGACGTGATCGGGGATCCACCATTTCGCGACCTTGCCGTCGTACATCGCGAGCACTTCGGCCGGATCGACCTCTTCGCCGTCCTGCGGCACGACGCAGATCATCGGCCGTTCGCCCCATTTGCTGTGAGGCACGGCAATGCAGGCGACCTCGGCGACTTTCGGGTGTCCGACCGCCACGTTTTCAATATCGATGGAACTGATCCATTCGCCGCCGGACTTGATGACATCCTTGGTCCTGTCCGTGATCCGCAAATGCCCTTCTTCATCGAGGGCGGCGAGATCGCCGGTCGAGAACCAGCCGTCCTCGGTGAATTGCTCGGGCGCATCGCCCTTGTAATATCCGCTGGCAACCCAGGGCCCGCGGACCTGCAGGATCCCCGACGACACCCCGTCATGCGGCAAGGCCTTACCCTCCGCATCCACGATGCGAAGCTCCACGCCATAAAGCGGGCGGCCCTGCAGGGACTGGATCTTGTAGCGCTCTTCCGCGGGCAGCGTGACTTCGTTCCCCTTCAAAGCACCGAGCGTTCCGACGGGACTGAGTTCGGTCATGCCCCAACCGTGAACGACGCGAACATCGTGATCTTCCTCGAAGGCCTTGATCATCGCGTAAGGCGCGGCGGAACCGCCCACCATCATCCGCTCGACCCTGTCGAGCCGCTGCCCGGTTTCGCGCAGATGCCGCAGCAATTCGAGCCAGACCGTCGGCACGCCGGCCATCAGCGTCACGCCTTCGCCGATAACCAGCTCGGCAAGGCTGCGGCCATCCATGGCGTGCCCGGGCAGGACCAGCTTGGCACCGTTCATCAGGCCGGCATAGGGAATGCCCCAGGCATTGGCATGGAACATCGGAACAACCGGGAGAATGGCATCCCGTGCCCGAATGGCCAGCCAGTCCCCGCCGCTGACGCTCAACGCGTGAATGACGGTGGACCGGTGATTATAGAGCACGCCCTTGGGATTGCCGGTCGTGCCCGAGGTGTAACACAGGGCACTTGCGGTCCACTCGTCCAGTTCGGGCCAGTCGAACCGGTCGGACTTGTCGGCAATGAGCGTTTCATAAGCCGTCAGGTTCGGGAGCTCGACATCCGGCAGCTCATCGGCTTCACACAAGGCCACATAGCCGCGCACGGTCTTCAAATCACCCGCGAGGCCTTCGACCAGTTTGGCAAAATGCAGGTCAAAGAAAAGATGCGTGTCTTCGGCGTGATTTGCGATGTAGCTGAGCTGTTCCTGGAAAAGGCGCGGATTGATGGTGTGGCAGATCGCACCAAGGCAGGAGACCGCGTAATAGATCTCCATATGACGATAGCCGTTCCATGCCAACGTGGCCACCCGGTCGCCCGGACGCACGCCCATGTCCACCAGCGCATTCGCAAGCTGATGCACACGCCTGCCGAAATCGGCATAGGTGTAGCGGTGGATTTCATTGGAGGCCAACCGCGACACGATTTCCGCATGCGGATGGAATTTCTGTGCGTGGCGCAGGATCGAAGTCACAGTCAGCTGTGACGCCATCATCAATCCGTTCGTCATAAGCGGCGTCTCCTCCCAGTTCAGCGCTCTGTCCGCTTTCCGGCGATCTTCGGAGGAAGTTATTGAACGATCGTTTAGATGTCCAGATAAATTTAACGATCGTTTAGTTTTGTTGCGCCGATTGCCATTCCACTCTACTATTCGCACCACCACTGATTGGGAGACGCTGCGTGAGCACCACTCAAAATAAAAGACCGATCGGCCGACCCAAAGCGAATGGCCGGTCAAAGGGGATCAACAGAAAGGACCTTCTGGAAACGGCGGCCCGTCTTTTCAACGATCGCGGATTTCACGGCACGTCCATCCAGGATCTCGCCACGCGCCTCGGGGTTACCAAGGCAGCGCTCTATCATCACGTCCCCAACAAGCAGGACCTGCTCTACCAACTGCACATGATCTCGCTTGATGCCGCCGACAAGGCGACGGCACAGGCAATCGAGGAAGGCCGCACCGGAATCGAGCGCCTGCGACTGCTTGTTTATCACTACCTGAGCGCCATCTGCGCTTCGCCAACCGCCTGCCTGATCCTTCTGGAGGACGATGCGCTTCGCGAAGATCACGCAAAGGAAGTCATCGACCGCCGGCGCAAACTTGAATACGGGCTCAGGGAATTGATTCAGAGCGGCGTCGATGACGGGTCGATCATCCCCTGCGATACGAAAGCCGCCACCTTCGTCGTGGTCGGCGCCATGAACTGGGTCACCAAGTGGTATCAGCCCGGCGGCTCCTGGAACGCCTACCAGATCGCCGACGGGATCAGCGCCATCCTCGCGCGAAGCCTGGCCTCAAACCCGGTCTCCAGCCTCCCGACGGATATCTCTCAGCCGCAACTCACACCCTTCGCGCTTCCCTCCGATCCGACCACGCCTGACTCATGACTGACTCACTGCTGATCGAGCGAAAACCGGGCTATATCGTCCTGACGATCAACCGCCCGGATCGCCGGAATGCGCTTGACGAGACCGTAACCAAAGCTCTGACCGATGCGCTCCAAGACATCGCGCAGGATCCTGCCATTCGCGCCGTCGTCATCACCGGCGCCGGCAGTGCCTTCATGGCAGGAGGCGACATTTCCATGTTCGACACCCTCCTATCCCGGGAAGGAGACAAGCGCACGGATCAGGCCAGGCGATTGATCGACAAGGCCAGCAATGCCATTCGGGCTCTGCATGCTCTGCCCCAGCCGGTGATTGCCGCCGTCGAGGGGCCGTGCGTGGGATATGGCCTGAGCCTGATGATGGCCTGCGATCTTGCCGTCGCTGCGAACGATGCATCGTTCATGCTGGCACATCTCGGGATCGGCGCCTCACCGGACGGTGGTGCCACGTGGATGCTCACGCGCCTCCTCGGATCGAAACGCGCCTTTGGCATCGCGCTGTTGCAGGACCGCTTCGACGCCCAAACTGCCCTGGACTGGGGCCTTCTCAACAAAATGTGCCCAAAAGGCGAAGCCCTTGCCGAAGCCGAAGCCCTGGCAGCCAGGCTGGCCGCCGGGCCGCGCTCCGCACAACACAGGACAAAGAAGCTTCTCAGAGCGGCCTGGAACACCCCGCTTGATCCGCACCTTGACGCCGAAGCCGCCTGTTTTGCCGACGTTTCCCGCTCCGCCGATTTCGAAGAAGGGGTCGCGGCCTTCCGCGAACGGCGCAAGCCGAAATTCGGCCACTGACCAAATTCGATCGAAGCCTATAGACAACTTACCGATCGTTTAGTTATTGTCTGCGACAGAAAATTTGCGACCCGTCAGCGACTGACAAAAAAATCGCGCTGAACGGTGAGACTGGATCAGGGAGGGATCTTTGTCGCAGCTAAACGACGTCGTCATTGAGACGCGCGGATTGACCAAGTCATTCGGCGGCTTCATCGCCGTGCATCACCTGGACCTTCAGGTGCGGCGGGGAACCATCCATGCTCTGATCGGCCCGAATGGCGCCGGCAAGAGCACGTGTTTCAATCTGATCACCAAGTTCCATCAGCCGACGGCCGGACAGATCCTGTACGATGGTCAGGATATCACACGCCTGTCTCCCGCGCGTATTGCCCGCATGGGCATGGTCCGGTCCTTCCAGATCTCGGCCGTGTTTCCGCATCTCTCCGTTCTTGAAAATGTGCGGGTCGCGCTGCAGCGGACCAAGGGGTGGTCGACCCAGTTCTGGCGCCACCAGAGCGTCTTGAACGTCCTGAACGAACGGGCCCTGGAGCTTCTCGAGGATGTCGGGCTCGCCGAGTTTGCCCAAGAGACCGCTGGTTCCCTGTCCTATGGCCGCAAACGCGCCCTGGAATTCGCAACGACACTGGCCCTCGATCCGAAGGTTCTGCTCCTGGACGAACCCATGGCCGGCATGGGCGGCGAAGACATCGACCGCATCGCAAAGCTGATCCGCCGCGTCGCGGACGGAAGGACGGTGCTGATGGTGGAACACAATCTCAACGTGGTTTCCGAACTGTCGGACCACATCACCGTCCTCCAGCACGGGGCGCTGCTGGCCGAAGGGTCCTATCAGCAGGTGTCTTCCGATCAGCGCGTGATCGAAGCCTATCTCGGGACGGGGGACCAGGGCACATCATGACATCTTCTCCTCTCCTGTCCGTCCGTAACCTCACCGGCGGTTACGGCGACACACAGGTTCTGTTCGGCATGGCCTTCGATGTGAACGAAGGCGAAGTCGTTACGCTGCTCGGCCGCAACGGTGCGGGCAAGACATCGACCATGAAGGCCATCACCGGGCTGCTCTCAAAACGATCGGGTTCAATCGATTTCGAGGGCTCCGAAACGATCAGCCTTGCGCCGCATCACATCGGCCGGCTCGGCCTTGGCTACTGCCCGGAGGAGCGGGGAATTTATGGCGGCCTGTCCGTGATGGAAAATCTGCTGCTACCACCGGTCATCCGGTCCGGCGGCCTGACGACGGAACAGGTTCTCGAGCTGTTTCCCCGTCTGCGCGAGCGGGCCCGAAGCAAGGGAACCAATCTGTCCGGCGGCGAACAGCAGATGCTGGCCATCGCGCGCATCTTGCGGACAGGCGCGCGCCTGTTGCTGCTCGATGAACCGACGGAGGGCCTCGCTCCGGTCATCGTCCAGCAGATCGGCGAGATCATCTCGAAACTGCGGGATCGGGGCTATACGATCCTTCTGGTGGAACAGAACTTCCGCTTCGCCTCCACCGTGGCAGACCGTCACTATGTCGTGGAACACGGCCAGGTCATCGACAGCCTGACGGCTGCCGAAGTCACTTCCCGCCAATCCCACATTCAACAGCTCCTCGGCGTCTGACGGAGAGAACCATGTTCGAACTCATCGGTATTCCACCGCAGGCGTTCTTCGGTCAGGTGATGCTCGGCCTGATCAACGGCGCCTTCTATGCCATGCTCAGCCTCGGCTTGGCGCTGATATTCGGGCTGTTGCGGATCATCAACTTTGCCCACGGCGCCCTCTACATGATCGGGGCCTTCGTGGCCTGGCTCATCCTGCAGTATTCCGGCATCGGCTACTGGGGAGCGTTGATCGTCGCGCCGATCGTCGTTGGCGCGCTCGGGATCGCCATCGAAGTCCTGTTTATCCGTCGGCTGTACGAGCTCGACCACCTGTACAGCCTGCTGTTCACATTCGGCCTGGCGCTGGTGCTTGAAGGCCTGTTTCGAGAGTTTTTCGGCTCCACGGCACATCCCTATCCGATTCCTGCCGAACTTACGGGTGTCCAGAACCTCGGCCTGATGTTTCTGCCGATCTATCGCGGCTGGGTGGTGGTTGCCTCGATCGTCGTCTGTCTGCTCACCTGGTTCCTGCTCGAACGCACCCGTCTCGGGTCCTATCTGCGGGCGGCGACCGAAAACGCTCCTCTTCTGCAGACATTCGGCGTCAATGTCCCGCGGATGGTGACCCTCACCTACGGCTTCGGCGTCGGCCTCGCCGGCCTCGCCGGCGTGCTGGCCGCCCCGATCTATCAGGTCAAACCGACCATGGGCGCGGATCTCATGATCGTGGTCTTCGCCGTCGTCGTCATCGGCGGCATGGGATCAATTGGCGGCGCGATCTTCACCGGCTTCCTGCTCGGCGTAGTCGAAGGCCTGACCAAGGTGTTCTACCCGGAAGCGTCCACCACCGTCATCTTCGTGGTCATGGCCCTGGTTTTGCTGATGAAACCGGCCGGTCTGTTCGGAAAGGCATAACATGAGCCCGAATGCATCCGCTCCCGCGCTCGGCGCCACACCGCCCACGACCAGCACTGCCAAACTGGCGCTTCTGATCGTCGCCTGCGCGGTGCTCGCCGCGGCGCCGTTCATCCTCTATCCCGTGTTCCTGATGAACGCGCTGCTGTTCATGCTGTTTGCCTGCGCGTTCAACCTGATGCTCGGTTTCGGCGGCCTGTTGTCCTTCGGCCATGCGGCCTTTTTCGGCATGGCCGCCTATATCGCCGGGCACTCCGCAAAGGTCTGGGGACTTCCGTTCGAAGTGTCCGTCCTCCTGGGCACCGCCGGTGGCGCGGCTCTGGGCCTGGTCTTCGGCCTTCTCGCCATTCGCCGTCAGGGCATCTACTTCGCCATGATCACACTGGCGCTCAGCCAGATGGTCTATTTCTTCGCCTTGCAGGCCCCCTTCACCCACGGCGAAGATGGCATTCAGTCGATCCCGCGGGGACTGCTGTTCGGTCTGATCGATCTGGAGAACGATAGGGTCCTCTATGCGGTCATCGCCATAATTGCCGTCGGCGGAATGCTGATCATCGATCGGGTGGTTCATTCCCCCTTCGGTCAGGTGCTCAAGGCCATTCGGGACAATGAACCGCGGGCCACATCGCTCGGCTACGACATCGATCGCCACAAGCTGATCGCATTTGTCCTCTCCGCCGCACTGAGCGGCATGGCCGGCGCGACCAAGGTCTTTGTCTTCCGGATCGCCACCTTGAGCGACATCACCTGGCATCTTTCCGGGGAAGTCGTGCTGATGGCCCTTCTCGGCGGCGTGGCCACGGTATGGGGCCCGGCCCTCGGCGCCCTGATCGTGATCGTTATGCAGCATTACCTAGCCTCGTTCGGCGCCTGGGTCACGATTATCCAGGGCATCACCTTCATGGCCTGCGTTCTCCTCTTCCGCGAAGGCGTCGCCGGCGTCTTCATCAAAGTCGTCAACCGGGTCAGGGGTGCGTCGTGAGCGATCGGCCGACCCTTGCTCCGGACCAGCCGCGCGGTATTGCGGGGATCGCCGATATCAAGGCGATCGAACGTGTTCCGCTGGACGAGCGCTACGGCTACCGGTCGACCTATGACGTCCTTTCCGATGCCGCCGCCCGCTTCGAGGACCGGACCGCCATCCGGCTCCTGATTGACGGCGATCCGAACGGGCGAACCGTCTCGTGGTCCTTCAGGAAGCTGGCCACGACGGTCACGCAGCTGGCCAACCGCTTTCACGCGGCCGGCGTCTCCGTCGATCGGCCGGTATCCTACATGCTGCCCAACCTGCCGGAAACCCAGGCGGTGATCTGGGCGGCCCAGGCCGCCGGTGCCGTCAACGCCATCAATCCAATTCTGGCCGATGAGCATGTCGCGCATCTGTTGCAGGCCGCGAACAGCCGGATACTGGTCGCCTATGATGACGGGAAGGGCGGCGGCACCTTGCCCGCTGCAAAGCGGGCCCTTGAGCGCCTCGAAACACCGCCGGAGCTTCTGATCATCGAACCGGTCCCGGGCCTGGCCCCCCTTATCGATGGACTGAGGGAAGATGCGCTGGACTTTCCGCTTGCTCGCGATCCTGATGCCGTATGCGCCTATTTTCACACCGGCGGTACCACCGGGCTTCCAAAGTTCGCACGCCATTCCCATGGCAATGAAATTTTCGACGCCTGGGGCTGTACCGTCGCCGCGGAACTGAGCCCTGACGATGTGATCCTGGTCGGCCTGCCGATGTTTCATGTCAACGCCGTAATCATGACCGGCCTGGCGTCACTGATGGCGGGCGCCGAAATGGTACTCCTGTCGCCGCTGGGCTATCGGGATCGAGACATGCTCGGCCGTTTCTGGGACATAGTGGAGGCCGTCGGGGGCACGATCATGGGTGTCGTCCCGACCGTCCTGTCCGCCCTGATGGACGTTCCGATCGGCTCTGCCAAAATCAGCACCCTGCGTTTTGCTCTATGCGGTGGTGCCCCGATGTCCGTCGAAATGTTCCGCCGGGTGGAAGCCGCAACAGGGGTCAGAATACTGGAAGCCTACGGCCTCTCGGAAGCAACCGCCCTGTCGACAATGAATCCGGCACGCGGAGAACAACGCATTGGCTCCGTTGGCCTGCGCTTCCCCTATCAGGATCTCAAAACCGTCGTCCTGGACGGCTTGCATATCGCGCGCGACTGCGCTCCGGGTGAAGCCGGGGCTCTCGTCCTTCGGGGCCCGAATGTCGGGCCCGGCTACACCGACCCGAAACGCAATGCAGAGCTTTTTACGGATGATGGCTGGCTGATCACCGGGGATCTCGCCCGCATGGATAGCGAAGGTTATGTCTGGCTCGCCGGGCGCAGCAAGGACGTGATCATTCGCGGTGGCCACAATATCGAACCGGCGGTGATCGAAGAGGCCCTGGAAAGCCATCCGGATGTGCTGCTTGCCGCCGCGGTCGGCTGCCCGGACGCCTATGCGGGCGAACTGCCGATGGCTTTCGTCACCCTGCGTCCCGGAGCAAAAGTGGACGAAAACGACTTGATAGATTGGGCGCGGCAACGGGTTGCCGAACGGCCGGCGGCCCCGGCCCACGTTCTAACCTTGAAAGAATTGCCGACCACGGCCGTGGGCAAGATTTTCAAGCCCGCTTTACGGGCCGAAGCCGCCCGACATGTCATTGAATCCCTGTGCCGCCAGGAGAATATGGATGCCGGAATCGAGGCGACACTCACCACGGCCGGCTCCGTCACCTTGTGCATCACCCGGCCTCGCGACCTCGCCGAAGATGACGATGCCTGGCAACGGCTGTGCTCCGAACTGAAACGACTCCCGCTGGATACTCGCTTAGTGGAAACCAGCGATCCCTGAGCGGCATTACTTTGTCTTCCTCAAACGCCAAAACCCGGCATGGAGCCGGGTTATTTTGAATTTGTTTTCGTGGTCAGGATTTTCTGTTTTTTTGTCCCGCTGGGTCGGCCTTTGGCCTCCTTTCGGGGGCCCGGTCATGTTCGCTTCCTCGACCGCTGTCACAAAC
>NZ_CAXXSJ010000036.1:0-43183 GCF_963675095.2 uncultured Roseibium sp. | reverse complement strand
TGCTCGAGGCGAGCCCGGAGCCGATCAGCGTCAGCGCCAGACCGCACAGGACCTGGTTGGCGCGCACGATCACGGTGGCGAAGGCAAAGACCGCGCCGAACAGCGCACCGACGGCAAGCGCCGCCAGGAAACCGAGCATGGGCGACGGCACCGCCGTCACCGTGGCGATGCCGGTGATCGCGCCCATGGCCATCAGTCCTTCCACGCCGAGATTGACCACACCGACCCGTTCGGCCAGCACCTCGCCGAGGGCGGCGAGCGCCAGCACGCCGCCGGCCAGGAATGCAGTCGTCAGAAGACCCGTCAGAAGATCCATCGGATAGACACCTTCACGCTTTCTCGCGGATCACGCGGTAGTAGGACAGCTCGTCGCCGATGGCCGTCAGGAACAGAATGAAGCCGGTAATGGCCAGCACGATCGAGGTGGTCAACCCCTGCGTCTGCAGGATGATCCCGGAATTCAGGATCAGCGCCATCAGCGCACCGGAGAAGATCACCCCGATGGGCGATCCGCGCGCCAGCACGGCGACCATGATGCCGAGATAGCCGAAATTGTTGGAAATGCCGCCCTGGAGCCGGTGCACGGTTCCGGCGATTTCCAGCATGCCGGCGAGCCCGGCGATGGCGCCGGAGAGCAGCATGACGGTGATCAGGTGCTTGCGCACCGGAATGCCGACATATTTGGCCGCCGACGGGTTGGAGCCCACGAGACGCACCTCGTAGCCCCATTTGGAAAAGGCCAGCACGGCGGCAACCAGAATGGCCAGCCCGATCGCGATCGGAAAGCCCCAATGGACGATGCCCCAGAAGGACGGGACTTCCGCCGACAGCGGCGGTGTCGCCGAATTCGCCATGCCGCTGCGGTCGCGCCACGGGCCGGTGGCGACATAATAGACCAGCAGCGTGGCGACGAAGTTCAGAAGCAGCGTGGTGATCAGTTCGTTGACGTTGGCATAGGCGCGCGCAAGCGTCGGAACCAGGATCCAGACGGCTCCGCCGACGAGGCCCGCGACGAACATCAGGATCAGGATCAGCGGTTCCGGCCCCGGCACGAACAGGCCGACAGCGGTGGCGGCGAAGGCGCCGGCATAGAACTGGCCTTCCGCCCCGATGTTCCAGGCGCCGACCTGCTGGCCGACGGCGACTGCCAAGCCGGTCAGGATCAGCGGAATGACCAGCACGCCCAGATCCTCCAGACCGAAGGTTGAACCGAAGGATGAGGACAGCACACGGCCGCCCAGTTCGAACGGGTTCATGCCGGCAACCGCAACGCCGATCCCGGCGACGACAAGGGCGATGACCAGGGCCGCCACGCGTGCTGCCAAAGCGATGCCCGGATGGGCGGACGGCATGCGTTGAAGACGAAGAGATCCGAACATCACGCGACCTCCTTCGCCTTGGTGCGCCCACCCATCAGGAGCCCGATTTCCTCGATGTCGAGATTGTCGTTCTCCACAGTGCCCATGATCCGGCCTTCATAAAGGACCGCGATGCGGTCGGAAAGATTGAGCAGCTCCTCCAGTTCCTCGGAGATCAGCACGATGCCTGCACCTGCGTCGCGCAGTTCGACGATGTAGCGCAGCATGGTGTTGATGGCGCCCACATCGAGCCCGCGGCTCGGATAGGCAGCAACAAGGACCTTGTCGGCGATGCGCATTTCCCGGCGCGCCACCAGACGCTGCTGGTTGCCGCCGGACAGGTTGCGTACCGGCATGCCGAAATCGGGGATCGCCACATCGGCAGCCTCGGCGATTTCCTTGGCCAGCGTCAGCGCGCCGCGCGGATTGTAGATGCCGTGGGGAGATACGGGCGCCCTGCCGTATTCGCGCATGACCGCATTGGCGGTGATGCTGAGCGCGGGAGCCAGACCGCTATGCAACCGGTCTTCGGGAATATGGCCGATGCCGAAGGCGGCGAAGGCGGCCGCATTCGCACCCTTCATCGACTGACCGTCGACGATGACCTCGCCGGAAGAAGCAGAGCGGACGCCGGTCAGGACCTGGCTGAGTTCGCGCTGGCCGTTACCGGCCACGCCGGCAATGCCGAGAATTTCGCCAGCCCGCAGTTGCAGGTTGATGTCGTCGAGCGCCTTGCCGCCGGCCTCATCAGTGACGCTGACCTTGTTCAGAACCAGCACCGGTTCCTTGGATACCGGAGCCGCGCCCGGCGCGCGGGCGCGCATGTCGTCAAGCACGATCTCGCGGCCAACCATCAGGTTCGCCAGCATATGGGCGTTGCACTCGGAGGTCTGTTTCGTGGCGATCTTGCGCCCGCCGCGCAGGATCGAGATGCGATCGGAGATTTCCATGACCTCATCGAGCTTGTGGCTGATGAAGATCACCGCGTTGCCGTCGGCCACAAAGTCGCGCAGCGCCCTGAAGAGTTCCCGCGCCTCGGCCGGCGTCAGCACTGCCGTCGGCTCGTCAAGGATCAACAGGCGTGCTTTTCGGGCAAGCACGCGCAGGATTTCGACGCGCTGCTGCTCGCCGGTCGACAAGTCGCTGACCGTGGCGCCGGGGCGGATTTCCAGATTGAAACGTTTTGCAAGTTCGGCCGTGCGGCTTTCCAGCACGGATTTCGACGCCCGCTTCGGCGTCTCGTCCCAGCCGAGGTGAATGTTTTCCGCGACCGTGAAAGCCTGCACCAGCTTGAAATGCTGATGGACCATGCCGATGCCGGCCGCGATCGCCTGCAAGGGGGTCGCGAATTCGCGGCGGTAGCCGTCGATGAGGATTTCCCCCGCATCCGCCTGGTAGATGCCGGTCAGGATGTTCATCAGGGTCGACTTGCCGGCGCCGTTCTCGCCGAGCAGGGCATGAATCTCGCCCGGCATGACCTCAAGGTCGACATTCTCGTTGGCGATGACGCCGGGAAAATACTTGGCAATGCCCTGCAGCCGGACGATCGGTGCGGTTCCTGGCGGGGGAGTGAAACTGTGTTCGGCGTCGGTCATCAGCGCTTTGGACTTGGGGAACGTGTCAAGGCGGGAACATCCGGGCGGCACCAGGTGCCGCCCGGAAAGTGGTTGGGGAAACCGGTCAGCTCTCGAGGCCTTGAACGCCCTCGACGGACCAATCCCAGTTGTAGAGTTCCATCTCGGTCATCTTCTGACCTTCCTCGACGCGGACCTTGCCGTCCTTGTCCTTCAGCTCACCCACGAACGGCGACCATCCGCCCATGATCTTGGTACGGACTTCGTCGGCGGCCTTGCCGACTTCTTCCGGAACGTTCTGACCCCAGGCGTCACGGTCGATGCCACCGCCCATGGGCAGGATGTTTTCGCTGGATGTCCAGGTGCCTGCCAGACGCTTGCCGACCTGGTCGACGTAGAAGTCGTTCCAGTCGCAGACGACGGAGGAGACATAGGCGTTCGGGCCGTAACGGCGGATGTCGGTGTTCCACATGGCCGCCCAGACGCCGCGCTTTTCGGCAACCTGCAGGTAGCCGGCCTCGTCCATGATGCCGAACAGGAAGTCACAGCCGTTGTCGACCAGCGCGGTGCCGGCCTGGGTGGCGGCCTGCGGGTCGAACCAGGAGTTGATGACGATGGTCTGCAGGGTGGCATCCGGATTGACCGTGCGTGCGCCCATCAGGAAGGCGTTGGTCGAGGCATAAACGGATGCGACCGGGAAGGACGCCACGTAGCCGAGCTTGCCGGTCTTGGACAGGTGGCCGGCGGCAACGCCGATGACATAGGTCGGATACCAGTGCGCCAGGTAGTACCAGCCCAGGTTATCCATGAGGGCGTGGCCGTTACATTCCATGAAGGCCACTTCCGGAGCGCGCTTGACGACCTGGTGCAGGAAGTCGCCCGTCGACGACGTGTCGAAGATCATGTTGGCGCCTTCGGACACGAACTGGCGATAGGTGCGCGTCGCGTCGGCGGAGTAAGGCACGTTCTCGACTTCGAGGATCTTGGCAAGCTTCGGGTAGGCTTTCTTGACGGCAAGAAGGCCCTGGTGGTGCGTCCAGGTCCAGCCTTCATCCGTGATCGGGCCGACATGGCCGAAGCCGATGACGGCATCTTCTTCGGCAACCGCCGGAAGAGGTTCCGCCGCAAGGGCTGATGTCAGCATTCCCTTTGGCAGAAGCAACGAAGAACCGGCCACGGCGGTCATATTCAAAAAGCCGCGCCGTGAAAGATTGCGAATGCTGTTCATGCTCATGTCCCTTTATTCTCAAATGGCCCGTTAGGGGCTGCGAATTGGAAAGCTATCGGCCCCCAGTCGAAACTCTGGCCGAATGATCGCCGGGGACGAACACAGCACGATCCGTGCCAATTGACGGACGGCAGCAAATCGGTTGCCCCTCGCCCGCCTGCGGCGATGCTGCGGCACCTCAAACCAAGTCTTTTCGGGGTTCGCCGACGGCGTTCGCAAAGCCTGCAGCCGTTCCGGACACCCCGCAAAAACCGGCCTGTTTTCTGCCTTTAACCGGTTCATATCCAGCAATCTCAGGAAACCGTTCCAAAAAGGACTTGTTCTGAATAGTGCAAATTTTCCGACGACCATGATGCCGCAGACGCAACACTTGACACCCTCGAAAGAACGGCTCTATCAACGCCTGAACGGAAAATTTGCACATCAATAAGGCGCTGATTGTTTTTTAGGCAACCGCCTTCAAAACAGGCGGCACCGAGGGCCAAATGGCGGAAGGGAGCAAGGGCGTGAAACGCGAGCGGGTCATCTTCACATTCAGTGGAAGGATCGTTCCCGACAGCTTCGTCGCCTTCGCGCGCCATCGCGCCGCAAAGCTCGACCTTCCGCTGGCCGTGCTTGCCAGCGACGACAGTTCCGTTGCGGTTGCGGTCGATGGACAGGTGGACCTTGTCGACGCGTTCGACATGGCCTGCAGCCTTGGGCCCCATGATTGCATCGTGCTCGACGTCGAGCGCTCGCCCGCGCCCGCCGCCCTTTTTGAATCCAGAAACGAGAGGACAGGACAATGAGCTTGCAGGACTGGTATCCGCTTGCCCTTTCCCGCGACATCGCGGCGGGAACATCGGCCGGCACCCGGGTCTTAGGCGAGGAATTCGTGGTCTGGCGCGACAGCAAGGGCGCCGTGCATGCCTGGGACGACCGTTGCCCCCACCGAGGCATGAAGATGAGCTTCGGCTTCGTGCGCGGCGATCACATCGCCTGCCTCTACCACGGCTGGCAATATGATACGGCCGGGCAATGCCAGTACATTCCCGCGCACCCGGACCTGGAAGTCCCCCAGACGATCAAGATACCGCGCTTTGCGACCATCGAGGCCGGCGGCATGATCTGGGGCTGCTTCAATGGTGAAGACAGCGCCACGCCGCCCGCCCCCGATCTTCCGTCCGAGATCACGCCCCTGCGGAGCATCTTTGCCGATTGCCCCGCGCCGCTGATGGTCGCGCAGATCGCGAAGACGACGTTCGGGGAGACCACACCGGACGTGGCCGCAAAGACGGACCGGATCGTAGACATCACGCTCGGCGACATCAAACTGATCGCAGGTGTTCAAGCCATCGCAGACGGCGAGAGCGCGCTCCATCTGGTCGCCCTGGGCGAACTGGATGCATCGAAACTGAAGCCGCTTTCGCTCTGGGCGGAGCAACTGCGCCGGGACGCGGAAGCCGTGGCCAAGGCAAGCGCAACCACGGAGATTGCAGCATGAGCACGCCGACCCTCTACAATTACGACCTCGACGAGAACTGCTACAAGGTTCGCCTGATGATGTCCTGCGTGGGCACGGAGGCAAAGCTGGTGGCCGTCGACGTGGTGCCCGGCCGCGAGCATCTCTCGCCAGCAATCCGTGCGATGAGCCCCTCCGGCTCCCTGCCGATCCTCAAGCAGGACGACCTCGTGCTCTACGAGGCGGAAGCGATCCTCTCCTGGCTCGCCCGCGCCTACGATCCGGACCGCCGCTTCCTGCCGGACGATCCCGACACCTTCGGCAAGGTCATGATGTGGCTGACCTTTTCCGCCCGTGAACTCGATGCCGCCGTCGATGCCCGCGCTACGGCCATGATGGATGCGCCCGGCGACATCGATGCTCTGCGTGACGCCGCCCGCGAGGCGCTGCGGATCATGGACGACCACATGACCCACCAGCATTTCGACGGGCTGGAGTTTTTCGCAGGTGCGACCGCGACCATTGCCGATATCGCGTTGTTCCCGTCCTTCGCCCTCAGCCGGGACTTCAACATCGACCATGACGCCTTCCCGGCCCTGCGCCGCTGGGCGCGAGCGGTCCGGAAACTGGACGGGTTCATCACCATGCCGGGCATTCCCGAGTACCATTGAGGCGGACATGAGCACCCGGTGCATCCCCGCTCAGTTGACTAAAAACCGGCCATCGGGAGCGCTCTGATGGATCCCTACCGGCTCGGCCTGATCGCGACGCGAACGCATTACTTTCAGCTTGTCGCCCGGCTCGGGTCGATCCGGCAGGCATCGAAGGTGCTCAACATCGCCCCCTCCTCTATCAGCCGGGTGATCAAGCAGCTAGAAGACGAACTGGGAACGCCGCTGTTCGAGCGGGTGCGCCAGCGCCTGCGGCTGACCAGTGCCGGAGAGCTGCTGCTTTATCATGTGCGCGAAAGCTACGTGGACCTGAACAAGGCGGTCACCGAGATCAACGACCTGAGCGGCCTGCGCCGGGGCACAGTGACCGTCGCAACGATCGAAAGCGTCGCCCGCGGTCTTCTGCCGGAGGCACTCGAGGCATTCTGGAAGCGCCACCCGGAGATCACCGTCGACGTCAAGGTCACCAGTTCCCAGGAGGCAGCCAACGCGGTCAGCGACGGTAGCTGTGACCTCGGCATTGCCTTCGACGTCCGCGTACCGCGCAACGCGCGCCGGCTGACGTCGATCCCCCTGCCCCTCGGCCTGGTCGTTCCGCCTGACAATCCTCTTGCCGAACGGGACGAACTGCGGACGTTCGACATTTCGGGCGAGCGCCTGATCCTGTCGGACACAAGTCTCTCGCTGTCCATGCCCGTGGAGGAGATGTTTTCCGGCAGCGTGGTCGAGTTCTCCCGCCGCACCCGTACCAACTCCATCGGACTGATGATCGACCTCGCCCGGCGCGGGCTCGGCGCCATCATGCAGACCCAGGTTGGCGTGGAACGGGAAATCGCCACCGGGGATCTTTGTTTTATCCCGCTGCGCGACCCGAAACTGCAGCCGCGCCGATTGATGCTGATGTCGCGGGCCAAGTCTGAAATCTCCGATGCGGCCTCCGCATTCGCGACAAATCTCTCCCAATGTTTCGAACAGCTGAAGACCTGAGGGCGGCCTGATAAAGATGTTGCATGAGGAACAACACAGCAATCAAAATTCTCCACCTATTCGAAACAAGTCCCGCTTGCGACCATGCCGCAGGACGCCGAATGACGGCAGGAACGGAGACTTAGACGCATGAAGCAGAGCGCGGTTGATGCGGTCATCAAAGGGCTGAAGCGCGCCGGGGTCAGCACCGTGTGCTATCTCCCGGATTCGCTGTTCAAGGAGCTTTATCCAGCCCTGGACGCGGACCCGGACATCCGCACCATCCAGGTCACCAATGAAGGCGAAGGGGCTGCGATCTGCGGCGGCGTGTTCCTGTCGGGCAAACGTGCGGCACTGGTGATGGAGAACTCCGGCCTGCGCGCCTCCGTCGAACCGCTCGCCCGCATGGGGCTCGGTGCCGGCATCCCGGTCATCATGCTGATGAGCTATCGCGGCGAACTGGGCGAGAACAACTGGTGGGCAATCCCCCACGGCATCACCATGGAACCGGTGCTCAACGCCTTGCGAATCCCCTACCGGGTCGTGCGCGAGGAAGAGGCGATCGAGCAGTCGATCGTCGATGCCTACGACTGGTCCTACAATGCCTACTACCATTCTGCGGTGGCCCTCGGCGGGAGTATCGTTCGATGAAGCGCTACGATTGCATGACCGTTCTGGCAAAACGCCTGAAGGACGAACTGGTAATCCTGTCTCTCGGCGCCAGCGTCGACGAATGGTACAACGCCGCGCCGCATATGCGCGAGGCAAGCCTGTTCCAGCAGCAGCTCGGCTGCGTCACCCCGCAGGCCTTCGGGCTCGCCACCGGCCTGCCCCATCGCCGGATTGTCTCACTGGATACCGACGGCGGCATGATGTTCAACCTCGGCATTCTGGCGACGCTGGGCAACGAACAGCCGAAGAACCTGTTCGTCGTGGTCTGGGACAACGAGTGCTACCAGTCGATTGGCGGCCCGCCGACCCACACCGCTTCCGGCCGCGTCGACATCGCCGCGATTGCCCGGGGCGCCGGCGTCGACAAGGCCTTCACTGCGCGCACCCTTGAGGAGTTCGAAGCCCATTGCGAGGCCGGCCTTGCCGCCGAAGAGCCTTACGTGGTCGTCGCCAAGGTCGCCGGCACCGTGCAGCCGGACATCAAGCGCAAGCATTCCGACGGACGCGAAGACAAGTACATCTTCGTGCGCCATGTGGAGAAGACCGAGAACATCGTCATCATGGGACCGAGCGAGCACAATTGACCGACATGCCAGCCACCGTCAGCATTCCGAACAAGCCGCTTGAAAAGGCCTATGACTACATCGTCGTCGGCGCCGGTTCCGGCGGCTGCCCGGTCGTCCGCCGCCTGATCGACGAAACGCCAGCAACCGTCCTGTTGATCGAGGCCGGCCAAGCCGGTATCGGCATCCGGGAGATCGACGATCCGGCCGAATGGGTTCCGCTCGGCCGCAGCCGCTTCGACTGGGGATATGACTACGCCCCTGCCCCGCACGCCAAGGACCGTGTCATCGGCATCCCGCGCGGCAAGGCGCTCGGCGGGTCGAGTGCGATCAACGCGCTCATGTGGTACCGGGGCAATCCACTGGATTACGACGCCTGGGATGCGGCCGGCGCGACCGGTTGGACGTTTCAGGACGTGCTGCCTTATTTCAAGCGCTGCGAGGACTGGGAAGGCGGAGAGACCGAATTCCGCGGCGCCGGCGGACCGCTGAAGATCACCACCAGCAAAAACCTGCACCCGATCGCGCAGGCGATGATGGACGGTGCGGGTGAACTCGGCATCCCGGTGATCGACGACCCGAACGGTGCGACCAACGAGGGCGCGACGCCGTCCAACTTCAACGTCTTCGAAGGCCGGCGCTGGAGTTCCGCAACCGGATATCTGTTCCCGATCCTGGACAATCCGCGTCTGACCATCGTGACCGGTTCGCTGACAACGGGGCTCATCATCGAGAACGGGCGCTGCGTCGGGGTGCGTCATGTGATCGACGGCCGGACCATCGAGACCCGCGTCACCAGCGAGGTCGTGCTTGCCGCCGGCGCCATCGACACGCCGCGGCTGATGATGCTCTCGGGCATCGGCAACGCGACCGATCTGGCGAACCTCGGCATTCCCGTTGTCGCGGATCTGCCCGGCGTTGGCGCCAACCTGCAGGACCATCCGCTGATCCAGGCCTGTGTCTTCCGCGCCGCCAAACCGCTCGGTCCAAAAACCGACAATGGCGGCGGCACCATGCTCAACTGGAAGTCCCGCCCCGGTCTTGCCCAGGCGGATGTGCATTCCTTCCCGGTTCAGGGCAACAGTGCCGAACCACCGCTACGCACCCGCTACGACCTGTCGGGCGAGGTCTTTTCCCTCGGCTTCGGACTGATGCATTCCAAAAGCGTCGGCTACATGCGGATGCTTTCGGTAGACCCGCGCGGACCGCTGGACCTGCAGCCGAACTATCTCGCAGAGCCGTCCGATCTCGAGGCACTGGTCTCCGCCTACCACACGATCATGGACCTTGCGAGCACCCCTGCCTATCGCGACCTGATTGCCGGTACCGCCGCTCCGGATCGGCCGCTGAGCGACAAGGACGTGGTCGACTTTATCCGCGACGGCTGCTCGACCTTCTTCCACACCTGCGGCACCTGCAAGATGGGCACCGATGAGATGGCCGTGACCGATCCGCGCCTGAAGGTTCGCGGTATCGACGGTCTGCGCATTGCCGATGCCTCGGTGATCCCCGTCATTCCGACCTGCAACACCCATGCGCCCGTGACCATGATCGGCGAGCGTGCGGCTGATTTCCTGAAGGAGGACGCATGAGCGCTCCCGATCTCATTCTGGCCGGCGGCCACCTCCTGACCATGAACGCCGGCAATGACGTCCTCGTCGACGGCGCGGTGGCCATCGCCGGCGGCGCCATCCTGGCAGTGGATACACTCGAAGGTCTGACCGAGCGCTATCCCGGCACGCCGGTCAAGCATCTGCCGGACACGGTACTGATGCCGGGTCTCGTCAACACCCATGCCCATTCCGGTTTCCTGCGCGGCACGGCCGAACACCTGCCGGTCTGGGACTGGCTGACGCTGCATATCAACCCGATGCACCGGATGCTGCAGCCGCATGAAGCCAAAGCCGCCTCGATGCTGTGCTATGCGGAATCCGTGCTCGGCGGCACGACGACCATCGTCGACATGTGGCGCTACATGGACGGCAGCGCCGAGGCCGCCGAGACCATCGGCAACCGCCTCGTCGCCGTGCCCTATGTGGGCGAGCATCCCGACTACGATTACTTCGATACCCTCGACATGAACGAGCGGCTGATCGAAGACTGGCACCGCAAAGCGGACGGCCGGATCAATGTCTGGGTCGGGCTGGAACATCTGTTCTACGCCAACGAGGCCGGCCAGCAGCGCGCCATCGACATGGCGAAGAAACACGACACCGGTTTTCACACCCATTGCAGCGAGGCGGAAATCGAGGTCGCGGAATTCGAAAAGCGCTACGGCAAACGGCCGATGGCTGTGCTCGAGGACCTCGGCTTCTTTGAGACGCCGCGTTCCATGATCGCCCATGCGGTTTGGCTGGATCCCTCGGAAGTCGAGCTGATTTCGAAGCGCACGGTTTCGGTGGCCCATAACCCGGTGTCCAACATGAAGCTCGCCAGCGGTATTGCGCCTATCGCCGACATGCTGGCCGCGGGTGTGCCCGTCGGCATCGGCACCGACGGCGAGAAGGAAAACAACAATTTCGACATGTTCGAGGAGATGAAGGTCGCCTCGCTGCTCGGCAAGCTGAAGGACCGCGATGCCGCCGCCATGGACAGCTGGGACGTGTTGCGCATGGCAACCGTCGGCGGCGCGAAGGCGGTCGGCCTCGATCACGAGATCGGCTCGATCGAGCCAGGCAAACGCGCGGACATCATCGCGGTTCGCGCCGACACGCCGCGCATGACGCCCCTGTTCGGCTCCGGCCCCTGGTTCAACCTGCAACACAATCTCGTTCATGCGGTACGCGGTTCGGATGTCGACATGACCATGATCGACGGCCGGATCGTGGTCGAAAACGGCGAACTGAAGACCGGCGATCTCGCCGCGATCATCGACGAGATCCACGCCGTCGCGCCGCCGCTGTTCGAACGCCGGGCGAAATGGCTCGCCGAAAACGAGTCGGTGCAATGGAACACGGAGAGCAACGGATGACCAAGACGACAGACAAGGTTGCCCTGGACCAGTGGTACGCCGTGGAAACGGTTGCCGAGATTGCGGACGCTCCGATCACCACCCGTCTGCTCGGCCAGGGCATCGAAATTTCCAAGCAGGGCGACGGCTTCTGCGTGCGCGAGATCCTCGACGACGGCGGCCGAGGCCCCGCCCTGCCGGTGAAGGAGAAATACGGCTGCCTTTGGACCACGCTCGGCACGCCGGAGCGCAGTATTGTCGAGATCCCGGAAGCCTATGAGTCCGACCGGCACTACGTTCCCTGTGGTTGGGTGAAGATGCGCGCTTCAGGTCTGCGTGTCGTGGAAAACTTCCTCGACATGGCGCATTTCCCCTTCGTCCACACCGACATTCTTGGCTCCGAACCGCACACGGAAGTGCCGCAGTACAAGTCCGAAATCCGCCGGGACGTGGACGAAGTCTGGGCGACCAACTGCAGTTTCTTCCAGCCTCAGATGACGGCCACGCGGCCTGAGGGTGAATTCACCCAACTCACCTACCGGGTCCCCTCGCCCTTCGTTGTCATGCTCTACCGGGCCTGCCCGACCAAGCCGGGCCGGCGGGACGCGATCGCACTGTTCATCCAGCCGATGGAAGAAGATCTCTGCCGCGCGACCCCGGTGATGTACCTGCTCGATGACGAGGCATCGATCACCCAGCTGCGCCGGTTCGAACAGGTGATCTTCCTGCAGGACCGGATCATCGTGGAAAACCAACGCCCGCTGCTGATGCCGCTGGAGCCGCGCGCCGAGATCCCGACACGGGCGGATTCCTCCTCCGTCGCCTATCGCCGCTGGCTGAAGGAAAAGGGCCTGCGTTACGGCACCACCGCCGAAGCCGGATAAGGACGCAACCATGCGGATTTTCAAACCAGAAACGCCGTCGCAAGCCGTTACGATGCTGGCGGAAGCCGGTCCGCAAGCGCGGCTGTCGGCCGGTTCCTCGGCATTTCAGGCGGAATGGTCGCTCGGCAAACCGCGCCCGACGGCGCTGATCGATATCTCCGGGCTGGATGGCCTGTCCGGAATTGTTGCGACGGACAGTGCCGTGACCATCGGCGCGAATGTGACACTCTCAGAGATCATCGCCTCACCGGAAGTTGCAGAGGGTTGTCCGCTTCTGGCCGAAGCCGCCCGCCGGGTCGGCGCCACCACAATCCGCCATCGTGCGACGCTCGGCGGCAATATCGGCTGGCGCATCGGCTGTCTGCTGCCCGCGCTTCTTGTGCTTGGCGCCGAACTGGAAGTACTGACCGAAGACGGCACACAGACTGTTCCGCTGGCCGACTGGCTGGTACCCCCTTCCGCTCCCGCTCTCCTCACGGGCGTTGTCATTCCCTGCCAGAATGCGGAAACCCGGACCGGGTTCCGCAAGATCGGCCTGCGCGCGGCCTTTACCCCGAGCGTGATCGCCGTTGCCGGTTCCCTGTCGCTTAAGGACGGCATCGTTGAAGCCGCGCGCCTTGCCGTTGGTGGCGGCCCCGTGCCGGCTGCCCGTCTTGCCGAAGCCGAACAGCGCCTGACCGGGCAGCGCTATGACGCCGTCGACTGGTCCGCAGTCCGCGTGGCTATCGAGGCTGAGATTGCCGCGCCGGACGACACGTTCCGCAGCGCCCGCTACCGCAAGCGTGCCGGGGCGAATGCGCTGGTCGGTGTCCTGTCCGGAAACCTGCCTGGCGAGATCCGAGGCGGCCGCACGCTGCGGCCCAAGCCGGCACCGCCGATTGACGAGTTCCATCTCTCGCGCGCCGAGGGCGGCAATCGCTGGCATATCCGCTCCGACCTGCCTGCGAAGATCGCGGCAGAACTTCCCTATCTGACCGACGCGCGCAGGGACGACATGCTGGTCGGCGCTGTGCTGCGCCTCGACGAGCCCCATGCCCGCATCCTGTCGATCGACACCAGCGCGGCAGAAGCCTTGGCCGGCGTGAAGGCGGTGGTCACCCATCGCGACATCAAGGGCGAGAATTCGTTCGGCATCGTCTTCCCGGACCAGCCGGCGCTTTGTTCCGACAAGGTGCGTTATGCGGGCGATCCGGTCGCCGGTGTCGCGGCCGTCGATCGGGAAACCGCACTCAAGGCGCTGGCCCTGATCAAGGTCGACTACGAGGTACTGCCGGTCGTCAGCGACCCGCTTGCCGCCCTCGACTGGGACGCCGAACGGGTTCATGAGAACGGCAACCTTGCGAGCACGATCGAACTGGATCGCGGCGACATCGATGCAGGCTTCGCCTCGGCAGCCCATGTGGTCGAAGAGGTCTATGTCATGCCGCGCCAGATGCATGGTTTCATGGAAACCGAAGGCGGTTATGCCGAGCCCGCGCCGGACGGCGGGCTGGCGGTCTTTGCCGGCGGCCAGTACGGCGTGCGCGACCGGCAGCAGCTCGCGCGTATTCTCGCGATGCCCGAAGACAAGATCCGCGTCGTCACCAGCCCGACCGGCGGCGGCTTCGGCGGCAAGGACGAGCTGACGGTTCAGCCGGCGCTCGCCCTGCTGGCACTGAAAGCCAACGCGCCTGTGCGCATGCAGTGGACCCGCGCGGAATCCGTTCTGGCCGGCACCAAGCGCAACCCCATGAAGATCCGCATGCGCACCGCCTGTGACGCCGACGGCATGCTGCTGGCGCAAGAGGTCGATATCCTTGCCGACAGCGGCGCCTATGCTTCGCTCAGCCCCGGCGTTCTGGAAACGGCCCATGAACACGCCTGCGGCCCCTATATTTCGCCCAACGTGAAGACGCTCGGCCGCCTCGCCTACACCAACAACGGCACTTGCGGTGCGTTTCGCGGGTTCGGCGCCAACCAGATGACCTATGCCATCGAGTGCCAGATGGACCGACTTGCGGCGTTTTGCGGGCTCGATCCGATCGAGATCCGGCGGCGCAATCTGCGCGAACCGGGCATGCCCGGCTTCCTCGGCCAGAAGGTCGCGCCGACCGAGCGGCTGACGGAGATGCTGGACGCCGCGGCTTCAAGCCCGTTGTGGCAGGAGACACCGCAAGCCCGTTCCCAAATTCGCTCTGACGAGATCATCGGCGCCGGCATGGCGCTCAACTATCAGGGCAACGGGCTTGGCACGATCCCACATGACGAGGCCATCGGCCGGCTGGTGCTTGGGCGTGACGGCAGGATCGAAGCGCATTTCGGCCTCGACGAGATGGGCCAGGGGCTGATCCCTTCCATCCATGCCGCGGTCGCAGACAAGCTCGGCTGCGCGCGGGAAGATATCTGCGCTGTCATCGGCGACACCGCCGCGACGCCGGATTCCGGATCGACCACCGCATCGCGCGGCGGCTATGTGGTCTGGAAGGGGACCGAGCTCACCGCTCCGCCGTTCAGTGCAAAGCTGCTCGCCAAGGCCGCCGACCTGCTCGGACGAGACGCGGCGGACCTGAAGGTCATTCCAGGCGGCATCGCCGATGCGGCGACCAACAGCCAGGTGCCGCTGATAACCTTCGCCGCCCTCGCCGATGGGCTCAAGCCCGGTGAAAGCATCGTCGAAGAAGCCGAATTCGCCTTTCCGAAGTCGGATTATACCAAGGGCAACGCGCGTTTCATCTTCGCTTATGGCGCGACGCTTGCCCGGGTCGCGGTCGACCGTGCCACCGGCGAGGTCCGGGTGCTCGACCTGGAGCTGCACACAGCCGCGGGTCCGGTGATCGATCTGGCCGCCTATCTCGGCCAGATGGAAGGCGGTATGGTCCAGGGGCTGGGCTTCACCTTGACGGAGGACGTCCTGATCAAGGACGGCCGCTTCCTGACCACCAATTACGACAACTACTTCATGCCGACCGTCCGCGATGCGCCGGAGCGGATGGCGACCTTCGCGCTGGAAGATCTCGATCCGGGCGATCCCTTCGGGCCGCGTGGTGCCGGCGAGATCGGCATCAGCTCAGTGACGCCTGCGATCGCAAACGCGGTGGCCGACGCCATCGGGCGCTGGCCGGCGGTGACGCCGTTCCGCCCGGAGGACATTCTCGATTTCTGCGAGGCAGCCGAATGAGCACCATCCTGGCAACCGACGTCATTCCGCTGCGCTTCCGCCTGAACGGTGAGGATGTGGAGACGACCGTAACGGCGGAGACGTCGCTGACGCGCGTGTTGCGCGACACGCTATTCAAGACCGAAACCAAGATCGGCTGCGAGGCCGGACGCTGCGGCGCCTGCATGGTGCTGATGAACGGCCGGCCGGCCAATTCCTGCCTGGTCATGGCCTGGCAGGCGGAGGATGCCGAGATCGTCACCGGCGCCGGGCTCGACGCTTTGCCGGTCACGGAGATCGTACGTGAGGCGCTGGCGGAAGAATCCGCCTTCCAGTGCGGCTATTGCGCACCGGGGTTCGTCATCTCGCTTGTCGGACTTCTTTCCGAAAACCCGCAGGCCACGCGCGAGGACGTCCTGACCGCCCTTGAAGGCAACATCTGCCGCTGCACCGGCTATCACTCGATCCTGCGCGGGGCAATGCTGGCCGCCGCGCGCGTGGCCGAAAGGGCCTCGGAGACGCAATGACCTTCCACATCCCTCCCCACCGCCCGAAGACACCGGGCGCGCAGGCGTTTCTGACCGATGCCCCGAAGAAGCTGCTGATCGCCAATGAATGGCACGATGCGGCCGGCGGCGGTACCTTTGCCACCCACGACCCGGCGTCCGGAGCCCTGCTTGCACAGATCGCCGAAGGCACCACTGCGGATGCGGGCAGCGCCGTCGCAGCGGCTCGCGCGGCCCTGTCAGACCCGGCCTGGCGTGACATGAAGCCGTCGCAGCGCGGCCGGCTTTTGTGGACAATCGCCGACCTGATCGAGGCCCATGCGGACGAACTGGCGGAGCTTGAAACCCTCGACCAGGGCAAGTCCTGGGCGACATCGCGCATGGCGGAAATCCCCGCCGCGGCCGAACAGTTCCGCTATTACGCGGGCTTTGCCAACAAGATCCTTGGCCAGACCATCCCGACCTCGATCGGCTATCACCCGCCGGGAAAGAAGATCTTCGCCTATACCGCGCGGGAGCCGGTCGGCGTCGTTGCTGCAATCACGCCGTGGAATTCTCCGCTGCTGATGGCGGCCATGAAACTGGCACCCGCGCTGTGCGCCGGCTGCACCGTCGTGCTGAAGCCGGCGGAGGAAACATCGCTGACCGCGCTTCGCCTCGGGGAACTCCTGATCGAAGCGGGTCTGCCGGCCGGCGTCGTCAACATCGTCACCGGCTTCGGCGCGGTGGTCGGGGCGCATCTGACGGCGCACCGCGACGTCGACAAGGTCGCCTTCACCGGCTCCACCGAGGTCGGCCGGATGATCGTCGCAGCGGCCCAGGGAAATCTGAAGAAACTGACGCTGGAACTCGGCGGCAAGTCACCGGCGATCGTCATGCCGGATGCGGATCTCGATCTCGCCCTCCCCGGCGTGGCCCGTGGCATCTTCGCCAATTCCGGCCAGGTCTGCGTCGCCGGATCGCGCGCCTATGTCCATTCCAGTCTCCATGACGCCTTTGTCGAGGGGCTGGCGCGCGAGGCAAGCCGGCTGCGCCTCGGTCACGGTCTCGACAGTGACACCGATCTCGGCCCGCTCGTGAGCGCAGGCCAGGCGGCGCGGGTTGCAGCCTATGTCGACGAGGGCAAGGCCGATGGTGCCGACATTGCCGCCGGTGGCACGCGCCTCGGCGCGGACAGCGCCTTCTTCTCCCCCACCGTGGTCGCCGGCGTGCGCCCGGACATGCGCCTGATGCGCGAGGAAATCTTCGGTCCGGTGATTGCGGTCACGACGTTCGACGAGCCGGAAGAGGCCCTCGCCCACGCCAACGACACGGACTACGGGCTGGCCGCTAGTGTCTGGACGCAGGATCTGTCAGCCGCACACCGGCTTGCCGCCGGCATCCGCGCGGGCACGGTCTGGATCAACTGCCATTCGTATTTTTCGCCGGAACTGCCGAAGGGCGGGCACGGAGAATCCGGCTGGGGCTACGAGAACGGGGCCCAGGGACTGGAAAACTACCTCGAGACGAAAACGGTCTGCGCCGTGATCTGAGCCGCTACCCGGTCAGGACGACACCCAGAAACCCTCGTGCACCGTTGCGGATTCTTCTTCCAGCAGCGGTCCGACGACCTCGACCTTGCGCTGGCCGGCGGCGATCACGTCTTTGCACGGCAGGTCCATGGTCAGGTTTTCCGGATCCGGGCCGATCAGGTCCTTCAGCGCCTTCTCGCTCATGCCGTGGACGATCCGGCCGACCCCTGCCCAATAGACGGATCCGGTGCACATCGCGCAGGGTTCGGCGCTCGTGTACATGGTGCATTTCGCCAGAAAATCGGCATCGTATTTCATCGACGCCTCGGTCATCAGGTTGCGTTCCGCATGACCGGTCCGGTCGCCCTTCGTGCCGCAGGTGTTCATCGCTTCCAGCAGGATGTTGCCGTCCTCGTCGGCCAGCAAGGCGCCGAACGGATGGTCGCCGCGCGCCCGGGAGGTCTGCGCCAGTTCGATCGTGTGGCGGAGCAGTTCGAGGTCACGTTCGGCAGTGATGGTCATGCGTTTTTTCTCCTTGGATAGGCTTTCCTCCCTTAAGCCGATCCGCCTGTGCAGACAAGCCGGTATTGGGCAACATGCAAGCACTTTGGGCAGCTGCTTATTTTTTGATCACGCAATAAATCTGCATACCTTCCGACAGCGCATCGCCTCCAGAAAACCCGCAGAAACCCAAGAGAAATCCGGGGCGTTCGAATTGGCACGCCGCGTGCTTATAGATCTCTCGAGTAGAAGCGGTCAGGACCCCGGTCTGGGACATTGCTCGGCACATGAGGCTTAACGGGAGAAGCGCCAATGCCCGCCTGCTCATCATCCGCAAGACCGAACACCGGAAGAAAGCCGTCGCACCGCGATGGCCCGGCCCCGCTTGCGGATCGGATAATATTTCAACGAGGATTTGCGAATATGGCAATGAACAAACTCAAGACACTTGCCGCCGGAGCGATCGCGGTTGCCGGCACGATCACGGCAGCGCAGGCGGCCGACACGGTCACCTTCCAGCTCGACTGGCTGCCGGGCGGCGACAAGGCCCCGGTCTATGTCTGCATCGAAAAGGGCTTCTGCGCCGAGGAAGGCATCGAGGTCAAGGTCGAGCCGGGCCGCGGGTCTTCCGAGGCGATCACCAAGCTTTCGACCGGTGTTTCCGACATCGGTTCCGCTGATATTGGCGCCCTGATGGCTGCCAAGGTTACCGAAGGCGTGCCGATCACCGCCGTCATGTCCATCTTCAACAAGGGCCCGCACGCCTTCTTCGTGCTGAAGGACAGCGGTATCGAGAAGATCGAGGATATCAAGGGCAAGCAGGTCGCCACCTCCCCGTTCACCTCGTCCAACGTGTTCCTGCCGCTGGTCCTGAAGGACGTCGGCATGTCCGAAGCCGACATCACGCTGACCAAGTCGGATCCGGGCGCGCTCGGCCCGATGCTGATGACCGGTTCCACCGATGTCATCATCGCCTGGATGACCAACGTTGCCATCTTCACCAACCAGGCCAAGTCGGCCGGTAAGGAAATCATGGCCTTCCCGTGGGATGCGGCCGGCCTGGAACTCTACTCCGCGTCGCTGCTCGCCTCCGACAAGTTCCTGAGCGAGCGTCCGGACGTCGCCAAGCGCTTCGTCAAGGCGTTCAAGAAGTCGCTGGAATACGTCAAAGCCAACCCGCATGAAGCGGCCGTTGCCATGGTCGCCCAGGTTCCGGAACTCTCCGTTGCCGACATCGAAGGCGCGATCAACGACACGATGGTGCTGGAATTCAACGACGTCACCGAGAAGGACGGCCTCGGCGTCCTGAAGGCCGATCGCCTGGCTGCGACCTGGGATCGCGTTTCCGCGGCTCAGGGCCTCGACAAGGCGGCGCTCGATCCGGAAACCGTCGTCGACCGCTCCTTCCTGCCGGAGAGCTGAACCTTATGACGACGACACCGGCAGCGATCCGCTTTTCCGATGTTGGGCAGGTCTTCCAGACCAAGTCCGGAACGGTGGAAGCGCTCAGACACGTCGACATGTCCATCGACCGCCACGAATTCGTGGCGGTCCTTGGGCCGTCGGGCTGCGGCAAGTCCACCTTGCTGCGCCTGACGTCTGGACTGTTGAAACCCACCAGCGGCAAGGTCGAGGTCTTCGGGCTGCAGATCAGTGAGCCACGCGACGATATCGGCATCGTCTTTCAGCGGCCAACGCTCCTGCCCTGGGCGTCGATCGAGGACAATGTCGTCTTCCCCGTGCGCCACAAGACCGGCAGCGTCTCGGCCGCGGATCGGGAGACAGCCCGCAAGCTTCTGGAAAAGGTCAACCTGAAGGGCTTTGAAAACCGCCTTCCGGACGAACTCTCCGGCGGCATGCAGCAGCGCGTCGGGATCGCCCGCGCCCTGTTCATGGATCCGGACATCCTGCTGATGGACGAGCCGTTCTCCGCGCTTGACGCGCTGACCCGCGAGGAAATGGGGTTCGAACTGCTGCGCATCTGGGAAGACCGGCCGAAGACGGTGATGTTCATCACCCATTCGATCAGCGAAGCGGTGCTGCTGGCCGACCGCGTCCTCGTCATGGGCGAGCGTCCCGGCTCCATCGTGGAAAACCTGACAATCGACCTGCCTCGTCCCCGCAGCATGGAGACGAGCAACAACAAGATGATGCATGACTATGTCGGACACCTCCGCAGTCTCCTCCTCAAGCGCGCCGCCTGAAGCGCCTTTAGCGAAGCCGTCGCTGATGGCGCGGGCGCTGGCCTCGCCCGGCCTATTGCCGGTCGGGACCTTCGTTGCGATCATCGCGGTCTGGGAGATCTCCTGCCATCTGTTTTCGATCCCGTCTTACATTCTGCCGGCCCCGAGCCGCATTCTGGGCGGGTTCGACAGCATCGACACCTCGCGCTGGCTGGCGCATGTATGGGGCACGCTGCGGGTCGCGCTGATCGGCTATTTCGCCTCGATCTTCGTCGCGATCCCGATCGCCATCGCGCTGGCCCGCTCCCCGGTGCTGTCGCGGGCGGTCTATCCGATCCTGGTCGTGGTGCAGTCCACGCCGGTGGTCGCGGTTGCCCCGATCATCATCGTGGCGCTCGGCTCCGGCGATCTGCCTCGGGTGGTCATCACCTGCCTGATCACCTTCTTCCCGCTGGTCGTCTCCACGACGACAGGCCTGATGGCCACACCGCCGGAGCTGATCGAGCTGTCGCGCAGCCTGCGGGCGCCGGTGTGGCGCGAGATCAGCCAGATCCGCCTGCCCTTCGCGATCCCCTACATCTTCTCCGCGCTGAAGATCTCGGTCACGCTCGCCGTCATCGGCGCGGTGGTCGCGGAATTCGTCGCGGCGGACAAGGGGCTGGGCTACTTCATCCAGTTCTCGACCTCCATGTTCAAGGTCCAGCAGGCCTGGGCCGGGCTCGTCATCCTGGTGCTGATGTCGCTGGTCCTGTTCCAGATCGTGGTTGCCGTGCAGAAGATCTGGTTCCCCTGGAGCCTGCCGAAGGAGAAAATCTAAAGCTTTCGGCTGGATCCGCTCCCGCCGGGCTCACACAGGATAAGACACAGGAGATAGATCGGGTCATATTCGGGAGCGCCCGTCCCGAAGGAAGGGAGTAGAAGCAGTCAACGCCATCCGGCGCGGGTCATTGCTCCTTCACGCTAGCGGAAACGCCGCATTTACGTATTGGAGATCCACAATGGAAACGACAACAGCCCAGACACGGGCAAAGACCACCTATTCCCTTGCCGAACTGGACAAGGAAACCACCTTCGGCGGCATGGGCCGGGAAAAGGCACGCGACGTGCCGCAGATCGACCTGAGCAATTTCGAGGCGCGCAAGGAAGAGATCGCCGACCAGCTCTGGAAAGCTTCCACCGAGATCGGTTTCTTCCAGCTGATCAACCACGGCATCCCCCAGTCGCAGATCGACGAGGCCTTCGAATTCACCGAGCGGTTCTTCAACCTGCCGATGGACGTGAAGGCCAAGTACCCGCTGGAAAAGGGAACCAACTCGGGCTGGGAATACAAGGCCCAGGTGCGCCCCTCCACCGGCACCGCCGACAACAAGGAATCCTACCAGATCACCACGCCGCGCATGGCGCCGCTGTGGCCGACCGGCGAGGAACTGCCGGGCTTCAAGGCCGTCATGCTGGCGTTCGAGCGCGCCAACTGGGCGCTCGGCATGAAGGTGCTGTCCTGCTTCGCGCTGAAGCTCGGCTTTGCGCCCGACTTCTTCACCGAGGCCCATGATCCGTTGTCGCCGGAGTACCAGAGCACCCTGCGCCTGATCCATTACATGGCCATGGAAAACGCCAAGCCGGAGGATTTCACCGGCTGGCGCGCGGGCGCCCATACCGACTTCGACTGCCTGACGCTGCTGCACCAGCGCCCCGGCCAGGGCGGCCTGCAGCTCTGCCCCGGCAAGGAAGCCACGGGCGGCGAACTGGAATGGACCGACGTGCCGCCGCTGCCGGGCGTCGTCACCTGCAACATCGGCGACATGCTGATGCGCTGGAGCGATGACAAGCTGCAGTCGACCCTGCACCGGGTGCGCATGCCGCGCGAGGACGAATATCTGGGCCCGCGCTACTCGCTGCCGTTCTTCTGCCAGGCCAACAAGGATGCGATCATCCAGGGCCCGGGCAAGAAGTACGACCCGATCACGGCAAAAGACTATCTGTGGCAGCGCGTCACCGCCAACGCCCTTTAATGTCCTGGCGGGACGGCCTCGCTCGGGGCCGTCCCGTCCTGCATTCCATTCATTCCGTCAGGAGTTGGCCATGAACACTTCCCTCGATGCCAAACGCGTCGCCGGAGACGCCCTGCCGATCGTCGACGTCTCCGATCTTTGCTCGCCCGATTTCGAAAAGCGCAAGGCCGTGGGTGCGCAACTGCGCGCCGCCTGCGAAGACAAGGGCTTCTTCTATTGCGCCGGCCACGGCATTCCCCAAGGGTTGATCGACGCGGTCTTTGGCGAAACGAAAGCCTTCTTCGACCAGCCGGAAGACACCAAGCTCAAAATCGAGAAATCCAAGGTCTCCAAGGCCAACCGCGGCTACGAGGTGCTCGGCGGCCAGGTCTTGGAAGCCGGCACGCCGCCGGACCGCAAGGAAGGCTATTACATCGGCCTGGAACTGCCCGCGGACGACCCGCGCGTGGTCACCGGCCGGTTCAACCGCGGCCCCAATGTCTGGCCGGAAGGCCTGCCCGGCTTCGAGCCGACCATGGCCGCCTATTTCGAGGCCATGCGCCGGCTGTCGCAGCGGCTGATGAAGGGCATCGCCCTGTCGCTCGATCTGGACGAGGACTATTTCGAGATCTTCAACCGGGATCCGGTCGCAACGCTGCGCCTGCTGCACTACCCGCCCCAGCGGGAAAACGCCGAGCCGAACGAAAAGGGCGCCGGCGCCCATACGGACTGGGGCGCGCTGACCCTGTTGCTCCAGGACGATGTCGGCGGCCTGCAGGTGTTCGACAAGAACACCGGCGAATGGCTCCACGCGGACCCGGTGCCGGGCACCTTCGTGGTCAATCTGGGCGATGCGCTCGCCCACTGGACCAACGATCTCTACAAGTCGACCCTGCACCGGGTGGTCAACGCCTCGGGCCGCGAGCGCTATTCCGTGCCTTACTTCTACGACGGCGACGCCGACTTCGAAGTGACCTGCATCCCCACCTGTCTGAAGCCCGGCGAGGAGCCGAAATACGCACCGATCACGGTCGAGGGCCACCTGATGAACATGTACAAGAAGTCCTATGGCTGATCCCGTCGTCCTGATCCACGGAGCGTGGCAGGGAAGCTGGGGCTGGGCGCACCTGATGCCGCTGCTTGAGGCGGCGGGGCTGGAGGCCCACGCGGTCGACCTGCCGGGCAGCGGCACGGAAACCGTGCCGGCATCCGAGATCACCCTTGAGACCTGCCTCGACTATCTGGACGGCGTGCTCTCCAAGATCGGCCGGCCGGTGTCCCTCGTCGGCCATTCCGGCGGCGGGGTCGTCGCCAGTGCGGCCGGCGAGCGCTTCGGCGACCGGGTCAACCGCATCGCCTATGTGGCCGGCATGATGCTGCCGTCGGGGATGAATTTCGGCGAGCTGCAAAAGTCGCTGGAAGGCCAGCCCGGCTTTTCCAAAGGCATCAGCGATCGCATCGTCTATTCGGACGACGGCCTGTCGAGCACCGTCCCGCCGGAAGAGGCCGCGGCGATCTTCTTCAACGACGTGCCCGAAGACGTCGCCATGGCGGCGGCGCAAAAACTCACGCCCCAGGCCGAAGGCGCCCGGGCCATCCTGTCCGAGCTGACCCCTGCCCGCTTCGGCACCCTGCCCCGCCTCTACGTGGAAGCCACCGACGACCGCTCCGTCGTGCTGCTGGCCCAACGCCGGATGCAGGAGCTGGTCCCCGGCGCCATCGTCAAGACGCTCACCACCGGCCACGCGCCGCAGCTGAGCAACCCGGAAGCGCTGGCGGAGGCACTGGTGCCGTTTTTGAAGGGGGAAGAGTAAAGCGAACCACGGGTGTCCGGTTTAACCGCGTAGGATTTGAATTCCCGATTGATCCGCTGGTTTTCCTCTCCCCCCTTGAGGGGGAGATGTCTCCGTCAGGAGACAGAGGGGGGTGTAAGCCCCTCGGAAAATTCGGCTTTTTGAGAAAATGCGGCACCGTTTCACCCCCCTCTGTCGGCTAGGGCCGACATCTCCCCCTCAAGGGGGGAGACGGGAGTGGGCGGAACTGTTTTTCGTGTCCACTTTAATTCGGAGCAGGAAAACCCATGCTATCTCAGATGCTTGACGAAAGACTTCGCAAGTAGGCCGGACAGCAGTGGATAAGAACCAGTTTGGCGGGCGCGCCTTGCCGCGGGACCGGGTTCAGGCCGTCACGGGTTTCAGGCGTCAGGGACTTTGAATTTTTCCCCGACCGGACGACCCTTTACATATCCCGCATGCGGTTCGTCTGCTGAGCGAGACGCATGGTCTCATGCTCTTCCATATCCAGGAGGGCCTGAAGCAGCTCCTTCGCTTCGGGAATATCGACGCGCCCGTGCAATTCGCGGTAGAGATCGATCGCCTGGTTGTGAACGTCGAACATCGACTTGCAGATCTCGTCGAAGTCCATGTCCGCGAAAGGCGTATCGCTGCTGCGGAGAAGATCGATCGGCTTGTGCTCCAGATAGTCGTAGACCCAGGTATTCAGGGCCTTGGTATCGGCGTGCTGCTCGAAGCCGTCGATCATTTTCGCCAGGGCCGTTTCGTGGTCGGCAAGATAGGACAGCAGCATCTTGGCCATCTCCTGCTCATGATGCGCCGACCCGTCGGCCATCCGCTCGGCAAGCCGCGTGTGCATGGCCCGGGTCCAGTCGATCAGATCGGAAATCTTTTTTACTTTCATGACCTTATTCTCCTGACGCCCGTTCTGCGGCGGTTTGGCTCGAAGCTCATCATCTTGCATGTGGCGACTTGGGCTCTCGTCGTGGTCCCACACCCAAACCGGACCCGGCCTGGTTGCGCGGCACCGGCAGCGTTGCCCGCTTCAATGGATAGGCCAGCCGGGCAGCGGTTGGCAAGCGCGCACCCGGATCCGGCCGGGGATTACGAAACCGACTGCCTCCGCGAAGAGTCAGTGTGAAAGGCTAATGGAGAACTTTATAGTTCGAGGAAGCGCTCTTCGATCAAAGGCGCTGGCGCAACCGACCTCGACACACGGGCTGCTTTGCTGACGACCCGAATCTTCGCTACAGCGCGATGAAATCGACAAAAACCTTCTTGATGTTCTCTGCTGATAAAGATGCTCTCAGTCTGAGCATCAGCTGGCTGCGATACGATCCCCGCCGGAATAGCCGTGCCCCAACCTTGGGCATCAGCGTAGTTCTTCACAAGTTGACTAAAGCGGGCCCCCACATACTCAAGCGCGCACTCGTGCAAAGAAATTGCCTCGCCCGTCAGCCTGCAAACCACGCGGCCTGTTTCGTCACCGTGGACAGCAAAATAGTGGTTTTTTGCGCTTTGTATCTCGGGAAACACTGCTTCCCGGCAAGCGTCTACAAGTTGTTCGAGCTCTCGCTTCGGCGTCTCGTTAACCGCTCGGATAAAACTGAAATCGGTTTCGGTACCGTCGACGCGAATAGCCCAGAAACCTACGTTGCGACCGCCATTGGTGATGTTGATACGAGTTTCAAAATGATCCACTCCCGCTCCGATTTTTGGCGGACCGTCCGTAATCGCGAGATCATATCGTTCAAGAAGCGCGAGCAGATCTTCATGATCTGAACAATCCAGAATTGGTGCACCGACGGGGTAGCGGTCTCGAAGTTCTCTAAAATAACTAATAGCATCACCACGCGAAGGCCATTCTTTCCCATTTGCGAGTCTAACTGGTTTCCTCACCATAAAAGGCTATTCCTGTGAATTGTTTACGCAAGCAACATTACGAAACTTGACTGTTGCACAACAGAAGCCATCTGTTCAATCATACCGTGTAGTAAATTTGGAGTTAGTTCCTTCCTATGCCGCCTAATAGCCTTATAAACGCTGCCAACGCTTCAGATGCGGGTGGTGTGGCTGGCCGCCGCGGTCAAAAGCATCAGGATCACGTCGCCGCGAGCTTCGTCATCGACATGCTCAGTGACCCGTCGATGTTACAGATCGAATGCGAGACTGCGGATGATGTGACTATTAGATGGATTATTGATGACGTTGCCATCAATGAGTACGTACAAGTAAAAACCACGGATGGCGATACTAAATGGAGCGTTAAGGAACTTACCGACCGCGACAAAAACCGGCCTGGCACCTCGATTGCTGAGCGGTCACTTAATTGCGATGCACACGATGAAGCACCGCTATTTCGGCTCGTAACCGTTAGGGAGCCCAGAGGAAACCTCGCTCATTTTAAGATCCCAAGAAGCAATCGAGCCGACTCTGCAGATTCAATGGCCCTCGCTACGGCGCCATTCCTGAAGAAATATCCGGGATTTAAATCTAAGAACCAGCGCACCTTGGCAGATTGGGCCCGATGCTTGCTTTGGCAAGTCGAACACAGCATGGATAAGTTGGCTGATCGAAACAAATTGGAGCTTCTCAAGCTTGCTGGTCGAGACGGGGAGCGTCCGAATTTTAGCGAGGTCGAAGCTTCATATTCGGCGCTTCTTAGCATGGTCATAGATGCTGGTGATGCTTCACGCGTGTCTGAACCAGCAAAGAAGTGCATTCCTAGAGCTACTGCAGTACGCTGGTGGAACCAACAGATCGAAGTATTTGCGGCTGAAACGCGGCGAATTCTCAAAGTTTACCGGGTTAAAACAAACGAGTTCTTTTCAGCGTTCCACTTAAAGGCCGAACCATCAATCAATCGATCATTGTCAGCCTACGACGTAGAATATGATGGAGGCGAGTGGCGGTACAGTGAACTCACAGATTATTTAATCGATTGGATACCCGAAGTTGCTCTCTCGCCGGAAATTCTATCCACGTTCGACCACCTCACAGCACAAACTATTTTGCCAAGGGCGATCGCAGAATGTGCCTCGCACGGCCAATTGACATCACAGACGCTATTGTCTGAGTTGATGCTTCACGCGATCTTGAGGCACCACCATAAATCTGAGCCCATAGCCTGCAAAATATTTCACATGAACGCTGGAACACTTGCTTTCAGTAGTGCTCATGTGATTCTAGATGAGGATGGCGATCAACTCTGGCTTGGGCAAACGCAGATATCTAAAGCTGCAGACCGAGATGGGCTTCCATCCGCAATTGCGTCCGCACTCGAAACAGCAGTCGATAAGGATGTGCTGAAACGTGAGCGCAAGTTGATTCTTCAACTGCGCCATCCCCAACACCTGAGCGATCACAATCTTGGGCGATCAATGGCAGCCCACGGCAAGATCGACGACCTATTGTCTGTGCTGCACGTACCCATATTGATCGCTTATGATAGCGCCGTGCTCTCGACGGGGTTCACGGCCGATTATATCGACCATCTGCGCGACGAGGCCGATGAGATGTATGAAGCGGTGAAAACAGGGGTTTCCTCTGAGTTCCGGGATTTTAGAATTCACATCTTCTTGGTGCCGGTAGAATGCATCGACACTCTCACACGGATGTTCAATGATGCATTGAGGCACAACCGATGAGCGTGGAAGAACTACGACATCTGCTATCTGCAGATACATTATCGCCGGAACAGACGTTCGATGCGCTTCAGACAATTAGCGGGCTCGCGAATGATAAGGCGTCACAAGCGAGCGCAAGAGAACTTGTGATTCGCATGCTGGGTCTCGGGGATCGCGTTCGGTCAGATTTCTTGCCCCTCTTAGATGGATTGGTTCGCGCGGTTGGCCTACTCCCATACGCAGACCCCTCTCAGAACACATCACTAGAGGATTACTATCTCTTCGAAGCGCATAAAGCGCCCATTCCAGGAGAAGACATTCTTTTCCATACGCTGCAATTACAGATATTTGGCGATCTGATGGCTGGCCGGAACGTTGTTCTTAGCGCCACAACGAGTGTTGGAAAAAGTTTAATTGTGGATGCGGTTATAGCGACTAAGCGTCACAAGGCGATTGCTATCATAGTTCCAACGATCGCGCTCATTGATGAAACGCGACGTCGCCTTGGCAGGCGTTTCGGACACTCACACGACATCATCACTCACCCGACACAAGAGACAGACTTCAGTCGACCTGTTGTGTTCGTGCTTACCCAAGAGCGGGCTCTCGCAAGGAAGGATCTTGCCGCTGTAGATTTTTTTGTGATTGATGAATTTTACAAACTCGAGATAAACGAGAAAGACACCGAGCGGGCTGTTGACCTAAATCTTGTCTTCAATCGACTGGCCGACCAAGGGTCCCAATTCTATCTCATTGGGCCACACATCAGTGCGGTTGGAGGCATCGCCGGCAGATTCGATCACGTTTTCGTTCCATCAGAATTTTCTACCGTCGCACTGGATATCATCCAGTTCAATTATCCGGACAACAGCGATAAACGAAAAGACAAGCTCGTTGAACTCTGCAACACGCTACAATCGCCTACGCTTGTCTACTGCCAATCCCCTCCTCGAGCGTCGCAGTTGGCGGAGCACCTTCTTGAGCATGGAGGTTTCGAACAAACCCCCTCGACTTCCGCTGCTGTAGATTGGCTAGAGCGCGAGTTTCCAGAGGAATGGGTGGTCGCACGTGCGTTAAAGCACGGCATCGGGATTCATCATGGCAACGTTCCAAGGGCCATTCAGCAATTTCTTGTTCGGGCGTTCGACGCAGGCGAGATCCGTTTGATCATCTGCACGTCAACCCTAATCGAAGGCATAAACACGGTCGCAGAAAACGTGATCATCTACGACCGGCGCGTCAAAACGACGGCGTTCAACAACTTCACCTTCCGTAACATCGCGGGCAGGGCCGGCAGAATGCGGAAATACTTTGTCGGAAAGGTTTTCGTTCTCGAAGAAGCGCCTATAGATGAGCCGCTGTCTGTAGAGGTCGCAGTTGGCAAACAGGACGAGCAAACTCCAACTTCGCTAATTCTCGACCTCGATGAGAATAACCTTGCCCCCGTATCGAAGCGGCGGCTTGAGTACATTGCGGCAGAAAGCCCGCTCTCAATGGAAACATTACGGCTCAACCGCCATGTTCCACTCGACGATCAGTATGCGATCCACGCGGAGATTGTCCGGGATCTCGTATATTTGGAAGATTCTCTGGTCTGGTCGGACATGCCTAAGCCTTTCCAGCTGCTAAAGTCATGCGAATTGATACACCGACATCTCGATGGCGCGGCTCTGAATCGTTACGGCATCACTTCGGGAATTGGGTTGAAGGCAGAGCTTGACCGCTTGCAGTATGCGGAATCATTCCGCAACTATATTGAGCACCGAGTGTCCAACAAGGCCTTCTTCCAATCAGTCAGTGAGGCTGTAGAGCAAGCGCTGCAGTTCATGCGCCGATATGTTAGTTATACATTTCCACGGAGTTTGATGACGATAAGCAATATTCAGCACGAGGTACTGACGCGGAATGGTCGCAAGGAGGTAGGAGATTATAGCTTGTTTGCAGCACGGGCCAGTAGCCTCTTCATAAATGCAAACCTATTCGCTTTGGACGAGTATGGCGTTCCGGTGGAAACCGCTCGACGTCTCGCTATTGGCGCTGTGCAACCAGAAACTTTGGATCAAGCGCTCGCACTCGTTGTCGCCGCCGATACGTCAGAGACTTCGAACATGCACCCATTCGAGCGCGACATTATCGATGACCTGAGGCCGACGCTTCCGTCGCGTGAAATCTAGCGAAACATGCTTGGATTCTTGTTGGTCGCCCTTTTCGAAGGGACACGCGTCGCGTGGCTCTCGGTCGAAACCGCCTCCCGGAGCACGGCGAGTCGGTCGAGGACAGCCTCCCGTTTCGCATCCAGATCGGCTCTGAGCCGGTCGATCTGGTCCAGCTTGTTCAGCAGTTGCGGAATGCCGTCCTCGCACGGGCCCGCGCCCTCGTCGGAGAGGCAGGGCGCCATGGCGAGGACTTCGCGGGTTGAAAAGCCCGTGGCGATGAGATCGCGGATCCGGGCCGCGCGGCGCAGGTCGGCGTCGGTGTAGCTGCGATAGCCGTTGTCCGCGCGGCGGGCTTCCATGAGGCCCGCCTTTTCGTAGTGGCGCAGCATGCGCTCGGTGATGCCAAGCCGTTCGGCTGCTTCCCTGATCTGCATTCCGGCTCCTTTCCACGAGGTTCCTGACCCTGTTTAGAACCTTGACACCAGTCACCCGGATCTGAAGTTCGTCTCATTTCCCGGCTTGCTCCGAACGAACTTCAGATTCAAAGGGGTGACTAGCAAGTATATATTTCTAGTGTGGTTTTCGGATTTGAAATCCGCTCCGGTATCCGCTGTCGAGATAAGGCAAATTTCAAATCCACCACACTAATGTAAGGGTCAATCCCCGTTTTCAAGAAAGCGGTCTAGCTCCGCAGCGACCATCCGCCGTCGATGGTGATCACCTGGGCGGTGAGCCATTCATTGGCGGAGCTGCCGAGCCTCAGGATCCACGGCACGAGATCGGCGGTGACCCCGCGCCGTCCCAACGGGACCTGGGCCGCCTCGGTCTCCTCGATGGATTGGGCGACTTGCGGTGAAAGCCCCATCATGCCCGTCAGGGCACCGCTCTTGACCGGGCCGGGAGAGACCGCGTTCACCCGGATGCCGTCCCCCGCAAGCTCGATGGCCCAGGAGCGCGTCAGATGTTCCAGGGCCGCCTTGGTGGCCGCATAGTGGGCGAGGCCCGGCGCGGCGTTCCGGGAGACGGCCGTTCCGATGTTGACGACCGCGCCTTTCGTTTCCCGCAAGGCCGCCTGCGCCTCCTTCATCAGAAGCGACGGGGCAACGATGTTCACCGCGCAGATTTCCGCGAGTGTCTCCGCATCATAGGCATCGATGGGCAGCGGCTTGCCCGCCCCGGCATTGTTGACCACCAGATCCAGCCGGCCCCACCGATCCATCGCCGCCTCGACAACCCGCCGGCTGCCGGTCGGGTCCGCGCTGTCGGCCTGCACCGGTTCGATGGCCGCGCTCTTTGCGGCACCGCTCCTGTCGGCCACACGGGCAAGCTTCGCCTCGTCCCGTCCGGTGATGACCACGTTCGCGCCCCGCTCCGCCAACGCCAGCGCGGTGGCTTCCCCGATGCCCGAGCTTCCGCCCGTCACGATGGCCACCTTGCCCTGCCAGTCCGTCTGTTCACTCATCTTCGCTTTTCCCTGATTGACACATGCGCGTCCTGCGCGCCGAGCCGGGGTTAGCCGGTTGACGCTAGTGTCAGGGTCAAGCTCGAATTTTAGGAAAGCGCTTCTGGCGGTGTCAGGACTTCAGGTGGCGCCGATACGCAGACACTCTCAGCCGCATCTGTAGAGGTGGATGATGCGCCGGCCGTCGGTCCAGGTGGCGGTGCCGTTACGGAACAGGGTGTAGATGGCTCCGGTTTCCCCGACATAGCGGTTGGTATTGCCGACGCGGCGATAATAAAGGGAATTTCCTGAACGGCCCGCCGGATAGGCGTAAAAGCCGCGCCTGGGATCGCCGGCGAGGACGTTCACCTTTTTGCTGTCGCGAAAACAGTAGCTACTGGCGGTCTGTGCCGCCTCGCCGGGGATGGCGGACACTCCGACCGTCGCGATGCCGGTGAGCGCGGCAAGGGCGAGCGACGAGATGCGGGTTCTGATCGTCGGGCTGGGCATGGCAGTCCTTTCCATTCAAGTTCGGAACCGACCCCGGATGCCGTGTGCCACCCGGGACTGAAGCAAGCCCACGACCGACAGCATAACACAGGCCAACGGCCCATCACGACAATGGGAAGAGCGCGGCGCTTTCCGTGATCCCGCCTGCCAGACAGGGAACACCCAACAGCTGCCCCCCCCTCACCGATCCCGTGCATCGTTCCCGAAATCCGGCCGCTCCACCCCATCGTCCAAAAATATGAACGCTGCGTGTCGGAACCGCGTGTTGCCTGACGGCGAGAGCTCTGCAAAAGCGTAAGGCGCGGAGGAGGACCGCGCAGTTCCGGCAGGCCGGGTTCGGCCAGGATCGTGAACACCTGAGATGGGGTGCTCCTCCGGGGTTTGGTTCCGAACGGGAGAGTTGCTTATGGCCCGCATCAACGGAGGCTCCGGCGCCTGTCAGGCGTCCGCCTTTCTCTCCAAAACGTTCAATCTGTGCGGGAATTTCCCTCATCGGGACACCGTGGCCGGCTCTACGCTTTTTGAATAGGCGGGGCGGATAATCAATTTCTGCCCTCACCGGCCGGTCGCTATCAGGAGCCAGATCAGAATTGGAAACAAGGGTCCGAATGGGAAACCCACCGACAGCAGTCTCCAGTTTTCCCCTTCACCGGGCGGCCTGTGACACGGCGCGCGACCGGACCCCTGAACTCCCGACAATCGGTACAATCCACCACAAGGAGGAAATGCGATGAAAACCCGGACACTCCGTTCCGCTCTCGCGGCCGCGCTCGTTTTTTCGGCGTCCGCCGCTTCGGCCGCCGAACTGAAGCTTGCCGACTTCCAGCCGCCGAGCCACTTCGTCGTCGAGCAGGTCTACACGCCCATGGCAGAGGCCATCAAGGCAGGCACCAACGGCGACGTGACCGTCACCGTGTTCATGGGCGGCGAACTCGGCCCGGGCCCCAAGGAGCAGTATAACCGCGCCGTCGACGGTGTGACCGACATCTCCTTCGGTCTGCCGGGTTACACCGCCGCAAACTTCCCCAAGACCCTTCTGAGCGAGCTTCCCGGCGTCATCGACGCGGAAACCGGCACGGCGAAGGTGCAGGCCAACTCCGACATGCTCGCCAAGGAATACCGCCGTGTGGCGCTGCTGGCGCTCTGGAACAACGCGCCGAACCTGCTGTTCACCGCGGAAAAGCCGATCCGGTCGCTTGAAGACATGAAGGGCCTGAAGATCCGCGTGCCGTCGCGCAATGCCGGCCTCGTGGTCGAAGCCTGGGGCGCGACGCCGGTTTCCATGCCGGCTCCGGAAATCTACAACGCCATGCAGACCGGCGTGATCGACGGCGCCATGATCGATGCGACCGCGCTCGGCGCGTTCAAGCTGGCCGAAGTGACCAAGTATGTCACCATGGGCATGGACACGACCATCTCCAGCTTCTTCCTGATCATGAACCGCGACAGCTTCAAGGACCTGAGCGAAGACCAGCAGAAGGTCGTGCTCGAGGCCGGCAAGACGGCCGCCCTGAACGGCAACAAGGCCTGGCTCGGCGTCGCGGACAAGGCCCTTGCCGGCTTCAAAGCCGCGGAAGGCAAGGAAGTGATCGTCCTGGCCGACGCGGAAGCCGCCAAGTTCAACGAGGCTTCCGCCCCGGTCGTTGCCAAGGTGATCGCCGATGCGGATGCCGACGGCCTCGATGCATCGGCCTATGTCGCGGCGCTGAAGGGCGAGTAACCCGACCGTGCGGACCGCAAAACAGGAACTGGCCCGTTCGACAGTCGTCGAATGGGCCGTTCGCCTGCTGACCCTCCTGTCGTCGCTGGCCCTGGGCCTGCTCCTGATCGCGACCTTTGCCGGCGTGATCATGCGCTATGTGTTCGAGGCCCCGATCCTGGGCAGCAACGAAGTCATCCAGCTCGCCTCGGTGGTGCTGGTGATGCTGGCGATGCCGATAGCGGCACGCGACGAGATCCACATTCGCGTGGACGTGTTCGACGAGAAGATCGGCCGTTACGGCCGCCTGCTCGGAGACATCCTGTCCCGCGGCATCTCGATCTATATCCTGTCGATGCTGGCCCTGCGGTCCTGGGCGAAACTGGCGGACGCCGCGGAATTCGGCGACGCCACCAACATGCTGGAGATCCCGCTGTGGCCGTTCTACGGACTGCTGGTTGCGGGCGCGGCTCTTTATGCCCTCGTGCTTCTTCTCCAACTCATAGACATCCTTCGTGCAGGAGCTGGTCGCGGTGAGTGACTTCATGATCGGCCTCAGCGGCCTGGGCGCAATGTTCATCCTGATGATCCTGCGCATGCCGGTCGGCATGGCGATGCTCGCCGTCGGCTATTTCGGAACCGTCATCCTCAACGGCGACCGTTCCGCCAATGCCCTGCTCGTCACCGAGACCTTCTCGGCCACCTCGAACTATTCCCTGACCGTGGTGCCGCTGTTCATCCTGATGGGCAACATCGCCTCGGTGGCGGGTTTCAGCAGCCGTCTCTATGAAGCCGCCTTCGCCTGGGTCGGCTGGCTGCGCGGCGGGCTTGCCTCGGCCTCGATCGTCGGCTGCGCGGCGTTTGCCGCCGTCAGCGGTTCGTCGGTCGCGACCGCCGTGACCATCGGCAAGGTCGCCCTGCCGGAAATGAAACGCTTCGGCTATTCCGACGCGCTCGCTACCGGGTCGATAGCGGCCGGCGGCACGCTCGGCTTTCTCATTCCGCCGTCGACCGGCTTCGTCCTCTACGCCATCCTGACGGAAGAAAGCATCGGCCAGCTGTTCATGGCCGGCATCCTGCCGGGCATTCTGCTGACCGCCTTCTTCATGATCGCCGTCGGTCTGATCACCCTGGTCGACCCGGAAGCCGGACGCCCCGGAGAGGCCGTGCCCTTCGCCAGGCGGTTCACCGCCCTGCTGCGCGCCGCACCGCTCCTGATCGTGATCGTCGTCTCGATCGGCGGCATCTATCTCGGCGTGTTCACCCCCGTGGAAGCGGCCGGCGTCGGCGCCGGGCTCGTCATCCTGATGGCGCTCTTCACCGGCAAGCTGAAGGGCGACGACCTGGTCAAGGCCGTGGTCGACACCGTGCGCACCACCGCGATGCTCTATCTGATCGTGATCGGGGCCGGCATCCTCAACCCGTTCCTGGCCCTCACCCATCTGCCGGCAACGCTCGGCGAAGCGATGACCTCCGCGGGCCTCGGCCCCTACGGCGTGCTGCTGATGATCGTCATCGCCTATCTGGTGCTCGGCATGTTCATGGACGGGCTCGCCATGCTCGTGGTCACGATCCCGATCTTCTTCCCGATCGTCACCGCACTGGGCTTCGACCCGATCTGGTTCGGGGTGGTCGCCGTGATCGTCATCGAAATGGGCATGATCACGCCACCCGTGGGCCTGAACGTGTTCGTGGTCAAAAGCGTGGCCGGAGACGTGCCCATGGGCACGATCTTCAAGGGCGTGCTGCCGTTCTGGCTCGCCATGGCGGCCTGCCTGGCGACCATCGTCGCCTTTCCGGCGATCGCCCTGATGATCCCCCAGGCCATGTTCCAGTAGAGCAGAAGAGTAAAGATGACCGACGACGCCCGCTTTTCCGCCGTTCTCGACGAATACCACCGGCTGATCGAGGAGCAGGCGCGGACCCTGGACGGGACACCGTTCAACGACGGGCGTGAGCGTTTCATGCCCGTCGGCAAGGAGACCGGCCAGCTGCTCGCGGTGCTCGCTCGCAGTCTCAAGGCGCCGCGGATCCTGGAGCTGGGCACCTCGTTCGGCTATTCCACGCTCTGGCTCGCTTCCGCCGCGAAGACCGCCGGCGGCCGGCTGACGACGGTCGAGAAGTATGAGGAGAAATCCGCCTTCGCCCGGCAGATGTCGGAAAAGGCGGGTTTGGCAGATGCGGTCGACTTTCGGATCGGCGATGCGCTGGAGATCCAGCGGGACCTGTCCGGCCCCTGGGATTTCGTCCTGATCGACCACTGGAAGGATCTTTATCTGCCCAGCTATGAGTTGCTCAAGCCAACGCTTGCGCCGGGCGCCATTCTGGTCGCCGACAACATGCTGCGCGACGGCCAGGAACAGCATCTCGACTTCGCGGATGCGGTCCGCGCCACGGTGGGCATGGACAGCGTCGTGCTGCCGGTCGGTTCCGGCATTCTCGTTGCGCGCTTCGGCCGCGCGGTGCTTTAATAGGTTCGCCCGCGCGGCATTCCTTTTCTTAGAGCATATCCATTGAATGTTGGATCATTTGACCGGAGCGCTTTTGTCTGCTGACAAGGCGGCTTGCGCGCCATGGTGCTAACCCACCATAAGCGAGAGCCAACGCAGTCAGCGGGCTAAAGAGCCCGGCCCTTCGGGTGCCGGAAAGCAGCCCATCGGCAGCGTTGCGCCGCTTGAACGATGCACCGCATCGCCCTTCGCGACGCGTCTTGCCAAGTGAACTGCTTTTCGGCATCAAATGAACTAACATTCAATGGATATGCTCTAGGCTGTAGTGACAATTTAAGGAATTGGAGATTCCCAAAGGTCGACAAATCAGATTCAACACTGGCTTTTGGAGGCTGGTGTGGAAGGCGAGATACTTCGGGACGATCAATGGGAGCGGCTTCGGGAATTTGTTCCGGGTGGCCGGCAGGGGCGGCGCGGTCCGCGCAGTGACGGACGTCGTTTCTTTAATGCGATCTTATGGCTCGCTCGCTCAGGCGCCCGCTGGAAAGATTTGCCAGAGGACAGGTTCGGTCCCTATCAGACAGCCAAACGGCGTTACTATCGCTGGATTGAAGCTGGTGTCTTTGAGCGCATATTCGAGGCGATCGCCCGTGAGCCGGACATGGAGTGGCTGGCAATCGACGCGACCGTCATAAGAGCACATGCCCAAGCCGCGGGCGGAGCGCGCAAAAGGGGGGATCTGAAGCCCAGGCCCTTGGACGCTCCCGGGGCGGCTTTGGAACGAAGATCCACGCAGTAGTGGACGCACTGGGCTTACCGGTTCGCTTCGATATCGGGCCGGGACAACAAAATGACATGGCTCCCGCGTGCCGTCTCATGAGCGGTCTGCATGCACAGCAGGTTCTTGCGGATCGCGCCTATGACGCTGACAGTCTACATGATCTTATTCTTGAACAAGGCGGCGAGCCCATCATTCCGCCACGCCGCCATCGCAAGCATCAGCATCACTACGACCAAATCGCATACAAGAACCGGTGGGGAATAGAAGGCTACTTCGCCAAACTCAAGCAATGGCGCCGTATCGCTACGCGATACGATAAGCTCGCTGCAAACTTCATCGGCTTCATCAAGCTCGCAAGCATTATGCTCTGGCTTAAATAATTAAATTGTCACCACAGCCTAGCTCCGGTTCATAATGCTTTCCGTCTACGATCTGATTTCCATGCTCCTGGTGCTGACCGCCGTCTTCGCCTGGATCAATCACCGCTTCGTCCGCCTGCCGCACACCATCGGCCTGCTCGTCATCGGGCTTGTCGCCTCGCTGGTGCTGATCGGGATCGAGTTCGCCTTCCCCGACATCCTCCTTTATGAGGAACTCACGGACATCATCCGGCAGGTCGACTTCCAGGACACTGTGCTCGACGGCATGCTGGCCTTCCTGCTGTTCGCCGGCGCGCTCCATGTGGATTTCGAGCAGTTGAGGCACCGGGCCTGGACCGTCGGCACCATGGCAACGGTCGGCGTTCTGATTTCCACCGGGATCGTCGGCACCGGCTTCTGGCTGGCGGCCGATCTGCTCGGCTCTCCCGTTCCCTTTGCCTGGGCGCTGGTGTTCGGCGCCCTGATCAGCCCGACCGACCCGGTGGCGGTGCTGTCGACACTGAAGACCGTGCGCGTGCCCGCCACCCTCGAGGCGGAAATGACCGGCGAGTCGCTCTTCAACGACGGCGTCGGCGTGGTGATCTTCACCGTCCTGCTTGCGGCCGCGGTCGGCGCCTCCGGCGAAGGCATCGATCTGATCCATATCGGCGAGCTGTTCTTCGTCGAGGCGCTCGGCGGCGCCGTGCTTGGCCTTGCCGCCGGCTATCTCGCCTACCGGGCGATGCGGGCCATCGACGACTACACGATCGAGGTGCTGATCTCGCTGGCGGCGGTCGCCGGCACCTATGCGCTGGCCGGCAAGCTGCACATGAGCGGCCCGATCGCCGTCGTCGTCGCCGGCGTCCTGCTCGGCCACCGTGGCCCGAACGACGCCATGAGCGAGCGGACGGAGCGCTACATTTTTGCCTTCTGGACGCTGGTCGACGAGATCCTGAACTCGGTGCTGTTCCTGCTCATCGGCCTTGAAGTGCTCATCCTGCGCCTCGACCCGTCCTTCGGCTGGCTGGTCGCGCTGGCGGTGCCGATCGCGCTTGCCGCACGCTTCTTTGCCGTGGCGGTGCCGGTGCTGCTGTTGAGCACGAACCACGTGTTCACCCGCGGCACGATCCCAGTCTTGACCTGGGGCGGGCTGCGCGGCGGCATATCCATCGCCCTTGCCCTGTCGCTGCCCGAGGTCGCGGAAAAATCCGTCCTGCTCGCCGCCACCTACGCGGTCGTGATCTTCACCGTCGTCGTCCAGGGCCTGAGCCTGCGTGGCGTCGTGGAACGTTACGTCCACTGACGGCAACCAACAGGGTGAAGCCGGACGCTTTCCGGAGACGAAACTCGGGAACAGCTTTCCTGCACCGACGGCGCCCGTGACCGGTGGTTTTCAAAGGGATGACGCGCCTGGACATAATGGACACGCTGATCGAAAAGTCACTCGCTTCCGGCCGGCCCGCCGTCATCGGGGTCTGCGGCCATGCGGGCGCCGGCAAGACCACCTTGTGCAAGCGGATCCATGATACCTATCCGGATCTCGCGCACCATTTCGTCTGCGACCGGTTTTCCAGATACAGCCTTCGCGAACGGGAGGCGCGGATCGCAGCGGCGCAGGCGGACGGCCTATCGCCCGAGGCGGAAGAAAGCCCGGTTCACTGGTATGCCTGGACCGAAATCGGGCAGGCCCTCGCGAGCCTGAGACAAAATCGGGCGTTTTCCTATCCGCGCGGCTGGAACCGGCAGACCGGGGAACTAGACGAGACCTACGCGCTTACACTCCCCGCCGAAGGCCCGGCGCTGGTGCTGTGCGACGGTATTTTCCTGCTGCATGCTCCGGTCCGCCAATGGCTCGATGCGGCAATCTTCGTGGACACCCCCTTTGACGTTACCCTGGAACGCGGCCGGCAGAGAACGGCTGATCCGGTCCGGCGCGAATACATGACGCGCCTCGGCCGAACCTATGCCGTGCCCTACTTTGCTGCCCATGCGGCAAAGGCGGATGTGGTCTATGCCGGATCATTTGGCACCCGGACATGACGACCGGGGCGCAGGCATCGGAGTGAGTGGGCAACGGTCAGCCCCCCCACCCTCCGTTGTCATCCCCGGCAAGCGCAGCGCGACCGGGGACCCAGTACGCCGTGTCCTCGCGGCTCAAGCAACAGGCCTCACGGATTACTGTTGGGGTGGACGGCCCCTACGGCATCGATGTGCCAGAATGAGGTTGTTAAAGATCTCAAACGATGGAGCCGTCCATGAAGAATATTAGCCGCGTTGGAATGGATACGTCCAAGTCTGTTTTTCAATTGCATGGTGTGGATGCTGGGGACCATCCGGTGTTGAGCAAGAAGCTTCGCCGTCGTCAGGTTCTCGACTTTTTTGCCGGGTTGCCTCCGGCGCAGGTGGGCCTTGAGGCCTGTGGAGCCTCGCATTATTGGGCTCGGGAGTTACGGAAGTTGGGGCATGAGGTCGCGCTGATCCCGCCGCAATACGTCAAGCCCTATGTGCAGCGGAGCAAATCGGACGCGGCGGACGCGGAAGCGATCTGCGAGGCGATGAGCCGTCCGAAGCTGGCCCGGACCTTCGTGCCGGTGAAAAGTCCAGAGCAGCAAGCTGCGCAGATGCTGGCGAAGCTGCGAGGGCAATTCCTTGGCCGGCGTACGCAGCTTTCCAATTCGATCCGCGGCTTTGCGGCAGAGTTCGGTCTGGTTGCCCCGAAGGGCCTGTTCCAGCTTGACCGGCTTGTCGAGCGGATCCGCGCGGACGAGACGCTGCCGGAGATGGCACGGGATATGTTCGAAACGCTGGTCCGTGACTACGCGCGAGTGGACAAGGAGATAGCCGATCTCAACGCAAAACTGCGAGAGCTTCACCGTGCCGATGAACTCAGCCAGCGGCTGGCCGGCATCCCGGGCATTGGTCCGGTTGGTGCGACCCTGCTGGCGATCAAGGTGAGCAACGCGCATGCCTTCAAATCGGGGCGCGATTTTTCTGCCTGGCTCGGCCTGACGCCGAAAAACCATTCCACGGCAGGCAAGAACCGGCTCGGTGTGATCACCCGCGCCGGGGACGAGATGCTGCGCGCCACCCTGGTTGCCGGCGCAAGCGCCGTTCTGCTGCAGTGCCGGCAGGGGAGGATCAAAACGCCCTGGCCCTGGTTGGAGAAACTGTGTCGTCACAAGCCGCACAAGCTGGTTGCCGTCGCGCTCGCCAACAAGCTGGCGCGCATCGCCTGGAAGCTGATGGTCAGCGGCGAAACCTATCACCCGCGGTCACCGAAGGAGCAACCGGGACTCGCCTGACGATAGACAAAACACTTGCCCCGGCCAAAGACAGGCTGGCGCGACAGAGGAACTTGCGAGGGAAGATGAGAAGGTGTGTTCGGTCGAACCGAGGCGGATGGGAAATACCGTGGGATCCAGTGGCGGCTTCAAGGCCGATATCGCTGTACTGTTTGGATCCCATCCGCTGCGGAACCCATCTTGGCCAGCGGCAAAACGGCCGCAAAGCAGGCCGTACATATGACCGCAAGCGATCCGGAACACCTGCCAACTTCAACCTTGCAACCACGGGGCCGTCCACATATGGGTCCCGGCTATCCGCTTCGCTGCGGCCAGCAACTGTATCGCGACCTGTCAAGCAGATTGCTCTATAAAGGGCCGATTTTCGCTGATCATGGCGTTTAGGGCCAGGAGCAGTTTGCGAGCAACGGCGATACGGACCTTCTTTGTTTGCTTGCCGGCGTCTTCGAGACGCTTTGCAAAGGCGGCAAATGCAGGATGCTTGGCCGCGTGCCGAGCAGCCAGGAAGAGGAGCGTGCGGAGCTTTCGGCGCCCACCCCAGATGCGCCTCTGTCCTCGCCATCGGCCGGAATCGCGTGACAACGGCGCCAGACCGACCAGTGCGGTGATCGCCTTGGCCGAACGCCTGCCCAATTCAGGTAGAAAGGCAATGAGGCTGGCGGCCGTCACCAGAGCCACTCCGGGGGCGGAAGACAAAAGACGGGCGACATGCTCGTGCTCGGGATGGGTCTTGAGATGGACCTTGATCTGCTGCTCATAGGCCGCGACCCGGTCCGAGATTTCGATGAGGAAGGTCTCCATCTCGGCCCGGATCGCCGCATCGTCCACCTGCTTGAGGCGCGTGGCCTCCTGTTTGCGCATGGTGACGAGCTGGTTGCGCCGGTCGATGAGACTGCGCAAAGCCTGGCGTTCCGGTGCGAGCGGCTCGGCCGCGGCAAGAGGGATCCGGCGGGCATATTCGGCCAGCATGGCGGCATCAACGCGGTCGGTCTTGGCCAGGAAACCTGCAGCCTTGGCGAACTCGCGCGCCTTGCGCGGATTGGCCCGGTGGTAGGCAAGCCCCGCCTTTTCCAGCGCCGCCATCAAACGGCGGTCATAGACGCTGGTGGCTTCGAAGATGACGAACGCCTTAAGCTGGCGTGCTCTCTTCACGATCGATGCCACGCCGCTGGTATCGTTAGGGATCCGGCGGCGCCAGACTGTGGGCCAGCCGTCGGTATCCAGATAGTCTTTCGAGATGTCGATGGACAAAATGGAGTGTGGTAGAGTGCTCATCGCCCGTCCTTGTCCTGCGAGACGCCGCCAATCACGGCTCTCATGCAACTGTTCGGGATGACTAGGGTACGCGAGCGGACGCCACGCTGGCCGACGGTTCTTACCAACCGGGGATGACTCGGCGCTCCGCTCGCTCCCATTCACACCCAACTCACCAAACTAAACAAGCCGGGTGCCTCGATAGACAGGGATGACAACCTGAGGGATGATGCCAAGCCCTGCCCCGCCCCATAGCGCATAGCTCCCCCTGACGGCACCATTACGGAATTGGTAATTATGTCGATGCTACCGATGCCTGCATCGAAGCGGACTCGGATCGAGCGACGCCGTTGAATGCCACGGGAGCAGGTTGAATGGTCGATCAACTGGATGTCGATTGTTGCGTCGTCGGCGGCGGGCCGGCGGGCGTCATGGCGGGGCTTCTGTTTGCCCGAGCCGGTGCCAAAACGGTCGTTCTTGAAAAGCACGGCGACTTCCTGAGGGATTTCAGGGGCGACACGGTCCACCCTTCCACGCTGGAACTGATGCACGAGCTGGGCGTTCTGGAGGCGTTTCTCGCCCGGCCGCACCAGAAGCTGAGCCGGCTGTCGGCGCGCTTCGGCGACGAGCTGGTCCATCTGGCCGACTTCTCCCATTGCGACACCACCTGCAAGTTCATCGCGCTGATGCCCCAGTGGCATTTCCTCGATTTCCTGAATTCGGTGGCAGGGCCGCTGCCGACCTACCAGTTGCGCCAGAGCGCGGAAGTCACCGACCTGATCTTCGACGGTGACAGGGTCGCGGGCGTCCACGCCGAGACGCCGGCGGGGCCGCTGGAGGTGCGTGCCAAGGTCGTGATCGGCGCCGACGGGCGCGGCTCGCGGGTGCGCGAGCGGGCAGGCTTTGAGGTGGAGGACATCGGCGCTCCGATCGACGTCTTGTGGTTCAAGGTGCCGCGCCCTGAGGGCTTCCACGAGGAAGAGCCCCTGTTCAACATGAACAAGGGCAGCGTCGTCATCACCATTGATCGCGGCGACTATTTCCAGTGCGCCTTCGTCATTCCCAAGGGCGCTGCGGAAGAGGTGAAAGGCCGGGGGCTGGAGCACTTCCGTTCCGTCGTCGTCACCGCCGCGCCCCATCTGGCCGGGCTGATCGACGCGGTCATCGACCTCAACGCGGTCAAGCTTCTCACGGTGACCGTGGACCGGCTCAAGGTCTGGTCACGGCCGGGCCTCCTGATGATCGGCGACAGCGCCCATGCCATGTCGCCCATCGGCGGTGTCGGCATCAATCTCGCGGTACAGGACGCGGTCGCAGCCGCCAACCTGCTGGCAGGACCTCTGGCGGCGGGAGAGAACGTCGACCCGCTGCTGCCCAAGTTGCGCGAGCGGCGCCTGTGGCCGATCAAGGCGACCCAGTTCGTCCAGGTTCAGGCGCAGAACCGGCTGATCGCCCCGGCACTCGAGACGTCCAGGCCAAGCAAACCGCCCCTTCCCGCGCGCCTCGCCTCCCGAATGCCATTCCTGCAGCACCGTCTGGCGTCCGTGATCGGCGTCGGCGTCCTGCCCGAGCACATTCACAGCCCGGAGAAATATCCGGTTAGCACAAAGGCGGAGTGAGCGGCTCTCCGAACCCGATGGCTCCCGGCGGCGAAGTGTCGTAGGGTCAAAAGGCACT
>NZ_CAXXSJ010000035.1:0-61894 GCF_963675095.2 uncultured Roseibium sp. | reverse complement strand
CTTCGGTCGGTTCGGGATGATGGTCGCGCAGATCCTGACATCGGAAGGCCTGGAAATCACGGCGATCGACAACCGCCCGGACCGGATCGCCTATGCGCGCAAGCTCGGCTACAAGGTCTATTACGGCGACGCCACGCGTGCCGACGTTCTTGCTGCCGCGGGCGCGGGCAAGGCGGCCCTGATCGCGATGTGCATCGAAAATGACCGTGTGATGAGCCGATCGATCGGACTGTTGCGCGAAGGGTTCCCGAAAGCGGCCCTGTTCTGCCGGGCGACGGACAGGGCGCATGCGCTCGTGCTGACGAAACTGGGCGTCGACTATCAGATCAGGGAAACATTCGAATCGAGCGTTGCCTTCGGAAAGGCGGCCCTTGAAAGGCTCGGCATTCCCGCCGACCGCATCGCCCAGATCGAGGAAGACGTCCGCCGCCGCGATAAGGAACGTCTCGCCATGGAATTGACCGACGGACCCTTCGCGGGGACCGACCGTCTTCACGGGGTCACACCGCGTCGCAAGTCCAGCGTCGGCGAGGAAGAAAACGCCGGTTCATCTGCCTGAACCCGTCCGCAAGGGCAAGCGGCCGGTGCCTTCACGTCCGTTCGGGTGCACGTGTCAGGGCAGGGCGTCGAAGCCCGCGGAAAATCCGTTCAGGGAGATCGGGATGCCGATGCCTTCTTCCGGTGTCTGGAAAATGATGAAGGTCGCCTGTCCGCCGGCTTTCAGCTTGGCCAGCAGTGCATCTTCCAGGATGACCTCTGCAATGCAGCCGTTGGGAAGGCAGCGGACAAACCCCGCCCGTCCGATATCAGCGTCATCCACCCTGAGCCCCAGCCCGGAGGGGAGCAGCACGCCGAGGGGGGCGAGGACCCGCAGGATACGTGCCTGCTTGTCGGCGGTCTTCAGGACGATGACCGACAGGCCCACGTTTTCGCGGTCTTCGGCCGTCACGTTCTGGATCAGGGCACATTGCTCGCCTGTGGCACCCGGCGGCGTATCGCACCGCATCTGCCAGTCGCCGTGGGTGGCTTTGACTTCGCCTTGAGCCGCCACCGGCGGTACGGAAGCCGTAAGGCCTGCCGCGACCATGCTCACGGCCAGCAGTGGCTTGCACAGTTTTTTGCCGTAAGGCCCGGCCAGCGTCCGGAGAAATGCGGTACGGTATTGCAACGAACGGATCGACAAAGATTCCTCCAGTCAATTGCGCCAGTCTATTCCGATCCGGATCACATCGGTTATCAACCGGTATCCGGAAGACGAATCAGCGTCAGATTTCATCGGCGACATTGCCGTAACAGGGTGTCCATGACCAGCCCGTAGGCGTTGTCGACAGCATATTCCTTGGTTTTTTAGCAGAATTCGGTCAGTCATTGATAAATATCAACTAGAGAGGCGCGGGCCGCCGTGAAATAATTACCCGCAACACCATTGCAGATAGCCGATTGTTGTGTTTTTTGTGCGGCATTAAGCCTCTAGTATGATGCATGCGGCAGATCGCCGCTCCAGCTACGGGCGAGATCGCGCTACATTGGCGATTGTGGTTATGATGCGGCAAATCCGGATTGGAGTGCCGTTTCTTTGGCAGGGTACTGCCTAAATGTTGAGCGGGCTTTTCGGTCCGGGAAATAGGCATGCGTGGTCCGCCCGGGATGTGGCGGATTAAGAGGGAAGGGAGCGAAGACGTGAAGGCTATCCTCAAGCGTCTCATGAAGCTGACGGGCGGTGCGGCTGCACTGACCGCTTCAACTGGGGCGGTTCTGGCTGAGTCCGGAATCAAGCCGTGGCAGCTCGGGCTGCAGGCGTCCGATACCGAGGTCATGGACGGCATCCATGCGTTTAACAGTCTGACACTCGGAATTATCACCGTCATCACGCTGTTCGTCCTGGCCTTGCTGGTGATCGTGATGGTGCGGTTCAATTCCAAGGCCAATCCGACCCCGTCCCGGACATCGCACAACACGATGATCGAGGTGGTCTGGACGATCGTGCCGATCCTGATCCTTGTCGTGATCGCAATTCCGTCGTTCCGCCTGCTCTTCAAGCAGCTCGACATCCCGGAATACGACATGACGGTCAAGGTGACCGGCTACCAGTGGTACTGGGGATATGAATACGCCGATGAAGGCATGGAGGATGTGAGCTTCGATTCCATCATGCTGAGCGACGACGAGCGCAAGGAAGTCGCCGAGGCCCGTGGTGTCGAGCTGTCGCAGGTGCCGCGTCTTCTGGCTGTCGACTATTCGATGATTGTTCCGGTGGACAAGACCGTGCGTGTCCAGGTGACCGCCGCGGACGTTCTGCACTCTTTCGCCATGCCGTCATTCGGCGTGAAGGTGGATGCCGTACCGGGACGACTGAACGAAACCTGGTTCCGTGCCCGCAGCACCGGTGTCTACTATGGCCAGTGCTCCGAGCTTTGCGGCAAGGATCATGCCTACATGCCGATCGCCATCCGTGTCGTCACCCAGGAGCAGTATGATGCCTGGGTCGAGGCGGCCAAGGAGGACATCGATGTGGCAAACGAGCAGCTGATGGCCTCGATCGATGCCGCGCGCAAGTCTGCCGCTGCCGACACCACTGCGGCGAATATGAAGGTCGCCGCACGGTAAGCTTCCGGACGGCATTGAAACTGGGGAAGCTGCGCGCTCAGGGCAAACAGGCGCGCAGCGTGTGAAATCTACGAGGGAGCACAAGCATGGCTGCGACCGACGCCCACGCAGCGCACGATCATCCGACAGGATGGCGCCGCTACGTTTATTCGACAAACCACAAAGACATCGGCACGATGTACCTGATCTTCGCGATCATGGCGGGCATCATCGGTGGTTTCCTGTCCGTGATGATGCGGTGGGAACTGGCCGAGCCGGGCATTCAGATCTTCCACGGTCTCGCATCCATGGTCTACGGCGCCGAAGGCGATGCGGCCATCGACGCCGGCAAGAGCATGTTCAATGCCTTCACGACGGCGCACGGCCTCATCATGATCTTCTTCATGGTCATGCCGGCCCTGATCGGCGGCTTTGCCAACTGGTTCGTTCCGATCATGATCGGCGCGCCGGACATGGCATTCCCGCGCATGAACAACATCTCCTTCTGGCTCCTGCCGCCGGCGTTCCTGCTGCTGCTGCTCTCGGCCTTCATGCCGAGCGCGCCTGGCGCCTACGGTGTGGGCGGTGGCTGGACCATCTACCCGCCGCTGTCGACCAGCGGTCAGCCCGGGCCGGCCATGGATATGGCGATCCTGTCGCTGCACATTGCCGGTGCCTCCTCGATCCTCGGGGCGATCAACTTCATCACCACGATCTTCAACATGCGTGCGCCGGGCATGACCCTGCACAAGATGCCGCTGTTCGCCTGGTCCGTGCTGATCACCGCGTTCCTGCTGCTCCTGTCCCTGCCGGTTCTGGCCGGTGGCATCACCATGCTGCTGACGGACCGCAACTTCGGGACGACGTTCTTCGATCCGGCCGGCGGCGGTGACCCGATCCTGTTCCAGCACCTGTTCTGGTTCTTCGGCCATCCGGAAGTGTACATCCTGATCCTGCCGGGCTTCGGCATCATCAGCCACATCATTTCCACCTTCTCCCGCAAGCCGGTCTTTGGTTACCTCGGCATGGCCTATGCCATGGTCGCCATCGGTGTCGTCGGCTTCATCGTGTGGGCGCACCACATGTACACGGTGGGCATGTCGGTCGACACGCAGGCCTATTTCGTTGCGGCCACCATGGTCATCGCGGTGCCGACCGGCGTGAAGATCTTCTCCTGGATCGCCACCATGTGGGGCGGCTCCATCGAGTTCCGCACGCCTATGGTCTGGGCAATCGGCTTCATCTTCCTGTTCACCGTTGGTGGTGTGACCGGGGTGCAGCTCGCCAACGCCGGTCTCGACCGCGCTCTGCACGACACCTACTACGTTGTGGCTCACTTCCACTACGTTCTGTCGCTCGGCGCCGTGTTCGCGATCTTCGCGGCCTGGTACTACTGGTTCCCGAAGATGTTCGGTTACATGTACAATGAGACGATCGGGAAGTTGCACTTCTGGATCACCTTCATCGGCGTGAACCTGGTCTTCTTCCCGCAGCACTTCCTGGGCCTCGCCGGCATGCCGCGCCGGTACATCGATTACCCGGATGCGCTGGCCGGCTGGAACCAGGTATCCTCCATCGGTTCCTACATCTCGGCCTTCGCGGTTCTGGTGTTCCTCTTCGGTATCTTCGAGGCCTTCGCCAAGAAGCGTGCCGTCGGAAACAACCCGTGGGGCGAAGGTGCAACGACGCTCGAGTGGACCCTGTCGTCCCCGCCGCCGTTCCACCAGTTCGAGACGCTGCCGCGCATCAAGTAACGGCAAACGGCCGGTGGATCCCGAAGGACCCGCCGGCCGGACCCGACATTCGGCATCGCGCTGTCCGGCGCGGTGCCGCAACATAAAAACACCGGCGAACAAACTGCTGCCGGTTTGGGAAGAGAATAAGGATAGGCCGCATGTCGCTCGCAGAGCGCCACGAAATGATGACCGGAGAAGACGCCACCTGGGACGGCGGAATGGGATCGGTCGGCGACTACATCGCGCTGTTGAAGCCGCGTGTCATGTCGCTGGTGATCTTCACGGCCTTCGTCGGCATGATGCTCGCGCCTGGCCAGATTCATCCGGTTCTGGCGGGCGTAGGCCTTCTGTGCATCGCTATCGGCGCCGGCGCCTCCGGAGCGCTGAACATGTGGTATGATGCCGATATCGACCGCATCATGTCGCGCACCCAGAAGCGTCCGATACCCGCAGGCAAGATCACTCCGGACGAGGCCCTGGCATTCGGCCTGACGCTCTCGCTCGGTTCCGTCCTGACGCTTGGTCTCGTGGTAAACTGGTTCGCCGGGGCCTTTCTCGCTTTTACGATCTTCTTCTATGTGGTGATCTACACCATGTGGCTGAAGCGCTCCACGCCGCAGAACATCGTCATCGGTGGCGCGGCCGGCGCTTTCCCTCCGATGATCGGCTGGGCGGCCGTGACCGGCAATGTCAGCCTGGAAAGCCTGGTCCTGTTCCTGATCATCTTCATGTGGACGCCGCCCCATTTCTGGGCGCTGGCTCTGTTCAAGAGTGGCGACTACCGGGCCGCCGGTATCCCGATGATGCCGGTCGTGGCGGGCGAATCATCCACCCGTACGCAGATCCTCGCCTATGCGGTCATCCTTGCGCCGATCGTGGTCAGTCCGTATCTGCTCGGTTTCGCGAGCCCGGTATATGGCGCCGTGTCGTCTGTCTTGAGTGCCGTGTTCGTTGCGCTCGCCTTCAACGTCTGGCGGAAGCGCGAAGGCGACGCCGCGCGCAAGGCCGCGGTTCGGCTCTTCAGCTATTCGATCCTTTATCTCTTCCTGATTTTCGCTCTTCTTCTTGGCGAAAACCTTCTGGCACGGCTGGTCTGAGGTGGTCATGGAAGACAATGGCGTGAAATTGACCGAGAAGCAGCAGAAGAACCGTCGATCGCGGTCGATCGCGATCGCGCTTGTGCTTGCCGCGCTGGTTGTTCTGTTTTACGTGGTCACCATCGTGAAGATGGGGCCTGACGTTCTCACCAGGCCTTTGTGAGGATCGATATGACCAACCGCCCCGCCCCACAGTCTGATCAGTCTGCGCGCCGGAACCGGATCGTCGGTCTTGTCTGCTTTGGCCTGTTCGTCTCGATGATCGGTGCGGCCTACGCCGCGGTCCCGCTTTACCAGCTTTTCTGCCAGGTGACCGGCTATGGCGGCACGACCCAACGGGCCGAAGCCGGCTCCGATGTGATCATCGACCGTGAAATCACGGTTCGGCTCGACGGCAATGTCAATCCGGGATTGCACTGGACGTTCAAGCCCGAGATAAAGACCGTCAAACTGAAAATGGGCGAAACGGCCCAGATGATCTATCTGGCCACCAATGATGCGGACCACCGGACCATCGGCACGTCGGTTTTCAATGTCACGCCGAATGAGGCCGGATCCTATTTCAACAAGATCCAGTGCTTCTGCTTTACCGAGCAGGCTCTCGAGGCAGGCGAAACAGCGGAAATGCCCGTTGTCTTCTTCGTCGATCCTGAAATGGCGAAGGATCCGAATCTGACACACGTGAAGGAAATCACGTTGTCATATACATTTTACCCGGTCGAAGAACCGGTTAAACCAGTTGCGGCGCGGACCCAAAATGGTCCGGTCGCGGAAGATAGGCTATAGAACCGTGGCGATGGACGCGACGGTATTTGGGAACTCTGGGGAGCACGCCTATGGCTGAGGCACACACCAAAAATCACGACTATCATCTGGTCGAGCCCAGTCCGTGGCCGTTTACCGGCTCGGTCGGCGCTTTCGTTATGGCCATTGGCGCCATTGGCTGGATGAAAGGCCTTCAGGACAAGGAATTCTCCATTTTCGGTATCGACTTGACCGGCTGGGGTATCTTTGCGGTTGGCCTGCTGATCGTGCTCTACACCATGTTCGGATGGTGGCGTGACACGATCCGTGAAGGCGGGGAAGGCCATCACACGCGCGTCGTTTCGCTCCATCTGCGCTACGGCATGATCCTGTTCATCGCTTCGGAAGTGATGTTCTTCGTTGCGTGGTTCTGGGCTTATTTCGACGCGTCCCTGTTTTCCGGAGAGGCGATCCAGTTCACCCGCGCCGAAGTGACCGGCGGCCATTGGCCCCCGGCAGGTATCGAAACCTTCGATCCCTGGCACCTGCCGCTGCTGAACACGATCATCCTGCTGACCTCGGGCACGACCGTGACCTGGGCCCACCACGCGCTGCTGCACAACGATCGCCAGGGCCTGAAATGGGGCCTGACGCTGACCGTCCTGCTTGGCGTTGTGTTCACCATGACTCAGGCATTCGAATACGCACATGCTGCCTTCGACTTCGGCGGCAACATCTATGGCGCGACCTTCTTCATGGCGACCGGCTTCCACGGCTTCCATGTGATCGTCGGTACGATCTTCCTGCTGGTCTGTCTGATCCGTGCTTTGAACGGCGGCTTCACCCCCGAAAAGCACTTCGGCTTCGAAGCCGCAGCCTGGTACTGGCACTTCGTTGACGTGGTTTGGCTGTTCCTGTTCGCCTCCATCTACGTCTGGGGTGCGGGCGTGCCTGCCGCCCACTGATCCGGGCACAAGAGAAATTGCCAGGCGCCCGGTCCACGCAAAGGATCGGGCGCTTGTCGTTTGACAACACAGTTCGAAACGGTGGGGGCCGGTCGAAAGCTTATGAAAGGCTCAGACGTGACAGATAAAGCCCATTATCCGCCGGTCAACCCGATCTCAGCCGGTCTGTCCGGACGCTGTCCCCGTTGCGGCCAGGGAAGGCTGTTTTCCGGATTTCTCACCATCGCAAAGTCCTGCCGCAACTGCGGTCTGAACTTCGACTTCGCCGACAGCGGCGACGGTCCGGCCGTGTTTGTCATCATGATCGTCGGGTTCATCATCGTCGGTCTGGTGCTCGCCGTGGAACTCGCCTTCCAACCGCCGATCTGGGTTCACCTCGTTGTCTGGCTGCCGCTGACGGTCATTCTGGCGGGAGGTGTTCTGCGCCCCCTGAAGGGTGTCCTGATCGCCATGCAGTACAAGCACAATGCCGAGGAGGGCCGTCTTGACCAGTAAGACGGCCGTTGGAAGTAGCAGTCCTTTCAGAAAATTACTGTGGCCCTTTCTGGCGACGGTGTGCGCGTTGGCCATCCTATTGAAGCTCGGTTTCTGGCAGCTCGATCGTCTGGCCTGGAAGGAAGCCCTGATCACCAAGGTCGCCGAGGACCTTCGGCTCGATCCGGTGCCCGCTCCGGGGCCGGATCGCTGGCCGGCAATGGACATGGAAGACGCCGATTACCGCCATGTCATGACCAGCGGCCGGTTTCTGGAGGGTGCTGCGCTGTACTATATCGCGCTCTCTCCGGCGAAAGGCCGATATTCCGGACCGGGATACTTCGTCTACAGCCCGTTTGAGACCGGTGACGGCTGGCTTGTCATGGTCAACCGGGGTTTTGTTCCGCAGGATGCGCCCACGGAGGTCAGGTCGGCCGCCTTGACGCCGCCGCCTGGAACGATGCGTATCGAAGGCGTGTTGCGCCGGTCCGAAAAACCGAACTGGGCGACCCCGGAAACCGATGTGAAAAACCGGACCTGGTTCGCGCGGGACACCGACGACATGGCCGCCGTGCTGGGCGTGCCGGACGAGAAGATCGCCCCGTACAGCATCGATCTGGACGCGACGTTTACACCGGCCTCGGGCCTGCCCCAGGCCGGCGAGACGATCGTGAAGTTCAAGAACGATCACTTGGGCTATGCCTTGACCTGGTTCGGCCTTGCCGCGACCCTGGTCGGTGTCTTCCTCACCTATGCGGTGAGCCTCCTCGGCCGAGCGCGGGCATAAAAAAACGGGGACGCTTAGGTCCCCGTTTTCAATTCGGACGAACCGTCTGGTTTATGGTTCAGGAAAGCGCCTCAAGAATGGCGGCTGCACCGGACTGGGTCACTTCCCGGCCGTCTTCGGTGCCCAGATAGGTTACGACGCCGTCCTTGGCAATCAGCGCGAACCGTTGGGCGCGGGTGTGGCCCAGGATCGGCGCTTCCATCGACAGGCCGATTTCCTTGACGAAGTCGCCGGAGGTATCGGACAGGAATTCGATCTTGCCGTTGGCGTTGGTCGCCTTGGCCCATGCGTCCATGACGAACAGGTCGTTGGTCGCAAGCACGGCAATGGTATCGACACCCTTGGCCTTGATGGTGTCGCCATGTTCCACGAAGCCGGGCAGGTGGTTCATGTGGCAGGTGGGCGTGAAGGCGCCGGGCACGGCAAAGAGCACGACGGTCTTGCCGGCGAAGACGTCGTCCGTGCTGGTTTCGCCCGGGCCATTCGCCGTCATGTGATGAAATTTGGCCTGCGGAATTTTGTCGCCGACTTTGATGGTCATTCAGGTATCTCCCCAAGTGTCTGAAGTCAGTAATACGACTTAGGGCCTGGCATGGCCTACGTCGAGGTCCGATGCGAATAAATCTGTATCGACGAGCTGCTAATTCAGCAGGTCCGCCGAGAGTGCGTGCCGGCTTTCCACCGCTTTGTCGCCGTCGACAAGAACGAGCGTCAGATCGGAGCCTCCGTCGGTCCGCGCCAGCCCGTTGGTCGAAAGCGTCCAGACCGCCGTGCTTCCAACCCGTGACTGAAGGGCAGGGACGCCGATATAGGAGCCTTCCGGTCCTTCGGCAAAAAGCCCGGGTTCAGATGTGTCCGGATCGACCTTGGCCGTGATCTTCAAAACCGGAGCGTTCTTGCCGGGCTCACTCGCAATGGAAACGATCCCGGAAGCAGGTCCTTCTACAGTTTGAGGCACCAGCGCCAGGTCACGGTCGATCAGCAACGCGGAGACCTTGTCTTCAGGGGCCGTCGGTTCCAGCGTGAGGTCGAACTCCCCGTCGCCGGGCACGCAGATATCCTTGCAAATCCCGAAGAACAGGGATGCCTTTAACCGCACAGGGGCTTGGGGATCCTTCGGCGTAATCAGGATCGGCAGCACGACGTTCTCGTCATAGACGATCGAGGTGGAAAAACCGTCGTTGTAGCGTCCGGGTGCCGGATAGCTGACCTTCGTCCCGGCAAGGTTCTGTGAGCCGGAAAAATCGAAGGTCGGCGGAACACCGGCCTCGCCCGGATAACGCCAGTATGTATGCCAGCCGGGGTCTAGGGAAAATTCCAGGCCCGCGCGATAGGCTCCGTTTTCCAAGGGGCCTGACGTTATCAGCCTTACCGCGCCGCCGGTGACAGAGACCCAGTCCGTGGTCGCTGCCTTAACGGGCTGGCTTGCAAGCCAAAGTGAGGCGAAGAGGAGGAAAAGTCGGGTTTTCATGATCGAATATCTACACCATGGGACAAACGGCGTCACGGGAAGGCTAAACGCAATCCGGTCATTTCGGTGTGACAGAGACGTGAGCACATTGCATGGTCGAACCGCGTCGGAAGGCGTTAACAATCGCGATGGAACAGGTTAGGGTGACGTCGCGCGCTGGAGTTTGGGAGTGATCAACCGGTGAGGTGTAGATGACGGATCAGTCGACCGCGGATTCTCTTGAGGGGCAGCTGTTGGTTGCCATGCCGAACATGATGGACGGGCGGTTCGATCACTCCGTTATCTATCTGTGCTCCCATTCCGAACAGGGAGCGATGGGTCTGATCCTGAACCAGATTGCTCGTCACCTGTCCCTGGAGGAACTGCTGATCCAGCTCAACATCCTCGATGACGAAACTGCGATCCGTCTGCCGTCGAAAATCCGCGAGATGAATGTCCACAAGGGGGGGCCGGTCGAGGTCGAACGCGGGTTCGTGCTCCACAGCGACGATTTCGTCATCGAACGCTCGACGCTGTGCATCGCCGACGGCATCTGTCTGACGGCGACCCTGGAAATCCTGAAGGCCATGGCCGAAGGCGGCGGGCCGGAGCAGGCGATGCTTGCGCTCGGCTATTCCGGCTGGGCGCCCGGGCAGCTTGAGAATGAAATCCAGGCGAACGGCTGGCTCACCTGTCCGGCAAACCCGCAGCTCGTTCTCGATCCGGTCTATGACGACAAATGGCAGCGCGCGCTGATGTCGATCGGTATCGATCCGGCCATGCTGTTCGGCGACGCCGGTCACGCCTGAACCGGGAAGGGCCAATTCTTCAAACGAAAAATCCACTGTCGGGGTCAACTTACCCCTGACAGGCCTATGGTTTTGTTTTAAATCCGGCAAAGTTTGATTTAGGGTGAGCGAAAACCGGAAGCGCGTTGTTTCCGGGACGAAAGAGAGTTTGGAGGCAATTGGCGCGGTGAGATATTTCAGTACGCGTGGCGAAGCACCTGTCCTTGGATTTTCAGACGTTCTTCTCCAAGGCCTGGCACGGGACGGCGGGCTCTACCTGCCGGAATCCTGGCCGAGCTTTGACGCGGCCAAGATCGCTTCCTTTGCCGGTAAGCCTTACGCGGATGTTGCGTTCGAAGTCATCGCGCCCTTCGTCGGCGACGCCGTTCCGGCCGACAAGCTCCGCAAGATGATCGCGGACACTTACGCGGAATTTCGCCACGAGGCCGTAACACCGCTGGTGCAGATCGCACCGAATGCCTTCGTCCTGGAACTGTTCCATGGCCCGACGCTCGCCTTCAAGGATGTGGCGATGCAGTTCCTCGGCCGGATGATGGATCATGTCCTGACCGAGCGGGGCCTGCGGGCGACCATCGTGGGCGCCACGTCCGGCGACACCGGCGGTGCCGCCATCGAGGCCTTCCGCGGACGGGAACGCACGGACGTCTTTATCCTCTTCCCCGACGGCCGGGTATCGCCGGTGCAGCGGCGGCAGATGACGACGCCGTCGGAAGCCAACGTCCATGCCCTGGCCCTCAGCGGAAATTTCGACGACTGCCAGACGATCGTCAAAGGCATGTTCAACAACTTCGCCTTCCGCGACCGGGTGGCGCTGTCCGGCGTGAACTCGATCAACTGGGCGCGGATCCTGGCGCAGATTGTCTATTATTTCGTTTCCGGCGTGGCCCTAGGCGCCCCGCACCGCCCGGTGTCCTTCACCGTTCCGACCGGCAATTTCGGCGATATATTTGCCGGCTATGCCGCCATGAAAATGGGCCTGCCGGTGGAGAAGCTGGTGGTGGCGACCAACGTCAACGATATTCTGGCCCGCACGCTGGAGACCGGATCTTACGAAATGCGCGGGGTGACGGCGACCACGTCTCCGTCCATGGATATCCAGATTTCCTCCAATTTCGAGCGCCTCCTGTCGGAAGTCTACGGTCATGACGGAGAGGCCGTGCGCGGGCTGATGAACCGCCTTGGTCAGTCCGGCAGCTTCACCATTGCCGACGCTCCGCTGGCGAAGATCCGGGAACGGTTTGCCGCCGGGCGCTGCGACGAGGCAGAGACGGCTGCGACCATCGCCGACACGTTGAAGGGCAGCGGTTATTTACTCGATCCGCATACGGCAATCGGGGTCCATGTCGCCAGGGATCATGCCCACGACGGCGTGCCCATGATCGTGCTCGGCACGGCGCATCCGGCGAAATTCCCGGATGCGGTGGAAGCAGCCTGCGGTGTCCGGCCGGAACTGCCGGCCGAACTTCAGCCGATGATGACGGCGGAAGAGCGCCAGCAGGTCCTTGCGGCCGACCAGTCGGCGGTGGAAAGGCATATCGAGACCCATGCCCGCGCCGTACATAGCGGGGTTTGATTGATGGAGGTCCGGACAAGCACACTTTCAAATGGCATGACGGTCGTCACCGACCGGATGCCCCATTTGAAGACGGCAGCCCTTGGGGTCTGGGTGAGAACCGGATCCAGGGCGGAGAACCTGGACCAGAACGGCATTACGCATCTGCTGGAACATATGGCCTTCAAGGGGACCCTGTCCCGGTCGGCGCGCGAGATCGCCGAGCAGATTGAGGCGGTCGGCGGCGAACTGAATGCCGCCACCAGCATAGAGCACACCAATTACTACGCCCGGATTCTGGCCGAAGACCTGCCGCTCGCAGTCGAGCTTCTGTCGGATATCCTGCAGAATTCCACCTTCGATGAGGAGGAGCTGACGCGCGAGAAGCACGTCATCCTGCAGGAGATCGGGGCCGCGCACGATTCTCCGGAAGATCAGGCCTTCGACCTGTTTCAGGACACCGCCTGGCCGGATCAGGCCATCGGCCGGCCAATCCTCGGCACGCCGGAGACGGTCAAAGGGTTCAGCCGGGACGCCTTGAACCATTATCTTCGCTCCCGTTATCGCGGACCGGACATGATCCTGTCCGCCGCCGGTGCCGTTGACCATGATGTCCTGGTCGCCCTGGCCGAGGAAAAGTTTACCGCTATCGGCTCCGAGCCGGCGGAAAACGGAACCCGGGCCCAGTATCGGGGCGGCGAACAGAAGCTGCAGAAGGATCTGATGGAAGCGCAGATCCTGATCGGCTTCGAGGGTAGGCAGTACAAGTCGCCGGACTATTACGCGATCCAGATCCTGGCCTCCGTGCTCGGCGGCGGAATGTCGTCCAGGCTGTTCCAGGAAATCCGCGAAAAGCTGGGTCTGTGCTACGCGATCTACAGTTTCCACTGGGCGTTCTCCGACACCGGCCTGTTCGGGCTGCATGCGGCGACGAGCCAGGAAGACATCGCCGAACTGATGCCGGCGATCGTCGATGAACTGAAGTCGGCCTGCGAAACGGTCACCGACGAAGAGGTCGCCCGGTCCCGTGCCCAGATCAGGGCAGGTCTGATGATGGCGCTGGAAAGCCCGGCAGCCCGGGCCGGACAGATCGCCCGGCAGATCCTCGTCCATGGCCGCACGCTGACCCTTGAGGAAATTTCCGAAAAGATCGAAGCCGTGACGGCGGCCGACATTCGCCGCGTGGCTCATGAAACATTCACCGGATCGACGCCAACCCTGACGGCCGTCGGCCCGGTTGGCGATATAATGAGTGCTCGAAGAGATTTCACAACGGCTGAACGCACCGCTGTTGAAAGCGGTATCGATGTAGGGCGCGATCTCATTCAGGAGGTCGAGGTCCAGGAAAGGGGACGTCAGGCATGTCACTCTTGCGCTCCACGATCGCGCTGGAAGCCGAGCCCCGCATCGAATCGAGCACCCACTATCTGCGCCCGCCCGTCATCGGCGACTTTCGCGCCTGGGCCGAACTCAGGGCCGCGAGCCGCGAATTCCTGAGACCCTGGGAGCCCCTGTGGCCGAGAGACGACCTGACAAAGTCAGGTTTTCGCCGCCGCTTGAGGAAATACGCCAGGGACCGGCGTGACGGACGCAGCTATCCCTTCTTGTTGTTCAGTATGCGAACAGGCGAACTGCTCGGCGGCCTGACACTCTCCAACATCCGCAGGGGCGTGTGCCAGTCCGCCACCATGGGGTACTGGATGGGTGCACCCTTCGCCGGAAACGGCCACATGAGCCATGCTGTCAGTCTGGTCCTGCCCTACTGCTTCGATGTCCTGGGGCTGCACCGGGTGGAGGCCGCCTGCCTGCCCAACAATGACCCTTCCATCCATCTCCTTCAAAAAGCCGGATTTCGGCGCGAAGGCTATGCCCGCAAATATTTGCTGATCAACGGTAAATGGCAGGATCATCTTTTGTTTGCCTGTCTTGCCGAAGATCATGCGCTTGCTTGCGAACCGCCCATCATGTCGGGTGGGAGAACAATGAAAGAAATCTTGTGACATGCGGCGCAACCCGATACTCATTCGGCCCATGTCAGAATGGATACCGGAACGGCTCGTGGGCATTCGTAAATTTCTTGCCGCATTACTCCTTGGATTGATTGGGTTTTTTGTCACCGCACCGGCATGGGCGGTGGAGCCGATCCCGGTGCCGATCGATGCCGATGCCCTCGACCTGACCAATATGGTCGAAATTCATGCCAATGCCGGTCCGCGGCTGCAGGTCTCCACCGCGCCGGGCGCCGACGGGATCGTGCGCCGGATCGAGGTTGCCTCCAGGGACGGTGAGAACAAGAGCTGGGCGGTTTTTGCGCTCGCCAACACCAGTGACGAGCAGATCGACCGGCTTCTGGTCGCGCCCTATTTCCAGCTGGTCGGCTCCAAATTGTTCTGGCCGGATCTCGGCTCGTCGCGGATTACGGCGATCACCCCAAGCCAGGGGATCGCGCCGACACGGCAGAAGAGCCTGGAGGCGGACGTCTTCCTGGTGACGCTCGATCCGGGCTCGGTCGTGACCTTCGTTGCCGAACTGACGTCACCGAACCTGCCGCAGTTCCGCCTCTGGGAGCCGGACACTTATACCGAGAAGGTGAACGCCTACACGCTCTATCGCGGCATCGTGCTCGGCATTTCCGGGCTACTGGCGCTGTTTCTGACCATTCTGTTCGTGGTCAAGGGGACGGTGATGTTCCCGGCGACCGCAGCGCTTGCCTGGGCGGTACTGGCCTATCTGTGCATCGATTTCGGCTTCTGGAACCTGGTGTTCAATCTGCAGGAGGGCGGGGACCAGCTTTACAGGTCCTACGCGGAGGTGATGCTGGCCGCCAGCCTGATCATCTTCCTCTATGCCTATTTGAACCTGAACCGCTGGAACATTCACTATTCGCACCTGGCGCTGACGACGCTGGTCCTGCTGCTCGGCCTGATCGGCGTCGCGGTCTGGGATCCTTCGGTCGCTGCCGGCGTCGCCCGTCTGGCGCTGGGGATCATCGGCGTTCTCGGTTTCATTACGATCATGGTGCTCGCCTTCCAGGGCTACGACCGGGCGATCATGCTCATCCCGACCTGGTGTCTGCTGATCGCCTGGCTTGTCGGCGCGGCCATGACGATCACCGGGGCACTGGCGAACGACATCGTGCAGCCGGCCCTCGGCGGCGGGCTTGTCCTGATCGTACTTCTGATCGGCTTTACAGTGATGCAGCACGCCTTCGCCGGCGGCGCCATCGCCCAAGGCCTGATTTCCGATGTGGAGCGCAGGGCGCTCGCGCTGACGGGCGCCGGCGACATCATCTGGGACTGGGATGTGGACCGGGACCGGATCTTCACCGGGCATGAGGTGGAGGATCTCCTCAACCTGCGCCACGGCACACTCGAAGGGCCTGCCCGTGACTGGCTGGAAGTCCTGCATCCCCAGGACCGTGACCGGTTCCGAGCCACTCTGGACGCGGTGATCGACCAGCGCCGGGGCAAGGTCGTCCAGACCTTCCGCCTTCGCTCCGAAGACGGCCATTTCCGCTGGTTCCGTCTGCGCGCCCGGCCGATCATCGGGTCCGACGGCGAAGTGATCCGCTGCGTGGGCACGCTGCTGGACGTGACCGAGGAAAGAACCGCCGAGGAACGCCTGCTCCACGACGCGGTTCACGACAATCTGACCGGGCTGCCGAACCGGGAACTGTTCATGGACCGCCTGCAGGCGGCCCTTGCCAATGCCCGGGCGGACGGCAACAGCAAGCCGGCGGTGATGATCCTGAACCTCGACCGGTTCAAGCAGGTCAACGACAGCATCGGCCTGTCCGCCGGCGACAGCATTCTGCTCACGGTCGCCCGGCGTCTCGTGCGCATGATCGGCGAACAGGATACCCTGTCGCGCATCAGCGGCGACCAGTACGGCCTGCTCGTGCTGTCGGAGCCGGAACCGGACCGGATCGTTGCGCTCGCCGACGGTCTGAGAAAGGCGGTCCGCTCGCCGATTACCTTCGGCGACCGCGAAATCTTCCTGACCTGCTCCGTCGGCATCTCGCTTTACGAGGACGAAAAGCAGACGTCTGAAGACCTGATCACCGACACGGAAATCGCGCTCAATCATGCCAAACGGCTGGGCGGCGACCGTCAGGAGGTCTTCCGTCCGATCCTGCGCCCGCTCGGCAAGAACGTCATCGACATGGAAACCGACCTGCGTGAGGCGATCCGCAAGGAAACGCTCGGGGTCTTCTATCAGCCGATCATTCGCCTGGAAGACCGGACAATCGCAGGCTTTGAAGTGCTCGCGCGTTGGAACCACCCGAAGCGCGGCAAGATCTCACCCGCCGAGTTCATTCCCGTCGCCGAGCAGTCCGGCCTGATCAACGAACTCGGCATGTACATGCTGGAAAAGGGCGCACACCAGCTCGCATACTGGCAGCGGGAGAACGCGATGCCGCGGCCGTTGTTCGCATCGGTCAATCTCTCGTCCAGGCAATTGCTGAAACACGATCTGATCAATGACGTAAAGGCGGTGCTGTCACGCTCTTCGCTGGCGCCGGGAACCTTGAAGCTGGAACTGACGGAATCCCTCGTCATGTCCAACCCGGAATATTCCGCCAAGGTTCTTGAGCGGCTGCGTGCACTGGGGGCGGGCCTGTCGCTGGATGATTTCGGCACGGGCCATTCGTCGCTGTCCTACCTGCAACGGTTCCCCTTCGACACGATCAAGATCGACCAATCTTTCGTGAAGCCGAACGGCAAGTCGGCACGGCCCGTCCTGCTCAGGACGATCGTCGCCATGGGACACGATCTCGGCATGTCGGTGGTGGCCGAAGGCGCGGAAAGCGAGGCGGACGCGCTGGAGCTTTACCAGCTCGGCTGCGAATACGCCCAAGGCTTCCACTTCGGCCAGGCCGTTTCCGCGGACGAGGCGAGCAAGCTGCTGCGCCGTCAGCCGGCGGAAGCCCACACGGCCTAAGCCGCCTTCATCGAAATTTGCCTCAGGGAACGATGATCGCGAGATGACCGGGAGCCGGTTCGATCTCGACCGGCGTCGTCCCGAACGGATCGCCGTCTATCTGCACGGGGACCGGGCGATTGGCCAGGATACGCGCACGCTGGAAACTGCGGACCGTGACGCCCTTGGCCTTGTGAACCCGCCCCATTAGCAGGGCCAGCCCGAACCGGAAACTGGAAAGCGGGTCGTCCTTCTCCAGCATGAGCAGTTGCAGACCGGCCTTCGTCACGGATGCGTCCGGGCTGATGACGAAGGGACCGCCGTAGAAACGGCCGTTGGTCGCAACCGCCAGTTTGCCGTGCAGTGTCTCGCCGTCGATCTCCGCCGTCAGGTCGCTGGTCTCGCGGGTCAGGCCGATCCGGATGGCGGTGATCACGTACGCCAGCTTCCCGAGCCGGCGTTTCAGCGCCAGCGGGATGCCGTGGACGACTTCCGCATCGAAGCCGGAGGACGCCATCAGAACGAAGGGGTGGCCGTTGGCAAGACCTGCATGCAGCGGCTTGGTCCGCCGCCGCAGGATCGCGCCCGCAATGGCGCCGGAGCGTCTCGGCAGGCCCAGTTCGCAAGCCAGCACATTGGCCGTGCCGAAGGGAATGACCGCAAGGTCGGGCGGGGCCGGATTGGATTGGAAACCGGCCAGGGCCTCGTTGATCGAGCCGTCGCCGCCGGCAATGACGAGCAGACCGACGGCCAGTTTGGGATCGGCGCAGACCTCGCCGATCTCGCCGGCATGGGTGGTCAGATGCAGGGTGACCTTGCAGCCACCGGCCTGAAGTTTCTCTTTAACCTTGGCGAGCAGCTTCGGGCGATATCCCCCCGCGGTCGGGTTTGCCATGATCAGGACATCGCAGTGCGCTGTCCGGAGGGACGCGGCGGGGGACGGCCGGTCGTTGCGCCGGAAGAACCTCAAGAAAGATCCTCCGCCAGTTCGGCAGTCCCACCCGGTTTGAATGGCGCCATTCCCATTCTGGCAAGCTCGTCGGCACGCTCGTTTTCCGGGTGCCCGGCGTGTCCCTTGACCCAGTGCCAGGACACGTCATGGCGCAGGCGCGCTTCGTCCAGAGCCTGCCAAAGGTCGGCATTCTTCACCGGTTTCTTGGCTGCCGTCCGCCAGTTCTTGCGTTTCCAGCCATCGAGCCACTCGGTGATGCCGCTGCGCACATAGGTCGAATCCGTATAGAGATCGACGGCGCAGGGGCGCTTGAGGGCATTGAGCGCTTCGATCGCGGCGGTCAGTTCCATGCGGTTGTTCGTTGTCTCGCCAGCGCCGCCGGAAAGCTCCTTCTCGTGCTCGCCGAACCGCAGGATCGCCCCCCAGCCGCCCGGGCCCGGGTTTCCCGAACAGGCTCCGTCCGTGTAGATGGTCACTCTGTTTGGTGCGCTCATATATCCAGTCCGTAGGCGCCGGCATTGTCGACGCTCTGGTGAAACCGCAGTTTCTTCAGGTATTCACGCGGATCCTTCGGCGTGACGAGGGCGCCTTCTGGAACGCTGAGCCAATCGTAAAGCCGTGTCAGCAGAAACCGCAGCGCCGCCCCGCGCGCCAGCAGAGGCAGGACGTCGTATTCCCGGTCGGTGAGCGGACGGACCCTGGAATAGCTGTTGAGCAGGGCGCGCGCCTTGGTCACGTTGAACGCGAGATCCGGCTCGAAACACCAGGCGTTCAGGCAGATCGCTACATCGTAGGCGAAGGCATCGGTGCAGGCGAAATAGAAGTCGATCAGGCCGGACAGCTCGTCCGACAGGAAGAAGACGTTGTCGGGAAACAGGTCCGCATGAATGATCCCCGACGGCAGATCGGACGGCCAGTTCGCTTCCAGGAAATCAAGCTCCCGGGTGATTTCCGCTTCGAGGCCGGGCACGACCGTATCGGCGCGGCCGTCGCATTGCAGAAACAGCGGGCGCCAGCCGTCGACGCTCAACGCGTTTTTGCGCGTCATCCCGAAGTCGGCGCCGGCCAGATGCATCTGGGCCATACCCTCGCCGAGCGCGCTGCAATGCTCCGGCTTCGGCCGCCTCACCCACATGCCATCCAGAAAGGTGACGAGGGCTGCGGGGCGGCCCGCGAGCGTGCCGAGCACCTCACCTTTGTTTGTCTGGACCGGGGTCGGGCAACTCAGTCCCTTGGTCGCCAAATGCTGGAGCAGGTTCAGGAAAAACGGCAGATCGTTTGGATCCACCCGCTTCTCGTAGAGCGTCAGGATATAATAGCCACTTTCCGTGTGAACCAGGAAATTGCTGTTTTCGACGCCCTCGGCAATGCCCTTGAAGGAGAGCAGCTTGCCGATGTTGTAAGTGTCGATGAACGCGGCGAGCTCTTCATCCGCGACTTCTGTGTAAACGGCCATTCTTCGGTCTACTCTGCTGCCGCGTCTTGAGCGCTGTTGTGAGCGCCCGCCACATCCCGCAATTCGCGGGGCAGATTGAACGCGATGGTTTCCTCGGCTGTCCGGACGGTCTCGACGGAAACGGCAAACCGGTCCGCGAATGCGGCAATCACTTCTTCAACGAGGGTTTCCGGCGCGGACGCGCCGGCGGTCAGCCCGAGGGAGGAGATCGCGCCGAACCGGCTCCAGTCTATGTCGGTGGCGCGCTGGATCAGCATGGATGTCTTGCACCCGGCCCGCTCTGCCACTTCGCGCAAGCGTTGGGAATTGGAAGAGTTGGGGGCGCCGACCACGATCATGGCATCCACCTTGGGCGCAATCGCCTTGACCGCTTCCTGGCGGTTTGTGGTGGCGTAGCAGATGTCTTCCTTGTGCGGCGCGACGATATCGGGGAACCGCTGGCGCAGGATGTCGACAATACCGGCGGTGTCGTCGAGCGACAGGGTCGTCTGGGTGATATAGGCCAGCTGGCGTTCTGTCTTCGGCTGGAACGCCTTCGCATCCGTCTCGGTTTCGATCAGCGTCACCGTTCCTTCCGGCAACTGGCCCATCGTACCGATGACTTCCGGATGGCCCGCATGGCCGATCAGCACGATCTCGCGGTCCCGGCGGAAATGGATTTCTGCTTCCTTGTGGACCTTGGAGACCAGCGGACACGTGGCGTCGAGATAGAACATGTTCCGGCTGCCGGCATCGGCAGGAACGGATTTCGGAACACCGTGGGCGGAGAAGATCACAGGACGGTCGGTGTCGCCTGCCGGGATCTCGTCCAATTCTTCGACAAAGACGGCGCCTTTCGACTTTAGGCCGTCCACGACGAACTTGTTGTGAACGATCTCGTGGCGCACATAGACCGGGCTGCCGTATTTCTCCAGGGCCAGTTCCACGATCTGGATGGCCCGGTCGACGCCTGCGCAGAAACCGCGCGGCGCGCACAGAAGCACGGTCAGTTCAGGCTTTGCGGCTTTATGTTCGCTCATCGTTTCCTGGCCCGGTTTCTCACATAGTCTACGGACAGCATCCCATTTCGGCGAGCCGGTATCTGGTGACAGACCCGTAGAGCATTGCCGCCGTAATGGTCAAGCCGCTTTCGCCCCCGGCCGCAGACAGAAACACGGCCTCTTTTTGCGGCCTGAAGCCGGTGTGGCGCACCTGGCCTGTGCTGGCCTGTTGTCGGTGCGCAACAGGGGGCAGAACATGAGCCGAACCGCACATGCGCGCCTCAGTCTCGCCAATGTTTCTCTCTCCTGCTATGAAGCAACGCCAAAAGGCAGCTAATTAGACAGGTGATCAATGAAAATGGGCGTCAATGCCTCCTGGCTCAAAGCCGTAATGGCCGGCACGTTGTGCGCCGGTGTCCTGAGTGGGTGCATGGGTGGCGGTTCGGATGAACTCGCCGGCAGCGGTGCCGCAGGGCAGGCGCAAACAGGCAACACCCGCGGAACCTTCGCGACGATCGTGGCCGGCGGTCAGCAGCCGATCCAGGTCGATCCGGACGCGTTCGCGACGAAGGTCTATTGCCCGCCGATCCAGCTCAAGCCCGATACGTATCTCATTTCGAAATACGCCCGCGGCAAGGAGAACGAGCCGGAAGGCCTGCTCTATCAGGCGGCGGTCGAAGAATGGGCCAGAAGCTGCACCCGGGAGGGAGCCGACCAGACGCGTATCAAGATCGGTTTTTCAGGTCATGTGACGCCGGGACCTGCCTGGAAGGGCGGAGAGGTCGACCTGCCGATCCGTGTGGCGATTCTTCCTCCTGATGAAGGCGAAGCCCCGATCCTCTCGGAGTTGCTTGCCGTTCCGGTCACGATCGGGGAGGGGCAGCCAAGCGAAGCCTGGACCCTGGTCGAGAACAAGTTCCTCGTTCCGCAGAATAAGCAAATGAAGATTGTCTTCGGCTTCGATGAGGGCCGTAAGAAAGGCCGGTAAAACCCCGGCATGGTCCGAATGTATAAGGTCGGGTTATTGACAATAAGCAGGCCTCAGTGAACAATCCCGGCACTGGCTCGGGTCGTTAGCGAGCCGCCGGAATGGGTAGCGGGAAACCTTTGCGAAGGATGCTCGCCGACCGTTTCAAAAGCCCAAGCGGGAGAGACCGGGTGAAACAGACCGGAGCCGAAGGAGCAACCGCCCCGGAAACTCTCAGGCAAAAGGACCGCTTGGACATCGACGCTCTGGAAAGCAGTTTTCCGCCCTGGCCTCAATCGGGACGGAACGGCTCACCGAAGGAGTAACCGTTTTTGCCGGCAGACAGGCCGGCAGGACGCGGGAAATCTCTCAGGTACTCGGACAGAGGGGGTGCAAAAGGACGATGCGAATCGTCATTTGCGCACTCTATAACCCGAGGAGTTCACATGGCTGAACCGGACGTCCCAGGCGACTTGAAAAGAACGCCACTTTACGATCTTCACATCGAACTCGGTGCGCGCATGGTGCCTTTCGCCGGCTATGAAATGCCGGTGCAATATCCAAGCGGCATCATGAACGAGCATCTGCACACGCGTGCGGAGGCAGGCCTGTTCGATGTCTCCCACATGGGTCAGGCGATCCTGCATGGTCCGGATCACGAGACCACGGCCCGCGCGCTTGAGGCGCTGGTGCCTTCCAACATGCTGGAACTCAGCCGGGGCAAGCAACGCTACACGGTTCTGCTCAACGGCGAAGGCGGTATCGTCGACGATCTGATGGTCACGCGACCGCTCTCCGAGGAGCGTGACGGCCAGTTGTTGCTCGTGGTCAACGCCTCCCGCAAGGATGTCGACTACCCGCTGATTGAGGCCGGGTTGCCGGAGAATGTCCGTCTGGAGATCCTGGAGGACAAGGCCCTGATCGCCGTGCAGGGGCCTTCGGCCGTGGAGGTTGTCGCGGCCCACGCGCCGGTGGCTGCGGATCTCGCCTTCATGTCCGGCGACTTCATGGAATTCGACGGCATTGCCTGCCATATCGCCCGCGCCGGCTACACCGGCGAGGACGGGGTGGAAATGTCCGTGCCGGCCGGTGCGGCTGAGCCGATCGCCCGTGCGCTGCTGGCTGACGAGCGGGTGAAGCCGATCGGGCTTGGCGCACGTGATAGCCTGCGTCTGGAAGCCGGTCTCTGCCTTTATGGCCATGACCTCGACGAAACCACCTCGCCGGTCGAAGGGGCGATCACCTTCGCCATGCAGAAACGCCGGCGCGAGGAAGGCGGTTTTCCGGGTGCGGAGCGCATCCAGGCGGAACTGCGCGACGGACCGGGGCGCCTGCGCGTCGGCCTGAAGCTGGAGGGCAGGGCGCCCGCCCGCGAGGGTGCGGAAATCCGCCTGCCCAATGGCCCGACCGTCGGCACCGTCACCTCAGGCGGCTTTGCGCCGAGCCTCGGCGCGCCGATTGCCATGGGTTATGTCGCCGCCGAACATGCCGCCGTTGGAACGAAGCTTAATCTGGTCGTGCGCGGCAAGGACCTGCCTGCGGAAGTCGTCGACATGCCTTTCGTGCCGAACCGCTATTATCGCAAACCGAAAACCACATAATCAACTTCCAGAACTCCGGGATAAAACATGACCACCTATTACTCCAAAGACCACGAATGGATTTCCGTCGACGGCGACACCGCCACCATCGGCATCACCGGCTATGCTCAGGAACAGCTCGGCGATGTCGTTTTTGTCGAGCTGCCTGAAGTGGGCAAGGTCCTGACCAAGGGCGACGAAGCCGCCGTCGTGGAATCGGTTAAGGCCGCCAGCGAAGTCTATGCCGCCGTCGGCGGTGACGTCGTCGAGGCGAATGATGCCCTGGTCGACGAACCGGCCAAGGTCAACGACGACCCGGAAGGCGCCGCCTGGTTCATCAAGGTCAAGCTCGCCGATGCCGGCGAACTGGAAGGCCTGATGGATGCGGCCGCCTACAAGTCCTACGTGGACACCCTCTGATCATGGCCGGACACCTCTACACCGCTGAAGTCGTCTGGCGCTGCGAGGGCGACTTCGCGAAGGGACAGTATTCCCGCGGTCACCTGTGGCGTTTCGACGGCGGAGTGGAGGTGCCGGCCTCGGCATCGCCCTCCGTGGTGCCGCTGCCCTATTCGAAGGAAGCCGCCGTCGACCCGGAAGAGGCCTTCGTGGCTGCGCTTTCGTCCTGCCACATGATGAGCTTCATCGATCTGGCCCGCCACGCCAAGTACGTCATAGACAGCTACACGGATAAGGCGGAAGGCGTCATGACCCGGATCGGCCGCGGCCGGATGGCGGTCACCAAGGTGACGCTCCGGCCCCAGGTCACGCTGCGGGCCGATAAGATGCCCGATCCGACCTGGTTCGAGGACCTCCACGAGAAGGCGCATGAAATCTGTTTCATCGCCAATTCCGTCAAGACGGAGATCGTGATCGAGCCCGAACCGCTGCGTCTCGTTTCTCCCTAACTTAAAAGAGCTGCACCATGCGCTATCTGCCCTTGAGCGATACGGACCGCGGCGACATGCTGGCACGTATCGGCGTCGACACGATCGACGACCTGTTTGCCGATGTTCCCGAAAAAGCCCGTTTAAACGAACTTCTCGACCTGCCGCGCCGCGCCGGCGAACTTCAGGTCGAACGGCAACTGTCGACCCTGGCGGCGAAAAACGTCGCCGCCGGGTCGGTCCCCTTCTTCGTCGGCGCCGGTGCCTACAAGCACCATGTGCCGGCAACCGTCGATCACCTGATCCAGCGGTCGGAGTTCCTGACCTCCTACACGCCCTACCAGCCGGAAATCACCCAAGGCACACTGCAGTACCTGTTCGAGTTCCAGACACAGGTCGCACGCCTCACGGGCATGGATGTGGCCAATGCCTCCATGTACGACGGCTCGACCGGCACGGGCGAAGCCGTGCTGATGGCCCACCGGGTGACACGCCGCAACAAGGCGGTCCTGTCCGGCGGGCTTCATCCGCAATATCGCGACGTGGTCGAGGACATCTCCGGCATGGCCGACGATACGGTCGTCTCCCTGCGGGCGGATCCGACCGGCACGGAGGATATTCTCGCCCAGATCGACGACGACACCTCCTGCGTCGTCGTTCAGTCGCCGTCCTTCTACGGCCAGCTGATCGACCTGAAGCCGATTGCCGAAAAGGCCCATGCCCATGGCGCCCTGCTGATCGCCGTCTTCACCGAGGTCGTGTCCCTCGGCCTGATCGAACCGCCGGGGGCGCAAGGCGCCGATATCGTCGTCGGCGAAGGCCAGTCCATCGGCAACGGCCTTAACTTCGGTGGGCCTTACGTGGGCCTCTTCGCCACCAACCAGAAATTCATCCGTCAGATGCCCGGGCGCCTGTGCGGCGAGACGGTCGACGCGGAAGGCCGGCGCGGCTTCGTGCTGACGCTTTCGACCCGCGAACAGCATATCCGCCGGGAAAAGGCGACCTCGAACATCTGCACCAACTCCGGACTCTGTTCGCTCGCCTTCACCATCCACATGTCGCTCCTGGGCGGCGCGGGGCTGAAGAAGCTGGCGCGGATCAACCACGCCAATGCGGTGAAGCTGAAGAAGGACCTGTCGGCGGTGCCGGGCGTAGAGGTTCTGAACACCGCCTATTTCAACGAGTTCACCGTCAGGCTGCCGAAACCCGCCCACGACGTGGTCGAGGCGCTCGCCGAAAAAGGCATCCTCGGCGGCGTGCCGGTGTCGCGGCTCGTGCCGGGTGACGCGTCGCTTGAAAACCTGCTGGTGGTAGCCTCTACGGAAGTGAACACCGACGAGGACCGCGCGGCCTTTGCAAGCGCGCTGAAGGAGGTGCTGGCATGAGCATGAACACCCAAGGCCGCCCGACGGCCCCGGGCGAAGCGGAAACCAGCTACCGCCCGAAGACCTTCACCGGCAATCGCGGTCTCGACATGGAAGAGCCGCTGATCTTCGAATTCGGCCATTTCGACACCATGGGCGTCGACCTGGACGAACCGCAAGACTTCGCGCCCGAGCTTGGGCAGCACGCCCGCGTGGCGGAGCTGGAATTGCCCGGCCTCGCAGAACCGGAAGCCATGCGCCACTACGTGCGCCTGTCGCGCAACAACTATGCGATCGACAGCGGGCTTTATCCGCTCGGCTCCTGCACCATGAAGCACAATCCGCGCCTCAACGAGAAGATGGCACGGCTGCCGGGCTTCGGCGACATCCATCCGCTGCAGCCGCTGTCCACGGTTCAGGGTGCGGTCGAACTGATCGACGAACTGGCCCGCTGGCTGATGGTCTCCACAGGTACCTCCGCCGTTGCCATGAGCCCCAAGGCGGGCGCCCACGGCGAGCTGTGCGGCATGATGGCGATCAAGGCGGCGCACAAGGCCGCCGGCCGTGATCCGAAGATGGTGCTGGTGCCCGAAAGCGCCCACGGAACCAACCCGGCAACGGCGGCGCTCCTCGGCTACAAGGTCGTGTCCATCGATGCCAAGGACGACGGCACGGTGGATCTGGCCTCCGTTAAGGCGACCCTTGCCGAGCATGCCGGCAACGTGGCGGCGATCATGCTGACCAATCCGAACACCTGCGGGCTGTTCGAGCGCGAGATCATCGAGATTGCCGACGCGGTCCACGCGGCGGACGCTTACTTTTACTGCGACGGGGCCAACTTCAACGCCATCGTCGGCAAGGCGCGGCCAGGGGACCTCGGCGTCGACGCCATGCACATCAACCTGCACAAGACCTTCTCCACGCCCCACGGCGGCGGCGGTCCGGGCTCCGGTCCGGTGGTCCTGTCGGAACGGCTCGCGCCGTTCGCGCCGCTGCCCTTCATCCGCAAGACGGACGACGGGCCGGTGCTGGTCGAAACGGAAGCGGACACGCTCGAAGGCGAGCAGCCTTTCGGCCGCATGACCGCCTTCCACGGCCAGATGGGCATGTTCGTGCGTGCGCTCGCTTACATGATGAGCCACGGCTCCGACGGGCTGAAACAGGCCTCCGAGGATGCGGTGCTCAACGCCAACTACGTCCGCGTCGGCCTGCAGGACCTGATGAGCCTGCCCTTCGGCGAACGGCCCTGCATGCACGAGGTCCTGTTCGACGACAGCTTCCTCAAGGACACCGGCGTCACCACCCTCGACTTCGCCAAGGCGATGATCGACGAGGGCTACCACCCGATGACCATGTATTTCCCGCTGGTCGTCCATGGCGCCATGCTGATCGAGCCGACGGAATCGGAAAGCCGGGCGGCGCTCGACCTGTTCATCGCCACCATGCGCGATCTGGTCATGAGCGCGCAGCGCAAGGAAACCGACCGCTTCTCCGGCGCTCCCTACCTTGCCCCCCGGCGCCGCCTGGATGAGACGGCCGCCGCCCGCAAGCCGGTCCTCAAATGGACCCCACCCGCCCCGGCGGAGGTCACCCCGGCCGCTGCGGAGTAGGGACATCCCGAACGAAAGTGAGAAAGCCCGGTCATACGATCGGGCTTTTTTATTGCCAAGAAGCCAACACCATCCTCTCGAAGTCATCCCGGAAAAGCCGTCAGGCTTTATCCGGGACCGGCGAGCCTCTGCGCTATCGGTCTGGTTTCGATCTTCAACGACAGACCTCGGCTCCCCGGTCCCGGCTCTCCGCTTACGCTCCGGCCAGCAACTGTATCGCGACCTGTCAAGCAGATTGCTCTATAAAGGGCCGATTTTCGCTGATCATGGCGTTTAGGGCCAGGAGCAGTTTGCGAGCAACGGCGATACGGACCTTCTTTGTTTGCTTGCCGGCGTCTTCGAGACGCTTTGCAAAGGCGGCAAATGCAGGATGCTTGGCCGCGTGCCGAGCAGCCAGGAAGAGGAGCGTGCGGAGCTTTCGGCGCCCACCCCAGATGCGCCTCTGTCCTCGCCATCGGCCGGAATCGCGTGACAACGGCGCCAGACCGACCAGTGCGGTGATCGCCTTGGCCGAACGCCTGCCCAATTCAGGTAGAAAGGCAATGAGGCTGGCGGCCGTCACCAGAGCCACTCCGGGGGCGGAAGACAAAAGACGGGCGACATGCTCGTGCTCGGGATGGGTCTTGAGATGGACCTTGATCTGCTGCTCATAGGCCGCGACCCGGTCCGAGATTTCGATGAGGAAGGTCTCCATCTCGGCCCGGATCGCCGCATCGTCCACCTGCTTGAGGCGCGTGGCCTCCTGTTTGCGCATGGTGACGAGCTGGTTGCGCCGGTCGATGAGACTGCGCAAAGCCTGGCGTTCCGGTGCGAGCGGCTCGGCCGCGGCAAGAGGGATCCGGCGGGCATATTCGGCCAGCATGGCGGCATCAACGCGGTCGGTCTTGGCCAGGAAACCTGCAGCCTTGGCGAACTCGCGCGCCTTGCGCGGATTGGCCCGGTGGTAGGCAAGCCCCGCCTTTTCCAGCGCCGCCATCAAACGGCGGTCATAGACGCTGGTGGCTTCGAAGATGACGAACGCCTTAAGCTGGCGTGCTCTCTTCACGATCGATGCCACGCCGCTGGTATCGTTAGGGATCCGGCGGCGCCAGACTGTGGGCCAGCCGTCGGTATCCAGATAGTCTTTCGAGATGTCGATGGACAAAATGGAGTGTGGTAGAGTGCTCATCGCCCGTCCTTGTCCTGCGAGACGCCGCCAATCACGGCTCTCATGCAACTGTTCGGGATGACTAGGGTACGCGAGCGGACGCCACGCTGGCCGACGGTTCTTACCAACCGGGGATGACTCGGCGCTCCGCTCGCTCCCATTCACACCCAACTCACCAAACTAAACAAGCCGGGTGCCTCGATAGACAGGGATGACGATGGAAAGGGCAGGTATTGTCTGCAGTTTGTAGGCTTGTGGTCAGTCGACCTGGCTTTCTATTGTGTCCTGTCAAAGTCTACCGATGCTTTGATGCATTTTAGCAACGAATGGGTTTCCGGGGCTGGCAGCATTGTAATAAATTACGTCGACATTCCAGTTTGGATGATTTTCATCCAGGGTTTTGAAAAGTTGGTCCGAGTATTTCCGATATCGCTTCATCATTTTGGCAATCGCGGCATCAGGATCATTCAAATCGCGCTTTTTCAGGCAAGCCGATGGCCCCATGAAGATTTGCCATCTGCTGCCAAAAGACAAACTGTACACGTCACAAGGGTATCGGAATACGGCCTCTGTCCAGTCCCTGGCATCGCATCCCGAATTCAAAAGACTTACCAATTCCGGAGTGCTTCGGGATCGTTTGATTTTGAAGAAAAATTGCCGGTTGGAGGGCAGGTAGGAGATTTCGAACTGGTCGACGTACTTCGACGTATCCTCGCGGATAAGGTGTCTAAAATACATCTGGTTATGCGGGTCCCAGCCGGTTTCATAGATCGGATGGTCCACAAAGCCCCGGGATGCCTCCATCTCCGCGATCTGTTCGGCGACGCCCAGAAAGATTTGCTTGTGCGGGCTTCTTCTTTTCTTCGTTTGCGACATGCGTGTCGGTTCGGCCTTTTGTTTGCCTGAGTCCGGCGCCTTGATCGACGCGGTTGTGCAACGCCAAGGGCTCTCGTATTCCGCATTTCTAACAAGCCGTTCGTTCGATGGAAATAAAGGAATTCCGTCCGAGTGAACGTATTTTTATGAGACGGGCCATCAGACGATCGAACCCCGCCAGAAAGTCCTTGCATTCAGACCCTCTCCCGGACAATAGTTTACAAGGAAAGTAAATCGAGACGCGCCGGGGGGAGCCGGAGCGTCTGGGAGGAGAAGAGAATGAGCACCTGGTCCGGAAGGCGGGGCGAACCCTTGTTCGCGCCGCCAAGTGTTGTGAAGTCCGTGCAAACCTCGGGCGCGATCCTGCTGGAAAGCAGCATCCCCCTGCCGGCCTACGAACGCTGCGTTGGAGAATGGCTGGTGCGCTGGGCGGAGGAGCGCCCCGACACCACCTTCCTGGCCGAACGGGATGCCGACGGCGGCTGGCGTAAAGTCAGCTATTCGCAAGCCCTGACCCGTGTGCTCGGGCTCGCCGGCTGGTTGTTATCGACCAGCGCCTCACCGGAGCATCCGGTTCTGGTCCTGTCGGAAAACACCGTCGACCATGCGCTGCTAGCCTTGTCCGCCATGCATGTGGGTGTGCCGGTCGCCACGGTTTCGACCGCCTATTCGCTGCTGTCGCAGGACCATGCCAAGCTGAAAGCCATGGTCGAACTGGTCGACCCGTCCGTGATCCACGTCTCCGACCCGGATGTCTATGCCGGCGCCCTTGATGCGATCGACGATCTGCACGACGCGGTTGTTCTGGTCGGGAAGGCACCGGAAAAGACAAGTCGTAAGGTCCAGCTTCTCCAGGAGGCCGATCTGCCCGAGGCCTCTTCTGCCGTCTCATCTGCATTTCATGGCATCGGCCCGGATACGGTCGCCCGGCTGCTGTTCACGTCCGGCTCGACCGGCACGCCAAAGGCGGTGATCAACACCCAAAAGATGGTGACGTCGAACCAGGCAGCGAACCTGGCCGTCTGGACCTTCCTGGAACAGAACCCGCCGGTGGGTCGTGGACTGGCTGCCGTGGTCGCATACCTTCGGCGCGAATTTCACCTTCAATGCTGTTTTGAGCAATGGCGGTTCGCTTTACATCGATGCCGGCAAGCCGGCACCGGGCCTGATCGACCGGACCATCGCCAATTTCAAGGACGTGAAGCCGACCCTCAGCTTCAACGTTCCGCGCGGCTACGATCTTCTGGCGCAGGCATTGGAAAAAGACGCGGAGTTGCGCGAGGTCTTCTTCAATATGGACCTCGTCATGAATGCCGCCGCCGCCCTGCCGACGACGGTCTGGGAAAATCTCAAGCGGCTCAGCCGCGAGACGATCGGGCGCGAGATCCCGATCGTCGGCTCCTGGGGCTCCACCGAGACCGCGCCGCTTGCCACCCACTGTCATTTCCAGGTGGAGAACATCGCCAATATCGGCCTGCCCGTGCCCGGCGTGACGCTGAAGCTGGTCCCGAACGGCGACAAGCTGGAGGTCCGCGTCAAGGGGCCCGGCGTGACGCCCGGCTATTACCGCCATCCCGAACTCACCGCCTCGGCGTTCGACGAGGAGGGGTTTCTACATCATCGGAGACGCGGTCCGCTTTGCCGATCCGGAGGATCCGTCGAAGGGGCTCTTCTTCGACGGCCGGGTGAGCGAGGACTTCAAGCTGGCGTCGGGAACCTGGGTCAGCGTCGGCGAACTGCGCGTTGCCGGGATCGATGCCCTCGCACCCCTGGTGCAGGACGTTGTCGTGTCCGGTCACGGCCGGGACGAAATCGGCTTCCTGCTCATTGCCAACGAAGCAGCCTGCCGCGCCAGTGCGGGCCTGGCCGCCGATGCGCCTCTGGCAGATGTCCTGGCATCCGAGGCGGGTGCGCGACCGGGTCGCCGAAGGCTTGCGCAGTCTGCAAGGCGCAAGGAGGCGGCTCGTCCCGCTATGCCACGCGGGCACGGTTCCTGCTGGCACCGCCCAACCCGGATGCCGGAGAAATTACCGACAAGGCCTATCTGAACCAGCGCCAGATCATCGCCAATCGCGCCGCTGATGTGGAGGCGTTGTTCGGCGACCGGCCGGGTGAGTTTATCGATCTCAAGCCGGCAGAGGTGCCAGCCTGATGAACGCCTATATTCCTTACGGCGCCTACTGGAGCACGCCCTTTGCCCGCTGGCAGGGCGAGTTCGCTCATCTGCATTCCATGGAATTCGCCGCCCATGTGGCGCGCGAGGAACTGGAAAAGCGCAAGCTTCCGCTGAGCGCTTTCGACTATGCCGCCTACGGCATCACCGTCATGCAGAACCGCAGCTTCTACGGTCTGCCGTGGTTCACCGGGTTGCTGGGCGCCGAACACCTGCCCGGACCGACCGTGAACCAGGCCTGTGCCACCGGCGCACGTCTTGTCGCGACGGCCGCCGGCGAATTCGCCATGGGAACGACGGCAACCGCGCTGCTGGTGTCCGGCGACCGGACCTCCAACGGACCCCATGTCTATTATCCCGCGCCCGAGGCGCCGGGCGGAACGGGGGTGAGTGAAAACGTCGTACTCGACAGTTTCAACGTCGATCCCTTCGCCCGCTGCGCCATGGTGGACACGGCGGACAACGTCGCCCGCCGCGAGGGTATCGACACCGCCGAACAGCACGAGCTGACGCTCTACCGGAATACCCAGTATGCTGAGGCGCTGAAGGACGACCGCGCGTTCCAGAAACGCTACATGGCTGCGGAATTCGCTGTCCCGGATGCCCGCTTCCGCAAGACGGTGAAGACCGTGAACGGCGACTGCGGCGTCTATCCGGCGTCGGCGGAAAAAATGGCGGCGCTGAAGCCTGTCCGCGAGGGCGGCAGCGTCACTTTCGCTGCCCAGACCCATCCGGCGGATGGCAATGCTGGTCTCGTCATGACCGCCGACCCGGGCCGCGCCCGCGAGCTGTCGTCGGTGTCCGGTGGCCCGGAGGTGCAGGTGATTGCGGTCGGTCAGGCGCGGGTGGAAAAGGCCCACATGCCGGCCGCCCCCATCGATGCGGCCCGCAAGGCGCTGGAACTTGCCGGACTGACCATCGCCGACATGGCGGCGGTCAAGTCGCACAATCCCTTCGCGGTCAACGACATCGCCTTCGCCCGTGCCTTCGGCATCGACTGGAGGATCATGAACAACTACGGCTGTTCGCTGATCTGGGGCCATCCGCAAGGCCCGACCGGACTCAGGGCGATCATCGAGATGATCGAGGAACTGGAAATCAAGGGCGGCGGCTACGGCCTGTTCCAGGGCTGCGCCGCCGGCGACTCCGCCATGGCCGTCATCCTGCGCGTGGGGTGAGGCGGCGCAGTTGCCAGCGGACTCTAAACAATAAAAGGCTCAACCGCTTGTTCCCCGTCTCCCCCCTTGAGGGGGAGATGTCCGCGTGAGCGGACAGAGGGGGGTACCGGGCCTCTCTGCAAATAACAACGTCGAGATATGAAGCCAACGCTGTCACCCCCCTCTGTCACCTTCGGTGACATCTCCCCCTCAAGGGGGGAGAGGGGTGCAGGGGGCAGAGCTGCGACAAGAAAAAAGGGCGGCCGTCGTAACGGCCGCCCTTGTTGTTATGATCCGGATCTCAAAGCCCGTAGGTCGAATAGTCGACCTTGGACCAGACTTCTTCCTGAACCTTGGCCGCGATGGCGTCCGGGTCGGAGCCGGTTTCGGCGACAATCCCGTTCCACTTGTCGACGAGTGTCAGGAACTGCTTCACCATGGCGTCGGCTTCCTTGATGCCGTCACGCTCTGCGTAAAGCTTGGCGACGGCTTCGGCATCCTTGGCCGCATAGGCCTTGACCGCCTCGGCCATTTCGGCCGAAGGCTCGGTGAATTTGATCCCGGCCTTTTCCGCCGCAGCCGTTGCGGCCGCCGTCAGTTCGTGTGCCCAGCGTTGGGTGGTGTCCGCATTCGCCCGGTTCGCCGCCCGTGCCAGGGCCGCCCGGTCTTCCGGCTTCAGGCCGGCCCAGGTCGGGCCGTGCACGGTGAAATAGGACGTGGCGTGATAGGTGCCCAGGTTGATGGTGTTGATGTCCTTGGTGACTTCGACCAGCCGGAAGGACAAGAGGTCGCCGTAGGATGTGGCGGTGCCCTCGATGGCCCCCTGTGACATGGCCTCGAAAGTTTCGCCGACCGGCATGCTCACCGGCACCGCGCCGAAGGCTTCGGCAAAACGGGACCAGGGCGATCCGCCAGAGCGCAGCCGGAGGCCTTTCAGGTCTTCCAGGCTCGTGACCGGCTTGGTCGTCAGCAGGTGATAGATGTCCGTCGAGCCAGAGCCCAGAAACACCACCCCGAAGTCTTTCATCTCCTTCTGGCAGGGCTCGCAGGTCACGACGAACTCGGTCATCGCCGCGCCCATCGCATCTGGAGACGTCCCAACCAGAGCGACTTCGGACGGAATGCTGATATAGAGGAAGTCTGCCGGGAAATAGAGCGGCAGCAGCAGCCCGACCTGGGTGACACCGGCCTGCAGCGCTTCCTTCATCTGGCCGAGGCTGACGACTTCCGGTCCGATCAGGGTCGCGGTTAGTGCGCCATTCGATTCTTCCGGCAGATATTCAAGCAGATGTGCATAGCCATGGCTGTAGGCGGGGTGTGCGGACGGAACGCCGGGCGATACCCGGAGATCTTCCGCCTGGGCCGAAGCCGCAATACAAGCCGCGGCAACGGCGCCGATCAGTAGCCGTTTCATGTAATTCCTCCCTGTTGTCGTCTCTGGCCGCTTGGTTGGGTTTTTATCGAATGCGGTCGCAAAGTCCTCCGGAGCGTAATCGGAAAAACTTCACAGGTAAACTTAAATCGATGGTAGAAAACTGTCTTCGTGAACTAAAAGCTGGCCGGTGTTGCTCGGGACGGGCAGGGGCGGTAGACACTAACGAATAGCGGCTTCAGGGTCGCGGATTGAGGAACGGGTCCTGCTTCGGCTCCGGATACGCGATCAGTCTCGCGCGTCTGTCGGTCGGCCTTCGGAAGGGACCGCAATCGAGACGGTGAGCATGCAAGAGAATCTCAAATCCGACGCGACCTGCGAAGAAAGATCCTACGGCGGACTGGAGAACATGTCCGGCTTCCTGATTTCGCTGGCCCAGGCGCACGTCTATAACCATTTCGGCGAGGAGCTGACCCCCAAGGGCATGCGCCCGGCGCAGATTTCCGCCCTGATCCTGATCCGCGAGAACCCCGGCATCCGCCATGGCGAGCTTGCGGAATTACTAAAGCTCAAGCTGGCCTACACCACCAAGCTGATCAAGTCGTTCGAGGCCGACGGATGGGTCCGCAGGGAACAGTCGGAGGAAGACCGGCGCGCGATCCAGCTTTACCTGACGCCGGAAGGCGCTGCCTTCGTCGATGCCATGAAGCCGGTGCTGACGGAAAGCGACGCCGCGCGTCCGAGCGGCTTGAACGCCCGCGAAACCCAGCAGCTCATGCGCCTTCTCCGAAAGTATCTCGGCATGGACGCCGCCGGGTCTTCCGCGGGTTGAGGCAGTCGTATTTCGGGCCGTTTTGATGTAATCTGTCTATCACGGTATCGAGGGGCGTAGCCGGTCCGGCTACGTGCTCCAGGTCTTTGTCCGGCAGAGACGATCCGGACACGATCCGCCCGGAAGCGGAGAGAGCCATGAACCAGAAAGCAGTCAGCCCGGCGGAAGGCCCGTCAGATTTGTCCATGCGGACCGGTCTGCCGGACGAGTGGCTCTATCTCCTGAAATCCCACCCGCGCGAGGGCTGGCAGGCGCATCACAATCTTGGACCGCTGACTGAGTTCTGGCTGGCCCGGCACAACGGGTTTCGCGAAATGGGTGGCGTCCTGGACGTGGCACTGACGAAGTTTCGGGAAGGCGAGGTGGAGGCCCAGCCTTTCGCCCGACATTTCGCCAGCAACCTGCAGCACTTCCTCACCGGACTGCACCATCATCACATCATCGAAGACAATCACTATTTTCCCGTGTTCGTGGAAGCCGAGAAACGGCTCCTGCCGGGGTTCGAGCTTCTGGAGAACGATCACGAATGGCTGGACCATCGGATCGGGAACATGGTCGAGAGCGCGAACGCCTTTTTCCAGGCGCTGGGCGAAGGTGATCGTGATGCGATCCTGAGAACGGCTGAGACCTTCGGGATGGCCAGCGACCGCCTGCTCGGCGGCCTCATGCGCCACCTGGACGATGAGGAGGATCTGGTGGTGCCGCTCATCCTGGACCGGGGCGAGGAAGAGCTCGGCATCGGATAAGGTTGCAATGCCCTCGGTACAGCCGCTTGACTTCTTCGCCGCCGTCGCGCATCTAAGCTCCATGAGCAACGAGATCTTCGCCCTTAACGGATTTTATTACTACGTCACCGACATATCGGCGGCTGCGTAGGATCTTGTCTCATTGAACGAACCCGAAAAAGCCGCCGCGTCAGGCGGCTTTTTGGTTTGAAAGGGCACCTGGCGGGCCGATCCCCAGGAAGCCGAACATGACCACTCACATGATTGAAGCCGGAAAGCCGGCAACGAAACTCAAATCCGAAGCAGCCCAGGTGCTCTTCGAACGGGGCCTGATCAACCAGTGCACCGACATCGAAGCGCTGGACGAGGCGCTCAGCAAAGGCTCGGTAACCGCCTACGCCGGCTTCGACGCCACGGCGGCAAGCCTTCACGTCGGCCATCTGATGCCGCTGATGACCCTGCGCTGGCTGCAGAAGCTCGGCCACCGGCCGATCATCGTCCTGGGCGGCGGCACCAGCCAGGTCGGCGACCCGAGCTTTCGCAACGACGCCCGCCCGCTTCTGGATCGGGAACAGATCGATGCCAACATCGCCGGTATCCGCCGCTCGGTGGAGCGACTCGTCGACATGCGCGGGCCGGACGGTGCGCTTATGGTCGACAACGCCGAATGGCTCACCGAATTCCGCTTCCTGGAATTCCTGCGCGACTACGGCAGCCAGTTCACCGTCAACCGCATGCTGACCTTCGACAGCGTGAAGTCCCGCATCGAGGCCCAGCAACCGCTGACCGTGCTGGAATTCTGCTACATGATGCTGCAGGCGGTGGATTTCCTGGAACTGGCGCGGCGCCACGACTGCACGCTCCAGATCGGCGGCTCCGACCAGTGGGGCAATATCGTCAACGGCATCGAGCTCGGTCGACGCTGCGACGCGCGCCGCCTGTTCGGCCTGACCGTCCCGCTGCTGACGACGGCGGCCGGAACCAAGATGGGCAAGACTGCGGATGGCGCCGTCTGGCTTCACCCGGAGCACCTGTCGTCCTTCGGCTTCTGGCAGTTCTGGCGCAACACGGCGGATGCCGACGTGCCCCGTTTCCTGCGGCTCTTCACCGAACTGCCGATCAGCGAGGTGATCCGCCTGTCGGAGCTTCAGGGCGCCGAACTCAATGAGGCCAAGAAGATCCTGGCGACCCAGGTCACCGCCATCGTCCACGGACCGGACGCGGCCCGCGCGGCCCTGGAGCAGGGCGACGCGCTGTTTTCCGGAACCGGAGAGATCGCCGATCCGACCCACAGGATGGAGCTTCAAAGGCTCGCCGACGGCCTTGGCCTGTTGGAACTGATGGTCAGTGTCGGCTTCGCCGCCTCCAACGGCGAGGCCCGCCGCCTGGTCGAAGCCGGCGGCGTCCGGCTCAACGGTCAGATAGTGGACGATCCCCGCCGCCGGATTACCAGCGACGACCTCGGTGCTGAGGAACGCCTATCCCTGGCCGTCGGCAAGAGGCGCAAGGCGCTGGTGGAATTCGGGTGAGATGAGCAAGCTTCACCCGAAACATCCGCCTCCGTCATGCCATGGTCAAGCCCACTGCTGTCCGGTTTAAAAAACTGGCCTGAGTGCATGACATTGATTCTACTCGGTTTCAGACGTTTCGCGGCGTTCTGGACACGAGCAGGAGATCAATGTCATGCGGCACTACAATAGCGTTTTTCATCAGGTTCAAAAGCTTGTTCCCTGGGGTGTGTTCGACAGACTGGTGGACAAGCACCGTGCTGATTACCGCGCGCGTAAACTGACGGCGAAGAGCCAGCTTCTAGCGCTGCTGTTTGGCCAGCTTTCCGGTGCGGTGAGCCTGCGGGAGATCGAGGCCGGACTGGCGAGCCAGCAGGCCCGGCTCTATCACGTCGGAGGGCGCTGTGTGGCGCGTGCGACGCTGGCCGATGCCAATGCCCGCCGGCCTGCGGCTCTGTTTGCCGATCTGTTTGCCCATATGGCGGCAAAGGCTGGTCGGCTTACCCGCCGTCACATAAGCGATGCTGTGCGCATTCTCGATGCGACGCGCGTTGAGGTCTCCTCCTTAAGCGGTGGATGGGCCGATATGGTCAGCGGGCATCGGGCGGTCAAGTTGCATGTCACCTACGATCCGCTGGCAGACGTTCCCGTGGAGCTGGCTATCACGGGTCAGAAGGTCACGGACCTCACTCCCGCAAAGGAGGTCGAGCCAGAACCGGGCATGACCTATGTCTTTGATCTGGCATATTATGACTTCGCCTGGTGGGCGGACCTCGACGCCAAGGGGGCTCGTTTTATCACCCGGCTCAAAGCCAATACCCATCTTGAAGTGCGCGCACAAAACGCTGTGCCGGAGCGAGGAGCAATCCTCTCCGACCGTATTGGCCTGTTGCCCCGACGCATGGCCCGCTCGCGCAAAAATCCCTTCCAGAATCCGGTGCGCGAGATCTTGGTGCGTATCTCTACCGGCAAGATCCTGCGTCTGGTGACCAACGATCTGGATGCTCCGGCCGAGGAAATCGCGGCCCTCTACAAGCAGCGCTGGCAGATCGAGCTGTTCTTCAAATGGATCAAGCAGAACCTGAAAATCCAACACTTCCTGGGCAACTCGGAAAATGCCGTGCGCATCCAGATCTTCGTGGCTCTTATCACCTATCTCCTGCTGCGCATGGCCCAGGCAGGTCAGAAGGCTGTCAAACAACCCATCGCATTCATCCGTCTCGTCCGCCTCAATCTCATGCACAGACGGCCCATCAGCAATCTCAAACAAACACAACAAAGACACCAAACTGACAACCGACAGATGTCTCTATTCCAGCCTGTGTTTTAAACCGGACAGCAGTGGGTCAAGCCATGGCATGACGGAGATGCCGGATCAGGAGGAAAGGGAGGGGGCGCCGACACGCAGGCCTCGTTAACACAAAAGCGCCCCCGGCCGGAGCCGGAGGCGCTGGTAGCGTTCGAATAGGGGTGCCGACGTGGGAACCTGGTTGGTCAGCCCGTCAGGAAAAAGTACCGCCTCAGGACTTGCCTTTGCGACCGGCAGTTTCCCGGTTCTTGATTGCTTCAACCTGAGAGCCGAAGGCGACGGGTGCCGCTTCGACCTTTTTCGGTTGCTTGGGTTTTCTCTTTTCGCGGTTGCCGCGCATTTGGCCCTTGGCCATTGACCGTTCCTTCCAGGGAGTATTACGCGGACTTCCAGAACGAAGCGGCGTCTGCGTTTTCGAGATTGTCTTCGGTCGTGACCCGTTCGTGGCGCTCGTTGTCGCTGCGAATACGGTACTGAAGCAGGTCGTTGCGCTCAGGCAGGGTCGCCACGACGCGGAACGTTTCAGCCGGACCGGTCGACTGCCGGCGCCAGCCGGTCATGCGGACCTGTTGTCCGATTGAGTATCGATGAAGTGCCATTTCAGATTTTCCTTGTGCGGGGTGAAGCCGCGGCCTTGGCAGATCTTGTCGCACCCAATAGGAGGTAGGTCAGATCTATGCCATAAGGCCCGCAGCGACGGAGTCGCTGCGATGGGGGGTACCGGGCGGCGGCGCAGTGTCGCTGCCTGCCGCCCGATAAGATCGTGGTTTGGATCCTGTCACGCCCTTTGCGGGGCGTGCCGGAGATCAGCCGGTTAAATCAGGCGGCCTGGAGGCCGGTCGCGTTAAAGCGGCCGCGGGCATCCTGCTCGACGCTGAAAGTCAGCTGCTGGCCTTCGACCACGGTTTCGATGCCGGCGCTCTGCAGGGCGCTGATGTGGACGAACACGTCCTTGGCACCGTCGTCAGGCGTGATGAAGCCAAAACCGCGCTGGCTGTCGAAGAATTTTACAGTTCCGTTTTTCATGATTTTTTCCGAATTAACGCACTTGCGGAGAAAAGGTTTTCTCCGCTTCCATTGCGATAAATTTTATGGATTTGTACAGATAATTCGATATTTTACGTCGAAGTAAACGCTGGTCCAAAATAATTTATGACGAATACATAGGTGGTATCGGGTAAATAATCCATCTTTATTTTTTGAAGAAAAAGTATTTTTGCGATTTTTTGCGTAAAAACTCTTTGAAAACAGGGCTGTTCCGGCCAAAAAAATAATTCAAATCTGAAAATAAAAACGCCTCCGGCTTTCACCGGAGGCGTGAGGTTCGCGGGGAAGTCGCGAAAGCCGTCGTGCTTATGCCTGCAGACGGGATCTGATTTCCTTGCGCAGCTCGTCGATCGGCGAGCGGGCGCGGCCTTTCTTCACGTGCCAGAAGGTCCAGCCGTTGCAGGCCTCCTGACCTTGCACCAGCGCGCCCACCTTGTGGATCGAGCCGGTGTGGTCGCCGGACTTGAGCGAACCGTCGGCGCGCACGATGGCCAGATGTTTGCCCTTGGAACAGGAAAGCTCGGTGCCCGGTTCAAGTAGACCGGATTCCAGCAGGGTGCCGAAAGGAATGCGCTTTTCCGCGCGCTTGCCCTTCTGCATTTCCAGCGAGACGCCGGAACCGGCCTCAATCGCTTCGATCCGCGCGGTGGCGGCGTCGATGTAATCCTGTTCCCGCTCCACGCCGACGAAATGCCGGCCGAGTTTCTTGGCGACGGCCCCGGTGGTGCCGGTGCCGAAGAACGGGTCGAGCACGATGTCGCCCGGCTGGGACGAGGCGGTCAGCACCCGGTAGAGCAGGGATTCCGGCTTCTGGGTCGGATGCACCTTCTGCCCCGCGTCGTCCTTCAGCCGTTCCGCACCGGTGCACAGCGGCAGGTGCCAGTCGGAGCGCATTTGCAGATCATCGTTGAACACCTTCAACGCGTCATAGTTGAAGGTCGGCTTGGAGTCCTTCGACTTCGTCGCCCAGATGATCGTCTCATGGGCGTTGGTGAAGCGCTTGCCGCGGAAGTTCGGCATCGGGTTCGACTTCAGCCAGACGATGTCGTTCATGATCCAGAAGCCGAGATCCTGCAGGATCGCGCCGACGCGGAAGATGTTGTGATAGGAGCCGATCACATAGATCGAGCCGTTGTCGGTCATCACGCGGCGCACGGCCATGAGCCAGGCGCGGGTGAAGGCGTCATAGGCCTCGAAGCTTTCGAACTGATCCCAGTGATCGTCGCAGGCATCGACCTTGGACTGGTCGGGCCGGTGCAGATCGCCGCCGAGCTGAAGATTGTAGGGCGGATCGGCAAAGACCAGATCCACCGACTTCGAAGGCAGCTTCTCAAGGGCGGCAACACAGTCGCCCTTCAGGATCGTGTCGAGCCAGGCGGCATCGCCGGCCGGCTGATGGGACGGGTGGGGTGCCACGGCGGACACCCCGGTACGCAGTACTCTCATTGCGACGCAATACCTCACGCAATTTCGAGTGTCATGGTTACCGGGTTTGGTAAATCAGCGGTTAAATCGCGAAAAAGAAAAATACCGTAATTTCAATAGTTTGTTTACACTGGTAAAAGCTTTACGAGAGGTTAATCGACTGTCCCGACGGAAAAGGCCAGAATTCTGCTGATTTCGTTCAGGTTGTGGCCGGAGGCGGCTTTCCATTCGTTAAATGCGGCCTGGATCGCGGCCAGATTTTTTTTCGACAGGGCATCGTTTTCGATGACGCCTTCACGGATCAGGGCATTAACCACGTCCTTCGACAGGATGAAACTCTCCTTGCCCATGAAGCGCAGCGCATACTGCCCGGTGTTGCCACCGAGCCGGCTGCCGCGTTTCTTCAGAAGCTCCATCAGCCCGGTCTGGTCGGTCACTGGATAATCGGCGAAGAAGGCGGCCGCACTGCCGTGCTCCTTGGCGAGGTCGCAGATGAACCGGGCATTGTCCGCAACGGAGCGGATCTTGCCGCCGTTGCGCACGATGCGCGTGTCCGACGCCAGCTGATCGTAGAATTCATCCGGCTGGAAGGCGAGGAACGCCGGGTCGAAACCGTGGAAGGCTTCCTCGAACCCGTCCCACTTGGCATCGATCACCTTCCAGTTGAACCCCGCCTGGAAGATGCAGCGGGTGAACATGGCAAGCCACCGGTCGTCGCCGACCTCGCGCAGCTCCGCTGGCGTCTTCGGCTGATGACCGCTGAGCAGGTCCGCAAGACCCTCCGCCCCGCCCTTGCGGGCTCTGGCGAGGTCTTCGATCTGGCTGAATAAACGCATGTGGGCCCTCCCTGAAAGCAACAGAATAGCAGCCTGCCAGGCTTGCCATCCAGAGGTGTTTCTCTTCCCCTGCTTGTCATCCCGGTTTGACGCGTCAGCGGCAAGACCGGGATCCAGTACTCCGTGTGGCCCGCGATCGGAAAAGATGGCTGGCGCTCCAGATTACTGTTGGGGTGGACGGCCCCTACGGCATCGATGTGCCAGAATGAGGTTGTTAAAGATCTCAAACGATGGAGCCGTCCATGAAGAATATTAGCCGCGTTGGAATGGATACGTCCAAGTCTGTTTTTCAATTGCATGGTGTGGATGCTGGGGACCATCCGGTGTTGAGCAAGAAGCTTCGCCGTCGTCAGGTTCTCGACTTTTTTTGCCGGGTTGCCTCCGGCGCAGGTGGGCCTTGAGGCCTGTGGAGCCTCGCATTATTGGGCTCGGGAGTTACGGAAGTTGGGGCATGAGGTCGCGCTGATCCCGCCGCAATACGTCAAGCCCTATGTGCAGCGGAGCAAATCGGACGCGGCGGACGCGGAAGCGATCTGCGAGGCGATGAGCCGTCCGAAGCTGGCCCGGACCTTCGTGCCGGTGAAAAGTCCAGAGCAGCAAGCTGCGCAGATGCTGGCGAAGCTGCGAGGGCAATTCCTTGGCCGGCGTACGCAGCTTTCCAATTCGATCCGCGGCTTTGCGGCAGAGTTCGGTCTGGTTGCCCCGAAGGGCCTGTTCCAGCTTGACCGGCTTGTCGAGCGGATCCGCGCGGACGAGACGCTGCCGGAGATGGCACGGGATATGTTCGAAAACGCTGGTCCGTGACTACGCGCGAGTGGACAAGGAGATAGCCGATCTCAACGCAAAACTGCGAGAGCTTCACCGTGCCGATGAACTCAAGCCAGCGGCTGGCCGGCATCCCGGGCATTGGTCCGGTTGGTGCGACCCTGCTGGCGATCAAGGTGAGCAACGCGCATGCCTTCAAATCGGGGCGCGATTTTTCTGCCTGGCTCGGCCTGACGCCGAAAAACCATTCCACGGCAGGCAAGAACCGGCTCGGTGTGATCACCCGCGCCGGGGACGAGATGCTGCGCGCCACCCTGGTTGCCGGCGCAAGCGCCGTTCTGCTGCAGTGCCGGCAGGGGAGGATCAAAACGCCCTGGCCCTGGTTGGAGAAACTGTGTCGTCACAAGCCGCACAAGCTGGCTGCCGTCGCGCTCGCCAACAAGCTGGCGCGCATCGCCTGGAAGCTGATGGTCAGCGGCGAAACCTATCACCCGCAGTCACCGCAAGAGCAACCGGGACTCGCCTGACGATCGACAAAACACTTGCCCCGGCCAAAGACAGGCTGGCGCGACAGAGGAACTTGCAAGGGAAGATGAGAAGGTGTGTTCGGTCGAACCGAGGCGGATGGGAAATACCGTGGGATCCAGTGGCGGCTTCAAGGCCGATATCGCTGTACTGTTTGGATCCCATCCGCTGCGGAACCCATCTTGGCCAGCGGCAAAACGGCCGCAAAGCAGGCCGTACATATGACCGCAAGCGATCCGGAACACCTGCCAACTTCAACCTTGCAACCACGGGGCCGTCCACATATGGATCCCAGCCTTCGCTGGGATGACAATGGAGTGTATGCGACTGCCGTGCCTTTACACGGCAGTCGAGATAGAAATCCAAAAAATTCTTCCGTCCGTGAAAATTTTTTCAAAATTCCGTGGCAGGGTCATTGACGGGACAAGCGAACATGCGATCCTGAGCCCACAACGATAACAACAAGGAGACGGTCTTGTCCGACACATCCGGCTATTTCAGAGCCCCGGTGACGCGCCCGGTGGAACTGGCGCCTGCCCATGCCATTGAAGCTTTCACGGACGCGGGCAAGGCGGTCGACCGGCTGATCGAGATCTTCGAGGCCAACACGGAATTCCTGCGCACTGCGTTCTATCGGCATCTGGAAGGTGAACCGCTGCAGGGCCGCGTTCGGGCGTTTTATCCGCAGGTGCAGATCTCCACCGAAAGTCACGCCCGCCTCGACAGCCGTCTCTCCTACGGCTTCGTCTCGCGCCCCGGTGTTCATGCCACGACCGTAACCCGCCCGGACCTGTTCCGCTCCTATCTGACTGACCAGATCGATCTGCTGCTACGCAACCACGACCGGCCGGTGATGATTGGCGATTCCGAGATCCCGATCCCGCTGCATTTCGCGTTCTACGACGGCACCCATGTGGAGGGCGGGGCGGCAGCCGCCAACTTGGACCGGCCGCTGGCCGACGTCTTCGATCTGCCGGACCTGTCCTTGATGGACGATGCCATTGCCAACGGCACCTACGAGCCGACCGACGGTATCCTGCCGCTCGCTTCTTTCACGGCACCGCGGGTGGATTATTCCCTGCACCGGCTGCAGCACTACACGGCGACGGCGGCCGAGCATTTCCAGAACTATGTGCTCTTCACCAACTACCAGTTCTATATCGACGAATTCTGCCGCATGTCGCACCAGCTGCTGGCCGATCCGGACAGCGGCTACGAGGCCTTCGTCGAGCCGGGCAACCTGATCACCCGCGCCGGAGAAACCGCGCCGTCATCCGGGGCGGAGCTTTCCAAACTGCCACAGATGCCGGCTTACCACCTCAAGCGCAAGGGAAGTGCGGGAATTACCATGGTCAACATCGGCGTCGGCCCGTCCAACGCCAAGACCATCACCGACCATATCGCGGTGCTTCGGCCCCACGCCTGGCTGATGCTCGGCCACTGCGCGGGTCTCAGGAACAGCCAGACGCTGGGCGACTACGTGCTGGCCCACGGCTATGTGCGCGAGGACAATGTGCTCAACCAAGATCTTCCCGTGTGGGTGCCGATCCCGCCGTTGGCGGAGGTGCAGGTGGCGCTGGAGGACGCGGTGGCGGAGATCACCGGCTACGACGGCTACGAGCTGAAGCGGGTGATGCGCACCGGCACCGTCGCCTCCATCGACAACCGCAACTGGGAGCTTTGGAACCAGAGCGACCTGGTCAAGCGCTTCTCGCAGTCGCGCGCGATCGCGCTGGACATGGAATCGGCCACCATCGCCGCCAACGGCTTTCGCTTCCGCGTGCCCTACGGCACGCTTCTGTGCGTCTCCGACAAGCCGCTCCACGGCGAACTGAAACTCCCCGGCATGGCGACCGATTTCTACAAGCGCCAGGTCGCCCAGCACCTGGAAATCGGCATCCGCGCCCTGGAAAAGCTCCGCGGCATGCCGAGCGATCGCCTGCATTCCCGCAAACTCCGAAGCTTCGCCGAGACGGCGTTTCAGTAGGGGGAAGGGGGCGGAGGCGCATTCGACCCGCCGTCGTTGGCCACACGCTCCAAGTAACCTTTCTCAATGGGCTACAACATTCACACATTTCATTTCCACTCCAGCCGCACCGGGTGGATCGGGATGTGTGGCGAGGTGGATTGGATCACCCGGACTTCGCCGTGTGATGACGCAGTGTGTTTGGGTAAGCCTTGCCATTCCCCCGGTGTCATTGCACGGCGAAGTCCGGGCAATCCACTCTCATCGGGCAAATGGCAGGGAGGGCGAAGATGTTTGAATCCAGTAGACCACAGGGAGAGGGAGTTTTGGCACAGCCTCGCCACTCGCACAGTTGTCATCCCCGACAAGCGAAGCGCGATCGGGGATCCAGTACCCCGTGTCCTATCCTTTCAAACAACAGGCCTCACGGAATACTGTTGGGGTGGACGGCCCCTACGGCATCGATGTGCCAGAATGAGGTTGTTAAAGATCTCAAACGATGGAGCCGTCCATGAACAATATTAGCCGCGTTGGAATGGATACGTCCAATTCTGTTTTTCAATTGCATGGTGTGGATGCTGGGGACCATCCGGTGTTGAGCAAGAAGCTTCGCCGTCGTCAGGTTCTCGACTTTTTTGCCGGGTTGCCTCCGGCGCAGGTGGGCCTTGAGGCCTGTGGAGCCTCGCATTATTGGGCTCGGGAGTTACGGAAGTTGGGGCATGAGGTCGCGCTGATCCCGCCGCAATACGTCAAGCCCTATGTGCAGCGGAGCAAATCGGACGCGGCGGACGCGGAAGCGATCTGCGAGGCGATGAGCCGTCCGAAGCTGGCCCGGACCTTCGTGCCGGTGAAAAGTCCAGAGCAGCAAGCTGCGCAGATGCTGGCGAAGCTGCGAGGGCAATTCCTTGGCCGGCGTACGCAGCTTTCCAATTCGATCCGCGGCTTTGCGGCAGAGTTCGGTCTGGTTGCCCCGAAGGGCCTGTTCCAGCTTGACCGGCTTGTCGAGCGGATCCGCGCGGACGAGACGCTGCCGGAGATGGCACGGGATATGTTCGAAACGCTGGTCCGTGACTACGCGCGAGTGGACAAGGAGATAGCCGATCTCAACGCAAAACTGCGAGAGCTTCACCGTGCCGATGAACTCAGCCAGCGGCTGGCCGGCATCCCGGGCATTGGTCCGGTTGGTGCGACCCTGCTGGCGATCAAGGTGAGCAACGCGCATGCCTTCAAATCGGGGCGCGATTTTTCTGCCTGGCTCGGCCTGACGCCGAAAAACCATTCCACGGCAGGCAAGAACCGGCTCGGTGTGATCACCCGCGCCGGGGACGAGATGCTGCGCGCCACCCTGGTTGCCGGCGCAAGCGCCGTTCTGCTGCAGTGCCGGCAGGGGAGGATCAAAACGCCCTGGCCCTGGTTGGAGAAACTGTGTCGTCACAAGCCGCACAAGCTGGCTGCCGTCGCGCTCGCCAACAAGCTGGCGCGCATCGCCTGGAAGCTGATGGTCAGCGGCGAAACCTATCACCCGCAGTCACCGCAAGAGCAACCGGGACTCGCCTGACGATCGACAAAACACTTGCCCCGGCCAAAGACAGGCTGGCGCGACAGAGGAACTTGCAAGGGAAGATGAGAAGGTGTGTTCGGTCGAACCGAGGCGGATGGGAAATACCGTGGGATCCAGTGGCGGCTTCAAGGCCGATATCGCTGTACTGTTTGGATCCCATCCGCTGCGGAACCCATCTTGGCCAGCGGCAAAACGGCCGCAAAGCAGGCCGTACATATGACCGCAAGCGATCCGGAACACCTGCCAACTTCAACCTTGCAACCACGGGGCCGTCCACATATGGGTCCCGGCTCTCCGCTTCGCTGCGGCCAGCGGACGCCACGCTGGCCGACGGTTCTTACCAACCGGGGATGACTCGGCGCTCCGCTCGCTCCCATTCACACCCAACTCACCAAACTAAACAAGCCGGGTGCCTCGATAGACAGGGATGACAGCCGCGGGGTGGGGCACCCCCCCACATCCACGCATGGCTGGCTTGCAGGAAGATAGTTTGCAATGCCAATTATTTTGAGGCACACTTATTCGCATGATCTCAAATGCATCCTCTCCCAAGGCCCTCTTCGGCTTTCAGTTCGTCACGCTCTCGCGCCGCTGGCGCAAGGTGATCCATGCGGAACTGGCCGCCACCGGCCTGACCGACGCCACCTGGACCCCGCTCGTCTATCTCGACGCGGGCGGTGACGGCATCACCCAGAAAGCCCTGGCCGAACTCGTGGGGCTCGACACATCCACGCTGGTGCGCCTGCTCGACATTCTGTCTGAGCGCAAACTGATTGAACGTCAGGTCGACCCGAACGACCGGCGCGCGCGCCTCATCGTCCTGACCAAGGCCGGCCGGGTGGAAGTCGCCCGGATCAAGGCGCAGCTCATCGCGGTCGAAGCGGAACTGCTCTCCGGCCTGGATGAAACGGAAGTGGCGGTGATGCTGCGGGCCTTCTCGAAAATCTCCAACAAGGTCGAGGCGGCTTTGGTTGAGACCGCCCTGGGCGAGGCGTCCCCTGCGGAGGCAGCAGAATGACCGCCAGGTTGTCCGCATACGGGTTCGATCCCGCACGTCTGGCGTTTGCCTTTCGCACCGCCATCGCCGCCTCCATCGCCTTCGTCCTCGGCTGGCTGATCGGGCTGGAGCATCCGCAGTGGGCGGCCATGACCGTCTGGGCGGCCTCCCAGCCCACGCGCGGCCAGCTTTGGGAAAAGAGCCTGTTCCGCGTGCTCGGCTCCATCGTCGGCACGGCGGTGGGCATCGGCCTCGTGGTCGCCATGCAGATCCATCCGGCGCTGCTGATCGTCGGCCTGGCAACCTGGGTCGGCGCCTGCACCTGGGTCGGCAACCTGCAGCGCGGCTTTGCCGCCTATGGCACCGTGCTCGCCGGCTACACAGCGGCCATGGTGTCGCTGCTGGACGCCGCCCATCCGGACCACGTCCTGAGCCTCGGCGCCGATCGTCTCGCCACGGTCCTGACCGGCGTTGCCGTCGCCACCCTGATCGGCTCGCTGTTTGCCCCGGCCATGGAAACCGGTCGCCTGCGTCAGCGCGTTCAGGACCTGCTCGGTGAAATGCTTGCCCATGCGGCACGGACGGCGCAGGTGCCGGACGAACGCGGCCGCTTGCTGGCGGAACTCGCCGCGGTCGAGGAAAGCCTCGATCCACATGGCGCCGGCTCGCTCCGCAGCCGCCAGACGATCCGCTCGACCCGCGCGCTCCTGATAGCCGCGACACCGCTTCTGCTCTGGACCCACGGGGATCGCCAGCCCGCCGGCTTCCGCGAGTTTCTCGCCGACGCCGCCGCCGCGATCGCCGGAAAAGACCTGGCCGCCGCACGCCGGGCACTGAAATCCGCCGCCGCCCTGGACGGCGTCTCGCCCCGCTTCATCGACACGCTGCAGGCGCTGGAAAGCGCCCTCGACGCCTGGCACGAAGGCCCGGAACCGGCGAAGGCGAAACCCGCCCGCAGGATTCTGCACCGGGACTGGGTCGGCGCGCGCGAAGCGGGCCTCCGGGCCTTCGGGGCCCTTATGGTCTTCGGCATTCTCTGGCTTGCCACCGGCTGGAGCGTTGGCGCCTTCATGCTGCTCGGCCTGTCGGTGATGATCTCGCTGTTTTCCACCTTCGAGAACCCGTCGCAGATGATGCGCTCCGTCTTTGTCGGCCAGCTCCTGGGCGTCGCAGGCGCGCTGGCGCTGCGCTGGCTCGTCTGGCCCTGTGCGCAGGCCGAATGGCAGATGATCGGGCTCACCCTGCCGTTCATCCTGATCGGCCCGCTCCTGATCGGCCACAACAGGACCGTCGCCGTCAGCTTCGACTACAATATGGTGCTGATGCTCATGTCCCAGCCGCACTGGCCGCTGACCGGCACCTTCGACGCCTCGCTGGCCGCAGGCCTTGCGGTCGTCGCCGCGCCGCTCGCCGCCATGCTCGCCTATCTGACGATCTACCCGGCCAATCTGAGGCGCCGGATCGACACGGTGCGCGAGGCGATGCTGCACGACCTGCACGATCTGGCCGCCGATCCGAAGGCGCTCGACCACCGCCTGCACTGGCAGGCCCGGCTCTATCACCGCACCCTGCGCCTGATCCGCCTGTCCGGCCGCTCCGCAAGGGCTCAGGGGGAAGCGGAAGGCGCGGCCCTTGCCGTGCTTAATCTTGGCCACACGGCCATGTGGTGCCACCGCATCAGCCGGGACGAGACCAGGCCCGCCGCCGAGCGCCGCTTTGCCCGCTCGCTGCTCGCCCGCCTGTCCCAGAACGCGCTGAAGCCCGCCCGTGCCCGCAGCATCCTGTCCCGCCACGGCATCCGCCGCCCCGGTCCGGAAGCGGCCCTTTTCCGCGATGCGCTCGCCGGGCTGGAAACCCTGTCCGGCCTCCCGCAAAAAGCGGCGTGACTGGACGGTCGGCTGGCGCCCATTGCCGTTCGGCTTAGAGACACGCGATGGCCTCCCCACTTGTCATCCCGGTTTGGCGCGGTAGCGGCAAGACCGGGATCCAGTACCCCGTGTGGCCGGCGAGTGGAAAAGACAGCAGATTCAATAGATTACTGGATCCCAGCCTTCGCTGGGATGACAACACACTCTTGGGTCAAGCGGATTGCCACAGTCAGTCAAACTTAAACCGGACAGCCGGCGCCCGGAGATCTCCGGTTTACCGGCGAATGTGTTGAAAACCCGGGCTTATCCGCTTGTATTCCTCTCCCCCCTTGAGGGGGAGATGTCTCCGTCAGGAGACAGAGGGGGGTATAAGCCTCTCGGAAAATTCGGCTTTCAGAAAATGCGGCACCGTTTCACCCCCCTCTGTCGGCTCACGCCGACATCTCCCCCTCAAGGGGGGAGACGGGAGGGAGCGGAACTGTTTTTCGTATCCGCTTTAATTCGGAGCAGGAAAACCCGCGATATGTCAAACGCTTGTCGAAAGAATTCGTAAGTAGACCGGACAGCCGGCCGGCGCCCATTGCTGTCCGGCTTAGAGACACGCGATGGTCTCCCCGCTTGTCATCCCGGTTTGGCGCGGTAGCGGCAAGACCGGGATCCAGTACTCCGTGTGGCCGGCGAGTGGAAAAGAAAGCAGATTCAATAGATTACTGGATCCCAGCCTTCGCTGGGATGACAACAAACGCTCAGATCAAGCGGATTGCCATATTCAGTCGAACTTAGGCCGATCAGCCGGCCGGCGCCCGGAGACCTCCGGACGCCGGGCGCATTCTCCTCATCAGTGCATGATGTAATAGAGGATCGCCGTCTCGCAGTGGCTGTCGGCGTAGATGTCAACCACCGACAGGCGCTCCGACCAGCGGTCGATGATCTCGGCGGCACATTCGTTGCGCATGCTTTCGATCGCCATGCGATAGGTCAGGTTGTCGTTGGCATAGTTGGTCGCGGCATGGATCTCGCCGAACCTCTGGTACATGGTCTCCATCCTGGCGAGCACCGTGTCGCGCACGTCAAAGGCATAGTCGCGGTTGTCGATCACGTCCTGCCGGGTGCCGAGGATCGAGATATGACCGGGCAAGAGCATATCGAAATCGTAATCCAGCAGCGTGTCGAACACCGTCAGATAACGCCCGAAATCGGCCGTCGCGCCGAAATTCATGAACGGCACCTCGCCCGGCGTGATCGTGTCGATCGCGATCAGGAACTTGAGCTGCGGCAGGTAGGCGATCACGTCCTCGTCCTCGGAATGGTAGGACGTCGCGTCGAGCCGGATGTCGACCCCGCCGGGCTTGAGTTCCAGATGGTCCTCGAAGGTGCGCGTCGGCGCCATCACGCCCGCATAGCCATCGCCTTCCAGACTGTCGGCAACGGAGCGGGACGTGATGACCTCGAGCCCCGGCACCCCGGCGAAGACACCCGCGCCGCCGATGTGGTCGGCGTGGTCGTGGCTGTAGATCAGCGTGGTGATCTTTTTGCCCGATGCGTTCTGCGCAATCGCCGCCGGCAGCCGGTCGGCGAAGCTCGGCGGCGCGTCGAACACGACGATGCCGTCGTCCGTCACCAGAAACGCCGACTGGTAGATGCCGTCCGTGACGTAGAACAGCCCCGGCTTGACCTCCTGTACGGCGAGGCCGGTCTCCGGATCGAGCGTGGGCTTGCGCGCCACCGTCTTTGCCAGTTCCGGCGCGAAATTGCCGAAATAGCTCGGGCTCGTCGGGTCCATGCTGACCGTATCGGCCGTGTGGCCCTTGAGGGTGTTGCCGGGATTGGTTGCAGTTTTGGTTTCAGTCTGGGCGGCGGCGCTCATGGCAAGCCCGGAAACGATCGCCGCGATCGTCCAGGCGGCAAGCCGTGTGGTGATGAGTTTCATTGGTCCTGGTCCTCTTCGAAAGTGCGGTGTCGCAACCTTTCTGCGACCCGGCGGCAAAATGACCGCGGACCCTCCTTTCGCCCATGGTCGCCAGTTCCAAAAGCATTTGTGATCGTCTAATCTGCCCTCATGTCGGCGATTTTGAACATGCTGGAAGGGACACGGGCGCGCGATGCGTTTGCCCTGAGAGCAAGCATGTCCGCGCCGTGGTCGATCCTTGTTGAACCGGAATCGCCCCTGACCCTGCTTGCGGGGGTGAAGTCGACGTTCTGGCTGCTTTCCGGTGATAGTGGGGCCGACGCCAGTGCCCCCGTCGAAATCCGCCCCCGGCGATATCGCGATCACCCGCGCCGAAACCCGCTACATCATCGCCGACACGCCGGATCGCGCGCCCACGGTGACGATCTTCCGCGGCCAGGACTGTCGCGACAAGGACGGCAATTCGGTCAGCGAACGCATGCTCCACGGCGTGCGCACCTGGGGCAACGATCCCGCCGGCGACACCGTCTTCGCTGTGGCGGCCTACGAGAACCTCAGCCGCACCAGCGACCGGCTCAACGCCGTCCTGCCGCCGGTCCTGGTGATCACCCGCGAGGAGTGGCGCTCGCCGCTGGTGGACCTCCTGTGCGAGGAAATGATCCGCGACGAGGACGGCCAGGCCGCCGTGCTCGACCGGCTGGTCGACCTTCTTCTGACATCGGCGCTGAAGGCCTGGGCCTCCCGGCCCGACACCGCCTCCGCGCCCGACTGGAAATCAGACGGCGACCCTGTCGTCACCCGCGCGCTCAAGCTCCTCTATGCCGAACCGGCCCGCCCCTGGACCATCGAGAGCCTGTCGGACCGCTGCCACGTGTCGCGCGCCACGCTCGCCCGCCGCTTCCGCGAGGTCGTCGGCGAACCGCCGATCACCTTCCTCACCAACCACCGCATGGCACTCGCCGCCGACCTCCTCCAGCACCGCGGCCAGACCCTGGCCACCATCGCCGCCCAGGTCGGCTACACCGACCCGTTTGCCTTCAGCGTCGCGTTCAAGCGGAACCGGGGCAGTAGCCCGAGTGATTTTAGGGCTGCGGCGGCGGGGGGATGATGGGGGGACTGAGAGAGGAGGGAGGGTGTAGTCGCGGAAATGCAAAAACAAAAGCTGTGTCAGTATCAAGGCCGAACAAGGAAGTAAGTTTTAAGTAGTGGATGAAGGCGAAAACACGCTTTCATTTCGGTTGTATGCTAATTTAGAATACCTTCTCGAATTGAATTTTGAGGCCATAGTTCGTTGGTTTTGAAATGTAGTTCAATATTTGGCTTTAAAATCGTGATGAACGAAGACTTTAAAAAAATAAAATCAAAGAAATTGAGTTCGCTTATTTTCTATTTTCGATTTCTCACTTGTCGGCGAAGATAGATGAGCAGTCACTTCCCCACTGTCGATTTTGCAAAAATCCGCCCCGCTCAACGGCCGCCAAGCAGACGGTTTTGAGGAGCTTGTTTGTCAGCTAGCTGCTCTCGAAAAGCGACCGAATAACGCCGAGTACTTTCGCAAAGGAAAAGGGCGCGATGCGGGATTGGAGTGTTTCGTTAGGTTTGCTGACGGCGCTGAACACGGTTGGCAAGTAAAGTATTCTTGGTCTTTTGATGCAAATCTAAAGCGTAGCCTCAATAAATCCTTAGAAGCTGCGATCAAAAAGCATCCAAATCTAGAAGTGATTACGGTATGCTTACCTTTTGATCTTTCTGACGCACGTGGGGCAAAACAAACACCGCTCGCAGAATTCATCGAATGGCGAGACAGTTGGGTTGCCGAAGTTGGAAAAGAGGGGCGTCATCTTGATATTAGGTACTGGGGTCAAGCGCAACTTCTGGAACGTCTAACTTCCGATGACCCCAATCGCTCAGGTCGTATTCTTTATTGGTTTGACACTACAATACTTGCACTAGATTGGTTTAAGGAGCAGTTTGAACGAACCCTATTTTCGTTAGGCGCACGCTACACACAAGAGACTAACGTAGACGTTCCTGCAAGGCGGTCGCTATTAGGGCTCTCACGGAATCCTGAATTATTACGGGAACTTGCGGCTAAACGGAAATCTGTCCGAGATGCTGCAAATGATATGCTCCGTTCTTGCAATCTCGATGAAGCGCAAAAAAGCGCTTTTCAGCAAATAGCTGTAGCTTTCGATGCTGTTGAAGACCTTGCCGGAGCAGAATGGCCAACAGAGAAGTGGTTGCAAGAAGCTAAAGTAGCGTTGGAAATATGTGAACAATTCTTTCATTCTTACCTAAGGCAAAAATGGCAATCAGAGGAAGATTCATCCTGTGAACAACCCAGCGAAAACATGGGATCCGCATCCCGTCGAGCTGCGGAAATTTTCAGCTCACTTGTAGAGTTTCTGTCTGATAAAGTTTGGAATCTTGCTTCAGCTTCTTCAGTTCTTGTAACTGGAGAGGCCGGGGCAGGTAAGTCACATTTGATAGCGGATGCATGTGCAGCGCAAATAGAAAAAAGTCGCCCCGCTCTAATTTTTCTTGGTGGTACACTTCAAGACAAAGAAATATGGCCACAAATTTTAGAGCAATTGGGATTACCGCATAGCTATACGCGTGACACTTTCTTAGGTGCGCTAGATGCTGCTGGAGAAGCTGCTGGCGTTCGGGCGCTGCTTTGCATCGATGCTATCAACGAACGCCACGGAAGAGACATATGGCCGGATCGCCTCGCTATGTTTCTCCATGATGTTTCTAGATTTCGAAATATTGCTCTCGTTTTGTCGTGCCGGTCTACTTATCTTCCGATTTTAGTGCCGCCACAAATAGATGAGACACAGCTTCCTCGGCTTGAGCATCGAGGTTTTTCAAATCGAGATGCGCGAAACTATCTTAAACTTCGCGGGATATTTCTTCCTGACCATCCGTTTTTAGAAGACGAGCTTCGTAATCCGCTTTTTCTTAAGACGTGTTGTGACGCGCTTGACCATAAGAACGAAAAGCGTTTTCCCAAAGGTCTACGTGGCGTAACAGCGGTGTTTGACATGTTCCGCTCTGCGGTCTGCGATATGCTTGAGCGTAAACTACGATTAAATCCGCGGCGCCAAATTCCAGATCGTGCAATTAAAGCACTGGCGAGCGAAATTCGCGATACTAAAGACCCTTATATTGCCTTTGGGCGCGCTGAGGAGATCGTGGACGCCATATACGCTAACCAGGGAAATTTGGCTGGAGATCTTCTATTCCATCTGGAAAGTGAAGGCGTGCTTGCAATAGAACCGCTACTAGCGGAGGGGCAAAGACAGGACTACGTGCGTTTTACGTTTGAGCGGTTTGGCGAACATGTTGCAGCGTCAGCGATCCTCGATGACACGTTGGATAATGCCACTTTAGATACACTGGATGCTGAAACTCCGCTCGTTCAAGCATGCGTTTCAAAGGAAACCCCTTGGGGTGTTCTTGACGCATTGGCGGTGCAGCTACCAGAACGTACTGGAGCAGAATTACCAGACCTAATCGGTCAATTTTCCAGTAGGTGGATTGTTTTAAGATCTGTTTCGCCTGCGACAGTTAGCGTCCGCGCCCCCCAAAGTGTTACGGAACGAACTCTGGAGCTACTCGAAAAACATCATGGTGAGAGTGCTCCTATTGATATTCGCGTGCGCCTATCGCTTGATGCGTCAAGTCATTTTGACGCGCATGAGCTACATCGGAATCTCATTGCGAAGCCGATGGCCGAAAGAGACGCTCAATGGTCAATCTATGTTGCTCTTAATACAGATGACAATATTGAACACAGTAACTCTCCGCTGAATGACCTAATTGATTGGGCGCTCGAGACCCGTCGCGATGAATTAGATCCAAAAACTGCGGAATTGGCAGCAATAACTCTGACGTGGTGCTTAACGACTTCAAGCCGAAGTGCTCGTGACCGCGCAACAAAGGCACTGATTGCGCTGTTAGACGCCCAACCTTTGGTCGGAGTAAAGCTATTTAACATTTTCGATAAAGTTGACGATCCCTATGTTGGTGAGCGACTAGCCGCAGCTATATACGGTGCTGCCCTTCAATCCGCATGGGATGATTTTCAACTATCGGAATTGGCGCAAGAGGTAGTCGGTCTATTCTTTGTTCACGGTCGACTCCCACTTGATATTCTTTGGCGAGACCACCTTTCCTCGTTATTGAGTTTAGCAAATGCTAGAGGCTGTAAATTAGACATCTCCGAAAGTATTTCGACAGAACCGCCTTTTGAGAGTACTTGGCCTCTTGAGTACGTCCCTGACCAAAAAATCGCTGACTATACAAGAACATATCGCAACGGCTACGTATCAACTGACGAGATAGTATCGTCAACGGGCGAACATGGGGATTTTGCGAGATATATTATTAAGAATGTTATCGGCGGTTGGGCTGCGGCTCCTCGGGGGACCGAATCTCTGCCGACAGATGAAGACATGTATTGGATTTGGAAAGCCGAATTCGACACATATGCAACCCCTGAAATGCGGGACCTTCACGATCAGATTAACGATCTCCGGGCGAAGGACAATGCGTGGGCATATGCGGGAGGAGAAACTGCTGAGCGCTATAAAAAGTTAGAAGCACAGTTCGAGGAAGTTTTAGGGACTGATCGATTTGAACGATATCGTACTATGGCGAACCAATGGCGACCTGGTTCCAAGCGCTGGAGTACGAAGTATCCGGCGGAATTCAATTTTCCTTGGGCGCGGCGATGGGTTTGCATGCGCGCACACGAACTGGGGTGGAGCGAAAATCTACACGGACAATTCGACTCTTATTGTGGGCATGGCCGACAGAGCCACAGGCAAGAGCGAATTGGAAAAAAATATCAATGGATTGCTCTTAGAGAGCTAATGGCTCGAATATCAGACAACTGTTCGGCTGCAAATGGTGAATGGATCGAGCAATATGCTGAGACAATTAGGAGCCTTCGCGATATTGACCCCTCCCATTTGATAGATGGAAGTTCTGATTGGGGATGGGCCTCTTTTGAGGATACAACTTTTTGGATGCCAGCCGTCCTCAAACCGGCAGCAATGCCGATTCAGCAGGCAAGTGACTGGTTGAGGAGTGATGCTGATTTCCTCAATACCCGCACATTAATAGAACTTGCCCCCGATAGCGAAAATCGTCTCTGGTTACCCTTGTGCAGTTTTCAGCACTTTCGCCGTTCCGGCACGACGCAAGAGACGTCAAACGTTAGCCGTACGACTTGGATGCGGCTGAATTGCTTAGTGGTTCATGAAGATAATGTGGACGACGCTATCGACCATTTAAAAGGTAAAATATTGCTCGATTCGTATGCACTTGGGCTAAGTGATGACCGCGCCTCAGAGGTATTTCTGGGTGAGCACGGTTGGCGCAATTCTTCTCATTTAGGGTGGACTCAATACTGGGGGGGAGCTTGGAATAGTCCAGCTCCAGTTGAGGCTCGGGGCACAACAGTTAAGTTTTTACAGGAGTCTGGTCATTATGATTTGAGCCTACGCCAAAATATTTCAGTTGAACTTCCTGCTCCGTGGCTGATGAATATTCTCAATCTTAAACTAGTGGACGGTCGAGACGTAATTTATGCGAACAATGAGAATAAAATAATTTACTTCGATCCATCTATTAGATTTGAAGGGCCGAGTACTGCGCTTATTGCCAGAGAAACTTTTATATCAATGTGCGTTAAAGAACGCATCCGACCGATATGGGTAGTTGGAGGTGCTAAGGAAGTCTACGTCGAAAGCGGAGAGGAATTTGGTAGGAGGAGCTTTACGACGATATGGACTATGGAAGCGGAAAAAATAGTATGCATGGCCCGTGCTTTCGAAAAGGAAGGTCGCCTTGCTTGATGTGATTGGCATCTAAATGGCTAGTTTTTTGTGGCAGTTCCATGAAAGTAACAATTTCTCCTTCCCCCCTCACTCATGCCTTAACGCCTCGATCGGATCCAGCCGTGCCGCCCGCCGTGCCGGGAAGAACCCGAACAGGATGCCGACGGCCGCCGAAAAGGCGAAGGCGATGATGACGATTTTCCAGTCGAGCATGAAGGGGATGTTCATGGTGCTGGAGGCGAGCAGCGCCAGGCCGAGGCCGCCGAGGATGCCGACGATGCCGCCGAACATGGACAGCACCACCGCCTCCACCAGGAACTGCATCAGCACCTGGGAGGCCTGGGCGCCGATGGCAAGCCGGATGCCGATTTCCCGTGTGCGTTCGGTGACCGAGACCAGCATGATGTTCATGATGCCGATGCCGCCGACGAGCAGGCTGACGCCGGCGACCGCGCCCAGAAGCGCGGTCATCATGGCGGTGGTGGAGGTCAGCGTCTGGGCGATCTGCTTCATGTCGCGCACGCTGAAATCGTCTTCCTCGTTGCCGGTGATGCCGCGCCGCTCGCGCAGCAGGCGCTCGATGTTGCCCTGGACCTTGGAGGTCTCCACGTCGTCCTTGGCCGAGACATAGATGGTGGAAATGTTGGTGTTGCCGGCGATGCGCCGCTGAAAGGTGCGCAGCGGCATCAGGACGACGTCGTCCTGGTCGGTGCCGAAGCTCGACTGGCCCTTGGCCTGCAGGGTGCCGATCACCTCGCAGGAGACCTTGTTCACCCGCACCCGCTGGCCGATGGGGAAGATCGGGCCGAACAGTTCCTCGCGCACCGTCTGGCCGATCAGGCAGACCGCCCGGCCGCTGCGGACCTCGCCGCCCAGGAACTGCCGTCCCGAGGCGATGGTCCAGTCCTGGGCGATGAAGAAGTCGTTGTCGCTGCCGATGACGGTGGACGAGCGGCTTTCCGTGCCGACGATGACCGTGCCGGAGGTCTGGGCGACCGGGGCGACCGCCTTGACCCCGCGCAACTGGGCGCGAAGGGCCTCGACGTCCCTGGCGTTGAAGGCCTTGGCCTCCGCGCTGGAGCGCCCCGGTCCGAACTGGCCGGGGCGGACGAACAGCAGGTTGCTGCCGAGCTTGGAAAGGTCTTCGGCGACCTTGCTCGTGGTGCCGTTGCCGATGGTGACCATGGCGATCACCGCGCCGACGCCGATGACGATGCCGAGCACGGTCAGGAACGAGCGGAGCGCGTTGCGCCGGAGCGCCTGGAGGGCGAGGCGGAAGGTTTCCCAAAGCATCAGGCGGGCTCCGCCTGGTGGCCGTCGGTCTTGATCTTGCCGTCCTGGAAGCGGACGATCCGGTGGGCATAGGCGGCCATGTCCGGCTCGTGGGTCACCATGATGACGGTGATGCCTTCCTCCTCGTTGAGCGCCTTCAAAAGCTCCATGATTTCCAGGCTCGTCTTGGTGTCGAGGTTGCCGGTCGGCTCGTCCGCCAGAAGCACCTTGGGCGAGGTGACGATGGCGCGGGCAACGGCCACCCGCTGCTGCTGGCCGCCGGAGAGCTCGGCGGGGAAGTGATGCTCGCGGCCCTTGAGACCGACGTGGGCCAGCGCGCGCATGGCAAGCCGGCGCCGCTCGGCCGACTTGGTGCCGCGATAGATCAGCGGCAGTTCCACGTTCTCCACCGCGGAGGAGCGGGCGAGCAGGTTGAAGCCCTGAAAGACGAAGCCGAGATAATGCCGGCGCAGCAGAGCGCGCTGGTCGCGGGAAAGCTTGCCGACGTCCACGGTCTTGAACAGATAGGTGCCGCTGGTCGGCGTATCGAGACAGCCGAGGATGTTCATCGCCGTCGACTTACCCGAGCCGGACGAGCCCATGATGGCGACGAATTCGCCCTCGCGGATCGTCAGGTCGATGCCGTCGAGCGCGCGCACCTCCGCCATGCCGGTGCCGTAGATCTTGGCGACGGTCTTCAGCCGCATCACCGGCTGGCCAAGGGGAGGGGTAGAGTTGAGGTTAGGGGCGTCCATTACCGTCGCCTCAGCTGGAAGACTGGGCGTCGACGATGATCCTGTCGCCGGCGGCAATGTCGCCCTTGACGATCCGGGTCCGGCTGCCATCCGTGATGCCGATGGTGACCATGACCGGCACCGCCTTGCCGTCGCGCAGCACCCAGATCTCGCGCTCGTTGCCGATCGGCTCCGGCCGGCTCGCCTGGGAAAAGCGGGGCGGGTGCGGCATCAGCTTTTGGATGAAGTTGCGGTTGTCCTTCGGCGCATTGGCGCTCGGCGGAATGTAGCGCAGGGCCTCGTTGGAAACGGTCAGAACGCCGTCTTCCTCCTGCACCTTGATTTCCGCCGTCGCGGTCATGCCCGGGCGAAGCAGCAGTTCGGAATTGTCGGTGGTCAGCACCGCCTTGTAGGTGACCACGCCCTGAACGATTTCCGAGCCGAAGCGCAGTTCGCGGATCACCGCGTCGAAATGGCGGGACGGATAGGCATCCACGGTGAAGACGGCGGTCTGGCCTTCTTTCACCTTGCCCACGTCGGCCTCGTCGACATCAACCTGCACTTCCATCTTCTTCAGGTCTTCCGCGATGGTGAACAGCACAGGCGCCTGCAGCGAGGCGGCGACCACCTGGCCCGGATCCACGTCGCGGCTCAGCACCACGCCGTCGATCGGCGAGCAGATGCAGGATTTCTTCAGGTCGGTTTCGTGAAGCCTCAGTTCGGCGCGGGCGGCGGTCACGTCGGCCTTGGCGCTTTCCAGGGCAGCCAGCGCCCGGTCCTGGGCGGCCCGCGCCGTCTGAAGTTCAAGCATGGAAATGATCTTGCGTTCCTCGAGCGAGACCTTGCGCTTGTAGTCCTCTTCCTTCTCCACCACGGTGGCTTCGGCTTCCGTCACCCGGGCAAGGGCCGCGTTCAGCTTGGCCTTGGAGCTTTCCACGGTTGCCTTCAGCTTGTCCGTATCCAGTTCGGCCAGCTTCTGCCCCACCTTGACCTGCGAATTGTAATCCACGTCGACGGTGCGCACGATGCCGGACAGCTCGCTGGAAATCTCCACCTGGTTGGTCGGCTCCACCGTCCCGGTCGCCGTTACCAGAACGACGATGTCGCCTGTGGTGGCCGCATCGGTGGTGTAGCTCAGCCCGTCGGTCTTGTCCCCGGCGCCGAGATACCGGTAGCCGCCGAAGCCGACCCCGGCCACGATCGCGAGGAGCACCGCCCACTTGACGACCCGCTTCGCCCGGCTGCCCGCCGTGGGCGTGACGCCCAGAACGGTCTCGATATCGTCGCTGGAACCGGTTTGGCTATTCTTGTCGAGCATGGCGCCGTCCGCTGTTGGTCTTGCCGCAAGGATATAGGCATCGGTGCCCGCGGCGGCCATGAGTTTAGTCAAACAATATTGCAGCGCGAAGGAGCAGCGGCCAAAGGGCGGCACTCGGTCGCGGGTGTGTGCGGGGCAAGGCCGCGCCTCTTGCTCCCGTCTCCACCCTTGAGGGGGAGATGTCACCGCAGGTGACAGAGGGGGGTAACAGCGGTGGCGCCATATTCAGAAGCTTCGGATTGCCGGGAGGCCGTTCACCCCCCTCTGTCCGTTGACACGGACATCTCCCCCCCAAGGGGGGAGAGAGGTGCAAGCGGCAGGGCCCTGCCACTCTCGGCAGCACTCCCATCAATTAAAAAACGCGGCCGCCGATGGCAGCCGCGTCGAAATCTCTCGATGAAAACGGAAGCTTTCCGCTCACTCGGCTTCGTCGGCCGATTCTGCCTGGAGCAGGCCGTAGCGTTCGATGCCGATCTTTTCCAGGAGTTCCAGCTGGGTTTCCAGGAAGTCGATGTGGCCTTCCTCGTCGGAGAGCAGCTTCTCGAACAGCTGCATGGAGACGTAGTCGCCTTCCTCGCGGCAGATTTCGCGGGACTTGGCGTAGGATTCGCGGGCGTCGTATTCGCCGGCGAGATCGCATTCCAGAACTTCCTTGATGTTCTGGCCGATGCGCAGCGACGAGATCTTCTGCAGGTTCGGGTGGCCTTCCAGGAAGATGATGCGGTCGACCAGCTTGTCGGCGTGTTCCATCTCCTCGATCGATTCGGCGCGTTCCTTCTTCGCCAGCTTCCCATAGCCCCAGTCGGCCAGAAGCCGGTAGTGCAGCCAGTACTGGTTGATAGCTCCCAGTTCGAGGAACAGGGCTTCATTCAGCCGGTCGATAACTTTCTGATTGCCTTTCATGGCGATGGCCTCTCCGGTTCGAGCTCGTTGGTCTGTAGTTTAGAATAATTCTACTTTTTTTGTCCAGCACAAGACTCCGATCGGCGGAAAAAAGCCTGTGCAATCTAGGGTCAGGACCCATTAATTTTGCTCATTCTGTTTGCCAGGGAGGGGTGGAATGGGCGTGAGAGCGAGTGCAGGACAGGTTATTCCTATCCAAGCTCGATTTTGCGGTCAGGCCGACCCTCCCTGGTAAACCCGAAGGGCGGGGCGTCTTTGCCTCCTGACGGCGTTAGAGATCCTTGAAAACCAAATGGTTTCCGGCGGCTCTCTGCCTTGTCAGCAGACAAAGTCACTCCCGCAGAATGTGTAAAATTAATGGGTCCTGACCCTAAGATACTACCCGGTTAAGTGACCTAACGGAAGTGCGGGCCGTGGCTCCAGCAGGTCAGGGAATAACGGGTGCCGCGCGAGACCGGGACGACCCGGTGCAGCATGAAGCTGGCGAACAGGGTGGCCGAGCCCAGGTCCCGGGGCGAGACCTTCGCCGTTCCGCCCAGCGAAATCTCAAGCTCGCCGCCCTCGTAAGCGTCCGGTTCCGACAGCTGGGTGACGATGGTCAGCTTGCGGTACCGGGCGATCGGGCCGTCGCCGATATCCGAATGCCAGTCGTAATGGCCTTCGTCCGTTTCGTCATAGGCGGCGACCTGGAGCCGCTCCTTGAATTCGGTAATGTCGAACGAAAACGTGTCCCGGTTGGCGCGCGCCACCGCATCGACGATCCGGTCCATCACCCAGCCCGCCGTCCCCTGGTCGTCCAGCCAGGAAATCTCGGCGCGGCGGATGTTGTCGTGGCGCGTGCCGCCCACCAGTCCGCCCCGTTTCTGGCGGCCGTCCTCGCTGAGCCGGATGATCTCCGTCGCCTCGG
>NZ_CAXXSJ010000034.1:0-117985 GCF_963675095.2 uncultured Roseibium sp. | reverse complement strand
GTCCGGCGGGCGAAGCGCAACGCGTTAGTCTATGCGCTCGCAGGCCTGTTGCTGGTGACTGCCTATGTTTCGGCACTGATCGGCGGAGGGCTTTATCTCGCGGCAAGCGTCGGGGCCGTCAACGCGGCCTTTCTGATCGCAGCCGTTCAGGTCGCTGTTGCCGCACTGCTCATCGCGGTTCTCGCGGTGATCGATCGGATCGAGCGCCGGCGGGCGCAGCGTCACAATGGTGGGCGCGCTCTGGCCACGGCGGCAGCCGTATCGGCCCTGCCGACGCTGATGAAGTCGAAAGGCGCGCTGACGTTTTCCCTGATCGGTGGTCTGGCCCTGCTCGCGGTCCTGCGGGGCGGCGGCCAGGAGACCCAACACCAACTGAAGTAAGGAGTGAAAATTCATGTCCGGTATTTTCTGCTGTTCTCAACGTTGAAGTCCATGACGAGAAACTCGACATCGGTCTGGACCACAAAATACCTCACCAAGATCTCGGCCCAGTTGTCCGACATTCTGGCGGCGACCTATCGGCTGACGATCAAGAGCCATCTCTATCACTGGAACGTGGTCGGGCCGCTGTTCAAGCCGCTGCACGAACTGACAGAGGAACACTACAACGCCCTGTTTGCGGCCACCGACATCATCGCCGAACGTATCCGCGCGCTCGGCCACCTGGCTCCCGTCAGGCTCGGCGATGCCGCCGCGTTTGCGCCGAAGGTGTCTGAAGTGAAAAACACCTCGGCAATCGACATGATCGAGGATCTGATCGCGGATCACAGCGACGCCGTGAAAACCATGCGCAAGGGCCGCGGAAATGGCCGGCGATGCTGGCGACCCCGCTACCGAGGATATGCTGACGGCGCGCCTCGACTTCCATGAAAAGGCGCTGTGGATGTTGCGGGCGATTTCCGCCGCATAACCAGGGTCTCTGCCGGGGATCTGGCCCCGGCCTTGACTGGGCAGAAGGCGCGCGCCGACCCATCCGGCGTTGCGCCTTTTCGCCTAGGTCATGTCCTAAACCGGCTTTGCCGCCGTGCCGGCCGCAGGAAAGGCCATATCCGGTCCGAAGTCGTCGTCCTCGGCAAGAGACAGGAGTTCGCGCAAACTGGCACGGGCCCGGTTGACGCGGCTCTTCAAGGTGCCGACCGCGCATCCGCATATGGCGGCAGCTTCCTCGTAGGAAAAGCCGGAAGCACCCACAAGGACGATCGCTTCACGGTGATCGTTCGGGAGAGCTTCGAGGGCGCGCCGGAAATCCTTCAGATCGAGCGCCGCATGTTGACCCGGATGCACCGTAAGCCGTGCGGAGTGTTCTCCATCGCTGTCCGGGAGTTCCCGCCGGCGCAGTCGCAATTCGCTGTAGAAGTCGTTGCGAAGGATCCGGAAAAGCCAGGCTTTCATGTTGGTGCCGGGGGCGAAACTCTCCTGATTGGACCAGGCCTTGAGGATGGTGTTCTGCAGGAGATCGTCCGCCTGGTCGCTCCGTCCGCACAAGGAAACGGCAAAGGCGCGCAACGCCGGTAACTGGGCCAGGAGATCCCGCTTGAAATCCGGTGAGGCGCCGTCGCGCGCGCTGGTCATTTCCGACCCGCTTCCTCAGCGGCTTTTCCAGCCTTTTTCTCGGCTTCGTCAAGCTTTTCAAGAAGATCGAGAAACCGGTCGGGAATTCCTTCGTCCTCGACGGAATCGTAATATTCACGCAGTTTTTGCGTAATCGTCTCCTGAGCCTTCTGGAAGGAACCTGAGGTCGGCTGGGGGCTGGGCGACCGGTCTGCCGGTTTTTTCGATCCGTTCATGGAAGAGCGTCCAATCCTTGGTAGCAGGCCATCATACCGTTCCATTTATATCGGCCACGAGAAAAAAAGTTCAAACCGATGGAACTTTTCTTTCTCTTGTTCGTTTCCCTGTTGTTGAATGCCCATCCGGGCAAACAGGGAGTCACACATGTCACTTTCAACCCGCGTTGCGCCACATCTGCCCTTTCTGCGTCGATACGCAAGGGCAGTCACCGGAACGCAAAAATCCGGCGATGCTTATGTCGCAGCCGCGCTCGAGACGCTGATCGCGGATATCGGCAGCTTTCCGGAGACCAGCAGCGACCGTGTCTCTGTGTATAAACTGTTTGCGACCCTCTACGGTTCCACACAAATCGACGTTCCGGAGACCGAATCTCCCTATGCCTGGGAAAAGCGGGCGAGCACCAATCTCGCCATGCTGCCGTCGCCCGCACGTCAGGCTTTCCTGCTGACGTCAGTCGAGGGCTTTTTCCCATGCAGAGACGGCCGAGGTGCTCTCGGTTTCCCCGGACAAGATCGACGATCTTCTCAGGGAAGCGGCGGAAGGCATTTCCCGCCAGATCGCAACCGAGATCATGATCATCGAGGACGAACCGCTGATCGCAATGGACATCGAGCATATCGTCCAGGAACTCGGCCACCGGGTCACCGGCATCGCCCGGACCCACAAGGAGGCGGTCGAGCTCTTCAATCGGACGCAGCCGAAGATGGTCCTGGCCGATATTCAGCTTGCCGACGGCAGCTCCGGCATCGATGCGGTCAAGGATATCCTCCAGGCCAACGACATTCCGGTCATCTTCATCACTGCGTTCCCTGAACGGCTGCTGACAGGCGAACGGCCGGAACCGACCTTCCTGATCACCAAGCCGTTCAATCCGGAAATGGTGAAGGCTCTGATCAGTCAGGCCCTTTTCTTCGATCAAACCGTCGATGCCGCTGCGTAAGTGGCTGCAATTCAGGTGGTAAAAAATCAAGAGACCCGCGCCGCGATCTTGGGCGGCGCGGGTCTCTTTGTTTTCGGTCCCAACCGGACGAAACCAGAGGATTTAGTGGCGGGTCAACCAGTCGTCGATCTCGCGCTCGACGTCTTCCTGCGCCGATCCGTAGCGCTCCTGGATCTTTCCTGCGAGCTGCTTGCGGTTGCCGGCGATGACATCGAGGTCGTCACCGGTGAGCTTGCCCCACTTCTCCTGGACCTTGCCCTTGAATTGTTCCCAATTACCTTCGACTTGATTCCAGTTCATGGCTTTCTCCTGTTTCTTGAGGGGAACACAAGCGTGTTCCTGCTTCTAAAACGCGTCCGCAGCGCAGGAGTTCCATCATTCTCGCGAAACGATGTCGAATATGCCCAATCAATTGTTTTGGTGACAAAAATTATTGGCAGAAGAAAATGATACATGTAAAACGTGATCATTATCTTCAGGAAAGTCGCCAAGTGATACGCTATCTGCCGCCGGTCGTTTTTTGCCGTCGTTTGCCCTGATCGGTGCCAGTATGACCGCTGTCGTTTACGAGGCAGAGGAAACGGCCGACCGTATCCGTTTCGAAAATCTGGCCGAAGATGCGGTCGACCGGGTTGTCGAGCGTGTCAGCCAGCACATCACGCTGCTGATTTCGACGCATTCTTTCTTTAGTGCCCAATTCCGGACAAGTCGACAAGCCCGCTTTCGAACGCTACGTGGCCGGCCTTGATCTGGAAGGCGAATTCGAAGGGATCCGCGGCATCGGCTATGCACGCCTGATCACGACCGGAGATGAGGCCGGGGCGGCAAACGATTTGCAACGAAACTACGGACTCGACCGGGAAGTCTGGCCGGAAACCTCTCAGGACATCCGCACGCCGATCGTGTTGCTGGAACCTTCGGACGCGCGGAAACCAGGCGGCACTCGGTTACGACATGTTCTCCGAGGAACGCCGCAGGCACGCCATGCAGGCCGCGATGGCAAGCGGCGAGCCGACCGCAAGCGCTCCGGTGGAGCTGGTTCAGGAAATTACCGCGATCAAGCAGGCCGGGTTTCTGGTCTACATCCCGTTTTCGCAAGGGTCATCGCCGGGCAAGGTGGAAGGCTTCGTCTATGCGCCGTTCCGGGCAGGCGATCTGCATGTTGCCGCGCTGGACCGCACCCCGCAGCTTCCCGTGACGATGGAAACTTACGATACGACGGCTAGTGCGACGGGCGATCCTGTCGGCCTGCTGTTCCGATCCCCCGGCTACGAGGAAGACAATGCCTATGAGGGGCTCGTTGCCGAGAAGGTCGTCGACATGGTCGGCCGGCAATGGACCTTCAAGGTACATGCGACACCCGCCTTCCGGACCAGGACGCATCATTTCTATACCATCGTGATCGGCGGCGTTTCGCTCCTTCTGGCGGTCGCTCTGACCATGGCAAGCCGGTCCCAGCTCAAGTCGGTGGCAGCGGCAAACGAGCTGCGCCGGATTTCGGAGAAAACCGTCAAGGAAAAGGACCTGATGCTTCAGGAGATGAAGCATCGCATCAAGAATTCGATCGCGCGCGTCCTGGCAATCGCCCGGCAGACCGCCGCCAATTCGGAGACGATCGACGAATTCTCCCAATCGTTCACCGCGCGGCTCAATTCCATGGCAAACGCGCAGGACATGCTGACCCGTTCCCACTGGCAGCGGGCCGATCTGCGGGAACTTCTCAACACGGAGCTGGAACAGGTATTCGGCAGCAGCACCAGCGAGGACAAGATCACCGGTTCCGCGGGTGCTGCCTGGATGAGCGCACGACCCAGGCGCTCGGCCTGACCTTCCATGAACCTGGCCACGAACGCGCTCAAATACGGCGGCATCTCCACCAACAACGGCGATCTTCTGGTAAATTGGGAGTTCACCGGATCGGGCAAGTCGAAGCGGTTGCAGCTGGACTGGATCGAGACGTCGGCCGAGACGATCAGCGAACCGGAGGGAACCGGGTTCGGATCCCGGCTGATCGACGCCAATATCCGTGGCGAACTCGGCGGCACGATCGACCGAAGCTTCCGACCGAACGGCATGACCGGTGCGGATGATCATCCCGCTTTGACGTGTCCGCGGGCGGTCGCCCGGATCCGGTCACAGCCCCTGTTTTCTTCCCGTCTTGCGACGCTGAACTCTTCCCCCCCGTTGGCGTCAAACCCCGTCGCGCGTCCTTTTCGGAGGGAACCAATCGCCCTGTCCTGCATTTGGAATACAGGTCCTAACCGAAAAGGAGCTTGAAACCATGCAAGAGCGCAACAAGGGCGAACGGCAGAAACAGTTGGAGGAACCCCTGACACTTGCGGAAGATATCGAATTCGACGGCGGCCGTGCCGGCGGGAACCTTGCCCGGGATATCGGAACCAGGGATCACCTGAAACGCGCTTTCGAACGTCCGGCAGGCGCGACCCGCGCCAAAGGGCGCGACGAGGGCGAGTAAGTCAGACGCCTTTGGGACATTGAACGGCCTGACGGGTTGCATGGAACTTTATGCTGCCCACAGGCGTTGTTCTCCAATGCAGGAAAACCCCACCGGAGGCGCGTCAGGTCTTGCCCAGTTCGGATTTTGAAACCCAACTTGCCCCCGGCCGCACGGATATCGCTTATCCTCCTTGGCGGGATCGCGGTCGTCGGCGTTCTCGAATACGCGCAGGTGATCCTTGCGCCCATCGCCCTGGCCATCGTCATCGGGTTGATGTTCGGACCGCTCGCCGACCGGATCGAGCGGTTCGGCATCCCGCCCTGGGTGTCGGCCTTCGCCGCAGTGCTGATCTTTCTCGCCCTGATCGCATCCCTCGCCGCCACAGGTTTTGCGGTTCCGCTTTCCGACTGGATGGACAGGCTGCCGGCGATCTGGGCGCGACTGCAATCGGAACTGACGAGCTGGAAGGGCATCTTCGACTCGGTCGGCGGTTTGCAGGAACAGCTCCGCCAGGCCATGGGCCAGGGGGAGGGGATGAAGGTGAATGTCGACGACACGTCCGCGGTGGAGACGGTCGTCTATTTCGCGCCGGCCCTGATGGCGCAGATCGTCCTGTTCCTCGCCAGTATGTATTTCTTCATCGCAACACGGAACGAATTCCGGGAGGCTGTGCTGTCGCGCTGCGTCGCCCCGCGTTTGCGCCGGCGCGCGGCAGGCACTTTCCTGGAAGTGGAAGACAAGGTGTCGCGCTATCTGCTGTCGATCACCGGTGTCAATATCGTGCTCGGATTGGCGGTCGCAATCGTCCTGTTCGCACTCGGCGTGCCGTCTCCGCTTCTCTGGGGCCTGATGGCGGGCGTGCTCAACTACGTGATCTATATCGGCCCCGCGGTCATGGCCGTGGTTCTGACTGGCGTCGGCCTTGCGACCGCGGATACGGCACCGGGTATCCTGCTGCCGCCGCTGGCCTATCTCATCCTCAACCTGATCGAGGCCCAGATCGTGACGCCGCATGTTCTGGGACGTACCATGACCCTCAATCCGTTCCTGGTGTTTCTGGCCCTGGCCGGCTGGATCTGGCTCTGGGGCCCGGTGGGTGGCTTCATCGCGGTGCCCGCGCTGATCATCGCCGGCACGGTGATCTCCAATATTGCGCCGGAGCCGTCCGAGCCGTCGTGATCTGATCGACCCAGATCTGTGTTCAGGCTCTGCCTGCAAACGGCAGGGTCATTTCACCTGCATTCGCGCAAAGAAAAACCCGCCTGGAAACAGACGGGCTTTTTCTTTATTCGATTGTCGCGCTCTCTAAAGGCCGCTTACCTGGAATCCTTGAGCTACGGGCCAGCCGGTGCATGTGGTCGTTTGTGCCCGGGAAACGCACCGGACGTCCATCGGCTTCACATCGTCGAGTTTGGCGCGAAGATCGGCCTTCGTCTTTTGATTGGTCGTGACCGCGCCGGAAGCAGCAGCCTCGGCGGCGGCATCCTTCGATCCGGTTTCGTCGGCAATCAGGGCAGCGGTTACGCTTACCGTCATACCGAGGGCGACGGCAATGGTCGCGGCGCAAAGTTTCAGCGATTTGTTCGTCATAACAGCACCTCCACCCAATTAACGTTCGGGAAACGATTTGGTTTCATCGGAAGGTGCGGTTTAGCCGTTCACGGCTGCTTGAACGGGCGTGGCACGCTGGTCTGGCGGTCGGCCGTCCGGAACGGGGAGGGCAAAAAGCAGTAAGGGAACCTTGGCCGTTTACTGACCGGAATAAGACATCTCGGAGAGACCGTTGGACTCTCAAGCCAGAATGCGCTTCGCAACAAATGTTTAGGAAAAATGGTCGGAGTGAGAGGATTCGAACCTCCGACCCCCTCGTCCCGAACGAGGTGCGCTACCAGGCTGCGCTACACTCCGATCCAAAATTTTCAGGTTCACACAGGGAACCTGACGGGAACGGCGAAGTCTCCCCCGCCGGTGTGGAGCGTCTATTAGCACCGTGTGCCGGTGCCCGCAAGGGGGTTGTGCCAAGGCGGTGCAGAAAAAATCCTCGAGGCCGATAAGCCTTTCAATTTGGATAGGAATTTCCGGAAAAGGTCGGGTGTTTATCCGCATCTCCAAGCCGGAGGCGCTTTGCCGTCTGACGAAAAATCGGGGGCTGAAAGGGGAGAGCGGAGTGCGCTGGGGAAAACTTTCAAAAACCCGGTTTTGAAACGGCAACCCAAGTCTTGCACTCGCGCCTAAGCCCAGCTATACACCGGCCTCACATTCTTGGGGTGTAGCCAAGCGGTAAGGCAGCGGTTTTTGGTACCGCCATGCGAAGGTTCGAATCCTTCCACCCCAGCCACTCTTTCTTCAATGTATCGAGACACTTCCGCTATCGTGCGCAAACATCCGCACGGCCGGACATGGCGTGCACGGAATGGATCGGGAAACCGGCGTGACAAATGTCTGTTTACCGCTGAAACAGCCTCGGCTATGCATATCGCTGAAGACAGAAAGCATCTCCTGACCCTCGAATTGTAGCAGGTCCGTCAGGGCGATGAAGAACGGGCGAACGATCTTTCCATCTGATCGCGACGGGGCTGCCCTATGTCGTTGAATTTTTGAAGTGCCTTGCCGTCGGCGTATTCCAGAACGGCATTTGAGCGAGTGCACGGAATGTTCTTCGATCTTGGCGCAATCGCGCCATATGCCGCGCTGGGCCTTGTGTTCGCGATCTTTGCACTCTTCCTGAGCGAGCGGTTTTCGGCCGAGGTTATCGCACTTTGCGGTGTTGCCGCGGCCCTGCTGACGGGAATGGTCGCTATCGATGACGTGCTGGCAGCACTTGCCAACCCGGCCCCGGTCACGATCGGGGCGATGTTCGTGATCAGTGCCGCGCTCGTGCGAACCGGTGTTCTCGATGCGGTGGCCGAGCGCATGAGCCATGGGCTTGCCGACCGGCCGGTTCTCACCCTTGCCTCCTTCTTCTGCCTGGCCGGAGCGGCGTCGGCGATCATGAACAACACGCCGCTTGTCATGGTCCTCATCCCCGTGGTGTTCAGCCTGGCGCGGCAGCTTGGAACCAGCGCCTCCCGATACCTGATGCCGCTCAGTTTCATGGCGATCCTCGGCGGCACGTGCACGATGATCGGAACCTCGACCAACCTGCTGGTGGACGGCGTTGCGCGCGATCTGGGGCTTGCGCCGTTCGGGCTCTTCGAGATCGCGCCGCTCGGCGTTCCGCTTGCGGTGGTCGGAGGGCTCTTTCTCGCCTGGGCGTCGCCGCGTTTGCTGCCGCACCGCGCCGCACTTGCTGATTCCCCGGCGCTCGGTGAGCGGAAGTCCTGGACCGTGGAATTGTTCGTTCCCCCCGGATCGGCGCTTGTCGGGCGCAAGGTCCGCGACGTGCCCGATTTCCGCCGCAGCACCACCCGTATGATCGATCTGATCCGTCAGGACGTGTCCCTGCGGCGTACGCTCAACCGGGAAACGCTGTCGGCTGGCGACCGGGTTGTCCTGCGGACGTCGGATGCCGAGATCATGGGGTTCCGCGGACGGACCGCGGCGGGCCTGGAAATCGCCGGAACCGAGCTTGCCGGCACACGGCGCAACCATGTTCTGGAAGCCCTTGTGAATTCAGAGAAGGGGCCGGTGGCGAAGCTCGGCTGGCGGCGCAAGTACGGCGTCTACCCGATCGCCATTCATCGCAGGGGCATGTCGGTCGATCTTGCCGGAGACGATCCGTCTCTGCGCCCCGGTGACACGGTGCTGCTGGACGGGCCGGCGGAGAACGTCAGGCAACTGGCTGAAGAGGAGGGACTTATCCTGCTCGCGCCGATGAACGCCCGCGCCTACAGGCGTCATAAGGCACCGATCGTGCTTGCGGTTCTGGTCGCCGTTGTTGCCGGGGCCGCGTTGAATCTGGCGCCGATCCTCCCGCTTGCAATCATCGGCGCTGCCGTTGTTCTGGCAACGCGCTGCGTCGAGCCCGAGGAGGGGGTGGGCGCAATCGACGGCCGCCTTCTGTTGCTGATCGTCGGCATGCTGGTGCTGGGGACGGCGCTCGACAAGACCGGCGCCATGTCTCTGATTGTCGGCGGCCTGGCCTCTCCCCTTGGCCATCTGCCTCCGATCCTCGCCCTAGCGGTGGTCTACTTCGTGACGTCGATCCTGACCGAATTCGTCACCAACAATGCCGTGGCCGTCATCATGACGTCGATTGCCGTCGGCATCGCGACGCAACTGGGCCTGGATCCGCGCGCCTTCGTGGTGGCGGTGATGTTCGGAGCCAGCGCCAGTTTTGCCACGCCGATCGGCTATCAGACCAACACAATGGTCTACAGCGCCGGTGGCTACCGGTTTTCGGATTTTCTGCGTATCGGCCTGCCGATGAACGTTCTCTGCGGGATGGTCACGATCCTGCTCGCGCCCCTGATCTGGCCATTGACGTCCTGAATATGGACGGCGCTTTCGGAGGCGATTGGTTACCGCTTGCCGAAGGTCTTGGCGCGACCACGGGCAGGCGACACCGAGCCCGGAATGCCGTCATTGCCGCTCGCTGCGGAAAAACGCGAGGCCATGTCGTCGAGATCGGCGTTTCTTCTAAGGTTCGGCAGAGCCTGGTCCGAGGGGCGCAGAACCTGGGCGCGCTCAAGCTTGATCTGCCGTTTTTCCGATACGAACTGCACGCCGCAGGCAAGACCATCTTCCCAGCGCCGCTCGCAGGTGACCTCGAACCCTTCCAGTTCGATCCGCAGTTCGAATTCCTTCGGGATCAGGTAGGCCTGTTCGAATTCAAGGCGAGCGCCATTGGGTGAGATGTTGCGGACGACGCAAGGGACGCTACGCAAACCTTCCTTGAACAGAACCTTCGCCTTTTTCAGCACGCGGGCTCTGTGTTCGCGCGGTACTTCGAGTTCCTGAAGGTCCTCACTCTCCGCGGGGATGGGTGTGTCTGTATCCTGCATCCGACAAGTCCCTGACTGGCATTCCAGCCCTTCACCCGATTTAACCGCTAAGCCGTTGATATTCTCTGAACAAATTTCGCCTGTGATATTGGCATTTGTTGCAGTTCTGGCGTGCTGGATGAGGAAAAATACCAAGGTTCCGCGTGGCGGCGGGCAGGTTTGGACCCACGGCCTAATTCGGGCCGCTGCTTAGATCGATCGACCGAGAGGGTTGGCCTGTGGCCTTACGCTTCCACACGGATATAGCCGGTCAGGCCTGTTTTCTGATGCTCTATCACATGGCAGTGAAAGGCCCAGTCACCCGGATTGTCCGCGATCAGAGCGACTTCCAGGGTTTCCTCCTTCTGCAACAGAACCGTATCGGTCACCAGCGGCGGAAGGGGCCGCTTGTTGGACCGCAGCAGTTTGAAGGAATGCCCGTGCAGATGGATTGGATGGGCGTTCGGGGATTCGTTTCTGAAACGCAGGATATAGGGCTTGCCTTGTTTCAAGACGGCTAGCGGGTCAATCGGGCTGGGCACATCGCCTTGCCAGGCAACCCGGTTGATCGACCAGAACGTATAGCCGAGCGTACCGCAGATACTCGGCAACGGCGCATCACCCTGGGGCGACCAGCCGAACACGAATTCGACGGTTTCCGCCTTGGCGGGATCGACGTCTGGCACCGGATTGCGTGCCAGCGGTTTCAGCTCTGCCAGGCTCCGTTTGGCGCTTGTTCCTGTCGGGCGGAAGGTTGCGAGCGTTTTGGGGCCCTTTTGCGTTCGCAGGCTGAGAGTGACGGTCTGGTCTTCGGCGTCTGGAACCCGAAGCGCAATGTCCGCCCGTTGTCCCGGAGCGATGACCAGGTCCCTGGGCGCAATCGGTTGCGGCAGGGGATTGGAATCAAGCGCGATCACCCGGGCGTCGGCGCCGGTCAGGCTGTAGGTGCCGATCCGGGTCACGTCCGTCAACGCCAACCGCAGGCGCACCAGGCTGCCGGCGGGCAAGTCATAGGTCGGTGCGACTTCCCAGTTGACCGTGGAAACGGTGCCGAGCGTTCCGCCGCGGGCCGCATTGCGCGCCTTGAACAGTTTGAGAAACTGCCCGTCGCTGCCGAGGCGGAAATCCCGGATATTGAGCACGAGATCCTGATCGAACCCGGGATCTTCGGCGTCTTCGACCACGAGCACACCCGTCAGTCCTTTGGCCATCTGCGCCAGGGTGTTGCAATGGGGATGGTACCAGAACGTCCCCGCATCCGGAGGGACAAGCGTGTAGCGGAAGCTCTCGCCGGGTTCGATCGGGTTTTGGGTAAGATAGGGAACGCCGTCCATCTCGTTGGCAACGCGAAGCCCGTGCCAATGGACCACGGTCGCCTCATTGAGGTCGTTGACGACGTCGACCGTAAAACGCTCCCCCTGCCGCATACGCAGGATCGGTGCCGGGCCGCCGGTCCCGAAACCCATCATGCCTTTGGTAACGGTGTCGGGCAGAATCGAATGATCGAGCGCCGAGATCGGAAGCCTCATGTCCGCCGCGTTCGCCCGTGTCGCGGCAAGCCCTCCGCCGGCAAAGGCTGTCGCGGTCACGGCACTTCCGAGCAAAAGCTCGCGACGGGACATTCCCAGCATGAAGTTGGCCTTTCAATTTTCAAGTAAATAAGACTATCAGGTTCAGGTTTTCCCGCAATCGTCAGCCGAATGCAAGACGTCCGGCAATTGCTGCCCCAACGAGGCCGCCATCCTTGGCATGTTCTCCCGGAACAACCAGCGGTTCGGTGTATCCGGCCAGGGTCAGAGCGCGGGTCTTTTCGTCGATGAGCGCGATCAGTCTTGCCTCATTGGACAATCCGCCGCCGACCGGCACAATATCGGCGCCGGTGAGGTTGACGGCCATGGCAAGGGCGCGCGACAGCAGCGTGGCGTAGACCTCCACCGACCGGCCGGTCTTTGGCTCGCCGTCTTCCCAGCCGGTCGTGATCTCCTTGGCGGAAAGCGTTTCCTCAAACAGCAGCGTGTGTATCCGCTTTAAACCCCGGGCAGATCCGGCCGCATCGACGCAGTTGGTCAGGCCGCAACCGCAGGGAAACGGCGGCAGCCCCTCGATCGTGCCGCCCGCCGTTGGATCGATCACCGGGCCGTGGCCCCATTCGCCGGCAATCCCGCCGTGACCCGCAACCAGCTTGCCGTCGACGACCAGTCCGCCGCCGACGCCGGAGCCGAGTATGATCGCGAAGACATTCGCCTTGCCGCGTCCGGTGCCCTGAAGTGCTTCTGCCAGGGCAAAACAATCCGCGTCGTTGGTGATCCGGATCGGGCGTTGCAGGGCTGCTGCAAGCTCGTCTTCTGCCCTGAGACCGTTGAGAGAGGGAATGTTCGCAACCCTGGCCAGACCGGTGCGCCGATCATAGGCGCCGGCAAGTGAGACTGAGACCGGACACACGTCCTGCGCCTGCAGGCAGGATTTGACAGCGGTCACGAACGCCGACCAGTCTCCGGAAGGCGTTTTGATCCGCGCTTCCTCCGCAATGGTGCCGTCTGGTTTCAGACGCCCGTGCCGGATATAGGTACCACCGATGTCAAAACAGTCGATCATGACATTCCTGAATCGCTTGACGCCGTGCATTGTAACGGCAGCCTAAAGGAAACGGACCGGTGGCCGCAGGCAAGGCTTATTTTTCCAGCGCGATTTTCGATGGTGCGACCCTGCGCGAAGGTGTGGCCCTGCTTGTGAAAGGGGGCCGAGTCACCGGGGTTGTTCCGAACGTGGAGGTTCCCGACGATCATGAGAAGATCGACCTGGGCGACGGGACCCTGTCGCCGGGCCTGGTCGATCTTCAGGTCAACGGCGGCGGTGGCCTGATGCTCGGCGACATCGACAGCGTTGACGATCTCGCCCGGATCTGCCGGGCACATATCGGCCTGGGCACCACCGCTCTGCTGCCGACCCTGATCACCGACACGCTGGAAAACACGGCAAAGGTACTGAAGATCGCCGGCGAGGCCGCACGACAGACGGTTCCCGGTTTCGCGGGGTTGCACCTGGAGGGACCGCATCTGGATCCAGCCAGAAAAGGCGCACACGATGCCAGGCTGATCCGGCCGATGGAGGCGGCGGATCTGGACGTCTATCTCGAGACCGCCCGGACCTTGCCGACCCTGATGATGACCGTCGCACCTGAAGCCGTGACCCCGGATCAGATACGGAAACTGATGAAAGCGGGGGTGACCGTCAGCCTTGGACACAGCAACGCCACTTATGATGCGGCTTACGCGTGCGTGGAGGCCGGCGCCACCTGCATAACCCATCTCTACAACGCCATGAGCCCGCTGGCGCACCGCGACCCGGGCATGGTTGGCGCCGCTCTCAATATCGGACAGCTTCACGCCGGGCTGATAGCCGACGGTGTCCATGTCGACCCGGCGGCTGTTGAAATCGCCCTGCGCGCCAAGAAAGGACCGGGCGCGATCTTCCTCGTGACGGACGCCATGGCGGTCGCCGGAACCGGCCAGACGGAATTCTCGCTCGGCGGGCGCCGGATCCTGCGGGCTGATGGACGGCTCACCCTGGAAGACGGGACCTTGGCCGGGGCCGACATCACGTTGCCGGCCGCAATCCGATTTTTACAGGAGCAGGTTGGTCTTTCACGCGAAAAAGCACTTGTCATGGCTACCGGTTGTCCTGCCGGTGTACTCGGCAGGTCAGGTGAGATAGGGACCCTCGCAACGGGAGTTCGAGCCGATTTCATCCATTTTAATGCCGAGGGAGACGTCAGAGCCGTCTGGCTGGGAGGGACGCGTCAACCTTAACGACACATTTAACGCATGCAGTCTTTTTCGCAGTTGCACAAATTTGAGACTAAATTATCATTTACAACCAATTTAGAGAAACAGAATTCGTTCTTGTTGCAGCGGTCCGGGCTTAAGCTCTGCAGCCGTTGAGAGTGTTTTAAAAGGTAAGTTATGCCTGACATTGGTTCGTATCCTGAAGCCGGTACCGGCGCTTCTTTACTGGCCTTGGCGATTGCCGCGGGTGCCAAGATTCTTGAGATTTATGCCGAACCGTTTGAAGCGTCGGAAAAGTCTGACGGATCTCCTGTGACGGCTGCGGATGCGGCCGCGGAAGCGGTCATTCTGGCGGGTCTGGAACGGCTTTTCCCCGGTGTTCCGGTCGTTGCCGAAGAGGCGGTCGAGGCGGGGAGCCTTCCCGCTGTTTCGGGGCGATATTTTCTGGTCGACCCTCTGGATGGAACCCGAGAGTTCCTGAAGCGCAACGGCGAGTTCACGGTCAACATCGCGCTGATTGAAAACGGTGTTCCCGTGTTCGGCGTCGTGTTGGCGCCGGCTCTCGATGAACTCTACTGGGGCGGTTCCTTGCCTGCGGATCTGGGCGGTGGGGAAACGGCTGTTTCGGGGGCCTTTTCGGGCAAGGTGTCGGGGGACCGGATTACGGATGTGGCGCCGATAACGGTTCGCAGCCGGCCGGCCGGCGGCCTGTCGGTTCTGGCGAGCCGATCGCATCTGTCGGAAGAAACCGCGGCCCTGATCGACCGGCTCGATGTGGTCGAGCGTCTATCGGTGGGCTCCAGCCTGAAACTGTGCTGGGTGGCAGCGGGCAAGGCCGACCTTTATCCGCGGTTGTCTCCCACCATGCAGTGGGACATTGCCGCCGGAGATGCGGTTCTCAGGGCTGCCGGTGGCCATGTGCTTGAAGCGGACAGCCTGAAGCCGCTCGCCTATTCGGTGCCTGCGGGTGCTGAAAAGAGCGACCTTCTCAATCCGCATTTTATCGCCTTGAGCGACCCGGATCTGCTGGCGGCCCTTGCCTGATCCGGACACGGAAAGACACCGCCGGAGTTTACGTCCGGCCTGACATTTGAGGTTTTGACACTCATGAACGTGACAGCAAACGGCCTGACCGCGCAGCGCTTGAGCAACTTGCGCCGGCTGGAGGCGGAAAGCATTCACATTATCCGCGAGGTTGCGGCGGAATTCCGCAACCCGGTGATGCTTTATTCCATCGGCAAGGATTCCGGTGTGATGCTGCATCTGGCGATGAAGGCGTTTTATCCGTCCAAACCGCCGTTTCCGCTGCTCCATGTGGACACGACGTGGAAGTTCCGGGACATGATCACCTTCCGCGACGAAACCGCGAAGCGGCTCGGTCTGGACCTGATCGTCTATTCCAATCCGGAGGGGTTGGCGCAGGGGATCAATCCCTTCGAGCACGGCTCTTCGGCCTATACCCACGTGATGAAGACGGAAGCGCTGAAGCAGGCGCTGACGAAATACGGCTTCGATGCGGCCTTCGGCGGAGCGCGCCGGGACGAGGAAAAGTCCCGTGCCAAGGAACGGGTGTTCTCGTTCCGCAATTCCAGCCACGGCTGGGATCCGAAGAACCAGCGGCCGGAACTGTGGAACATCTACAATGCCCGCGTGGCAAAAGGCGAAAGCATCCGCGCGTTTCCGCTCTCCAACTGGACCGAGCTCGATATCTGGCAGTACATCCTGACCGAGGACATCCCGATGGTGCCGCTCTACAAGGCGGCGACCCGTCCCGTGGTGGAACGCGACGGCATGCTGATCATGGTCGATGACGAGCGCATGCCGCTGCTGGCGGGCGAGGTGGTTCAGGAAAAGATGGTGCGGTTCCGCACGCTCGGCTGCTATCCGCTGACCGGCGCCATTGAATCGGATGCCGATACCCTGCCGGCCATCGTCAAGGAAATGCTGATCGCCCGGACCTCGGAACGGTCCGGCCGCCTGATCGACCATGACGACGCCGCTTCCATGGAAAAGAAAAAGCGCGAGGGCTACTTCTGATGTCGATGAGCGAACAGATCCTGGCCTCCGAAGAGGCCGTCACCGACTATATCCTCGCCCAGGAAGACAAGGACCAGCTGCGGTTCCTGACCTGCGGCTCGGTGGATGACGGCAAGTCGACCCTGATCGGCCGGCTTCTCTATGACACCAAGCTGATCTTCGAGGATCAGCTTGCGGCGCTCGAACGGGATTCCAAGAAACACGGCACGGTCGGCGAGGAGATCGATCTGGCGCTGCTGGTCGACGGTCTGGAGGCCGAGCGCGAGCAGGGGATCACGATCGACGTGGCCTACCGGTTCTTTGCGACCGACAAGCGCAAGTTCATCGTCGCCGACACGCCGGGCCATGAGCAATATACCCGTAACATGGCAACCGGTGCCTCCACCGCAGATCTGGCGGTGCTTCTGGTCGATGCGCGCAACGGCCTGATGGTGCAGACCCGCAGGCATGCCTTCATCGCCTCGCTTCTGGGCATTCGTCATGTGGTGCTTGCGGTCAACAAGATCGACCTGGTCGACTATTCCGAAGCGCGGTTTGAGGAAATCCGGGCCGAATTCGAAACCTTTGCCAACGGCTTCGATTTCGAAACCTTCGTCGCGATTCCCATGTCGGCGCGCTTTGGCGACAATGTCACCGCCAGAAGCGAGCGCATGGGCTGGTACGACGGTCCGACCCTTCTGGAGCATCTGGAAGGCGTCGATGTGGGCGAGCATGTGCTGGAGGCGCCGTTCCGCTTCCCCGTCCAGTGGGTGAACCGTCCGAACCTGGATTTCCGCGGCTATTCGGGCACGATTGCCAGCGGCCGGGTTGCCGTCGGCGACAGTGTCGTCGTGGCAGGGCCGGGCAAGGCCTCGAAGGTCGCCAGGATCATCGCGCCCGAAGGGGACGTGAACGCCGCGCGCGCCGAAGAGGCCGTGACCATCACGCTTGAGGACGAGATCGACATCTCCCGCGGGGATCAGTTGTGCGCTCCGGAGGCCCGTCCCGACGTGGCCGACCAGATGGCGGCTCACCTGATCTGGATGGCGGACGACGCCATGTTGCCGGGCCGGTCTTACCTGATGAAGATCGGGACGAAGACGGTGACGGCGACGGTGACGGAGATCAAGCACAAGATCAACGTCAACTCCTTCGAGCATGCGGCGGCCAAGAAGCTGGATCTCAACGAGATCGCCTTCTGCAATCTGGCCCTGAGCCAGGCGGTCGCCTTCGATCCTTACGAGGCGAACCGGTCGACCGGCTCCTTCATCCTGATCGACCGCATGACCAACGCGACGGTGGGGGCCGGCATGGTGTGGTTCGCGCTTCGGCGTGCGACCAACATCCACTGGCAGGCGCTCGAGGTGGACAAGGCCGCCCGCGCGGAGAGCCTCGGCCAGAAGCCGGCGGTCCTGTGGTTCACCGGGCTGTCCGGTTCCGGCAAGTCGACCATCGCCTCCATCGTGGAAAAGAAGCTCCACGCAGAAGGCAAGCAGACCTACACGCTCGACGGCGACAACATCCGCCACGGGCTGAACCGGGACCTGGGCTTTACCGACGCGGACCGGGTGGAAAACATCCGCCGGGTGGGCGAGGTGGCGCGGCTCTTTGCCGACGCGGGTCTGATCACGCTGGTGTCGTTCATCTCGCCGTTCCGCTCCGAACGCCGGATGGCGCGGGACCTGCTGGAGGACGGCGAGTTCTTCGAGGTCTTCGTGGATACGCCGATCGAGGAGTGCAAGAAGCGCGACCCGAAAGGTCTCTACAAGAGGGCGGAAGCCGGCGAGATCAAGAACTTCACCGGCATCGACAGCCCCTATGAGGCGCCCGAACACGCCGAGATCCACCTGCACAACGTCAACCGGGACCCGGAAGACGTCGCCGACGAGGTCATCGCATTCCTCAAGGAAAAGGGTGTCGTCTGACCAAGCGGGATCCAAAAACGAAAGGCCGGGCAATCGCCCGGCCTTTTTTGATCAGGCGCCCGTGTGCCGGACGATGTCGTCTTCGTCCAGATAGGTTCCGGACTGGACCTCGATCATGCGCACCGGGATCTTGCCCGGATTGAAAAGCTTGTGCTTTGCCCCCAGCGGCACATAGGCCGACTGGTTTTCCGTCAAAAGCCGGACTTCGCCGTTGATGGTGACTTCGACCGTTCCGGAAACGACGATCCAGTGTTCCGCCCGGTGCAGATGGCTTTGCAGGGTCAGGTTCTGGCCCGGCCGGATCATCATGGACTGGACGGAGAACCGGTCGCCGGAGCTGATGCGCTCGGTGTATCCCCAGGGCTTGTAGGCGCGCGGATGGGCCTTGGTCTCGCTTCGCCCTTCCGCTTCGAGCTGCTCGACGATCTTCTTCACGTCCTGCGCCTTGTCCTTGTGGGAGACAAGGACCGCATCGCGGGTCGCAATGACGAAAACGTCTTCCAGGCCTATGACCGAAACCAGTCCCTCGTCTGCATAAGCCAGGCAATTGTCCGCGTTCAGGAAACGGACGTCACCGAGCCCGCTGTTGCCACGGGGGTCCTTGTCCAGAACACCCCAGATCGCGGACCAGGAGCCGAGATCGTCCCATTGCGGCGAAACGGGCACGCAGGAGACATTCTTCGCCCGCTCCATGATCGCATAGTCGATGGAAATGTTTTCCAGCCGGGAGAAAGCGTCCGGATCGAGCCGCGTGAAGTCGAGATCCCGCGAGCGGGTCGCCATGGCCTCGCGAACGGCGGTGAGCAGGTCCGGCTGATGGGCTTCGAAAGCCTCCAGCATCGCCTTGGCGGAATACAGGAAGATGCCGGCATTCCAGACGTAATTGCCGGCACTCAGGAACGTCTTCGCGGTTTCCAGGTCGGGCTTTTCGACGAAGGCTTCCACCTCCCGGACAGGGGCTTCGCCTGCCATCAGACGAATATAACCGTAGCCTGTGTTCGGTTCGGACGGCGTGATGCCGAAGGTGACGATCCGTCCGGCGCGGGCGGCAGAGGCCGCGTCCTGAACCGCTGAGAGGAAGATATCTTCCCGCCCGATCAGATGGTCGGAGGGAAGCAGCAGAACCAGAGCATCCGGATCTTTTTCCGCGGCAATCATCGCGGCCATTGCGGCGGGAGCGGCCGTATTGCGGCCCATGGGTTCCAGGAGGATGGTGTCCGCTTCAATGCCGATTTCAGCAAGCTGCTCACCCATCAGGAACCGGTGATCGTTGTTGCCGATCACGATCGGTTCGGCAAACGCCTCGCCGCGCACGCGGTTGCAGGTTTTCTGGAAAAGACTTTCGCCATTGAAAATAGGCAGGAATTGCTTCGGACGGTCCTTGCGCGACAGGGGCCACAATCGCGATCCGATACCGCCGGAGAGAATGCAGGGAAATATCATTGAGAGACCTTATCGCTTCGCGTCGGGAGACGAAATAAAGACAGTTTAGGCTAAATTTACGTCGTTCTATAGCGTAGCATCGGAAGGCTGGCAAAAGGTAAAGCCGGATGCATAACCATATGTTCGGCTTTGTCTTTTGTGTGACATTCACTTCATGTTATCGATCAGCCGATCTTATCAGAAATTGCGAGTCTGAAGTTCCATGAAAACGGTTCTGGTTACCGGCTCCGCCGGCTTCATCGGGTATTTCCTGTGCACGCGCCTGCTTCAGGACGGGTTTCGCGTCATCGGGCTCGATGCGATGACCGATTATTATGACGTGGCGTTGAAGGAACGGCGCCACCAGATGCTTCTGCAGAACCAGCATTTCAAGGCAATCAATGCGCGGGTCGAGGACCCGGATGTGCTGATGAGCCTGTTTCGGACCGAGACACCCGACATCGTCATTCACCTGGCCGCGCAGGCGGGCGTGCGGTACTCGATCGAGCAGCCGCGGTCTTACCTGGAAAGCAACATCTGCGGGACGTTCGAGCTGCTGGAAGCCGCGCGCGCCCATCCGCCGCAACACATGCTTCTGGCCTCGACGTCGTCGGCTTATGGCGCCAACACTCATATGCCCTATACGGAGACCGACAAGTCCGACCACCAGCTTTCCTTCTACGCCGCCACCAAGAAGGCGACGGAGAACATGGCGCATTCCTACGCGCATCTGTTCGGTCTGCCGGTCACCATGTTCCGCTTCTTCACCGTCTACGGCCCGTGGGGGCGGCCGGACATGGCGCTGTTCAAGTTCACCAAGGCTATCCTCGAGGGCAAGCCGATCGATGTCTACAATTACGGCGACATGAAGCGGGACTTCACCTATGTGGAGGATCTCGTTGAGGGCATCCGGCTGCTGATCGATGCGGTTCCCGTTCGCCCGGAAGACGGCATCGTTCCGGAAGGTGACAGCCTGTCGCCGGTCGCCCCTTGGCGTATCGTCAACATCGGCAATTCAGAGGCGGTTCAGCTCACCGACTTCATCAAGGCGATTGAAGATGCGACCGGCCGCAAGGCGGAGCAGAACCTGATGCCCATGCAGGCCGGCGACGTTCCCGCGACCTGGGCCAATGCGAACCTTCTGCAGACGCTCACCGGCTACCGGCCGAAAACCTCGGTACACGAAGGTGTTGCCCGCTTCGTCGAGTGGTACCGGGATTATTACCAGATCTGAGCCTGAGGCGGGATCCGCTTATCCCGCCGGGTCTTGGCAGACGTCCACCCAGGTCGCGTTTGTGATCTCGGCCATCCGGTCGGGGCTGATGCGCACGGCCGCATTGGTGGCACCAGCCGCCGGGATCACCTCGTCGAAATCCTTCAGCGACACGTCGCAATAGACCTTCAGCGGGTTCGCCAGCCCGAACGGGCAGACGCCGCCGACCGGATGGCCGGTGATCTCTTCCACGTCCTCAAGGCCGAGCATCTTGACCTTACCGCCGAAGGCCGCCTTGGCCTTCTTGTTATCGAGCCTTGCATCGCCGCGGGCGACGACCAGAAACACGTCGTCCTTGAGCCGGAACGAGAGCGTCTTGGCGATTTGCGCGGGCTGCACGCCGTGGGCGGCCGCGGCCAGCTCGACGGTCGCGCTGCTTTCCGGCGTTTCCAGGACGTCAAGGTCGGGTGCCGCTTCGGACAAGTGGCGTCTTACGCTTTCGAGGCTCATGGGGGATCCTGATTTGGGAAGAAACGGAGCGGAAGAGAGCGCAGATATGATCAAATTTTTTCACCCTCTTCAACACGAGAAACCGGTCGAAGGGCCATGGTTCGATACAAAAAAACTAAATTTTAACCAATCGACTTAACCGACCCGAAATTCAAATGCGCAACAGTGGTCTTGTTGGAAATGGCGTACCGCCGGACAGAGTCGAGATGGTCAAGATCATGGCAACTTTAACGCTCCAGGCAGAGAAATTGGAACGCGCTCGACGCAACAGTAAAAGCGTCGGTACAGCGTTTCTCATTCTCAAAAACCTGCTTTTCTGGGGCTCCATTGGCCTGTCTTGCTACGGCATCTACAGCCTGATCGGTTATTTCGCCGGTTAGGCGTTTTCCGAATTCTTCCCGTAAATCTTCACTGCGCCGGCAACCGGGCGCTCAGGCGCAATCGGCGCGAAGGGCGTTGGCGCCGAAATGGTTTTCCGGCCTGAAACTGTCAGGCAGGGGAACAGCCGGTTCAGATCCCACGATCTCAGCCACCAGCGCGTCGGCGGCCAGATGGGCGATGCCGAAGGAAATCTTGTAACCCCCGGTCGCCGCATAGGTCCGCTCATGGCCAGGCAACAGGCCCAGAAGCGGGTCGCGCTTGTGACAGCGCGGCCGGATGCCCGCCCAGGAACCGATGACCTTGCGCCGGGCAAGGGCCGGACAAAAGGCGCGCGCGCGCTCAGCGAGCGCCTCCGCCTGTGTCTCGTCGGGCGCAGCATCTGAAAAGTCCCGCACTGCCGTCGAGCCGACCGCGACCGTGTGGTCGTCATGGGGAACCACGTAGAGCCCGTCGCAATAGACCGCCGGCATGGCCTCCAGACCGGAGCCTTCGATCAGTAACGCCTGGCCCTTCTCGCCGGAGCCGACCTGTTCGCCGGTCATCTCCGAAATCTTGTCGAACGCGGCATGACCGTTGGCCAGCACGACCTTATCAGCCAGAAGCGTGTCGCCATTGGCAAGGCGGATTTGGCTCTGCCCTTCGTCATAGCCGGCAAAGCCCTGTCCGATCAGGAGATCCGCGCGGTCCTTCAACGCGCCGGTCAGTGAGGCTACGACCGTATTCAGATAGGCCTGTGGCGCGACCCGGGCCGACAGGGTCTCATAGACGACGCCATAGGGGGCCGTCGCCGGGGTCAGCCAGGTGGAGTGGGTGTTCGGATCGTCGAGCTTGTAGGTAAAGCCCGTATCCGCGCTCTGCCACCGCGTCAGGCTTTCCTCCACCCGCAGTTTCTGGTGCAAGAGCTTGTCTTCGGAGGTGATCGGCATCACCCGGCCGCAGCGCCGGTAGCCGGTAGCCGACCCGGTTTCCGCCTCAAGCGCGCGGATATGGCCTTCAAGGGAGGTAAGCGCCTGGAACTGGAACGCCTTCTTGTCGTTCCAGCGCGCCGGCATATGCGGCATCAGGGCGCCGAGCACGCCGCCGCTCGCGCCGGCTCCGATGCGCTCAGATTCGATCAATGCCACCTTGAGCCCGGCCTTTGCGGCACTTCGGGCGACCGACAGACCGAAAATACCCCCGCCGATCACAGCAAGATCGTAACTGTTGGCCATGAGCCCCGCGCTCCCCTAAAACGTCTCTGAGTTATTGTGATCAAGGTTCTAATCCCATGGGCGAGCCCACGCAAAAGAAAACGCCGGGACAAATCGTAGCCCCTAGCCTGGACTGGCTGGAAGGTGAGGTGCCGCGGGCGGAGGCCTTTGACGACACTTATTTTTCCCGAGCCGGCGGACTGGAGGAAACCCGACACGTGTTTCTGGCCGGCAACGGTCTGCCCGACCGCTGGCAGGGACGGGAAAGCTTTGCCATCGCAGAATTCGGCTTCGGCACGGGGCTCAATTTCCTGACCACGCTGAAGGCGCTAAAGGCGCAGAAAACTCTGGAGAAAGGGGCGAACCCTCCACCCCTGACCTTCATCTCCTTCGAACTCTATCCGATGAGACGGGACCAGCTCGCCCGTGCCCTGAGCGTCTTTCCGGACTTGAAGGAAGAGGCGGCAGAGCTGACCACCCAATGGCAGCCGGTGCCCGGCTGGTCGAAGCTGACGTTTGCCTGCGCGGATCTCTGGCTCGGCATCGGCGATGCCCGCGACATGATCGCGGATCTTGGCCGGGCAGGCGAGGACACCCCGTCCGGCCCGGTAGACCGCCACCCTGGTATCTCGACGGTTTCAGCCCGGCGAAGAACCCGGAGCTGTGGGAAGAAGACCTGCTGAAATCGGCCTTTGATGTCACCACCGAAGGCGGCACCTTCGCCACCTACACCGCCGCCGGCTGGGTCCGCCGCAATCTGGCAAGTGCCGGCTTCACGGTAGAAAAGCAGAAAGGCTTTGCCGGCAAGCGGGAGATGGTCGCGGGGTGGAAGGGTTAGGTCAGTTCGGCGGGTGTGATTTGACCTTACGGCCGCCCAAGGGTTTAGTGGCGGATATTTTCCGCCAGGCTTGGGAGGACGGCATGGCAATGACGCTGCAGGTACTTTATCCACTCGGACCGGACACCACCTTCGATTACGACTATTACGCCAAAAAGCATTTCCCGATCGTCCAGGACGCCATGGGCGCTTTCATCTCCTCCGTGCACGTGGTCAGGGGACTGGCCGGCGGGACGGGCACGGCTCCGGAATTCCACGCCATCGCAACCATGAATTTCGAAACCCAGGAAGCCCTTGAAAGCGCCCTGAAGGCCTCGGGCCCCGCTTTGGCAGACATCCCCAACTTCACCAACGTCCAGCCGCAAATGCTGATCGGCGAGACGCTGGATTAGGGAGGGCTTCATTCGATAGGTGTCAGGCGGCGGAGCCAGTTTCTCGCTGTTGTGTCGATCCGTGCCGGGGAAGGCACACCCTTTTTGGTAGCGAACGGATCGCCCCGGAGCAGGGGAACCAGTCCGGGGATCTTCAAGAGGGCCGCGATCGCCTTCTGTTCATCGCTCGCCTCGTCATCCAGCAGTGGAAGCTCGATGGTCTTTTCGGTGCCGGAGTTCTCGATCGCTTCAAAAAGTGTGGCTGACAGCATGTCATTCTTGACGAGCTGGTGCCACACTTGGGGGTACTCGGACATGATGACGACCCAGATCACCATCTGCTTCCACTTGTCCGATCCAAGTGCGACCCCGTTGGTGGACTGGGCGCTGGCCTGATAGGCGCCGACCATATTGACTATCCTCTTGATCCGGCGCGGATTGCCGGGAAGGTAATCTTTCAGGGGACTGAGGCCGTGCCTGCGGATTTCGGCTTCCGCGGATCGGGCAGTCGCCGCACGCAGCATGCTCTCCCGGTTGAGAATTGACTGTGTTGCCTTTCGCAGGTCTTCCTGCTTTTCGGGAGCGGCTTTGGAAATCCGCTCCTCGATCCGGGTTTGGCTGCGCTGAACGGCTGCAGATTGTTCGGCGATCTTGTCAGCCGAGGCGAGTTCGTCCCGGATCTCCTTCTGGATTTCTTTTAGTTCCTGAACCTGTTCCCGCTCTTCCGGCACCTGGGCGTCTTTTCCGGCTTGCAGGATCTCTGTCAGGTAGGCCTCACGCGTATCCTCATCCGCTTCCGGCAGCACGAAGGAAAGCTGGATTGCCTTTTCCGCAAACCGCCCACCAAAAGTGACCTGCGTGTCCTTGTGAACGTCGGCCATCTCCTTGTAGACCTTGGCGAAGGCGGTCTCGATCCAGTCCTTGTCGCCGAGCAAAACGAACACCACCCGCGGTGAACGGAAGATCGTAAGGAGGCCCCTGACCAGTTCGACCACATATTTCGGCGAACAGCGGTCAAGATCGTCGACGATGACCATCACCGGATCACCGAGCTGCTCGGTGAACCAGGAAAAATGCCGGCGGAATTTCTGGATCGGATCGGCAACGCCCAGCGATGACGCATTGGCGGATTTTCCGGCGCTTTCGACGATGGTCTTCACACCGGACTTGAAGGCATTGATCACGGCGAGGCCCGCACCGCCGGTGGCCGCTACCCCGAGCAATGCCTTGATCAGGGGAACATACTGATTGGGGCCCCCATTGCCGCTTCCCGAACTCGGCGGCGGTGTCGACAGGTTCCGATACCATTCCGTGCCGCTGGCCCAGTAGATAAGCCCGGCGACGACGGCGAGCACCAGCAGGGTCCGCGCCATTTCAGGAGTAGCCACGCGCCAGATGATTTCGGTGATCTGGAACCGGCACCAGGCAAACGCTCTTTGAAGACCGCGCCAAGGCATCACGCCGCTGTAACGTCCGGGCTCGAACAGGGTCTCGCGAAGGCACTGGCGGCGGATCGTGCCGTAGAAGTTCCACCAGGGCGGGCTGACATGCTCGTTCTGCCAGGCGTTGAAGTCGATAACGAACCAGCGCCGTTTTGAAAATTCCGGGTCCCAGTAACGCGGATCCTTCAGCGGCAGACCATCAAGCAGCGTCTTTTTGGTCTTCTCTTTGTCATCCGGATCGTCGCCGTGGCCGACCGGATTGAGGATGCGGGCGAGGAAATTTGCGAAGGTGGTTTTGCCGCCGCCCCAGGGCGCATCGATATGGAGGATGAAGGCGGCGTCGTCCGGCTCCTTCGTGCGGCGGTTGAAACGTTCAAAATGCAGCCAGTCCAGGACCTTGCGCAGACGGCTCTTGTCACCCTGTCCCGAAGTCTGGCTGGCCCAGATCCGGTTGACATGAGCGGCAAGCGCGAAGGCGAGCGAGGCCCGGTTCAGAAGATCCTTCGCCGTCTCGGGCCGGTCCGAGACGAAATCGGTGTCGTGGGTTTCGGTGATGCGAGGCTGGACAGGTTCAGGGGCATCCGGGTCATATGGGTTATTGCCGAGAGAGTTATCGGATTCCTCAGGTAACAGCTCCGGCCAGTCCTGTTCGCGAAGGTAATCCCGTAGTCGGGCGACTTCCTCTGACTTGAGACTAAGAACAGCCCCGCGCCAGTTGCGGCGGGTGATGCCGGCGCCATCGATGACCTGATCGCGGGGTAAGGGATTGTTATTGTCGAAATACCGGACCTCTGTCGGAAACCGCAGGATACCGTCCTCGTCTTCTGTCTCGGTCGAGAGGATGGTCCCCAGTCCGACCAGTCCGCCCCGGTCGTTGCGATTGTCCGGGTCTATGGCGCGCCAGTAGATAACAGGATCCCCGGCTCTCATCTTTGTCTGCAACGCCTTGCCGGATTTCCAGCGCAATGTGGACCCGGGAACCGCCTCCGCCGTCCACCGCGCGACCCAGTCGTTCGGGGTAAACTGGAGGATCCAGGCATTGGGGAACGTAGAGTAGTGGATGTCTTCTACATCGCCGGGGATGGAATGCGATGTAGCGGAAGTCGGCGCTGTGCTCGCTTGTGGTTCAGCGTCATGAATAAGAAGTGTATTTCCATGCCGGTCTTGTAAAGTATTATCATGGCGATCTCTGATTTCTTGGTCCGGATATTGCCTCCGAAGCTCCGCTATCCGAGCCTCAATCGCTTCCGGCCCGTCCTTGTTGTAGATCGCCGATAACTCGTTGATCGTCCAGTTGACCAACTTCGGCCCTTCGCGCCACATCGGCTCCGGCAGCGTCACTCGTGCGCTCGCGAGCGCCTCATCCTCCGGCGGACGGCCCATGAGCCGGTCTTCGTACCAGTTGGTCCACACGTCCCATGCTTCACCACGGGAGAGGAGTTGGGATTTCAGTTCTTCCCAATATTTTGCGAAGTCATCCGGCATCTGACCATTGGGCCAGAGGGGAAGAGAAGCGAGGTCTTGCGCGGTCCTGTCATCGTCGATGAAGCGTAAGTCCGCGAAGAGCGCCGCAATTTCTGATGCGGACGTGGAAATGGCGTAGGTCGCAGCATCTGCCGCATCTGCGACAGTTTTTACTCTCGCGTCATCGGGGTAGATTGCATAGACCGTTGCCGATGCGGCGGCAGCGGTCGCATAGACGGCCGCGGTCGTATTTTCGTCTGTCGCGGTGGCTGCATTGGCAGCTGCATTTGAAGCGTCGTCGGCGGCAATTGCGAGCCGAATCTGCTGATTTTCCGGCAAGGCGGAAAAAGTAAATGCCAGGGCGTCGGCGCGAAACGTGGACGGCAAAATGCTCCGTTCAAAATCTTTCGTATCAGAAACTCGTACCAGACTTGGCAGCATCCTGAGAGCGCAGCGTGCTGCAATCGCCACAGACACCTCGGGTGGCTGTTCCCTCAGCCACGCTTCCAGCTCGTCCCTATCGAATTCTTCCGGTGCTGCGACCACGTGCCGTCCTCCCCCGTCACAGCTTATGCGGGAGCGGTGGCCTCATGCAATATGGAGTGGGATGCGGCCATACTCAGCCGTCATTCCAGACCAGTGAGGCGTAAGCCGAACGCCGATCTGGAATCCCGAAATCATTCACGCCGCAGGCGTGTCCGCAACTTTGGAAAAAGGCGCGGGCGGGCGCCCGCAGCTGATGCGCTGGATCCCGGATCTGCGACGCGGGCGCTGCCCACGCTTGTCCGGGATGACCTCAACAGGATGGTTGGGAGTCGCGCCTTGTTTCCCTCTCCCTCCTTGAGGGGGAGATGTCACCGAAGGTGATAGAGGGGGGTAACGATGTGAGCGTCACATTCCGGCGCTGCGATATGTCTTGAGGCCCAATACCCCCCTCTGTCCGCTGACGCGGACATCTCCCCCTCATGGGGGGAGACGGGTGCAAGTGGGAACTCTGATAACAACTCACACAACAGAGCCGAGGGCGAGGCGAAAAAACCCGCCTCAACCCCGTCCGATAAACGGCATCTTGGTCGCCATGATGGTCATGAACTGGACGTTGGCCGACAGCGGCAGGTCGGACATCTGGAGGACCGCGTCGGCGACGTGCTGAACGTCCATGACCGGTTCCGGCATCATGGGGCCGTTGGCCTGGGGCAGGCCTTTCTGGAAATGCTCGGTCATCTCCGAGGCCGCGTTGCCGATGTCGATCTGGCCGCAGGCAATGTCGAAGGCCCGGCCGTCGAGGGAGAGCGTGCGGGTCAGGCCGGTGATGGCGTGCTTGGTCGCCGTGTAGGGCACGGAGCCCGGCCGCGGCACGTGGGCGGAGATCGAGCCGTTGTTGATGATCCGCCCGCCCTGCGGGTCCTGGTGGCGCATCATGCCGAAGGCGCCGCGGGCAATCAGGAACGCGCCGTGCAGGTTGACGTTCAAAACTGTCAGCCACTCGTCCACGCTGAGCTCGTCGATCGGCTTGGCCGGCACGTTGTTGCCCGCATTGTTGAAGCAGACGTCGAGCCGGCCGTATGTATCCTTGATGGCGGCAAACAGGACATCGACCTGACCTGCGTCGGAGACATCACAGGAGACGCACAGCGCCTGGCCTTCTTTGGCACTGGCGGCAACTTCCTTCAGGCGGTCTTCGCGCCGCCCGGTCAGAATGACCTTGGCCCCTGCCTTCAGAAAGGTTTCCGCCGTCCTTCGCCCGATCCCCGAACTCGCGCCGGTAACCAGAACCACCTTGTCCGCCACTGCCATGACTATCCCTCCGCTTTCCGGTCCTCAGTAAGACCGGTTCGGCGCAAAGACTATGTGCCGGAAAAGGACGGAGCAAGCCGGTATCGCCGTTTCGGGTACGCCTGCCGTCAGGTTCCGGCCGGAGCGGTCTCGGATGCGGCCTGCTTGCGGGCTCCGGCGTAGATCAGCCCGTAAAGGCTGGTCGCGACGATGATAAAGGCGACGATCTGATAGGTGGCGATCGTCTCGTTCATGAACACAACGGCCAGCACCATGGTCACCGCCGGCCAGGGTGCGGTGATCGAACTGGCGAGGGACACGTCGATGTGGCGCATGGCATGGAACCAGACGATCAGCTCCAGATAATAGATCGCGCCCATGGCTATGGCGAAGAGCTGGAAATCCGGGTTGAAGAGATCCGCCAGCGGCATGGCCCCCTGAGGTTGCACGAGAAGCAGGGCGCCGAGGAAGACCGATGACACCGTGACCCGGAAAAAGGTGATCTGTGCCGGGGTGATCGGCGAACTGCCCAGCACTTCCCTTAAAATGACATGGGCGACGCTCCAAAGGAACGGCACGGTCAGTGCGAACAGGATCCAGACCGACAGGCCCTCGATCCGCCAGGTGCCACCGGTCGCGAGATAGGCGATCGCCGCCAGCAGGGCGAAGGTGAACACCAGTTCCAGCGCCGTCTTTCGCCGCTTCAGGAACAGGGCCTCCCAGAGGATCGCGAACAGCGGGTAGCTCTGGATCGCGATGGCCGCGCCGACGGCCCCGGCCTTTTCGACGGCCAGAACATAGGCATAGGTCGACAGGCCGAAGATGGCACCGGTCGCGAGAACGACTGTCAGCGTCCGGCGTTTTATCCTGCGCGGGACCGTTGCGGCGAAAAGGCCCGGATCGGCGGAGGCCAGTTCACGTAGAAACAAGGGCAGGGCGAAGACGAACTGCCAGGCGCTGAGCAGAAACGCGAAGCTGAGCGCATCGATCTGCGCGGGCCGGCTGTTGGAGACGATCGGCATGACCCCTAAGATCATCAGGCACATCAGGGCGAGCGATATCCCGGTTTTCGGGTCGTTCCTACGCATCAATTCACTCCATAAATCAATACAATTCCCTAAATTGCATTGACAATTGATATGATCAATCGAAACATTATCCTCATGACAATTTGGCAGCCCCCCCTTGAAGGCCGGTCCGGGCCGAAATTCCGTCAGATTTCCGATGCCATTGGCGAGGCGGCGCGGGATGGGGGCTTGCGCCCCGGCGAACGGCTGCCGCCGCAGCGGGATCTGGCCTATCTGCTCGGCGTGTCACTCAACACCGTCAGCCGCGCCTATGCGGATGCCATCGACCGGGGCTTCGTGAAGGGTGAGGTCGGCCGGGGGACTTATGTCCGCGGATCCGGCCCCATTCCGTTCGCCGGGCAGGCGGCCGGCCTGAAACGGGAGGGGGCGGGACCGATCGACTTCTCGCTCAACCTGCCTGCCCCGGGTCATGCGGACCGGGAACTGGCCAGAACCCTGAAGGACCTGTCGGAAACCGACGGGCTTGCCGCCTTCCTCGACTATGACATGTTTGCCACCTCCGACCGTCACGCGGCGGCGGCAGTAAGCTGGCTGCGCAGGACCGGACTGGACGCGCGGGCCGAGGGCATCGTCTTCACCTCCGGCGCCCAGCACGGGCTGCTGGTCGCCCTGATGGCGACCCTGCGGCCCGGAGACGTGCTCTTCACCGATGAACTCACCTATGCGCCGATCAAGGCGCTGGCGCACCGGCTGGACCTGAAGCTGCGCCCGGTGGCGTCGGAAGGCGGCACGATGAGCCCCGACGCACTGGACGCGGCCTGCAGGGGCGTTGCCGGCAAGGCGGTTTATTGCATGCCGACCCTGCACACACCGACCACGGCGACCATGAACAATGACCGACGGGCCGCCCTGGCAGAGGTCGCGGAGAGGCACGACCTGACGCTGATCGAGGACGATGTCTTCGGCTTCCTTCCCGTGGACCGGCCTCCGCCCTTGGCCAAACTCGCCCCCGAACGCACGATCTACATCGGCAGCGCCTCGAAAAGCCTGGCGCCGGGCCTGCGTGTCGGCTTCCTGCATGCTGCGGCTGGACGGATTGCCGACCTGCGTTCCGCGGTCAACCTGACAAGCTGGATGTCGCCGCCGCTGATGACGGAAATCGCCTGCCGCTGGATCGAGGACGGGACGGCGGACCGGCTCAACGACTTTCAGCGCTCCGAGGCAATGCAACGGCAGGCGATGGCGCGGGACCTGCTGCCTGAGGGGTGTTTGCAAGCCGATCCTTGCGGCTTCCATGTCTGGCTGACGCTGCCGGAGGAATGGCATGCGGATGTGTTCCGCATGGAGGCCGAACGCCGCGGCGTGAAAGTAATGGTCGGCGGCGCCTTTGCCATCCGTCCCGGGGACGCGCCGAACGCGCTCCGCCTGTGTCTCAGCCACGAGCGGGATCGGCAGCGCGTCCGCCAAGGGCTTGAGATCGTGGCGGAGCTTATGGAAGACAGAAGTGAGACCGGCGCGCTGATCTTGTGAAGCGCAATCGGTGGTCGGTGATGACGGCTTGGATATTTCCGGCGGATCGCTTATCTTTCATGACAAGATCGCGTTGCCCGGAGAGGACCGGGCAGATGGATCGCCGGTTCGCCTTGGGTTGAGGAAGAGCCGGCTGGAGGGAGGAAGGCCGTAGATGACCGTTGCGCACGAGCCGTGGCTCGTCGTGCTGTCCCTGATCGTTGCATTTCAGGGGAGTTTTGTCGGGCTGAGCCTTGGGGTTCAGGTCACCGACGCGGTCGATCCGCGGCGGCGGTTCCTCTTGGCGAGTGCCGCGCTCACCCTTGCCCTTGCCATCTGGTCCATGCATTTCGTCGGCATGCTGGCCGCCCGGTTGCCGGTGGTGGTCGATTTCCTGGTTCTGCCGACGCTCCTGTCCTTTCTTGTCTGTGTGCTCGTGGTCGGGGTCGCCGTTTTTGCCGCCAGCAACGGGCCGCTGACGGCGGTGCGTCTCGGCCTGTCCGCGCTCGTCATGGGGGCAGGCATCTGCACCATGCATTATCTGGGCATGTATGCCCTCCATGCCTCCTCGCGGATGGTGCACGATCCAACCTATGTGGTGGCAAGTTTTCTGGTTGCCTTCAACGCAGCGGGACTGGCGCTGTGGCTGAGCTTCGGTTCCGGCAAACGCCCGCCGATCGTCGTCTCGGCCGCGGTCCTGGCTCTGGCGATCTCCGCCATGCACTACACCGCCATGGCCGGCATGCTGATCTTCCCGCGCACCGAGGGCGTGGCCTTCACCGCGCCTGCGGTCACGCCCGGAACGCTGGCGATCATCGTCGCCTGTGTCGCCTTCCTGGTCTCGGGCCTGTTCCTGCTGACGCTGGTCCCGGATAGTCAGCGCACGACCGGCACGGCGCAGCCGGACACGGGAGGCAACAGTCCGTCATGGCCCGCCGAAACCGGGCAGGGGACAGGCGTTCTGTCCGGCTTGAATGCGAGGCTTCAGGAAGCCGGTGCCATGGAGGGCCTTATTCAACCGGCAGACGGCGGTGAAGGTGCGCCCAAGCGGGCCGCCGGGCTTCAGGCCGCCCCGTCGCAACGGTCGGTGTCAGCACATGTCAGCCGCGGGCTACCCGTGGAACGGGACGGGGCCAAGAGCATGGTCAATACCTCCGACATCGTCGCGGTCCATGCGGACGCCCATTACACCCAGCTCTTCGACGGCACACGCAACCATTTCTGCCCGCTCGCCATCAGCGAGGTCGAACAGCAGCTCGACCCGAAGACCTTCAGCCGGGTTCACCGCAGCCATATCGTCAACCTGACCCGGGTTTCCAGCTACAAGCGCTCCGGCGACGGCGGCGTGCTGACCATGGAAGGCGAAGACCGCCATTGCGTACCGGTCAGCCGGTCCCGCTGGACCCAGGTGAAGACGCGGCTCGCAGAACAGACCACCGAAGCACCGATGGCGTTTTCGACGGCGGCTTGCGGAGTAGGCTTTCGCGGCTGTTTCTGTTTCCTTGTCGCTTCGGAACTTCCCGTTTTACCGAAAGGCGGTATGCGCGAGGACACGTTAAACGTGTTGCTGCGCTGCCCATTCCCGACTTTGCGGGTTTCTGAAGGTTATCTGCACGAAATACGGATACCAAAGCCGAAAAGCAGGGCGGGACGCTACGGAAGTCTCCCGCCTGAATGGCTTGAATCCCCGATTTTTCCGTCAGTCATAAAGTGCCTTTTTCGTCTGAAATGCCATGAAATGCGTCAATGTTCCTGACGTAATTCGTGCGGAAAAACGCGCATTCCGTGTAATTTCCCGGTGCTCCGTGCAGCGGTCGTTGTCATTGCACTGCACTGTTTCCCACCATGAGACAGGTTGTCGCGCTTCGGTGTGTTTTCGCATCGCAGGATGCGCCGAAACGGATGGGCGGCAGAAGCTCTGCCGCAAAGATCCGGTTTCGGGCCCCAGTTCCGGGAGATGACCGCAAAGACGAGGTCGGACAGCTGAGCGTGCGCGTTCTTGTGGTCCGTCGACTTGAGGGAGGAAATGACGTGATTCCCGGTGAATTCACCTATCACAGGCCGTCGACCGTGGCTGAGGCCGTGGCGATTCTGGCCAGCCATGGCGATGAGGCCCGTCCGCTTGCAGGCGGACACAGCATCATCCCCATGATGAAGCTGCGCATGGCGGCACCCGAACATCTGATCGACCTGAGCGGCGTCGCCGATCTGAAAGGGATCCGTGAAGAAGGCGGGGCGATCGTGATCGGCGCGATGACGACGCAGCACGAGCTGATCGCATCCGATCTTCTCAGCAACAAGCTGCCGATCATCCGCGAAACCTCGCTCCTGATCGCCGATCCGCAGATCCGCTACCTGGGCACCATCGGCGGCAACGTCGCCAACGGCGATCCGGGCAACGACATGCCGGCGCTGATGCAGTGCCTGAATGCGTCCTATCGGGTCGTCGGCCCGAATGGGGAACGCGACATCGCCGCCCGCGATTTCTACGAGGCAGCCTATTTCACGGCCCTTGCCCCGGAAGAACTGGTGACCGCCGTCAGCATTCCGGTGCCGCCGGCAGGCCACGGCTTTGCCTATGAGAAGCTGAAGCGCAAGGTCGGCGACTATGCCACCGCCGCTGCCGCAGTCGTGCTAACCATGTCCGGCGGGTCGGTGTCCTCCTGTTCCATTGCCCTGACCAATGTGGGCGACACGCCGCTTTATGCTGCCGACGCCTGCGGGATCCTCACCGGCTCCTCGTTGGATGCGGACACGGTGAACCGGGCGGTCGCCGCCGCCGAAGCCATCACCCGGCCGGCGTCCGACGGCCGTGGTCCGGCGGAATACCGCACCAAGATGGCCGGCGTAATGCTGCGCCGCGCGCTTGCCCGCGCCGCCGAACGCGCAAACGGTTGAGGGAGAGACCGAGAATGAGCGATATCGAACAAGTCCCGGTCACAACTCAAGGTGAATGGCGAAGAAGCAGTGCAGTTCGCTTCGCCGAGCCTCGGGACGCTTCTGATTCACACTTTCTGCGCGAGCGATCTCAATATCACCGGGCCTCATATCGGCTGTGAAACCTCTCATTGCGGGGCCTGCACCGTCGAACGATCAACGGCAAATCGGTGAAGTCCTGCACCATGTTCGTGGCACAGGCGAACGGCGCTGACGTCACCACCGTCGAAGGGCATGGGCAATGCCGACGACAACCTTTCACGCTGCTGCAGGAACGCCTTCAAGCCAGCATGCACGGGCTTCAGTGCGGGTTCTGCACGCCGGGGATGATCACCCGCGCGTCCAGGCTGCTCCTGAAGGAAAACCCGGAGCCCGACCGAGGAAGAGGAAATCCGCTTTGGCATGGCCGGCAACATCTGCCGCTGCACGGGTTACCAGAACATCGTGAAATCCATCCAGTGCGCGCCTGCGAAGCAGCAGATGACGTGACAGCCAAGGAGGCGGCGGAATGAAGGACATGAAGTCGACACGCGAAGAGCGCGTCGACGCGCTGGAGCGGAATGGGCTGCAAGCGCAAGCGCGTCGAGGACATCTCGCTTTACCCAGGGCAAGGGCAACTACGTCGACGATATTAAGCTGCCAGGCATGCTGTTCGGAGATTTCGTCCGCTCGCCCTATGCACATGCGCAAGGATCACCAATCGATCGACACATCCGCAAGGCAATTGAGCCGTGGACGGGCGTCATTGCCGTTCTGACGGCCGACGACCTGCAAGCCCGCTTGAACCTTGCACTGGATGCCGACACTGGCCGGCGACGTCCAGATGGTTCTGGCCGACGGCAAGGTGCTCTACCAGAACCAGGAAGTGGCCTTCGTCCTCGCCGAGGACCGCTACATCGCCGACGACGCGATCCAGCTGGTGGAAGTCGAATACGAGGAGCTGCCGGTTCTGGTCGACCCGTTCAAGTCCATGGACCCGGATGCCCCGGTGCTCCGCCCGGATCTGGAAGGCAAGACCGAGGGCGCTCACGGCCCGCGCAAGCACCACAACCATATCTTCACCTGGGAAGTGGGCGACGCGGAAGAAACCGACAAGGCCTTCAAGGACGCCGACGTCACCATCAAGGAACTGATCTCCTATCACCGCACCCATCCGTCGCCGCTGGAAACCTGCCAGGCCGTGGCGTCCATGGACAAGATCACCGGTGAGCTGACCGTCTGGGGCACGTTCCAGGCACCGCATGTCATCCGCACGGTCGCCTCGCTGCTGTCGACCATTCCGGAGCACAAGATCCATGTGATCGCGCCGGATATCGGCGGCGGCTTCGGCAACAAGGTGGGGGCCTATCCGGGTTACATCTGCGCGATCGTCGCCTCCATCGTCACCGGTCGTCCGGTGAAATGGGTCGAGGACCGCATGGAGAACCTCTCCACCACGTCCTTTGCCCGAGACTATCACATGACCGCCGAAATCGCGGCCAAGAGCGACGGCACGGTCACCGGCCTGAAGGTACACGTGCTGGCCGACCACGGCGGCTTCGACGCCTGTGCCGACCCGTCCAAGTGGCCGGCCGGTTTCTTCAACATCGTCCACGGGGTCCTATGACTTCCCGACCGCCCATCTGGCCGTCGACGGGGTCTACACCAACAAGGCTCCGGGCGGCGTCGCCTACCGCTGCTCCTTCCGCGTGACGGAAGCCGCCTACTGCATCGAGCGGGCCATGGATATCCTCGCCCAGAAGCTTGGCATGGACCCGGCGGATCTTCGCATCAAGAACTTCGTCAAGCCGGAGCAGTTTCCGTATCACTCGGCCCTTGGCTGGGAATACGACAGCGGCGACTATCACACGGCCATGCAGAGGCGATGGACACCATCGGCTATCGGCAACTGCGTGAGGAACAGAAGGCCAAACAGGAAGCCTTTAAGCGTGGCGAAACCCGTGAGATCATGGGCATCGGCATTTCGTTCTTCACCGAAATCGTCGGCGCCGGTCCGTCCAAGAACTGCGACATCCTCGGTGTCGCCATGTTCGACAGTGCGGAAATCCGCGTCCATCCGACCGGCTCCGTGATCTCGCGCATGGGCACCAAGTCCCAGGGGCAGGGCCACGAGACCACATGGGCACAGATCATCGCCACCGAGATCGGTATTCCGGCGGCCGACATCATGGTCGAGGAAGGCAACACGGATACCGCGCCTTATGGTCTGGGCACCTATGGCTCGCGGTCGACCCCGGTCGCCGGTGCCGCAATTGCCCTGGCCGCGCGCAAGATCCGCAACAAGGCGCAGATGATCGCCGCGCACATGCTGGAAGTGTCCGAATACGACCTCGAATGGGACGTGGACGGGTTCCAGGTGAAGGGCAATCCGGAAGCGCGCAAGTCGATGAAGGAAATTGCCTGGGCCGCCTACCACGCTCCGCCTCCGGGTATGGAGCCGGGCCTTGAGGCTGTGTCCTACTACGACCCGCCCAACATGACCTATCCCTTTGGCGCCTACTTCTGCGTCATGGACATCGACGTCGATACGGGTGTCTCCAAGATCCGCCGCTTCTACGCGCTGGATGACTGCGGCACCCGCATCAACCCGATGATCATCGAGGGTCAGGTGCACGGCGGTCTGACGGAAGGCTTCGCCATCGCCATGGGCCAGGAGATCCGTTACGACGAGATGGGCAACGTGATGGGCGCGTCCTTCATGGACTTCTTCCTGCCGACGGCGGTCGAAACCCCGCATTGGGAAACCGACTACACCGTCACCCCGAGCCCGCATCATCCGATCGGCGCCAAGGGTGTCGGCGAAAGCCCGAATGTCGGCAGCGTGCCAGCCTTCTCCAACGCCGTCAACGATGCCTTCGGCTTCCTGGGCAGCACCCATATCCAGATGCCGCACGACGCCTGGCGCGTCTGGCAGGCCGGCAAGGACCTGGGCGTCCAGGGTTAGGGCATGACCTGATCCGGGCACCCACAGCCCGGTGATCAGGAGCCGCTTGCCGAAACCGTTTGCTTTGGTCGGCAGGTCGGCAAGCGGCTCCTCTTCGAACGCGCCCGGCGGGGCAGGACAAATACGCTGAATCGGTCCTGAAAGGGCCGGGTGGACACGCATTTCCTGTGCACGTGGCGAAGGAACGAGAGGTCGCAATGACCCTGGACAAGAAAGAGTTGGCAAAAGCTCTCAGCGAGACCGGGTACGTCGCCGATGAAGGTCTGGCTACGGCTCTCGTTCTCACCGACCTTCTGAAGCGGCCGCTGCTCCTGGAGGGCGAGGCGGGCGTCGGCAAGACTGAAGTCGCCAAGGCCCTGGCCGATTTGTACGACACCAACCTGATCCGGCTTCAGTGCTATGAGGGTCTGGATCGCTCGGACGCCATCTACGAATGGAACTACCAGCGTCAGCTTCTCGCCATCAAGGCCCATGAGGGCTCCGGCGAAAGCGCCGACGAGGTCGAGGACGCGGTCTTTTCCGAAAAATATCTGCTGGAGCGGCCCCTGCTGGCGGCGATCCGCCAGGATAAGGCGCCGGTTCTGCTGATCGACGAGATCGATCGGGCCGATGAGGAATTCGAGGCCTTTCTCCTGGAAATCCTGTCCGACTTCCAGGTCTCCATTCCCGAAATGGGCACCATCGAGGCGAGGTCGATTCCCAAGGTGGTGCTGACCTCCAACGGCACGCGCGAACTCTCCGATGCCCTGCGTCGTCGCTGTCTCTATCATTATGTCGATTACCCGGAAACGGACCGGGAGGCCCGGATCCTGATGAGCCGGGTGGAAGGGCTCGATACGGCGCTGGCGCTCCAGATTGCCGAACTGATGGCGAAACTGCGCAAGGAGGACCTTGCCAAGGTTCCAGGCGTTGCCGAAACCATCGACTGGGCCGCCGCTCTCATCGGGCTCGGTACGAAGAACCTGCAGGAAGACCAGGAGTTGGTCTTCGAAACGCTCGGCTGTGTGCTCAAGACCCGCGAGGACCAGGCACGGGTGACGAAGGAAGTCACCGACCGGCTCCTGGGGAAGGTGGCCTGAGCCATGGCCGCGCCCGCCCTGAAACCTCATGAAATCGAGACCGCGGAGGACGTCGGCACCGCCCTGCGCCTGCGCCTGGCCGGTTTCATGCGCACCTTGCGCGACAACGGGTTCAAGGTCGGTCTGGCGGAAACCAACGATGCGGTGCGGCTGTTGCTGTCGCCGCTGGCCCGACGGCCGCATGAACTGAAGGCTGCCTTCCGCGCCCTGTTCTGCGGCCGCCTCTCCGACTGGCAGGCCTTTGACGAGATCTTCGATGCCTATTGGTTCGCAAAAGGCATGAAGGGCATCATCAAGACCACAGGCACCAGCACCAAGAAGGGCGGCAAGACCATCCGGGAAATGGTCGAAGCCCAGGGCAATCGTCAGGAAGGCCTTGCCGGCGATGTGGAACGCACGCCGGGCGAGGAAGACGAAGACACCGACGACGAGGCAGCCGGCCGCCGCGAAGGCGCAAGCATTGCGGAAAACCTGGAAAAGATCGATTTCCGCAAGATCCACGATCCGGAAGCGGTCGAAAAGGCCAATGAACTCGCCGAGCGGCTGGCCCACGCCATGCGCGTCCGCCTGACCCGGCGCGACCGTCAGCGGCGCAAGGGGCCACGGCTCGACCTGCGCCGGACGATCCGCCATTCCATTGCCCATGGCGGGACCCCGATCGAGCTGATCCGCAAAGGCCCGCGCGAGCGCCAGCTTCGCCTGGTCATCCTGCTCGACGCTTCAGGCTCCATGAACAATTACACCGGCGTCTTCACCCGGTTCGTCCACGGGCTTCTCGACAACTTCCGGGAGGCGGAAGCCTTCCTGTTCCACACGAGGCTGGTGCATGTCTCCTCGGCCCTGAAGGAGAGGGACGCGGCCCGCGCCCTCGACCGCATGGGGCTGATGGCCCAGGGCGTCGGCGGCGGCACCAAGATCGGCGAGGCGTTTGCCGACTTCAACCGCTGGCACGCCGCCCGGGTGATCCATTCGCGGACCTGCGTGGTCATCCTGTCGGACGGCTACGACACCGGCGATCCGGACCGCCTCGGTCACGAGATGGCAGCACTCCGCCGCCGCTGCAAGCGCATCGTCTGGCTGAACCCGCTGATCGGCTGGCAGGGCTACGAGCCGACCGCCGGTGGCATGTCCGCGGCCCTGCCTTTCGTCGATCTGTTCGCGCCGGCCCACAATCTTGAGAGCCTGGCCGCGCTCGAACCCTATCTGGCAAACCTGTGAGAGGTACGATCATGACCCCGTCTCCGATCGATAGGCCACCTGAAGCCGCCCGTGAGGATCTTCACGACCTGATGAACCGCCTGCGCCGGCAGGGAAAGCCATTCGCGCTGGCAACCGTGGTGCGCACCATTTCGGTGACCGCCGCCAAGGCCGGCGCCAAGGCGGTGATCGGCCCGGAAGGCGAGATTGCCGGTGGCTGGATCGGCGGTGGCTGTGCCCGCGGCGCGACCTTGAAGGCCGCCAGGCAATCCCTGGAGGACGGCCAGACCCGGCTGATCTCCCTCCAGCCGGAAGACCTGTTGAAGGACCTTGGCGTCTCCGCCGGGGAGGAACGCGAAGGCATCCGCTTTGCGAAGAACATGTGCCCGAGCCAGGGGACCATGGACATCTTCATCGAACCGGTCCTGCCGCGCCCGGCATTGGTCATTCTGGGTTCCAGCCCGGTTGCCGTGGCGCTGGCCGATCTCGGGCCCCGTGTCGGGTTCGACATTTCCGTCTGCGCGCCGGCCGACGAACAGGCCGCCTTTGCTGAGGTCAACGAGCGCATCGAGGGCTACGCCCTGCCGGTCGAGGCCGCGGGCGAGCGCTATCTCGTAGTGTCAACCCAGGGCAAGGGCGACCTGATCGCCCTGAAGGCCGCGATCGAGGTCGACGCCCGGCACATCGCCTTCGTCGGCAGCCGCCGCAAGGCCGACAGCTTGCGCCAGAAATTGCTTGGCGAAGGTGTGGCGGAAGAAAAGCTTGATCGCATCAAGGCGCCGGCCGGGCTCGACCTCGGTGCCATCACCCCGGAAGAAATCGCCCTTTCCATTCTTGCCGAGATCCTGAGCGTGCGCCGGAAGGACCAGCGCGGCGAGGGCCTCGAAACCACCCCATCCAAAGAAAACGGAGTTTAACGCTTATGAAAATGTCCGAAAGCCAGCGGATCGAAGCTCCCCGGCAGAAAGTCTGGGAAGCGCTCAACGACGCTGAAGTCCTGAAGGCCTCGATCCCCGGCTGCGAGGAACTCACCAAGCATTCCGACACGGAGATGGAAGCCAAGGTCAAGCTCAAGGTCGGTCCGGTCAAGGCGACCTTCGGCGGCAAGGTGACGCTCGAAGACCTCAATCCGCCGGAAAGCTACCGGATCGTCGGCGAAGGCTCCGGCGGTGTCGCCGGTTTCGCCAAGGGTGGCGCCACCGTGCGTCTCGAGGAAGACGGCCCGGACGCCACCATCCTGCATTACGACGTCGACGCCCAGATCGGCGGCAAGCTCGCCCAGCTCGGTGCGCGCCTGATCGACAGCACCGCCAAGCGCCTGGCCGGCGAGTTCTTCAAGACCTTCGGCGAGCAAGTCGCACCAACCCAGCCGCAGGAAGAAGAAGCCGCTGCGTCTGAAAGTGCGGACGCGCCCGCTGAGGAGAAGAAGGGCTGGCTCGGCGGCCTGTTCGGCGGCAAGAAGGACGAAAAGGCGGACGAGACAGCGGCGTCCTGATTTTCCTGCGGATGCCCGTTTTGCTTGACGGGCGTCCGCAAAATTCGATTACTTGAGGGAGGAATGAAATGACGGCTCAGGCAATTCAGGCGACCGAGGCAACCACCATGCGCGAAATCGCGGAAGATCCGTGGCTGATGACGGCCTTTGGGCTCGGTTCGGTGCTCACGGCCTTCTTTTTCGTCGCGCACGCCTGCTGCTTCGGGGCGGATGCGGCGATGCTGAAGTCGCTCTCGGTGATCTGCTCATCAGCAGGGTGAGACGTCTGTAAACGCCAGCTCAGCATCGGATGAAGTCGGAAATATTGTTGACGCAGGTATTGGGTCCGACACGCCGGAAACCAGCAGGAAGATTCTCATCTTCACTGGCATAATTCGTGTTATTTCCTCCGGTCTGGCTGTCATTTTCGGCGGACTGTCTGTCCTGGTGGGCTAGTGCTGGGCTTGCAGTGCTGCCCGACTGCGGAAAAGCACCGCCGAGTTGATAGGGCGGGCAGCCTTGTCGCGATGAAAGTTTGTTGATCGCGTTCTCGTACCTCTTCACAGCTTCTTTGTAAGAGGTTTCGACGTACTGGATTTCTGCATCCGCCCGATCAGCGGGCAGGCTGCCTTCGTTTTTAAATTGGGTGTAACTGACCCGAAAATCCTCAAGATACCGACGCGATTGCTCAAGATATTGTTCAAATTCTTCCGGGGATTGGCCGAGAGCTGAATCCAGTTCCTTTCTTTCGTCGTCCGTGAGTACGCCGCAGTCTTGGGTTTGCGTCTGGGGGCAACTCCCCAGGGCCGATCTCGCTTCTTCAAGCATCTCTGCAATTTTGTTCTCTGCATGCGCAACCCACGCACGCGTACTGTCGACATCCGGTTTGAAGTATCCTCCGTAAGTGGTCATATGTTTCAGGTTCGTTCTGCTGCCTTCAAGTCCGACCAAATAGTTTTCAAAATTCGAATCCTTGTTGGCGATGATCCAGGCTTTTTCGTCCTCACTCATGGGACCGCAGGCTTGGGACGGAGCACTGCCTTCCAAACGGGCTAAATCTCGCTCAAGTTGTTCGATTTCCTGATCGAGTTGAGGATTATAAAACGGATCCAGTCCAGGAAGAAATTGCGCGAGCTTGTTGTCTCTTTGCTGGGCAAGTTTTTCTTGAACGAGTTTCCTAAGGTCCAATTGAAAACGCGTTTCATCGACCTTTGATCTCGAATTGAGGTAGTCGTGATAGGAATCAACATCGTACGCTTCAACGTTGACCTGCTCCATGCTTTTGCGAAGCAACGATTTCTTGTCTAAAAACGGAAATAATTCGCGCGTTTGCTTTTCGAAAGCATCGCTTTGCAGCGTTAGTAATTTATTTGCGACCAAGTCCATTACGTCTTGCCCCAGTTCCGCGTTTTGTTGGACACGCCTCCCTTGGCCACTGCGCCGCAATACATTCCGGATCATATTTCGGGCTGGAGCGGAATAAAAAGGTTTGCCGACAATAGGCAGAGCCCGCGTGAAGTTTCCAAAGGTCGGATCAATCAGATTAGGAAGCTCTCCTAGGTAACGCGGGATGTCATTCGGTTCCTTGTAGTCGTCAGGAGAAATTTCGATATCCTGCCCGTTCGCGATATTGTCCTTGCGTTGTAGTTCCCTCATCATTTTGGCAAGCTTGGCATCGTTTCCGAGTTCGATTTTTGTTGCAGAAAAAGCGGTGTCTGGGAGTGCCGCGATTTGCAGAATGGTTCCGACAATCAGAAGACCAAGACGACTAATAAAAATATTCATTGGTCTGCAGCTCCAAATTCTATGAGCTCTAGGGCTTCCTGCATAATGGATGGGTTTCCGTCTTCAACCCTCCATTTCTGAAGAACCATTGCGCCAGGATAGTCCCGCTTGGATTGAACAATGAAAAAGTCCGCTCCGAAGAGGTTCGCATGAATGGTGGAAAGGGTAAGTTCTTGCGGGGAAATCAGCTTGTGGCGGCGTGCGGTGTCATTTTGAATTAATGACAGAATTTGGTGGTCAATTGATTCCTCATAAGCGTTTTCAGAAGCGAGTGTAGAAATAATGTAGTCGGATCTTGGTTCATCCAGCCGGCTCCTTGATAACTGGCGGCAGCCAGCAGGATCATATTTGGCATTAAAGTGATCGAGCTGGGCTTTGTAAGATTCTCGAAATGCATAAACGATAGACTTGTCGGCATTAAAGAGGTCGTACCAAGCACTTCCGTCCGGATGCTTCGTGCCTGACGGTGAAGGAGCAAAATAAATTTGCTTGACTGTCTGCTCTTCCAAATACGCATTCAACCAATATCCCTTCGCCAGATTGTAGAAGCCGACAATCTTTATTGTCTCATCCTGGCAGCTTACAAATGGCAAAGAGGATCTCAGGAACTTCTCTAGTAAAGGTGTTTTGGCTAAAATACTTTGATTGTCCTGCGAAACAGCGTCCAAAAATAAAGTGGAAATTTCAGATCTTTGATCAATCAACAATTGATGTAGCGCGGTGTCGGCCAGATTGATGCTGGTATCCAGTCGCGCTGCCAGGGTGTTCCGAGTGTTTCCTTCATTGGTATCGGCAATGGTGGCTTCGCTACGTGCATTTGTGAGGTCTCTGCCGGCGGGGGGAGCAAGCTTGACGGACGAATCCTTCGCCTTTGCCAAGGCCTCCAGAATCGCAAAATGTTCCGGCGGAAGCTGGTTCAGAACTTTGAGCCCATAGGCCTTCTGAAAGGCGTGAACGGCCAGAACGGTCGCGGCTTCGACCATGCCATCGACCGGTCCCGGACCGAATCCCAGCGTTTGAAGATGTTGTTCGGTGACCAGCCAGTGCTGTTTCAGGTCTTCGTCATAGCCTTTGAACTCCGCGCTGGCTTCGGGCGCCGGACTGGCGGCTGCATCTGCCTGCTGTCGGGCAGCCCCGATGATCGTCTGCTGGCGCCGTGACAGGAAGAAACCGTTACCGTCCCGATTGGTGCATTTCAGACCCTGTGTGGAGGAATGGCAGGTAAAGCCGCCGAAATTCCCGGTCACACCGTAGTTGGCGACGTCGAAGCCGCCTTTGCTGCGGTCGGTTTCCTGGCACAGGATTTCGACGGGTCCCCGTTCCCGCATCGAGAAGGTGTGGCCCCAATCGGAATTGCAGGTCGTCGGGCGGGGCAGGGCGTCCGGCCCGGAACGGTCAATGATGGTGCAGGTGATGTCGGACTGCAGTCCGACCCCTTCGCCCACCGTGCACTGGATATTTTTCGAAGGCGTTTCGAAGGTCCAGACATCTGCCAGAGCCGATGTGGCCGGTAAGCCCAATGCGCTAAGAAACAAGGAAAAAAGAATTGGCTTCCGGGAAAAAAACATAAAATCCCCCTTAAAAAATACGCGGGCAATTAATGCTGATTTACCGGCATCGCGTCAAACGCCGCTATCCATCAGGGTTAAGCCCAAGTCCCAATACGCAATCTAAACGACGAAACAAAGCCATCGGCTGGGAAGGGGGACGTCGCCAGGCGCCCTGTCTCAGCGGGGTGAAGCTAGGTGTCCCGCTGGCCGTCCTGTTTCTGTGCGGCTCAGCCTGTAAGGTGTCTCCGGTCAGGCGTCGTCGCCGGCCTTCTCGGTCTCCGATGAAACAGGGGCATTCATGGATTGCCGTTCGGTGGACAGGCGGTCCATGTGCGCCTTGAGGTCCGGCGTCTTCTGCTGGAGTGTGCGGAATGCGGAGGCCGACAGGCCGAGAAGTTGGCAATAGCCGAGCGCGACCACATCTGCCGATCGGGGCTTTCCGGTCACCAGCGCCATTTCCCCGACCACATCGCCGCGGCCCAGGCGGATGGTATCGGCGCCGGTGCGCACTTCGACCGCGCCGGACGCGATGAAATAGACGAGATCGCCTTTCTCGCCCTTTCGCATCAGCCGTTCTCCCGGCGTCGCGAACGTCGGTCGCATCATTCGGGCGATGTCGTTCAGATGCTCTGCCGACAGGTCCGCAAACAGCGAATGCTTTGCCAGCAGGTCTTTGGTCTGCAGTCCAAGGTCGAGGTCCGGTCTCTCCCGCGACTCCTGCCTGAGGCGCATCAGGTCGCCGTGCAGGTCGTTGTAGAGCTCCGCGCCGATCAGCGCCTGGCTGTGGGCTGTCGCATAGGCGGTGTCTTCCAGCCGGAAACCGGTCATGCGCAGGAATTTGGTTTCAAGCGCGTCCGAATAGTCCGGATACTGCAGACGCAGCGCATCGATGGCGCGCAGGATGTCGTCCCGGCGGGCGCACAGCGTGTCGTTCAGGATCGTGCCGACCCGGTCGCCGACCAGCGGGCGGATGCGGTTATGGTTGAACGTGACCAGCTCGTTGGAAATGATCCGGCAGACGAGCAGGTATTCGAACCGGTCCGCCAGGAGGATCGCGAGCGGACGGTGGATCTTCAGCCGCCGCTGGAGCCATTGGGCAAAGCGGAAATTGAACCGGAACCGCAGCGCCTGCCGGCTCGCCCTGTTGTATCCGGCGCGGCCTTCCGAGCGGGTCAGGTCGGCGATCCGTCCGGCAGAGGCAAGATGCAGCGAAATCGCCCGGCGGGAGACGGTCTTTTCGTTGAAGTGGTTGAGAACCAGGTAGCGTTCCCGGTCGGCGAGCGCGATCAGCCCGAGGATGACCCGTTCCTTGTCCTTGAGTTCGGCGAACGCCTGACTGGCTTCCGCGGCCGCCTTGGCTCGTTCGGCGTAGGTTTCCGTGACCGGATCGGCAATGCGCGGTTCGATCTGGTAATCCTGGGCGGTCTGCTCGACTTCCTGGCGGACATCGGCCAGTGCGAGCGCCAGAAACTGGCCGCGCAGGGCTTCGTCGCGCGGGCTGAGCTTGTTCAGCCCGAGAAGCTTGATCAGCGGCTTCAGACTGGTGCCGTAAACGAGCAGGGTGAACAGCACGAAGCCGGTGGCGAGTTTGGTGACGAAGGTTGCGACCTCAGGCGATAGCCCCTGATGTTCGGAGACACTGAGCGCCAGTGTCAGGGTGACCGCGCCGCGCATACCGCCCCACAGCATCACCGTCTTGAATTTCATGCTGACGCTTTCGCCCATGCGGAACAGGCTCAGGAACGGCAGCAGGCCGAAGATGACCAGCGCCCGGGACACAAGCGCGGCGGCCGCGACCACGAAGAGCAGCAGGATGTCGATCGGCTCAAAGCCCTCCACGAGGCGCGGGATCAGGATCGAGGCGAGCACGAAGATGAGCGACGAGGCCCAGAAGGCGATCTGGTCCCAGACGTGATGAAGAAAGTTCCAGTCTTCCAGCGTGATCCGGGAGGGGCCGTAGAGATTGAAGACGATGCCGGCGGAGACGACCGCGACCACGGCGGAGACATCGGCGAACTGGTCGCTGACCACATAGATCACGTAAGGCAGGGCAAGGCTCAGCGTGACCTGGGCAAGCGGCAGGTCCCGCATGATCGGCAGCAGCATCACGAACAGACGGGCGACCAGCGCGCCGACGATGGCCCCGCCTATGAAGGACCGGAAGAAGGCCATCAGCGCAGCGGCCAGATCCAGTTCCTGACTGCCGGTCAGGATGCCGAGCAGAAGAATGAAGATCACGATCGCCGCGGCGTCGTTGAGCAGGCTCTCGCCCTCGACGATGCGTCCGAGCCGGGCCGGAGCGCCGATGTCGCGGAAGATGGCGACGACGGCCACCGGGTCGGTGGTCGCCACGATCGCGCCCAGGAGCAGGCAGGCGATGAGGGAAACATTGCCCAGCGGAAAAAGCGCCAGGCCGATGAAAAAGGTCGCGGCGAACACGGCAACCACGGCCATCAGAAGGATCGGACCGATATCCTCGAAGATGCGCCGCACATCCAGCGTCAGCGACGTCTGGAACAGGAGGATCGGCAGGAAGACATAGAGGATTTTTTCCGCATCGAGCGGCGGATCGACAAAGACAATCGCAATCGTGTTGAAGGCGTCGGTGTATTCGGTGTTCAGAAGAAAGATCGCGCCGATCCCGATCAGCGTGCCGACCATGGCGAGCAGCACGCTCGGGGCAAGCCCCAACCGGCGGGCAAGCGGCTGCAGCAGCGAGATCGTAATGAGAAGACCGGCAAAACAGCCGACGACGATTGGTGTTTCCATCTCGCTAATCTGCCCTGCGATAGAGATTTATCCAAGGCATGGCGAAAGAATTCGAACAGCTTAGGATGATTTCCGCTTGCGTTCCGACAGCCAGATGCCGCCGAGCACCAGAACCAGGGCCAGTGCGTGATGCAGGCGGAAGGGCTCGCCGAGGAGGAGAATGCCGAGGGCGGCCGCGAAGATCGGTACCAGGTTCAAAAACACCCCGGCACGTGCCGGTCCAACCAGTTCCACGCCCCGGATGAAGAAGATCTGCGCGATACAGGAGGGAAACAGGGCGATGTAGAGCGTCACCAGCCAGCCAGTGGGCGTTGGCCACTGTGCGGTGTCGGTTGCCATTTCGTAGGCCAGGCCCGGAATGGAGATGAGGGCGGCCATGACCGACAGGACCGCGAAGAAGACGAGGCCGGAGACTTGCGGCCTGTTGCGCAGGGTGATCGTGTAGCCCGCATAAAAAAAGCTGGCGATCAGCATCAGCCCGTCGCCGGGGTTGATCGACAAGCTCAGCAGCGTCTCCAGGCTGCCTTGTGCCGCGACCAGGGCAACGCCTGCCAGCGTCGCGATGATACCGACGACCTGCAGCAGCCGGACCCGCGCGCCGAGCAGCGCAACGGATCCAATCAGAACGAAGATCGGCATGGATCCCTGCAGGATCCCGAGATTGACGGCCGTGGTGTAGTGGGCAGCCATGTAGAACAGCATGTTGAAGCCGGTGAATCCGAACAGCGCCATGAGGCAGAGCTTGCCCAGATGCGGGCGCATGACCGGCCATTCCTGCTTTATCCTCGGCAGCAACGTCACAGTCAGAAGCACGCTCACGATCAGCCAGCGCAGGAACACGACTACCATCGGCGACACCCGGCCGACCGCCAGCTGGCCGGCAATCGTGTTACCGCCCCAGAACAGGGTGGTGAGCACCAGCATGATAATGGCGTTGCCGAAAACCCGGTCAGTGAAAAGCGTTGCCGCTCTTTTCATGGATATTCCTTGTGGGGCGAACGCTTCAGAGGTCCGCAGCTTGCCGAAGCCGGAGAAACGAACCTCCGGGATTTGGACGGGAGCGTTATGATGTGGTTCCGGTAGCGTTGTGAAGAGAAAATCGCTGACGCGCAAGGGCCGCTCGGGACGACTTGGTCACCCTCGTCATGGGTCTGTGGAGAAAATAAATTTGATTATTTCCATTTTGGAAAAAGTAATTCCGAACTGCGGCTGATTGACCCGGAGACCGGTTCCGGACACAAAAGGCGTCATTCAAACGCCGATTGTCACAATTTTGCATGTAAGAACGGGAGACGCCGAGATGACAGCGCGTATCGAAGTTCAGGGCCTTCAGGTCGCCAGCGAGCTCTATGATTTCGTCAACACCAGGGCCCTTCCGGGAACCGGGGTCGATCAGGACCGGTTCTGGGAACAGCTGTCCGCCATCGTGCATGATCTTGCACCGAAGAACCGTGCGCTCCTGGCCAAGCGTGATGCGCTCCAGGAAAAGATCGACGCCTGGCACCGCGCCAACCCCGGTGTGCCGGACATGGCCGCCTACAAGGCGTTCCTGACGGAGATCGGCTATCTCGTCTCCGAAGGGGATGATTTCGCGGCTACGACCGCCAATGTGGATCCGGAAATTTCCACCGTCGCCGGCCCGCAGCTCGTCGTTCCGGTCATGAATGCCCGCTATGCGCTGAACGCCGCCAATGCCCGCTGGGGCTCGCTCTATGACGCGCTCTACGGCACCGACGCCATGGGCTCGCTTCCCTCCGGCGGCGGCTATGATCCGGAGCGTGGCGCGGAAGTCATTGCCTATGCCCGCAAGGTGCTGGATGAGGCAGCGCCGCTGAGCCAGGGCTCCTGGGCGGACATCACCGGTCTTTCGGTGGCTGGCGGTGCCTTGAGCCTTGCGACAGCCGGCGGCGCGATCGCACTTGCCGATCCGTCCCGATTTGCAGGCTATGTCGGCGATGCGTCTGCCCCGTCGAAGGTGCTCCTGACCCAGAACGGCCTGCATCTGGAAGTGGTCGTCGACGCCGGTCATCCGATCGGCAAGACCGACAAGGCGCATATCGCCGACGTGATCGTCGAATCCGCCATGTCCACGATCATGGACTGTGAGGATTCCGTTGCCGCCGTCGATGCCGAGGACAAGGTCGTCGTCTACGGCAACTGGCTCGGCCTGATGAAGGGCGACCTGGAAGAGACCTTCGAAAAGGGTGGCAAGAGGGTGACGCGCCGGATGAACGGCGACCGCACCTATACCGCTCCGGACGGTTCGACCCTGACGCTGCATGGCCGCTCGCTGCTGCTGGTGCGCAACGTCGGCCACCTGATGACCATCGATGCTGTTCTGGACAAGGACGGCAATGAAGTGCCGGAAGGCATTCTCGACGGCATGGTCACGTCGCTGATCGCTCTGCATGACATCGGCCCGAACGGCAAGCGGACCAACAGCCGCGCCGGTTCTGTCTATATCGTCAAGCCGAAGATGCACGGGCCTGAGGAAGTCGCTTTCGCCTGCGAACTCTTCGACCGGGTCGAGGATGCGCTGGGCATGGCACGCAACACGCTCAAGATGGGCATCATGGACGAGGAACGCCGCACCACGGTCAACCTCAAGGAGTGCATCCGTGCCGCAAGCGACCGGGTGTTCTTCATCAACACCGGCTTCCTCGACCGCACCGGCGACGAGATGCACACGTCCATGGAAGCCGGTCCGATGATCCGCAAGGGCGACATGAAGACCGCCACCTGGATCGGCTCCTACGAGAACAACAACGTGGATGTCGGTCTGGCCTGCGGTCTGCCGGGCCATGCCCAGATCGGCAAGGGCATGTGGGCGATGCCGGACCTGATGCATGCCATGCTGGAGCAGAAGATCGGCCATCCGATGGCCGGTGCCAACACTGCATGGGTGCCGTCGCCGACGGCGGCCACGCTCCATGCGCTGCACTACCATAAGGTCAATGTTGCCGAGCGTCAGAACGAGCTGAAGTCCCGCGAACCGGCGAAGCTGGAGGACATCCTGTCGATCCCGGTCGCGACCCGGCCGAACTGGTCGCCGGAGGACATCCAGGCAGAGCTCGACAACAATGCGCAAGGCATTCTCGGCTATGTGGTCCGCTGGGTCGAGCAGGGTGTTGGTTGTTCCAAGGTTCCGGACATCAACAACATCGGCTTGATGGAAGACCGCGCCACCCTGCGCATCTCCTCCCAGCACATCGCCAACTGGCTGCGCCACGGCGTCTGCACGAAGGAGCAGGTCATGGAAACCATGAAGCGCATGGCAGCCCTGGTCGACGAGCAGAATGCCGGCGATTCGCTGTACCGCCCCATGGCCGCGGACTTCGACGCCTCCGTCGGCTTCCAGGCCGCCTGCGATCTGGTGTTCGAAGGCTGTGCCCAGCCGAACGGTTACACGGAACCGGTGTTGCATCGCCGCCGGATCGAATTCAAGGCCAAGATGGCTTCCTGAATTCGAGGCTCTGATCAGCCATAGGCCTGTCATTCGAGCCGCGGTTCCCATTGGGAACCGCGGCTTTTTTCATTTCTTGCTAACGGGTTTTGCATGACGTCGGGGAGGCATGGAAAAATACTTGAAAAATGCACACAGTACGCCTTGATAAGTGCACGCAGTGCGCTATATTCGTACTCACCGGGCCAAAACTGACAAAAAGGAGATGCCCAAATGAATGTGCACATTGCAAGATGTCTGATCGTGGACCATCGCCAGGATTACAGCCGCGATCGGCTGCCCTGGCTGCCCTCGCGCCTCTACCGGCTGTTCCGGGAAGCAAGACCTGCAAACTGATAACCGCCGGCCGTCGCTGAGACGGCCGGAAAAGAACGCTCGGCCATAAAGGCGAAAGAGCGCAATAAGGGCGGGAAATGATCCCGAGCCTTCAAGACCCGGCTTCGGCCGGGTTTTTTATTGCCTAGGCGGGGCGAGGGACCGCATCCGCGAGCGCGTGCTCTCCGTCCGGCCGGATTATTCCTGCAGCGCGAGGATCGCACGTTTCTCAAGTTGGCCTCGGGCGGTGTATCGTCATTGCCGGAGAGGACGGAGGAGTAACGATGATTGCCATTATTTTCGAAGTGGAACCGCATCCGGAACACAAGGACCGCTACCTGGAAATCGCAGCCGGTCTGCGCCCTGTTCTGGAGGATATCGACGGTTTCATTTCCGTGGAACGTTTCCAGAGCCTGACCAATCCGGGCAAGCTGCTGTCGATCTCGTTCTTCCGCGATGAAAAGGCGCTGGACGACTGGCGCAACGTCATGGCGCACCGCAAGGCGCAGACCGCCGGCCGGAATGTGCTGTTCAAGGACTATCGGCTGAAAGTCTGCTCCGTCATCCGCGACTACGGTCTGAACGATCGGGCCGAAGCGCCGGAGGACAGCAAGGCGGCGTTGTAGCGCCCCGCTGTGAAACTGCTGACGGGGGGTGCTGAATCGAAAAGGACAGCGCTAATGAACCGTGCCGTCTACAAAGTAGTATCTAATGCGCGATAGATCCGTCCAGGGGTAGGGGTTTTCCATGGCGTCCGCACATGCCTCCCACTCTTCAATCGTCGGATCGGGCACCTCGCTGTAAGTGCCGCAATTATGGCATTGAACCTGAAGCTCCACGCCGTTTTCGCCATTGAGGATTCCTGCCACGACGTCCCACTCGTGGGTGCATGTAGCAGGATCGTCCAGGAGATATTCCAATCGTTTATGGATATAGCTCGAGGGTAAAAGCGAATGCGGGATCAAGAGGCTCAGATAGGCCAACAGCTTCTTCAAACCCGTCCCCTTTTTCCGCAATCATGCCGACTGGATTTCAGGAATTCAGACTTGCATGAAGCCCTTTGGCTGTCGAGTGAAACGGCCGCGAAACGGCTGCCAAGGCTCCCCGCCTAGAAACGCCAAAAAGGCACCCGTTTGCCTTAACCTCCAATCGGCAACCGAACCACTGCCTTAAGGCCGCGGTCGTCGCCGTTCTTCAGCTCGATCGTGCCGCCGTGGGCGTGGATGATCGAGCGGGTGATGGCGAGCCCCAAGCCGATGCCACCGGTTTCCTCGCTGCGCGATTCCTCCAGCCGGACAAAGGGTTCGAACACCTCGGCGAGCCGGTCTTCGGGAATGCCTGGGCCCTGGTCGGAAATGGTAACGACCGCCTCCTTGCGGTCACGGGCAAGATCGATCTCGACGGAATTTCCGTAACGAATTCCGTTTTCGATCAGGTTGCGGAAGGCGCGTTTCAGCGCGACCGGCCGGCAGGTAATCACCAGTCGGTCGACCTCGTTGACCGTAGCCTTGTGACCGAGATCCTGCTGATCGCCAGCCAGGCTCTCCAGAAGACTGGCAAGATCGGTCGGCTTTGCCTCTTCCTTGGCTGCTTCGTCGCGGGCAAAGGCGAGTGTCGCCTCCGTCATCTGGCTCATTTCTTCCAGCGTCTCGATGATCTTGTCGCGGTTTTCATCGTCTTCAATGAATTCCGCACGCAGCCTGAGCGACGTGATCGGCGTGCGAAGGTCGTGGCTGATGGCCGCCAGCATGCGCGTCCGGTCGCGGACGAAGCGGGTCAGCCTGTCCTGCATGCTGTTGAAGGCTTCCGTCACCGTGCGCACTTCCAATGGGCCGGTGGCCTTCAGCTCGGCAACATCCTCGCCCCGGCCGAGCCGTTCCGCGGCATTGGCGAGATCGCGCAAGGGACGCGAAACCCGTCTCACCGCAAAGGCGACGATCAGGATCACGGCCAGCGCCATCAGGCCGAGCTGCACCAGAAGCGGCATGAGGGTGCGCGGCGGCGGGCGGTAGTTCGTTTCCACATTCAGAAAGGAGCCGTCCGAAAGCGGAATGCTGAGCGCAAGGTCGATGTGGCCGCGCTTCAGCCGGTGCAGCCGGCCGGAGTGCACGCGGTCGGACGGGCTGCGCAAGGAGGGACGCTGCGGCCGCTCTCCGTCCTTGTCTTCATCGTCTTCCCTTAAATTCCCGAAGTCCGGCTGACGGCTGCGCGGGTCCATCAGGTCCAGCAGGACATCGCGCGGCGGTGAAAACCGGTCCGCCAGAATCTGCTGCAGGTGGACTTCCGTGCGGTCGGTGCCAGGAGCGCGAACCACCGGCGCATCTCCGATCCAGAAAGTGGTGTGCCGGCTGGAGGAGGCTTCCAGTATCCGTGTCTGCAAGGTTTCCGGTGTGTCGTCGATCAGCTTGGCGATCGAAACGGCTCGCAGCAGGATATTGTCGCGCGCGACTTCGATCAGGGCGATCCGCCGTTCGTCGTGAAAAATCCAGATTCCGATCGCCTGGGCAGCGAACAGGGCGATCAGCAACAGCCCGATGAGCTGGCCGGCCAGACTGCGTGGAAATGGAAAACGCCAGGAAGAAGGTGTCATTCGGCGTTGCCTTTGACATCCGCCGTCAGCATATAGCCGCCGCCCCAGACGGTCTTGATCAGTTTGGGATCTTTCGGGTCCACCTCGATCTTGCGCCTGAGTCGGGACACCTGGTTGTCGATGGAGCGGTCGAAGACGGTCGGCGTCCTCCCGGTGGTCAGATCCAGAAGCTGGTCGCGGGTCAGCACCATCTTCGGCCGTTTCAGGAAGGCGCACAGGAGCTGGAACTCTCCGCTGGAGAGGGGAACCACCACGCCGTCCGTATCCAGAAGCTCCCGTTTGGAGACATTGAGACGCCAGCCCTCGAAGCCGAGTTCTTCCTGCTCCATCGGATCGCGTTCCTTCGGCACGAGGGAGGTCCGCCTGAGGACGGCGCGGATGCGGGCTAGAAGCTCACGTGGATTGAACGGCTTGGTGACATAGTCGTCGGCGCCGATTTCAAGGCCGATCACACGGTCGGTGTCATCTGCCATGGCGGTCAGCAGGATCACGGGGATGGAACCGGTTTCCACCAGATGGCGGCACAACGACAGGCCGTCCTCGCCCGGCATCATGATGTCCAGGACCACGAGATCGATCGAGGCTGCCTTCAGGGCCTTGCGGGCATGGGCGGCACTTTCGGCCGTGGTGGCCCTCAGGCCGTTCTTGACCAGATAGCGCGCAAGCGTTTCCCGGATATCCCGGTGGTCGTCCACGACAAGAATATGGGGGCTCGGGTCGTTCACTCTATGGCTCCGATTGGTAATACGGCTTTGCATTCCTTAGCTAAGGTGAAGCGAACGATTTCGCGAGCCGACTTTGTAACAGGATGTAACAGGCCCGCAAATGCGGACATTTGGCGACACTTCCCCCGGTTTCCGACCGTATTTTTGAGACATTTCCCACCTATCTCTTGGTCATCGCAACGACGAACCACGGAGTAATGTGGGATGAAAACGCTTAAGACATTCGCAATCGCAGCGCTGGCAGCAGGTGTTGCGGGCACGGCTCTCACCACTTCCATGAGCGTATATGCACAAGGAGCTCCCGGTTGGGGCGGCGGACAAGGCCCGCAAGGCTGGCACATGATGGGCGGTCCGCGTGGCGGAATGCGCGGCGGCCGTATTATGGAGCGCTTCGACGTCAACGATGACGGCGCCATCACCCAGGCAGAAGTCGATGAAGCCGCGGCAAACCGTTTCTCCGAAATGGATGCCAACGGTAATGGTTCCGTCGAGCTCGACGAATTCAAGACCGGCTTCGCCAAGCGGAGCAAGGACATGCAGGTCCGCGCCTTCCAGCGCCTGGACAAGGATGGTGACGGCACAGTCACCGAAGCGGAATTCAACACACAGACTGACCGCATGTTTGCCCGTCTTGACCGGGACGGCAACGGCGAGCTGGAAATCCTGCGCGGCCGCCCCGGCGGCAAGGGCTTCGGTCCCGGAAAGGGCATGAGGCCCGGTGCCGCAACCGATTCCGATGACGACGCGACCCCCGGTCGCGGCATGGGACCGGGTAAAGGCATGGGCCAGGGAATGGGTCAGGGCTATGGACCCGGCCAGGGTCGTGGCCAGGGTGGCGGAATGCGCTGGAACGACAATGACGACAATCGCGGCCCTCGCCATGGTTGGGGTTGGCACGGACGCGACAACGACAGCCGGAACGGTCCGCGTTGGGGCCATCATTGGGGCATGGGTGGCCAGGGTCGTGGCCATATGGGCTCCGGCATGGGTCCGATGGGTGGACACGGCATGATGACCGGCCTGTTCGAGGTCTTCGACACCGACGGCGACGGCAAGATCACACGTGAGGAGTTCACCGAGGTCCGCGGTCAGCTTTTTGCCTCCGCAGACGAAGACAAGTCTGGCTCCTTCACCCTGGAGGACTTCTCCACGATCTGGGCGACCCTGCAGGACCCCCGTGCAGTGCGCATGTTCCAGAGCATGGATACGGATGGAGATTTGAAAATCACCCCGGAAGAGCATGCCGAGCGGACCAAGAATTTGGTCAAGCGCATGGACCGCAACGACGACGGTGTCATCACCTCCGCTGACTTTACCCGCAAGGGAAAAGGCAAGGGTAAATGGCATCACGGGTCGGCCGGCAAAGGCCAGCGGGGTGGCCCCGACTGCGGTCGCGGCAATCGCTGAGGCCCGATAGATCCGGCCGGGAGAACGGTTCTCCCGGCTTGTGGAATTGGCAGCTTCCGGCAGTCACAGCCCCCCACCCGCACTGCCGGTTGCCTGTCAGAAGAAGGGGCCCTCGCGGCCCCTTCTTTGGCGTTTGGAATTTTTTTGAAGTTTGCGAAAAAAACCACTTGAACTGAAAGGCGAATTGCCCCAAATACCGCTTGCCCAAATTCGCACGTGCCCGTGGTCGTTCATGGGATGCCTGATGAAGACATCTCTTAAGGGGCCGCTGCCGCAAAACACCGCCAAGGGGCGGGGCAGCATGATCCGGACGGCTTAAAGCAACGACGTAAGAGGGTTTTTTCGGTCTCTGCCCGGGGTGTCCAACCTCCGGCGTCACTGAAGAGGCACTTGTTACATCATTGCCCGACGTGCGGTTCGGTTTCCCGATCCAATCAACGGCATTCCCGACGCGGGAAAGCTTTGCGCTGCCTTCGGCACGCATCGCCCAACCGTCGCCGCTATGGCAATCCGCTCCCCGGTTTCCACCACGGGGATGACGGTCCTGCTTACGCGGCATCCTGCGACGTGAAGCTGCGAAGCGGCCAGCAAAGAGAAAGCCGGCTTCGCACGACAGATTGGATAAAGGGCATACCCCGATGAGCGAACGTATCCGCGAATTCCTCCGCCGACGCGAAGACGAAGGCCCCTGTGTTGTCGTTGACACCGACATTGTCCGTGAAAACTACCTGACCTTTGCAAAGGCCCTCCCGGACACCTCTGTCTACTACGCCGTGAAAGCCAATCCGGCTCCCGAAATCCTGAACCTGCTGGAAAGCCTGGGCTCCTCCTTCGATTGCGCCTCCGTCGGCGAAATCGAAATGGTGCTGGCAACCGGCGCGGATGCATCCCGCATTTCCTACGGCAACACCATCAAGAAGGAACGGGACATTGCCCGCGCCTTTGAATATGGCGTGCGCCTGTTTGCCGTCGACAGCGTGGAAGAAGTCGACAAGATTGCCCGTGTTGCCTCCGGCTCCCGCGTCTTCTGCCGCGTTCTTTGCGACGGTGTCGGCGCCGAATGGCCGCTGTCCCGCAAGTTCGGCTGCGCCCCCGAAATGGCCGCAGACGTTCTGGAACATGCACACCGCTCAGGCCTCGAAGCCCATGGCGTGTCGTTCCACGTCGGCTCGCAGCAGGCGAACCTGGGGGCATGGGACGCAGCTCTCTCCATGGCCGCCGGCGTGTTCCGCGAAATGGCGACCCGCGGCATCGAACTGAAGATGGTCAACATGGGCGGCGGGTTCCCGACCCGTTACCTGAAGGACGTTCCGGGCGTGCCGAGCTACGGCGAAGCGATCTTCCGCGCTCTGACCGATCACTTCGGCAACCGCCTGCCGTCGACCATCATCGAACCGGGTCGCGGCATGGTCGGCAACGCCGGCATGATCGAATCGGAAGTGGTTCTGATTTCGAAGAAGTCCGCTGACGACGACGTCCGCTGGGTCTTCCTCGACATCGGCAAGTTCCACGGCCTCGCCGAGACCATGGACGAAGCCATCCGCTATCCGATCCGCACCCCGCGTGACGGCGACCTGACCGCTCCTTGCGTGCTGGCCGGCCCGACCTGCGACAGCGTGGACGTTCTTTACGAAAAGACGCCCTACGAACTGCCGGTCAGCCTGTCGATCGGCGACAAGGTGCTGATCGAAGCCTGTGGTGCCTACACCACCACCTACTCGACCGTGGGCTTCAACGGCTTCGCGCCGCTCGCTTCCTACGTGATCTGAGGATCGCCGACGATGATCCACATTGTTGACGAGGCGCCGGCTCATGTCGGCGCCCGTGAGGCGCTGCTCGACCTGAGCTTCGGCTTCGATCGGCACATGAAGACCAGCGAACGGCTGCGCGAAGGCCGTCTTCCGGCCTTTGCCTACTCGGCCCTCGACGAGGACGATGCACTTGTCGGCACCGTCCGGCTTTGGCCGGTTTCGGATGCCGCAGGTCAGGTCTCGCTGATGCTGGGGCCCCTTGCCGTCGCCAAGACCTGTCAGGGGCAGCGTGTCGGCGACCGTCTGATGCGCCATGTGCTGACCCAGGCGGCGCTTGCCGGCCACGGTTCGGTTCTGCTCGTGGGCGACCTTGCCTATTACGAGCGGTTCGGCTTCGCCCGCGGGCTCCTGGACAGTGTCGTGCTGCCCGGTCCGCTCGAGAGGGAGCGATTCCTTGGTCTGGAGTTTGCCTCCGGCCATCTGGGACGTCTGTCCGGATGCCTGGCGGCCGCCGGCCAGATCGATCCGGCTGCGGCACTTGGTCTGCCGACCGTCGATTTGCCCTATCACAAGGTTGCCTGAAGAGGTTTCCGATATGAACATGTGCCGGCATCGCCGATGCCGGCACATTTTTTTGTTTGAGGTGGAGAGAGATGACCGACGAGACCCCGTCCAAAGCACGAGCTCCCAAATCCGGAACCCGCAAGCCTGCCGCGAAACTCGCGACCTCACGTAAGGCGCCCGCCAGAAAAGTGGCTCCGAAAAAGGCGCCTGCGCAAGTCTGGCCGAAACACGGTGAAATCACCGGCCCGGTCGTCATGATCGGCTTTGGGTCCATCGGCAAGGGCACGCTGCCGCTGATCGAGCGTCATTTCGATTTCGACGCCAAGCGGTTCACGGTCATCGATCCGGTGGAACAGGACGCAGCGCTGATTGCTGACAAGGGCTATCGTTTCGAGAAAGCTGCCCTGACACCGGAAAATTACAAAGAGATCCTGACTCCCTTGCTGACCGCAGGCGAGGGCCAGGGATTCTGCGTCAATCTTTCCGTCGATACGTCTTCCCTCGACATCATGAAGCTCTGCCGCAAGCTCGGCGTGCTCTATATCGACACGGTCGTGGAACCGTGGCCCGGTTTCTACTTCGATGAAAAGGCTGACGCCGACGCCCGGACCAACTATGCCCTGCGCGAAACCGTGCGCAAGGAGAAGAAGAAAAATCCGGGCGGCACCACCGCCGTGTCCTGCTGCGGCGCCAATCCGGGCATGGTGTCCTGGTTCGTCAAGAAGGCGCTGGTGGATATCGCCCGCGACATCGGCCTGGAGTTCGAGGAACCCGCCAGCCGCAAGGACTGGGCGAAGCTGATGAAGAAGGCCGGCGTCAAGGGCATCCACATCGCCGAGCGCGACACGCAGATCGCCAAGGGCGCAAAGCCACTCGACGCCTTCTGGAACACCTGGTCGGTGGAAGGCTTCCTGTCCGAGGGCTTCCAGCCGGCGGAGCTCGGCTGGGGCACCCATGAAAACTGGAAGCCGGGCAACGCGAAGTCCCACAAGAAGGGGTGTCAGGCGGCGATCTATCTGGAGCAATCCGGGGCCAATACCCGCGTACGCACCTGGTGCCCGACCCCCGGTGCGCAGTACGGCTTCCTGGTGACCCACAACGAGGCGATCTCCATCGCCGACTACTTCACCGTGAAGAAGGACAAGAAGGCCACCTACCGGCCGACCTGCCACTATGCCTATCACCCGGCGAATGTGGCGGTGCTGTCCCTGCATGAGCTTTTCGGGTCCGGCGGCAAGATCCAGCCGGAACTGCATGTGCTCAACGAGGACGAGATCGAAACCGGCATCGACGAGCTGGGTGTGCTGCTCTACGGCCACGCGAAGAACGCCTACTGGTACGGCTCCCAGCTGTCTGTGGAAGAGACCCGCGAGCTTGCGCCCTATCAGAACGCCACCGGCCTTCAGGTTTCATCGGCGGTCCTGGCAGGGATGGTCTGGGCACTGGAAAATCCGGAAGCAGGTATCGTCGAAACCGACGAGATGGATTACCGCCGCTGCCTGGAAATCCAGATGCCCTATCTCGGTCCGGTGAAAGGGTACTACACCGACTGGACACCGCTGCAGGGACGGCCCGGCTATTATCCGGAAGATATCGACGAAACCGATCCCTGGCAGTTCCGGAACATTCTGGTCCACTGAGGCGCCGGATACATTTTCTCATTGGCAATGACTTGAGAAAAACGGCGGCAAATCAGTTATTTGCCGCCGTTTTTGGAATCGGTTTCGCCGCCTGGTTGAAGGACTTGAATCAATCTCTCAAGAAAACATTGTAAAAAATGACAATGTTGAATCGGTTTGTGAGGTCGTTGAATCAGTCTTTGAACTGTCCGAGCCAAGCGTCATGCCGGGCCTCTCGGAGCCTGAGGTTGGAAAACGCGCTTATACCCGGTGATCAATCTTCACAAAGCTTGCCGTATTCCGTGAGCATTACACACATATTCGGATCACATCGACCGGGCGATCCTTGCCCTTGACCTTCTGTTCTCCCAATGGGGTGTAAGCGATCTCTTCGGGCAGGTGGCTCCCGATATCCTGAGAGGCGAGGATGATGACCTCGGCGTTCGGGTCGACTTCGCGGCCGAGGGACTCCAGCCGGGAGGCCACGTTCACCGTGTCGCCGATAACCGTGTAGTTGACCCGGCTCGGGGCGCCGATGTCGCCGACGACCAGAGGGCCTCCGTGAAGTCCGATGCGGATATGCACCGGGGGCAGGCCTTGTTCCTTCCGCGCCAGATTGTCCGCATGGATGACACCGGCAATATCCAGGGCGGCCCGCGCGGCCGGTTCTGCCGGGTTCTCGATCCGCTCAGGAGCGCCCCAGAAGGCCATGACGCTGTCGCCGACATATTTGTCGATGGTGCCGCCATGGGCTTCGATGACGGAACCGATCAGGGTCAGGTGATGGTTGACGAAGGCAGCAATCTGAGGCGCGCTCATGGTTTCCGACAGGGAGGTGAAACCGACGATATCGGTAAAGAGCACCGTGAGGTTCCGTTCCTCCGGCGGGCTGTCGGCGCGACCTTCGCGGATGAGCTTGGTGACCAGGGTCTTGGGCATGTAGCGCATGAAGGCCGACAGGCCGCTCACCATCGTATTGAAGCCGGTGGACAGGTCATCCAGTTCGCGCACCATGGAATGGGGCAGCTCCGGGACGGCATCCAGATCAAGCAGTGCCACCGCTCTTGCGCCCTTGGCCGCCCGCCGGATCGGTGAGCCGATATGATGGGACAGAAGTCCGGCGCCGATCAGCGAAACGCCCAGCAGCGCCACGCCGATCAGGGCGGCGTCGCTGAGTTGATGCAGCGGCTGTTCCAGCACCTCCGCTGGAAAATGGGCGCCGAGCCTGACCGGAAATCCTTTGAGGCCATGAGTACCCTTGTCCAACAGAATAAAGCGCCTGTGCCCATTGGCATCATACCCGGCGCGTAACTCATGTCCCCGGTTCTTTCCGTCAGTCCCTCCCTCCACGAGTTTGGCCGAGGACAGGTTTGAGAGAAATTCGTCCGGGACATCGGCCACGTCCATCAGTGGGGTGCTGACTGTTGCCCGATCATTTTCGGAGGTAAGGGCCGGGTGGGCGAACACATTGTTTGTACCCGGCTCCATGAGGAACACGGTGATCATGCCGCTGGAAATATCCCGTGTGATATCCGAAATCCGGTGCAGGGACATGGCCACAATGACGATGCCCGCGAACTTGCCGTCGATCCGTACCGGGGTGATGTGTCCGATATAGCTGTGTCCGCGCGCGGGCAGGTATTTCGCTTTTGTCCAGAAACGGTTCCGTCTCGCCGGCGGCCTTCTCCAGCAGAGGGCCGAGGGTCGGGTCGCCTTTTGCGTTCCGGATGAAATTCGGAACGAAGGCTTTGTCGGCCTCACCACGGTCGACCTGAACCGTGTTTCCGTCCGCGTCCGAGACAGCGGCAAAGGACACATGCGGCATGGCCGCGAGCGAACCGTAGAGATAATCGGCAATGCCATCCGGGTCTCGCGGCGAAATGGCTCCACTGTTGAAGGCTTCCGCCGTGAAATGTCCCATCGCTATCACGGCATCGAGTTTGTCGTTGAAAGCGCCCTCGAGCGAGCGCATGCCTGTGCCGACCAGTTCTTCGCCGAGCTGGCGGACCACTTTCTGGGACGTATAGGCCTGAACCAGTAGAACCAGGGCGGCAGTGATCAGCACGAAAGCTCCGATCACCGAGGTCAGCGTCGGAGTGATGCGAAAGCGCTTCGGCAGCATTGAGGGCAGGATCCGTATTCAAAAGGGACGAGCCGAGTATTGGCGACGGACAGGCGCGGCGTAAAGATCGGTACGGAATTTTGGACGGGACAAAAAAGGGCAGCCTCTTGAAAAGGCTGCCCCTAAACAGTCGGCTCTTGAATGGTCGGCGGAGAGACGGGCGTCAGCTCGCCTTCTCGACCGGGTCGAACTTGTGGCCATAGTCGACGGCGACTTCGTAGTCCGGGTCTTCCAGGATCGAAACCTCCACCAGGGTTCCGGCCTTCTCCAGAAGTTTCTGGCAGTCCGGCGACAGGTGGCGCAGATGGAGGCGTTTACCCGCAGCCTCGTATTTCGAGGCAAGCGCATCGATCGCCTCGAGGCCGGAATGGTCGACCACCCGGCTGTCGATGAAGTCGATGACGACATCCTCCGGATCGTCGTTGATGTCGAAGATATCCTGGAAGCGGGTGGTGGAACCGAAGAACAGCGGCCCTGAAAGACGATACACCTTCCAGCCTTCCTTGCTGCGGCCGATTCGGGCGCTGATCCGGCTGGCCGCGTTCCAGGCATAGGCAAGCGCCGAGACGATCACGCCGACGACGACGGCCATGGCAAGGTCGGTCAGCACGGTAACGACGGTGACCAGCACGATCACCAGCGCATCGGTCATCGGGATCCGGTGCATGATTTTCAGGCTGGTCCAGGCGAAGGTACCGATCACGACCATGAACATGACGCCGACCAGGGAGGCGACCGGGATCTGCTCGATCAGCCGCGAGGCGAACAGGATGAAGGACAGCAGGAAGAGGGCTGCTGCAATGCCGGCGATACGCGTACGCGCGCCCGATTTCACGTTGATCATCGACTGGCCGATCATGGCGCAACCGCCCATGCCGCCGAAAAAGCCCGTGACCACGTTGGCCGCGCCCTGGGCCAGGCATTCCCGCGACGCGCCGCCCTTGGTGTTGGTCAGGTCGGCGACCAGGTTCAATGTCAGAAGGGATTCAATCAGGCCGACGGCAGCCATGATCACCGCATAGGGCAGGATGATCATGAAGGTGTCCCAGGTCAGCGGCACCATCGGAATGTGGAAGTCCGGCAAGCCGCCGGCGATAGAGGCGAGGTCGCCGACCGACCGGGTATCGAGATCGAGGCCGATCACCAGTGCGGAAACCGCCAAAATGCCGGCAAGGGGTGCTGGAAACGCCCGTGTGACCTTCGGCAGCAGCCAGATGACGCCCATGGTCAGCGCGACCAGGCCAAGCATCAGGTAAAGATCGGTTCCACCCATCCAGGTGAGGCCGCCGGAGCCGTCGGGGACCTTGAACTGGCCGAGCTGGGCCAGGAAGATGACGATGGCGAGCCCGTTGACGAAACCGAGCATGACCGGATGGGGCACCATGCGGATGAACTTGCCCCATTTCAGGAGCCCGACGCCGATCTGGATGATGCCCATCAGCACCACGGTGGCAAACAGATATTCCACACCGTGCTGGGCGACGAGCGAGACCATGACCACGGCAAGCGCGCCGGTGGCCCCTGAAATCATCCCCGGACGGCCTCCGCCGACCGCCGTGATCAGCCCGACCAGAAAGGCGGCGTAAAGGCCGACCAGTGGATTGACGCCGGCGACGAAGGCAAAGGCGACGGCCTCGGGGACGAGCGCAAGGGCGACCGTCAGGCCGGCCAGCAGCTCGGTCTTGATGCGGCTCGGGGTCAGTTCCGTTGATACAGGCTCAAGGGCCTCGGCGCGTGCGGTCAAGGGGCACTCCAGCTCGTTGTCGTTTTACGATCACGCGCCGGGTGTCTTGGGAGGAAGGCGCCTCGGATCAGATGGATTCGTGCGTGTTTCTACAGATTTTACCGCACCGCAGCAAGAGGGCGTGGCAGGAAGCGGCCATGTGCCGCGTGCATGGACGCAAAAGGCGAGCTGCAAGCGGTCGTGCAATTTGACCGATTAAACGGGGGAGGCCGATATCCTACGGACACTCGCTGTCGCGAACGTACCGGGCCTTCACCCATCCACGCGTGACGTCGCGGCCGGAATCGTAGTGGGAGACCGGACACCAGCGGCTGGCCCAGGGGCGGGAGAGCGGTTCGCAGGGCGCATCGAGATGAATGATGCCGTGGTTGCCGGGTACGAGAACATCAACAATACGCGAAGACGCCGAGGGTCCGGATCGCATGTTGAGGGCGTCATTCGCCGCGACATTGACCACGAACAGGCACCCCGGGCCGGTTGTCGCTTCAGCGGTCTGGGGAAGAAGGAAAGGCATCGCGGCCGCGCAGGCGGCCAGTGCCAATGAAAGGAAGCTGTTCTTGCGCATGGTTCCCCCCTCCGCCGGTCGCGAAACGTCAGGGGATCAGTCTACTGCGCGCAGAATGGCTTGCAAGCCGCATGTGAAATGATTGCCTGGAGGAATTGACCGCCGGCCGGAGCGGAGCTTGTCCGCGAAACCGGCCGGGGAAGAGGCTTTACGCCTTTGCTGTTGCGCGCCCTGGTTCCGGGGAGGCAAACCGCAGCAGCAGGTAACCCAGAACCGCGCTGGCGATCGAACCGGCCAGCACGCCCAGTCGCAGCTGGGCCATGAGCTCCGGTTGTCGAACGCGAGCGAGCCGATGAACAGGCTCATGGTGAAGCCGATGCCGCACAAGAGGGCCACGCCATAAATCTGCAGCCAGTTCGCGTCGCGGGGCATGGGCGCCAGGCGCAATTTGACGGTGAGCCAGATCATGGCGAAGATCCCGATCTGCTTGCCCGCGAACAGACCGAGTGTAATGCCGAGGCTGACCGGTTCGGTGAAGCTGTCCAACCCCATGCCGGAGAAGGAGACGCCTGCGTTGGCAAATGCAAACAGGGGCAGGATGCCGAACGCGACCCAGCGGTGCAGGCCGTGCTCCAACTCCTCCAGGAGGGTATGATGCGCTCCTTCCGCTTTGGCCAACGGGATCGCGAAGGCTGTGATCACGCCGGCCAGGGTGGCGTGCACTCCTGACTTGAGCACGATCGTCCACAATACGATGCCGACAACCACATAAGGCGCGGTTTTCGTCACCCCCATTCGGTTGAGGATGAAGAGAAGGATGATCGGGATGATCGCCAGCGCAAGCACCGTGAGCGACAGTTTGCTGGTGTAGAAGAAGGCGATGATGAGAATTGCGCCAAGGTCGTCGAAGATGGCGATGGCCAGAAGCAGGATCTTGAGGCTGCCTGGAATCCGGTTTCCCAGAAGCGACAGCACCGCAAGCGCGAAGGCAATGTCGGTTGCCGCGGGGATCGCCCAGCCGCTCATGCTTTCCGGAGAGTCGAGATTGATCAGGGCGTAAATCCCGGACGGCACCAGAACACCGCCGATTGCGGCGATGCCGGGAAGGGCCACCTGCGCCGCCGAGGCCAGTTCGCCGATGCGGAATTCCCGTTTGATTTCCAGCCCTACGAGGAAAAAGAAAATGGCCATAAGGCCATCGTTGATCCACAGCAGGAACGGTTTCGCGATCTCAAGATCTCCGAACTTGACAGCAACCGGAATCTCGAGAAACGCGGTATACGTACCCACTAATCCGGAATTGGCGAGCCCCATGGCAAGGACCGTGGCGGCGACCAGCATGAGGCCGCCTGTGGCTTCCATCTTGAGGAAGTCATTGATTGCTTCGGTCAATTGCCGGTGTTTCTGCCGGATCGCCTGGATCATGTGCCTGTTTCCAAATCCTGTCTGTTTTAAGTCAAACTGAAGGTATGGCAGCAATTCAGAAATTCAAATGTTGAGATGCATTCTTTCGTCGAAAATCGATCATTGCGTCAGAGGCTGTTGTAAAAAACGCATTGAGAACGAATCCAACCGGGAAAAGCCCAGGATCTTCCGAGCGCCCGCGATCAAAGCTTGCCGGTCCAGGGCGCGGAGAAGCACGCGCGGCAGAGCGGTATTGCGAAGGATGAACAGGGAAGGCGGGAACCAACTTCCGGGTGCCGGAACGAAGTGGCGTTCATACCGCGGGTTCTCACCCCCGAACCAGCCGGCACGGACTGTGTCCGCGAAACCGGCCGGGGAGAAGTCGGGGCGTTACGCCCCGGCTACTGGCTTGGATGTGTACCGCAGCAGGAGGTAGCCCAAAGTGGCACTGACGATCGAGCCGGTCAGGACGCCAAGACGCAACTGAGCGACATATTCCTGTGTTTCGAAGGCGAGCGTCCCGATGAACAGGCTCATGGTGAAGCCGATGCCGCACAAGAGGGCCACGCCATAAATCTGCCCCCAGTTCGCCCCACGGGGCATCGGGGCCAGGCCGATCATGATTGTAATCCACAGCGTCAGGAAAATACCGATCTGCTTGCCCGCAAAAAGGCCGAGCGAAATACCGAGCGCGACCGGCTCCGAAAAGCTCTCCAGCCCGATGCCTGCAAAGGAAACGCCGGCATTGGCGAAGGCGAACAGGGGCAGGATACCAAAGGCGACCCAGCGGTGCAGGCCGTGTTCCAATTCCTCAAGCACCGTATGGTGTGCGCCCTCAGCCTTCGTCAGCGGGATCGCGAAGGCGGTCACCACACCGGCAATGGTTGCGTGAACGCCCGATTTCAGATCGATCACCCAGAGGATGATGCCGAGAACCACATAGGGAGCGGTCTTTTTGACGCCCGCCCGATTGAGCAGGAAAAGGCCGATGATCGGAAAGATGGAAAGCGCCAGGATCTTGACGGAAAGGCCACTGGTATAGAAGACCGCGATGATGACGATTGCGCCAAGGTCATCGAAGATCGCGATCGCCAGCAACAGGACCTTGAGGCTGGTGGGAACCCGGGGTCCCAGCAGCGAAATCACGGCAACCGCAAACGCGATGTCGGTGGCCGCGGGAATTGCCCAGCCGTTCAGGCCGCCCGGATTGGACAGGTTGAACAGAACATAAATCAGGGCAGGTGCCATCATGCCGCCGATGGCGGCAATACCGGGAAGCGCGACCTGTGCCGGCGAGGCCAACTCGCCGATGCGGAATTCTCGTTTGATTTCCAGACCCACAAGGAAGAAGAAGATGGCCATGAGGCCGTCATTGATCCATAGCAGGAGCGGCTTGGCGATCTTCAGATCGCCGAACTGGATGGCGACCGGAATGTCCAGGAACGCCTTGTACACATCCTGATAGGATGTATTCGCCATCACCATAGCAAGAATAGTTGCCACCACCAGAAACAGGCCGCCCGTGGCTTCCATCTTGAGAAAGTCACTGATCGTTTCGGACAGTTGGCGGCGCTTTTCGCGGATAACTTGGATCATGTGTATGTTTCCAAATTGTGGCTGTTTGTCTTGAACCCGTCGTAGATACGGCCGATATTCGGAAAATTACATGGTGCAGCGGCATCTTTGTTGGATCGTTGACAATGGTGGTAACCTACGGCGGTAAATAAGTCGTTGCGAGAACGCCCCGGCACGCAGTATTCGTGCTGTCGATCCTCCAATCTCCATCCATCCGGCTCAACTCGGTTGCGGTGTTCTCCTTTCTGCCGGCCGTTCGGAAACCTGTCGGGACTCAGGCAAGTGTCTGCAGATCGGCATCGATGCTGATCGCCTGACCGGAAATCGTCCTGCCGCGTGTCGATGCGAGAAACAGCATCATGTCGGCCAACTGGCGAGGATCGATCATTTCCTTGATCGAGGCATGGGCAAGAAAGTCCGTTTCCGCTTCGCTGTAAGTCTTGCCGAGGGCGTCCGCCTTGGCGGCGATCACCCGTGTGAGCCGGTCGCCTTCCACCAGCCCGGGCAGAATGGTGTTGCACCGGATGCCGAAGGGACCGAGCTCGCGCGCGATCGTCTTGGTGAAACCGACGATGCCCCATTTCGCGGCCGAATAGGCACTGCGGAACTGGAAGCCGAATTTCCCTGCAGCCGACGACAGGTTGATGATCGAAGGGTTGCCAGAGGCCTTGAGAGGCTCGACCGCAAGCCGGGTGCAGTTGAACTGGCTGGTCAGGGTGACGGCGATACACCGGTCCCAGTCGGCCGGATCCATCTGTTCCACCGGAGCGGTTGCCCCCGAAATGCCCGCATTGTTGATCAGGCAGTCCAGGCCGCCGAGGTCTTCGAGCACCGTGTCGAACAGCGCCTGCACCTGCGCCCGGTCGGCCACGTCGCACAAGCTGGCGCCGATCCCCGGATTGTCCGTTCGAAACGCGGCCAGGGCCGCTTCGTCGATGTCGCAGATATGCACCCGCGCGCCTTCCGCCGCAAAAGCCCGCGCCGTGTGCAGGCCAATGCCAGAGGCCCCCGCGGTAATGAGCACCCGCAATCTTTCCAGTCCAAGATCCAATTTCAGTTCCTCCCAATTCAGCGCAAATATCCGTTTGCGGCACACTTCGAATTAGCTGGTATCGCTCAGCCGGTCGAGTCGAAGCCGGTGGCGGGTGTCGGTCAGGCGCCAGGCGCTGGCGAGCACGGCGGACAGGACGCCCAGTCCGGTCGCGCCGCCGATTAGAAACATGATCAGCAATTGGTACTTCACCGCTTCCTGGGGATCGGCGCCGGACAGGATCTGGCCGGTCATCATGCCGGGCAGGGAGACGACGCCGGTGGCGGCCATGGCGTTGATGATCGGCGTGAACCCGGCACGCAACGCTCGGCGGAGCGGCGGCAGGAGCGCATTGAGGCTTGTCTCGCCCAGGAGAAGCTGGGCCTCGATGGCCCGGCGTTCCCGGTCGACCAGACTGTGCAGGGAATCCAGCCCAAGGCTGACACCAGTCATGGTGTTGCCGAGGATCATTCCGAACAGGGGCAGCGCGTATTGGGGCGACCACCAGGGCGTGGGCTGGATCTGCGTCGTTAGCGCGAAGATGGTGACGATCGTTCCGGAAAAGGTCATGGCGGCGGCACCCAGACCGTAGCCCCAGAGGCCTGTATGGCGGCGTTCCTGCCGGGCGCGGATCTCGCGCCCGGCGAACCCGATCATGACGGTTGCCACCACGGCCGTGAGCCAGGGGGAGGCCGCCGCGAACACGACCTTGAGCACCAGACCCACCAGCAGAAGCTGGAGCATCATCCGAACGGCTGCGATCATCAATTGCCGCGCAAGTCCGAGACGAAGCGCCAGCGACAGTGCGGCATTGAGGAAGAGAAACACGGACGCCAGCGCCAGGTCCCAGGGGGAGAGTACGATGTAACCGGTCATGCCACGGCCTCCGCTTCCTCGGAGAGACGGCCGTGTTCCATCAGGAAATGCCGCCCGGCGACCCGCTGGGCCTGTGCCTGGTCATGGGTTACCAGCAGGACCGCGACGCCGCGGTCCATCTGCTCGCGTATGATGTCCTCCACCCGCGCGGTGGCCTTGTCGTCGAGCGCGGATGTGGGTTCGTCGAGCAACAGGACTTTGGGCTTGTTGTGGAGGGCCCGGGCCAGGGCGAGACGCTGCTTTTCGCCGGTGGACAGGCGGTGGATCTTCCAGTCGAGCGAATCCGGCAATCCGACGGCTTCCAGAAGGGCCTCGGTCTCCGGGTCCATCTTGAAATGCTCGACGACAGTGTCGGTCCACCATCCGCTTTCCGCCGGAACCAGCGCGACGAGACGGCGCCATTGTGGGGCGGGCATGCGGTTTCGCGATTGCTGATCCAGCCGGGCGTCGCCCTCGTTCGGATCGAGATCGGCAATGGCACGCAAAAGCAGAGATTTACCGGCACCCGAAGCGCCGCGAAGGGAAACACATTCGTCTGGCGCGATCGAAAGCGAGACCGGGCCGATCAAGGGCGTCTTCAGGTCGGATATTTCAAACATGGCGGCGGCTGGTGTTTGAGACTGACCTGCCCACGGTATCCCCTTTACGCAGAAATTACACCGCCTGAGACAGCAAAAGGGCCGGTCGCATGCTGCGCCGGCCCTTTCGGCAAGTTTGAGATCCCTTCGGATCGGAGGCGTTACTGCCCCGCCGGCTTCGGCTGCTGACCGGTGTTCTGACCGCCGATGCTCGCGCCGAGAAGCGCTGCGGCACCGGCAAGTCCGGCACCGTCGCCGCCGACAATGGTGTTCGGCACCAGCTTGCCGACCAGTCCGACCAGTTCCGGCTTGCGCTCCAGCGAGGCAAGCAGCTTTTCAAGCGCCTGGAGCAGGGCGACCCGGTCCTGGCCGAGCACGTCGACCTGGGCGCGCTGGCCGCGGGCGAGCTCTTCCAGATACTGGCGCTCGGCGCGCCCGAGGGCGGCCCGTTCCTGCTCGCGCTGGTTGGCGACCTGCACCGCGATCTGGGCTTCCACCAGGCGCGGCTGTTCGTCGGCGGTGGATCGGGCCTGTTCGGTCTCGATGCGTTTCTGCTGTGCGTCGGTCTCCCGCTCGTAGGCGATCGACAGCTGGTCGGCAAGCTGCACGCGCAGGCGAGACACCAGGAGCTCCGGCGGGATCGCCGGTTCGCCCAGGCGGATCTCGCGGATGTCGACGCCGGCCTTGTTGCCTTCCACCTTGATCTGCGCCTCGATGGTCTGCTCCAGCGCGTCCCGGTTCTCGATCAGGTCGAGGACGCGGGTCGGACGAACGGTGTAGGTGACCGGCGAAGTCACAGCGCCGTTGGCATCCTTGTCCTGCACCCGGATCGAGGCACCGGCCACGTTGCGTACGATGGACCGGATCGCAGGGGTGAGGATGCGGTTCTCGATCTCTTCCAGTCCGCCGACCGAGCCGACCACGACCGGAGCATTGGTCGGATCAACCTGGACCAGCGCGCGCAGCTCCAGCGGAATGTCCCAGCCTTCGACCTTGACGAACACCGCCTTGTCGGCGGCATCGTTCGGGACTGGTTCATTCACGGAGCGTTCGGTCTGCTTGATATCGCCTTCCTGGTCGACGGAAAGATCGATGATCCGCTTGGTATAGCCGCCCTTGTATTCCCAGGTCTGGACGCGGGTGTCGACAAGGGTGACCTCATAGGCCTGGCGGTTCAGATAATAGGCGCCGGGAAAGAGCGGATCTTTCCAGATGCCGACGCAGCCGCGCGGAACCAGCGGCACGGACAGTGCTTCGCGGGAAACCTGCGACGCGGAGACTTCCTCCTCCACGCAGTTGATGCCCGGCTGGCTGACGTTGGATTTGACCACGCCCACATGACCGGCCGGGATCACCGTGGCGTTGGTGCCCTGATCGAGCCGGACGTCGAACAGATAACGGTTCAGGCGGTACTGGCCCGGTTTCAGCACCGTTTCCTGCGGACCGCGCAACCCGCCCTTGGTCAGGAAGACATCGGCCTTCAGCATGTCGCCCATGTCCTCGTCTGGGATGGCGGGCGCCATGAACATGCCCGACGGCATGGCCTGACCGTCCAGGGTGGTCAGCTGGCCGTAATAGCCTTCGGGTATCGTAACGACGTCGAATTCCTCGAAGTCGTAGAGAACGCGGACCAGCGGGATGAAATGGAAGCCGGGGCCGAGGATTTCCGCCTGCGGACCCTTTTCGCCGTTGAGCGCGATGATCCGTCCCGGCGGCAACTCCTTGAAGGCGTAGATCCGCTTTAGATGGCCGACCTGGTTGGCGTCCACGAAGATGAAGGAGGTCGAGGCCAGCATGAACAGGCCGATGCCCAGGGCGACGACCCCACTGAGCGGACCGTAAAGGAGCCGGCCGATCCTGGATGTCGGCGTCGAAGGGCCCGGGCGGCGGACAATCATGAAGATGCCTGCGACGACGGCAATTATGCCAATCAGGACTTCAAGCATGGAAATTCTCCGAATCGTCTTTTGGGTGCCTTAACGGCGACTCGCTCTTGTAGCTTACGCAACGAAATCAGGCTTCCAAAACAGAATTGTGTCTAAAAAGAAAAGCAAGCGGGTGGCGGAACGCGTGCAAAGACCTCCGGATGGTCCGGAGGTCTTTTGCAGTCAGGAGGTCAGGTCCCGACCGGATCAGTAGCGGCAGACTTCGCGATAGCCGACGACAACGTAATGGCCGTAGTAAGGATCCCAGCGGCGAACGGCCTTGTTGAAGCAGCGATACGGACGCGGGGCCGGACGATAGCCGTAAGCGGGGCCGTAACCGGAGTTGTACTGCGAACCGATGATGGCGCCTGTTGCCAGTCCGATGACGGCGCCGGCGGCGAAGGCGCCCTTGCGGCCGTTCTTTGCATCTGCGGTCTGGGTCGTAACGGTCATTGCGGATGTGGCGATGACGGCGACGGCCATGGTGGTCACTGCGATTTTCTTGAACATTGTCTTATCCCTCTGCTTTCCGGCGGGTCGGTTCATTCCGCCGCCGATGAGGAAAAGCTACACGCGAATGCCCCAGCGTAATGTGATGGCGGTCACGCTTGGTGCTTTTGGCGGAAATAATGCGATCTGAGGTTCTTCAGGGTGCATCAGGGGATGAAATTTCGGCTTAAGTGCCCTTTGCCGCCATAGTGACTTGGAGAGGTATAGGAGCGTTGGCAAAGGCAGCGATCTTGCAAAGCGTTTTGCCTCAACGGCAGGTTCTGGAGAAAACCGGCATAAACACCTCTCGACGCGCCGGATAACCGGCGCTACAAGCCGATGAGCTGAATAAGAATTCGGGTGGTCCAGGGAGGGCCTTCATGAAAGCGACAAACCCCGTCTTCACCGGTCTGGAAACGACCATCTTCGAAACCATGTCGCGGCTCGCGATGGCGCATAAGGCTGTCAATCTGGGCCAGGGCTTTCCGGACGTGGACGGTCCGCTCGATATCCGTCAGGCCGCGGCCGATGCCCTGATATCCGGACCCAATCAGTACCCTCCGATGCTTGGCCTGCCCGAACTGCGCCAGGCGGTGGCGGCGGCCAACAAGCGTTTTTACGGTCTCGACATCGACTGGCAGAGCCAGGTGATCGTCACCTCGGGCGCCACGGAAGCGCTCGCCGACTGCCTTGTGGCGCTGGTCGAGCCCGGCGACGAGGTGATCCTGATCGAGCCGCTCTATGATTGCTATCTGCCCATGGTGAAGCGAGCCGGCGGCATTCCGGTGCGTTTGCGGGTCACCCCGCCGGAATGGGCGCTCGATCTGGACGCGCTGGAGCGCGCCTTCAACGACCGCACCAAGGCGATCCTGATCAACAACCCCATGAACCCGACCGCCAAGGTCTTTTCCGATGCCGAACTGCAGGCGATCGCCGACCTCTGCGTCCGCCACGATGTCTTCGCCGTCTGCGACGAGGTCTATGAGCATCTGCTGTTCGACGGCATTGCCCACCGGCCGCTGATGACCTTCGATGGCATGGCGGACCGCTGCGTGCGTATCGGTTCCGCGGGCAAGACCTTCTCCCTGACAGGCTGGAAAGTCGGTTACATCACCGGCGCAAAGGAGCTGATCGATCCGATTGCCAAGGCGCACCAGTATGTGACCTTCACCACGCCGCCGAACCTGCAGAAGGCTGTGGCCTACGGTCTGGCCAAGGACGAGAGCTACTATGATGGCCTGTCCGCCGAACTCCAGGCCAAGCGCGATCTCATGGCGTCGGGCCTGGAAAAACTCGGCTTCGGCGTATTGCCTTGTGATGCGACCTATTTCCTGACCTGCGACATTTCCGGTCTCGGCCTTGGCGAGAATGACGTCGAGGTCTGCCAGAAAATGGTCGAAGAGGCCGGGGTTGCCGTGGTGCCGGTTTCCGCCTTCTATGGAGACGACGCGCCGGGGAACTTCATCCGCTTTTGCTTCTGCAAGCAGGACAGCGTGATCAACGAGGCAATTGACCGACTGTCCGCCTGGATGGCGCCCGCAGCGGCCGGCGCGGTGGGCAATTAGGAGTTTTCGGATGACCAATCCCGTCACCGTCGAAGTCACGCGCGGATCTCTGGTGGAGAGCTTTCACCGCGGCGCCGTTGCCGTGGCCGACACGACGGGCAAGCTCGTCTGCGCCATCGGCGACACCAAGGCCCGGGTGTTTCCGCGTTCCGCCATCAAGGCGCTGCAAGCCCTGCCGCTGGTGGAATCAGGCGCCGCCGAAGCGCTCGACTTCGACGACGCGGAACTGGCCCTTGCCTGTGCCTCCCATTCCGGCGAGGCGGTGCATGTTAGTGCCGCGCGGGTGATGCTGATCAAGGCGGGGCTTTCCGAAGACGATCTGGAATGCGGCTCCCACTGGCCCCGGCGCATGGAGGACATCGCCGAGTTGATCCGGGCCGACGAGACGCCGTGCCCCCTGCACAACAATTGTTCCGGCAAACACGCCGGTTTTCTCGGGCTGGCCAAGGTTATGGGCCTGCCGACGCGGGGCTACGTGCTGCCCGATCATCCGGTGCAGCAGGAAATCAAGGCCGTGCTGGAACAGCTGACCGGCGAGACACTGACCCCGGACATCTGCGGCACCGACGGCTGCTCGATCCCGACCTATGCCACCCCGCTGGAAAGCTTTGCTCGTGCCTTTGCCTGTTTCGGTACCGGCGAGGGGATGGATCCGGTCCGCGCGAAGGCGGCGGAGCGGATCTACGAGGCCTGTGTCAACGAGCCGTTCATGGTGGCCGGCACCGATCGGTTCTGCACCGACGTGATGGCCGCCTTCAACGGGCGGGTCTTCGTCAAGACCGGCGCGGAAGGCGTCTTCTGCGGCGCCGTTCCCGAGCTTGGTCTCGGTATCGCGCTCAAATGCGACGACGGCGCCACCCGCGCCTCGGAAGTGATGATGGCGGCGGTTCTGGAAGCCATGCTCGAGATGAACGAGGACGAAGCCAAAACCCTCGACCGGCTGGTCAATCCGCTGGTCCTGACCCGCCGCGAGATCCCGGCCGGCGAAATTCGTCCGGGCAAGGATTTCCTGGCAAGTCTGAAATCCGCACTGTCCTGATTTCCCTGCCCTCCAGACAAAAGGGATCTGTGATGCCCCGCCGCGAAGGCCTGTCATGGCGCTTTTCCCACGCCATCACCCGGACACCTGCAGACAGCGTGGCAAACGGTCTGCGTGCAGTCGATACGGGGGATCCGAGCGGCACGGCGTTTCGGGCTGAACATGCAGCTTATGTGCAGGCGCTAGAGGCTGCTGGCCTGACGGTGGACGTCCTGCCGCCGCTTGAGGCCTATCCCGACAGCTGTTTCGTCGAGGATCCGGCCTTCTGCCTGCCGAACGGCGCGATCCTGCTCCGGCCCGGTGCGGCAAGCCGGAAAGGCGAGGCGGGGGAAATCCGAGCAGTTCTGGAAAGCCGCTTCGACCGGGTCGTCGAAGTCCCCGGCAGCGGTCATGTGGACGGCGGCGATGTGCTGACGCTCGACGACGAAATCCTCATCGGTCTGTCCGCCCGCACCGACCGGGAGGGCGCCGAAGCCTTTGCAGGGCTGTTGAGAGAGTGGGGCTACACGGCTCGCGTTGCCGAAACGCCGGAGGGCGTTCTGCATTTCAAGACCGCCTGTTCCACCCTTGGGGAGGGCGTGATCCTGGCCACAAAGGTGATGATCGACACCAGCTTTTTCGGAAGCCGGAGGACGATAACCGTTCCGGACAGCGAGGACTACGCGGCCAATGTCATCCGCGTGAACGACGTGGTTCTCGTCCCCGAAGGCTATCCGAAAACGACAGCCGCGATCGAAGCGGGTGGTTTCAGGACGGTGACCGTGCCGACCCACGAGGCGCGCAAGGTGGACGGCGGCCTGTCCTGTCTTTCGCTGCGGTTTGCCAGGAATTGAGCCATCCCCGCTTTTGCGATGGGAGGTCGATCGGAACTCTCTTTGAAATTCGGGCAAAAATTACGTAGGGTAATCTTTGCAGAACTTCAGTTCGTGATGCCTTGAGCTGTCTCTGCGGTTCGAAGTTGGTCAACCGTCCTGAAGAGGCATCGATATTTCGAGGAAATCATGTTTCGACTATTGCTTCTAGGCGCATCCCTGCTGCTCCTGTCCGCCGTTTCCGGCCAGGCTCAGAGTTTCAACTGCCGCTATGCCAAACTTCCGGCAGAGATTGCCATTTGCGATTATCCGGGTCTGGCGGATCTGGATATCAAGATGGCGGAGCGATATTACCGCATACCGCCTCATGCCAAAGCCTATGAGCGCCGTCTCCAGGCGCAATGGCTCGCCCGTCGCAACAGGTGCGGCTACAACGAGGGCTGTATCGAATCGGCCTATCGCACCCGCATTCTCTATCTGCGCGAATATTACTACTGACAGGCTTTTCCGATCAATGGCAGGACAAGACAGTCCGGCCGATCATTCGGGTGCTAGGGCGCATCGTGAAGAGCTCTAATGATTGGCGCTCTTTTCGACGACGACCTCGACCGGCAGCTTGCCCGCATTGCCGAAATCGAGAACGACTTCGAACTGGTCCCCTTCCTTCACGGTCTTCTTGAGACCGGACAGCCAGATGTGCTCTCGCCACTTGGCCATGCCGAACGGCTTGTTCGGCGGAAGCTTGATCCGGTCGGGCCAGCTCACAGCGCCGTCCTTGGAAATCCGGAATCGGGCCTGGTCTGCGATCGGGCTGGATGCGCCCACAAGCTGGATGGCTTCGGCGCTGGTGTTGAGGATCGGGCCAAAGACCGCGACAGCGCACCCTCCGTCTGCAGGCGGCGGTGCCTAGGCGTGGCCGACCATGATGCAACGCGCGTGCGCCTTGGCGCCTGCTAGGCCGCGACCTGGTTGCCGCTGATGCTGAGATTGGGCCAGTCGGTCGAGCCGTTCAGTTCGCCGGTCGCCTTGTCGAGCCAGCGATAACCGTTGATCCCCCCGGTCCGGCTGCCCTGCACGATGTTGTTGCTGATGACCGCCGATCCCGCGCCTTCCACGACCGTGACGGCAATCCCCTGGCCGCAGTCACGCAGCATGTTCTGGGATGCGATCAGGTTGCGCATGTAAGGGCCCCAGCCGAGAAGCATGCCGAAACGCGGCGCGCCTTCGATCACATTACCGGTGATCGTGGTGTCTGCTTCGGCGGCGATGCCGATGCCGAAGCCGGCGACCTCGGGCGGGTAGGGACCGACCTCGGTGAGGTTGCGAATGAGATTGCCCGAACACACGGCAAGCCGTCCGCCTTGCATGAAATTGGCGATGGACACCCCGGTCGTCGCGCCGTCGATCAGGTTGTCGGAGATCACAGCACCCTGGAAGGCGAACTCGGAATAGATCGCCACTTCGCCGGAGCGCAGGCAGGAGTTGCCTGTGATCTGCACGTTGGACCCGGTGTTGGACCGGATCGCGGAAAAGGCGCAATCGGCAATACGGTTGCCGGAAATCACCACGCCGTGGGCGCGGAACACGTTGATGCCGTTGCCCCACTGGCCGGTGCCGCCGTGTTTGGCGCCGATGCGTTCCACCCGGTTGCCGGACACGAGCGTGCCGTCCTCGCCCTCGCTCCAGCGATGCACCCAGATGCCGCCATTGGCGCAATCGGTGACCACATTGCCGGTCAGGGCCAGACCGTCGGCTTCATTGGAAATGATGCCGGCTTCAGCGGCGCCGGAGACGTGACAGTCGGTCACCCGGCCCGAACAGCGGTCCATCAGCAACCCGGTCCGGCTTGAGCCGGTCACGTCGCAATTCTGCATCGTCAGCTGGCGTACGCCGATGAAATGCAAGAGCCCGTCGGTCTGGTCGCCGATCGACCGGTTGGCGCCGTCGAAAGTGATGCCGGTGAGCCCGACATTATTGACGCCCTTGGCCGTGGCGAGCAGGCCGCCGCCGCCCTGATAGATCAGCCGGGTTCGGCCGGGAATGCCGACGATGAGCGTGCCGGAGGGAAAGTTCAGGTTGGAGACCGGATAGGTGCCGGCCGGCAGGAACAGCGCGCGGCCCTTTTCCGCGGCCCGGTTGACCGCGTCCTGGAACAGGGCGCTTTGGTCGCTGGAGGCATTCGGATAAAGGCCCAGATCGGTTGCATCGATCGAGCCGCGCAGTTCGGCGACCTGAACAAGGGCCTTGGAGGACGTGCCGGAAAGGCACAGCGCTGCCCCGCCCATTGTCCCACCAAGGAACGCCCGGCGGGTTATGCCGGTGTTAAACAGGCCGGAAACGGCGGGTTTGCCGGCGTAATCTGTCCCGGATTTGGAAATGCGCTTGATCATACGACGACTTGAGCAAGCCCCGTGCCGATTGACGGAACAGTCCTTGACCCGGGTCAATGAATTCTTGCGCAGGACGGGTACTCTTCCCCTTGGAGGAAGGGAGGAGGAACATGATCACGATAGAGGATTGCATCGGCCTGAGCGATCTCAGGGAGGACGAGATCCTGGCCCTTGCCGAACACGAACATATCCCGGAAATCGCGGCGGCCGCGCTGGGTGCCTATCTGCTGCACCAGAAGCACGGGGCCGAGCGGATCAGGGCGATGATCGAAGATGACATTCGCGCGGCGAATGCCCGTGGCGATCAGATGCATGCGGCCGAGCTGTTCATGGCCTTGCGTCACTTCATGTATGACCACCGGGACGCGCTCGAAAGCGGAGAATAAAGCTCAGACGCGGCGCCGGGTTTCCTCAAGGATCAGGATCGCCGCCCTTTCCATCTGTTGCAGCGACAGTTTCGCGTCGAAACGCCCGCGCGGCAGAGGCGGGACATGCACGAAGACGGCTGGGATGCCGCTGCCGATGCTGTCCCACAAGGTGGCATTGCACAGGTAGGTGCCGGCATTGCGAGAAAGGGCGACCGGGAGGCCTGAGCGGGCGGCGGCCTGATACAGGGCGCGGACGGGCAGGGTAGAGGTTCTGGCCCTTTCCGCTCCCGGCTCCAGCAAGGCTGTTTCGGCATGGGCGCCCGAAGCATCCGGTTTCACCCGTGTCGCCCGATTGACCGCCCGGGTTTCGATATTGATCGTCCGGCGGCTGCCGTCGACACCGAAATGCACGATGGCGTCCGGCGACAGGTCTTTCCGCAACCGGTCTGTGACTTCGAAACGGCCGGCCCAGGTCGTCGGCAGGATTTCGAACTGGAACCGGATGCCGCGATGCTCATGGATCAGGCGCCGCGGCAGCCGCTCCATCAGGAGCGCGGTCGGATTGACCGGCATTCCGGGGAAAGGCTCAAAGCCGGTGACAAGGACGGTTTTCAGGACAGGTCCCTTCGGAAGCGGCAAAAGAGGTCTGGCGGCGAAAGAGATGCCTCCGGAGGATCGCTCCAATTCAGGTTTCGGGCAACAGCCATTCGCAAACGGAATTGCGGACGAGGCGGTGGCGTACCTCGTCCGCAACGAGCTGATGCAGTAATTCGGTTCAGGAGGCTTCTTACTGCAGGTCGCTCGGGTCCTTGCCCTCGATGGTCTGCCACTTTTCATCGGCGGTCTTGATGTAGCCGGGAACGTCCTCGTTCCAGCGCGCGGACACGGCCTTGGACAGGTTCAGGTAAAGCTTGTCATCAACGATCTTCCAGACCTGCGGGTCGCCGTCGAACTTGTAGCCCATGGCGGTGCCGAAGGCGCAGAAGCCGCCGTATTGGAGGGGGCGTATTTGGCCGGATTGGCCTGGAAGGCTTCCTGGTTTTCCTTGGTCGTGAAACGATAGGTGGCGCCTTTGTAGTCGGCGGTCAGGTTGATGTCGCCGGCCTGGGGTTCTCCGGCCTTGAAATAGGACACCGGATCATAGCCGCGCAGGGCAAGGCCGGTGGTCGTGGCATTGACATCGACGCCGGCAGCCAGCGCATTTGCCGCAAAAGCGACGAGGAGGAAAACCGCGGCAAAGCCGCTGCGGATAATGGTCGTCATGGATGTATCTCCCTATCGGAATATCGATCCGACGACTTGGAGCTGATCGGGACGGCAACCTGAGTTGTGTACCGGTTGGTTCCCAATAGACCGAGCAGCTCCTTGCGTCGTCGGCTCAGGAAATATATGATTAGGAACCGTTCGGTACAAAAAACATTGAGGTGATAACCGGGTGAAGATTGAAAGACGGGTCACACAGGATCAATTAAAAATGCAGGGGATCGCAAAAAATGGCGCGGCCGCGTGAATTCGATCCGGATACGGCCATAACGGCTGCCATGCACCTGTTCTGGGATCATGGCTACGAGGATGCCTCCCTGGCCGGCCTGCTGGAGGTCATGAAGATCACCAAGGGGTCGTTCTACAAGGCCTTCACGGACAAGAAATCCGTCTATCTCAAGACCCTCGACTATTACGATGACAAGGTGGTTGGCCGGACGGTCCGGAACCTGATGGATACCGAACAGGGAAACGGAGCCGAAAGAATCCTCGCTCTGTTCGAAGCCGTTGCTACGTCCGCCAGGACTGATGGCGATCGCTCCGGATGTTTCCTGTGCAATGCTCTGATTGACCGTGCCGCGCACGATGCGGAAATCGAGGAACGGCTGCAGGCAATGGTGTTTCGACTTGAAAACGGGTTCAGGGCCGCGCTTGAAGACGTGCCGCACCGGCCCGGTCCGGACTGGGTGCGGGCGACCGCCCGCGGTGTGCTCTCAAGCTATTTTGGCTTGCGCGTGCTCGGAAAGGCCGGGCTTTCGAAGACTATGGCCGAGGATTGTGTCGCCCAGGTCCGGCGCCTGCTTGAGCCCGTCGCCTAGGGTACGGATCAAATCCCGATCAGCCCGGCGATCTCCTCCACCGCGATCGACACGGATGTTTCGCCCTCGCGCACGGACGCTTCGAGGCTCTTCAGCCGGTCCGCGGTCCGCTTGTCGTTTTTCAACGCCTCCATCATGCGCTGCTGCAGGAGATCCCACATCCAGGCGACCTGTTGCTCGGCGCGGCGGGATTGCCATTCGCCGCTGGCGGTCATTCGGGTTCGGTGCAGTTCGATCTGCTCCCAGAGCGCGTCGAGGCCTTCATTGGCAAGGCCGGAAATGGTGATCACCGGCGGGGTCCAGGTCGGCGACTTCGGCGCCAGGATATGCAGGGCGGCGCGATAGTCGGAAGCCGCCGAGCGGGCGCGCGTGGCGCCGTCGCCGTCCGCCTTGTTGACGGCGATCATGTCGGCGATTTCCAGAACGCCCTTCTTGATGCCCTGCAGCTCATCGCCGGCCCCCGGCAGCATGAGGACGAGAAAGAAGTCGACCATGTCGGCGACGGTGGTCTCCGACTGACCGATGCCGACGGTCTCCACAAGAATGATGTCGAAGCCTGCGGCCTCGCACAGGAGCATGGTTTCCCGGGTCTTGGCCGCGACGCCGCCGAGCGTGCCCGCAGACGGCGAGGGGCGGATGAAGGCGTTCCTGTCGACGGCAAGCTGCGCCATGCGCGTCTTGTCGCCGAGGATCGAGCCGCCGGTGCGGGTCGAGGACGGATCGACCGCTAGCACGGCGACCTTGTGGCCGGCGGCCGTCAGGTTCGAACCGAGTGTATCGATCGTCGTCGATTTGCCGACGCCCGGAACACCGGTGATCCCGACCCGAAGGGCCTTGCCGGTCCGGGGCAGCACCTCCTGGATCAGCTCGCGGGCGATCTTGCGGTGCTCCGCCTTGCGCGATTCCACCAGGGTGATGGCACGGGCAAGGGTCGCCCGGTTGCCGGACCGGATGCCTTCGGCAAGGGTTCGAACATCGAGGGCCTGGCGGTTTGCTGGTTTCATCATGCCCAAGGCTTAGCGGAGGAATCGGTAACCGTCACGGTCGATCTTGGTAGAAGGCGGCAGGTAGGGTAATGATAATTAGAAGACCCGAGTTTTAAGTCTGAAGTCGCGAGCCCTCAAGATGAATGCCCTGTCTTATCTGAATGCGCCGATCTGGCTTTTGGGTGTTTTCGGGTCGGAGAAGTCCTATCGGAAGAACCCCATCATCGGCAGCCCGAAGCTGAACCGTTGGGGCCTGCATCGGAAACGGGTGCAGATGGCTGCAGCCCTTGCGGCCTCCAGGCGCCGTCGGCTGGCGTCGGCCGTCCCTGACGAGGACCGCAGGTTTTTCGATGAAAACGGTTATTTTCTGGTCCGCAACTTTCTGCCCGACGATCTCTGCAAGGCCCTGACGGAGGAAGTGACGGCCGGACCGTTCGAGGCCCGGGAGATGCGTCAGGGCCAGACCGTGACCCGCATGACCCCTCTGCCACCGAGCATGCTTGCGGCCAATCCGACCCTCGCCAAGACCGTTCGCGATCCGCGCGCCCGGGCGATGATCCACTATGCGGCCTCCCAAGGCGGACAACCGCAGATGTTCCTTCAGACCGTGATCGCCGAACCGCAGCGGGGTAAGAAAGATCCGCAGACGGACGTCCATGCCGATACCTTCCATGCCACGTCGAAGGCCTGGCTGTTCCTGCAGGATGTCGGCGAGGAGGACGGGCCGTTCTGCTTCGTGCCCGGGTCGCACAAGGTCACGCCGGAGCGCCTGGAATGGGAGTATCAGTGCTCCTTGACGGCCAGCACCGACGGCCGCAACCACCACGCCAGCGGCTCGTTCCGCATCAAGCCCGAAGAACTGGACGCGCTCGGCCTGCCGCAGCCGGTCAGGATGGCGGTGCCCGCCAATACGCTGATCGTTGCCGATACCTTCGCCTTCCACGGGCGCACCCCGTCGGACCGGCCGACGACGCGGGCGGAAGTTCACTGGCACATGCGCCGTAACCCGTTCCTGCCATGGACAGGTCTTGACCCGTTGTCCCTGCCTGGCATTCGGGAGCGGGAACTCGGGCTTCACCTTGCCTATTCGGACCTGCGTGAAAAGTACCTCAAGAAGCGCAATGTCTGGCGGCCGGTTGGGGCCGTGGAACTCCGTTCAGGGCCGCACGTCTAGGGGCAGAACCCTAAGCTCTCGCCGTAGCTACAATTAAGAAAACTTAGCTCTTCGTCGGGAACCACAGGATCCGCTGGAGTCCTGCCTTGCGCAGTTCATCTTGCGGTGCTAGCCGGTCGAACGGGCCCGGATATTCGGGGATCGCGAAGACCAGTTCCACATTCGGGATGCCCTTCGCCTTGCAGATCGCCATCCCGCGCCACAGGTTCTGGCCCACCCGGCAATCGCCGCGCGATGTGCCGACCTGGGCGAAGGTCATGCCGATCCGCTCACCGTTCGGGCCCTGCAGATGGTGGGTGACCCCGTGGACGGCACGCACCTTGCCGTCCTTGCCCTTGAAGATCTGAAGGACCTGGAACCCGTCGGAGTTGAAGGCGCCGATCGCCCATTCCGTGGTGTTCTCTTCTGCCGTCTGGATGCCTTCGGCGGTAAATCCGGGCAGGGCCGCCTCGATCGCCTTCTCGCCGTAGCGGGTGTCCTCGGTGATGCCGCCGACGCTGTCCCGCGAAATTTCCACCAGCGTTACATCGGAGGTTTGTGCGACCAGGATCGGTCCTGAATCGTCGATCGTCGGCGAACAGGCGGCAACGAGATAACCGAGAAGACAGGCTGTCAGGAGATGCGGCAGGCGCATGGGTTTAGATGACTCCGGCAAGGCTTTGTCCGTATTGGCAAAATGGACAGTCCGGCGGACATAGCACCGGGCGCATCCGGATGCAAAGCATCGCAGGTTGTTTGACCCAAGGCTCTTGTGCACAAGAGCGTCGCCATGCCGCCTGATCTGACAGGGATCGGGGGCGGTCATCCAGACCCGGTTCGGGATGCCTGCTCGGAAATCCAGGTTGTCCTTAACTACGAAATAGACGCCGATTTACCGAGGTCGTTACCTATGGTAATTGAAAAATATATATAAAAAACAATAAGATAAAATCGAAATGAAAAATTTTTGACCGAATGGAAAATTTTTCCTTGATTTAATTCACCTTCTGAATTAATAAATGCGCAGTTTCGTGAGGCATGGACCTCCGTATGGCTTCAGCGTGGAAGCCCAACAGTTCGTTTCAAACATCGAAATCGGATTTCGGCGCCTTCTCGCAAGGGGCCGGACAGGAGTTGCTCGTGGTCAGTCAATTCAAACCACGGCCGCTACTGCGGTCAGGGACCTATACAATTTCGGATCTGGTTGAGCGCTACGATACCTCGCTCAGGACGCTCCGTTTCTATGAACAGCATGGCCTGGTGCGCCCCGCACGGCCGAGGCCCAATACGCGGGTCTATACGCGGGCCGATGTCGAAAGGCTCGACTTCGTGTTCGATTGCCGGCTGACGGGCATGTCGGTCCGCAGCATCGCCTCACTTCTCGAACTCCGAGACACGCTTCCGGAAAAGGAGTTCGGCAAGATGCACGCCCGCGAATTGCGCAAGAGGCTGGCGGAACTCCTGGCAGAGCTGGAGCAGCTAGGAGCGCAGAAAGAGGCGCTGGAGCGCGGTCTCGGTCTGCTTGAGGAAAAGCTAGCGAGCTGAAAAATTCCCGGCGTTGTCATCTATTGAACGACGGAATTCAAATGCCTTGTGGATGTGGCCTCATGTGTCGAGGGGAAAACAACAATGCCCCGGACGCGCGCCGCATATGACCCGGTGAGAAAATAACAAGACCGGGTTTCCTCCATCGACCCAAGGCAGGGCACCGCGAACCTGGTTCGCGGTGCTTTTCTTTTGCCTGGACCGGAAAACGCTCTAGGTCTCGTCCTTCTTGATCCATTTCGGTGTCGAGGGTGGCTCGTAGCTGCGGAACAGGTTCAGCAGGTCGCCGGGAGAGCCGGCGACCTTCACCATGTCGCGCATGACCGGTTTCATGAAGCCTTCGACCGTCTGATGGTCGAAAAAGCCGATCAGCTGATCATAGTAGCCGTCCACATTCAGAAATCCGCACGGCTTGCGGTGCATGCCGAGCTGGCCCCAGGTCCAGACCTCGAAGATTTCCTCCATGGTGCCCGCGCCGCCGGGAAGGGCGATAAAGCCGTCCGAGAGCTCGGCCATCTTGGCCTTGCGTTCGTGCATGGACGAAACGATATGCAGCTCGCTCAGCTTCTCGTGCGCCAGCTCCTTTTCCTGCAGGGCAGTCGGCAGCACGCCGATCACCTTGCCGCCCGCGGCAAGGGCCGCATCCGCGACCGTTCCCATCAGGCCGACCTTGGCGCCGCCATAGACCAGAGTCAGTCCCTGTTCGGCAATGATCCGGCCGGTTTCCGCGGCGACCTCGCCGTAGACCTGACGTGCGCCGAAACTCGACCCGCAAAAAACGCAAACCGCTTTCATTGATCCTGTCCTGCTATGGAGGGTGGGGCGGGGACCGGAAGCCGGCCCTCGCCGGTCGTATCAATCCTTTGAAAGGGCATCCAGAACCCTGGCCCAGGAGCGGATACCCTTGTGGAAGCTCTTCAGATTGTATTTTTCGTTGGGCGAATGGATCTGGTCGTCGTCCAGACCGAAACCGATCAGCATGGAATCCATGCCGAGCATGCGCTTGAAGTCGCCGACGATCGGGATGGACCCGCCCATGCCGATGAGGGCTGCAGGCTTGCCCCATTCCTCGGAAAGTGCCTTCCGGCCCTTCTCCAGGGCGGGCATGTCGAAGTCGAGCCGCAGCGCGCGGCTGCCTTCCTTGACCAGGAACTCGACGGAGCAGTCGGCTGGGACCTTGGAGCGGACATAGGCGCGGAAGGCTTCGCGGATCTTCTCCGGATCCTGGTCGCCGACGAGGCGGAAGGTGAACTTGGCGTGGGCCTCCGCGGGAATGACCGTCTTGGAACCCGGGCCCTGATAACCGCCCCACATGCCATTCACTTCCGCGGTCGGACGGGTCCAGATGTGTTCCAGCGGCTGGCGATCCTTTTCGCCGCGCGGATATTTCAGGCCAATCTCGCCGAGGAATTCCTCTGACGAAAAGCCCAGTTCGTCCCACATCTTCGTGACTTCTTCCGGCATTTCGACGACACCGTCGTAAAAGCCGGGCAGGGTGATACGGCCGTTTTCGTCATGCAGGCCGGCAATGATGCTGGCGACGATGTGGTTCGGGTTCTGCGCCGCCCCGCCGTAGCTGCCCGAATGCAGATCCCGGCTGGCGGCTTTGACGATAATCTCGTCGCCGACCAGGCCGCGCAACATGACCGAGATCGCCGGTGTGTCCGCGTCCCACATGCCGGTGTCGCAGACCAGCGCCAGGTCACAGGTCAGTTCGTCCTTGTTGGCGTTCAGGAACGGATGCAGGGACGGGGACCCGGATTCCTCCTCGCCCTCGAACAGGACCGTGACGTCCACCGGCAGGTCGCCGGTCTCGGCGATATAGGCGCGGGCGGCCTCGACGAAGGTCATCAACTGGCCCTTGTCGTCCGCCGAGCCGCGGGCGACGATGATCTTGGTGCCGTCTGCGCGGGTGACGATCCGCGGTTCGAACGGGTCGGTGTCCCAAAGATCGAGCGGATCGACCGGCTGGACGTCATAGTGACCGTAAAACAGCACGTGCGGGCCTGCATTGCCCGTCTTGCGATGGCCAACGACCATCGGATGACCATCGGTCTCGCGCACGCTCGCCTCAATCCCGATATCCGTCAGCTCCTTCGCCAGCCATTCAGCCGCGGAGCGGCAGTCCTTGTCGAACGCCGGATCGGTGGAAATGCTTTTGATCTTCACGAGTTCGAACAGGCGCGCCAGGCTGTTGTCGAGATCGGTGTCGATCCGCGCGAGGACCTTGTCGATGGTACTCATCGGTTATCCCTGTGGTTTTGCGATTGAAATTCAGGACAGAAGCTGTTGGCCACTGATCCACCTGATCCCCTGAAGGGTCGGGCAGGTCTTTGAGGCTTTAGCCTACTTTATGCCCGCCAATTGAGTCGGTCACCAGTTTCCGCCGGAAAAAGACCGTTTCGGCGATCGGGGTGTCATAATAACGCTCCATCGGCTCGAAACCATGTCGTTCATAAAGCGTAATCGCGCTTTTCATGGTGGGCAGGGTGTCGAGGCGCATTTCACTGTAACCGGCCAACTCCGCTGTCTGGACGATCGCCTCGACCAGGCGGTTGCCGAGACCGAGGCCACGCCCCTCCGGAGCCACGTAAAGCCGCTTCATCTCGCACACGCCATCCGGCTCCATGGGCCGCAGGCCGACGCAGCCGACGACTTTTCCATGCGCGTCCTGCGCAAGCAGGATTTCGCCCTTGGGCGGAGCATATTTCCCCGGCAGCGCGGCCAGCTCCGCCTCGAAGTCCTGGTAGCTGAGATCGATATCCAGCCAATCCGCATAGGCGCGAAAGAGGGTCGCGGCTGCGGTCATGTCATCGGGCGTTCTGGCCGGGCGGATGAGGGCTTCGGAGGTCTGTTTCATGAACGAAGAGGTGGCGGTTCGCGAACGAGCCGTCAAGACCCGGTCGTGCTGCCTGTTCATGGGGTGCTGATCCGCCGGTCAGGGAATGCGGGAAATCCGGAAACCCAGGGAGAGCACAGCGGGTTCCTAGACTCTGCTGTGCCCGGTTTCAGATCAGGCAGACCTTTTGCGCCAGTTCATCGATCAGGACGCGCTTGTTTTCGGAGTAGTCGACCGGAACGGCAACAAGGTGCACGCCGCCGGCTTCATAGCAGGCGTTCAGGGTCGGGGCGAAGTCTTCCGTTGCCTCGATCCGGTGGCCCTTGGCGCCGTAGGATTCAGCGTATTTTACGAAGTCGGGGTTTGAAAACGTCAGACCCCAGTCTTCGAAACCGCCGACGGCCTGTTTCCAGCGGATCATGCCGTAGGAACTGTCATCCAGGATCAGAACGACGAGATTGAGGCCAAGCCGGACCGCGGTCTCCAGTTCCTGGCTGTTCATCATGAAGCCACCGTCGCCGCACACTGCCATGACGCGCCGGTCCGGATGAAGCATGGCCGCGGCCATGGCGGACGGCAGGCCAGCGCCCATGGTGGCGAGCGCGTTGTCCAGCAGCACCGTGTTGGCGACGACCGTTCGGTAATTGCGGGCGAACCAGATCTTGTACATGCCGTTGTCGAGGGCAATGATCCCGTCGGCAGGCATGACCTTGCGGACGTCGGCCACGATCCGTTGCGGAATGAGTGGGAAACGCGGATCATCCGCACCTTCCTTCAGATGTTCCATCACTTCCGCGCGAACCCGCTCGAAATAGGAAAAATCGTGGTTGGGAGACGGGCTGAGCCGCTCGGTGAGCTTGGCGATCGTCGGTCCGATATCACCCACCAGCTCGAGTTGCGGGAAATAGACCTCGTCCACCACGGCGGTGTTGAAGTTGACGTGGATGACCTTCTTCCCGCCCGGCTTCATCAGGAAGGGCGGCTTTTCGACGACGTCATGGCCGACATTGATGACGAGATCGGATCGGTCGATGGCGCAATGGACATAGTCGCCATCCGAAAGCGCGGCGGTGCCGATGTAACGGTCGCTTTGTCCCTCGACCACGCCCTTGCCCATCTGGGTGTTGAAGAAAGGGATACCCGTCCTGTCGACGAACGTGGTCAGCTCCTGGATTACCCGTCTCCTGTTCGCGCCGGCGCCGACGAGGAGCAGCGGATATCGCGCCGCCTCGATCATCTCGACCGCCTCGTCGATCGGCCCATCCGAACATACGGCGTAGCGTGGGGTGGTCGGGGGGATCAGGGCGGGGGCATGCACCATCTCTTCGGCAATGTCCTCCGGCAGTTCCAGAAGGACGGCTCCCGGCCGCTCCTCACGGGCAAGGCGGAAAGCCTCACGCACAAGCGCGGGAATGGCCCCGCCGTTGACGATCTGACGGGCGAACTTGGTCACCGGCCGCATGGTGGCGACCACATCGACGATCTGGAACCGGCCTTGCTTGCTCTGCTTGATCGGCTTCTGGCCGGTAATCATCAGCATCGGAAAGGCGCCGAGATCGGCGTAGGCCGCGGCCGTCATGAAATTGGTCGCCCCTGGGCCGAGCGTGGACAGGCAGACACCGACCTTGCCCGTAAGTCGGCCATAGGTGGCGGCCATGAAGCCGGCAGCCTGCTCGTGCCGTGTCAGAATCAGGCGGATACTCGATTTGCGTAAAGATTCGAGAAGATCGAGGTTCTCCTCTCCCGGAATTCCGAAAATATATTCGACGCCCTCGTTTTCCAAGGCGCTTACGAGAAGGTCCGACGCTTTAATATCCCTTGTCCCGTCCATCTTTAATTCCCTTTTTTCTTTAAAAATCGGATCGCAATGACTGAAGTTGCTGCGCACTGCGGTGAATAAAGGTCTTCCAGCGAAACCGGCTTGGCGGTCTCTTGAAACATGCTGCGTTTGATCCGGATCGATCCGGTGGCTTCAACACCCAAAACAGCGTGCCCGACGCACTGGGATCAATAAGAATGCGCAGGCCCGAGTGCACAACAAACACAGCCTACCAGCGTTGAAACAGCAGGTCCGGTAACCCGATAATGTCTCATTGAGGCACAGAGAGAGTACGGTTGTCACGCTTATCCTTCCGGCGGTGAGGGTTTCCGGAAGGCCTACATCACCCATCGCTCTTGGATGACGCCACTCAATCGGGTGTAGGGGCGGGAAAGATCGGAACCGGCCGGGTGAGTGAACCGGTTCCGGAAGGGCCGGTAATTGGCCTAAAAGCCGCGCTTGATGTTGCCGAGCAGGCCGCGGACAAGTGCGCGTCCGAGCGATGATCCGAGGCTGCGGGCAGCCGATTTCAGGCCGGCTTCGAGTACGGAATCCCGGTTCGACCTGCGGCTGGAGCGCTGGCGGACACTGTCGCGGCGTGGCCGGTCGTCCCGCCCGAAGTCCGGGAGCTGGAAGCCGGACCGGGTCCGGCGCGGCTCGCCGCGCTTTTCGGCAGTGCGTTCTTCTTCCTGACGCTGCCGCTCCTCCTGGCGCAGCTTTTCTTCCGCTCTCTGGGCCAACATTTCATAGGCCGAGTGACGGTCCTTCGTTCGCTCATAGTGGCCGAAGACCGGGCTCGACTGGATCATCGTGCGCCGCTCCGCGTCGGTGATCGGGCCGAGCCGCGAGGAGGGCGGACGGATTAGGGTGCGCTGGACGATGGAAGGAATGCCTTTGCCTTCCAGCGTGGAAACGAGCGCTTCGCCCACGCCGAGCTCCGTGATAGCCCGTTCCGTATCCAGCTCCGGATTGGGGCGGAAGGTCTCCGCCGCCGCCCGCACGGCCTTTTGATCGCGCGGTGTGAAGGCGCGTAGCGCATGCTGGATCCGGTTGCCGAGCTGGGACAGCACGGTTTCGGGAACATCGAGCGGGTTCTGCGTAACGAAGTAAACCCCGACGCCCTTGGAGCGGACCAGACGAACCACCTGTTCGACCTTTTCGATCAGGGCCTTGGGCGCGCCGTCGAAGAGCAGGTGCGCTTCGTCGAAAAAGAACACCAGCTTCGGTTTCTCCGGGTCGCCCACTTCCGGCAGTTCCTCGAACAGTTCCGACAGCAGCCAGAGCAGGAACACCGCATAGAGCCTTGGCGAGGTCATCAGCTTGTCGGCGGCCAGGATATTGACCATGCCCCGGCCGTCAGGAGCCGTGCGAATGAAATCGCGGATATCGAGAGCCGGTTCGCCGAACAGGTTTTCCCCGCCCTGGCGCTCCAGCACCAGCAGACGCCGCTGGATCGCACCAACGGAGGCCTTGGACACGTTGCCATAATGCTTCGACAATTCCGCTGCCCGCTCGGAGACGTGAGCGAGCATGGAACGCAGGTCCTTGAAGTCGAGTAGAAGCAGGCCTTCGTCATCGGCCAGTTCGAACAGGACGTTCAACACGCCTTCCTGGGTGTCGTTGAGTTCCAGGAGCCGTGCCAGAAGCAGCGGTCCGACCTCGGAGACGGTGGTGCGGATTGGGTGACCTTGCTCGCCGAACAGGTCCCAGAAGACGGTCGGAAACGCCTCGTAGGTATACCGGTCCGAAAAGCCGATGGTCGCCGCGCGCTTTTCCAGAAAATCCTTGGAAACGCCAGCCTCTGCAAGACCGGAAAGGTCCCCCTTGATGTCGGCGCAGAAGACCGGCACGCCAGCGGCCGAAAAGCCTTCCGCTAGGATCTGCAGCGAAACGGTCTTGCCGGTTCCGGTGGCGCCTGTGATCAGGCCGTGCCGGTTGGCGAGTTTCAGGGTGAGGGTTTCTTCCTTGTTACTCGTTCCGATGAAGATCGTATCTTGCGTACTCACCCTTTCCCCCATTTCAATTTCATGTGTCGCCCGATAGGGGCTGACGATAAAAAACCCTTTGCACGACGTTACGGGACCATCGACGTCGTATTCGATCTATGTGTATAGCCTGTTGTCAGTCCTTATGGCCCATAAACTTCATGCGGGCGCAAGATTGGGAGAAAGACATGGAAGAGCTTATCAACCGGATCGTTGCCGCTTCGGGTGTCGGCGAGGAGCAGGCCCGCGAGGCCATCGCGATCATCCTCAAGTTTCTGAACAAGGATGGGCCTGAGGAACAGATGCGGCAGATTTTCAATGCCTTGCCGGGTGCACGTGAACTGGTCGCGGAACGCGAAGGCAAAGGTGGTGGCGGACTGCTCGGTGGCCTGGGCAGCATGATGGGTGGCGGAATGGGCGCAATGGCGGCGCTGAACGAACTGACCTCCGCCGGTCTCGACATGGGAGAAGTTCAGTCCGTGACCAAGGAACTTGTTGCATTCGCCAAGGAAAAGGCCGGTGACGACGTGGTCGACGAGGTGATCTCGCAGATTCCGGGCCTGAGCCAGGTTATCTGACCCCGGATCATCTCTTAAGCCTTGATCAGGACAAACGGCGAGGCGAACACGTCTCGCCTTTTTTGATCTCAAAAGAGATCCTGACGATCCTGAGCGCCCTGGAAACCTGGTTCGGAAAAAGAAGCCTGGACCGCCTTTGGCCCAGCGAACCATCATTGGTTCGAAAAGGCATTCTCATTCAAGTTGCGCCGATTTCACGACGTCTTTCTATCTGCACAGTCTTAAGGTGACGCGCCTTGAGCGCGTTTCTATTTTCTTTCTCTCCGTCCTGGAGAGATGTTGGCCCGATGGGACCTTGCGCCGGCTGTGTCGTCGGCGCTTTTCTTTGCCCTCTCGATCGTTCGGAGTGTCCGAACGAGGGTGTTGTTCCGTCCCTAGACGTTGAACACCTGTCCGGTTTCAGACCCGGATCTGGCCGTAGCGCAGGGCTTCGATGACCGTGTGGGTCTTGTTCGAAGCATTGAGCTTGACGCTGGCATTCTGCAGGTGTGCATGAACGGTCCGCTGCGAAATATCCAGAACGTCTGCAATTTCACTTGCGGTCTTGCCGTAAGCTGTCAACTCCAGCACTTTCCGTTCGCGCGTTGACAGGGCGCCCGGGCGCTGGCCCGATACGGCACCAAGATCCCGCAGACGCGAGAAGGCGGCAGCTGCGAGGACCTCAAGTCCGGCCAGGTCCCACTTGTTTGCATGCAGCGAAGGACCGCTTGCAAAGACAAATGCCTGGAACGGATGCAGTTCGGTTACCGGGACGACAATGACCTTGTTGCCTTCACCGGCAGCCGCCAGAAGGTCGGAATGCTCCATGTCACCGGCGGTGATGGTCCATTCGGTCGCACGGTTGGATGCCAGGCCGAGCATCAGGGCGCTGTCGGTCGCCGAAAGCGAGGTGCTTTCGATACCGTCATTGCGCTGATCGGGCCAGCGGAAACGATGTACGAGATTATCAATGGGCCTGTTGGGCATGGGAAGGCCGGTCACCAGGATATGGGTGGCTCCCATCCGCCGAAGGTTGGATTCAAGAATATCCAACACGTGATGAGCTGCATTCGCCTCTGAGATAGCTCTCAGCTTATTTTTCAATTCCGTATGATCAAGCATTGTGCACATCCATTTTTATGCAATCTTTGATTGCTTTTATCGAAGCATCAGGTTGCGTTTTCCGCTTTTTGCCCTGATACGCCGCCGATGGGAGGTTGTAGTTGTTGTCAGCCCCTTTCTTCTTCTACACATTGTCTGCAGAGAATCTGCGTGAATGGGATCGATAATTTCCCATACGGCAGTTCGTTCAAATTACAATACAATCGCGTAAGATACCAATGGGGAAATTGGCATGATTTGGCTTATCACGCCAGAATCTTGTCCGGTTGTTTCTCTCGGAGCTGTTTTTCGACGGGTATGACGCGCCGCCGCCCATTGTTAATTTAAACAAACAATTAATACGGGAATCGGAATTTTTGACTGATCGGTCCTGTTTATGGGCTGAACCCTATTACCCAATCTGGCTAGTTGCCATCATTCCTCGGGGAGGAATAAAAAGGTGCCAGGAGATGAAAATGCCCCTGATACTGCCTGAAGACTTTTTGAGTTTCGACGAGAACGCCTGGCTTGAAGCCGTCGACCGTGCCTTGAAGGGCGCGCCGAGGTCACGACTGACCGGGCGAACCGACGACGGATTGGAGATCCAGCCACTTTATCCGCAGCGCAGTGAAGCCCGTCCGCTGGCTACACGGAAGGCGCAAACGCCCTGGGCGATCATCCAGAGGATCGATCTTCCGAATCCGTCGGCGGCCAATGCGCAGATTCTGGAAGACCTGAAAGAGGGGGCGGAGGGCATTGAGGTTGTCCTGGCCACGTCAACCACATCCGGTGGACAAGGCGTCCGCGTGGACGATCTGTCCGGGATGGAGCAGTTGTTCGATGGGGTCCTGCTCGATCTGATCCGGCTGCGTCTGGGAGCCGGTCATGAAACCTCGTCGATCGTTACGATGCTGCTGGCCTATGCCGAACGCAAGGACATCGATCCGGCAAAGCTGCAATTGAGCGCAGGGCTCGATCTATTCGGCTGGGTTGCGAGACGCGGCCAGTTCCGTTCGGACTTCGAACGGGTCGAGGAGCGCATCTTCGATCTGCTGCATTTCCTCAAGGGCCAAAATCTCAAGTACGAATTCTTCTGCGCGGACGGACGTGTCTGGCACGGCGCCGGGGCAACCCCGGCGCAGGAACTGGCCTGCGCCTTCGCAAATGCGCTGTACTGCCTTCGCTTTCTGGAACGGGCGGGTATCGATCCTGCCGAATGGTCTGACTGGATCAACTTCACCCTGGTCGCCGATGCCGACCAGGTCGGGACGATCGCCAAGGCCAGGGCGGCGCGGCGGATCTGGGCTCGGATCCTGGATGCCTGTGGCCTGCCTCAGAAACCGATGTCGCTTCATATGACGACGTCGCGGCGTATGCTGACTGCCAACGACCCTTGGGTAAACCTCCTGCGGACGACCGTTGCCGCTTTCTCGGCAGGTGTCGGCGGTGCGGACAGCGTGACTGTGTTGCCCTTCACAATGGCCATGGGCCTGCCGGACGGATTTGCCCGCCGTCTGGCCCGCAACACCCAGTCGATGCTGATCGAGGAAAGCAATCTCCATCAGGTCGCGGACCCTTCTGCGGGCTCGGGCGCGATCGAGGCTCGCACCGATGGTCTGGTCGAGGCCGCCTGGGCACAGTTGCAGGAGATTGAAGCCGAAGGCGGCATCTGGAAAAGCCTCGTAGACGGGAAGATCCAGAACAGGATTGCGGTTTCCCTGGCGTCTTTGCAAAAGGCGGTCGCAACGCGGAAGAAGCCGATTACCGGCGTCAGCGAATTCCCGGACCTGAAGGAAACGCCCGTCGCGGTTCTGGACGATACCCAGGACGATGTCGCGCCGTTGAACCACCATGTCGACCTGCCGCCTCCCGGCGAGGGGAAGTATGCGGCAGCGATGAAAGAGGCCTTCCTGGGCGGATCTTCCCTGGCGGTCGCGATCGAAACGCGCCCGCATGCTGATAATCCGGTGCGCATCGACAAGGTGCCCCAGATCCGTCTGTCCGAGCCGTTCGAGGAGCTTCGCGAGGCGGCCGCCGTTTCCAGGGCGGGGACGCCGCCGGTCGTGTTTCTCGCCTGCCTCGGCCCGCTCGCCCAGTTCACGGCCCGCGCGACCTGGACGAGCAATGTGTTCGCGGCCGGCGGGGTCGCATCCGTCGGCGGCGAGGCGCACTCCGGTCTCGATGAACTGGTGGCCGCCTTCAAGGCTTCGGGCGCAAAGCTTGCGGTTCTTGTCTCTTCCGACACAATTTATGAAAGCGACGGCGAGACGGCCGCGCGTGCGCTGAAGGAAGCCGGAGCGGACTATCTCTATCTTGCCGGTAAGCCCGGCGCCATGGAAGAGAAGCTGCGGGCAGCGGGCGTCGACACATTTGTCTTTGCAGGCTGCGATGTGCTCGAATTGCTGCGCGAGGCGCAAGGCCGGATCGGCCTGGTCGATATTGAGGAGGTGCCGGCATGAGCAGGGTCCCCGATTTTACCGGTATCGGTTTCAAGGATGTCCTCGCTGAGGCGGACACCGCCAAAACGGCCTCCTGGGAGACGCCAGAAGGAATTGAGGTGTCCGGTGTTTATTCGTCAGCGGATACGGCCGGTCTGAGCCATCTCGACACCTGGCCCGGTTTGCCGCCGTTCCTGCGCGGTCCCTATCCGACCATGTATGTCCAGCAGCCCTGGACTGTGCGCCAGTACGCGGGCTTTTCCACGGCGGAAGAATCCAACGCCTTCTACCGGCGCAATCTGGCTGCCGGCCAGAAAGGCCTGTCGGTCGCTTTCGACCTTGCAACGCACCGTGGTTATGACAGCGACCATCCTCGCGTTGCCGGCGACGTCGGCATGGCAGGCGTTGCCATCGACAGCATCTATGACATGCGCACCCTGTTCTCCGGCATTCCGCTGGACAAGATGAGCGTGTCCATGACCATGAATGGCGCGGTGCTGCCGGTCCTGGCGCTTTATATCGTTGCAGCGGAAGAGCAGGGCGTTGCCCAGGCGGATCTTTCGGGAACCATTCAGAACGACATTCTGAAGGAGTTCATGGTCCGCAACACCTATATCTATCCGCCGAAGTCCTCGATGAAGATCATCTCCGATATCTTCGCCTTCACGAGCGCGAACATGCCGCGGTTCAACTCCATCTCGATCTCCGGCTACCACATGCAGGAAGCCGGAGCGACCGCGGATCTGGAACTCGCCTACACCATCGCCGACGGCATCGAATATGCCCGGGCCGGGGTGGCGGCAGGCATGGACATCGACAAGTTCGCGCCGCGCCTGTCCTTCTTCTGGGCGATCGGCATGAACTTCTTCATGGAAGTTGCGAAGCTGCGTGCCGCGCGCCTGATCTGGGCGAAGCTGATGCAGGAGAACTTCCAGCCGCAGAACGCCAAGTCGCTAAGCCTGCGCACCCACTCGCAGACCTCCGGCTGGTCGCTGACGGCGCAGGACGTGTTCAACAACGTCATGCGCACCTGTGTGGAGGCCATGGCGGCAACGCAAGGCCATACCCAGTCGCTGCACACCAATGCGCTCGACGAGGCGCTGGCCCTGCCGACGGATTTCTCTGCCCGGATCGCGCGCAACACCCAGCTCTTCCTGCAGCAGGAAACGGGCACGACCGCGCCGATCGACATCTGGGGCGGGTCTTTCTATGTCGAGAAGCTGACCAACGACCTCGCCGAAAAGGCGCTTGCCCACATTCAGGAAGTGGAAGAACTCGGCGGCATGGCCAAGGCCATCGAGAAGGGCATTCCCAAGCTTCGGATCGAGGAAGCCGCGGCCAAGACACAGGCGCGCATCGATTCCGGCGCCCAGACTGTGGTCGGCGTCAACAAGTACAAGCCGCAATCCGAAAAGCCGATCGACGTCTTGAAGGTCGACAACGCCGAGGTCCGGGCCCAGCAGCTTGCCAAGCTGGAGCGGCTGAAGGCGGAGCGCAACGAGGCCGAAACCCAGGCCGCGCTCGAAGCACTGACCAAATGCGCCGAGACGGGCGAGGGCAATCTCCTAGACCTGTCTGTCAAGGCCGCACGGGCCATGGCAACCGTCGGCGAAATTTCCATGGCTATGGAAAAGGTCTTCGGCCGCCACAAGGCGGAGATCAAGTCGATTGCCGGCGTCTACAAGCGGGAGGCGGGCGCCATGTCCGGAACCATCCAGAAGGTCCAGAAGATGGTCGAGCAGTTCGAGGAAAACGACGGCCGTAGGCCGCGTATCCTCGTTGCCAAGATGGGCCAGGACGGTCACGACCGCGGTCAGAAGGTGATCGCCTCCGCCTTTGCGGACCTCGGCTTCGATGTCGATATCGGACCGTTGTTCCAGACGCCGGAAGAAGCCGCCCGACAGGCGGTGGAAAACGACGTCCATGTGGTCGGCGTATCGTCACTGGCGGCCGGACACCTGACGCTCGTGCCTGCGCTGAAGAAGGCGCTGGCCGACGAGGGGCGCGAGGACATCATGATCGTCGTCGGTGGCGTGGTGCCGCCGCAGGATTATGACGAACTCTATCGCTCCGGTGCTGCAGCGATCTTCCCGCCCGGAACCGTGATCGCAGAAGCCGCCGTCGACCTGATCGACAAGCTGAACGCCGAGCTTGGCTACGAGCCTGCCCAGGCCGCGGAATAGGGGGCAGATGTGTTGGAGGTCCACTTTGTCGGATGTGGCGACGCATTCGGCAGTGGCGGGCGCTTCAACACCTGCTTTCACGTCACCGGCGAGAAGGCGAATTTCCTGATCGACTGCGGGGCGACTTCCCTGGTCGCGCTGAAACGGGCGAATGTTGGTCTCAATGACATTCGTGTCATCCTGATCACCCATTTCCATGCCGATCACTTCGGCGGCATTACGCCGTTCATGCTCGATGCCCAGTTCTTTTCCAAACGGACCGCGCCGCTGACGATAGCAGGTCCGCCCAGTTTGAAGGACTGGTTTGTGCGGGCAATGGAAACCGCCTTTCCCGGATCGTCGAAGACGCAACCGAAGTTCGATCTTGAGTTTCTGGAACTGAGTGAACGAGAGACTGTATCGATCGACGGTCTTGGCGTGACGCCCTTTCTCGTCCGTCACGGCCCTCCGGGCGGGCCGTTCTTCGCTTATCGCATCGAGGCGGAAGGCCGGATCATTGCCTATACCGGCGACACGGAATGGACCGATGCGCTGATCGAAGTGGGCCGGGAGGCGGACCTCTTCGTGGCGGAGGCCTATTTCCGCGACAAGAAGGTGCCGTTGCACCTCGACCTGGCGTCGCTGGAATCCCATCTGCCGGAGATCCGGCCGAAGCGGCTGGTGCTAACCCATATGTCGGAGGACATGCTCAGCAAGCGCGCCCAGGTGCCTTACGAATGTGCCGAGGACGGTCTGAGGGTTACAATCTGACGGTGTCCGGAACCGAACTGTGTCAAATCCCCCATACAGGGCCTCTCGGGATATCGGCGTGGGTGCTGTCATGGTAACAAGTGACAGGATGCAACTGGGAGGACGTTTGCATGTGGAAGCTGGCTGAAAGAACCGGACTGAAAACAGCGCTCGCCGCGATCTGCATGAGCGTACCGCTGATGGCTTTACCGGCCCAGGCGGAAAGCCAGTTTGTCCGTACCGAAATCAGCAGGGATGATCTGTCCGGTTCGGACACGATGGAAGTGATTGTGTCTCGGCTGGAAGTCCCGCCGGGGGCCATGATCCCGCTGCACACCCATTTCGGTGACGAGCACATGGTGGTGTTCGAGGGCGGGGCCATGACCGCGCCCAATGGCAAGGTGATCACGTTCAAGCCGGGCATGGCCGGTTTCTTCCCGGCCGGCAAGGTTCATGGCGGCCTGACCAACACCGGTGACACGCCGCTCGTTGCCTACACCACGCACATCGTGGAAAAAGGCAGGCCGTTCAGCACGCCGGCGCAATAGGCACGGGGGCGTCTTGGGCCCTGACCCTAGTCGCCTTCGACCACCGCATAATAATTGTACTGAAGGGCCTGCAAGCGCTGGGCCTTGAACAGAGACACCGGGGCCGGCGGGATCTCGAAGGCGACGCCGAGCTGCTTGCCGTCCCGCCAGGCGATGCGGGCCAGGGCGATGGACTTGTCCAGATCGTCGAAGATCAGGATTTCCTCAGGCAGCGCCACATGGTCCGGGACGAGCAGGCGGCAGCCGCCTGCAGACAGGTCAAAGATCGTGCATTCGCTTAAGAAGCGGTCGGTCAGGTCGGCGATCTTGCCGCTGCGCAGGCGCGTCTTGCGTCTGGGATGGGCGCGTTGTTCTCGTTTCGTCATGGTCTTTTTGCCCTCTGGTTGGGGCGGCAGCTGACCGGGCTATCGGGCAGGGATTGAAAGATCCGGTCAGCTGCCAACCCCGGTTGGTCGGGGGAATTGAAGGATCGCTGATGATGATTGCGCGAGGCTTGCCGGACGTATGCATTGTGCTCCGGCGCCGGCCGGGTTCAGTTCGCCGGCGTTTGAAGCTGCCGCTTCAGGACGTCAATCATCGTGTCGACTTCGTCGGGCGTCAGCCGGCCGTGTCCGCGCAGGAATTGGCCCGTGTCTTCTCCCGAATACCGTCCCACAAGAACGCCGTCTTTTACGATCAGCCTCGAGCGGGCGAATTCCACGGCGCGGTCATGGCAGGTGAGACACTTGTCGTGAAAAAGCCGGCCCGATTGGCGAATGGCAATCAGCTGATCGATGAGGATCTGCCGCTCGGCAGCCTCAAGGCGACCGTGGCCGCCGCTCAGGAACGCTTCGACATCTTTGCCAGAAGAGGTGCTGACGAGCCGGCCTTCCTTCAGGTCGAGCCGGTCATGGACGAAGTCGCCCGCATGCGCCGCGTGGCATCGCGCGCAACTCTGTTCGTAGATCGCATGGGGATCGGTTTCCTGCGCACCGACGGGATCGACGGCCGCCAGAATGAGCAGGAAAAGAAATGCCGTCAGCCGTTTCATCGCACTAACCCCCGCATCGCAGGATTCTAAGAAGCGTTCGGAGAGAACCGTCTGCCTCTCGGTCAGCATGATTGCTACTGCGAAACCGAACCGGGCGCTTTGAGCTGTCGCAAGGGGCGTCTAACCCAGAGCCTGCAAACCGGTAAGGTCGTTCAGGACCGCGGCGGGGGAGAGGTCGAGATACTCGTCCGGCATGCCGGTGCGGTTCATCCAGACGGTCCGGAAACCGAAAGCGGTTGCGCCGGCGACGTCCCACCGGTTGGAGGACTGGAACGACACCGTGTCCGGATAGATCCGATAGTGGGTGGTGACCATTTCGTAGACCCGGGGATCGGTCTTGTAGGTCTTCAGTTCGTCGACGGAAAACACGTCATCGAACAGATCGCCCAGGTTGGAGGCTTTCACCGCGGCATCCAGCATGGCCGGCGATCCGTTTGACAGGATGGCGATCTTCGCACCGGTGGCCTTCAGGTTGGTCAGCACCTGGGGAACCTCCGGATAGCAGTCGAGCGTCCAATAGGCGTTGAGAAGCTCGTCGCGCAGGGATTTGTCGGCGCTCGGAACCAAAGCGAAGGCAGTGTCAAGCGCCTGCTGGGTGAGGGTCCAGAAATCCAGGTACTGGCCGCCCATCAGGGCGCGGATCCAGGAATACTCCAGCTGCTTTTCCCGCCAGAGGGAGGACAGGCGCTGGGAATCGGGACCCAGTTTCTCCGCGTGTTTGCGGACCGCCGCATGCACGTCGAACAGGGTGCCGTAGGCATCGAAAACATAAGCCGCGTGGGCCATTTCACTCTCCAGACCAGTCCCGATGAATGGGTGGCTGCAGAAGACTACCTCAAATAGGGGCCGTCAAGCCGCTCGACCTAGCACAATGGTCGCAATCAGGACTATTTGACAGGAATAGCGATGTTTCCATCCGCGTCGATCGGCCAGAATGGATTGTAAGCGATTTCAAGGAGATGGCCGCCGGGAATGGCGACATAGGAGGAATATCCGCCCCAGAAGACCTTGTCCGGATGCTTGACCGGCTCGGCACCGGCATCGACCGCCTGTTGAAACACCATGTCCACGTCCGCTTCGCTGCGGCCGTTCCAGGCAATGGTCATGCCGCCTAGTGTATCGGCGGGCAAGGCGCGGCCGATTTCCTCTTCCAGGGATTTGCGCGCATAGAGCGCCAGTATGCTGCCACCTGTCTGATAGAAGGCGACATCACCTTCTCCGCCTGAGCGGACCCAGCCGAGGCCGTTCTCGAAGAATGCAGCGACGGCGTCGACATCTTCGACGGCAAGGGTAACGAGGCTTATACGCTGTTCCATTTCCGGTCCTCCCACTGAAAGATTGCTTTGGACATATCATGAACATTTGCCGGATTCCATCCAGGACCGCATTAACCGGAAACGTCGAGCACTCGGGCGTTCGGCTGCCAGACCTTGCACAGGGTCTCTGAAAAAATTTTCCCGGTTAAGGGTCTGTGCGAAATAAATCATTCCCGATCAGGGTCTTCCGGAAAAGGATCCGGGCAATCTTGTCGCACTCCTGAGAAGGTGTTGACTGAGGCACATGAAAGTCGTTTTTTGCCGTACGTCCAAAGTATGTGATGAGGAAACGACCATGAGCGGCTGGAGCGAAACCTGGACCTGGATCGATGGGACCTGGCACGAGGGCAATCCGCCGATGATGGGCCCGCGCACCCATGCGGCCTGGCTCGGTTCCAGCGTCTTCGACGGGGCCCGCTACTTCGAAGGCACTACGCCGGACCTCGATCTCCATTGCCAGCGGGTCAACGATTCCGCCCTGGCACTGGCCTTGAAACCGACCATGCAGGTCGGCGAAATGATGGAACTCGCCCTGGAAGGGGCGAAGAAGTTCTCCCCCGACAAGCAGCTCTACATCAAGCCCATGTACTGGGCGGAAGGCGACGGCGCCGGTGTGATTGCCGCCGACCCGGAGAGCACCCGCTTCTGCATGTGCCTGTTCGATGCGCCCATGGCCGGCAAGGAAGCGGCTACGTCCGTCACCCTGTCCCATTTCCGCCGCCCGACGATCGAAACCATGCCGGTCAATGCCAAGGCAGGCTGTCTCTATCCGAATAACGCTCGCGCCATGGCGGAAGCAAAGGGAAGGGGGTTCGACAACGCGGTCGTCCTCGACATGCTGGGTAATGTGGCCGAACTCACGTCTGCCAACATCTTCATGGCAAAGGACGGTGTGGTGCATACGCCGGTGCCGAACGGAACCTTCCTGGCCGGGATCACCCGCTTCCGGGTGATCAAGCTCCTGCGCGATGCCGGATATACGGTGCACGAGCGCACGCTGCGCTACGAAGAGTTTCTGGATGCCGACGAGATCTTCTCCACTGGGAACTACAACAAGGTCGTTCCGATCAACCGGATCGAGACGCGCGATATCCAGCCCGGCCCGATCGCGGCCAAGGCACGCGAGCTCTATTGGGACTTCGCCCACGGCTGAGGCTGATTGGAGCGGATCCTAGTCCTTCAGGTAGCCATTTTCGCGGAGTTGCCGGACGGCGTCGATCTTGCCGCCCTCGGCCCGCAGCGTTTCGATGGCATCGACAAGGTCGGTCTTGCCTTCCGACAGGAGCTGGGCACGCAGGCTTTCCCAGTCAGGAACGACCGGTCTCGGGCTTTCCTTCGGTCGCGGTTTTCCGCGAACGAAAACCAGCAAGCCGGCAACGACCAGAGCTCCGGCCGCGGCAAAGGACGCGGCCTTGAAGTTCCCGGTCAAGGTATGGCTGAGGCCGGCGAACCACGGACCGACCACCTGGCCGAGGCCGAAACTGGCGGTCATGACCGCAAGGATGCGCCTGGGATCGCCGCTCGCCAACCGCCGGGCTTCGATCAGGCCGAGAGCGGTAATCCCCATGAAGGTCGCCCCGAGCAGGGCGGCGGCAAGCAGCATGAGGAACGGCGTTCCGGCAACGACGCTCAGGGTGACGCCGGCGGCTTGTGCGAGGCAGGCAGCGGCATAGGCCTGTCGGAGGCCAACCCTTGCCGAAATCCTGTTCCAGACCAGAACAGACGGCGCGGCGCACAGGCCGACGGTAAGCCAGACAAAGGCTTCGGCACTTTGAAGACCCGGAGTGTCGCGGGCGATAACCGAGATGAAGGTCGCGGTGATCACATAGCCGAAGCCGAAAAGACCATAAGCGATAACGATGCGGAGGAGGTCGGCCGAAAGGGCCGCGCTTTTTCTGTTGGCGGCGGGCGTTATCTCTACTGGCGTAACCCGGGCGCTTTTGTCGCTGGGGATCAGCAGGGCAATGGCGGTAAGGAGCGCCAGCGTCGCGATGCCGCTGCCAAACCAGAGCTGGCGCCAGGAAAGTCCGGAGCCTGCGAGGACGGCAATCAGGACGGCTGAGAACGCGATGCCGGAACCGACGCCGGCAAAATGCAGGGCGGAAAGGCCCACACGTCCCGCTTTGGCAAGTTGTTCCAGCACCAGGGCGGAGGAAAAGACCAGCACGAACGCGCTGGCGAACCCACCCAGGAAACGTAAGGCGGCGAACGCGGTGAGCCCGTCGGCCCATCCCATGGCAGCGGACGTCACCGCGCTGGCGAACAGCGCCGAAAGAAACCAGTTTCGCGGGCTACCGGGCAGCCGGCCGACCGATCCCGCGAGCGCACCGGCGAGATAGCCGAGGAAATTGGCCGAGGCGACAAATCCGGCATCTGCCGCAGACAGCGGAACGCCATCGGCCATGAACGGCAGGATGGGCGTGTAAACGAACCGCCCGATTCCCATGGCGGCGGCAAGCGCAAGAGCGCCCCCGAGCGCGAGGCGGAGGGGTGCCGTTGTGGCGGAATGGGATGGCTGCGAACCGGGCAACGGATGTCTCTGAAAAGTCCAAGAGGTCCGTACCCTAGAGGCGCAGTTGCTGTTGCCGCAAGAGCAACGCGGGACCGCTTTGGATTGATTCAGATAAAAACAACGAAGCTCTGTTCAAATAGCGCCCGGTTTCTGGGGTGCCGGCGTCTCCGCCGGCAGTAGAAGGCGCTTTTGCGGTCATGAATTTTCTGGCGAAATTCGAACGGGCCATGGCGCTCGGCGGGGCCTGCTTCCGTGTGCTCATGATGGATAAGGAAATGCTGGTCTTTCCGCTCCTGAGCTTGCTGGCGCTCGGCGTGCTGTTTGCCGCCGGAATTGGTCCGTTGGCGGCAAACGGTCAGCTGGAGGCCTTCCGTCAGATGCTTGCCGAAAATCCGGACGTTACCCAGGAGCCCTGGTTTCTTGCCGCGATGTTCGGGGTCTATTTCGTTTGCTATTTCGTGGTGATCTTCTTCAATGCCGCTCTTGTGACCTGCGCGATGATCCGTTTTGCCGGCGGGGATCCCACGGTCATGGACGGCTTGCGATCGTCCGTCCGGAACCTGCCGAATATCCTGGCCTGGTCGCTGTTCGCCGCCAGCATCGGCTTTATTCTGGACATGATCGAGGACCGCTCGAAGGGGCTTGCCCGGTTCATCATGGGTTTCATTGGGACGGGGTGGAAAATCGCGACCTATTTCGCCGTTCCTGTCCTTGTCGTTGAACGCGTCGGCCCCATCGAAGCGGTCTCCCGGTCGATCGGCATCCTGCGGAAAACATGGGGCGAGGCGCTGATATCCCATTTCGGTCTTTCCGCCCTTTATCTCATCCCGTTCGCGGGCGGCTTTCTGTGCGCCCTTGCGGGCGGCGCCCAGTTCGAGGCGCGTCCGCTGTTCGCTTCGGTCCTCTGGCTGATGGGCATCCTGTTCTTTTTCCTGTCGACGCTGGTGATCTCCACGCTTGGCTCGATCCTCAAGGCGGCGCTCTACGTCTATGCGGTCGAAGGAACCTTGCCCTCCGGGACCTTCGACGACCGGCTGATCTCCGATGCTTTCAAGGATTAAGCGGGTACCGGCGATCGACTTCCTCGCTCCGTCCTCCCATCTGCTTTGACGCGCTGGGGGTCCGCGCTGGCGGACCGGGACTGCGGTATCAATAAAACAATAAAAATATTTTTTTATTTGGCGTTTGGGCGTTGCCGGGAGCGGTGAAGGCTCCTATGTTGCCCCTCGAAGCGGGTCGTATTTTTACCTGCGACCCGCTGAGAGCATCCGGCGTTCATTCGAACGCGGACAGGATGGTCTGAAACTACAAGATCGATCGGCTTTTCGTTTTCATGTGCCCCCGCATGAAGAAGGTCGGTCGGGACGCTGCCCCACAGGAGGACATGCCATGTCATTTGAACTTCCCGATCTCCCTTATGCCTATGATGCCCTCAGCCCGTACATGTCGGCTGAAACGCTCGAATATCACCACGACAAGCACCATCAGGCCTATGTGACCAACGGCAACAACCTGCTGAAGGACAGCGGCCTGGAAGGCAAGTCGCTGGAAGACGTCGTCAAGGAAAGCTTCGGCAAGAACCCGGGCTTGTTCAACAATGCTGCCCAGCACTACAATCACATCCATTTCTGGAAGTGGATGAAGAAGGACGGCGGCGGCACCTCGCTTCCGGGCGTGCTGGCTTCCAAGATCGACAGCGATCTGGGCGGCTATGACAAGTTCCGCGCTGATTTCCTGGCTGCCGGTGCCACCCAGTTCGGGTCCGGTTGGGCCTGGCTTGCGCTCAAGGGCGGCAAGCTGGAAATCATGAAGACCCCGAACGGTGAAAACCCGCTGGTTCACGGTGCGACGCCGCTGCTCGGCTGCGACGTCTGGGAACATTCCTACTACATCGACTACCGCAACGCGCGGCCGAAGTACCTGGAAGCCTTCGTCGACAACATGATCAACTGGGACTACGTCCTGGAACTCTACGAAGCCGCTTCCTGATCTGAAACGGACGTTCCGTATTGTAAACCCCGGCCCGGGATAATTGCCCGGCGCCGGGGTTTTTTATAAGTTTTGTTTCCGCTCCGTTGACAGTGCGTCAATTGGTTCCACCCAACCTCACAGGTCCGTGATTTCAAATCAACGGAGAGTTAGTCCTCAATGGGACAGGGTGGGATCGAAAGCGTTTGAAGAGGAGAGGACCATGCGTAAGCTTGTACTTGGTGTCGCGGCTTTGTGCCTGAGTGGAATGACGGCGATGGCGGCCGATGATCCGATAGCCGTGCGTAAACATATTATGGATTCCGTCGGGGCCGCGGCCGGTCTGAGCGGCGGCATGATGAAGGGTGAGGTTGCCTATTCGCCTGCAGCAGGCAAATCCGCGATCGCGACCATGGTGGCGGCCGCTTCTGCTTTCGGGACGTTTTTCCCGGAAGGCTCGGACATGGGCGATACCACCGCATCCCCGAAAATCTGGGAAGATGCAGCCGGCTATCAGGCGGCTCTGGACAAGTTTGCGGCCGATGCAGGTGCTGCCATGGCGGCCTCTGGCAAGGACGGCCCGGCAGACCTTGATGCTTTCAAGGCGGCGATGGGGCCGGTCATGGGCAATTGCAAGTCCTGCCATGAAGCCTATCGTGTGAAGAAATAGGACTTCACAGAAAGGCTTGTCATGTTCAGAAAGCTTGTCGCTGCAATCGTCGTTCTGGGAATTGCCGCTGCAGCGGCAGGCTGGTTCTTGTCTGCGCCCGAGCATCTGCCGGAGGAGGTTGTCGCGAACCTGCGGGCCGGCGATGCCGGGCGGGGCGAACTGATATTCTGGGCCGGCGGCTGCGCATCGTGCCATGCACCTGCCGGAGCAAAGGGAGAGGCGAAGCTCGGCCTCGGCGGCGGACAGCGTCTGGATACGCCGTTCGGCATCTTTGTCGCACCGAATATCTCTAGCGATCCCCGAGACGGGATCGGCGCATGGACGCTCGCCGAATTCGCCGATGCCATGCTGAAAGGCACGTCACCGGAGGGGAAGAACTTCTATCCGGCCTTTCCTTACACCTCCTATGCCCGCATGAAGCCGCAGGACGTCTCCGATCTCTTTGCTTTCATGCAGTCCCTGCCGCCGGTCAGCGGTAAAGCCGCCGGCCATGAGCTCGGCTTTCCCTTCAATATCCGCAGGGGCGTGGGGCTCTGGAAACGGCTCTATCTCGATAGTGCCCCGGTTGTTCCGGAGGATCAGCTACACGGAGACACGGAACTGAGCATTCTCAACCGCGGCCGTTATCTGGTGGAAGGACTCGGTCATTGCGGTGAGTGCCACACACCTCGTAACGCCATTGGCGGTTTGGAGAAGACCCTCTGGCTGGCGGGAGCGCCGGCCGCGGCAGGCGAGGGGAAAGTTCCCAACATCACCTCGGGAGAAGGCGGGATTTCCAGCTGGAGCGCATCGGATATCGCCTATTATCTGGAATCGGGCTTCACGCCCGACTACGACAGTGTCGGCGGTGAAATGGTGTCCGTCCAGGAGAACATGGCAAAGCTTCCCGCCTCCGACCGGGAGGCGATCGCCGCTTATCTGAAAGCCGTTCCGGCCCATTGAAGGCTTCGATTTTCGTTCTGGTATCCGGTCGGATCCTCAATCCCATGCCAGCGTGAGGCTGTTATCCGTCTCAAGGTACAAGCGGGACCCGAAACGCTTGCCTTCGCGGTTCAAAACGCGGCAGATCCATTCCGCTTCGTCTCGATCGGCCTGGTGAAGCCGGAATTTGCGGATCCGGAAGGGGACGAGACGCAGACCTTCAAGCGTTCCGTCTTTCTGCCGCAGCGAGGGCAGATACATGAGCACCAGATCGCTGCGATAGGCCTCGTTACCCGTGATGCCCTCATAGTCGTTGATGAAGTCGCCGCAGCCGTAAAGGATCAGTTTTTCCCTGTAGACCTCCATGGCGCGCGGATGATGGGAGGAGTGGCCGAAGATGATGTCGGCGCCGTCCGCGTCGATCAGCGCACGCGCGAAAGTCATGTGTGCCTGCGGGATGTCGTACCCCCAATTATCGCCCCAATGCAGCGACATCACGACCACATCTCCGGGCTGCCTGAAGGTCGAGACCTGCGCGGCGATGGCTGATGCTGTCCGAGCACAGGCTGTATCCAGAAAATTGATGCCGGGCCGGGTTTTGCTTGCCGCCGACTCAGCGGAAACGCCGCTTTCGGGAGTGCCGAACGCAAATACGAGGATATGGCCTCCAGGCACGGCCAGAATGGCCGGTGCTGCGGCTTCGGCCAGGTCCCGCCCGGCTCCGGTCCGTTTGATACCTGTTTCGTCCAGCGTTGCCAGTGTGTCGAGGAGACCCGTGGACTGCCAATCCATGACGTGGTTGTTGGCGAGCGTGCAGCAGTCCAGGCCGGCAGCGGTGAGCACCGCGGTATTCGCCGGATTCATCTTGTAGTGGATGCCTTTCGGGGCGGGTCGGTTCGCTGTGGTGATTGCCGTCTCGAGATTGACGATCCGCAGGTCTGGAGCCCGGTGCTCCAGTTCGGCCAGGGCATCGCCCCAGATGTAGCGGAAGCCGACCGGCGCCGGAATTCGCCCGTTCACACGCTCGGCAAGGTGAACATAGTCGGTTGCCCGTTTGACGAAGTGTTCGTGGAGGCGGGGATCGTTCGGGTGGGGCAGAACCTGGTCGATGCCGCGGCCGGTCATCACGTCGCCGGCAAGAAACAGCCGGACATGACCGGGCAGACTGTCCGTCCTTCCGGTCATTTAAACGGGTTTCGCTCTGGTCATTATTTCCGCGGGAACGGATCGCAGCCGGCGTAGGTGGTGAAGTCGAAATAGCCCTGCATGTAGGTAATGAAGGTCTGGCATTCCTGCTGTGTCTGGAAGCAGCCGGCGCGGGAGCGAACGAGCGTGCGCTCGAAGTCGTTGATCCGACCGCTGACAATGCCCTTCCAACCGGTCTTGCCTGAAGCCTGGAAGCTCCGGCAGTCGTATTTGGTGCCGTAAATCTCCGGTACCTTGGTCGGGTCATAAGTCGGCGCGAACAGAAGCCTTTCGAGAAAACCGGCCTGGGCCATCGGAGCCGACACGGTAAAGGACATGAACGCGCCTGCCAGGATTGCAGCCATGCGTTTTTTCATCGGGTAGCTCCTTGTAGTATGACCGGGCACCGGTTTCCTCCGATCCTCGTAGCATATCGTTCGGACGGCGCATTTGATATATGCCTTGTCACCACGGAAGTCTATGCGACTGCACGTAAATGAGGTCTTATCGGTGACTGGGCCGGAAGAAGGGGCGGGGTTTTTCAATGATCGATGCTGCGGTTTCTTGACCGTCTTGGCCTGTCGGACCTGCCGGACGGTGAACGACAACGCGTCGCCGGAGCGCTTCGGATCGTCGATTTGCCCCCCGGGACGACGGTTTTCTCGCCCCGGTTCGGTCTGCGCTGGCTGGATCATGGTCGAGGACGGCTCGGTGCGGGTCGTCATGACTTCGGACACCGGCCGGGAGATCCTGCTTTACCGGGTCGGTGCCGGCGAAAGTTGTGCGCTGACAACCGCCTGCCTGTTCGGTGAGGACCCTTACGCGGCAACCGGTGTGACGGAAGTGGCGACGCGGGCCATTCTTATTCCGGCCGCGACCGTGTTCCGCCTGATCGAGATGTCGGATTCCTTCCGCAAGATGGTGTTTCAGGGGTTCGGACACCGCATCACCGATATCTTGCACACGATGGAAGATGCGGTTTTCCATCCGCTGGATGCCCGTCTCGCAGCGCTCTGCTGGAGCGGGCAGGGCCTGACGGAACCGTGACGGCGACCCAGGCCGAACTGGCCGCCGAATTGGGCTCCGTGCGGGAAGTCGTCACCCGGAAACTGGGAAAATTGTCCGACGCAGGCATCCTGGAGCGTCAGCGCGGCACCATTCGGGTGATGAAGCCGGAGGCGTTACGCCAGATCCGGATGAACGGCGAATAAGGTTTTGTGTCCCCTTGAGTGACTAAGTCACAGACCCGCAATCCACTTTCGGCCTAAGAACGCATTATCAAGGGTTGTTCGAGCCGGCTTGGTCTGGGTTCGGCTTAATCAAGAGGGTCTTCATTATGAAAAACATGGGTTCTGTCGACCGCATCCTGCGTCTCATCGTTGGGATCGCGCTGGTGCTCTTTGCTCTGCTCGGTCCGGCCGAAATCACCTGGAAATGGGTTGCCTGGATCGGCGTGGTTCCGATCGTCACCGCCCTGATCGGCTGGTGCCCGGCCTATACGGTGCTCGGCATCAAGACCTGCAAGTCTGCCTGATAACCAGGTCCGCCAGATAACCAAGTCCGCCTGAGAACGGACGGCCTGTCAGTTCGGCGGAAAGAGGCAAGAGCCTTACGTCGGATCTTGAGTGGCCCCATCCCACGGACCAATCGGCCCGTGGCAACTGTCTGTCATCTTGCTCGGACAGATCTTGGAGTCAGCGCCAAGCCCCACCCATTCGGCGCTGGCTCTCTTTCGTATATGCCGGAAGTCAGGCCTTTCCCGCCACCATCAGCGCGAAGGCCTGAACGAGCGCGACCTCCTTCAGGCTGTCGAAACGGCCGGAGGCGCCGCCGTGACCGGCCTCCATGTTTGTCTTCAGCATCAGCAGGCTGTCGCCGCTCTTTTGGGATCGCAGCTTTGCGACCCATTTTGCGGGTTCCCAATAAGTGACCCTCGGGTCGGTCAGTCCGCCGACGGCGAAGATCGCCGGATAGTCCTTTGCCCCTACATTGTCATAGGGCGAATAGGAGGCGATGTATTTGTAAGCCGCTTCGTCCGTAATCGGATTGCCCCATTCGGGCCATTCCGGCGGTGTCAACGGCAATGTATCGTCGAGCATCGTGGCGAGAACGTCGACAAATGGCACTTCCGCAATGATGCCGGCGAATTTCTCCGGCGCCATATTCGCGACGGCCCCCATCAGCTGGCCTCCGGCGGATCCGCCCTGCGCGATGATCCGGTCATGAGCGGTGAAATTCTCCACCGCAAGGTGATCGGCCGCAGCAATGAAGTCGGTGAAGGTGTTCTTCTTGTTTTCCCGCCGACCGGCCTTGTACCAGGCGAACCCCTTATCCTTGCCACCGCGGATATGGGCAATGGCATAGACGAAGCCCCGGTCCACAAGCGACAGGGCGCCAGTGCTGAAACTTGCGGGAATGGACATTCCGTAAGCGCCGTAGCCGTAAAGCAGGCAGGGCGCGGAACCGTCAAGCGGCGTGTCCTTGTGATAGAGCAGGGACACCGGCACGGTTTCACCGTCGGCCGCGGGCGCATGCAGCCGGCGCGTGACATAGTCGTCCGGATCATGGCCGGAGGGCACTTCCTGCTCCTTGCGCAAGACCCGCTCGCGGGTTTCGACATTGTAGTCGTAAACCCGGGACGGCGTGGTCATGGAGGAATAGGAGAAGCGGATCACGGTCGTGTTGAATTCGTAGCCGCCGCTGAGCCCCAGCGAATAGGCTTCTTCGTCGAAGGCGATCCGGTGCTCAATGTTGTCCACGAGCCGATGGATGACAATCCGCGGCAGGCCGTCCTCACGCTCCAGCCGGATCATGAAGGTCTTGTAGACGTCATGGGACAGGATCAGCCGGCCGGGTTTGTGCGGCACGAGATCGGTCCAGAACTCCCGGCCCGGCGTCGCTTTGGGCGCGGTGACGATCTTGAAGTCTTCCGCCCCGTCGACATTGGTCAGGATGTAGTAGAGCTCGCCGTTATCCTCGACGGAGTATTCGACCCCGGTGTCGCGCGCTGCGATCAGATGCGGCGGATCCAGCGGACTGTGGGCCGAAATCGTCCGGACTTCCGAGGTTTCGTGATCGTGGATATGGATCAGGATCGTGTCGCCGGACTGGGTCTTGGCGACGCTCATGAAGAAGCCCGGGTCTTGTTCCTCGTAGACGAGGACATCGGTGGCCGGATCTGTGCCGATTTCGTGGCGATACAGCTTCGACGGGCGATGGTTCTCGTCCTGGCGGACGTAGAACAGATACCTGCCGTCCGCAGAAAAGACCCCGCCGCCAAAGGTATCCTTGAGGTCGTAGTCCGCATCCTTCCCCGTTGTCAGATCGCGCAGGCGCAGGGTGAAGAATTCCGAGCCCTTGTCGTCGAAGGACCAGGCGAGCATACCGTGATCAGCCGAATGACTGGCGCCCGCGATCCGGAAATAGGCCTTGCCTTCCGCTTCCTTGTCGCCGTCCAGCAGCACTGTTTCGCCAGATCCGTCCCGGTTGGTTCGAACGAATTGCGGATGCTGGCCGCCGGTCACGTATTTGATGCCATAGGCATAGGGACCGTCGGGGGCGGGAACCGAGCTATCGTCTTCCTTGATACGACCGCGCATTTCCGAATAAAGCGTCTCCTGCAACGCCTCGGTCGGAGCCATGATGGCTTCCTGATAGGCGTTCTCCGCCTCCAGGTAGGCGCGAATATCGGCGGCAAGCACAGACGGGTCGCGCATCACCTCCTGCCAATTGTCGGCCCGCAGCCAGGCATAGTCGTCCTGGCGCTGAATTCCGTGGGTTTCAAGGGTGAGGGGACGCGCTTCGGCGCGCGGGGGAGCAGGCTGTTTTGTCATGAGCCCGAGGTAGGGGTTTCCGGTAGCGAAGGCAAGGGGAACGATTTAATCGATGCAACCCGGGACATGAAAAAAACATCCGGGCACCGAACCCGGCGGATGAATCAGCTATGGTGCTGCTCTGCGTTTCATCCGGCCGGACGGTTCTCGCTCAGATCGGCGAAGAGAAGGCCGGCGAGGAGAACCGAATGCGTGTCTTTTTTCCCAGGCTTCGCCGCCTGCTGAACTGGATCCGGGATGAGTGGTACAAGACGCCGCTTCGCTACGCCGTCGGTATCCTGATACTGGTTTTGGCAGGCGGGGCCTTCTTCTATCACCGGGTCGAGGGTTGGAGCCTGTTCGACAGCCTGTATTTCTGTGTGATCACGCTGGCGACCGTCGGCTATGGCGATTACTCGCCAAAGACCGATGTGGGGAAGCTCTTCACCATGGCCTATGTTTTCGTCGGGATCGGGCTCTTCGTCGGCGTGGCGACGGCGATCGCACAACGTTATGACCAGCCGCATCACAAGCAGCACAAGGCCGACGACGGGCACGAAAAGGGCAAATAAACCTCAGGCGACAGCCGTCCTGACCCGTCCCTTGAACAGGATGAAGGTCATGATCGAGATGTTCATGATGTTCCAGGCGATGCCGTTCAGGAAGGCGGCCTGATAGGAGCCGGTGAGATCGTAGATCCAGCCGGACATCCAGCCGCCGAGCGCCATGCCGAGGATGGTTGCCATGATCACCAGCCCGACCCGCTGGCCGGCTTCGCGGGCGGGCAGATATTCGCGCACGATGATCGCGTAGGAAGGCACGATGCCGCCCTGGGACAGGCCGAAGATCAGCGACACCAGGTAAAGCGATGCGAGCCCGTCGAAGGGCAGGAACAGGAACAGGGCGAGGCACTGGGCCACGGAGCTGATCAGGAGGGTTTTGACACCGCCGATGGCATCGGCCAGGAACCCGGACAGAAGCCGGCTGACGACACCTCCGCCGACCATGATCGCCAGCATGTCCGCGCCGCGCGCGACCCCGTAACCGAGATCGACGCAATAAGAGACGATGTGCACCTGCGGCATCGACATGGCGACACAGCAGCCGAGCCCGGCGAAGATCAGCAGGATCTGAAGCGTCCGCGGCGACAGCCCGGTTGAGAGTGCGCCGAATTTGCCCGTGGCCGGCATGTCCGCCGATCTGGCGCTTTCCGGCGGCGGCCGGCGCAGCATCAGCGCCAGCGGCAGCATGGCGACGATGCAGATCGCGGCAATCATGAAATAGGTCGTGCGCCAATCGCCGGAGCCGAGCGACCATTTGATGAAGGACGGCCACAGCGCGCCGGCGAGGTAATTGCCGCAGGCGGCCGCAGCGACCGCGATGCCCCGGCGTTTGTTGAACCAGTGCGACAGGTCGGCGATCAACGGCCCGAAGGTCGCGCCCGTCCCGGCACCCACCAGAACGCCCTGGGCCAGGGAAAAGGTCCAGATGCCGTTCGACAGGCCGGCCAGGGCAAAGCCGGCGCTGAGAGCGACGGCCGAGCCGATCACGGGCCAGACGATCCCCCACCGGTCCACCCAGCGGCCGACGAAGACATTGCCGGCGGCAAATCCCAGCATGGTGAAGGTATAGGATATGGAGGCATCGGCCCGGTCGACGCCGAAATCCGCCTGAACCGCCGGCAGGACGACGACCACCGCCCAGATGCCTGATCCGCCGATGGTAGACAACAGGATCGAGATCGCCAGTCGGAACCAGGCGTAGGCGCCGTCCGGGGCGTAGGGGTCAGCGGTTGCGGATGTCATGAGCGGCTCTTGAACTAGGGTCAGGACCCATTAATCAGGTTGAAATGGCGCCGTAAACGGCAAAGAGCTGCAAGGAGAGACGCGAAAAGCGGGCTCCCTGCCCGGTTGAGCGGTTCGACGCCGCAGATCGAAGCCGTTTCGGCGTCCTTTCAGGATATGGCCGATTTGCCCGGCTACAGCGTTGCAAGTTCTGGAAAACCGGACGGTTTCCTGCGAACTTCCGCCTCGTATCCGAACAAATCGGCTCATACCATTCCAATCTGATTAATGGGTCCTGACCCTGGACATATTTGCGTATCAGGTGCCGCCATCCTGCACTAATCAAAAACTTTGATGCATGTCCCAAGCCGAGAAATGAATGGTCCCATCGTTTTGCAGACGGGAGACCTTCGGCGGGAAGGGGGCTCCCGCCGAAGGTCAAGTGCAGACGGATCAGCCGACCTGTGTCTGCACGAATTGTTTCAGGGACACGGTCGGGTGCCCGATCAGATCTTCCAGATCCGTGCTTTCGCTGTAGAGCGCGCCACCGGCTGCGGCCGTATCCGAGTCGGCCAGGATGTCGGCGAAGGCCTGCGGCAAGCCGGCCTGAACCAGAATGCCCGCGTAGACGTCCGCCGGCAGGTTGTTGAACGGGATCTCGCGCCCGGCCTGTGCGGAAATTTCGCTGGCCATGTCTGCGAGCGTAAAGGCGCTGCTGCCGGCCAGCTCGTAGGTGCGGGTCGATGTGTCGTCGCCTGCGAGGACAGCCGCCGCGGCCTGCGCATAATCGCTCCGGCTGGCCGCTGCGATCTTGCCGCTTCCGGCACTGCCGACAACCGCGCCGTGTTCCAGCGCCGAGGCGACCGATCCGGCGTAGTTTTCCAGGTACCAGCCATTGCGCAGGAGCGCATACGCGATCCCGGAGGCTTTTAAAGCGGCTTCGGTCTCACGGTGTTCCCTGGCAAGGATCATCGGCGAGGTATCGGCATTCAGGATGCTCGTATAGGCGATGAAGGAAACGCCGGCCTCTTTCGCGGCATCGATCACCGCGGTGTGCTGACGCGCACGCTGGCCGATTTCGCTGCCGGAAATGAGCAACAGCTTGTCGACCCCGGAAAGCGCGGCGGCGAGGGTATCGGGCTTGTCATAGTCGGCAGGAACGACGGAAACCGTCGAGCTGGCGAGATCCTGAGCCTTTTCCGGGCTGCGGGCGAGCGCACGGATGCCGGATACACCGGCCTTGTTCAGATGGTCGATTACGAGCCGGCCGAGCTGACCGTTGGCGCCTGTCAGGGCAATCATGGACGTATCTCCTATTCAAAAAATGTCCGATAGGTCCGATATGGCTTGTAAACTTATTATTCGTAAGTACATACAAAAATGTAAGTTTGAAAAAATCTGGAGACCGACATGACCGGCGATCCGGCAGACACGCAATGGGATGAGGAAAACGGCGGAATTCTGCTGTCCGAACGCTTGCACCAGCGCGGCGTGGTTTTCAGCGACAAATGTCCGTCGCGCGAAATCCTGAAGCATCTGACCAGCCGTTGGGGCGTGCTCGTACTGATGGCGCTGCTTGGAGGTCCGTATCGGTTTTCGGCGTTGCGCAGGAAGATTTCCGGCGTCAGTGAGCGCATGCTGGCCCAGACGCTACAGGTTCTGGAAACGGATGGCTTCGTCGACCGGCACGCCTATCCGGTCGTTCCACCCCACGTGGAGTACACGCTGACCCCGATCGGCCGGGAGGCGGCGGAAAAAGTGCGGGACTTTGCCGACTGGATCGAGATCAACATCGGCCGGATTCTGGAGGCCCGTCGAGAGGATGGGGAAGACGGGGCGGTAGAGGCTGCCGAGTAGCGCTATCTCGCTCGGAGCGTCTTGCCGCTTTCCGGCTTGCCGCCGATCGCATGGATGGCGAATTCGGCTGCCAGACCCGGCTTCAGTGGGCAAAGGCGGAAGGTCCCACCCCAGGCCTCGGCGATTTCCTGAACGATGGCCAGGCCAAGGCCCGTGCCGCTCGCCGACTGATCCAGCCGGACGCCGCGTTTCAGCATCTTTTCGATCTGGTCTTCGGGAATGCCGGGGCCGTCATCCTCGATCCGGATCGTGATCCTGTCACCTTCCGAAAGCGTGCGGACGGAGACACGCGACCGGGCATGCCGGGCGGCATTCTCCATGAGGTTGCCCAGGGCTTCTGCCAGATCGTCCGGATCGATCACCACATTTGCCCGCTCGTCCACGTCGAGCACCCAGTCGAGTGCCGCTCCGGCCGGTGTCCTGGAGACGACGGAGAGCACCCGGTCGACCGCCTCGCGAATGTTCGAGACGGCTTGGCCGGTGCCGGTTGCCAGCCTCGCGCGTGCCAGTTCCCGCTCCACATGGCGCTGCATGGTATGGGCCACATGTTCCACGTCCTCGGCGATGTCGTTCAGACCGGCCGTACGAAGCCGTTCCACATCGCCGAGCAGAACCTGCAGCGGCGTTTTCAAGCCGTGCGCCAGGTCGCCCGCCCGGGCCCGCGCCTTCTCGATACGCGCCTGCCGGTCCGTCAGCAACGTGTCCAGTTCGAGCGCCATCGGCTCGATTTCCTGGGGGAAGCCGGCGGTGCCAAAGCGGGCGTCCGGGTCCTGGCGAATGGCCCTGAGCCTTTGCCGGATGCGGTGCAGTGGCCTGAGGCCGATGGTGACCTGAATATAGGCCGCGCCGATCAGGAACAGCGCCAGCAGGATCAGGTAAGGCAGCATGTCGAAGGCAAAGTCACGGGTCGCAGACCGAACGTCACCCAGCGAAATGGCGGCGGCGACCCGAACCGTTTGTCCACCGGCACGCGGGGAAAGCCTGACGCTGCGCTCCAGTGTCAGCAGATCTTCGGAAAGCGGGCCGGGCAGGACGTGCCGGTGCAGCGCGCCATGGGCCAGTTCATCGTCCGGCAATTGCAGCACGTTGTCCCACAGCGACCGCGACCTAAGCACCTTGTCGTCGAAGGAAACCTGCCAGTAGAGACCGGAAAGCGGGACCTCGAACCGGGGATCGCTCGGTGTCCGCGTGAGTTCGAGCGCGCCGGTTTCCTGGTTCTGTGCAAGACCCGAAACGATCTGGTCGAGAAAGACGCCGAGTTCGGTATCCACGCGCCGCTCGACATGGCGGTAGAACAGGACGGTCAGGCCCGTGGCCGAAAGCGCGAGCGCCAACAGGATGGAAAGGGCTCCTGCCAGGAGCAGTCGGAGGCGCAGGGAGCCTCTCGTCATCGCGGGCTTTCTCCAGCCGCCTCGTCTCCTGCGATTGTATAGCCGAAACCGCGCCTTGTTTCGATTGCGCCCGATCCGAGCTTCTTGCGCAACCGCGCCATGACGGCTTCCAGGGCATTCGGGTCGCGGGCATCGTCATCGCCGTAGAGGTGTTCCAGCAGCTCCGTCGGCGGCACGATCCGTTCCTTGTGGTGCATCAGATAGGTGACAAGGCGGTATTCAAGCGGCGTCAGCGCGATGGGTACGCCGTTGCGGGTGAGCCGCATCTGCTTCACGTCGAGGCTGAGCGGACCGGCTTCGATGACCGGTGTGCTGATGCCCGCCGAGCGCCGGATCAACGCCCGTGCCCGCGCCAGCAGTTCCTCCATGCGGAACGGCTTGGGCAGATAGTCGTCCGCACCCGCATCGATGCCCTCGACCCGTTCAGACCACGCGCCACGCGCGGTTAGCACCAGCACCGGCATGTCACGGCCTTCCGCCCGCCAGCGTTTCAGCACCGTCAATCCGTCGAGACCGGGCAAGCCCAGGTCCAGGATGATCAGGTCATAGGTTTCCGTGTCGCCGAGAAACCAGGCTTCTTCCCCGTCGGAGACGGTTTCCACGACGTAACCGGCCATTCCCAAGGTGGTGACGATATCGTCCAGGATCCGGGGTTCGTCCTCAACAACCAGAATGCGCATCAGTCCGCCATGCCTTCCACTATTTGCGCGGTCCGGGCATCGACATAAACTTCCTGTATCTGTCCATCCGGCGTCACGGTCTTGATTTCGTAGAAATAGCGTCCGTCTTCCTCTTCGAACTCGATGCCGACGATCCGTCCGCTGAGTTTGGGGCGGATCTGTTCCAGGATCTGTGCCAGCGGCAGGGCCTTGTGCTGCTGCAGCGCCGCCCGGGCCTGTTCGTGGTCGTCGTCATCATCCGCGCGCACGGAGGATGGAAGCTCTGCGGCGGCGAGGGCGCAGGCCGTCAGGAGGCTGAGCAGGAGTGGGCGAAATCGGGTCTTCATGGCTTTTTTATATCGAAATGAAACTGACAAATCCCTGACATTCGGCGGAAGCGGGCTGTCAGCGCTCATCAGGCATTGTCTCTTCATCGGACGGCAAGTCGCCGTTCTGCCCCTGAATGGAGTGACAAGATGAAAAAGACCCTGACCGCCCTGACCCTGGTTGCCGCCCTGTCCGGTTTTGCCGGCGCCGCGCTCGCTTCCGAAGGCCATGCCAAGATCGACGCTCCGCGCGATCAGTGGATGTCCGTTGACCAGATCACCCAGAAGATGACCGCCGAAGGTTACAAGGTTCGCCGCGTCAAGGTGGAAGACGGCGCCTATGAAGTCTATGCGCTGGACGCCAACGGCAAGCGGATCGAGGCCATCGTCCATCCGGTGACCGGCCAGATCCTGGGCAACGATCAGGACGACTGATGTCGGCGCCAGACACAGATGTCCGGGCCGGTGGCGCCGAGCCGCCGGCCGCCGGGCAAAAGACCGCGGGCGTCCGGGTCTGGGATCCGCTGGTCCGGATCTTCCACTGGTCGCTGGTCGTTCTGTTTGCGGTCGCGTGGCTCACAGGAGACGAGGTTCAGAAAATCCATGAACCGGCCGGATACGCGATCGCGGGTCTGCTGACGTTCAGGATCCTCTGGGGCCTCGTCGGCACCAGACACGCCCGCTTTACCGATTTCGTCTACCGGCCCTCGACCGTGATTGCCTATCTGCGCGATGCGGTGAAATTCCGCGCCAAGAGGTATCTCGGCCACAATCCGGCCGGCGGAGCCATGGTCCTGATGCTGATTGCCGTCATCGGCGGCACGGCCCTGACCGGCTACATGATGACCACCGACGCCTATTGGGGTGTCGAATGGGTCGAGGAAATTCACGAGCTCTTGGCCAATCTGGCGATCGCCCTGGTCGGCCTGCATGTTCTGGGCGTTGTTTTCGCAAGCATCGAGCATGGCGAAAACCTTGTCCGGGCAATGGTGACGGGAATTAAAGACCCCCAATAGCT
>NZ_CAXXSJ010000033.1:0-108985 GCF_963675095.2 uncultured Roseibium sp. | reverse complement strand
TTTCCGACCCGATTACGCAACCCTGACCTCGGTGCCGTGGGAAACGGACCCGACCGCACAGCTCATCCACGACGCATATACGCGTGAAGGCGCGCCGGTGGAGACCGCTCCGCGCAATGTGCTCAAGCGCATCCTGAAGCTCTACGACGAAAAGGGCTGGGAGCCGGTGGTCGCGCCTGAAATCGAGTTTTACCTGGTCAAGCCCAACGCCGACCCCGACTATCCGCTCGAGCCGCCGACGGGCCGCTCCGGCCGGCCCGAGGTCGGTCGTCAGTCCTATTCGATCTCGGCGCTCAACGAATTCGACGATCTCATCGACGACATTTACGACCTGTCGGAACAGCAGGGGCTGGAAATCGACACCCTCATCCACGAGGAGGGGGCCGCGCAGATGGAGATCAACATCCGCCACGGCAATCCCTCGAACTTGCGGACCAGGTCTTCCTGTTCAAGCGCACGATCCGCGAGGCCGCGTTGCGGCACGATATGTATGCCACCTTCATGTCCAAGCCGATGTCGAATCAGCCCGGTTCGGCCATGCACATCCACCAGTCGGTGATCGACAAGGCGACGGGCAAGAACATCTTCTCCGGCGAGAATGGCGAAGAAACGCCTGAGTTTCTGTCCTTCATCGCCGGGCATCAGAAGTACCTGCCCTATGTCACCTGCATCATGGCGCCCTTCGTCAATTCGTACCGGCGCTTTGCCCGCAATTCGACCTCGCCGGTGAACGTGTACTGGGGTTACGACAACCGCACGGTCGGGCTGCGCGTGCCCTATTCCAACGCCCAGGCCCGGCGCCTTGAAAACCGGGTCCCGGGATCAGATGCCAACCCCTACCTCGCCATCGCGGCCTCGCTCGCCTGCGGCTATCTCGGCATCCAGAAGGGCCTGAAGCCGGATGCGCCTCAGACCACCGACTGCGGACATCTGCTGAAGGCGCTGCCGCGTGGCCTGCCGGAGGCCCTGGCCCTGTTTGAGAACAATGCCGACATCATCGAGGTCTTCGGCGAGAAGTTCGTCGCCACCTACCGCGCGATCAAATATGAAGAGTTCGAAACCTTCATGTCGGTCATCAGTCCCTGGGAGCGGGAATACCTCCTGCTCAACGTGTGATCCGAAGTCTTTCGGATCATCCCAAGTCTTTCGCCACGGAGTTACCAATGACGGCTGTATCCAACATCTATCCGACCGCGGCCTTGCGGGCAGCCGATGCTGCCCACCACATCCATCCCTTCACGGATACCAAGGCGCTGAACGCGGAAGGCAGCCGGATCATTACCCATGCGGACGGCGTCTGGCTGACGGATTCCGACGGCACCGCATCCTCGACGGCATGGCCGGGCTTTGGTGCGTGCAGGTCGGTCATGGCCGGCAGGAGATCGCGGATGCCGTTCATCGCCAGATGAGCGAGCTGTCCTATTACAACACCTTCTTCAAGACGACCCATCCGCCCGCGGTCGCATTGTCCGAAAAACTTGCCGAACTCGCACCGGCCCACATGAACCGGGTGTTCTACTGTTCCTCCGGTTCGGAGGCGAACGACACCGTCTTCCGCATGGCGCGCTTCTACTGGACCAGATGGGCAAGCCGGAGAAAAAGGCCATCATCGGCCGCTGGAACGGCTACCACGGTTCGACGCTCGCCGGTACCAGCCTCGGCGGCATGAAGGCCATGCACGGCCAGGGCGACCTGCCGGTCCCGGGTGTCCACCACGTCGACCAGCCTTACTGGTACGGCGAAGGCGGCGACATGAGCCCGGAAGAGTTTGGCATCCAGGTGGCGCGCAAGCTGGCTGAGAAGATCGACGAGATCGGCGAGGACAAGGTTGCCCGCCTTCATCGCCGAACCGATCCAGGGGGCCGGCGGCGTCATCATCCCGCCGGAAACCTACTGGCCGGAAATCAAGAAGATCCTGGCGGAGCGGGATATCCTGCTGGTCATCGACGAAGTGATCTGCGGCTTCGGCCGGCTCGGCACCTGGTTCGGCTCCGACACCTACGACCTCAAGCCCGACCTGATGCCGATCGCCAAGGGCCTGACCTCGGGCTACCTGCCCATGGGCGGCGTGCTGGTCTCCGACCGGGTCGCCGAAGGCCTGATCGACAAGGGCGGCGAGTTCTATCACGGCTACACCTATTCCGGTCACCCGGCCTGTGCCGCCGCAGCGCTTGCCAACCTGGAAATCATGCAGCAGGAAAAGCTGGTCGACTATGTCGCCGATGATATCGGCCCCTACCTGCAGACCCGCTGGACGGCGCTCGGCGACCATCCGCTGGTCGGCGAAGCCCGCATGAAGGGCCTGATGGGTGCGCTGGAACTGGTCCCGGAAAAGGGCGACCGGACGAAGAAGTTCGCCAACGAGGGAACCGTCGGCACGCTCTGCCGCGATATTTCCTTCAAGAACGGCATGGTCATGCGTGGCGTCCGAGACAGCATGATCATCTCCCCGCCGCTGGTGCTCTCCCACGACGAGGCCGATCAGCTGGTCGCCATCGCCCGCAAGACGCTGGACGATACTTATGTAGAGCTGAAGCGGCAGGGGAAGGTCTGAGGCCTTTTGAAATCGGGCGCTCGTCTTGCCGCGCGGTTCTGTCATGTGAACTGATGACAACAATGCCGCACACTCCCGTCTCCCCCCTTGAGGGGGATGTCCGCGACAGCGGACAGAGGGGGGTGTTAGCCTATCGGAAAATCGAAGCGCCGGAGAATACCGCCAACGCAGTTGCCCCCCTCTGTCACCTTTGGTGACATCTCCCCCTCAAGGGGGGAGAGGGGCGCAGGCGGCACGTTCAATAGTTCCCGAGGATTGTCAAATTCGGGCGGAGCCTCAAGGTTCCGCCCGTTTTTCGTTAGCCACTCAGACGCACCGGCCGCCGTCGATCTCCAGGGCGACGCCGGTGATGAACTCCGCCTCGTCGGAGGCGAGGTAAAGGGCGGCGTTGGCGATGTCTTCGGGTGTCGACAGACGGCCGAGCGGAATGGTCGCCTTGAAGGCGGCGCGGCGCTCCGGCGTGTCCTCGCCCATGAATCGGTCCAGCATGCCGGTCTCACCCGCGACCGGACAGAGCGCGTTGACCCGGATCTTCTTCGGCGCCAGCTCCACCGCCATCGATTTGGTGGCGATGACAGCAAAGCCCTTGGACGCATTGTACCAGGTCAATCCGGGACGCGGCCTGAGGCCTGCCGTCGATGCGGTGTTGATGATCACGCCGCCGCCCTGTTTTTCCATGATCGGCACGACCTGCAGGGTCGCCAGGTAGATCGCCTTGGCGTTCACGGCCATGACCTTGTCGAAATCCTCTTCGCTGACATCGAGCAGGCCGCAATTACGATGGGTATAGCCGGCGTTGTTGACGAGAATGTCGAGACGGCCGAACACATCGACAGCATCCGAAACCATCGCCGTCACGCCGGCCTTTTGCGTGACGTCCGCCGTGACCGCGATCGCGGTACTACCTATTTCCCGGGCCACACGTGCCGCCGCTCCTTCGTTCAGGTCCGCGACGACCACCTTTGCGCCTTCTGCGGCATAGCGCTTGGCGATGCCCTCCCCAAAGCCCGATCCACCACCTGTGACGATAGCTACCTTGCCTTCCAGTCTTCCAGTCATCGATTTCATTCCTCCCGATTTGGAGGAGACGTTAGTCAATGAACGGGACAGGTGCAATCATGCGAACAGGTCCGGCTCGTCGAGCATCAGGCGCTGCACCAGCACGACGCTCTTGGCGTCCTGCAGGTCTCCCTTGCGCAACAGGTCGGCCAGATCCCGGCAGGTGAATTCCAGGATCTCGATATCCTCGCCTTCGTCAGCAAGCCCGCCGCCGACACCGCCGTTGTCGCTGTGACTGTAGTCGGCCAGGAACAGATCCAGTTTCTCACCGAGCATACCGGGACTTGGCAGGATCGCGCCTATGGGCTGCAGGCTGCGCGGTCGGAATCCGAGCTCCTCCTCCATTTCGCGTGCAGCCGCCTCGGCAGCATTTTCGCCCGGATCGATCAGACCGGCGCAGACTTCCAGCGGAAATCCGGTGTCGTGTTCCACGAGCGGCGGAATCCGGAGTTGCCGGACCAGAAGCGCCGTCTTGCGGCCCCGGTCCACGGGCAAGACGGCGACCGCATTGCCATGATGATGCAGTTCTCGGGTGATCCTGCCGGGGGTCCCGTCGAGGCGGGTATAGGCCGCTTCGATCACGTCGACCTTGCAGAACCCGTCATAGACGCGCCGGCGGGACAGGATTTCGACTTCAGTTGAGGCAGGTCTTGCCGGCGAATCGGTCATGGAAGTCTCCCGGATGGTGCAGCGCATCCTACATGTCACATCCGGGGACTTAAGGGCCGGTTACTCCGCGGCCTGGACGGCTTCGCGGAGCGACCGCCGTGCCCAGGGACGGGTACCGGCGGGAATTTCCTCCACCGTGCCGACCGGCTGCAGATAGCGGGTGACTTCCGGCCATTCGCCGTCCTTCAATGCCTTCACGACTTCCGGCTTGGAAATCTCGAAACTGGTGATCCCGCAACGGCGCATCAGGGGAACCTGGTCGAGGATGTAATCACCGGTCGCACGGATGTCGCCCTTGTAGCCGAGTTCTTCACGCAGTATGCGGGCGGCCGAAAATCCGCGACCGTCGGTGAATTTCGGAAAGGCGACGATCACGAGCGAGATCCGCTCCAGATACGGCCCGAGCTCTTCAGCCTTCTCGCCCGCGGCAATCAGGACGGCAGTCTTTACACCACCTTGCAGGACCGTGTCTGGTTCCTCCAGGAACAAGCCGAAAGGAACGGTGACATTTCCCTGAGCCGGCAGGTCGTCCCTGCTCTCGATCATGGTCCAGCTTTCCTCAAAGAAAGCGCCGTTGGAAAAAATGGTCGTCATTTGTGTTCGCGTCCCTTTACCTCTAGATGCCGCTGCCGTCGATTTCGCGGCCATGGGTGGGAAGATGAATTCCGCATTCGGTCTTGTCCTGGCCGCGCCAGCGGCCCGCACGCGGATCTTCGCCCGGCTTCACCTTGTCGGTGCACGGCAGGCAACCGATGGACGGATAGCCCTGGGCGACAAGCGGATGCGGCGGCAGGTCATGAGCCCTGGCGTAGTCCAGAACGTCGCCCGCGCTCCAGTCCGCGAGCGGGTTGACCTTGACCCGGCCGTCATCGGCCTCGAACAGCCCGAGGCTTGCCCGGGAAGAACTCTGAAAGCGCTTGCGGCCCGAAATCCATGACGAAAAACCGTCCAGCGCCACGTCCAGAGGCAGGACCTTGCGGATGTGGCAGCAGGCGTCCGTGTCGCTCATCCAGAGCATGCCGCCCGCGTCCTTCTCTGCCAGATCTTCAGAAGCCGGTTTCTGGGACCGGACGTCGGTCAGACCCAATCGGTCGACGAGGTCGTCCCGGTAGCGGAGCGTGGCCGGAAACAGCTTGCCGGTATCGACGAAGATCACCGGTGTCGCCGGGTCGATTTCGGCGACCATGTGCAATAGCACCGCGGAATCCGCGCCGAAACTCGACACCAGGGCAATCTCTCCGGGATATTGCTCACGCACGGCCGCGCGCAGCACGTCTTGTGCTTCTGCGCCTTCGTACTGGGCGTTGAGCGCCCGGACTTCGGCGTCAAGCGCCAGTTCCGGATCCACGGCGGATGTCAGGCTGTTAAGCAGTGCCATAAAGCGCTTCCTTGAACGGCTCCTCGCCGAGCCGTCTGTAGGTGTCCAGGAAGGTCTCCTCCCGACCGGACCGCAGCGACAGATAGGTGTCCACAAGGGTCTCGATCGCATCGACCACAGTCTCCGAAGAGAACCCGCGCCCGACGATCTCGCCGATCGACGTGTTTTCGTTGGCCGAGCCGCCAAGGGTGATCTGGTAGAATTCCTCGCCTTTCTTCTCCAGGCCGAGAATGCCGATATGGCCGACATGGTGATGGCCGCAGGCGTTGATGCAGCCGGAAATCTTGATCTTCAGATCGCCGATCTCCGCCTGGCGTTCCGCGCTGCCGAAGCGCTCGGAAATTTCCTGCGCGACCGGGATCGAGCGGGCCGTCGCCAGGGCGCAATAGTCCATGCCCGGGCAGGCGATGATGTCGGTGATCAGGCCCGCATTGCCTTCCGCCATGCCATGCTCGACCAGCTTGTCGAAGAGAGCCGGCAGATCGTCCAGGCGCACGTGGGGCAGGATGACGTTCTGCTCGTGGCTGATGCGGATTTCATCCTGGCCGTAGCGCTCCGCCAGATCGGCAATGACCTCCATCTGCGTGTCAGAGGCGTCGCCCGGAATGCCGCCGATCGGCTTCATGGAGACCGTCACACTGACGTGGCCCGGTACCCGGTGCGGATTGAGGTTGTGAGCAACGAACTGGGCGAAGGCCGCATCGGCAGACTTACGCGCTTCGACCGCCGCAGAAACTGTGGGCAGAACCTCCAGAGGCGGTGGTGCGAAATAGGCCTCGATCCGGCGCACTTCCTCGTCCGGCAGGCGCAGGACGCCGAAGCGGATCTTTTCGAACTCCGCCTCGATATCGGCCTTGAGTTCTTCGAGCCCCGTCTCGTGGACAAGGATCTTGATGCGCGCCTTGTACTTGTTGTCCCGGCGACCGTAGCGGTTATAGACCCTCAGCACCGCTTCCGAATAGGCAAGCAGGTCTTCTTCGGGCAGGAAGTCGCGCACCTTTCGGCCGATCATCGGCGTACGGCCGAGACCGCCGCCAACGAAGACGGTGAAGCCGACCTCGCCCGCCGCGTTCCGCGTCAATTGCAGACCGATGTCATGGACCTGAACGGCGGCGCGGTCGTTCGGCGCGCCGGTGATGGCGATCTTGAACTTGCGCGGCAGGAAGGAAAATTCCGGGTGCAGCGACGACCACTGACGCAGGATTTCCGCGTAAGGCCGCGGGTCGGCGATTTCATCTGCCGCGGCACCGGCGAAATGGTCCGCGGTCACGTTGCGGATGCAGTTGCCGGAGGTCTGGATGGCGTGCATTTCCACTTCGGCCAGTTCTTCCAGGATCGCCGGCACATCCGACAGCTTCGGCCAGTTGAACTGGATGTTCTGGCGCGTGGTGAAGTGGCCGTAGCCCTTGTCGTAGGTGCGTGCGATATGGGCGAGCTTGCGCATCTGGCGCCCATTCAGCGTGCCATAGGGGATCGCGACCCGCAGCATGTAGGCGTGAAGCTGCAGGTAAAGCCCGTTCATCAGGCGCAGCGGCTTGAACTCTTCTTCCGTCAGTTCGCCGGCCAGGCGGCGGCGGACCTGATCGCGGAACTGGTCGGTGCGCTCGGTGACGAAACCATGGTCGAATTCATCGTAGCGGTACATGTCTTTCTCCATTCAGGCGCTGCCGGTCAGCCGGCGCTGCCTTTGGTCAATCTCGTGGGGGCGATGTCAGGCCGTTGCGGCGCGGGTCAGTTTGCCCAGGTCCGGAAGGATGGTCGGGCCTCCGGCACGGATCCGTTCGCGCAGACGCTTGGGCGTCAGACAGCCGTCTTCCAGAACAACGTCCACCTCATAGGCCTCGACGACCTCCCGATCGGCGATGGACTGCTGAGCGGTCGCCATGGCGGCCGCGACGTCTTCCTTCGCCTCCAGGACGTTTGCCCGGGACAGGTCCCCAACCCAGTTGCCCTCCACCCCGAGCCAGACGACTTCGCCATCGAGCAGGCGGTATGCGGTAACGACTTTCATGGACTTCAACTCCTCAGGCGGCGGCTTCACGCAAAACCGCGGACGCGGCCAGGGGCTCGGCATTTTCCAGCCCCGCGTGTCCGACGGCATCGCCGATAATGATCAGGACAGGACCGCCGACGTCGTCGCGGTCTGACAGAAGGCTCAGGTCGGAAAGAACGCCGGAGAACTGGCGTTCGCCGGCCTGGGCGGCATTTTCGATAATGGCGACCGGCGTTGCGGGTTTCATTCCGGCGTCGATCAGCCTGGCCGAAACGGAAGCGGCAACACTGCGGCCCATATAGACAGCGACCGTCGCGCCCTTCAGCGCAAGACCGGCCCAGTCGGGTAAGGTTTCAGAACGGGTGTTGTGTCCGGTCGCAAACACCAGCGTTGACGCCACGCCGCGCAGGGTCAGTGGAAGCTGTGCGGAAGCGGCAGCAGCAAAGGCCGCAGTCACGCCTGGAACCACTTCGAAGCCGATCCCGGCTTCCCTGAGCGCGGCCATTTCCTCGCCGGCCCGGCCGAAGACGAGCGGATCACCGGACTTGAGCCGGACGACCTTGTGGCCCTGTCGGCCAAGCTCGACCAGAAGCCGGTTGGTGTCCGCTTGCGGAACCGAATGGGCGCCCTTGCGCTTGCCGACGGAGATCCGTTCCGCGTCCCTGCGTCCCATTGCGACGACCGAGGCCGGCACCAGCGCATCGTAGACGATGACATCGGCCTCCTGCAGGAGACGCTGCGCACGCAGGGTCAGAAGGTCTTCCGCCCCCGGCCCGGCGCCGACCAGCCAGACGAAGCCGGTCTCGTCCGCGCGGCCGTTCAGCAAACGCTGGGTCTCAGCGCGCGCCAGATCGTTCCGGCCGGCATGAACGTGGGCTGCGACAGGTCCGGTAAAAAACCGCGCCCAGAACCGGCGGCGCGCCGCGCCATCCCCGATGACCCTTGAAACCGTCTCGCGGATACTTTCCGCCAACTGCGCCAGATCGCCGGTCGCAAGCGGCAACATGGCCTCGATCCGCGCTCGGATATGGCGCGCCAGGACCGGCCCGACGCCTGTGGAGGTGATGGCAACGGCGACGGGTGCCCGGTTGACCAGGGCCCCAGTATAGAAGTCGCACAGGTCCGGCCGGTCGACCGCGTTGACCGGCACGCCTACCGCCCGCGCGGCCTCAACCACCGCCCTGTCGAGGGCTTCATCCTCGCGCGCGGTGAAGACCAGTGCAGCGCCGGCCAGAAGTCCGGGGCGGAAATCGGCATCGACATGCGCCGCGCCGGCGCTCGCGATTGCCTGCCGCAGAACAGGTTCAATCTCGCGAGAGACGACCTCGATCCGCGCATTGGTTTCGCCGAGCAGACGCACCTTGGCAGCGGCTTCCGCGCCATGGCCGACGACGATCACCCTCTGCCCCCGGACCTTGAAAAAGGCCGGAAACACATCGAGGCGCCGTTTCGTGTTTTCGCAGTCGATCCCGTTCATTGGGAAACTCTCCCGGACATTCGCATCCATGGACTGAATCTAGTCATTCCGGGGCGAAAACGCGGGGCATCGCATTTCAAAGGCTGAGCGCAAGAGGGAAAAGGTTTTCGAAAAACCGAACCGGATCGAAACGATTTCAAGGCATAGTGCACAGCGGTAAGATATGAAGGCGGAAGGTCGTTTCTCCAACATCCGCCACAGGGGGACACAGGCATATGTTACGAAAATCGATTGTCGCCGCCGGTATTGCCGCAATCTGCGGCGGGCTTCTTTCCATTCCCGCAGATGCACGAAGTGTGGACCGTTTCCGCCTGGGCGGCTGGGTCGGAGACGCTTATGTCGATGACGCCAACAACCGGTTCAGCTCCTGCGTCGCCTCGGCCCAATACCGAAGCGGCATTGCCATGTCCGTTCAGGTCGACGGCAATTACAACTGGTTCATCGGTTTCTCCTCCAGCAGCTGGAACATGACGGTCGGTCAAAATATCCCACTGCAATACCGGATCGATCGCGGCGCATGGCAACAGGCAAACGGCGAGGTGAGAACCGCGACCATGGTCCGGATACAGATGCCGGCAAACGGTTCTCTGGTTTACCACTTCCGGCGCGGACGCCTGCTCCAGGTCTTTGACGGCAACAACACCTATGAATTCCGCCTCACCGGCACGTCGAAGCTGATGGCGCGGCTTGGCCGCTGCGTCCAGATCAACTCTGCCCGCTTTGGACTTGCCTCCACCCCTTCGGCACCCGCTCCCGGCACCTCTGCGCCATCTCAACCGGGAGGGGCGCAACCGGGCGGCTCGCAGACCGCGCCGGCGAATTCGGCGCTACAGGTCGAAGCCACCCAGGCGCTGTTCAACCTGATGTCCCAGGCGGGTCTTTCGGGTCTGAAACTGATCCCCGACCAGGACCGGGAAGACAGCCTGAAGGGATTGTATGCCGTCGCAATGAAGGACGGTCGCACGGTTGTCGCCCATATCTTCGAACCGGGCGGCTACGCAAGCGAACAGGATCTGATGGCGCAGATCATCGCCGCTTCAGCCAAGAGCTGCGAAGGCAGCTTCCAGTCAGGCACCGAGCAGGCGAGCGAGGGCGGCAAGCAGCTCTTCACCAGTTATGCCCACTGCACATCGGGCGACACCGACCTGGTGGAGCGGGTGGCCATCGTTCCGCGCGCCGCCGGCGGCATCTTCGTTTACGGGGTTTCCGACACTGTGACGGGACCAGCGGATGGCCCGACCTTGTCGCCCCCCGAACTGACCGACCCGGACTTCTACCGGGCGGCCGCGGAAGCGGCGAACTGACAACAAATCATCCACAAAAGAAAGAGCCGACGGATCCCATGATCCGCCGGCTCATTCCGTTTTCGCTTTCAGGTATTGACGCCAACGTCAGGCGGCGAAAGCCTTGATGAAACCTTCGATCTGAAGCGTCAGGTTCTGGGTTCTCGTCGCAACGGACTTGACGGCATCGCTCACCTGGTTGGCTGCATCCGTGGAGCGCTGTGCATTACCCTCAAGGCCGGAAACGCTGCGGCTTGCCTCCTGGGTGCTTGAAGACGCCTCATTGACCCCGCGGGCAATCTCACCGGTCGCGGCACTCTGTTCGGTCACCGCGGAGGCAATGGCCGTCGTTTCCTCGGTGACATTGCCCATGATGTCGGAGATTTCCTGAATGGAGGACGCCGCGTCCGTGGTCGCACCCTGGATCGCCGCGATCTGCTGGGTGATGCTTTCGGTGGCCTTGGCGGTCTGGCTGGCGAGAGCCTTCACCTCATTGGCAACGACCGCAAATCCCTTACCAGCCTCGCCGGCACGGGCCGCTTCGATGGTGGCGTTCAGGGCCAGCAGATTGGTTTGTTCGGCGATGGTGGAAATGAGTTGGACGACTTCGCCGATTTCCTGGGCTGCTGCCGAAAGCGTTCCGACCTTGGCATTGGTCTCATGCGTCGTCTCCGCGGCTTCCGCGACCACGGCGGTCGTGGAGGTGACCCGCTGATTGATTTCCTCGATCGAGGCAGACAATTCCTCGGCCGCAGACGCAACGGTTTCAACATTTGCCATTGCCGAACCGGAGGCGGCAGACGCCCCTTGAGCATGCGACGTCGTATCCTGAGCCACTTCAATCAGGCTGCGCGCGGTTTCTTCCAGCTGCTCCATGGTCCGGTTAACGTCGACGATTAGTTCGGAAACTTCCGCCCGGAAGGTCGTGATCAGTTTCTCGCGCGCCTGCACCCGTTCCATGCGCTCGGCATCGACCTTGGCCTGTGCCTCTGCCAGCGTGTTTCGTTCGGCAGCCTTGTCGCGTAAAATATGAATGGCCTTGGCGATGCCGCCGATTTCGTCCCGGCGCCCGGCTTCTGCGAGGGTCACCGAATAATCCCCGTCGGAGATCCGGATGACGGCAGCCGAAACGTCGGTCAACGGCCGGAGCACGAAGCGCAGGAAGCCATACGCCGCGGCGATGGTCCCGAGAAGGACGACAAGGATATTGGCATAAGCCATCATATCCATACGCAGGGCAGCGGTTTGGTTTAGCTCCGCCTCCTTGGCAAGCAGGGCTCGCTCATCTTCCATTTGGCGGGAGCGGATCTCCAATGCGGCGCCGAGCGCTTCGGTCAACGCCTCTGCTGTTGCGTCAAATTCCGCCATCATGCGGTTCCCGCCGGCCGGTCCTTCAGCAACATAAGCTCCTGCCATGGCCTTGCCGGTTTCATAGTAGGCGGGGAACAGCGTGCGTATATCCTCGATCTTGCCGGCGAGTTCCGTGTAGCCAAGCTTCTTGGAGAGTTCCAGGGCCTTGCGGCTGTCATCCTCGAACCGGGTGGCAAATTCCGCGGCCGAGGCAAACCCGTCATCAAGGCCATCCAAACCGCGCGTGGCGGAGATGTCCGTCAGCCACTGCTGCACCTGCACGATGTCGAACTGCGTGTCCTTGAGCAGAAGGGTCAGGTCCAGACCTGTGCCGGAGAAGCGCAGCGCGTCTTCCGCAATATCTTCGCCCGTTTTCTCAAGCGAACGAATAAACTGCAAGGACACCACGTTCATGGTGCCGATCACAACAATGAAAACGGCAATCGCGCAAATCACTTTGGCTTTCAGGGTTCGGAAATTCATGTCGGTCCTCTTCCGGCGCACATTGATGTGCTTATTGGGATAACCCCGGACGCATTCCTCTGCGTCGTTTCAAGGATAAACCTGCCCCTAAAAAGTACCTAAATATTTAACTTATTCAGATTTGTAGAAAATTTCGCCATACGTAAAAACATATATCTACATATATAATTCGAAAACCTTATGTTTTTAACCTCAACCCTAGGTAATTCTGTGAACAAAAACCAGCGAACGCAAAGAAAAACGCCGAGCATTCACCCGGCGCTGATCTCAACTTCGCGCTATCTGGCCTGGAACCGGAAGTAACCGGCCGACGCAGGCTTCGAACTTCAGGATGTCGCGATTGGACATGGGCAGGAACTCCTGGACATGGGCCAGCGCGCGGAAGGCGACCGTCTTCTCCAAGGCAGAACGCACAATCGAAGCCCGGTGGCGCACTTTAGCGCGATTTCATCTCCCAGACCGAACCACAAGAATGCGCGAACTTCTTTGTTTCTGCCGGATACGAGCCACCATAAATTGGGCAAGCTTTCGTATAGCTCTTGTATACTTGAAAACTGTTATCTGAAGCTGTTCAAGCTTACTGCTTGCAGCGCTCTACGTTCCTGCTCCCTTTAATTTCTTCAGGTGATTTTTCCACTCGATTTCCCACGTTTAGCTTGCTGTAATTCGCCTTACTCACAGCCCGACTAAAAGGGGATACTGAACCTGAGCGAGCCGCTGTTGGTGGCCAGCTTTTCCGAGAACCGGCCATTGTATTCGAGCCGCAGGTCGACACCTTCGATGGAGGTGATCTGTATGCCGGCGCCAATCGAGGCGAAAAGATCCTCATGCTCGAGAGAAGTCTTGAATGAGCTGGTACCAGCGGTCCGGTTGGTGAAACGCGCATCGGTTTCCCACGTGTCGCTGGACAGAAACGACAGACCGAGTTTCCCGTACACCCGCAGGTCGGTGCCATCCTTGTAACGCAGGCGGCTGCCAAGCTCGACAGAGGGGGTTGCCGCAAAGTTCCATTGCCCGGTGGACTCGAACTCTAGCCCGTATGCACCGCTTTCCCGGTGATGACCGACCCTGGAATAGATGGCATCGAAGTCGAAATAGGGTTTAACGTAGACACTGTTCGTCGCAAAAGTGCGTGCGATCCGCGCCCTGACGGAGCCTGCCAGTACGCCGGGCGAGCTGGAGATCGTCTCGGAGAGATCGGAGATTGACAGGTTACGGTCAAACCGGGTGGTTCCATAGCTGCCGGCAGCGGCTGCCGATAAGGTCCAGGCCCCCAATTCCCGTTTCAGGCTTGCCCCGAGATATCCTGCCTTGCCGTCTCCCTTGACGGTGCCGGAGGCCTGGGAAATCCAGGACTGCTGGAAGGCCGCAGCGCCGCCGATAAACCAGCCCGGGGCAATTTCCCGTTGCCCGCCGAGCTGATAGGTCAAGGCGTCGGCATTGTAGCTCGGCGAATTGCCGATGGCTGCGCGGTGGCCCGTACCGCCGGTTGCACGAGCCCAGCCACAGGAACCCTCTGCGATGCCTGCGCCATCATCTTCAAAGACGGGACAGCTCATCAGACTATCGCCAAAAGCCAGCATTTCGAAGGTCTGCTCGACGGCGGCGGCAAGTCCGGTGCGCGGCAGAAGCTGGTTCAAGGTCTCAGGATAGCTCCCGGACTGATTGTCGACCTCTTCGGCAATGGCACCGAACAATCTTCCAAAGACGTTGTTGCCGCCGCGATCCCAGATATCCTGAAGGTTTTCTGCGACGGCCTTCTGATCCCGGTTAAGCGTGGCCTTGCCGTTGGGCGTAAAGTCGGCGCCGGTCACCTGGAAATAGTAGTCGGAGCCCTCGGCGTTGAACAGATAATCGAAGATAAGAGAGTTCTGCGGGGTAAGGGTGCCTGAAACGGAGCCTCCGACCGACAGAACATTGGTTTTCCTGGCTGGAAGGAGGCTGATTGTCTTGAGGCCGAGCGTTCCGGCCAGCGTTGCGTCGCCGCGGACTTCCAGCCAATCGGAATCGGTGTTGTTCAGGTCAATGTCCGCGAACAGAAAGCCCTGTGCGCTCTGCGTGAAGTTTCCGGTGATTACTGTCTTGCCGGGGTCGCGTTCGCGGCCCAGCACGAAGCGACCATTGTTGACGACATTTGCGTCGTACAGATAGCCGTCAGCAAGGGTGTTGGGTGAATTGTTGGTGACCGTGCCGGCGCTGCCGCCGCTGGCATTGGTGAGGACGACATCGCCATAAAGCGATGCAGTGCCGTTGATGGTCACGTCGAGGATCGCCCCGTTTGCTGTCGTTCCCGCGCCGGTGTACCAGACCGCATAGGAGCCCGTGTCGTCGGTGCCGTTTCGCGACGCGCCTGACTGGACGATCGCGTCGTCATTCAGAACCAAAGTATTGTTGAGCCCTCCGGAGACCCTGATAGCGGCTGCATCCGCATCCGTGCCCCCCTGGACATTGCCGTCTCCAGCAACGGTGATGCCGATTGTTCCGTTGCCGTCTGCTCCCTGGCTTTGCGCGAAGACGCCTGACGAGCGCGATCCTGTGGCAGCCACCTGATTTGTGATTTCAAGATCGATGGTGCCCGCGGTTCCCACGCTGTCCGTCGACATGAGGCCTGCCACACCACCCGTGCCTGTGCCTGAAATGCCACCGCCACCGCCGATGGACTGAGCGACAATACCTATTGAACCGTTACCCGTGACGTTGATCGGAGCGTCTATTTCCAGCGTGATCTGGCCGCCGTTGCCATTGGCGCCACCGGAGGTCAGGTTCGCGGTGGCGGTCGTCATCGAGCCGCCGGTCGCATCGCCGGCCAATCCGCCGCCGCCGCCAATGGATTGTGCCACCAGGCCGAAAGCGCCTTCGCCGCTGGTCTGAATGCCGGCGCCGCCGGTTAGCTGGAAGGTGACTGCACCGCCATTGCCGGCTGCACCGCCTGTGCCACCGATAGCCAGATCAAGTCCGCCCTCGACACTGCCGGTAACACCATAGCCCCCGCCGCCGCCGATGGACTGGAGCAGGACGCCGTGCGAGCGGTTTCCGAAGGTGGTAATCGTCGTGTCCATTGCCAGATCTATTGTGCCGCCATTACCGGCGACACCGCCCGAGCCACCGACCGAGACGCTCAGCTCGCTGCCGTCGACACGGGTCGTCTCCGCGCTGCTACCGACGCCGCCGGTGCCGCCGCCGCCGCCGATGGACTGGGCGACCAAGGCAGTGGCATCGTTCCCGCTTGTCGTGATCGTCACCGCGCTGGTGTCATAGGTGTGGACTTCGCCGCCGTCGCCACCCGCGCCGCCTGTTCCGCCGCCATCGCCGCCGATTGCCAGCGTGCCGGTCTGGTTATCTGAGCCGTCGCCGCCCTGGCCGCCGCCGCCGCCGATGGATTGCATCGTCATGCCGCTGGCGGCGAACCCGGCGGTATTGATGAAACTGTTGTCACTTCCAGGCAGCCAGATTGCGACTTCGCCGCCATCACCGCCGGACCCGCCCTTGCCGCCGATGGCCAATTCGACGGAGGCACTGACTTCGCTGCCGCTGGCACTGGAGGATCCGCCCTGACCGCCGCCGCCGCCAATCGATTGCAGCACGACCCCGTCCGCCCAGGCACCTTGCGTGATGATCTGGCCCTGGTGGAAATACTTCACCTGATTGCCGTTCCCGCCGGATCCGCCGCCACCGCCAACGTCGACCGTAAACGAATAGGAACTTCCGGAATCCGACAGGCGCTTGATCTGTTTCTTCAACGCGCCGATGGCATCGAGAACCTTGTGGGACGAAGCATCGTTGCCAAGTGAGCCGCCGATGCCGCCACCACCACCGATGGATTGCAGGACAATACCGTCCGCGTCGCCGCCGAAGGTTTCGATACGGCCGTAATGTTCGGTGTAGATCGTACCGCCGTCACCGCCGCTGCCGCCAACCGCTCCAACGCCCAGGTCCATACTGCCGGAGACACTTCCGCCACCTGCGGCGAGGAAAACGGTGCCGCCCTGGGAATTGCCGCCACCGCCGCCGATGGACTGTCCGACGAGGCCCTTGGAGCCCGACCCCTGCGTCTGGATCGTGTAGCCGGCAAAGTCATGAATCTCAACGGAAGCGCCGTCGCCGCCCGAACCACCCTGTCCGCCCAGGGAAATCTTGGCCTCGAGCGAGGCGATGCCGCCTTGCGAATAGGCGTTGCTGTTGCCGAGGCCGCCATTGCCGCCGCCGCCGCCAATCGATTGCGCGAGCAGGCCATGGGCACCGTCGCCGAAGGTGAAAAGCGTGCTTTCCGGGGCAAGGCCCGTCAGCTTCGTTGCGGTGGTGCCGGCCGAATTGGAAGACGACCCGTAAGTCCCGAGCGTGACATTGACCGCCCCGGCGTTGCCGCCGCCAGAGGTGGTGAAAGCATAATCGGAGTTGAAGTCGCTCAGGACGTTTCCGGTGCCGCCTCCAAGAGCAACGGTTGCCGTGGATTCCACCGTGTCCTTGTCGCCAAGCGTTGCCGTCAGGGCGGAAGCATCGCCGCCATTGCCGCCGCCGCCGCCGACCGATTGGGCCAGGATGCCATGAGAGGCATCGCCGATTGTCGTGAGCCTGGAGGATTGATCGTAGGAAACGGTCACGTTGCCGCCCGCGCCCGCATTGCCGCCGTTGCCGCCGACCGTGGCCACATAGTTGAAGGCGAGCGGAACGCCGGTGCCGGTGGGGGCCGCGACCAGCAGATCGCCGGCCGATGTCGACCCGCCATTGCCGCCGCCGCCGCCGATGGATTGGGCGAGTATGCCGGTGGCGTTGTTGGGAGCGTATTTGGACGTGGAAGAGCTGGAAAGCCCGGTGGCAATGTTGCTGTCCGACAGGGTGATCGTGACGTCGTCACCGTTGCCGCCTGTGCCGCCGCTGCCGCCGAGAACAAATGCGGCGTTGAAGCCGATGGTCGCGTCGAAGTAATTCGCGCTGCCGCCCGTGCCGCCGCCGCCACCAATGGACTGGGCGAGTATGGCTGTCGATTGAGCCCCCGACGTCGCGGCGTAGAGCTGATCCTGGGTGAGCGAAACCGTTCCGCCGCCCCCACCATCGCCACCGCTGCCGCCCATCTGAAAAGCGAGGAAAGACAGGACGCTGAAATTCTTGACGCTGCCACCGTTACCGCCACCGCCGCCGATGGACTGGGCGATCAGCCCCGGTGCGAAGACGCCGGTTGTTGTGATGTGGGCGTGGCCGTTGCTTGTGGCAGCCTGCAGCGAGGGGAGGTCGGAGTAAACGCACCCGCCGGTGTTGTCGACACAGACCTCACCACCGTCACCACCCAGATCGGCAGAACCGCCGACGCCGATGGACGCGATTGTCGATAACGTCTGTACGCTGCCACCGTTGCCGCCGCCGCCTCCGATCGACTGGAAGACAGCTCCCGGCGAATAGCCGCCGGAGGTGACAATGCTCCCGATATTCGTAATGGCGACCGTGCCGCCATTCCCACCCGCGGCGCCCTGACCGCCTACGCCGACAGTACCGGTGGCATCGCCGCCGGACCCGCCGCCACCGCCAATCGATTGCGCCAGGATTCCGGTCGAGGAATCGCCTTTGGTCGTGACCTTCTGCGTGTTTGAAACCCCGACGTAACTGCCGTTTGACGTTGTCGATCCTGCGGCACTGCCGCCGATGCTGACAAACCCGCTGGAAGAGCCGGCCGCACCGCCGCCGCCGCCGACCGATTGAGCGATGATGCCGAGCGAATTGAACCCATTGGTCGTAATGCCGGCGCTGGAATTGACCGTTACCGTGCCGGCCGCGCCACCGCCGGCACCATCCCCACCCAGTCCGACGAAGGTGGAGGCGTCGATCCCGCCGGTTCCGCCGCTGCCGGCGATCGACTGCGCAACAATACCAAATGCATGATCTGCGGCGGTCGCAACCGCGGCATTGTCAAGCGAGAGGTAGACGTTTCCGGCGTCGCCGCCATTGCCGCCATTGCCGCCGGAGCCGCCAAGGACGCTTTGGAAATCGCTCCCTGTTCCTCCACCGCCACCGATGGAGTGCAGAGCGATCGCTGCGGAGAAGGCGCCGCTTGTCTCAACGCTGGTGCCGCCCGAAACGGTGACTGAAACCGTGCCGGCATCACCGCCGAAACCGCCGCCGCCACCGGTGCCGGCGAGAGCCGTGCCGTCGCTGCCGTTACCGCCTTCGCCGCCGATGCTCTGCGCCAGCACACCGTAAACGTTGACGCCGCTTGTCTCGATCGATTTTCCGTTTTCCAGCGCTACCGAGACGGATCCGGCCGTGCCGCCATTGCCGCCGCTTTGGTCTTTGGTCGGGCCGGTGCCGCCCTTGCCCCCAATGCTTTTCGCGCCGATTGCGGCGCTCGGCTCATAGTTGTTGCCGGTGACGTCGAGAACGAGCCTTGACGCGTTGGTGATCGAGACATTGCCGCCGTTACCGCCATCACCGCCGTCGTCGCTGTTGTCGGTCGAGGCGATGCCCGCGCCGCCCGCGCTCAATCCATAGAGGACGAACAGGCCGTCGCCGCCGCTCGTGGTGACATCCCAATAGATATTGCCATCCATGGCGTTGTCGATCGTGACCGTTCCACCGGCGCCGGCATTGCCGTTGTTGTCACCGCCGCTGCCGCCCAGGGACCTTGCAATGAACCCGCCGCCTTCTCCGAGCCCCTGGAAACGATCATCGCTCGAACCAACGCTGAAGCTGCTCGGCGCGGTGTTGTCGACGGTGACGCTGCCGCCGTCACCGCCCTTGCCGCCATATTGGTCGGAGAGGACGCTGTTGTTCTGGTTGCCTCCTGTTCCGCCTTTGCTTTCGGCAACGAAAGTGGCAAATCCGAAATTGGCGTAACCAAAGGCCGTATAGCCTGCAATGCCGTTGTTGGTGACCTGAACCGAGCCGCCGTTGCCGCCGGCGCCGCCGTTGGAATTGTTGTCCCCGTTGGATTGGTCGCCTTCGCCGCCGCTGGACTGAGCGAAGATGCCCATGGCAAATTGGCTGACTTCCGACACGTTTATGTCGATATTTGACTGATTGACGATCGTAACGGTTCCGCCCGCTCCGGCTGCGCCGGAGTCTTCGCCTGCCGAACCTCTGGATTCGACATACCAGTTTGCATAAAGGCCCTGGCTGGTTGGGATGACCATATTCTGCTGACTGTAATTCTGGATCGTGATCCCGGGGGCTTGCGCACCAGCGGAAGCTCCCGTTGCGGTCAGGTTGACGTAGGTGACCTCCGCACCGACGTTGAAGGTGCAAATCCACGGGTCGCCGGACTGGTCACACAGGGAATTCGCCAGGGCGGGGGAGGAAAGGCAAAGGCTCGCAACGGATGCGGTGGACAGCAGGAGCGATTTTACGCGAATGTTTTCCCTGGCCGAAAGACGGGAAACCTGGTCTTTTCCGCCGATTTCAAGGCTGCGGCCCATTTTCTTATCCCTGAAACAATTGTCTTAAAACGTTTTGAGACGGAACTTTTTTGATCTTGTTCGTCAGGAGCCACTATGGTTGCGGGCCTGAGGTTTTCACTGCAAATTCGATGAACCAGCTGAATTCATCGATGAAATCGTGGGTCGGGCCGCCAGGGCGGTCCTATATTGAAAATCGCCTGTTCAGAACGAGATTGCTTGAAACATGCTTTTAGATGCAGCCATTCCGGCTACGACACGCAGGACAGTCTCCACTCCAGGAGAAGACGTCCGCGTGCATGCCGTCAGTCCGCCTCATCACGAGGAGCGCCTGCAGCCCGAGACCGAACTTCTCTTCTGGAAACTTCAGATCGGCGGCTGGTTGTTCATAGCCGTTTATGGCTTTTTCGCCCGGGTGGTGACGTTTTCCGACTTCCGGCTTGCGCTCACGCTGACCCTTTCGATGGACCTGGTCGGCTTTCTGCTGACGAGCGCGGCGCATCTTTATTTCCTCCGGAAAGTCCAGCGGTTGATCACGATTCCGGTGTTTCTGGGGGCGGCTGTGTTCTCGCTCGCGGGCGGTACCTTGCAGATGTATGTGGCCTGGTTCGCGCGCGACCTGCTTTTTCCTGAAGCGCTGCCCTTCAACACGCCTCTGACGCCGGTCGTTTATTACACTTCGGTTCTGCTGGGCTGGATGCTGGCCTATTTCTGCCTGAGGTCCGATTACGAGGCGCGGATCGCGCGATTGCGGCGCAGCGAGGCTCTTGCGGAGGCTATGCGCTCCGAACTTGAACAGCTGCGGCTGCAACTTGCGCCTCACTTCCTGTTCAATGCGCTCAATTCCGTCGCGTCGGAAATTCACGAGCGGCCCGACACCGCGCTTGAAATGGTGCGGGAAATTGCAGGTTACCTGCGCTATTGCCTCAACCAGCAGCGCCGGGACCTCTGTCCGCTGTCGGAAGAAGTGGAGGCGATGAATGCCTATCTGCGCATCCAGGAAATCCGGTTTGAAGACAAGCTTCAATGCACCGTTAGCGTCGACGAAACCGTCAGGGACATGATCGTTCCGCACATGATCCTGCAGGGGCTCGTGGAAAATGCCGTCAAGCACGGGTTGAAACATCAGTCGAACCGCATCGACATTCACGTCTCCGTCAGCGGTCTCGGCAAGGATCAGGTCGAGGTTGCAGTCACGAATTCCGGGAAGATTTCGGAAGCCGACCCGACGCGAAAGTCGATCGGCCATGCCAACCTCAGAAAACGTCTGCAGCTCTACTATCCGGACATGCACGAGTTCAGCCTGAGCGAAGGGCAAGGCACGGTCGTCGCCCGCATTCTGCTGAAAGGCCCGGCATGCTCCGTGTAGTCCTGGTCGACGACGAGCCTTCGGCCAGACGCGGCCTGAGGCGCATGCTCAGCAGATTTCCTGATATTACGATTGCCGGGGAAGCTGGAGACCTTGTCTCTGCCAGAGACATGATGAACCGGGCTCGGCCGGATGCGGTTTTCCTGGATGTGGAACTGACCAACGGCAAAGGCCTGGACCTTGCGGCAGATTTGCCGCCGGATACCTTCGTGATCGTCGTCAGCGCCTATGACCTTTATGCGATCGATGCCTTCGATGTGGCCGCGCTCGATTTTCTCGTGAAACCGGTCAAGCCGGAAAGATTGGAAACCGCTATCGGCCGTCTGCGCGAAAGACTGCCGATGCGTCCGTCTGCTCAGGAGAAAAGCGCGTCCCCCGCACCGGAAACAGCGCAGGACCGGCTTCAACTCAAGACCAGTTCCACGTCGATCCTGGTGTCCCACGAGGCGATCTCCTTTCTGCGGGCAGAGGGAGACTACACCCGTGTCTATCTGGAAAACGGGCAGCAGCATCTCGCCAACGGTCTCTTACGCGTCTTTGAGAACAGACTTCCAGCACCACCCTTTCACCGGCTGGACCGCTCCACCATCGTGAACAGCGCACAAATCCGGCGCGTCGACTGGCATGCTTCCGGCCGAAGCAGCATTCACTTCAGCACCGGCACGAACGTCGTTGAACTTGGGAGGCCAGCTTCAAAACGACTGCGCTCCCTTTTGTAAGTGCGTGCAGGGTGACAGAAAGGATATCAATCGTGTTCAAGCTCCAAGCCACCAATGTCCGGTTCGCGAAAGCGTATTTTTGAACTCAAACGACTGAAATGGGGCGCAAAGCGGACGAATTGCGTTCCTACCACCGCAGGGGGAAGTCGCAGTTTTTTACTTGTATCAGAATTTTAAAGCGTGTCCGAACCCCAAAAGTCCTGCTGGACCCAGGGGTTCGGTTTAAGCTTGTACCAGACGCCCACATTCAGGTTGGGGATTCGGGCAAATGCCTGGCGTTTCTTTTGTTGGTATTGCCGTTTTCCGCCGGACGAAGACCGGCCGGGCCGCGTTTTACTTCATCGCCTGCAGGACAGAGACGTAGTTGGCGACGGCAGCACCGCCCATGTTGAAGATGCCGCCGATTTCGGCGTTCTTCACCTGGATGTCGCCGGCTTCGCCAAGCAGCTGCATGGCGGTAAGCACATGCATAGACACCCCGGTCGCGCCGATCGGATGCCCCTTTGCCTTGAGACCGCCGGAAGGATTGACCGGCAGCTTGCCGTCCATCTCCGTCCAGCCTTCCATGAGCGCACGGGCACCATCGCCTTCCTTGGTCAGGCCCATGGCCTCATATTCGATGAGCTCAGCAATGGTGAAGCAGTCATGGGTCTCGACAAAGGACAGATCGTCCAGCGTGAGGCTCGCATCACCGAGTGCCTGTCCCCAGGCTTTCGAGCAGCCTTCGAACTTCAGGATGTCGCGCTTGGACATGGGCAGGAAGTCCTGAACATGGGCCAGGGCCCGGAAGGCAACCGCCTTCTTCATGCCGAGCGCGGTTGCCGGGTCGGTCAGGACGAGAGCCGCGGCTCCGTCGGAGACGAGCGAGCAGTCCGTGCGCTTCAGCGGACCGGCGACGAAGGGGTTCTTCTCGCTCTCCGCACGGCAGAACTCATAGCCGAGATCCTTGCGCATCTGGGCATAAGGATTGTTGACCCCGTTCTTGTGGTTCTTCGCCGCGATCTTGGCGAGCGCATCCGACTGGTCGCCGTATTTCTGGAAGTAGGCGTCAGCGATCTTGCCGAAGACACCCGCAAAGCCGGCCGGAATGTCGCCTTCCTCTTTCAGATAGGAAGCCCTCAGCAGGTTCTTGCCGATTTCCGGACCGGGCGTCGTGGTCATTTGCTCCACGCCGACGACAAGCACGAAGCGGGCACTGCCGCTGGCGATGGCGCGCACGCCCTGATGCACGGCGGCGGAGCCGGTCGCACAGGCGTTTTCGACACGGGTCGCCGGCTTGAAGCGCAGCGCCGGATCCGCCTGCAGTACCAGAGAAGCGGTAAAGTCCTGGGCGGAAAAGCCTGCGTTGAAATGGCCGAGCAGGATTTCATCCACATCTTCGGGCGCAATGCCGGCATCATGAATGGCATCCGTCGCCGCCTTGACGATCAGGCTTTCGACGGTCTCTTCACTATGTCTTCCAAAGGGCAAATGCGCCCAACCAACGATGGCTGCGGTCATCTCAAACTCCTCCCGTTTCGTTGTCGTGGGGACAACGTGGCTCACGAAACTTCTCTGCAGCATGATACCGGTCTTGGAAAACGTCCATGCTGCATTGCATCAGACGAGCAGAGATTTTCACCTTGCGCGGGACTTGACAAGAGCTAATTGACTAAAAGGTCATATAATTTTATTTTCTATATATATTTCAGGTATTTATAACTTAATTTTTATCTCACCATTCGATAGTTTGGACACTGGCCACGGGTTTGAAATCGGGCACTTTGCCCTGCACCAACATCGTCTTCACAACACTGTCATTCTGGTCCCGTAAGGTTTTGTCGTTGCAAAAAAACCTTACTTTGCGACTTTTCAGAATTCGGGCCGGCCTCACGCAGAGGTCGGCCTTTTTTCCTTGCGGAATGCGGCCAGTCATCGGCCCTCGTTCTTCGTCCCTGGCGCGCTGACTGCTGCCTTGCGACCGGAAAGGGCCGGATTGGCCCGATGATTCCCACTTTCAAAATCGGCATCGGGATTCTAAAGAGACGCAGCCAGGGGACGGACGATGCTCCCGCCCTCTATCATTCCAACCCGCAGGACAGCTAGCAGGGATCCCTTCCCCGATGACGTCTTCCCTCCCCCTCTCGGTCTTCATCATCGCGAAAGACGAAGGCGACCGGATCGGACGCACGATCGAGAGTGTTTCCGGCTGGGTGGATGAAGTCATCGTCGTCGATAGCGGCTCAACCGACGATACGGTGGATGTCGCTCAAGGACTGGGCGCCCGCGTGATCCACAACGACTGGCCCGGGTACGGCCCCCAGAAACGGTTCGGCGAAGACCAGTGCCGGAACGACTGGCTGTTGAACCTGGATGCGGACGAGGAGGTTACTCCGGATCTGGCGAAGGAAATCCAGGCCAGATTCGCTGATGGCTCCTACCGCGATGCGGACGGATGGCGGATCATGATCCGTGACGTCTATGCCCATGAAGACGCACCCGCGTCCTGGGCCTATGGCTATCACCAGATCAGGCTCTACGACCGGAACAAGGGCCGGTTCTCAGCGTCCACCGTCCATGACACGGTGCGCCCCGAAGCCGGCGCGGCCATCCGGTCACTGGACGGTATCATCGCGCACCGGTCGATCCGGTCGCTCGACTTTCAGGTCGGAAAATACAACCGCTATTCAAACATGCAGGTCGCCGACATGCGCGGCCGCGGACGCAGACTTTCCCGCTGGCGGCTCCTGAGCGAGTTCCCGGTCGCCTTTTTCAAGGCCTATGTGCTGCGCAGCTATTGGCGCTACGGCTGGTGGGGACTGATCCTGTCGATGAATTACGCCCACGCAAGGTTTCTGCGGATTGCCAAGGACTACGAGGCCGAGCTTCTGGAAAAGTCCGATCGGCCAAAGCGCTGAGAAGCTTCAAGCATTCACCACTTTCCGCTCTTCTTCCAGCTTGACGGCACGGTGCACGCGGATCGGCTGGCGCACGCCGGAAATCTTGTCGAACTGCTCCAGCCTGCGGATCGTCGTCTCCGTCAGCACATGGCCGTTCGACAGAACCAGCTCATGTGTGCCTTCTGTCAGAGCGTCATCGATCAGGGTATCGCCCGGCTTCAGCGCCCGAATATAGCAGGCAGAGATCTTACGCTCCAGCGGGGCCTCCACCTCATCAAGCAGACACGCCTTGGCGATTGCCAGAAGGTGCGGATCATATTGCTTTTTGTTGATTGTCAGTGCCTCGAAGGCCGCCGCGTCCACGCCGGTTTCCGGGCTGGCATACCAAAGGTCGGTCAACAGCTTGATGATACGCGAATTGAGCGGGATGTCCTTTCCGGTCGGCCCGTCTTCGGGAAACCCCGAACCGTCGAACCCGCGGCCAGAAAGATACAGGACATCCGCCACCTTCTCCAGCTGGGGAATGTTCTTCAGGAGCTGCTTGGTCTGTGCGGGAGCGGTTGCCAGAACGCGCCGCTCCTGGTCGGTCAGGGTCCTCGCCGCCCGATAGCGCCCCAGGATTTCTCTCGGCAGCAGAGCCTCGCCAAGCGGCGAGAACATCACCGCCATTTCAAGCTCCCATGTCCGTTTGACCGAAAGCCTCTTTGAGATCTTGAGCGCCTGTGCGCGCATGACCGGCGTTCGCCGGAAGGCTTCCGCATGAAACAGGGCAAGCATTTCGATCAGGAGCTTGACCGAGCCGGACAGGGTCTTTTCCAGCATGAGCCGCTCGTAAGCGATCTGGGCGTGGTGGGCCAGGGCCCCATCGACCGCCGCCGTTAGTTCGGTGGCCGAACATGGCTTGTTGAGAAACATGAAGATATGCCGCTCATTGACCGCTTCCTTCAGCCGGTCAACCGAAGTCTCCGTGGTCAGGATGATACGCGACGCATGAGGAGCAAAAGATTCGGATGCCTGAAGAAAGGCCGAACCGCCGCGGCCAGGGACATTGAGGGCCGTGACGATAACCGAGACCCCACCGTTCTCCTTGAGCCATTTCAGGGCCGCTTCGGTTTCGGGAAAGGTGATAACCTTGGCCTTATCCTGAAACAGACGAACGAAAGCTTCCAGCACCTTGGCGTCGTTGTCGACGACCAATATCTGATCAACGCGCTTATGTTCCATCCGCGACCTCCCAAGTTGTCGCTTCGGTTTCCGGCTCCCTCCGGCTCAAAGCTGATGTAAGCATCCTGAATACGACTTGCGACACCTTAGTTTCGTTTTATCCTCTCATACCTTTCTATACGGTAGTAATTACTAAAAAATTGTATTTTCGATATTTTTCAATAAGTTATTCATTCGTAATTATAACAATAACATTTTAAATCAAATGATCGTCTGAGCAACGGCCTTCCACTTTGTTTCTCCGCAATTTCGGTTATAAGGCGCGCATGTTGGATGTGCTTATCGTCGGCGCCGGCCCTGCCGGCCTCTATGCGGCAGACCGGATATCGGCCAAAGGATATTCCGTGCTCGTGGTAGAGAGACTGCCTTCTCCGGCCCGGAAATTCCTGATGGCGGGACGCGGCGGCCTCAACCTCACACACAGCGAAGACCTGGACGATCTCAAGCATCGGTACCGGGAAGCGGAACATTTCCTTGCACCGATGCTGGATGCTTTTGCTCCCGAGGATTTGCGGCGTTGGTGTCATGATCTGGGCGAGGACACGTTCATCGGCTCCAGCGGCCGGGTTTTTCCGCAGAAAATGAAGGCATCGCCGCTTCTGCGCGCCCTGCTCAGGCGGTTGGAACGGAACAAGGTCACCCTGCAAACCCGATGGACCTGGACCGGCATCACCTTAGACGGAACCAGTCAATTCATCAGCGAAACCGGTGCCGAACACCGAATCCGCGCCAGAGCGACATTGCTTGCCCTCGGCGGCGCGAGCTGGCCGCGGCTCGGCTCCAATGCAGCCTGGGTACCGGCACTGGAGAAGCACGGCATTGAAATCCGCCCCTTCAAGCCGGCCAATTGCGGCTTCCGGGTTGCCTGGAGCCAGCATCTGACCGACCGGTTTGCCGGCGCGCCGCTCAAACGCATCCGCCTGAACCTGGGCACGAACACCGTTTCCGGGGAAGCCCTTCTCTCCGAACAGGGCATTGAGGGCGGGGCCGTCTACGCCCTGTCCGCAGAAATCCGGGACGCGCTCGAACAGACCGGAACGGCCGATCTCAGAGCGGACCTGAAACCGCAAATGCCGCTTGAAAAGCTCGTCGCGCGGTTGTCGGCGGGGCGGGGAAAACAATCCCTGTCGAATTTTCTCCGCAAGGCGGCCGGGCTATCCGCCGCAGAAATCGCCCTTCTTAGGGAAAACGGGCAGATACCGGACAACCCGGATGCTTTGGCCCGGCTGATCAAATCGGTGCCCATTGCCGTCAGCGCTCCTTACGACATCGACCGGGCGATTTCCTCCGCGGGCGGGATCGCGCTGGAAGAGGTCGGTGAAAATCTGATGCTTGAGAAATTGCCGGGTGTCTTTGCTGCCGGAGAAATGCTGGACTGGGAAGCCCCGACCGGCGGCTACCTGCTGCAGGCGTGTTTTTCCATGTCCGAACGAGCCTCCAACGGCATTCTGGAGTATTTGAATACCGGGAAAGAGACCGAGACCGCATGACCATCCTATATGTCGACGCCGATGCCTGCCCGGTCAAGGACGAAGCTGTCCGCGTGGGTGAGCGCCACGGAACGAAAATCCGGATCGTCAGCAACAGCTGGATGCGGCTGCCGGAAAGCGATCTCGTCGAAAGGGTCATCGTGCCGGAAGGCCCCGACGAGGCCGACAACTGGATTGCCGAACGGGCCGCCACCGGAGATGTGGTGGTGACCGCCGACGTTCCGCTTGCCGCCCGCTGCGTCAAGGCCGGCGCGCTGGTCATTTCGCCGAACGGCAAGCCGTTTCGGGAGGACGCGATCGGAATGCGCCTTGCCATGCGGGACCTGAACACGCATCTGCGCGAAACCGGCGAGATCCGTGAGGGCGGCCCCCCGTTTACGAAGGCCGACCGGTCCCGGTTTCTCAATCAGCTCGAAACCATTATGCGGGCCGCGAAACGCATGGCGCCAGAATAGACCAGAACAAAAAAATCCCCGGCGCGGTCTTTTTGACCGTCGCCGGGGGCAAGCCGGTTTGCGCCCGTGCTTGGTTGGGTCTGTTTAGCGGCAGAACTTCTGGTAACCGGAATAGGTCACGAAGTAACCGGTGTTCGGGTTGAAGGACCGGTATTTTGACGAGCAATACCGGTACCATGCGGGCGTCCACGGCTCCGGATGTGCGTAGTAGACCGGGGCCGGAGCCGGATAATAGGCCGGGGGCGGTGCATAGTGACGACGCTGTGCCTGGGAGGCGACGATGGCGCCGGTGGCCAGGCCGATGACAGCGCCGGCGGCAAAGGCGCCGTTACGGCCGTTCTTGGCATCTGCGGTCTGGACGGAAACGGTCATTGCGGACGTTGCGATAACGGCGACGGCCAAGGTGGTTGCTGCGACTTTCGTGAACATTGCTGATACTCCTCTGTCGGTCTTTGTCTTGAACGCTGTGTTTGCGTTCTCTGCTTTCATCTGCGTGACGGTGTGTCCGTCGATGGAGATGACCTTAGGCGAGGACGCATCCGCCGGCTGTGATGGGTGTCACAAGCCGGCCGCTTTCGAAAAAAGTGCGGGAAATGACCGGAAGGGTTAGCGGACGGATAATACCGGCGGGCATGTGCACCGGAACCGGCGACCGTCGAAGAGATCCGCTCCGCATGTTGTCAGGCTGCCCCACCTGACAAAAGACTTGCCCCCGGCGCGGTCAAAACGACCGGGCCAGGGGCAAAGGCTGCTTTTTGATGTGACCGCTTCGCTTAGCGGCAGAACTTCTGGTAACCGGAATAGGTCACGAAGTAACCGGTGTTCGGGTTGAAGGACCGGTATTTTGACGAGCAATACCGGTACCATGCGGGCGTCCACGGCTCCGGATGAGCGTAGTAGACCGGGGCCGGAGCCGGATAATAGGCCGGCGGCGGTGCATAGTGACGGCGCTGCGCCTGCGAGGCAACGATAGCGCCGGTGGCCAGGCCGATCACCGCGCCGGCGGCGAAGGCACCGTTGCGGCCGTTCTTGGCATCTGCGGTCTGGACGGAAACGGTCATTGCGGACGTTGCGATAACGGCGACGGCCAGGGTGGTTGCTGCGACTTTCGTGAACATTGCTGATACTCCTCTGTCGGTCTTTGTCTTGAACGCTGTGTTTGCGTTCTCTGCTTTCATTTGCGTGACGGTGTGTCCGTCGATGGAGATGACCTTAGGCGAGGCCGTAGCCGCTCGCTGTGATGGGTGTCACAAGCCGGCCGCTTTCGAAAAAAGTGCGGGAAATGACCGGAAGGGTTAGCAAGCGGTTAATCCCGGCGGCCGTCAGTGCCGGAACCGGGAAACCGGCATGGCACCCGTGCCGCCTATCTGTCGTCTGCCGCCACCACAAAAGACTTGCCCCCGGCACGGTCAAAACGACCGTGCCAGGGGCAAAGGCTGCTTTTTGATGTGGCCGGTGCCGGTTACCGGCAGAACTTGCGATGGCCGGAATAGGTCACGAAATAGCCGGTATTCGGGTTGAACGACCGGTATTTGGACGAACAGTACCGATACCATTGCGGGGTCCAGGGAGCCGGACGGTAGTAGACCGGAGCCCCGTAGCGCGGACCGCTATAGAACGGACCGACAAAGACACCGGGATACCAGCGATGACCATGTTTCCAATGGTGGCCGTGGTGCTTTTTCGGGCCATGATAGCCCCCGCCGGCGGAAGCCGTAGTCGCACCGACAGACACAAGCACCGAAGCCGCGAGGGCAGTGGCAATCGTAGTTGTTTTTGCGATTTTCTTAAACATTTCCAAACTCCAATATCCGTTTTTCTATATTCCCCAAGCTCCATCTCAATGATGGGACCTTCCTGCAATGACTGTGACTTTAGCAAATCGATCCAATACGATCTGTGACAGCGATCACATGGCTCCTTTATTTCTTCTTTTCTTAATTCCGTCAGATATGACGTATACGCAGCTTATTGAGCGCGGCGCATATCGTGAGAGGAGGCCCCGGTCCGTCTGGCGGGTTTCGGCGGAGCAATCGGACTACGGGTGCTTGTAAAGACGCGCGGGTCGCCTTACATTTCGCGCATCGGCGATTGATTTGCCGATCGGGACACGAAATAGACCCGGTAAAGACTGTTTTCGGCAGGGGCCGGCCGTTTTCAGCCACTCTGCTCTGAATTTCGAAGCTTTTCCGTTTCTAGCTGACTGCTCGTTTATGTGGGCCTTGCGGCATGGACTAGGGGGCCCACGCCACTTAACGGAAAGGTTTCCAAATGCGCGAAAACGGCACCATCAAGTTCTTCAACTACGACCGTGGCTTCGGCTTCATCACGCCTGAAAACGGCGGCAAGGACGTGTTCGTTCACATCACCGCCTTCGAGCAGGCCGGCATTCCGGCGCCGGAAGAAGGCGCCAAGGTCACCTATGTGACCGAAGACGACCGGCGCGGCCGCGGCAAGCAGGCTGCCCAGCTCGAAATGGCCTGATTGGCCTCAATTTTCGATCCCTCGGGATTGACCAAACGCCGGTGCATTTGCGCCGGCGTTTTTGTTTTCACGATCTCCTACAGGAGATCATCGCCGGCGCGCTTCGGATCATAGGCGTTGCGCAGATCCTCCAGCGCCTTCATGCGCGTCTGGCTGCGTTCGGCATTTTCCTGGGTTACGCCCGCAATCAGCAGCTCCGCAATCGCCATCAGCGCCGTGCTGGAATCCCACGGTGACGGCACCGCCACGCGAGCGGGAAGGACATGGGCCGCGATGCGGCCGATCGGCGACTGCCAGCTGTCCGTGATCAGGCCGACGGTCACGCCCTGGCGGGCCGCGGCTTCCGCAAAGCGCACGATCTCCGCCTGGTAGCGGCGGATATCGAAGACGACCAGCACATCCTTCGGCCCCATGCCGATCAACTGGTCGAGCCAGTTCCCCTGCTGCCCGGCCACATGCACTACATTCGGGCGAACAATCCGGAGATGGGCGGCCGTATAACGTGCCAGCGCATCGGTGAACCGGCCGCCGAGCAGATAAACGGTGCGCTTCTCATCGGCCAGGATCCGGATCAGGCTCTGCAACTCGCCGCGCGGCAGATGGGCGAAGGTTTCGCGCACATTGTCGACCAGCTTGTCCATCAGCGGATCGCCGTCGATGGAGGCATCCGTTTCCATGACCGTGCTGCGGGCGAGCGGCGAGTTCAGCTGGTTTTCCAACTCCGTGCGCAAACGCGCCTGAAAATCGGCAAACCCCGGAAATCCCAGCCGGGCGACAAACCGCAAAATCGTAGGCGAGCTGACCCCTGCGGCCTGGGCGAACTGGGCCACGGTTCCAAGACCCTGCATCGGGTAATTGGCGAGAAGCGCATGAGCCGCCTTGCGTTCGGTCGCAGTGAACTCGTCGAGCCGTTCTCGGATCTCATCCAGCAGGGGTGGTATCATGGGGTTCCTCCCACTCCGCGTGCCGATAGCCTGTCGCGTTCATTACATTCACGCCACATGCTCTCTTGAATTGTTTTGCCGCATGTCTTTGTCCCGAAACCGGTACCCACTTTTGGGAGACATGCTCCAAGATTTCCGTTTGACTTCACCGCAAAGTGTGTATCAAATAATACAAGGTTTGACTGTTGACGCAATCCTGTAACAAAAAATACAAACGTTAACAGTCACGTAAACCTCACGAGGGGACTTGATTGATGGCAGTCGTTTTGCCTGTCGAAAGTGAGGATGCGCCGGTCGTCGTGGACAATCCCGGCGGCGTCGGACCGTTCGTGCTGGTGTGCGATCATGCCAGCAACCGGATGCCTCCCGCCTATGGAGGATTGGGGTTGTCTGACGCGGACCGGGTGGCCCATATCGCATGGGATCCAGGCGCGCTCGGCGTTTCCCTTGAACTCAGCCGTCTCCTCGACGCTCCTCTGATTCATTCGACGCTGTCCCGCCTGCTGGTGGACTGCAACCGGGATCAGTCGGCCGTCGATCTCATCCCTGAAATCAGCGAGCAGACCGTCATTCCCGGCAACCAGGGCCTCGCCCCGGACGAGCGCGCGCGCCGGGTCGCGCTGGCGCATACACCGTTCCACGCCGCGATCGACGCGGTGCTGGATGAACGGCAGCGCCTCGGACAACCAACGGCCCTGGTCTCGGTCCACACGTTCACGCCGGTTTACAAGGGCGTCCATCGGGACTGCGAAATCGGCCTGATTTCGGACCAGGACCGTCGTCTCGCGGACCCTGCCCTTTCCCTCCTGAAGGAGAGATCGGATTGGCAGGTAGGCGACAACGATCCCTATTCACCGGCGGATGGGGTCTATTACACGCTGACCCGGCACGGAGAAAACCGGGGCCTGGTGCCGCTGATGATCGAAATCCGCAACGACAGGGTGACAACGCCTGAGGCGGAAAAGGTCTGGGCGCAGCTTCTTGCCGGTGTCCTGGCGGACGCCTTGAAAACCGTTTCGCATGCAAACGCAGGGGGCCTGAATGCCTAGAGCCGCGCACGCGTATATCCGAATCGTGGACGGCTTCAACAGCGGTCTCGGCAGGATCATGATGTGGGGCGTCTTCGGGATGGCGGGGATCCTGCTGTGGTCGTCGATCTCCAAGACCTTCTTCCAGCCGTCGTTGTGGACGCTGGAAGTCGCCCAGTTCGCCATGGTTGCCTATTATGTTCTCGGCGGTCCCTATTCGATCCAGCTTGGCGCCAACGTCCGCATGGATCTGTTCTATGCCGACTGGTCGCTGCAGAAGAAAGCCTGGTTCGACGCCTTCACCGTGTTTCTGCTGATCTTCTATCTCGGCGTCCTGCTGGTCGGCGCTGTCAATTCGACCGCCTATTCGCTGGGCTATTTCGGCAAGGACAGCTTCACCTTCTTCAAGGACCTGATCGTTGCCTTTGTCACCGGCGGGCCTGATGCCGCCAAGGAGGTCATGGGCTACATCGAACGCAGCCCGACCGCCTGGCGGCCCTACCTTTGGCCGGTCAAGTTCATCATGCTTTTCGGCTTCGTCCTGATGCTCCTGCAGTCCGTTTCCGAACTTTTGAAAGACATCGCCCGGATCAAGGGAGAAGAGATCTGATGTCCTATGAGATGATCGCTCTTCTCATGTTCTCGTCGATGATGGTGATGCTGCTTACCGGGCAGCGCGTCTTCGGCGCCATCGGCGGCATTGCGGCCATCGCCGCCCTCGCCCTGTGGGGGACCGGCGGGGAGGACATCCCGTTCTCGGCCGCCATGAAGCTGATGAAATGGTATCCGCTGCTGACGCTGCCGATGTTCATCTTCATGGGCTATGTCCTGTCGGAATCCCGGATTGCCGACGACCTTTACAAGATGTTCCACATCTGGATGGGACCGGTCCCGGGCGGGCTTGCGATCGGCACGATTTTTCTCATGGTCCTGATCTCCGCGATGAACGGCCTGTCGGTCGCGGGGATGGCCATCGGCGCGACGATCGCCCTGCCGGAACTCCTCAAACGTGGCTACGACAAACGCATGGTTTCGGGCGTGATCCAGGCCGGGTCGTCTCTCGGTATTCTCGTACCGCCGTCCGTTGTCCTCGTGCTTTATGCGATGATCGCCCGGGCTCCGGTCGGCCAGCTCTGGCTGGCCGGCGTTCTGCCGGGCCTGATGATGGCCGGGCTGTTCGTCATCTACATCGCTATCCGCTGCCGGCTCCAGCCCGAACTCGGCCCGCCGTTGTCTGCGCAAGAACGCGAAGCCTCCAAGGGCGAGAAATACAGGCTTCTGGCCTCCGGGATCCTGCCGGTCGTCATCTTCGCCACAATGATGGTTCCGTTCGTCAACGGCTGGACGAGCCTGGTCGAAAGCTCCGCCATCGGCGCGCTGACCGCGTTCCTGGCCGCTGTCGTCAAGCGCCGGATGACCTGGGAGATCCTGATCACCTGCCTGAAGCATACGCTTGGCATCTCCTGCATGTTCATGTGGATCATCCTGGCCGCCCTCGGCTTCGGCGCCGTGTTCGATGGACTGGGCGCGGTGAAGGCGATCGAGAACCTGTTCACCGAACAGCTCGGCCTGGAGCCCTGGATGATCCTGGTGCTGATGCAGCTGTCGTTCCTGATCATGGGCACTTTCCTCGACGACACCGCCATGCTGGTGATCGTCGCGCCGCTTTACGTGCCGCTGGTCAGTGCGCTCGGCTTCGACCTCATCTGGTACGGGGTGCTCTACACGATCACCACCCAGATCGCCTACATGACACCGCCATTCGGGTACAATCTGTTCCTGATGCGCGCCATGGCTCCACCGGAAATCAGCATGCGCGACATCTACGCCTCGATCACGCCTTTCGTTCTGGTGATGGTCGTGGCGCTGGTGCTGGTCATGGTGTTTCCGCAAATCGCGCTGATGCTGCCGAACTATGTGTACAACCATTAGCGCTAATTAATAAATAAGAACAATAGCTTGGAAGATTGAAGTTTGTAACAGGCGCTTCGATAATCAATCGCCGGAAGGCACGAAGGGCCATAGAGGATCACTCGAAAGGGGAGTATCTGAAAATGACGAATAGACGCGATTTTCTTAAGAAAGCCGGCCTCGGAACGGTTACTGCCGCCGGAGCCTCCACGCTGGCCGCCCCGGCGGTTCTTGGTCAGGAACCGATCAAGTGGCGCCTGCAGACCTATGCCGGTCCGGCTCTTGCCGAACACGTGATCAAGCCGTCGATCGACGCTTTCAACAAGGCTGCCAACGGCGAAATGGTCATCGAGCTTTATACCTCCGACCAGCTCGTCCCCACCGGTGAGCTGTTTCGCGCCATGCAGCAGGGCACGATCGATGCCGTGCAGTCCGATGACGACTCCATGGCCTCTCCGACCGAAGTCACCGTCTTCGGCGGTTATTTCCCGTTCGCCTCGCGCTACTCGCTCGACGTTCCGGTGCTCTTCAATCAGTATGGCCTGAACGAAATCTGGGACGCGGAATATTCAAAGGTCGGCGTCAAGCATATTTCGGCCGGTTCGTGGGATCCGTGCCACTTCGCAACCAAGGATCCGATCCGCTCGCTGGCAGATCTCAAGGGCAAGCGCGTCTTCACGTTCCCCGACGGCCGGCCGCTTTATGGCCCAGTTCGGCGTCGTGCCGGTCACCCTGCCCTGGGAAGACATCGAAGTCGCCGTGCAGACCGGCGAGCTCGGACGGCATCGCATGGTCGGGCATCACCGAGGACTACACCGTCGGCTGGGCGGATGTGACCAACTACTTCCTGACCAACAACATCTCGGGTGCGTGGGCCGGATCGTTCTTCGCCAACATGGAGCGCTGGAACGAGCTGCCTGACCACCTGAAGACCCTGCTCCAGCTCGCGATGGATTCCTCGCACTACTATCGCCAGTGGTGGTATTGGGGCGGCGAAGCTTCGCTTCGCGTCAACGGCACCAAGATGGAGTTGACCTCCATTCCGGATGCCGAATGGGCGACGGTCGAAGAAGCCGCTGTGAAGTTCTGGGACGAAATCGCGGCCGAGTCCGAAACCAAGGCCAAGGTCGTCGAGATCTTCAAGAAGTACAACGCCGACATGCAGAAGGCCGGCCGGCCTTACCGCTACGGCTAAGCAGTACTGCGAAGGACCGGTCCGGGGCATTGCTCCGGACCGGGTTCCCTGACATAAAGACAGTTTATCTCTTCAGAACGGACAAAGATCCAAATGGCTGGCAATCTGACATTCGATGCGCTCAAGGCTGCGGTTTCATCGGGCGAAATCGACACCGTCCTCACGTGTATCGTCGACATGCAGGGCCGGCTGATGGGCAAGGCGGTTCCATGCCCAGCACTTCATCGACAGCGCCTGGCAGGAAACTCATTGCTGCAACTACCTGCTGGCCACCGATCTGGAGATGTACACGGTCGAAGGCTATGCGGCGACGAGCTGGGCCGGCGGCTACGGCGACTACGTGATGAAGCCCGATCTTTCGACCCTGCGGCTGGTGCCGTGGCTGGAAGGCACCGCCATGGTCCTGTGTGATCTCCTCGATCACCACACCCATGAGGAAGTGCCCCACGCGCCGCGCACGATGCTGAAAAAACAGATCGCGCGCCTGAAGGAGCTTGGCTACACGGCCAAATGCGCCACCGAACTGGAGTTCTTCCTGTTCGAGAAGAGCTTCGACGACATGCGCAAGTCCGGCTTCCGCGATCTGGAGCCGATATCCGGCTACAACGAGGATTACCACATCCTGCAGACCACCAAGGAAGAGGCCGTGATGCGCCCGGTGCGCAACCACCTCTACAAGGCGGGCATCCCGGTCGAAAACACCAAGGGCGAGGCCGAGACCGGGCAGGAAGAACTCAACATTCGCTATTCGGAAGCGATGAACTGCGCCGACTATCACACCATCGCCAAGCATGCGGTGAAGGAAATCGCCTGGGCCAACGGTCGTTCCGCGAGTTTCCTGGCCAAGTGGCGCGCGGACAAGGTCGGCAGTTCGACCCACATCCACCAGTCGATCTGGAACGAGGCGAACGAGAACGCCTTCCAAGACCCGACCGGCGACCATGGCATGTCCGAACTGATGCGCCAGTATATGGCCGGGCTGATCAAGTATGCGCCCGACTACACCTACTTCCTGGCGCCCTATATCAACAGCTACAAACGCTTCCAGAAGGGCACCTTCGCACCGACCAAGACCGTATGGTCCGTCGATAACCGCACGGCCGGTTTCCGGCTCTGCGGCGACGGCACCAAGGCAGTCCGCGTGGAGTGCCGGATCGGCGGCTCCGACCTCAACCCTTATCTGGCGATCGCCGCCCAGCTTGCTGCCGGCATCCGGGGGATCGAGGAGAAATTGGAGCTGGATCCACCCGCGTCCGGCGACGTCTACGAGGCAAAGCGTGCACGGGAAATCCCGGGCACCCTGCGCGACGCGCGCGAGACGATGCGCAAGTCGAAGATGCTGCGCGAAGCGTTTTCCGATGAGGTGATCGACCATTACGCCCGGGCGGCGGAATGGGAGATCGAGGAATTCGACCGTGTCGTGACCGATTACGAAATCGCCCGGGGCTTCGAACGCGCCTGACCCCGGGCTCAACATTCTGAAACTGACCTAAGCCGCCTTTGTTGCGGCCTTTAGAGGTGCATCATGTCTGAAGTCATCAAGCTCGTCTCTCCCGTCGACGGCTCGGTCTATGCGGAGCGTGCCGCACTGGACGAGTCCCAAGTGGAGAAAGTCGTCTCGCTTGCTCGTACGGCCCAGATCGACTGGGCCAACACACCGATCGCAGACCGTGTCGGCTACTGCCTGAAGGCGCTGGACGCGCTGAAGGCGATGAACGACGAGATCGTTCCCGAACTCGCCTGGCAGATGGGCCGCCCGGTCCGCTTCGGCGGCGAGTACGGCGGCATCGACGAGCGCACGCGCTATATGGCCGATATCGCCGAAGCCGCACTTGCCGACCATATCCCGGCTCCCAAGCCGGGCTTCACCCGCTATCTGAAGCATGTGCCGCTCGGCATCGTGATGGTGATCGCGCCGTGGAACTATCCGTTCATGACGGCGATCAACACGATCATGCCCGCGCTGATGGCGGGCAACGTGGTGATCCTGAAGCATGCCGCCCAGACGCTGCTGGTCGGTGAGCGGCTGGCAAAGGCCTTCGAAATGGCCGGCCTGCCCAAGGGCGTCCTGCAGAACATCGTCCTCACCCATGCGGGCACGGAAAAGCTGCTGGGTTCCGGCCTGATCGACCACATCAACTTCACCGGCTCCGTTGCCGGCGGACGGGCGATCGAAAAGGCGGCCGCGGGCACTTTCGCGACGCTGGGACTGGAACTCGGCGGCAAAGACCCGGCCTATGTCCGCGCCGATGCGGATCTCGACTATGCCATCGGCAATCTGGTCGACGGCGCCTTCTACAATGCGGGCCAGTGTTGCTGCGGCATCGAACGCATCTATGTCCAGGAAAGCCTCTACGACCGGTTTGTCGACGGCTTCGTCGACCTGACCAGCCAGTACAAGCTGGGCAATCCGCTGGATGAGGAAACCACCCTCGGGCCGATGGCGCAGGCGCGCTTTGCCGCCTGGGTGCGCGAACAGACCGACGAGGCCGTGCGCAAAGGGGCCAAGGCCCATATCGACATGTCCGCCTTCCCGGAAAACAAGGAAGGCACGCCCTATCTGGCACCGCAGGTGCTGACCGACGTCAACCACCAGATGTCGGTGATGCGCGAGGAAAGCTTCGGCCCGGTCGTCGGCATCATGAAGGTCAAGGACGACGCAGAAGCCCTGCAGTTCATGAACGACAGCCCCTACGGCCTGACCGCCTCGATCTGGACCGAAGACGCCGAGGCGGCCGCCGAGATCGGCGACAAGGTCGAGACCGGCACCGTGTTCATGAACCGTTGCGACTACGTCGATCCGGGTCTTGTGTGGACCGGGGTCAAGGACACCGGCAAGGGCGCGGCCCTTTCGGAAGTCGGCTTCCACAACCTGACCCGGCCCAAGTCCTATCACTTCCGGATCGAGCACTAATCGAAAGGATGCGGTGTGACTGGCCGGACGCAACAAGAGCCTTTCGTCAACCTCCCGTCTCCCCCCTTGAGGGGGAGATGTCTCCGACAGGAGACAGAGGGGGGTAGCAGCCTTGCCGCATCCTTAGACTTTCAGAATTGCCGAGACGCCGTTCACCCCCCTCTGTCGGCATTTGCCGACATCTCCCCCTCAAGGGGGGAGAGGGATGCATGCGGCACCGCTCGGTTTCATGATCTCGAAATTGGCGTTCAGAGATCCCTCTGGCGCCCGAATTGTTTTCCCTCTTAACCCAAAGAGACCGCCATGAGCTCACTTCCTTCCGCCAACTGGTCCTATCCGACATCCGTGCGTTTCGGCGCGGGCCGCATCAAGGAACTTCCCAAAGTGGTGTCGGCCGCAGGCATGCGGAATCCGCTGCTGGTGACCGATCCGGGCCTTGCCGGCCTGCCGATGGTCGCCGATGCCATTGCAAGCCTGAAAGAAGCAGGCCTTGAGGCCGCCGTCTTTTCCGATGTGAAACCGAACCCGCTCGGCAGCAACATCGAAGCCGGCGTGGCCGCCTACAAGGCCGGCAACCACGATGGCGTGATTGCTTTCGGTGGTGGCTCCGGCCTCGATGCCGGCAAGGTGATTGCCTTCATGTCCGGCCAGACCCGTCCGGTTTGGGACTTCGAGGATATCGGCGACTACTGGACGCGTGCCGACGCAGCCGGCATCGCGCCGATCGTCGCCGTTCCGACCACGGCCGGGACCGGCTCCGAGGTCGGCCGCGCAGGCGTGGTCACCAACGAGGAAACCCACACCAAGAAGATCATCTTCCACCCGAAGATGCTGCCGGCGACCGTGATCTGCGACCCGGAACTGACCGTCGGCATGCCGCGCATGATCACCGTCGGCACCGGCATGGACGCGCTGGCCCACTGCCTGGAAGCCTATTCCTCGCCGTTCTATCACCCGATGTCAGAAGGCATCGCGCTGGAAGGCATGCGGCTCGTTTTTGAAAACCTGCCGAAGGTCGTCGCCGACGGGTCTGACCTGGAGGCCCGCGGCCACATGATGAGCGCCGCCGCCATGGGTGCGGTCGCCTTCCAGAAGGGTCTCGGTGCGATCCATTCGCTGTCCCATCCGGTCGGCGCGATCTACGACACGCACCACGGCATGACCAATGCGGTGTTCACGCCCTATGTGCTGCAATACAACAAGCCGGCGATCGAACAGAAATTCGAACGCCTCGCCGGCTTCCTCGGCTTCACGGGTGGTTATCAGGGCGTCCTCGACGCGATCCTGAAACTGCGCGAAGACCTGGGTGTGCCGCACACGCTGGCCGGCATTAATGTGGACGGCGAGAAGCGGGAAATGATCGCGGAAATGGCCGTGATCGACCCGACTGCAGGCGGCAACCCGGTGGAACTCACCAAGGAAGGCGCCCTGGAGATTTTCGACAAGGCGCTTTCGGGCGAAGTCTGAGAATAGAGATAGCGGAGGCCGCGCCGACGCGGCCTCAGGCTATTCGCGCAACAATACCACGTTGAACCGCAGCGTCCTTCGAATCCGGCGCCCGTTCGACGCGGTTCCGGCCATTGTGCTTGGCCGCATACATAGCCCGATCGACCGACGCGACAATATCGTTGAGGTCGGAGGATGTCCTGATCGACGCCACGCCCGCGCTGACGGTGGCATTCAGCGGTGCCCCGTCGAAGAACCTGTGGTCGTCGGCGAACGCCTTGCGCACCCGTTCGGCAATGACATAGGCCGTTTCGATCGAGGCATCCGGCAGAACCACCAGAAACTCCTCGCCGCCATAGCGTCCGAACAGGTCATTCGGGCGCAGGGAATTCCGGACCGTATTCGCAAACGCGATCAGGATCCGGTCCCCCGCCTGATGACCCTGCGTGTCGTTGATCGTCTTGAAATGATCGAGATCGAACATGACCATGGAATAGGGTGATCCGTCCCTGCTGCACCGGTGGAGGAGCCGTTCGGCGCCTTCGAAAAAGGCCTGGCGATTGACCGCACCTGTCAGGCTATCGGTTTTAGCAGCTTCCACGATCTGCCGCTCGCTGCGTTCCTTGCTCATCAGGATCAGAAGAACCGCGGTTCCTCCGGCATAGAAGATGGTGTCCAGATGGATCATGCCGAACCAAGTGAAGAGCTCAGGCGGAGCATCGGGATCAAAAGTGCCGCTGAGTTGCTCATAAACCCCTCCGAGGAAAACCATCGCATGCAGGGTCAGGAGCCCCATCAACGGCCAGCGCGCATATAGCTTTTCCTCGCGTACCGACCACAGGCTTGCAACCGACAGCAGCAGATACACGACCCAATTCCCAAACTCGACCGATACCAGCCACTTTTGGCGATCAAGTTCGACCGGTACCACCACAACCAAAAGCACGGCACCCATGCCAGCGAGAAATACCGGAACGGACACGTTCCTGCCGCTGAAGCGCTGGACACCGGCCCAAATCATAGCTGGCGCCAGGGTCAGCAACAATCCCCCGATGGCGTTCAGGAACGGAAGCTGAAGCGTTAGCCCGGACACCAGAATGCCAAGGCCGATTGCATTTGTTCCGTGTGCACCGGCCCACCACAAGAGCGCAGGCATCCGGTTGAACTGCAACCATGCTCCCAGCAGCCCCAGACAGGCGAAGGCCGTTATCAGAGTGCTTGAAACCATAAATGTCATGGCATCGAGGTGCATTCGGCTGTCCGTCACTTTCGCTTAATTTCCGCTACGTTAATAACAAGACTGCGGCCTTATCTGTTTCCATAACTTTAAGTAGTCCGACACCCTCTGGAATACACGGGATTTCCCGAGGGGATGGTTAACCGTTCATGAATACCCCAAGAGCTACACCCAATTCCTAACGATCTTTCCGGCCTTATTTTTCCCGGACCTGTATCTGACCATTCCCAAAGTGTAACAGACTGTAATTATTGATCTATCTCAACGGACGTTCCGAAAAACATGGGTTATGGTCAAGGCCTCCCAAGACGTAACCACCCCGGAGCCCCACACCAATGCTCTCCTTTGTTTCCCGTTATGCCACCCCGTTGATCACCGGACTTTTCATGGTTTCCCTGGTGTCCGGCATCGCCCTGTTCTTTCATGTCGGAGGAGCCACGTTCCATGGCATGCATGAGTGGCTGAGCATGGTTCTGATCGTGCCGTTTGTCGCCCATATCTGGAAGAACTGGCGGCCGTTCCTGAACTATTTCAAACGCCTGCCGATGACGATCGCGCTCGCCCTGTCCGTGGCTGCTGCGATCCCGTTTGCCATTCCGTCTTCGGACGGAAGCACGGGCGGAAACCCGCTGGTTGCCGTGGCCGGCGCTGTCCAGAACGCACCAGTCACAGCCGTTGCCGCGCTCTATGGCAAGACCCCGGAAGACATGATGGACGCCCTCAAGAGCCAGGGTCTGACCGTCACCTCGCCCGACCAGACCCTGCTTGAGGTCGCCAGCGCCAGCGACAAGAGCGGCCGCGACGTGATTTTCGCTCTCGCCCAGGTGAAGCGCTAGACGCAAAACGCCCGCGCTCTTCGGGGAGCGGGCGGCTTCCTTATCCGTTGCGGAAGGTTCTTGCGAGATCCCGAAGCTGAAAAAGCTCATCGTCTTCCAGGTCGAGTACTTCGAAATAGTCGGCGAGATTTTCCAGGTAGTCGATGTTCGGTCCGAGATAGCCTTCGGCGGCGGCGATCCGCCTTGCGGTTTCCTCCAGGCTCATGGGCGGCAGCAGGAGGGGATTAGCCGGATTGACCAGGAATGCCATGGCCTCGACAGAACCGTGGGCGGTCTCCAAAGTCAGAAACTCCGGCTTGTAGGACCGCAGGATCATTTCCCGACGCCACAGGTATCTGCTTTCCTCCTCCAGGGTTTCCGCAGCCAGACGGAACACCAGCCCGTTGCAGGTACCGCCGGTATCGAGTCCCGCCATCAGGCCGGGTTGTTCGGGCGTGCCGCGACCAACCTCGGACAGCAGGCAGAAGCGGCGGTGGTGGCCCTCCAGGCGCGCCCGGCGCACCTCGGTGAAATGAAACGCCGGATCCCACATCAGCGAGCCATAAGCGAAGACCCACATGTCCTGCCCCCAGCGGCCCTCCAGCGTCTGCCGTCTCGAGGCTTCCCGGTCTTCATCGCTTCTGCGCCAGTTTTCCGGCAGCCCCATCGACCGCATCTCGCGGTCCATGTGGCTCAGGTCCAGCGTGCGGAACCGGGATTCATCCGCGGGTATGATCTTGGTCGCAAGGTTCGGATGGTGACGAAACGGGTTCGCAGCGTCCTGCATGTCGGGATTGATGCCTCGGGTTCTTCGGGATGGCTCTTTCGAAACGGTTCAGTTGTTTTTAGCCAACCTTGAAGGCCTTGTCACAAAACCAGAAGTGGCGAACCGGCCGTTCACTTTTTTTCAAGCCAATTTGACCTATCAACCCGGCTTCCACGGTATCCGGCCTTATGGTCGCCCGATTTTCGGACGAAGTATCGATATTCGTAATTTTTACGATCCGCCAAATATCCGGATCGGTCGTGATTAACCAATTCTAAATATTACGCCCCTGCAGGTGCCGCAGGGGAAGAGTTCTGCTATGATTGACAGCGTAAAATTACCTAGGTCCAGGATTTTACATGGGATGGGGTAGTGGATTTTCGACGAGGGAAATCAATCGTTCGCGTGCTCTGACAAGGGCCGTGAAGACAATTGCGCTCGTCTATCTGACCTCTTCATTGCTTACGCGCCCCGCCCTTGCCGCCATCACCGTGCCTTATGACCCAGGCGCCGATCTGCGCCAGATCGCAAAGACGTATCTCGGCGATGCGGATCTTTGGCCTTCCATCCTGAAGGCCAGCGGCATCGACCGGATTACCGATCTGAGACCCGGACAGGGCCTGACCGTTCCAACCACAGAGGTTGCCGCGGCCCGCACCGCGCTCAATAGTTCCAATGCCCGGATCCAGGATGCGAATGCCGCCGGAGCTCAGGTCTTCGCCTTCGATGAGATCGACGAGGCCATTCGCCTGCACGATGACGCCTTGACCGAGCAGAAAGCCGGCGACTGGAGCAAGACGCTCGAGCTTGCCGTCGCCGCCGAGGGCCTGGCTTCCAAAGCTTACTCTCTGGCAGAGAAAAACCGTGACCAGGCGGCCGAGGCGCGCCTCAGCGACCGTCAAGGCTGGGTGGAAGGCCAGCGCCCGGAAGACCTCGGCTGGGAGGATCGTCAGATCAATGCGGTCCTGGTCGAGGAAGAAAAGGTACGCACGCTGTCCCGCTCGACGGCACAGATCACGTTCCGGGACACAGGCAGGCTTCGCCTGAACGCCAATTCCCATGCCGTCATCCAGCGAATGCGCGTCGATCCGCTGAAAAAGCGGGAAGACGCCAAGGTCTCTCTGGTGGAAGGCGACTTCTATGCCCTGCTCGGGGGCGATTCCGACAGGAAGACGCTGCAGGTCGACGTTCCGGATGTGAATGCGCAGATCGATTCCGGCGATTTCTGGGTCCGCCAGGATGTCAGCGGCGCCAAGTTCACCAACTACGACGACAGGCGCGTCGAAATCGCCGCCCGGGGGGACCGGGTCGATCTCGGCCGCAACGAAGGCGTGGTCATCCGCTCGGGTGAAGCCCCGCGCAAGAAGGTCGAGCTGCTGGGTACGCCCGATCTGCTGGCGCCCGCCGACGACGGCGAGGTCTATAACCGGATGGCGGACCTCTCCTGGAGCCCGGTGAAGGACGCCGCCGGCTACTGGCTGGAGGTCGCCCGCGATCCGAACTTCAATCACATGGTGGATTCCGTATCGGCCCTGCCCGACACGTCCTTCACGCTGGAGAACCTGGATACCGGCATCTACTACTGGCGGATTTCCGCGCTCGACCAGTTCGGTCTGCCGGGGCCGCGCAGCCTGTCGCACCGGTTCGACATGCGGATCGATAACGCGCCGCCTTACCTGCGACTGGACGCACCGGTGAGCAGCGACATCTACCGGGAAGCCTCGGTCGTGGTGAAAGGCGAAAGCGAGCTCGGGCGCAACGGTTTCCGTCAACGGGACCGCAGCTGCGGTCGACGATCAGGGGCACTACTCTCTCGCCGTTCCGCTAAAGCCCGGTCCGAACGTATTGACGGTCCTGTCCCGCGATGCTGCCGGCAATGAAACGAAAGTGTCGCGGGAAGTGGTGCATATGCCGGACGCGACGGCGGAAATCACCTTCAGCGTCGCAATCCCCCGTGTTTCGGCCCGGCATTTCGTCGCAAGCGGCAGCGAGATTTCCCTGTCCGGCCAAACGGAAAAGAACGCGAAATTACAGGTGCTCGGCCCGGATGGCGTCCTCCGCGCCAGTGCAACGACGGACGGCGACGGCGGTTTCGCCTTCACGCTTCCGCTCAGCACCGATGAAGGCGACTTTAAGATCACCGTGACCAGCGCATCGGGCTTTTCCAGCCAGGACAGTTTCATGGTCAGCATCGACCGGGACCCACCGGCGATCGAGCTCGACTCGCCCCTGCCCCGCCTCACCTCGACAGAGTTCCTGGCGCTGCGCGGCACGGTGACCGACAGCCGCACGGTGCAGCTCAACGGGCGGGAGATTCCGCTCAAGGACAAGCGATTCGATGAGGTCATCACCCTGAAAGAAGGGGAAAACACCATCGAGATGTCGGCCAGCGATCTGGCCGGCAACGTCACGGTCGAAACCTGGACCGTGACCCTCGACCAGAGCCCGCCGAGCTATGTGAGCCATACGATCAAGCCCGGTAGCGGCGGCCGGGTGACGGTGGAGGTCATGGCTGAAGATGCAAGCGGTCTGGCGAAGGCCGCGCCGTTTACCTTGTTGTCGAATGGGACTGAAGTGGACGGTTTCTTGCGCTACAACAAACTCAGCAGAAGTTACAGGGGCGCAGTGGCGGTCGCCTCGGCTGATATTTCAGGGGTTCGTCTTGCAGGCATCGAACTGCAGGACGATGCCGGAAACCGGATCCGGGTCCGGTTGAAATGACGGGGATGGTCGCGGGAATGTTTTCAGTCGAAGCGCGCCGCTTTGGGAAGATCCGCAGGAAGAAACCGGTTGTCGCCACAGCCGTTCTGCTTGCGCCGCTGGCGATGGTCGCGCCGGCTTCAGCCCAGCAGGCGAAGCCGATCGATGTGCCCCTGCTGGTCACCTACGGGGCCGACGCCCCGACGCGCGAAGGCGATCCCACCCACCGACAGATCATCTATATCGAGCTTCCCGATACGCTGGAGGACCGGGTCTATTTGCGCCTGTTCGATCCGGAAAGCGGCGGCGATCACGACCTTCTCTACGGACCGGCCAATTCCGAAACCCGCTTCGCGCTTTATGGCGGCGACGGCGCATTCGCCGGCGACCGCACGATCGGCGACAACGGCGAACCGGTGGAGATCACGGGCGGCACCCTGCTCTCGGAAAAGACCTACACCGACGATGCGCGCACCGACGGGCAGTGGACCACGATGGCGCTGTTTTCTCCCTCCGAGGGGGAAAAGCGCGGTGACAAGCGGATCTTCCGCCTTAACGTGGAAGGAACGAGCGGCAACGACGGCAACCTCTATGGTGTCGCCATCAGCCTGCGGGACCGTCGCGCCGTGCCGCCTGACGGCGTCAAACTGTTCTCCTATGCGCCGACGATCCGCGTCCCCAACAAGACGACCCTGACCGAATTGCGGTTTCAGGTGCCGGATCAGAAAACCGAGCTTTCCATCGACAATTTCGATGCGGCCTACGGCAAGCTGAACCTGACCACCGCCTTCCGCTCCGTGCCGCTGAAACCGTCCGGCCAGGACCAGTGGCGCAGCGAGACCGTCAAGCCTGTTGCCAGACGAGCAGGGCCAGCCGGCGGCGATCACCCTGCAGGGCGGGTCGGAAATGCCGAATGACGCCACCTTCTACATCACGGTGAAGGCGGACAGGTTCCTGCCGCTCGACCTGCCGCCGTTCAACTGGATCCCCAACCGCCGGCCGGAAATCAGCGCCACGGCGACCTTCCTCGACGGCTGCCGTGCCGTTGCCTTCGACGCGTCGCAGAGCCGGGACCCGGACGGCAACCGCCTGTCGTTCAAGTGGATCTTCTCCGACGACACGATCATGACCGGCCCGGCCGTGGTGAAAGACTACGACGCGACCGGCCAATTCAAGGAACGGCTCGAAGTCCGCGACGATTCCGGCCAGATCGGCAACGGCAGTGCGAAGACGCTGGATGTTTTCGTCAAGCATCCGCCGGTCGCCCGGATCAATGCGCCCGCGGTCGTGGGAACCGGCGAGAGCGTTCTGTTCAATGCCGACACCTCGTCGAGCGAAGCGGCGGACATCGCCCGCTTCGACTGGCACTTCAACGACGGGTTCACGGCGCAAGGGCCGCAGGTAACCCGCGTGTTTGAGCATCCGGGCGACTATCTCGTCTCGCTCACGGTTACCGACGATTCCGGCCACCCGTGCGACAACGGCACCATCGACATTCCGATCCGGGTCAATGCGCAGCCCGTTGCCGAGGCCGGAGCGGACCGGCGCACCGAAGTCGGCGCGCAGCTGAGCTTCGACGCGGGCAAGAGCTACGACACCGACGGCAAGATCATCTCCTACCGCTGGGACTTCGGCGACGGCACCACCCTGGACGGCGCAAGCGTCGGGCACGCGTTCAAGACCCCGGGCACCTACGATGTCGCACTGACCGTGGAAGACGATGCCGGCGTTGCCAACAGCAAGGCCACCGACACGGCCCAGGTGATCGTCAACGCGCCGCCGGTTCCGGTTGCAGGCGACGATCTGAGCGTTGCCACCGGCGAGGTGATCACCTTCGACGGCAGCCGCTCCCGGGACCCTGACGGAAAACTGATTTCCTACCAATGGGATCTGGGTGACGGCGCCAGTGCGAATGGCGAGACAATCACCTATGCCTTCGCCAAGCCGGGCACCTATCAGGTCCGCCTGTCGGTGACCGACGATTCCGGCACCAAGACCCGCGGTCGGTCGGATACCCTGTCCGTGCGCGTCAATGCACCGCCGGTGGCGGTGGCCGGCAAGGATCAGGTGGTGACGGCAAGCGCGGTCCATTTCGACGGATCGGGATCTTCGGATGCCGATGACCGCATCGCCGACTATCATTGGGACTTCGGCGACGGCACGACCGGGAGCGGCGCCGCGCCGGCTCATGTCTACAAGACGCCCGGCACATACGACGTCCGGCTGACGGTGACCGATGCGTCCGGCACCATCCGCAACACCGCCTCGGACACGATGCAGGTGGTGGTCAACACCCCGCCGATCGCCGATGCGGGTCCGGACCTGATCGGCGCGCCCGGCGAAGAATTGACCTTCCAGGGCAACCGCTCCATCGATCCCGACGGAGACATTGCGGAATACGAATGGGACTTCAAGGACGGCACGCTCGAAAACGGTGAAATCGCGACCCATGCCTTCGATAAGCCGGGACGGTATTTCGTCCGTCTCAAGGTAACCGACAACACCGGCCAGACCAGGGCCGTGGACTATGACGAGGCGGAGGTCATCATCAACGCCCCGCCGGTTGCCGATGCGGGCGACAATATCCGGGTGGCCCCGGGCCAGCTGTTCACCCTCGACGCAGGCCGGTCGAGCGACAGCGACGGAACGGTCACCGACTTCCGATGGGACATTGCCGGCAGGAACGAGCCCGTCTATGCGAAAGCTCATGAGATCAAGTTCGACGAACCGGGCACCTACACCGCCCTTTTGACGGTGTCCGATGACAGCGGCGCCGACAACGCCCTGGCCGAAGATGAGATCACGATCCGCGTCAATCATCAGCCGACGGCGGATGCCGGGCAGGACGTCTTTACCGCCAAGAACCTTGTGATCTTCGACGCCGGCGCGTCCTCCGATCCGGACGGCGACGGCCTGAGCTACACCTGGGACTTCGGCGACGGGACTTCGGCCACCGGCGCCCAGGTCGCCCACACGTTTGCGACCGGAGGCAGCTTCCCCGTCATCCTGACCGTCAGCGACGGCACCGGGCTTGCCAACGGCACCAGCCGGGACGCGCTCACGGTCACGATCAACAATGCCCCGGTCGCCGTTGCCGGCGAGAACCAGCGGCTGTGCACCGGCGATATTCTGGTTCTGGACGGCAGCAAGTCGTCCGATCCGGATGGCGGAGTGCTGAAATACGCCTGGGACTTCGGCGACGGCTCCGGGTCCGACATCGTCAATCCGACCAAGACCTACCGGCGCGGCGGCGTCTATCCGGTCACGCTGGCGGTGACCGACGACTCAGGGCTGGGCAATGCCACCGCGCGCGATCAGATCGCCGTTACCGTCGATCAGGCGCCGGTCGCGGACGCCGGCCCGGACATCCGGATCTGCGCCAATACGGAAGCAACCTTCGACGGTTCCAGGTCGTGGGACGCGGACGGTGTCGTCAACCGGTTCCAGTGGGACTTCGGTGACGGCGGATCGAGCGGCGGCGACAAGCCGAAACACACCTACCGGCGCGCCGGTACCTACCGGGCGCAGCTCACCATTGAGGGCGACCGGGTCGGACAGTGCGACATCCGCGCGACTGACGAGGTCAATGTCGAGGTGATCGCCGCTCCGGTGCCGCTGATCGAAGCCGTCTCCGCCGTTCCGGTCGGTGAAGCGGTCAGCTTTGACGGCTCGCGGTCCTATCTGGACGGCGGCGTGGTGACCGGCTGGTCCTGGAATTTCGGCGACGGTACGAGCGCCGATGGCGCCCTGCAGACCCATACCTTTGAAAAGGCCGGCTCCTACCGGGTGGCGCTGACGGTCGACAGCACGGCCAAGTCGGACGACTGCCACATGATCACCGGCTACCAACTGATCACGGTCAACGCGGCCCCGGTCGCCGATGCCGGTGAGGACATCGTCGTCGGCGTCAACGAGGAATTCGAACTCGACGGCTCCGGCTCCAGCGATGAAGAAGGAGCGATTGCCAGCCACGTCTGGGACCTGGGCGACGGCACGACCGCAAACGGTGTCGCCATCCGTCACCGCTACGCCGAGCCCGGACGCTACAACGTCAAGCTGACGGTGACCGATACGGCCGGCCTCACCAATTCCAGCGCGACCGATACGGTGACCGTGATCGTCAGCGACGGGGCAACGGCTGTGCTGGATGCGCCCGATGCGGTCTGCGTGGGCGAGCAGGTCACGCTGTCCGCGGCCCGCTCCACCAGCCGTGAAGCTCCGATCAGCGCCTTCAGTTGGTCTTTCGGAGACGGCACCACCGCAGACGCGGAAAAGGTGACCAAACGCTTCGTCTCTCCTGGCCGGTACAATGTCTCGGTGCTGGTCGACGACGGTAAGGGGCGCACCTCCAGCCAGCGGCAGGCTTCCAAGGTCATTCTGGTCAATCAGCCACCGAATGCGGTTGCCGGGACGCAATCTCGCCGCCTGCCCGGGCGTGGCCGTGGCCTTCGATGCCGGCGCGTCGAGCGATCCGGACGGCCGGATTTCCAGAGTCGAGTGGAACTTCGGCGACGGCGAGACCGCTATCGGCATGACCCCGGAACATACCTATGCCCGACCCGGCACCTATGACGTCACGCTGAAGGTGATCGACGATTCCGGCTCTTCCTGTGATACTCGCGAAGACAGGATGACTGTCGTCGTCAACACACCGCCAACGGCCGATGCCGGTCCGGATCGTGAAGTCTTCACCGGCGGTGCTAACGACGCGGAGGTCTTCAGCGCGTGGCGGTCCTATGATGCGGACGGAACGGATCTGTCCCATACCTGGGACTTCGGTCCGGACGGCCAGCAGTCGGGTTGAGCGGGTAGCGCACAGTTTCACCGCGCCGGGCGACTACGAGGTCAAACTGACGGTTTCCGACGGTTCCGGCCTTTCCTGCGGCACGGCATCTGATACGATCAGGGTGAAGGTGCGGGAAAGAGAAGCCTACTAAGCTTCCATTTGGGCCCCGCAACTGTGGTGGGGACCCCATGGAATGCGACTGACACTTCGCAAGAAGCTCCTGATATTTGCCGCGGTGATCGCGGTACTGCCTCTGCTGATCGCGGGTCAGACATTGATTCGCATCGCGCGCGACGAGTTGAAGAGTTCGGCCAACGACCAGCTGACGGAAACCGCCCGTCAGGTCACCACGGAAATCAACAGTGTCTACCGCAATGCCTGGGCCGCGCCCCTGTCGCTGATCGCCAACGGGGTCGACAATGAAAAGCTCAGCGTCGACGCCAAGATCGCGCTCCTGACCCTTGGTATTGCCGAACTGCCGGATATCGTCGCCCTTCAGATTACGGTGGAAGGCAGCCAACGGCCCTTGCTGGTCACGCGGGAAGGCTTTTCGAAAAACTCGGCGAGGCCGGGCTGGAGCCGAAGGCCGTGTTACGTATCAATCCGGCGACGATCAAGGACTATCGTCAAGGCAACCATGGTCTTGCCCGCCAGGTCCAGCATCTGGAGGGAACCAACATCTGGCTCGCCTCCATCATCCTGCCCCTGCAGAATCCGCTGAACGGAAGGCCGGCAACCCTGTCGGCCCGGATCGACATCAGCCGTATCAAGGACTTCATCGACGCCCACGCCTTCACCAAGATCGGTACCATTACGATCGTCAACAAGCAGGGCCAGCGTATCTTTGCTTCCGGCGAGGACGACCTGTCCGATTTCGATATCGTCAACGAGGCGACCAGCCTGCTTGCCCTGCAGACCCGGGTGATCAGCATCAAACCCTATGCCCGGCCCGACGGCGAGGTCATGCTGGGCGCCTTTTCCTTCCCAGGCCCCTTCGACTGGGCGGTGATTGCGGAAAAGAGCGAGGCGGCGGCCTATTACACGATCGACGTCATGACCCGGAACCTCATCATCTGGGTCGGCGCGGGGCTGGCCGTCGCCGGCCTGGGGGCGATCTTCTTCTCGCTCGGCATTTCCCGGCCGATCCTGAAAATCGGACAGGCGGCCATTGAGGTCGGGAAGGGCAATTTCCAGGCGCGCGTCACCGGCGTTAAGAGCCGCGACGAAATCGGCGAACTTGCCGGCCGCATCAACGAAATGATCGTGCAGATCAACGAGCGGTTCCAGCTCGCGAAATTCGTATCCCACGGCACCATCGACGCCATTCAGGATTCCAGTGATGGCAGCGTAAATCTCGGAGGATCCCGCAAGCGGGCGGCAATCCTATTTGCCGATATCCGCGGCTATACGGCCTTTTCCGAGAGCCGCGAGCCGGAGGTGGTCGTCGATGTCCTGAACCATTATTTCGCCTATCAGGGCGAAGCTGTTGCCCGCAACAACGGCGATATCGACAAGTTCGTCGGCGACCAGATCATGGCCGTGTTCCACGGCCCGGATATGAGCGCGGATGCGGTGCGCTGCGCGGCCGAAATCCAGGACATCATGGAGGCTTCTTCCAGGGAAAATCCGGATTGGGAACTCGATATCGGCATCGGCATTGATGTCGGCGACGTGGTCGTCGGCGCCATGGGCAGCCCGGAGCGGATGGACTACACGGTCCTTGGCGACCACGTGAACCTCGCAGCCCGCCTGTGTTCGGCGGCCGCGCCGAAGGAAACCATGATTTCAGACGCGGTCTACGACGACATCAAGCACATGACCGAATTCGGCTTCGCTCCACTCGCGCCGATCAACGTGAAAGGCAAGTCTCAGCCGATCTCCGTCTATGCGGTGGAACTGGTCAAGCTGCCGGGGGAGGAAGACGATCAGCCGAGCGCGCAGGAAGCCGTCGAAAAACAGAGCGAGGCCGGGCAGTAAGCCGCGCCGACGCAGGTCATGCGCGGACGACAGTCCCGATCTTCAAATCATGCTGTCGAGCAATTCGCCCTCGCCGATCCGGCCCAGCACCCGGCCCTCCTCGGCGACCAGGATCTCGGTTTCTGACTGGCGCTTCAGCTTTATGACATCGCGCAGCGGGGGTCGCGGCACGGCAGGTGACCACGCCTTCCGGTACCTGGGTCCGGTCGCAGGCGGACATGATATCCTTGGCCCGCAGCACATTGAGCGGGTTCATGTGGCCGACGAAATCGGCGACATAGTCGTTGGCCGGTTTCTTGACGATCTCCTGCGGCGTGCCGAGCTGAATGACGCGCCCGCCTTCCATGATCGCGATCCGGGAGCCGATCTTGGCGGCCTCGTCGAGGTCATGGCTGACGAAGATGATCGTGCGGTTGAGGCTTGCCTGGAGGTCCAGAAGTTCGTCCTGCAGACGATCGCGGATCAGCGGATCGAGGGCGGAAAACGGTTCGTCCATCAGTAGAACCGGTGCTTCGGTGGCAAAGGCGCGCGCCAGGCCGACCCGCTGCTGCATGCCGCCGGAAAGCTCATGCACCTGCTTGTCGCCCCAGCCCTGAAGGCCGACGAGCTCCAGCTGCTGGGAGACCTTCGCCCGCCGTTCCGTCTGCCCCATGCCCGCCAGTTCGAGACCGAAACCGACGTTTTCGGCGACCGTCCGCCAGGGCAGAAGGGCGAATTGCTGGAACACCATGGCGATACGGTGCCGGCGCAGCTGGCGCAGTTCCTCTGGCGAACAGGTTGCCGGATTTACGGCCTTGTCGCCATTGCGAACCAGAACCTCGCCCCGGATCACCGGATTGAGCCCGTTGACCGCCCGAAGCAGGGTCGACTTGCCCGATCCGGACAGGCCCATGAGGACGATCACTTCGCCCTCGTTGATGTCGAACGTCGCGCCGGCGACACCGAGGATCTGCCCGGTTTCGGACTGGATGTCCGCCCGGCTCCTGCCGGCATCGATCATCGGCAGGGCGGCTTCCGGCCTGGCGCCGAAGACGATATCGACATTTTTGAAGGAGACCACCGGCGCCGTCATGAGCGTCCTCCTTCGCCGGGCCCCGCGCGGAAGAACCGGTCGAGCACAATGGCGACGAGAACGATGGCGACGCCGACCTCGAACCCCTTGGCGATATTGACCGTGTTCAGCGCCCGAAGCGTCGGCACGCCGAGACCGTCCGCCCCGACGAGCGCGGCGATCACGACCATGGAGAGCGACAGCATGATCGTCTGGGTCAGGCCGGCCATGATCTGCGGCAGGGCATAGGGCAACTCCACCTTCCAAAGAAGCTGGGACTTGGTCGCGCCGAAAGCCTGGCCGGCTTCAAGAAGTTGGGTGGGCGTGGACGAGACGCCGAGCTGGGTCAGGCGGATCGGGGCGGGAATGGCAAAGATCACGGTCGCGATCAGGCCCGGCACCATGCCGAGACCGAACAGGATCAAAGCCGGGATCAGATAGACGAAGGTCGGGATCGTCTGCATCAGGTCGAGGATCGGCCGAAGAGCAGCATAGAGTTTCGGACGGTGCGCCGCGGCCACACCGATCGGCACCCCGACCGCCATGCAAACGACCGACGCACCGATCACAAGCGCAAGCGTTTCGGTGGTTTCCTCCCAGTAACCCTGATTGATGATCAGGAGCATGGACGCCAGGACAAACAGGGGAAAGGAGATGTTGCGCCGGACGAACCAGGCAAGGCCGGTCGCGAAGGCGACGACGACAAGCGGGTGTGGCGTCTGCAAGACCCACAGGATCCCGTCGATCATGGTTTCGAGCACATAGGAGATGCCATCGAAAAACCAATAGGCGTTGTCGGTCAGCCAATCGACGAAGGCTTTCGCCACCTTTCCGATCGGGATTTTATGGTCGGTCAGCCATTCCAATGGGATGTCCCCGCCCGTGCCATGTCAGATCGTTTCGAAATACGGGAACGCCGGAGACTGTTCGCCTCCGGCGTCGATCGTTCGGCTTAAAGGCCAAGGGCGCCCTTGACGGCTGCGAATGCATCGCCGCCATCACGGGTGGTCACGCCGTCGAGCCAGGCTTCGAAGGTCGCCGGATGATCCTTGAGCCATGCTGCGGCCGCATCGGCCGGCTCGGCGCCATCGTCCAGGATCGCACCCATGATCTCGTTTTCCATGGCGAGCGAGAACTTCAGGTTCTTCAGCAGCTTGCCGACATTCGGGCATTCTTCCGTATAGCCGGCACGCACATTGGTGTAGACGGTCGCGCCGCCGTAGTTCGGGCCGAAATAGTCGTCACCACCATCCAGATAGGCCATGTCGAAATTGGCATTCATCGGATGCGGCTCCCAGCCGAGGAAGACGATGTCCTCGTCGCGCTTGGTGGCCCGGGCCACTTGGGCCAGCATGCCCTGTTCGGAGGATTCCACCACTTCGAAGCCCTTCAGGCCGAAGGCATCCTCGTCGATCATGCCGATGATCAGACGGTTGCCGTCGTTGCCGGGCTCGATGCCGTAGATCTTGCCGTCCAGGCTGTCCTTGAACTTGGCGATGTCGGCAAAGGTTTTCAGTCCCTTGTCGAAGGTGTATTTCGGCACGGCGAGCGTATACTTGGCGCCTTCCAGGTTGACGCCAACGGTCTCCACAGAGCCATCGTCGCGGTAGGCGGCGATATCGCCTTCCATGGTCGGCATCCAGTTACCGAGGAAAATGTCGATGTCCTTGTTCTTCAGAGACGCATAGGTCACCGGCACGGACAGGATCTTGATTTCGGTCTCGTAGCCGAGGGCCTTCAGGACGGTTGTCGTGGCCGCCGTGGTCGCGGTGATGTCCGTCCAGCCGACGTCGGAGAAGCGAATGTCCTTGCAGCTGTCAGGCTCTGCGGCGAATGCGGTGCCTGCGACCATGGCCGACAGCGCAAGACCTCCAAGAAAAGCGGAATATTTCTTCATGGTGTGTTCCCCTTTTTTCACGCCTTGTTTCCGCCATTGGACAGCAAAATGCCCACTGGAAACAATGGTCTCGTTTCGAATTCGCGCGTTTGTCCGCGCTTACCCCTTCGAATTGCGACAAATGAAACATCATCCATTATTTTTTACAAGTTTTCATTGATTGGCTGTTCAATTAAAATTAAGCACGGATCATACGGGAGATCGCAGATGCCCAAGATCGGTATGGAAGAAGAGCGCCGGCGCAGCCTGATTGCGGCAACCGTGGATGCCATCCACGAAAACGGGTTCTGCGATGTCACCATCGCCCAGATCGCCCGCCGCGCCGGTGTCTCCGGCGGTCTGGCCCATCATTATTTCGGCTCCAAGGATCAATTGCTGGCGGCCACCATGCGCCACCTGCTGAATGATCTCGGGGAGCAGATCCGTTCCCGTCTTGCCAAGGCGGAAACGCCGCGCGAACGGATCTCTGCGATCATTACGGGCAATTTTGCGCCGGAGCAGTTCCGCGAGGCGGTCATTGCCGCCTGGCTCGCCTTTTACGTTCAGGCGCAGACGACGGAAACGAGCCGGCGCCTGCTGCGGATCTATTCCGCCCGCCTCGTCTCCAACTTGACCTTCAACCTCAAGGCCTTCATGGCGGCAAAAGAGGCCAGACGGATTGCGGAGGGAACCGCGTCGATGATCGACGGTGTGTGGATCCGGCGGGCGCTGAAGGATGGCGCTCCGGACGCGATGTCCGCGATCCGCATGGTGGAGGACTACGTCGAAGCGCAGATCTTGGTCCACCGATCCAAACGTTCGGGTGGTGAGGATGAGCAGGACGAGGCTTCGCGATGAGCGACACGTTCGACTTCGTCATTGTCGGCGCCGGATCCGCCGGTTGCGCGCTTGCCTACCGGCTGTCGGAGGACCCGTCCGTCTCCGTTCTGGTTCTGGAATACGGCGGAACCGATGCCGGTCCGTTCATCCAGATGCCGGCGGCTCTATCTTATCCGATGAACATGGCCCGGTACGACTGGGGCTATGAAAGCGATCCCGAGCCTCATCTGGGCGGACGGCGGCTTGCGACCCCGCGCGGCAAGGTGATCGGCGGGTCGTCGTCGATCAACGGCATGGTCTATGTGCGCGGCCATGCGCGCGACTTCGACACCTGGGAAGAGCTGGGCGCCGCCGGCTGGGGCTATAAAAACGTTCTGCCCTATTACAAGCGCCTGGAACATGCCCATGGGGTCGGTTCCGACTGGCGCGGCACGCACGGCCCTCTGCATGTAACCCGTGGCACCAAGTGGAACCCGCTGTTCGATGCCTTCGTAGAGGCAGGAGCGCAAGCCGGCTACGAGACGACATCCGACTACAACGGCGAGAAGCAGGAAGGCTTCGGCGACATGGAGATGACGGTCCGCAAGGGCCGGCGCTGGTCCGCCGCGAACGCCTATCTGAAGCCGGCGCTGAAACGGCAGAACGTCACGCTGATCACCGGCGCCTTTGCCCGCAGGATCCTGTTTGACGGCAAGCGGGCAACGGGCGTCGAATACCAGAAAGGCGCCGACGTGCGAACGGTTCGATGCCGGCGCGAAGTGATCGTGTCGGCCTCCGCGATCAACTCGCCCAAGCTTCTGCTGCAGTCCGGTATCGGACCTGCCGCTCAGCTTGGCGAACACGGGATCGACGTGATCGCCGACCGGCCGGGTGTCGGGGAAAACCTGCAAGACCATCTGGAACTTTATATACAGCAGGCCTGTATCCAGCCGATCACGCTCTACAAACACTGGAACCTGGTCTCCAAGGCCCTGATCGGCGCGCAGTGGCTGTTCACCGGCAAAGGGCTCGGCGCCTCCAACCAGTTCGAATCCTGCGCCTTCATCCGTTCCAAGGCCGGTATCGACTATCCGGATATCCAGTTCCACTTCCTGCCCTTCGCCGTTCGCTACGACGGCAAGGCGGCGGCAGAAGGCCACGGATACCAGGCGCATGTGGGGCCGATGCGCTCCAGGTCGCGCGGGCGTGTCAGGCTAACCTCCGCCGATCCGCTCGCTAAACCGTCGATCCTGTTCAACTACATGTCCCAGGAAAGCGACTGGCAGGACTTCCGGACCTGTATCCGCCTGACCCGGGAAATCTTCGCACAGGACGCGTTCTCCCCCTACCGGGGCAAGGAAATCCAGCCGGGCGATGGCGTCCAAAGCGACGAAGATCTGGACGGTTTTATCCGCGAACACGTGGAAAGCGCCTATCATCCCTGCGGCACCTGCCGGATGGGTCAGGCGAGCGATCCCATGGCCGTCGTCGATCCGGAATGCCGGGTAATCGGCGTGGACGGCCTTCGGGTCGCCGACAGCTCGGTCTTTCCGCAGATCACCAACGGCAACCTGAACGCCCCCTCGATCATGGTGGGCGAGAAGGCGGCCGATCACATTCTCGGCAAGGATCCCCTGCCCGCTTCCAACGCGGAACCCTGGATCCATCCGGAATGGGAAACACACCAGCGATAGAACGCAAGAGGACGCAGATGCGCGCACAGCCCAAAGCCTCCCACTATATCGGCGGCCGGTATGTCGAAAGCCCGGACGGGCATCCCTTCCCATCGATCTATCCGGCGACGGGCGAAGCGATCGCGTCCCTGAATAGCGCCGACGAAGCCACCGTCGAGGCGGCGGTCAGTGCCGCCGTCGAGGGTCAGAGGGTCTGGGCAGCCACGGCACCGGCGGAACGCGGACGCGTCCTGCGAAAGGCAGCCGAGTTTATCCGCGAGAGAAATCGCGAACTTTCCATCCTGGAAACGCTCGACACCGGCAAGCCCTTGCAGGAAACGCTGATTGCCGATGCGGCTTCGGGCGCCGACTGCCTTGAGTATTTCGGCGGACTGGCGGCAACACTGACCGGCGAGCATATCGATCTGGGCGGTTCTTTCGCCTACACGAAGCGGGAACCGCTCGGGATTTGCGTCGGCATCGGGGCCTGGAACTATCCGATCCAGATCGCCTGCTGGAAGGCCGCGCCCGCGCTGGTCTGCGGCAATGCCATGATCTTCAAGCCGTCCGAGGTCACGCCGCTCAGCGCGCTGAAACTCGCCGAAATCCTGACCGAGGCGGGCCTGCCGAATGGCGTGTTCAACGTGGTGCAGGGCTACGGCGATGTCGGCACGCAGCTGGTGTCCCATCCGGCGGTCGCCAAGGTCTCGCTGACCGGTTCGGTACCGACCGGCGCGAAGGTGGCAACCCTTGCCGGCGAACATCTGAAAAAGACGACGCTGGAGCTTGGCGGCAAGTCGCCGCTGATCATCTTCGACGATGCGGACATTGACAACGCGGTCTCGGCCGCGATCAACGCCAACTTCTATTCCAGCGGCCAGATCTGCTCCAACGGGACGCGTGTCTTCGTGCATGACGCCATCAAGGACAGGTTCCTGTCCCGGCTCAACGAGCGGACGGCCAATGCTGTTCTCGGCGATCCGCTCGATGAGGCGACCAGTATCGGCCCGCTGGTTTCCAAACCGCAACTCGACAAGGTGCTGGGCTATATGATGCTCGGCCAGGAAGAAGGTGCGCGGCTTGTCTGCGGCGGCAAGCGCGCCGATGTGCCCGCCTTCCCGGACGGTCTCTTCGTCGAACCGACCGTGTTTGCCGACGTGAGCGACGGCATGCGGATCGCGCGCGAGGAGATCTTCGGTCCGGTCATGTGCGTGCTCGACTTCACCGACGAGGCGGACGTGATTGCGCGCGCCAACGATACCGAGTTCGGCCTGGCCGCGGGCGTGTTTACCAAGGACATTCAGCGGGCACACCGGGTAATCGATGCCCTGCAGGCGGGTACCTGCTGGATCAACACCTATAATCTGACCCCGATCGAAATGCCGTTCGGCGGCTACAAGAAGTCAGGCATGGGACGCGAAAACGGCCACGCGGCCATTGAGCATTACAGCCAGCTCAAGAGTGTCTACGTGGAAATGGGCGACGTGGAAGCCGCATTCTGAATTCTCACGGCAGGGCAAGTTCTACCGGTCCGTATCATTTGGCGCCATCAGCGGCGGGCCGAATTCTTGCGATAGGCATTTGCCGACATCCCAAACCATGCCTTGGCAGCCCGCGAGAACGCGCTTAGCTCCGAATATCCAAGAAGATAGGCGATCTCGCTGAGTTGGAGGTCGCTGTCGACGAGATACCTTTGCGCCAGCGCCTTGCGCACATGATCGACAAGTTGGCGGTAAGTGGTTCCGGAACCCTCAAGTGCACGTTGGAGGCTTCGGCGCGACATGCCAAGCTCCTGAGCAACTGCTCCGAGCGATGCATCGCCTCGTTTCAGCGCATCGCTGATCTGATTGGTAATGATAAAGAGACGATCGGCACGGTCTTCCCGCTCCCTAAGTTCGCGCAAAGCCGATTGTTCGACAATTTGCAGCAAATGCGGTTCGCTGGACGGCGGCACGATCGACAGGCAGTCCAAGGGCACGCCCAGGCGGTCGCAGGGCTGATTGAACCGAATGTCAGAGCCGAGAATGCGGTTAAATTCCGCTAGGTTCCTCGGCATTTTATGGCTGAAGTCAGCCTTAAAATGAATTTTCTTATCTTGGGCAATGAATTGAATGCGGTTGGCCGCGAAGCCAATAATCATGTCGATGAATTGCGCACGCGGGCCGAAACTGTCGGATATCTCCCAGCAAAGGAAAGCATACCGGTCTTCTTCAATGTATCCAATCGGGATGGAATTTGCCGGAATGCTTTGAAAGCGCACCCAATTCTTAAGCGCCTGTCCCATGGTGGGTGCGGCAAGAGCGACATAATCGAAAACCGTTGCAGCCCCGATCGGCGCTGCATAACCCTCCTTGATCCCAAAGGCGTCATCGCCGGTTTCCAGGCCACACGCTTCATAGAGAGCCATGACACATTTCAAGGGCACATGATCGGCTAAATCATATTGCCGGTCGGGATCGAGACCGACCGCACGCGCTATTCGTTCCCAATCGAGCCCTCGCGAGCGGATTGATGCCGCGATCTGCAGAATTCCATTGGCCGAAACAGTCGCTCCGCTTTTCGCGTCATCCCCAGGCACTGACATTCGCGCATCACCAATTTTCCCTCGGAATCAAATGTCAAATTTTTGGTTTGAGCTGTCAAGTTTGACCAAGTGAGCCCCTCGCAGACAAGACGATGCGGACGTGACCGCATGCGCCAACGACACCGAGTTCGGCTTGGCCGTAGGCGTATTCACCAGGGACTTCCAGCGGGCGCACCGGGTGATCGCTGCCCTGCAGGTCGGCACCTGCTGGATCAACACCGACAACCTGACGCCAATCGAAATGCCGTTCGGCGGCTACAAGAAATCCGGTATGGGACGCGAAAACGGCCACGCGGCCATTGAGCATTATAGCCAGCTCAAGAGTGTCTACGTGGAAATGGGCGACGTGGAAGCCGCGTTCTAGCCAGACTACCCCGCACGAAGGGTCGCAGGCCGTTGACCGTCAGGCGCACCTGAGGTTTCTCCGCGCCGGTAGGCTTTCGGAGACACCCCGAACCAGATCTTTGCCGCCCGCGAAAACGTGCTCAATTCTGAATAGCCGAGCAGATAGGCGATCTCGCTCAGTTGCAGCTTGCCGTCCAAGAGATACTGCTCGGCCAGAGCCTTGCGCACCCGGTCCACGGCCTGGCGGAAGGTCAGCCCGTTTTCTTCCATTCTCCGTTGCAATGCCCGTTTCGACATGGCCATTTTCCGGGCGACCGCGTCGAGAGACGGATCGCCCTCCTTCAAGGCTTCGTTGATGGCACGAGAGATATTGTCCAGGTCATTGTCTTCGATCTGGTTGCTGGCGAGCCTGGCAAGCGCGGTCTTCTCGATCAGCGAATAGAGATGCTCCTCCGACCCCACAGGCGCAACATCCATGACCTCAAGCGGAATGCCGATCCGGTCCTGCTCACAGCCAAAGCGGATGTTTCTCCCCAGGATCCGGTAATAGGTTTCGACCTGGCGGGGTTTGCCTTGCGTGAATTCGAAGGTCAGATCCACCTCCCTGCCGCCCAACATGTGCCGGAGGCGGCTTGCCGAAAACGACATTGCCTTTGCCGTCACCTGAACATGCGGGCCGTAGAGATTGCTGATGTGCCAGGACAGATATCGTTTTCCGTCCACGTCGTTGAGCGATATCTGCGTGATGTTGGACAGGACCCGTTCAAAACGCCGCCAGTTCTCCAGAGACTGGGCAATCGTGGGCGCCGTGAGAGCGACATAGTCGAAGACCTTCATCGACCCCATTTTCACCTGTGATCCGAGGATCACGCCCATGGCATCATTGCCGGTCATTCTGGCGAGATATTCGTGAACTTCCAGGTAGACTTCCGACGGTCCCGCCCCTTCGGGGTCATCGGTTACCTTCGGGTCAAACCCGATGTCCCTTGCCATCTTGAACCAGTCAAAGCCAAGGGCTTCCGCTTGCGCCCGGGTGTTTACGAGCAATTGCGCGTAAATCTTTCCAGGTGACTTGGCCATACGCTCCCCCAGCGCCCGATCAGACTGCAATGACCTTCAAACGCTAGCCCTCCGCCTGTTCGGATGTCAAACCAAATGGCGCGTCACGGCAAGTTATTTGTCGCATTATGCAAAGAACTCTCTGAGGCCGTCCGGAAAAATTTTACAGCCTTCTCCGCATCGGATCGCTATAAGCCGACGTCATGCGAGATCTGGATGTCCTTATAATCGGGGCCGGCGCGGCCGGGCTCATGTGCGCCATCGAGGCGGCCAAGCGCGGGCGGCGGACGCTCGTGATCGACCATGCCAAGAAGCCTGCGGAAAAGATCCGGATTTCCGGCGGTGGACGCTGCAACTTCACCAATCTGCATTGCGGGCCGCAGAATTTCCTTTCGCAAAATCCCCGGTTCTGCGTTTCGGCCCTGAAGCGTTACACCCAGCACGATTTCCTGGCGCTCGTCGAGCGGTACCGTATCGGCTGGCATGAGAAGACCCTTGGCCAGCTCTTCTGCAACGACAGCGCCAAGGACATCATCGACCTGCTGCTTTCAGAACTCGGCAAGGCGGGCGCCACGCTGAAGCTGGACACATCCGTGACCGGTATCTCCAAGCCCGACGACCGGTTTTCCGTCGAAACGGATACCGAAACCCTCCGGGCCACCTCGTTGGTGATCGCCACCGGTGGGCCGTCGATCCCGAAGATGGGTGCGACCGGCTTCGGCTATGAAGTGGCCAGGCGCTTCGGTCTGAACGTGATCCAGCCGCGCCCTGCCCTGGTGCCGCTGACCTTTTCCGACGCCAACAAGGCCCTGTGCGCGAAGCTTGCCGGCGTCTCGGTGGACGCCATTGTGTCCTTCCAGAAGACCCTGTTCCGCGAAGGCCTGCTCTTCACCCACCGGGGCCTGTCGGGCCCGTCGGTCCTGCAGATCTCCTCCTACTGGCAGGAGGGCAAGCCGATTACCGTGAACCTCGCCCCTGACCGGGACGTCTTCGAAACCCTGCGGGCGGCGCGGACGGATACACCGAAGCAGGATCTGAAAACCGCCCTTGCCGCCTTCCTGCCGAAACGTCTGGCGGACGAACTGGCGGCCGAGTTCAAGCTGTCCGGCCGGCTGGCGGATTGCTCCGACAAGGTGCTTCGCCGTGCCGGCGATCTTCTCAACCGCTGGCAACTGGTGCCCGCGGGCACGGAAGGATACCGCACCGCGGAAGTCACGCTCGGCGGCGTCGATACCAAAGAACTGTCGTCGAAGACTTTCGAAGCGGCAAAGGTTCCGGGGCTTCATTTCATCGGTGAAGTGGTCGACGTCACCGGACATCTCGGCGGTTTCAATTTCCAGTGGGCCTGGTCCTCCGGGCATGCGGCCGGCCAAGCCGCCTGACCAAAATTGCTGCTTTGCACAATAAAAAGATGACCGTTCCTCAGATGCCGTTATAATCGGCAAAAAACGGGGAGCATTCATGAGGCGGGTAACGATCCACGATGTGGCGGAAAAGGCCGGTGTCAGCCTTGCCACCGTTGACCGTGTGATGAACGGACGCACCGGCGTGCGCAAGATCACCATCGAGAAGGTGCAGGCGGCCGCCGACGAACTGAACTATACCCGGGACATCTTCGCCGCCAATCTTGCCAAGAAACGCAATTACCGGTTTCAGTTCCTGATCCCAAACGGCCCGAACGCCTTCATGGAAGACCTTAGCGAAGAAGCGCGCAAGCATGCCGAAACGCTTGCGCGCGAGCGGGTCGACATTCACATCGAACCGATCGACGCCTTCGACGCGCACCGGGTCGCCGGAACACTGGCGATCCTGGACAAGTCGGTCTGCGATGGGGTCGCCGTGGTCGCCCCCGCCTTTCCGGAAGTGCGCGCCGCCATCGACCGGCTGCAGGACCGGGGCGTTCACGTGGTGACGCTGGTGTCCGACCATCCAGCCTCCATGCGCAGACGGTTCATCGGCATCGACAACATGGCAGCCGGACGCGCCGCCGGGCGGCTCATGGGCAGGTTCCTCCCCAGGACGCAGGGCAAGATCGGCGTGATCGCCGGATCTCTCGGCCTGCGCGACCATGCGGAACGGCATGGCGGCTTCGCGCAAGTGCTCGCGGAAGAGTTTCCGCATCTTGATATTCTGAAAGTCCGCGAAGGGCGGGACGACAACGGCAAGAACGAGGACATCGTCGGCAAGCTCTTGTCAGAGCATCCGGATCTTTCCGGCCTCTACAACATCGGCGCCGGCAACCGCGGCGTGATCGCCGCCCTGGAAAAGAGCAATCGCGCCGGGGACATTACCTTCATCGGCCATGAACTGACGCCCTACACCCGCGCAGCGCTCATCAGCGGAACGATGGATGCGCTGATTGCCCAGAATGCCGGGCATGAAGTGCGCAGCGCCACCCGAATCCTCAAGGCGCTTTGCGATGGCACACCCGTTCTCGACGATCAGGAAACCATCGGCATCGACATCTTCATGAAAGACAATCTGCCGGAGCTGCCTTAGGGTCCGGAGCTGCCTTGGGGTATAGGGTGTCTTAAGATGCTCTAATATTCACAAAATCGGATTTTCCGACTAAAAGGTGCATCTGACACTCAAATATAACCGTTGACGATCGCAGTCAGAGCGCCCATATCTATTAGCATGCGCCTGACCCAACAAACCAACTACGCCGTCCGTGCTCTCATCTATTGCGCGGTCAACAACGACAAACCAAGCAAGGTTGCGGATATCGCGGCCAGCTTCGACATGTCGGAAACGCACCTTTTCAAGATCATGAAGGTGCTCGTTGACGCGAATCTGATCAGGACCATCCGCGGGCGGAACGGCGGCGTCATGCTGGCCCGGCCGGCATCGGAAATCACTGTCGGCGAGGTCGTACGCGCGGCCGAAGAAAGTTTCCTGCTGGCCGAGTGTTTCGACAGTGGCCGCAAGGATTGTCCGCTGGTCCTGTCCTGCGGCTTCAACGGCCTGCTCCATGAAGCGCTCGAGGCCTTCATGGAAGTGCTCGACACCAAGACGATCGGTGACCTGGCCGAGGATCGCATGAACATTCGCGATCTGCTGAAGATCGAGATCGACCAGCCGATGGCTGTGGCCAACTAAAGCTTTTCACGGTCAGATTGTTTTGAGGTGACCTGCCGCGCGCGATGCGGCGGGTTTTTTTGCGCCTGCCGCGCGCGATGCAGCGGTATTTTTGCGTCTGAATGAGGCCGGATGAACCGCCCTTCCCGCTTTGAAAAAATGTCCTGGCTGGCTTACCGCTGAGGGAGAGGAGAGGGCGGTTGGCTTGCCGGACATTTCGGCTTGTTCAGCCGACCTGAGCGACTAGCAGAGGACGCGAATTCCGCTTCGCCGCAAATCAGGCATTGCCTTCATACTTAAACTTGAGTATCTGTGTCAAGTATAAAGCTGAGTTAAATACTCAACTTTAGAACCGTTCTAAACTTTTGAAATATCGGGTATTTTCGATGCAGACCACGAAACCTCGCCGCGAAAGGCTCTCGCTTCCTTCCCCCCGCAGGGCATCCGATGCCCCCAGCCAGCCGGGGACGGATATGCTGGATACCAGAACCCTGTTCAAGGGACGGCGAGAGCTGAAAATTCAGCACAATTCGGAAACCTACCGCCTGACCATCACCAAGCTCGGAAAACTCATCCTCACCAAATAGCGGGGCCCGATGCCCCCGCTCGCCCAACCGATGTCGCCTGCGAACAAGAATTGTCCGCTTCACGCGGGTGACGCGGGAGGAAAAGCGGGCCATGATTGCATGAACGGTTCTGCGTGGAATGGTCGTGCATGTTCATCAGTGTCTTCGACATCTTCAAAATAGGCATCGGTCCGTCCAGTTCCCACACCGTCGGCCCCATGGTCGCGGTCCGGCGGTATCTGGACCGCCTTGCCGACCTGCCGGAGATGGAATCCCGGGCCAGGCGAATCACCGTCACCCTTCATGGTTCGCTGGCCTTTACCGGCAAAGGCCACGCCACCGATCACGCGGTGTGTCTGGGTCTTTTGGGGGCAACACCGGACACGCTCGATCCGGATGCCGTGGCGCCGATGCTGGAAAAGCTGGCCCGCGATAAAAAGCTTAATTTCGACAGCCTGCCGCCGCTTGATTTCGACCCGGAAACGGACGTCATTTTCGATTACGGGCCACCGCTTCCCGCTCATTCCAACGGCATGACCTTCCGCCTGCTCGGCGCCGACGGGGAGATGGTCGACGAGTTCGTCTACTACTCCATCGGTGGCGGGTTCGTCGTTACCGAGGCGGAAATGCGGAACACACGCAACGCGCGGGACGAATTGAAGAACCAGGACGTCCCCTACCCGTTCGCCTCCGCAAAACAGATGCTGGAGATGGGAAAGCGGACCGGCTGCAGTATTGCGGAGATGAAGCTTGCCAACGAATGCGCCGGCTCATCGGCCGAGGAAGTGAATACGGGGCTGGACCGGGTCTGGTCCGCCATGGACGCCTGCATCAACCGGGGCATTTCCGGACACGGTATCCTGCCGGGCGGGCTCAAGGTGAAACGCCGGGCAGGCGAGATCTACCAGAAGCTGATCCGCGAAGGCCGCACCAACCAGCCCTACGAGCACACGGTCATGGACTGGCTCGGCGTCTATGCCATGGCGGTCAACGAGGAAAACGCCAGTGGCGGACGCGTCGTCACCGCGCCGACCAACGGGGCCGCCGGCGTCATCCCCGCCGTGACCCGCTATTATCTGGACCATTGCCCGCACGCGAACCAGGAAGGTATCCGCGTGTTCCTGCTGACGGCTGCTGCCATCGGCGGCATCATCAAGGCCAATGCCTCGATCTCCGGCGCCGAGGTCGGCTGCCAGGGCGAGGTCGGTTCCGCCTCGGCCATGGCCGCCGCCGGCCTGTGCGCCGCACTCGGCGGCAGCAACGAGCAGGTGGAGAACGCCGCCGAAATCGCGCTGGAACATCACCTCGGCATGACCTGCGATCCCGTTGGCGGCCTCGTTCAGGTACCCTGCATCGAACGCAACGCCCTTGGCGCGGTCAAGGCGGTCACAGCCGCCTCTCTGGCGCTGCGCGGCGATGGCAGCCATTTCGTTCCGCTGGACGGCTGTATCGAAACCATGCGCCAGACCGGCCTCGACATGGGCGACAAGTACAAGGAAACCTCCACCGGCGGGCTTGCCGTGAATGTCGTCGAGTGCTGAGCACCATACCTCCTGACTGCGGCATCGGCACCGTTGCCACTGCGAACCCCGGCGGCTAACGTCGCCCCGGATTCGACGGCGAGGGAGGCTCGGCAATGGCGCTTTACAGCGATGCCGCGATGGTTCTGTTTTACGATATCGACGGCAATACCGCCGATCACGACGACTGGCACAGTCACGAGCATTTCCATGAGCGGCTTTCCGTGCCCGGCTTCCGCCGCGCCACACGCTGGCTGGCAAGGAATGCTGAGCCCCGATACCTGGTCACCTATGAAGTCAGCGATGTCGATGTCGCGACCTCCAAAGGCTATCTCGACCGGCTGAACGATCCGACGTCCTGGACCAGCGAGATGATGCCCCGGTTCCGCGGCATGATTCGCGGATTCTGCCACATCACCGCCGGTTCCGGCTTTGGCTTCGGACAGGCAGCCATGGCCGTACGTTTCCTGCCGGCCGAAGGAAAGGAAAATCGGCTTTTCACCTGGATCGCACAGGATGTCCTGACTGCGATCACCTCCCGGCGCGGGATCGTCAGCGCGCATCTGTTCCAGCCGGTTCCGCCGCCACCGATGACCAAGGAACAGGCGCTGCGCGGTCGCGACCAGGCGATGCCGTGGATGGTGTTGGTGACGGCCTATGATACCGACGCTTTGGATCAGGCTGTGACCGCGCACCTTGCGCCCGAAAATTTCCTGAGCAACGGTGCCATCGACGACATCACGCTTGGCAGTTACGGCCTGCACTACACGGCAACCGCCGAAGAGGCGGCAAAAGTGGAAAAGCCGCCGGTTCTCACACCCGAACAACGCGCAAGCGGCGGGCCGCGAGGTTAAAGCGTCACTAATTCTGCTTCAGACGCGTCTTGTGGGCGTGCGCGATGTGGCGCTTGGCTGCGGCCGTGGCGGCTTCGCTGTCGCCGGCTGCAATGGCATCGACGATCGCCGCATGTTCCTCGACCGCCGTTTCGCGGCGTTCCGGTGTGTCCAGCGTGGTGCCGGCCATCAGGATCAGCGACAGGCGCAGGTGATCGATCAGGTCGACCAGGTAACGGTTGTGCGAGGCAAGGCACAGGCGGCGGTGGAATTCGCGGTTGGAGCGGACCAGGCTGTCCTGATCCTCGATGCGCTTGCGGTCCGCCTTGACCAGATCCTGCAGGATTTCCACTTCCGGCTTGGAGGCATGTTTGGCGGCGAGGCCCGCGGCCGTCCCCTCCAGCACCTCGCGCATATAATAGACCTCGTTGATCTGGCCATGATCGAGGGTCGGGATAACCATGCCCCGGTTCGGTTCATGGACGGCAAGTCCCTGCGCTTCCAGGCGCTTCAGGCCTTCGCGGATCGGCGTCCGGCTGACGCCGAATTCCTCCGCCAGTTCGGCCTCCCGCAGCCGGTCGCCCGGCTTGAGCACACGGTCCTCGATCAGGCCGATCAGCCTGCGGTAGATTTCTGATCCGTTCATGATGACGGGTGTTACCACGTTTTTTCGCTCCTCCAACCCGAATCCCGTTTCAGGCCGCCCGAATCCCTTCTCAGACAGATTGGGACTTTGGCGTAAAAAGCCTGCCGCCGACAACAGGTTCGCGCGCGCCGGTGGTTTCCGGATAGCTGGTCGGAAGGCCCGCTTGCAGGCGCGCACCGAGAAAGGCCATGGCCTGGGCCTCGAGCGCATCACCATCGATGTCGAAACGATCCGACGGAACGACCTCGCCCGTCAGCCTCTCGCCAAGCTCACGCATCAGGGACGGGTTCAGCCGCCCGCCACCGCAGACGATCCAGAGCTTCGGGTCGGATGGCAGCAGGGCCACGGATCTGGCAACCGCCGCGGCGGTGAAGGCGGCGAGCGTGGCCGCGCCGTCCTGCAAGGAGGTTTCCGTGTCCAGATCGAGCGCAAAGGCATTCCGGTCGAGGGATTTCGGTCCCGGACGGTCGAAGAAGGCATGGGTCAAAGCCTTTTCAAGCCACGCCTGGTCCACCCGGCCTTTTGCGGAAATCTCTCCGTTAAGATCATGATCGCCGGCCTGGTGCTGGCGGATCCAGTCATCGAGCAGCGCGTTGCCCGGTCCGATATCGAAGGCGATCAACGTGCTACCGTCGACATAGGTCAGATTTGAGACGCCGCCGATATTCAGGAAACACAACGGCTGGGGAAGATTAAGCGACAGGGCCTGGTGGTAGACGGGCACCAGCGGCGCACCCTCCCCGCCCGCGGCCATGTCGGCCAGACGCAGATCTCCGACCACCGGGATGCCGAGATCGTCAGCCAGTGCCTGTGGATTGCCGAGCTGGACCGTCTCGCCGTGTTTCGGATCGTGCCAGACGGTCTGGCCGTGGAAAACCACGAAGTCCACTCTGAGCCCGTGTTCGGCGATGAAGGCGCGGATCGCGTCCGCATGGTCCCGGGTGACGAGCCGTGCGATTTCCGGCCAGTCCGATCGGTCCGCCGGCCCGCGCGCGATCGCTTCCAGAACGGCCGCGCGGGTTTCGTAGGCATAGTCTGCCGTTGCAGCGGCCCCGAAACGGGCGACCGTGCGGCCGTCCGTTTCAATTTCGGCAAGGTCGATGCCATCGGCTGAGGTGCCGCTGATGGTGCCGACCACGGACCACATGGTCAGAGCGCCTTGGCGAGGTTTTCCAGAGAGGCCTCGGCAATATCGAACATTTCGTCGATCTGCTTTTCGGTGATGATCAGCGGCGGGCAGAAGGCCAGCGCGTCGATCATGTTGCGCGAGATCAGGCCGTTGGCATGGAATTCCGCATTGGCCCTCGCGCCAAGCGCACCCGGCGTCTTGGACAGTTCGTCATGGGCCAGTTCGATGGCCCCGATCAGGCCGATGCCCCGGGTCTCGATTACCAGCGGATGATCGTTGAAGCCGTTCAGGCGGGAGAGGAACTTCGGGCTCACCGACTTGATGTGGGACAGGATGTCCCGCTCTTCCATGATCTTCAGGTTTTCAAGCGCGACAGCGGCGGCAACCGGATGACCGCTGGCGGTGTAGCCGTGGCCCCAGACGCCGATCTTGTGGCTTTCGTCGGCAACCGGGCCGTACACCTTCTCGTTCACCATCAGCGCGGAGATCGGCAGGTAGGACGAAGACAGCTGCTTCGACAGGGTCATCATGTCCGGCTCGAGATTGTAGGTCTTGGTACCGAACATTTCGCCGGTCCGGCCGAAGCCGCAGATGACTTCGTCGGCGACGAACAGGATGTCGTATTTCTTCAGGATCGGCTGGACCGCTTCCCAGTAGCCGTCCGGCGGGATGACGACACCGCCGGCGCCCATCACCGGCTCGGCGAAGAAGGCCGCGATCGTTTCCGGGCCTTCGGCCAGGATCAGGTCTTCCAGATCCTGCGCGCAACGCTTGGCAAAGGTCGCCTCGTCCTCGCCGTCCTTTTTCATGGTCCGGTAATGCGGGCTGGTGGTGTGCAGAATGTTGGCGATCGGCAGATCGAAGGAGCGGTGGTTGTTCGGCAGGCCGGTGAGGCTGGCGGAGGCGACCGTCACCCCGTGGTAACCGCGGACGCGGGAGATGATCTTCTTCCGATCGGGCTGGCCGAGCGCGTTGGACCGGTACCAGATCAGCTTGATCGCGGTGTCGTTGGCTTCCGAACCGGAGTTGGTGAAATAGACCTTGGACATGGGCACCGGCGCCATGTTCACCAGCATCTCGGCCAGTTCCACCGAAGGGCCGTGTGTCTTGTGGGAGAAGGTGTGGTAGAAGGGCAGCTTCTCCATCTGGCGGGTCGCGGCTTCCACCAGACGCTTTTCACCGAAGCCCAGCGCCACGCTCCACAGGCCGGCCATAGCCTCGATATAGCGCTTGCCGCTGTTATCTTCGACGTAGATCCCGTCTCCCTTCTCGATCACCATCGGACCGACTTCTTCGTGCTTGCGCGCGTCCGTGTAGGCGTGAAGCTGGTAGGCGATATCGCGCGCTTCAATGGAATTGGGGAGATGGGTCATCGTCATCCTCAGGGAATTTCGGGGTCTTGGATTTTTTCACTAGCAGGCCGGGCGGCCCGCGCTGCTGGGACACTACGCCTGAAAATTCCGCTTTTCACGTAAAATCGGCAAATCATCCGCAACTGTGGCAAGTTGGCCGACCAGTGCCCAAGCCCTGTGCAGGCTCCGGACTCCCTCCTATCAAAAGTGACCTCACAGGAGCTTCAGCGGGAGATAACGGCCACGCCCTCTTCCACGTTGTTGCCCGGATGAAGCACCACCGTATCGCCCGTCTTCAGGCCGTCGGCGATCTCGACCGAGAGGCCGTTGGCGTGGCCGACCTTCACCTTGCGGATCATGGCGCGCCCGTCCTCGACGGCAAAGACAGCCCAGTCCTCACCCTCGCGAAACAGCGCCGTCAGCGGAAGGGTGAGAACATCGCTGCCCTGCCACAGGATAATCGATACCTCGACGCGGAAACCGTGGGCGAGTTTGGCAAAGGCCTCGGGCGGATCGGTCAGGTCGATCACCACATTGACCCGTTGCTCCTCGATGCCAAGGGCTGAGACCTTGGTGAAACCGAACGGCTCGACCCGGCGGACGACGCCGTTCAGCGGCGTGTCGCCGCCCCAGTCATCGATGACCACTTTCAGCCCCGGCGAAACCTTGACCGCATCCGCGGACAGGAGATCGACGACGATTTCAAGGTCCCTCGGATCACCGACTTCGGCAATCGTCGTTCCGGCCTGCAACACGCCTTCGCTTTTCTTCAGGACACGCAGGATCTTGCCGTCGACCGGTGCGTAGATCGGGATACAGGCACAGGCGCCGCGCTGATTGACCAGTTCGGCTGGTGAAATCAGTTGGCTTCGGGCGCGCTCCAATTCATGGGTTCTCATTTCCAGGGTCGCTTCCGCCGTTGCCAGTTCGGCCTTCTTGGTATCGAAGGCGAGCTTCGCCTCGTCCAGGCGCCGCTTGGAGACGGTTTCCCGACCCGCCAGTTGCCGAATCCGGGCAAGGTCCGTCCTGGCGAACTCCAGTTCGGCATCTGCCCGGGAGACATTCGCTTCCGCAAGGTCGCGCGCGGCCTTTGCCGCCTGGACGGAGGCGCGCATTTCAGCTTCCGTGCGCTGATCCAGGAATTCCGGATCGATCGGCTGCAGCTCGGCGATGACGTCCAGCTTCGCCTTCACTTCGTCGCCGGCTTCCTTGTCGATCCGCAGAAGTCGCCCTGTCACCGGCGTGCTGACCTCGTAGACGTCCTCGATCCGGGTTTCGCCTTCCTCGTCGACGCTCACCGTCAGGGGGCCGCGTTTCAGGACATGAAGATCCACCGGCACCGGGCGCGGCCACAGGGCATAGGCGACGCTGAGCGCGACGGCCAACAACAGAAGCCCCCAGATGACAATGCGGCGAAAGGTGATGCTCATGGTTCTTTTCCGTCATTCTCGCGTCTTCAGAACGGCGATCAGGTCCAGCCGGTCGAGGCGGCGGCGCACCATCAGGGCCGATATTGCAGCGGCTGCAAGGGTTACCAGCATGGCATAGCCGAAAGAAGACGGCTCGATCACCGCCGGTATCCGGTAAAGCTCGGTATCGAAGGACTTCGCCATGCTCAGCGCCAGCCAGTTGCCGATCAGGCAGCCGACAGGCAGCGCCATCACCGTCAGAAGCAGACTTTGCCCGAGCAGGATGTAGGAAATCTCGAAGCGGGTGAACCCGATCACCCGCAGGGTGGCGAGTTCCCGGCCGCGTTCGGACAGGGCGATGCGCGCGGAATTGTAGACGACACCAATGGCCAAAGCCGAGGCAAAGCCGGCGAACATGCCAACGAACACCAGGACGGTCTTGGCCATGGTTTCGTTGAAGATGTCGATGGCCGCCTGGCGCAGGGTAACCGAGGCGACATGCGGCGTGTCCTTGAGCCGGGCGAAAAGCTCTGCCTGCTTGTTCGGGTCGATGCGCATATGCACCGTGTTGACGACATTGGTTTCGCGCATCATGCGGTTGACTGCCTCCCGGCGCATATAGGCCGGATAACCGATAAAGGTGTTGAAGATGCGCACCACCGGCACCTCGACGACGGGTCTCTGGCCCTCAAGCACTTCCAACTCGATGAGGTCGCCGGTCTTCGCTCCCAGGATCTCGGCCAGCTTGGTCGAGATCACCAGTCCGTCCGGCGGCAGATCGATCTCACCACCTTCGTCGTCGTAGGCGAGGTAAAGACCCTGTCTGGCCGGCAGGCCGTTAATCTGCAGCCGTTTGTTCCGTGGCCCCAGATGGGCGCGGACATCCAGATTGCGCTGGCCTTCCACGGCAAGAACGCCGGGCAGGTTTTCAAAATCTCTCAGCACCGACGGCGGCTGGATATCGGTCAGACTGACGGTCACGTCCTGGCGTTGGGCTGCAACGAAATAGACGTCGATCATGCGGTTGATGGAATCGATCCACTGCAGGGCAATGATCAGAACGGCGACGGACATGCCGATACCGATCACGGTTAGCCCTGAGCGCAGGGGCCACCGGAACACCTGTCGGAAGATCATCCGGGTCGGCTGATCCAGAAGCCGGGCAAGCCCGGTCTGGGCCAGATAGGAGCGGGAGAAGGACGGCGGTGCCGGCGGGCGCATGGCTTCGGCCGGAGCCAGTCGCACCGCGCGGCGGACCGCGCTGGCCGTGCCGACCATGGCGGCGAGCAGGCTCAGGCCGCCCGCGATCAGGAAACTGTCGGGCAGCGGGCGGAACAGCAAGAAGGGGAAGCTGTACATCTGCGCATAGATGGACGTGGTCCACTGGCCGAGCCCCGCGCCTAGGAACGAACCGAACACCACCCCGATCAGGGCGATCACCATGACCAGTTTCATGTAGTGCCAGCCGACCTCGAGATCCGAGTAACCAAAGGCCTTCAGAAGACCGATCACGCCGCGTTCGGTCGCGATCAGACGGTCGACCACCATGTTGGTCAGGAAGGCCGCCACGATCAGGAAGATCGACGGCAGCAGGCGCGCCATGGTGGAGAGCTGGTCGATTTCGCTCATCAGGAACCAGTTGGAAATCTGGTCCTTGCGGGCATAGGCGCCGCTGCCGCCGAAGGGTGCCAGGATCCGGTCCAACCTCTGGATGACGCCTTCCGGTGCCGTATGAGGCAGAAGCGTCAGGGTGACATCGTTGAAGGCGCCGTCCAGATCGAAGGCGCCGGCGAGCGCGCGTTCCCCCATCCAGAAGATCGCATAGCGCTTGTCGTCCGGCATCAGCGCGCCCGGGCCGATGGCATATGTGTGTTCCGGCGACAGGGCGATACCGACGATCCGCAGGGTGCGCTTTTGGGTGTTGATTACCGCCTTGACGGTGTCGCCCAAGGTCAGGCCTTGCGCCACCGCGAACTTTTCGTTGACGACCACCTCTTCCGGCTTCGCCGGATCCACCAGCCGGCCGCTCTGCAGGGCGAGCTGATTGAGCAGCGGCTTGCCCCGTTCCGGCAGGGAGGACAGCAAAGCGGTTGCCGGTTCCTCGAAGCCGGCGATGTCGAGCGTTGCATATTCGACGATCCGCGGCTCGACGGTCTGGACGCCGGGAATATCCGCGATCCTGGGGACCAGCGACTTGGGCGCGCGCTTCAGGTGGCAGAAGACGTCGGCAAAGCGGTAGCGCTCGTAATAGGCATCCGCAGTTGCCTGCAGCGACTGGATCGCGCCCAGCGACTGCACCATCACCCCGACGCCGGTGGCGATCACCACGGCGATCGCCAGCACCTGCCCCTTCAGGTGCCACAGGTCGCGCAGCAATTTCCGGTCCAGCGGGTGCATGACGGGGCCTGTTGTCCTCTACCAGTGGATCTCGGAAGCGGCGACCTTGTCCGGATTGACGCTGACGTCCTGAATTGCGCCGTCGGCCAGACGGATCACCCGGTCGGCCATCGCCGCGATGCCGACATTGTGGGTGATCAGCGCCGTGGTGGTACCCAATTCCCGGTTGATCCGTTCCACCGCTTCCAGAACGATGACGCCGGTCTGGCTGTCGAGAGCGCCGGTCGGTTCATCGCACAAAAGAACCCGCGGCCGCTTGGCAATGGCGCGGGCGATGGCGACACGCTGCTGCTCACCGCCGGAGAGCTGAGCCGGAAAATGGGTCAGGCGTTCGCCCAGCCCGACCAGTCTCAGGGCGTCGGCGGGTGACATGGGATCGGCGGCGATTTCCGTGACCAGAGCGACGTTTTCCTCCGCCGTCAGGCTCGGCACCAGATTGTAGAACTGGAAGACGAAACCGACGTGATCCCGCCGGTAGCGCGTCAGCGCGGCATCGTCGAAGGCGGTGATTTCGGTGCCGTCGAAAAACACCTGGCCGGAGCTTGGCCGGTCGAGCCCGCCGATGATGTTCAACAAGGTGGACTTGCCGCTGCCCGACGCGCCGAGAAGGACGACCAATTCGCCTTCATAAAGATCGAGGTCGACATTATCCAAGGCCCGGATCGCAAGCGCCCCGGAGCCGTAGACCTTCGAAAGGCTGCGAGCCGAGAGGGTCGTCTTCGCGGTCCCGCCAATCTCCTCCGGCTGCGCCTCGGCCTTTTCTGCAATCGGGTTCTGCATGCCGCCATCCTTGTCGCACCGGCGGGATAAGACCATGCGCTCAATCAAACCGAAAGACAAAACCGGCAAAAAAGACCCGGCAGACCGCTCAGGCCTTGCAGATCCGGTCCAGGAACTCGAGGAAAACCCGTGTCTTGGGCGACATCAGGCGGCGGCTCGGATAGACCACGGAAAGTTTCGAGGCGGACAGGTCGAGGCAGATATTTCTGAAGACTTCCACAAGGCTGCCGTCACGCAATTGCTGACGGCAATAAAGTTCCGGCAGGAGCGAGACGCCTGCGCCGCAGACGACGGCCTTGCGGACGGACAGCGGGTCATTCACATGGGTGATGCCGCGCGCGAAATCGAAATGATCGGCCTGACCCTCGAGATGAAACGGCACCCGCCGCAACCCGTAGCGGGTTTCGCAGATCCGAATGTGCCTGAGCAGGTCCTCCGGGCTATCACCAAGGGTGCAGGTGTTCAGATAGTCGGGGCTCGCAACCCAGATCAACGGTCCCGCAAAAAGCGTCCTGCAAATCAGGTCTGAATCTTCCTGGGGCCCCACCACCACCGCAATGTCGATCTGATCCCGCAAAATATCGGTCCCGTGGCTGGTGATGACCAGTTCGAGATCGACTTGCGGATAGTCTCCGTGGAAGGCCGCCAAATTGGGCGAGACGATTTCCTGGCAGAAGGCCGGCGGCAGGGCGACAATGAGCCTGCCCGAAGGAACGGCGTTCAGTCCGGCCATGGCCGCATCGGTTTCCCGAACCTGTTCCATAATCAAGAGCGCCTGGCGGTAAAAAGTCTCGCCTTCGGCCGTGATCCGCAGGCTGCGCGAGTTCCGGTCCAGAAGGCGCAGGCCAAGCGCCTCTTCAAGCCTGCTGACGGCCTTGCTCACGGTGGACTTCGGCATATCGAGAGCCCGGGCGGCGGCGGTGAAGCCGTTGTGGTCGATCACCGCAACGAAGACCGGCACGTCATCAATCGTCCACTTCATGATACCTTGTCATTGTCCATAAATAGAAACATTGCGTCTCTATCGCATGAATTGTCCAATTTTCAAAGTTCCGTATGGTCTCTGCCGATCAGGAGGAGGAGATCTGCCGGCACCGGCGCAGCAATGCAGCGCGGCGCGAGCCCGGCCGGACGGCGTTTCTCCCAAGGCAAAAGAGGAATTGAGGAAATGGCAAAAATCGTCGGAGGCATCGGCGCCTCCCATTCACCGACCATCGGCTTCGCCAAGGACACCCATAAAGAGAACGACCCAGCCTGGGCGCCGATCTTCGAAGGTTTCGGCGAGGTCCGCGATTGGGTGAAGCGCAAGGACATCGACGTCCTGTTCATGATCTACAACGATCACATCACCTCGTTCTTCTTCGACCACTACTCGGCCTTCGCGCTCGGTGTGGACGAGACCTATTACCCGGCCGATGAAGGCGGCGGACCACGCGACGTGCCGCCGGCAAAAGGCCATGCGGCGCTGGCACAGCATGTTGCCGCAGCCCTGGTGGCCGACGAATTTGATATGTCCTTCTTCCAGGGCAAGCCGCTCGACCACGGCTGCATGTCGCCCCTGTCAATGATGGGCGACGAGACCGGCCCCTGGGGCGGCAGCATCGTTCCGCTGCAGGTCGGTGTGCTGCAGCTTCCGATCCCGAATGCCCGGCGCTGCTACAAGCTCGGAAAGTCCCTGCGCAAGGCGATCCAGAGCTTCCCGGACGACAGCCTGCGCGTGGCAATCGTCGCGACCGGCGGCCTGTCGCACCAGGTCCACGGAGAACGTGCCGGCTTCGTCAACGAGGACTGGGACCAGGAATTCCTGAACCTTCTCGAAAGCGCACCGGAAAAGCTCGTGGAAAAGCGGCTTGCCGACTATGCGGTGCTCGGCGGCATGGAAGGGGCCGAGGTCATCATGTGGCTGGTCATGCGCGGCGCGCTATCGGACAAGGTGACCAAGGTCCATTCCATGACCTACGCACCGTCCGTCACCAATATCGCTACGGTGGTCTTCGAAGATGAGGGCGACACGCCGGACAAGGCGGACCTGGAGGCCTACCGTGCCCACATGGGCTATGAACTCGCCGGCGCGGAAACCCTGCAAGGCACCTATCCGTTCACGCTTGATCGGAGCCTGAAATGCTTCCGCATCAACGACTTCCTGCACCGGTTGGTCACTCCCGAACACCGCGAGCGGTTCCTGAGCGACTTCGACGCCCTGGCGGACGAGTACAAGTTGACGGCGGAAGAACGCAGCCTGATTTCGGAACGCAAATGGATCGAGATGATCCGCAAGGGCGTCAGCTTCTTCGTTCTGGAAAAGATGGCCGCCGTCGTCGGTGTCTCCAACCCGGAGGTTTATGCCAGCATGCGCGGCGAGACGCTGGAGGAATTCATGAAGACTCGCAAGGTGCCGATCAAATACTCGGTCGCGGGCGGCGCGAAAGCCGAGGAAATGGATAACGCCTAAGCGGACACGCGCCGTTACGGCAAAGCTTCTGGAAGCGGCCCGGTTTTCCGGGCCGTTTTTTGTTCGGGCTAACGGCACAAACCACGCGTGGGCGTTGCGTTCTGTCGCGTGCCTGAGGTAGCTTGATCGGGCTGCATTATTGGCCAATGCCGCATCGTTGCGATGCGCTGCGCCTCGGGGGAAGCCATGAGCTACATCGTCCGGAACCGTTTGCATCTGACTGAACTGTCGCGAACGGCAATACTCCTCCTCACCGGGCTGATGCTTGCCGGGTTACTCGTTTCAGCAAAGACCGCCGCGGTCGCCGGCACCGCCGAGCTGCCGCCGTTCACCACCGCCGACGTGCCGCCGGCACCGAATTATGAAGACGACGCAAGCTGGCTCGCCAGACCGGAAGATCCCGACCAGTTTGCCGTCGACCTCGTCTGGATCTATCCGACCGTGCTTTTCGACAACTCCGCCTGGCTGATGGATATCACCCGCAAGGATCTGATTGCCGGCGCGCAGGAAACTGTTGACACCGAAGCGCACGCCTTTTCGGGGCTGGCCAATCTTTATGCGCCGTTCTACCGGCAGATGAACCTGTCCGGTTTCAACCTGCCGAATGAACAGGGGGACGCGCTCGCCGCCTATGGCGAAGACGATGTCCGCAGGGCGCTGAAATATTATCTGGATCACTACAACAACGGACGGCCGTTCATCATCGCCGCCCACAGCCAAGGGTCCTACGTGCTGACCCAGCTGGCCCTACACCACTGGGGCCAGGTCGGTCATGAGGACCGCATGATCGCGGCCTATGTGATCGGCTGGTCGATCACGGACGACGACCTGAAGGCCAATCCGAAGATCACCATCTGTGACGAGCCGCATCAGACCGGCTGTTTCATCAGCTACAATTCCGTGGCCGCCGGACACCAGAAGGACGCGCCGATGATCCTGCCGGGCGCCGTTGTCGTCAATCCGCTCACATGGACGCGGGACGAAGCCCTGGCCCCGGCAAGCCTCAACCGCGGCTCGACCTTCTTCAACAAAGACCAGTCGTCCAAGACCCTGCCCCATTTCACGTCCGCCCAGATCGCCGACGGCGGGCTGGTGGTCACACCGAAGGACCCGAGCCTGCTTGCGAGCCCGTTTTTTCCGGCCGGGGTCTATCACAGCTACGATTATTCGCTGTTCTTCGAAAACATCAGGGCCAATGCGGCACAGCGGATCGAGGCCTATCTCTCCAGGCCGCGTTAGGGAATACGGACCCGATAAAAGTGCGTAAGTCCTTCGCGTTTGCGCAACGCCGTGGCTTTCCGTTTCTTTTTTGTTAACATTTCGCCCTCTGAGCCTGGAATCAGCGGGACTTGCGGCCAATGAGCGGATCTGTTGTCACCATAGCCTCCCTGAAGGGCGGAAGCGGCAAGACCACCCTCGCCTGCTGTCTTGCGGTCCACTGGCATCTAAAGGGCTACAAGCCGCTTCTGATTGACGCCGACCCGCAAAAATCCGTCATGAGGCTCGCCGAACGGGAACAGGCGCTCGGAGGGGTCGCGCTTCTCGAGCAGGCGGATGCCAATGTCTGGAACACCATCAAGCAACAAAGCGGTTCACATGGCGTCACCGTCGTCGACACGCCGGGTTTCGACAGCGACATCACGGTTGCGGCCCTTGCGGTTGCCGACCTGGTTCTGATCCCGGTCAAGGCTTCGCCGCTCGACGTCGATCGCATGATGGATACGGTCAAGGTGCTGATGAGCGGCGTGAAAGGCTGGGCTCCGACCTTCCGCTGCGTGCTGACCCAGACCATTCGCGGCAGCGTGATTTCCCGCCACGTGCGCGCGGAACTGGAGGAAGGCGGCTTTCCGCTTCTTGCCAATGACATGCCGAACCGGGTCGCCTATGCAGAGGCCGGGTTGTTCGGGGCCACGCCGAGCCTGACCATGCCCGACGGCCCGGCCTCGCAGGACATATCCGCGATTGCCACGGAAGCCGAAGCCCTGCTTGCCACCAAAAAGGCTCTGACCGCATGAGCAAGCGACTGCCCAGGACCTCCAACCGGACCCTTGACGATCTGCGCAAGGCGGCAAGTCAGGCCCTCGAGGCCGAACAACCCAAACGGCGGTCCAGTCCACGGCGGAGTGCTCCGACATCGAAGCAAGGTCCGTCCGACCCCACACATACACCAGCGTCCGACGCAGCCGCGAAACAGGAAAAGCAACCCGAACCGGCCGCCTCGGCGCCTGCAGACCCTGAACCGGTTGGAGGGTCCCTCATGGTTCAAAGCGAACGCCCGAGCAAGGCCGCCTTCCGCGAATCCACGGGACGGCTGATCATCGAACGGCATGCCAATTTCGCGGCTCTGGCCGGACTGGTGCCCATGCCGTTTGTCGATCTGGCCGCCATTGCGGTGATCGCGGAACGGATGCTGCGCAAGCTGACCCGCCTCTATGGCCGGTCCCTGTCGGAAGACCAGGGCAAACGGCTGGCGCTGGCGATGCTGACCGGCCTTGCAGCGCCGGGACTGGCAAGCATCACGACGACGGCGGTGCTCAGCATGGCCCCGGGCTCGCAAATCCTGAACATGGCGATTACCTCGGCGTCCGCGGTCATCTTTATCCGCGTGATCGGCGATGTTTACCTGACCCGCCTGCAAGCCGGCCTCGATAGCGCGGAAGCCGTTCCTGCCTGAAGGTTTCGGAATAAAACCTTCAGCGGGTGAGCTCTCCTTTCGCGGAAAGGCAACACTTTTCGGCAATGCGGCTTTGTTCTTTTTTCGATGCGGAAATACTTGGCGCTCCAGCAAAAAATGATGCGTTACCGACGCTAACCCTTTTCATTTACCTTTTGAAAGGGTACCGTCCTTCCCGAGCTATATGCCGTTGGGGAATTTAGGCCACCCTCAATCCGACAGGGCACCCATCGCGGGGCCTCAAGGAAACTCAGGAGATTTTCGATGGCAACCAGGACTACCGCAAGCAAGGCGGACGAGCCGGCGGAACCGGAAACGGAAGCTGCAGGCATCGAGGAAGATGCGGAATTCGACGTCACGCGTGATCTCACCGCTGACAATCTGATCAAGGACTACGTGATCGCGTCAGTCGCGGCCAGCATCGTGCCGGTCGCGTTCTTCGACATCGCCGCGGTGGTGGCGATCCAGCTCCGGATGATCCAGAAGCTGTCGCAGCTCTACGGCAAGCCGTTCTCCGAACGTCTCGGCCGCAAGGTGATCTACGCGCTGGCCGGCGGTGTGCTCGGTTTCGGTGCGGGCTATATGGTTGCCGCAAGCGCGACCAAGTTGATCCCGGGCATCGGCTGGATGGTCGGAATGGTCTCACTTCCCGTGGTGGCAGGCGCCGCCACTTTCGCGGTCGGCCGCTCGATCGTCGCCCATTACGAAGGCGGCGGCACCCTGATGGACTTCAATGCAGGCAAGATGCGGGAGTTCTACAAGGAGCAGTTCGAAAAGGGCAAGGAACTGGCCCGCAAGGTCAAGGACAAGGCAAAATCCGAAGCCGAGACCGTCGCGGAAGAAGTGACCTCCTGATCAGGTGAACGCTCTGACCGCCGCCTGCTGAAAAGCCGGCGGCAATCAATCAAAAACAAATACCGCCGCGCTTATGCGCCGGCGGTATTTTTATGTCCGGACAAAGATGGGTCCCCGATGGATGCCATGCCTGTCGTCAGGAACGGGTGCGCCGTTTTGGCGGAGGACGGCGCCAGCGGTCCGATGCCAGCAGCACGATGATCCCGACCAAGGGGCTGAACAGGAACGACACCAGAAAATTTCCGGCAAAACCGAAGCGGGTGTCACGGCCGAGCATTCCGATTATCCAGCTGGCAACCACCCAGATCAGGAATATCCAGGGATTCACGAATATGGTCATTGGCCGATCTTCTCCTGTTCCGGTGAGCCTGGCTCGGCGGGCGGGGCGTTGTCGCTGTTGGTCTTCTGCGGATCGCCTTCATTGAGATTATCCCAGTTTGCCGGGATCTCATAGCTGCCGACCGTATGGAATTCCTCGCCGTCGTGACGGACGACGAACACCTTCGTGTCGGTTATCAAGCCATTGCGGTCGAAGGCGATCGGCCCGGTCACCCCGGTAAAAGGCGTCTTGTAGCGCGCGACCTTCATCGTATCGGACAGTTTTTTCGGACTGAGAGTTTCCGCACGCCGGGTCGCATCGCGAATAAGCGTCACCGCATCGTAGCCGAGCGCCGCATCAAGATCGGGAACATGCTTATAGGTGTCGCGAAACTCCGAGACGAATTTGAGGGCGCGTTCCGAAAGGGCGTCGCGGTCGTAAAGCGACACGCCGGTCACATCCTTCATGTCCTTCTTGCCGACGGCTTTCTCGATGGAGGCTGAGAACATGTACTCCATTCCCAGGATCGGGCCATCAAGCCCGAGATAACGCGCCCGCTTGATGAATTCGACCGTCTCGGGAATCGAAGACGAGACGACGAAAAAGGCGTCGAAGTCGGATCGATTGAAGAGATTGTTGTCGAGAATGAACATCAGGAGTTGGTCAGTCGACTGGGTGCCGCTCGACAGGTACCCGCGATAGACCAGATCACCACCGTTGCTGGTGACGGCTGCGGAAAAGAAACTCGCACATTCCTTGCCATAGTCCGACTTGTCCGACAGCACGATAAACCGCCGCATGCCCTGTCTCAGCGCATAATTGGCAATCATCTGCGCATTGGAGGAATTGTCCGGCTGCAAGGCGAAGACGGTCTTGAAACCGTGGTTGGTGAGGGCGGCCGCTGTCGCATGGGTTGCCAAGTAGAGAATGTCATTGCGCCCGTAGATGGAACTCGCGGTCACAGCGGTATCCGACCATTCATGGCCGATGACCCCGAGGAGATTTTTCGTGCGGGCCACCTCCCCGGACAATTTCAGGGTCTTGGCCACGGTCGTTTCCAGGGCCGTTTTGTCCGTAAAGCCGGATTCCGGAACAAGGTCCAGTTTCAATTCCCGGCCCTGGATCCCGCCATCCGCGTTGACCTGCGCAACCGCCATCCGGGCACCGTTGACAAAGGTGCTGTCTGTGGCGTCCCTCGAAAAGACGGCAACGAGCCTCAGACTGTCATCCGGCTCCGGTCCGATCAGGGCGGCGACACGTTCGATCAGGCCCGAGACAATCGCGCTTCTGCCGCTGACCTCGGAGACTGTGAACAGGACCAGCCCGAACGCCAGCAGGAGCAGGCCTGCCATCACGCCTTTCCGCCGCGGGCGCCGCTGCGGTCCTTCTTCGGGGCTTAGAGGGTCTTCGCCAGCCATCGCGCTATCGGTCGCTTCCGAGGATCAGCGGCAGCCCGTCCTTGCCGGAACCGATGATGACCGTCTTGGAATTGGGCGAAGTGGACAGCTCCTTGGTTGCCTGAACGCCCTGCCAGCGCAGCAGATCCTCCGTCAGGCTCTGCTTGATGATGTCCTGGTACTTCTTGATCCCCTCGGCCTCGATCGCCTTGCGTTCGGCCTCCTTGTGCTCGATCCCGAGCCGGTATTTGTAGGCTTTTTCCTCTTCCGACAGGGTCAGTTTCCGCTCCACCGCCAGGCGTACGGCAGGCGGCAGTTCAACGCTTCGCACCAACACATCGTCGACGATCACATAGCGGTCCTCGACATTGGTCAGACTGCTGACGACGATGGATTCCAGAAAGCCACGCTTGCTGGTGTAGACCTGCTCGGGCGTATACTGGCCGACGGCGCGGCGCAGGACCGCTTCGGTTTCGGGAAAGACGATCTTGTCCAGATACTCCGGGCCGACGGTCACGTGAAGCAGTGGAAGAAGCCGGAGGTCCGGCCGGTAACGGACCGCGATCTGCAGATCGATCGGCAGACCGCCCTGGGTCAGCATCGTATAGTTGCGTTCCTTGGTCTGCAGCCGGACATTGTAGATATACATCCGGTTCCAGGGCCAGATGATGTGCAGTCCTTCGCCGTAGATCCGGTTCATTTCCGTGCCCGACACCCAACGGTAGAGGACACCCGCCTCACCGGACTGGACAGTGATGACGACCCGGTTCCAGATCAGGGCGAGGCCGACCCCGAGACCAATAAGCAAAATCAGAAAATAAAGCTGAATGCGACGCCGGCGTTCACCTCGCAGCACCTCTTCGTAGTCGTCGAATTCGTCGTCATAAGCCATTCGGCCGACTCACCTCTCCAGAACCGCGGGCGAACACGAACTATACGGCGGGATAGGGCGGCATTCCAGTGCGTAACCCGCTTTGCCCAAATCGATTTCAAGCATTCTCACCCGCCTTCGCCGACGGATCGCCCTCCCGATTATCCGGCTCGGCAATTCTCTCGATAGCCTTGCGGAAATCCGGAATCCATTCCTTCAGATGAGGCGGTCGGAGAATGGTGTAGTGATCGGTTTCCACCGGGCGAACGACCAGGGACGCTCCCGCAAGATCTTTCCAGGACCCGCCACTCTCCTCCGCGTTTGGAACTGCTGCGCGTATGAGAGTGACCGGCGCATCGCCCGTGCCGGGAACATGGTCCATAAAGGCCTTATAGTTGGCGGCAAAGACCGCGTAGAGGCGCTGAAGCTGAGCCCGGGTCGCGCCGGGCAGGACGGCTTCCAGTTGCGGCAGGGTCATGACCCGTTCGACGATGTCCTCGCCCCCGGCCACCTGGACGTCGGCACCGAACAGGTCCCGCAGGAAGGCTTGCCCGCACCTGCTGTCGAAATCGGCATCGGCAAGACCGGAGGCGCCTTCCAGGTGCGTGACCTCTTCCGGCGTATAGCTGTCGATCAGGCCGACAAAGGCGACCTCTTCCCCCTGCCCGGCCAGTTGCATTGCCATTTCCCAGGCAACGTTTCCACCGAAGGACCAGCCACAAAGGGTGTAGGGGCCATGAGGCTGAACATTGCGGATGACTTCGCAATAGGAGGCCGCCAGATCCTCGATCGTGCGCTTGGCGCAGGTTTCGCCCGGCTCCAGCCCTTCCGCGCGGATGCCGTAGACCGGACGGTCGAGATCCAATTCTCCGACCAGGGCCTGATAGCAAGTAAGCGTGCCGCCGATCGGATGGATCAGGAAGACCGGCGGACGTTTCTCCTCCTCGCCGTCCGGCGTGGGTTGTTTCAGGGAAACAAGCAGCGAGGCGTCTTTCGCGTCAGCCGCTTCTCCCGCCTCGGGGAGAGCCCTCGAAATCCCCAGCTGGCGGAGCAGGCGCGCCTGGGTTGCGATCGTTCCGGCCTGCGCCAGATCGGTCACCGACAATGCACAACCGAATGTCTGTTCGATCCGGTTCAGGAGACGGACCGTAAGCAGGCTATGACCGCCTGCATCCGCGAAATCTTCTTCAATACCGATCGGGCACTCCGGTTCCCTGCCCAGAACCTCCATCCAGACAGTCTGGAGCTCTTCCTCGACCCGGTCCCGCGGCGGCCGGCCAGCGCCGTGTCCCGCCGTCTCTTCACGTTCCGCACGCAGCAAGGCCCGGCGGTCAATCTTCCCGCTGGTGGTTTTCGGCAGATTGCCCAACCGGACCCAGACCGAGGGCACCATATGCGGCGGCAGCCGGCCGGAGAGTTGTTTGCGCAAAAAGGCATCGTCGAAGGGTTCCGCCTCTCCACCGAGACAGGCGGTCAACACCGGATCGCCCGCCTTGTTGCGCTCGACCAGGACAGCACATTCCGCCACTCCGCAGGCGGCAAGTGCTGCTTCCACCTCGCCAAGCTCGATGCGGTGGCCGCGGATCTTGACCTGATCGTCGATCCGGCCGTGGAACTCAACGACACCGCCGCTGTTGGGACGGAAGCAGGCAAGATCGCCTGTGGCATAGAGGCGGATGGCCTTCTGCCCAAGACGATGAATGCGGAAGCGGTCTTCGGTGAGATCCGTGCGCTTGTGATAACCGAGCGCGAGGCGTCCGCCGCCGATATGAAGTTCGCCGACCACACCGTCCGGCACCGGATTGCCGTGTCGGTCGAGTATGTAGATCTCCGTTCCGGGGAGTGGCCGGCCTATGGGAATGGTGTCGTCGCCGTCGGCCGGCTTCACCATGTGAACCAGCGCGGTGACCGTTGCCTCGGTCGGCCCGTAGGCATTGACCAGCCGTTTCCCGGACAGGCCGCTCCGGTTCCAGGCAGCTGCTACCTCGGGCGTCAGCGCCTCTCCGCCAACGATCATGAGCCGCAGATCCAGTCCGGAAAGATCGGCACCGCTTCGGTCCCAGGAGCGCAGTAGTTCGTGCAGGTAGACCGGCGGCAAGTCGGCGACGGTGATCCTCTCTTCACTCAGGAAACGGCGGAATTCATCCGCCGTCTGCAGATCGGCAGACCGCAGCACCAGCCGGGCACCCGCGGCCAGTGGCGGCAGGATCTGTTCAATAGCGGTATCGACCGCCGTCGGCGCGAATTGCAGCACCGCATCGCTTGTCGACAGGCCGTATTCGCCGATGATGACCTGGCAATGTTCGGACAGGGCGCCGTGGGACACGACGACGCCTTTTGGGACGCCCGTGGAGCCGGATGTGTAGATGATATAGGCGGGATGATCCGGGGCGATCTCGGCTTCCGGGAACCGGACGAACCGGCTGCGCATCCAGTAACGCGCCCTGTCCAGATCGATCACATCCGCCGGCCTGTCCTTGAGATCGCGCAGGCGGTTCGCCAGGGAGCCGCGGCTCAGGACCAGTGCAACCTCGGCATCGCGCAGGATATAGGCCAGGCGCTCGTCCGGATATTCGGGATCGAGCGGGACCCAGACGGCGCCGATCGCGATCACAGCCAACAGAGCGGCAATACCGTCTGGCTCCCGTTCCAGGAAAACGGCGACCCGATCGCCGGAGCTGACCCCGTGTTCCGTCAGCGCAAGCGCGATCTGCTTCGACCGGAGGACGAGGTCCCGGTAGCTCAGACGTTTCGCGCCGCTGACAATCGCTGTTGCAGACGGGTGTTCCTGCGCTGCGGCAAAGACCAGATCATGGGCAAGCTCCCCGGACGCGTGAAGACGTTCGCCTCTGGCCCAGTGATGCAGGGCCCGGTCGGTTTCCGGCCTGGTCAGCATCGGCAGCGCGGAAACGGGTGTTTCAGCCTCGGTGACCGCCGCTTCCAGAAGCCGGCGGAAATGGGCAAGCATGCGCTCGATGGTGCCGCGGGCGAACCGGTCGCCGTCATAGCCGGCGATGATCGACGCCCCTTTCGGATCGTCCTGAACCTCAATGCCGAGTTGCGCGCCGCCCACCTGCCGGATTTCGGATAGAAGAGCCACGTCGCCGCGGGCGAACAGATCCAGCTCCCCCCCATCGAGGACGAAGTTCTGATAGGCGAAACTTACCTGATAGGGCGGCTTGCCGGTCGCCGTGCCGCCGTGTTCGCGGGCAATGGTCGTGAACGGGATATCGCTGTTGCCGAGCCCCTCGCCAAGCGCCGCATGAACGTCCTTGGACAACGGACCGAAGGACAGACCCGGGTCGATGCCAAGACGCAGTGCGATCATGTTGGCGCAATAGCCGACGGTTTCCTCGAAGCGGCGCGACGGACGCCGCAGCGTCGGCACGCCGATCACAAGGTCTTCCTCGCCGGTATAGCGGTGGAGGAGAGCTGAGAAGGCGGTGAGATAGACCGAAGCGGGACTGACGCCCTGCTGCCTTGCCAGTTCGCGAAGCCCTGCGGTCAGGTCCTCAGGCAGCCGGATTTCCAGATCCTGTCCGTTCGATGCGGCAGCCCGCCCAGTGCCCGGCCTTGCCGGCAGTTTCAGCACCGGCGCGGGGTCGGAGAGTTTTTCCAGCCAGTACTGCTTCTGCGCCTGTCCTTCGTCCGAGGCGGCAAACGCCGCCTCCCAGGCGGCAAAGTCGGAATAGTCGGCGCTGTAACCCTTTTCCGGTACCGGAGCTGACCGGCGGAAGTTCCCGTAGGCCGACCAGAACCGGCGCGTGATCACGGCGGATGAAATGCCGTCTGTGACCATATGATGGGCGGTCAACAGGACGATGCTTTCGTCCGGCCCAAGCTTGCCTCCGGAAAGATGCTCGACCCGGAAGACGGCTTTACTCAGATCGAACGGCAATAGAACGCGCTGGCGCAGGAAGCCGGCGGTTTCGACTTCCTTCGGCATGACGAGCGGCCGAAGGTCCACACCTTCCGGCCTTGCACGAAGGACCGGCTCGCCGTCTTCTTCGACAATGCGAGTGCCGAGGATCGGATATTCCGCCACCAACCAGTCCAGGGCCTTTGAAAGTGCGGCACCGTCGGCGGACTTCACCCGGAAGGCCAGCGGAACATTGTATTCGCCGCTTTCGGGATAGAGGGACTGCAGCACCCACAGACCCTTCTGCGCCTCGCCTAAAGGGCAGCGATAGGGACCGGCGATTGCCGGATTTGGCTCTTCGTGCACGGGTGCCGGTGCAGTGTCGCTGGTTTCCGACTCCAGAAAACGGGCCAGCGCCTGCGGTGTCGCATGGGTTTCCAGAACCTTCTGCGACAACACCCGGCCAAAGGCTTCCTCGACCGCATAGATCAGACGCATGCGGACCATGGAATCGACGCCGAGAGCCTCGAAGGTCTTCTCCGGTTCGAGGTCATCTGCGGAGCAACCCAGCTCAGAGGCGAGTGTCCGGGCAATGAGCTGAGTTGCGGTCTCGCTGCGTTCCTCCACCGGTGCGTTTTCGGGTGCCGGTGCGGTCTCGTCCGGCAGCGCTTGCGGTACAGTGTCCGGTGCGGAGCCCTGCGGCAGCCAGTGGCGCTCCCTGGCGAACGGATAGCCCGGCAGGACCAGCATCGGTCCTGTGCGGGATTCTTCATCTTTGGCGGCGACCAGCGCAGGTTCTGTATCAGCCCGATAGTCGAAGTCTTCCAGCTTGGCCGCCAGTTCGTCTCGATCCGTCGCGACGATCTCGACGCGGCAGGCGAATGTCTCGCGACCAAATCGCAGGGTGCGCGACAGGGCCGCCATGTCGAGGTCTTTGGCCTCGCGTAAATAGGCGGCCAGTCCCTTGCGTAAGTCGATCAGCCGATCTTCGCTTCGGGCCGAGAGTGGGAACAGGCGCGGGCGCCGTTCCGACGACGATTGCTGCGCCGGGAGCGCCGGGGCTTCTTCCAGGGTGAGAAACACATTCGACCCGCCCGCCCCGAAGGAACTGACGGTCGCCCGCCGGGCCAGCTCCTTTCCACTCGCAACCGGCGCGGTCCAAGGCGCCAGCACGGTCTGCGGCCGGAACGGCGTGCCCTGAAGCAGATGGGCGGTCTCCGTAGTGGATGTGCCGAAGGACGGGAACAGTTCGCGGTGTTCGAACTGCAGCAAGACCTTGGTGAGCTGCGCCAGACCGGAGGCGGCTTCCGCGTGGCCCATGTTCGATTTGACCGAGCCGACGGCAAGAGATGCCTGCTCCGGCTTCCGGTCTTCATAGACCCGGCCAAGCGCCCGCAGTTCGATCGCATCGCCGACCTGCGTACCGTTGGCCGCCACTTCGGCATAGCCGACTGTCGCCGGATCGATGCCGGCGGTTTGGAACGCGTCCTCAAGCAGGCGCACCTGCGCATCCGCGTTGGGCACGGCATAGCCCGCGGAATGGCCCGCGTGATTGGCAAGGCTGCCCTTGATCACCGCGAGCACGCGGTCTCCGTCCCGAAACGCATCGCCAAGCGGCTTTAAAAGAACAGCACCAACACCTTCGGCCGGCAGATACCCGTCGCCGCCGGACAGGGCACGGCTCTCGGCGCTGCTGCCGACGAGACCGCCTCGGCTCAGCGCCTCGTATTTGGCCGGGTGGATCGAGAGATTGACGCCGCCTGCCACCGCCAGCCGGCATTCGCCGGCACGCAGGCTCTGGCAGGCCTGATGGACCGCCTGCAGGCCGGAGGAACACATGCTGTCGACGGCGACGCTCGGCCCTTGGCAGTCGAAGAAAAACGACGTGCGGTTCGCGATCCCGGAATAGGACGACAGAGCCAGCAGCGTCCGGCTTTCAGGGTCAGACGCCAGACCGGGATATTGCTGGTACATGGAGCCGACGAAAACGCCGACGCGCTTGTCGTAATGCTCGGCCAGGTAGGAGCGCGTATGCCCCGCCCGCTCGAACAGGTGCCAGGCGGTTTGAAGGAAGAGCCGTTCCTGGGGATCCGCCAGATCGGCCGCGCGGGGTGTGTAGCCGAAGAACGCCGCGTCGAAGCAATCGACATCGGAGAGGAACCCGCCCCATTTGCAATAGCTGGCGCCGGGTTCGCCCTTGCGCGGCGAATAGCGTGGCAGCAGGTCCATGCGGTCTGCCGGGATTTCGGTCACGCAGTCGCGGCCTTCCCGGAGCAGCTTGGCAAAGGCCTCGATGGTGTCCGCACCCGGATAGCGGCCGGCGACGGCGATGATCGCGATGTCGCGGTCGTTCCCATCTGCGACGGGTTCCGGTTCTTCGGCCTTTTCAGATGCAACAACGGGCGGCTGTGATGCCGGTGCGACCGGGTCTTCCGTCGCGACCGGGCTCTGCCGGGTCATCAGTTCTTCGGCGAGGCGATTGATGGTCTGGAACTCGAACAGGATCGTCTGCGGCAGCGGGCCGAACGCCGCTTCGAGGGCCTCGACAATCTCCAGCGAGGAAACGGAATCCACGCCGAACCGATCGATGGTGTCGTCGGGCGCCAGCCGGTCTGCCGGAATGCCGAGACAGGTAGAGAAACATGCCTTGATCTGTGCGACGACCTGTTCACGTGCACCGGATGCCACGACCGGCTCGGAACGCCGGACGTCCTCAACTGTTGCTTCGACCAGCGCCGGTTGCGGCTTGGCGGCTGCGGGCTGCGGCGGCGCCATCAGGCCGCGTAACCGATCGTGGTCGCCTTCCAGTACCAGAACCTGGTCTTCGTCCAACCGAGACAGGATCGCAGTCAGGGCGGCGATGGCCGGAGCGGTTTCCAGCGGACGGACGCCGGCTTCCCGGTCCATGGCCTCGATGGTGCGGGCATCCATATGCATGCCGCCGTCGCGCCAGTAAGGCCAGTCGATGGCAATTGTCCGGCCATGACAGGTGCCTGCGGAAACGCGTTCATTACGCAGGCTTGCGAAACGGTCGAGGAAGGCGTTGGCTGCGGCATAATCGGACTGGCCCGGGTTGCCGAGCGCGCCGGCTGCCGACGCGAACAGCACGAGGAAATCGAGCGGCCTAGAGCCAAGCGCCTCATCCAGAATATGCGTGCCGGTCACCTTGGGCGCCAGAACCTCGCGCAGCGTCGCCTCATCCTTGCTCGCAAGCAGACCGTCGCGGGTGATGCCGGCGCCGTGGAAGACCCCGTCCAGATGCCCGTCAATGACATCGATCTCGGCCAGCAGGTCCGTTACGGCATCCCGGCTCGTCACGTCGATGCGGCGGTAGTGAACGGTCGCACCCAGGGCTTCCAGGTCTTTCAGGCGCTCTTCAGCTTGCGGCTTCAGATGCGACCGTCCGGTCAACCAGAGTGAAGGCCGGACGCCGCTGGCCGCGATCGCTTCGGCCACATGAAGGCCGATGCCACCGGCCCCGCCGGTCAGGAGATAGACGCCATCCTGCTTCCACGGCGACCGGTCCGGCCTAGCCATTGGAGCGACCTCTTCCCAGGACCGGACTAGCCGGCGGCCGTGCCGATAGCGAATGGCGTTCTGCTCGGCTGCGCAGTCAGCATCGGCTGCGAGCCTTGCCGCGAGATCGTCATCACTGTCCACCGCAACAAGCTGGCACGACAGACTCCGGTGTTCCATCGCCGCGCAGCGCAACAGCCCGCCGAGGCCTTCCAGAAGGCTGTCCTCGCCATCAGCGGGCACGACGACCTGCACAACGGCCTGTTGCGGCCGCTTCCGGGCAAGATCCTGCAGCAGCTTCATCAGCCGTACGGCATGGAATTCATACCGGCTGTCGACAGGGCCTGCCGGAGCCTCCAGCGCAATAACCTTGGTCTCCGGACTTTCCAGACGACTGGCGAGACTGCGGTTCGAACCCAGACTGCCGCAAAGCACGACAAGACGCTCCTTAGGCGGCAAACCTTCATCCAAAGCAAGCACCTGCTCACGCCAGACCGGCGCAAACAGCAGCGGCAAAGAAGCCTGTACCGGCTTCATCTCCGGTTTCGGGGGATTTACCGTGGCCTCGATATCCGGAAGCCAGCAAAGGTCCTCGGCAAAGGGATAGGTGGGAAGGCTGATCGGCGCCGGCTTCGGACCCGGGCGCAATGCCGGCCAATCAACCTTTGCCCCTTTATCCCATCTTTCGGCGACGGCCGACAACGGGAGAGAGAAGTCCGCCGCAGGTTGGCCGGCTGCAGCGCGCGCCTGGAAAATGCCTTCGTCACCGCTTTGACCTGCAATAGCCCGATCCAGTTTCGCCGACAGATCCGGCTTGTCCCTTGCGACGATTGCCAGGCGTTCCTCGAACGCCTCCCGGCCTTCCTGCAGGGTGAAGGCGACAGAGGGCAAGTTCGCTTCGGTCAAACCGTTGAGAGTCGACCGGAAATTTGTGAGCAGAACCCGCAGTCGTTCCGGGTCGCGGGCCGAGAAGGGGTAGATCACGGGACCTGCGGAAACGGTCGGCCGCGCCTGTCCGAGGTGCTCGGCAATCACGATATGCGCGTTCGAGCCACCGGCGCCGAAGGAAGACAGTCCGGCGATCCGCGGCAGCGGCCTGTCGCCGGACATTCCCTGCGGCCAGGCCTCAAGCCGGCGCTGGACCCGGAAGGGCGAGGTCTCGAAGGGGATATTCGGATTGAGCGTTTCGGCATGAAGCGACGGCGCGAGTTCGCCGTGCTTCAATTGCAGCAGGATTTTGGTCAGACCGGCAATTCCCGCGGCACTTTCGCCGTGACCGATATTGGACTTCACCGAGCCGATGGCGCATACAGTTTCGCCTTCGCCCTGCTTGCGCCAGGCCTTCGTCAGGGCCGCGATCTCGATCGGGTCGCCCAGGGTTGTTCCGGTTCCGTGGGCCTCGACGTAGCTGACCTGATCCGGCGAGATTCCGGCGCGTTCCATGGCCTTTTCGATGACCGCCGTCTGGGCCGCCGGATTGGGAACCGTATAGCCGTTGGTCTTGCCGCCGTGATTGAGCGCCGAGCCCAGGATCACACCGTAGATCCGATCGCCGTCGGCCTCCGCCCGGCTTAGGGGTTTGAGCAACACCGCACCGACGCCTTCCGCCGGCACGTAGCCGTCGCCGCCTTCACCGAAACTGCCGCAGCGCCCGGTGGTCGACAGGAACCGGCCCTGCGCCAGGGTCAGGAACTTGTTCGGATGGGGCGTCAGGTTGACCCCTCCGGCCAGCGCCACCGAACAACTGCCCGAACGCAGGCTGTCGCAGGCAAGATGGATCGCCGTCAGGGACGACGAGCACATGCTGTCGACCGTCATGCTCGGTCCGTGGAAATTGCAGAAATAGGACACCCGGTTGGCAACACCGGCCGGACTGGTGCCGATCGCAAGCGGCTGGCCCTGCGCCTGACGTTCCGGGCCGTAGAGCTGGTATTCCTCCCACATGACGCCGACGAAGACGCCCACATCGCCGCCGCGAAGGCCTTCCCGGTCCGGCGCCACGGTTGCCCGCGTATAGCCGGCGTCTTCCAGGGTTTCCCAGGCGCATTGCAGGAACAGGCGTTCCTGCGGGTCCATCAGCTGTGCTTCGCGAGGCGCGATGTTGAAGAACATCGGATCGAACCGGTCATGGCCGTCGACGAACCCGCCCCATTTGCAGGTGGTCTTGCCGGGTTGCCGGACCGGATCGTAATAGCGGCTGTGGTCCCACCTGCCGGCCGGCACCTCGGTGACGCTGTCGCGGCCGGCCGCCAGGTTCTGCCAGAATTCGGTGAGGGACCGGGCGCCGGGATAGCGGCCCGCCACGCCGATGATCGCAATCGGTTCATCGACCGCCACCGGACCGCGCCTTGTTTCTGAGCGCGCCTCAACCGGGACGACTTTTCCAGACGCCGTCTCCGCTGTGCCAACAATGGCACTCAATCGTTCGGCATGCTCCTCAAGGAAATAGCCAAGAAGCGCGCCTAGGGTCTGGTGTTCGAAGAACAGGGTTTTCGACAGAGGTCCGAAATCGCGCTCCAGCACGTCGGTCAGCTGCATGATCAGGACGGAGTCGATGCCGTAGTCCTCAAGCGGCGCGGACAGGGAAATGGCGGCAGCGTCGATCTCCGTTTCGCGGGCGACCAGGTCGACAAAATACCTCTCTGCAGCGCTCCTGAAGGGAACCGCCTCAGGCGCCTTTTCCGTGCGCAGCGGCTGCTCCCCATCCCCGGACGCCTGCGGCAGCAGGCGCAGCGAAAACCCTTCGATCCGGACACAGACCCGGCCGCCGTCATCGGCAAGATCGATATCCAGTTTGTGGATGCCGTTGGCCGAGGACACGGTTCGTAGATGCGCCCACATCGCCTTTGCTGTCGGCCCAAGGATCTCCATCCGGTCGATGCCGAAGGGTAGCGCAGCGCCTGTCCCGCCGTCACCGGAGAAGGACACGAGAGCGGCATGGAAGGCTGCATCGATCAGGCTCGGGTGCAGGACGAAGTCCCCGCCCTCGACGTCCGCCGCCCGGGGCAGTTGCAGGCGCGCAAGAACACCGTCGCCGCCGGACTTCAATTCACTCACTGCGCGGAAGGCCGGTCCATAGTCGATGCCAAGGGCTGCATAGGAGGCATAGAGCCAGTCCGGGTCGTGTTCCGTCCGGCAGGCCTGCTTCAGGGCTTCCAGATCCATATGCGGTGACGGGTCTGCCGCAGCGGCGATGCCGACATTTCCGCGCATGTAATCGGCCTGGGAGCGGTCGTCGGCCGTCAGCCGGAACGACCAGGCCTGTTCGCCGGTTTCGCTCAGTCGGACGCGGAGATTCATCTCGCCGCTGCCCAATTCCACCGGCCTGCGCCACGTGACATTTGAAAAGACCAGCGGCAGGCCGTCGGACGGCAATTTCTCCGCGGCCGCCTTGCGGATTATTTCCAGGCTCATGGCTCCGGGCAGGATGCGGCTGCCGCGGATCCGGTGGTCGCGCAGGTAGAAGGCGTCTGCGTTCAGATGAACGTGGCAATCGTCCTGTCCGTCCTCATCCGACGGGGACGCGATTACCGATTGCACCATGGCCGCCTGATGCGGCATCGCTTTCGGCCGGCCGGCACCGCCGATGCGATAGACATCACGCGCGAACGGATAGGTCGGCAGCCTCAGGCGCCGATGCGGTCCGCGACCGAGAGCTTTCCAATCGACCTTGCCGCCGGCGACCCATTGTTCCGCGATGCCATGTGGCCCGGCATCGCCGATGGGCGTGCTCGCCGCTTCGCTGCCGGGTTTGGCACGACCGCGGCAGATCCCCGGCGCGGCGCGATCGTCCAGGAATGTCTTCAGGCGATCGACAAGCTCGTCCACGGTTCCGGCAACGATTGCCAGCCGTTCGGCCAGTTCGGCCCGGCCGGCCTGCAGCGTAAAGGCGAGATCGCCCAGATCCCTCTCTTCGATCCGGCCGCTTTCGAGCGTGTCCAGCAGATTGCGGGCGCTCTCCTTCAGACTGTTCGGATCACGCGCGGAGAGAACGACAACGACGGGACCGTCCGGTTTCGCCCGCAAAGGCGTTTTCGCCGACCGATATTCCTCCAGCACCACATGCGCATTGACGCCGCCGAAACCGAAGCTGCTGATGCCGGCGCGCAGCGGCAACGGTTTACCGGCCTCGTCCCGGACCGGGGTCCAGTCCCGCGCACTTCGGACAATCTCGAACCGGCTGTCGCTCAGGTCGATATACGGGTTGATGTCCTCGCAATGGAGGCTCGGCGCCAGCTGCCGGTGCTCGATCTGTTGCAGAACCTTGATCACCCCGGCGACGCCGGCGGCCAGCTCCAGGTGGCCGATATTGGTCTTGACCGAGCCGAGCCGGCAGCCGTCACTGTTGAGATGGCTATCGGTTTCGGGGAGCGATCGGAAGGCCGATTTCAGGGCATTGATTTCGACCGGATCGCCAAGAGCGGTGCCGGTGCCATGGGCCTCGACATAGCCGACAGAACGCGGATCGACCCCGGCCCGTAAATAGGCGGTGCGCAGGAGGTCCGCCTGGGCTTCCGTGTTCGGCGCGGTCAGAGAATTGGCGTGGCCGCCGTGATTGATCGCCGTTGCGCGCACTAGCCCTAAGATCGGGTCGCCGTCGCGTTCGGCATCCGACAGGCGGCGGAGGAACAGCATGCCGACGCCCTCACCGCGCACATAGCCGTTGGCCCCGGACGAAAACGTCTTGCACCGCCCGTCCGGCGACAGCATCCCGGCCCGGGCGAAGTTGATATGGGCGTCCGGCGTGACGATCGTATTGACGCCGCCGACCAGCGCCATGGCGCAGTCGCCGGCGCGGATGGCCTGCACCGCCCGGTGCAGGGCGACAAGGGAACTGGAGCAGGCCGTCTCCACCGGTTCGCTCGGACCGTGCAGATCGAGGAAATAGCTGATCCGGTTCGGACCGACGGAGGGAACGGACCCGGTCGCGACATAGCCCTCGCTGCCGGTATCGTCGCCAATCCTCTCGCAATAGCCGCTGGAAGACGTGCCGACGAAGACGCCGACCTTCTGACCGGCAAGGCTCTTCGGCGAATGACCGGCGTCCTCGATCGCCTTCCAGGCGTGCATCAGCATCAGCCGCTGCTGCGGGTCCATGAGTTTCGCTTCACGCGGCGAAATGGCGAAGAACAGCGGGTCGAATTCGAACACCCGGTCGATGAAGCCACCCCAGTGGATGTTCGTTTTTCCGGGGTCCTGTCGCGGGTCGCCGTCGATCTCTTTCCAGTCCCAGCGGTCGGCCGGAATGCGGGTGATGCAGTCGCGGCCGGCAATCAGGTTGGACCAGAAAGCGTCGACATCTTCCGCCATCGGGAAACAGCAACTCTGGCCGACGATGACGACGGGATCGTCGTCATTGGGTGAGGCCTGCCGATCCGCGCCGAAACCTGTTTCGGGAACCCGTGCCGGGACAACCGGCACAGCCGGTTCTTTTACCGTCTCGCCCGCTATTTCAGCATTACTCGCGATGCCCAGTTGTTCCTCCGACAGGTCCCCGGCGATATGGCGCGCGAGCCGTTCCAGGGTCGCGTATTCGAAGAAATCGGCAGGCGTCAGCGACAAGCCGAGCTCGGCGTTGATCCGCGAGGCAAAGGCGGTCATTGTGACCGAGTCGAAGCCGAAATCACCGAGTTCGGCTTCCACATCCAGTTCCGATGCATCCACTTCCAGCGTGCGTGCGGCAATGCCGGTGACAATCCGAAGGGCTGCGGAATGTCTTGCCTCATCGCTGACGATTGCCGAAGCCTCTACAGCCGGGCTTGCGGGGGCAGACCTGTCAGGCTGTTCGAGGGCGCGGACCGCGAAACCCTCCAGTCGGACCGCAACCGTGCCGGTCTCATCGCAAACATCGATGGACGCGCCGGTGTCTCCGGCACGAACGACGGCCCACATCCGCTCGCCGGTCCGGCCATGAACAGCGACCCGCCGAACTGAATAGGGCAAAGCGGTTCCGTTGGCTTCGTCCTCCTCCAGACCGATCAGAGCCTGCAAGGCACCGTCGAGAATGGACGGGTTCAGTTCAGGATCAGGGTCGGCTTCGGTCGGAAGCTCCAGCCGGGCGACAACAAGACCCGGCCCCTGCCACAGGCCGGCGATGGCACGCTGTGCCGGACCGTAGCGAAGCCCAAGGTCTTCGAAGCGACGATAGATGTCCGCAACATCAAGCGCGCGGATCGCCGCAGACCTGGCGGCGTCCAGATCGATCTTCGGAGCGATTTCCTCGCCGAGAGCACGGATGGCACCCTGCGCATGCGCGCGTGTTCCCGTCGGCCCGGTGGCGAAAATCGTATACCGGAACCGCCCCGAAGGTTCCTCCTGCAACAAGACTTCGAGACACTCAGATCCTTCGGTCACGGAGACCGGATTCGTCCAGGTGTGCCCAATGAGTTCGAAACCCTTCGATCCCGTATCGGCGCGCGCCAGCGCCTGACGTACAAGCTCAAAGGACATCACGCCCGGCAGGACCTTGACGTCCTCGACCAGATGATCGCGCACGAAACTTTCCAAGCCGTCGATTTCGACCCCGAATGACGTCGAAGTGGTTGGTGTTTCGGCCGGGGCCTGCGGCCGCTTGCCGACCCAGAATTCCGTTTTTGCAAAAGGATAGCCGGGCAGGGAAATCCGCTTTCCCGGACGGCCCTTGCGCACTGACTGCCAATCGACATTGAAGCCGCCGGCCCAGAGCGCCAGCAGATCCTCTGCCCGGCCTCTGTCGGCAAGCCCGGCGGCCGCTTCGCGCAACGGTCCGTCGCTTTCAAGCACCGACATGGTCCTGCGGTTGGTCTTCACCCGGCCGGTCTGGACGCCTTTGGCCGTGTCCCCTGCCAGCCAGGCGTTGAGGCGCTCCAGCATCTGCGCTTTGGTTTGCACGACAAGACCTAAGCGGAATTCCATCGGGTCGCGGGCGATCTGGAGTGTATGGGCGATATCGCAGAGACTTGCCGCCTGACCGGGCCCGGATAGGAAGGCCGCGAGCCGGTCTGCCATCTCCTTGAGCTGCGCCTCCGATTTGGCGGAGAGGATGATCAGTTCGGGCTCAGTCGAAACCTCGGTAGCAGATACCAGATCGTCCGGTGCCGGATATTCCTCCAGCACCACATGGGCGTTGCTGCCGCCGAAACCGAAACTGCTGACGCCGGCACGCCGCGGCAGGATGTTGCCGTCTGCATCGATGATGTGGGACCAGGCCGTTTCCTGTTGTGCGACATGGAACGGGCTGCCCGCCAGTTTCAAGTAGGGATTGAGCTCGTCGCAATGGAGCGTCCTGGCGATTTCGCCATGGCGCATCTGCAACAGGACCTTGATGAGCCCGGCAATGCCGGCGGCGAGTTCCAGATGGCCGATATTGGATTTCACCGAGCCGATGGCGCAGCTTTGCGCCGGGGCTGGACCGAAGGTCGCTTCCGCATCACGGGCGAGATCCGCAAAGGCGCTGGTCAGGGCCTCGACCTCGATCGGGTCGCCCAGCGGCGTGCCCGTGCCATGGGCCTCGATATAGCCGACCGTGCGCGGATCGATGCCGGAACGGGCATAGGTGGTGCGCAGCAGCTCCGCCTGGGCTTTCGGATTGGGCGCCGTCAGCGAGGCTGCATGACCGCCGTGGTTTTCCGCGCTGGCGCGGATGACGGCCAGGATGCGGTCGCCGTCGCGCTCGGCATCGGCAAGCGATTTAAGGAACACCAGGCCGACGCCTTCGCCGCGGGTGTAGCCGTCTGCCCTCGCCGAGAACGGCTTGCAGTGGCCTTCCGGCGACAGCATGCCGGCCTTGGAAAAGCCGACGAAGGCTTCCGGCAGCAGCAGTGCGTTGATGCCGCCGGCAATCGCCGCAGAGCAATGGCCGGAGCGGATCGCCTCGACGGCCCGGTGAACGGCAATCAGGGCGCTGGAACAGGCGGTCTCGACGGCAACACTGGGACCATGGAAATCGTAAGTGTAGCTGATGCGGTTCGGGCCGAGCGACGGGGCGAGCGCCGTCATCGAATAGCCCTCGATGCCGACGCCGGCCTGGGAAATCAGCCGGCTGTAGCCGGTGTCGGCCGTGCCGATGAAGACCCCGGTCTTCGAACCGGCAAGGGCCGAGGGCGCATAGCCGGCATCTTCCATCACCCGCCAGGCCTGGGTAAGCAGAAGCCGCTGCTGCGGGTCCATCATCCGCGCTTCCGGCGCCGAGACGCCGAAGAACGGCGCGTCGAACGCGGCAATACCTTCGATAAAGCCGCCCCACTTGGCATTGCCCTTGCCCGGTTCCGACAGGGGATCGCCCCAATAGGCGCGCCAGTCCCAACGCTCCGGCGGCACCTCGCAAATGCAGTCGCGGCCTTCCTTCAGCACCTGCCAGAAGGCATCCACATCCGGCGCGCCGGGGAACTGCGCGCTCATGCCGATGATGGCGACCAGATCGTCTACCGGCTGTTGAGCGACAGGCGCAGTCGATCGCGGTTCGGCAATGGCTCGGCGGGCCGGCGGCTCCGGCACCGGTTCCTGCTCCAGAACCGGTTCTTCCTGTTCCGGTTCGGCCGGCAAGGCAGCGCCGAGGGCTGCAGCCATCGACCCGGTTTCTGCCTCACTCAGATGACCTGCCAGGCCATCGAGGGTCGGATATTCGAAGAACAGGGTCGGCGTCAGCTCCAGGTCGAAGCGGTCGTTCAGCCGGTTGGCGAACTGGGTGAAGCCGATGGAATCGAAACCGTATTCGGTGAGTTCGACATCCGGATCGAGATCGTCGGCCGAGACCTTGAGCTGGGCACTGGCCTCGTCCACGAGGCCTGCCAGAACGAGACGGCGCAGGTCAGCAGATGGTGCGGGCGCGACCTTGGCAGGCGACATTGCAGCAGGCTGATCGGGCTTGACGTCCGGCTCCTGCAGGCTGCCGATGAAGCGGCGGATCCGGGCGGCGTTTCCAACCGTGACCAGACGCCGGGACGAGGTCCCTTCCAATGCGGCGTATAGCGCTTCGATGCCTCTTCCGGTCTCCAGCGGCACCAGTCCGGTGGTGCGGCGCATGAGATCCTGCCGGGCCGGATCGAGGCCCATGCCGCCGCCCTGCCACAGCGGCCAGGCAATGGAAAGCGTGCGGCCATGGCACAGGCCCTTCCGGCGCCGGGTTTCGCGCGCTTCGGCGAAGCCGTCGAGGAAGGCGTTGGCGGCGGCGTAGTCCGCCTGTCCGGTGTTGCCGGTGACGCCGGAGATCGACGAATAGAAGACAAGGAAATCGAGCGGCGCATCGCCGATAGCTTTGTCCAGCGCCACCGCGCCCGCCACCTTGGGCGCGAGGACGGCGGCAACCTGTTCCGGCGTCTTGTGCGTAAAAGCTCCGTCCCGCACCACACCGGCGGCGTGAATGACGCCGTCAAGCCCGCCATAGTCCCGCCGGATCACTTCGACCAACTCCGCAACGGCGCTTTCGTCGGTGAAATCGACACGCGAGTGATGCAGACGCGGTTCGGCCTCCAGCCAGGCCGTTGTTTCAGGGTCCGGATCGTTACGGCTGGCGAGGATGACTGTCGCGCCCGAAGCCTTTTCCAGGATGTCCTTGGCCAGATGCCGACCGAGCTTTCCGGTGCCGCCGGTGATCAGGTAGACCCCGCCCGACCGCCATGGGACGGACGCCGTTCGGGGAGCCGTCTCGACCTCACCCCAGACTTCCATCGACAGGCTGTCACCGTCCGCCTTCAGATGCGCGTCGGCCGGGGCATTGGTCGTGTCGCGCAGCAGCCGGACAAGCGAATCCGCATCCGTTCCCGCGCTAATGGTGAGAACCTGACCGCCGATCTTCGGATGCTCGCGATGCAGGCTGCGCAGCATGGCGCCAAGGCCGCTGAGCGCTTCCGATCCCTCGCCTTCCGACAGGACAAGTTGGAGAGTGGCCGGACCGTTGTTCAATAGCTCCTGGCCGATGGTCAGGAGTTGATCGGCAAGAGCGGAATAGCGCTGTTGCAGGGGGAGATCGGACCGGTCTTCCAATTCCCGGCAATCCCAATTCGGCAGTCTGAACGCCAGAGCATTCGCGTCACCTGTTCCGGCTGTCAGAAGAACAATGCGCCGCCTGCCGTCTGTCGCTTCGGCGGCGCTCACGAACGGACGCCAGTTCGGTTCGAAGCAGAGCAACTCCGTATCGTCCGTCTTTTCAATCGCACGGGTCGCGAAGCCGCACAGGGCTACGCGCACGCTGCCATCGTCCGCGATCAGGTCAATATCCATCTTGCGCAGCCCGGCCCCTGACGCCAACCCGCCCCGGACATGGGCCCACATGGCGGCCTCGCAGGGACCGAGAATGTCGACGGCATCGACGGAAAAAGGCAGGGCCGCGATCTTTGGTGCATCGCCTGCTTCGCCCAGCGCCAGACCGATGGCGGACTGCAGAGCGCCGTCCATCAGGCTCGGATGAAGGCCATAGTCGGAAAGCACCGGCCTCAAGGCCTCCGGCAGTTCAAGCCGGGCAAGAACCTCGGAGCCGACCGCAAGATCCGAAATGACCCGGTGGCCCGGACCGTAGGCAAGACCCATCGCATCAAAGGCGGCATAGATTTCGGAAGCCGGCAGATGGCGCGCCGACGCATTCCGAAGGGCGTTCAGGTCCACCGTTCGGCCCGCCGGTTCCGCGCCCGCAACGATCCGCATCTGCGCGTGAACGACCCGGTCGCCCTCGTCCGTCCGGGTGACGATTTCCGCCCGTGCGCCGCCATCCTCCAGGCGGGATATTTCGCAAGTCACCGTAACGGGCCGCTCCACCTTGAGCGGCGTCATCCAGACGACCTGGCGGAGTTCCGGATCGGCAATGCCGTCCTGCTCGGCGGCGGACCGGGCGAGTTCCAGATAGGCAACGCCCGGCAGAACCGGCGTTCCGCCGACCCTGTGATCGGCCAGGAAGACCTCCCGCCCTGTCAGTCTGAGTTCATACCGTCCCTTACCCTCCGGCGACGGCACCAATGCCGCAGTCTGTGCCTGCGCCGGCTTCGCGTCTTCCGGCAGCCAGAAGCGTTTGCGCTGGAAGGCGTAGCCCGGCAGGGTGATCCGATGCGGGCGGTCGTCGCCGTAAAGCCTGAGCCAGTTAACATCACCGCCTGCGGCCCAGTGCTCGGCAATGGCAGTTGCGCCCTTGGCCGAAGGATCGAGCGCATCTGCTTTTTCCCGGCGACCCGGCGGAATCTCGCCGGTAGCGGCAATGCTCCTGTCACCGGCGAGGTAAGCCTCCATCTTGCGCAGGAGGCCATCCCTGTCGGTTGCAATGAAGGCCGCCCGGCAGCGCATCGCGTCCCGGCCGATCTGCAGCGTATAAGCCAGTTCGGCGAGATCGGCCGTGGCGGCGGCTTTCCGCAAGTGGGCAACCGCGTCCCTGAGCGACGCCTCGGTCTTTGCCGACACCGGCACCACCACCGGATTTTCCGGGGCAGACGCGTCGCCCTTCGGACGCTGCCGGTATTCCTCGATCACCAGATGCACATTGGCGCCGCCTGCGCCGAAGGAACTGAGGCCTGCCCGGCGGGGCTGCTCGGTGCCATCGACCACCGGCCGCTGCCAGGGCGTTTCCTGCTGGAGCAGGTGGAACGGGCTGCCGGCAAGCTCCAATAGCGGGTTGGGCTCGGTGCAATGGAGGGTCCGGTAGCGGGTTCCGCTCTCCATGGCGAGCAGGACCTTGATCAGGCCGGCGACACCGGCCGCCGTTTCCGCGTGACCGATGTTGGACTTGACCGAACCGAGGCCGATCACCGGTTCCGCCGGCTGTTCCAGATCGCAGTCGCGGTAAAGCTCGTCGAAGGCGAGTTTCAGCCCTTCGATCTCGATCGGGTCGCCGAGCGGCGTGCCGGTGCCGTGACATTCGATCAGGCCGATACTGCGCGGATCGGTGCCGGCCTGCCGGTGCGCCTCGACAATCAGGCGCGCCTGGGCCTTCGGGTTCGGCGCGGTCAGCGAGGTGGCACCGCCGCCGTGGTGTTCCACCGAGCCACGGATTACGCCGAGAATGGGATCGCCGTCCCGTTCGGCGAGGTCGAGCCGCTTGAGCAGCACCGCGCCCACCCCGTCGGCGCGGGCATAGCCGTTGGCGTCTTTGGAGAAGGTCTTGCAGCGCCCGTCCGGGGCGATCATCCCGACCTTGGAGAACATGATGTGCTGGGTCGGTGACAGCATCAGGTTCGAGCCGCCGGCAATGGCCATCTCGCAGCCTTCGTGGCGGATGCTCATCACCGCCCGGTGGATCGCCACCAGCGAACTGGAGCAGGCGGTGTCGACCACCTCGCTCGGTCCGTGGATGTCGAGCAGGAAGGACAGGCGGTTCGGGCAGAACGCATGGCCGAGGCCGGTCAGCTGCTGGGCCTCCATGATGCCCGCCCGGTTCACCATGTCCGTATAGTCGAGCAGGTTGATGCCGAGGAACAGGCCAATGTTCTTGCCGGCCAGCGACCCGGGTGCGTAACCGCCCTTTTCGATCAAGCTCCAGACGCATTCCATGAACAGGCGATGCTGCGGGTCCATCAGCTCCGCTTCGCGCGGCGAGATGTTGAAAAAGGCGGCGTCGAACAGGTCGACTTGCGGAACGAAGCCGCCGTATTTCACATCCGTGAAGGCGCCCTTCTTCGGGTCGCCGAAGACCGCCCGCCAGTCCCAGCGGTCCGCCGGGACTTCCTCGATGCAGTCGTCGCCCGCCGCCAGATGGGCCGCGAAGGCCTCCAGGTCCGGGCTTTGCGGGAACATACCTTCCATCGACAGGATGGCGATCGGCACGGATTCACCGGTTGCGTCGGAAGACTTCGGCTCAGCACTTGTCGCAACCGGCTTGGCAGGCCCAGCCTTCGCCGGGCGCCGGAGCGCGGCGGCCCGATGACGGGCAGTCCAGCTTTCCTGCCGGTTTCCGGTTTCGGTCGGACCGCTTGCAGCTTGAACCGGCTCCGGTTCCGGAGCCTCTTCTGCAGCCAGGCGCTCGTAGTGTCCGGCAATGGCCGGGCCGTAGCGGTCGAACAGGATCGCGCTCAGATCGTCGAGATGCTTGGCCTCGAAAAAGGTCGTCGGCGCGACGGAGATGCCGAAGTGGCGGGAGATCTGCACCATCACCTCGGTAATGGCGATGGAGTCGATGCCGAGATTGGCAAGGTTCTCTTCAGGGTCGAGCTGGTCCTCCGGCATGCGCAGGGCCTTTGCGGCGATCTGCCAGACGTCGCGGGCAAGCCAGTCCTGCGTGCTCAATTCCGCTTTCGGCGCTTCCGGCGTTGCCTGCGCCCCCGCCTGCTGCGCCTGTTCCGACAGGCGCGCACCGGCCCGCTCGACCAGTTCCCGGTCGAGAAGCTGCGCCATCCGGGCGCGCAGGTCGTTGCGGGGGCCAGAGCTCATTCGGCCGGCTCCTCCTGTTGCGCAGGTGCAGTGTCGGCAAGCATGTCCCGGTAGCGGCGCATATGGCCGAGCAGCTTCCAGAGATCGGCTTCCCACTGGTGACGGTAGCTGTCGATGAAATAGGTCTGGCCCAGATCCGGGGTATCGGTCTTCTTGGCGGCGAGGAAGCGCTGCAGCCCCCGGGTCTTGCCGAAGAGCGCCCGTGCATAGTTCAGGACGAACAGGCCTTGGGTCTTCAGGCCGTCGCCTAACCCGCCGGCGGCGTTGATGAAGCCCATGAAGAGAATGTTGTCGAGGTTGCGCGGCGTGGAATGCAGGAAGAGATCTGGAATATACCCCTTCCACTCCAGCAGGTCCCTGTCGAGGAAGGGAAAGTCGCGGCTGTAGCCGGTCGCATAGAGCACCAGATCGACCTCGGCCGTGCTGCCGTCCTGGAACCGCACCGTCTTGCCCTCAAAGCCGGCAATATCGCCCTTCGGCGTGATATCGCCGTGACCGATGTGATAGAGCAGCAGCGAATTCATCACCGGATGGGCGCCGTCGAGCGGATAGTCCGGCCGCGGCAGGCCGTAGTCGGCGCCGTCATAGCCGGCAAGCCGGAACACCTCCTCGATATAGGCGAGGGTTTCCTCCTTGGTGGCGAACTTGTTGCCAAGCTCCATCATCCATTGAGGCGTCGGCTTTCCGTCGATGAATTTCGGCTGGTAATAGTAGCCGCGCCGGGTGCTGTGCAGGACCGAGGCCGCGGTGCGGATCGCATCGACGGCGATATCGCAGCCGGAGTTGCCGCCGCCGACGACCAAGACGCGCTTCCCCTTCAGCTGGTCCGCCGACTTGTAGTCACGAACATGCATGACCTCGCCGTCGAACTTCCCCGGATAGGGCGGCTCGGGATAGCGCGGCACCCGCTGCAGGCCGTTGCAGACGATGACCAGCGGGTAGACCGCGTCGTCTCCGGCAGCGGTCTTCAGCCGCCAGCCGTCGCCTTCCGGCGTCAGCGTCTCCACGCCTGCGTTGAAATGCGCCCGTTCATAGACGCCGAAGGCCTTAGCGTAGGACCGGATATAGGCCAGCATCTGGCGGTGATTGGGATAGGCCGGGTAGTCCTCCGGCATCGGAAAATCGGGAACCTGGGTGTTGAACTTCGGCGAGATCAGGTGGAGAGATTCATAGGCACGTCCGCAAGGCGCATCCGAATTCCAGACGCCGCCGAAATCGGCTTCGGCCTCGTAGAGGTCGACCGTGATCCCGCCTTCGATCAGCTCGCGCGCCACGCCGATGCCGGTCGGGCCGCCGCCGATAATCGCCACCTTCTGCGGCAAGCTGCTCATGGCTGCGCCTCCTCCCCGATCCGGATGTCCCGGCTTTGCTCCAGTCTCGTCAACCTGACCCCTTCCAGGCGCAGGCACTCCCGGCCGTCCGCACCGTAAAGCTCGACCGTGAGGCCTTGAGAATCAGACCCGCCGTCGATCCTGACAATCGCCCGATCCTCAAGCGAGGAAAAGCCGATCATTCGCTCGATACTCAGCGGGAAGGCGAGCGCATTGCCCGCCCCCGCATCCGCGACCCAGCCTCCGGCGCGGAACGTCAGCAGACGCCAGACCGCGTCCAGAACGAACGGATCATACAGCAGTCCCTGCCGGTCTTCGGCCGATCCGCGCGGCAGGGCGAGCCGCGCCAGCAGGACATCGCCGTCACGGCGGACTTCGGTGACCGTCGCCATTTCTGCGGACGGTGGACCGGAATGGATCGCACAGCGCTCAGTGAAGTCCCGGAACACCGGCGTGATGTCGGCGCCCGGCAGCGGACCGGTCCCCTCGAGTGACTTGCGCTCAGCGAGAGTGTCGGGCTCTTCTCCGACCGTGCCGAGATGCCAGGGACGTCCCTCTTCGCCATCGGCCTCGACCTGATACAGCAGACCTTCGCTGTCGGACATGCCTATCACCGTGAGGTGGCGCGGCTTGCCGTTTACCGGCACCGGCCTGCCCCAGAGAAGATGCTGCAGGCTGCGCACCGGTTTGCCGGACAGCCGCTCCAGCGCATTGCGGGCGATCTCGGGCAGGAACAGTCCGGCCATCAGCCGCTCCGTGCCGCTTGTATGGGTCGTCAGGAACGGCTCATCGCCGTTGATGCGCACCGCAACCTGGCCGATTTCGCCTTCCTTCGGAACCTTGCCCAGAAGCGAACCCGTCATAGGCCGGATCACGGTGACACCAGGCTGCTGCGTGTCTTCCGCCGGTTCCACCCAGTAGCTGGTCCGCTCGAACGGATAGCCAGGCAGATGCAGCCGGGCAGCAGAAGACGTCGGCCAGTCGACCGCCAGCCCCTTGGCCCAGAGCTCTGCCGCCTTGTTCAGGCCGTTCGCCTCTCCCGATCTGAGCCATTTTGCAACGAGCGCCTTTGCGTCGTCGTCAGAGCCGAAAAGCGCGACGGCGTTCGGATCGCCAGCAGAGAGATAAACGCCTTCGAGCGGTGTGCCGGCAACCACCGAGGACAGCTTGCGCAGGAGATCGTCCCGGTTCGTGAAGGCAAAGGCGAGGCGCTCGCCGAAGTGTGAGCGGCCGGTCTGCAGCGTGCGCGCCAGCGCATCCAGATCCAGATCGGGCCTTGCTGTGATGAACCGTTCCATGTCGCCGGCATAGTCGGTCAGACGGTCTCTATTGCGGGCCGACAGGACGAAGATCTTCGGCGTGCCTCCGCCTGCGGCGGCCGGTGCCGGAACATATTCCTCCAGCACCGCATGGGCATTGGTGCCGCTGAAGCCGAAGGCGCTGACACCGGCGCGGCGCGGAGAACCGGACGGGCCGTCCCAGTCCCGCAGGGACCGGCTGACGGCAAAGGGCGTGCGTTCGAAGGGGATATGGCTGTTCAGGGTTTCCACGTTGATCGACGGCGGCACCTGCCGGTATTCCAGCGCCAGCATTGCCTTCAGCGTACCGGCGATGCCGGCGGAGGCCAGCAGATGGCCGATATTGCTCTTCACCGAGCCGATGGCGCAGCGGTCGCCGGCCGGCACGCCCTCGAAGGCATCGGTCAGCCCCTCGACCTCGATCGGATCGCCGAGCGGCGTTCCCGTGCCGTGACATTCGATCAGGCCGATGGTCGCCGGGTCGATCCGGAAGCGCTCATAGACGTCTTTCAACAATGCCGTCTGCGCCTTCGGGTTCGGCGCGGTGATGCCGTTGGTGCGGCCGTCCTGGTTGACCCCCCAGCCCCGGATCACCGCGTGGATCGGATCGCCGTCCCGCTCCGCATCGGCGAGGCGCTTCAAGAGGACCGCACCGACGCCTTCACCCGGAACGAAGCCGTTGGCCCTCTCGTCGAAGGAGAAGCAGCGGCCATCGGCCGACAGCATGCTGACCTTGGAAGTGTCGATGAACATGTTCGGTCCGACCAGAACACAGGCCCCGCCGGCAAGCGCCATGTCGCAGGTTCCGGACACAAGGCTTTCGCAGGCCTCGGCCAGGGCGACGAGCGAGCTGGAGCAGGCGGTGTCGATGGAAAGACACGGACCGCACAGATCAAGCAGATAGGAGATGCGTGCCGCCAGGATCGAGCCAGAGCTGCCGAGCAGGCTGTAGGTGTTGCGTTCGCTGATCAGGTCCTCGTAACCGCTCGGGCCGGAGGACACATAGACGCCGCAGCGGCTGCCGGCGAGGCTTGCCGGGTCGATCGCGGCATCCTCGATGGCATGCCAGGCTGTTTCCAGGAACAGGCGCTGCTGCGGGTCCATCAGTTCCGCCTCAAGCGGCGTGATGTTGAAGAACCGGGCGTCGAACTCCCCGGCGCCGTCGAGCGCGCCCATCCACTTGCAATAGCTCTTGCCCGGCGCCTGCGGGTCCGGATCGTAGTACTTGCCGATATCCCAGCGGGAGGGAGGAACCTCGTCGATGCAGTCGCGGCCGGAGCGGATGTTTTCCCAGAATTCGCCGAGGTCCCGCGCCTTGGGGAATTTTCCGGACGCGCCGATGATGGCGATGGCGTCGGTGGATGGATGGCGGGCTTCCGCCGGTTGGGTGGGGGCAGTGGCCGGAGCGGTTGGCAGGTCTGCCGGGCTCTGATCGGCTTCAGCGCAAACGGGCTCGGGCTCAACGGTCCACGAAGCCGCAGCCGGCACCAGCGTCGCGACATGATCCACCAGCCCGCCGACACTCGGATGGGCATAGACGGCAGTCGCGGGCAGCTCGATGCCGTAGCGATTATTGAGCTTGCGGATCCAGGTGACCGCCAGGATGGAATCGAGACCGAGGTCCAGGAAGCCGGAGCTGTCCGTAATCTCGCTCGTCTCGATCATCAGGTCCTCGGCGAGGGACGACACGATCTCAGCGCGCAATTTCTGACGATGGCGACCGACGACGCTTTTTGTCTGCGAAGGCGTGGCTTGAACGGGCTCGGATTGCACCGGTACGGGCGCGACCGCTTCTGCAACAGGCCGCTCCCCGATCAGCTTCGCCACATGGGCGATCAGAGCGCCGACGGTCGGGTGAGCGTAGACGGCGGTCGCGGGCAGGTCGATGCCGTATGTCGTGTTGAGCTTGCGGATCCAGGTCACGGCCAGAATGGAGTCGAGACCGAGGTCGAGGAAGCTGTCGTCGTCACGGATGTCGGCGACATCGATCATCAGGTCTTCGG
>NZ_CAXXSJ010000032.1:0-67401 GCF_963675095.2 uncultured Roseibium sp. | reverse complement strand
CAGTCCTGAAGGGCTGGAAGAAGGTCTGCGTCGAGGAGGGCCGGCCTGCCGTCGCGCCAGTCTTCCCAGGGGAAATAATCATACCAGGAGCGCCACGCGGAATGGTGCCGCGCCAGCATCTTTTCCGAATCCGGAGTTTGCCGGGTGAGCGCCAGGTAGCCGACGGAAACCATATGAGGGCCGGCATCGCCCCTATGCCGGTGGCGGCCCGGTCGCGAAGGTATAGAGAGCTGTTCGATATAGCCTAAGCGCAGGGCGGTCTGTGCCTCCACCCAGGTCCTCAGGCCGATTTCGAAGGTTCGGTGATGCAGCGGGTCGAACGGTCCGAACGGCAGGCTGTCCGGTTCCTGTCCCTCCGGGTCGTTGACTTCGACGATCTGGGGCATGCCGAGGGAAACGGCAACGATGACGGCGTTCAGTCCGATTTCGATCGCTGCTTTCTGATCTGGCATTCGCTCTCTCCGGCGTCCTTGAAGCGGTGTCGTTCAGTCCATGGGCATCAGGAAAGGCGTGCCTTCGAAGGCGGAGGCTCCGCGTCCGATCTCCCGGATCGCATCGATCATTCGCCCGTCCCGGTTCAGGATCTTGTCCGCCATGGCAACCAGACGGCTGTTCGGCGTTGCCGACGGTGCGCGCTCGCGCAGGCGGCCGGCAAGGGCGTATTCGTCCGCTTCCGGGTTGAGGGCGCAGGCCGTGATATAGGCGCCTGCCGTCGACCGGCTGATGCCGGCCCAGCAATGGATCACAAGAGGTCCTTCGCGGTCCCAGGCCCGCACGAACTCCAGCAGGCGGACGACATGAACCTCGGCCGGCGGCGTCAGGCCTTCGACCGCATCGATGATATCGTTGAAGCCCAGGAAACAGGTGCCGGTCCGGATTGATCCCCGGAGGGGGCGGAACCGGCGTGTCCGCGTTGATCAGGGTCACAAGATGGGTCGCGCCTGTCTTTTCGACGGTTTCAGAAGGCGCAGAAAGCGAGCACACATGGAGCATGGCGATCCATTGATTTGTTCTTTTGACGAATCGTACCCGTCTCGGAGGGAAGGTCACCCGTCAGGCAGACTTCTTTTTCCTGTTGTGCCCATTTTTAGTTTCCGCCACGCGGAGCGCCTCGATTTCCTCGAACCGTTCGCGAAACAGGATCTCGGCCCTGCAACGGGCAGGGGGGTAAGCCCCAACCCGGACACCTTGCCGCCGTCCGGTGTAAAGCGCGCGGGCGGCGCCGAAAATCCTGGCAGCCTCTTTTTCATCGAAACCGGCCAGCTCGATGGCCTCGTAATAGGCGCAGATGATGTCCGCTCGCTTGGCGAGCTTCTTGATGGTCTGGGGAAGTTCCGCCGGCAGGCCGAAGCGCAAGGTGGATCGCGGCCTGCAACCGGCTCTCAACGGCCTTGTAGGCGCCGCCCATGACCGCCTTGAAGGGCGAGATCATGTCGCCGATGACATATTCCGGCGCATCATGCAGCAGAACCGCCTGGGCCAGTCGGGCGTGAGGTCCGGCTTCAGCTTCAGGGCGATGTCTTCCACGATCAGCGAATGTTCGGCGACCGAAAAGGCATGCTCGCCCCGCGTCTGTCCGTTCCAGCGGGCAACACGGGCCAGCCCATGGGCGATATCGGAAATTTTCCACGTCGAGCGGCGACGGATCCAGGAGATCGAGCCGGCGTCCTGACAACATCCTTTGCCAGGCTCTGGGCGGATTATCCGATCGGTCGGCAGCCATAGATCGCACTTCCTGGAAACGGTGTCAGTCGTCCCCGGCAGTCTCCTCCGGCCATCCGAAGCCGGCCCAGTCGGGCAGGCTCAAGGTGACCTGGTTCGAACCGCATTGGAACGGGGTGCCGTTCTTAAGCGCGGCGGCCGCCTTGTCAAGACGGACGAGGGCGAGCCCCACCGTGCCGCCGGTGCCCGAAGCGCTTAAATCAGGGGCGCTGGAACCGAGCGTGCCAACCGTCTTGCCGTCCACCGTGATCCCGGTTCCGACAGCGGGCAGAGGGGCGTCGCTCGAAATCCGGATGATCCGCTTGCGCGCCGTGCCGCGGTGGTGGACACGGGAAACCCACCTCCTGTCCGACGTAGCAGCCCTTGGAGAAGGACACGCCGCCAAGCTGGTCCATGTCGGCATCGTGTGGAAACACGTCCGAGTAGGCGTAGTCGGCAAGGCCTTCGGGAACGCCGAGCGCGATCCGGTGGGCGGCATAATCGGCGTCGGTTGCCTCAGCAAATCCGCCGGCTTCCAGGGCCGGTTTGATTACTTTAGCTTCGCCGATGAGGCGCCAACCGAGAGCGGGAACGCCGGGGGTCCTCGGCTTGAACGCCGGGCAGATCTTTCGGAGGCGCGCCGTTCCAGCAGGCAAAGACGCCAAGGTCCGCGCTTGCGTCCTCGACATCGACCTTGGAGCGCAGCTTGTAGAAGGTCAGCCGCTTGGCCAGGTCGGCCAACGTCTCGTCCGGCGTGTCCAGCAGATAGCTGTCACCGTCCTTCAGGATCAGGAAGTCGAACAGGATCTTGCCCTGCGGTGTCAGCAGCGCCCCGAACCCGGCGCCGCGCTTGTCGATGTCTCCGACATCGGCGGTGATCAGGTTCTGCAGGAAATGCTGGGCATCGGGGCCGGAGACACGGATCACGCCGCGGCTCGGCAGTTCGGCAAACTGCGGTTTCGTCATCGGGCAATGTCCTGTGTGAAAAGATCCATCTCTAATGGGAGATAGTCACCGGAACGAAACTGGGCAAGACCGGAAAAGCGGCACTTGCAACACTGGTCCTTGGCCGTTCAAGCGCGTATAAGCCCGGTCATAATCAGCGATGATGGATATTGCCTGAGTTAGGAGACCGAAATTGACCGAGACCTATGACCTGATCCTCAAGGGCGGAACCGTGGTCAATCAGGACGGCGAGGGCATTCGCGATGTTGCCATCCGCGGCGACCGGATCGCCGGTCTCGGGAGTTTCGACAAGGCGCAGGCGGGCGAGACTATCGATTGCACCGGTCTTCATATCCTGCCCGGCGTGATCGACAGCCAGGTGCATTTCCGCGAGCCGGGGCTCGATCACAAGGAAGATCTGGAATCGGGATCGCGCGCCGCCGTCATGGGCGGGGTGACGGCGGTCTTCGAAATGCCGAACACCAATCCGCTGACCACGTCGGAGGCGGCGCTTGCCGACAAGGTGAAGCGCGGCCATCACCGCATGCATTGCGACTTTGCCTTCTGGGTCGGCGGTACGCGGGAAAACGTCGAAGACATTCCGGATCTGGAGCGCCTGCCCGGCGCGGCCGGCATCAAGATGTTCATGGGTTCCTCGACCGGCGACCTCCTCGTGGAGGACGATGCGGGCGTGCGCGCAGTCCTTGCCAAGACCCGCCGCCGGACCGCGTTCCATTCCGAGGACGAATACCGCCTGCGCGAGCGCAAGGATCTTCGGGTGGAAAACGATCCGACGTCCCATCCGGTCTGGCGCGACGAGGTCGCGGCCCTCCAGTGCACCCAGCGCTTGGTCCGGATTGCCCGCGAGGTCGGTGCCAAGATCCACATCTTGCACCTGTCCACGGCGGAAGAGGTCGACTTCCTGATCGACCACAAGGATATTGCCTCGATCGAGGTGACCCCGCATCATCTCACCCTGACCGACGAAGCCTACAAGACCCTCGGCACGCTGGTTCAGATGAACCCGCCGGTGCGCGCCGCGCGCCATGGCGAGCGCCTGTGGTGGGGTCTGGAGCAGGGCATCCTCGACATTTTCGGCTCCGACCACGCGCCGCATCTTCTGGAAGAAAAGCAGAAGCCTTATCCCGCGTCCCCGTCCGGCATGACCGGAGTGCAGACACTGGTACCGATCATGCTCGACCATGTGAATGCCGGGCGCCTGAGCCTTGCGCGGTTCGTGGACATGACCAGCGCCGGCCCGGCGCGCCTGTTCCAGACGGCACTCAAGGGCAGGATCGCGGTCGGCTACGATGCCGACTTCACCATCGTCGACATGAAGAAGCGCGAAACCATCCGCAACGAGTGGATCGCTTCCAAGTGTGGCTGGACACCTTATGACGGCAAGGAGGTCACCGGCTGGCCGGTCGGAACCTTCGTGCGCGGCAACAAGGTCATGTGGGATGGCGAATTGACGGCGCCGTCAACCGGTGAAGCAGTCCTCTTCCAGGACGGGCTGCCGCGCGGCTGAGGCGGCGACAGTCGAGGTTTCGGGACGGGAGGCGAGGGCCGGCTGCCGGCCCCACCGGACCGCATTCCAGATCTTCTCGTGCACCAGATAGAACACGAAGCCGGACGCAGAGGCGCTGACCGCGATTGACAGCGCGCCGGTGAGCGATCCGGTTTGCGGATAGCTCAGCGCTGTCATGGTCAGAATGCCGAGGCCCTGCCATGTGGCAGCCTTCACGACCGTGCGCCCCATCGTCTCCATCGCGTGTCCAATCCTCCGGCTGATCTGCATCGTCGAGAAGAGGAGTAACCGCTCGAGACCGGTCACGGGAATTCTGAACATTCGCAACAAAAAGTCTCTTCTGTTGAGAATAGTCTCCTAGTGGGGAATACTATCATCATGGACAAGAGACAACGAGCGCAGACCTTCCGGCAGAGGCTTGAAGAAGGCATGACGAGGCGGGACATGAGCCGCAGCGCCCTGGCGCGCGCCTGTGGTGTGGACCGCTCGACCATCGCCCAGTTGCTGAGCGAGGCGGAGGGGCGTCTGCCGAACGCACACCTGGCGGCCGAATGCGCCTCAGCGCTTTCCGTAAGTGCCGACTGGCTGCTTGGTCTCACCGAGCGCAGCGAAACGACGGCGGATCTCTTGGAATCCTCCTTCCGCATCACCGACGCCGAACGCACCTTCGCTGACACGCGGATCGACGAATGGCACCGGGAGGCGGCCGGCTACAAGATCCGCCATGTACCGGCAACCCTGCCCGATATCCTGAAGACCAACGCGGTTTTCGAATTCGAATATGCAGCCTTTAGGGACAAGACACCCGAACAGGCAATCTCTTCCATGCGGGAAAAGTCCGAATGGCTGCGCAGTCCGGGATCGGACTACGAAATCTGCTGTTCCCGGGAATTGATGGAGTCCCTGGCGCGCGGCGAAGGCTACTGGCGCGGGCTTCCTGAACCGGCGCGCAAGGAGCAGATCGAGCATATCGCCCGCTATTGCCGCGATAATTACCCGTCACTGCGGCTTTATCTTTACGACACCAAGGTGGTGTTCTCCGCACCGCTCACGATTTTCGGGCCGCTGCTGGCCGTCGTCTATATCGGCAAGCACTATCTGATCTTTCGGGAAACCCGTCAGATCCGGGCACTGACCGATCATTTCGACCAGTTGGTCCGGGACTCTGACACCGACGCCAGATCGGTCGCGGACATCGTGGAAGCAATGATCTGACCCTGAAAGTGTTGCTTTGCGGGCACGCTTGACGACTGGATCGCCATTTCCGAGCCAAAACAAACACCTGTGATGTGTATTACAGTTTCCCGTGCGGCAGTATGGGAGCGTGGGGGACGGATGAGGTTTGCATACGAATTAATAACCTTATCTCATAACGTAAAATACACAGGTCGCCTTTAAAAGTTCGTTCGGGCTTTTAAGAGTTTTGCGTAAGAGGGCTCAAAGGGATGATTGGTTTTGTAAATTCATTTGCTGCACATCGCGCGACCGCGCGTGTTGCAGGTCTGGCCACCGCAGCGCTGATGGCCGTTTCGATTTCTGGCGCGGCATTGGCGCGCGACGCCGAGGATGCCAAGCAGGCCGAAGCCGTTGGTCCGGAAGCGCCGCTTCAGATGCTGGTTTCGCTGAAAGAGCAGAAGATCAATGTCTACCGCGGAACGGAGCTGATCCGCACGGCGCCGATCTCCTCCGGCAGCCCCGGGCGCAGCACGCCGTCCGGCGTGTTTTCGATCCTGGAAAAGCGCCGTAAGCACTTTTCCAACCTCTATAACAATGCGCCGATGCCGTTTATGCAGCGGCTGACCTGGTCCGGCGTTGCCATGCATCAGGGGCGCCTTCCGGGGTATCCGGCCTCGCACGGCTGCATCCGCTTGCCGCGGGACTTCGCCAAGGACCTGTTTGGTATCACCGAGCGTGGCCTCCACGTGGTGGTCACCCAGGAACCGGCTCAGCCGGAACCGATCCGCCACGCGGTTCTGCCGCAGCCTCTTCAGGCCGGCACCTCGGTCGCGAGCTTGTCCTCGGGAACCATCGCAGCCGATCCGGCTCTGCGCGGAACCGTTGCCGCAACCGATGCGGACAGCGAACTGGCGCTCACTCCGGAAAACCCCGATTTCGACAAGCCCCTGCGCATGATCATCACGCCGCGCCAGGAGCCGAACCAGATGAAGACCCTGCAGAGCCTGCTGAACAAGATGGGCTATGACGCCGGTCCGGTCGACGGTGTGCTCGGTCGCAAGACCCGCGCCGCCATCAGCCTTTTCCAGGAAGGTGCGGAACTGCCGGTCACCGGAAATGTCACCACGGCTCTCGTCAACCGGATCTATCAGGACGCCGGCTATGAAGAGGGACAGAACGCAACCCTTCGCATCCGCCGCAGCTTCCGCGACATCTACGAAGCCCCGGTCACGCTGAAAGATGCGGACAAGAAGATCGGCACCTTTGTCTATACCGCACTTGGTTTCGAACAGGGCGACGCCCACGTCGACTGGATGGCCGTGCCCGCCGAAGGCGAGCAGTTCGGCACCCCGACCGAGATCCTCGACCGCGTAGTGCTGTCCGACAAGGTTCGCCGCGACCTGTCCAAGATGCTGACCCCGGGAACCTCGCTGATCGTGACGGACCGCTCCTTTGCCCGCAACACGGGTCTCGGCACGGACTTCGTTGTCGTCACCAGGTAACCGGACATCATCCCATTGAGCTACAAAGGCCGCCTGTTTCAGGCGGCCTTTTTTGTCGGATAAGCATCGGAATAGCCGCAGCGTCACCAAACTGTCGTCTCTCTCCCGTATCGCATCGTGACTTTTTTAAACGAGCGCCGAATCGGAGAGAACGATGACGCCAAGCCCACGGACAGACACCCTCAGCGCCTCCAAGGCCCGGTTGAAGAACGCCGTTCACCGGTCCGAAGCGGCGTCCCGCGACGGTATCCTGGAACGGATGTTCACCTTTGCGTTCAAGGGCCTCGTCTATCCGCAGATCTGGGAAGATCCGGATGTCGATATGGAGGCGCTGAAACTGACGCCTCAATCGCGCATGGTGACGATCGCTTCCGGCGGCTGCAATGTCATGTCCTACCTCACGGCGGACCCGGCCGAAATCACCGCGGTCGATCTCAACCGCGCCCATGTCGCGCTCGGACGGCTGAAGCTTCTGGCCGCCAAACGCCTGCCCAACTACGACAGCTTCTACCGGTTCTTCGGCGAAGCGGATGAAAAGGCGAATATCGCCGCCTATGAACGCTTCCTGCGCGACGAGCTGGACGAGGACTCCCGAGCTTACTGGGAAGGCCGGGATCTGGTCGGCTGGGGCCGAAAGCGGATCACGCTGTTCTCCCGCGACCTTTATCATCACGGGATGCTCGGCTATTTCATCGGCATCGGCCATTTCATCGCCAAGCGCTACGGCATCGACCCCAAGCATTTCCTCAAGGCGCGCTCGATCGATGAACAGCGCAGCTTTTTCGAGACGGCCCTTGCCCCGCTGTTCGACAAGCGGCTGGTGCGCTGGGCGACCTCGAAGAAAATGTCGCTTTACGGCCTCGGCATTCCGCCGGCGCAGTATGATGCGCTGGTCTCGGCAAGCGCGGAAGGCAACATGTCGGAGGTTTTGAAGGGACGTCTGAAGAAGCTCGCCTGCGACTTCTCCATTCAGGATAACTATTTCGCCTGGCAGGCCTTCAGCCGCGGCTACGCCCCTCAAGCCGGCGAGTCGACCGGAGAGGCCGGACCTTTACCGCCCTACCTGAAGCGGGAGCATTTCGACGATATCCGCCAGCGGGCCGACCGGGTTCGGGTGCTGAACCGCAATTTCACCGAGCACCTGCAGGGTGAAGCCGACGACAGCCTCGATGCCTATGTCCTGCTCGATGCCCAGGACTGGATGACCGATGCCCAGCTCAACGCTTTGTGGACCGAGATCACGCGGACCGCGCGTCCGGGCGCACGGGTGATTTTCCGCACCGCGGCCGAGCCGACACTGCTGCCCGGTCGGGTCGTGGACGAAACGCTCGACCGCTGGACCTACGAGGAAGAAGAGAGCCTGCGCCTTGGACGGCAGGATCGTTCGTCGATCTACGGCGGGTTCCACCTGTATGTCTATAACGGATAAGTCGCCGGCGGCAGCCGCGGACACGGCGCGCCTGATGGATGCGGTCTACCGCAACCAGCGCCATTTCTACGATCTGACCCGGAAATATTATCTTCTCGGGCGCGACCGGCTGATCGAGCGGCTTGATCTGTCCCCTGGAGCCACCGTGCTGGAACTGGGCTGCGGCACCGGCCGCAATCTGATCGCCGCGGCAAAACGCTATCCGGATGCCCGCTTTTTCGGGGTCGATATTTCCGAACACATGCTTGAGACCGCAAGGCACAATGTCGAGCGCGCGGGATTGAGCGACCGGATCCAGTTCCGCCAAGGCGATGCTGCCGATCCTTCGGCGGCGGATGCCTTCGGCCTCGATGTCTACGACCGGGTGATCTATTCCTATACCGTGTCGATGATCCCGGTCTGGCGCGAGGCGCTCAAGGCCGGCATGGCCCGACTTGCGCCGGACGGACGTCTGTCCGTGGTGGATTTCGGTCAGCAGGAGCGCCTGCCGGGGGCGTTCAAGACGCTGCTGTTCCTGTGGCTTTCGAAGTTCCACGTCAGTCCGCGTGCCGATCTGAAGCGGGAACTCGAACAGCTGTCTGCTGCAAATGGAGCAAGTCTGGACGCGACGGACCTCTACCGCGGATACGCTTATTACGCGGAAATCAGCTGCGCCGCCGATTACTCGCCTGCGACGAAGTAGTGCAGGGTCCCGTCCTTGCCGATGCCGACCCGGTAGAACAGCCAGACGCCGTAGTCTTCCATTTCCGCGAAGTCGGCGGAGGTGATCAGCCGGTACATTTCGACTTTCTGCTCTGGCGACAGCCGGTTCAGCGGATAGCGGGCGAAATAAGGCCAGATATACATCTCCTGAGGCGTGCCTGCGTCGACATGAACAAAGCCGGCCGACAGCGTATCCGCCAGAATCCCCAGGATCTCCAGTCCTTCGGAGTCGCCGGAACTCTCTTTCAGAAACTCGATCGGGTCGCCGATCTGCGTCAGAGACAGCGTCGGCGGCATCTCGTTGCTTTCCAGGACCATGCGCAGACGGTTGAAGTCGGCCCCGAGGGCTGCTTCCAGCATTTGGGCATGCATGCGGGCCACCGGCGGCGGCAATTGGCCGAGATCATAAAGAACCTCGGGCAACGTTGCCTGTTCCTTGGTTGCCGCAGCGCCGGCTTCGGTCGCCGGTTCTGCGTCCTCGGGAGCGGACTGCAGGACGGAAGGAACGTCGCCGTCCGGAATGGCGGGACCGCCCGGGACCTGCCCTGGAGTGACTGTAATCGTATCCGTCTTGACGGTTTTCGCCCCGGCCCCGCAGGGCATACCGCCGACAATGGCGACACTTGCGGCGACCAGCAAAATTTTCAGGCGGACAATCACGGTTCTGTCTCCCTTGGGGCGCGAACGACGCCTTTTCAATACACACAAACCAAGTCCGCTGACCATAGATATTCCCGCAGTGCACATCCATTCTTGTCATCGGGCTTGTGCAGCGGTATCGACAGGCACGACAAGCTTGCAAATGAGGGGCCCGGGGTTTGAGCTTTCTGGAATTCGCCTTGATCGGATTTGCGATTGGCATCATCACGACCGCACCGGTCGGACCGGTCAATATCATGGCGATCCAGCATGCGGCCCAGCAGGGGTTCCGCCAGGGTCTTTACGTGGGGCTCGGAGCGGTGGTCGGTGACGCCATCTATGCCGCGGCCGCCATATTCGGCGTTTCCGCGGTCACCCGGTTCGTCGAAGGCCAGTTCGATCTGATCAAGGCCGCGGGGGCGATCCTGCTCATCGTTTTCGGTCTGAAAATCATGAACACCCATCCACACCTGGAACGAGAGAATGGCGGTGGGATCAAAGGGCTCTGGAAAGAAGCAACCGCCGCGTTTTTCATGGTTTTGACGAACCCGGGCGTGGTGCTGGCCTATATCGCAATCATAGGCGGTCTGGGACAGTGGCGTCCGCAGCCTGGCGATCACAGCGGCGCATTGGCGATGGTTCTGGGCGTCGCGTTGGGGGCCGCGTCGTGGTGGGCGGTGCTTTCGGCGGTCGTGACCCGGTTTTCGGCAAAAATAGACGATCACTGGCTCGACCGGGCCAATCATATTGCCGGGTATATTCTCATCGCCTTCGGCCTGGTCATAGCTGCCGACCTGGCTTTCGACCTGTTTGGTTGAATGAAAAAGTAAAAAATAAAAAGCCGGCACGATGCGCCGGCCTTTTTAATGTCTCGTCGAAGCCGATTACTGCAGGATACGGTTGACCGTGTAATCGCCGCGCTGGATCCGCTCCGGAAGCCCTTCCGCCAGCTTGGCGACCGCATCTTCACCGTAGGTTGCCACCAGATCAGCCAGAGCGGTGAACATGGCCGCATGAGCGACCGCATCCGCATCTACGCCGCAGGCGATGGCTTCGGCCCAGGCATCGGAAATAAAGCCCAAAGCGGCCCGCCGGATGTCCTCGTCTTCGGCAAACTCCGCTTCCATCGCCGCATCGCTGTATTCGTCGTTAATCATTGTTCCCTTACCGGTTCTTACCCATCCTTGGCCAAATCAGCGGCGGATGAAGCCCTTCGAATCTCTTGATAAAAATCCTAGCACGGCGAACCGCGAGGATAACCAACCGTGAACGCAAACTTAACAAGCATTCACAAAATTGACGAAAAAGGTTAACCAATCGGTAAGAGTTAGGGCGGTTGCTTCCTATTATCGTCCGTAGCGGCTGGTAACGTCGCCGATGATCGCTTCGCCCTCGGATATATACTGTCTCAAAGCGAGACGCGCTGAGATTGTGCAATCTCGGTAAACGGTTGAGAAACCACGATATCCTCGGTTGAACTGCGCGATGAAGCGTCGCCGGCGGTTTTCTTCCACAACTTCCGTGTCCAGGAGCGTGGCCATCCGGTCGCGCCAGGAGGGGGCGTCGTCATGTCCGCACAAGGGACGGAGGAAGTGCAGGGCGCCCATGACTTCCGAAAGCCGCAAGAGGTCCTGCTCGTAAGGCGGCTCGGAACCTTGCGCCGTCTGGGCCTGCACGGCGGACGCGGCAAGCGCAAGCCCTGCCCAGAGGGCGGCAATCGTGAATATGCGAAGCAGAAGCGACATGGCCGGATGATGTACATGGCCCGCACGCCTGCGCAAGGCCAAACAAAACTATTCCAACCCCAGGATCCGGCGGATGCGCAGTGGCGTACCCGGCGTCGTTTCGAGGTCATCGAGGCCGGAAAGCGATATCCAGCCGGCGTCGGCGGCATCATCGCCCGCAGCCACGGTGCCCGATACATAAGGTCCTGAGAAGACGACCAGAACGAAATGCGAAGAGACCCGTCCGTCCGCATCCTTGTGGATACTGTCGAACGTGTCGACCGGTGCGCCGAGAGCCGCACGGATCCCGGTTTCCTCGAGAAGTTCCCGTTCGGCCGCGGCTTTCAGAGGTTCACCCAGTTCGACGAGGCCGCCGGGAAGGCTCCAGTGGTCCTGGTAGGGCGGTTTGGAGCGCTTGATCAGAAGGACGTCGTCATTGTTGTGGCAAAGGACGCTGACGCCCAGAAGCGGAACCGGGGGATAGCTGCGCGAAACACTCATGCTGTCCTTTGTGTCACAGCCGCACGCGCTGTTCCATTTCCCAGCAAAGGGTCAGGCGAACATGGCATCGATTTCCGCCTGGGCGGCTTCGCCTTCCGGGGCGGCCTCCAGCGGTTCCACGTGTCCATGGATAACGCCGCTGGCAACGGAGATCAGCGGCTTGATCACATTGGTGGCCGCTTCCGCGATTTCCGCCGCCACCATGCCTGGATCCGGAACACTGCGCAATTTGTCCTGGGCGGCCAGGACAGCGGCATCTATCTGCGCAACACGCGCTTCCAGGTGGGTCCGAAGATTGACGGGGGCCGCATGATAGGCGGTGATGGCCAGCTGCTTGTCGGAAAAGTTCGAGTTTTCGAAATGGGATTCGTAGTCGAGCGGTTCCCATTCGAGCACGTCCTCGGCGCAATCCGGCATGGCGGGAAGCATCTCGAGCAGCATGACGACTTCGTTGAAATGGTTCAGATAGTCGGTCGCCAGCCCGGTCGTGGGATTGATATTCGCCCGTTCCAGCCTGTCGGCTGCCAGGATACCGGCGCCTAGAACTGGATCTTCGGATTCCATACTTTTCCCCCAACGGCTAAACTCGCAAAACAAGTTAGTATGTCTTTGTTGCCAATTGCCTAACTCAAGGGAAGACTTCCAAACGAGGGCAGGGGGTGGCGGACAAGGAGACAGGATCACAAAATGTGCGGCCGCTTCAGCCTGACAGCCACACCGGAAGATGTTCGAGCGCTTTTCGCCTATATCGATCTGCCGAACTTTCCGCCGCGCTATAACATCGCACCGACCCAACCGATCGCGACCGTGCGCCGGGAGCATGGCGAGCGGCACTTCGCGCTTGTGCGCTGGGGTCTGGTGCCGTCCTGGGTAAAGGATCCGGCAAGCTTCTCGCTCCTGATCAATGCCCGCGCCGAGACTGCGGCCGAAAAGCCGTCGTTCCGGGCCGCCATGCGCCATCACCGGTGCCTGATCCCGGCCTCCGGGTTTTACGAATGGCGGCGGACGCCGGAAGGCAAGCAACCCTACTGGATCAGCCCGGCGCACGGCGGCCTCATGGCTTTTGCCGGTTTATGGGAGACCTGGTCCGACCCGGACGGCGGCGACATCGACACCGGCGCGGTGCTGACCACTCCCGCCAACCGGACGATCGGACAGATCCACAACCGCATGCCCGCGATCCTGATGCCCGAAGCCTTTGACGACTGGCTCGACACCGGCAATGTCATGGCCCGGGATGCAACGAAAATGCTGGCACCGGCGCCGGAGGATTACCTGACCGCGGTTCCGGTTTCTCCGAGGGTGAACAAGGTCTCCAACGACGACCCGGACCTGCAAAGCGAGGTCGAGCCCGAGGAAGCCACAACGCCAGAAAAGCCAAAACGGGTAGCCGCCGCATCAAAGCCCGGCGACGGGCAGATGGACCTGTTTTAGCGGCGCGGCCTGGAAATAGCTCTGTTCAAACGATCGCGCCTCGACTATCTGGGCAGTCCGATCATCAAGGGAAAACGGACGCATGAGCGAGGTCGACGAAGACGCCCTGGCCGAAGTCTACAACCGGGGGCTGGATCTGGAGAAGTCCGGCGATCTGGAAGGCGCGGCAAAGGCCTATCGCGAAGCGCTTGAACTGGATCCCTCCGACACAGGTGGGGTCTCGATCCGTCTGGCGGCCATGGGCCGGGGCGACACGCCGGAAAAGATGCCGGACGCCTATGTGGAAACGTTGTTCGATCAGAACGCGGATGTGTTCGACGACATCCTGGTCGACCAGCTCGGTTACTGCGTGCCGCTGATATTGCGCGAAAAGGTGCGCCAGCTCGGCATTGGTCCCTTTCAGCGTCTGCTCGACCTGGGCTGTGGCACCGGCCTGACCGGTGTTGCCTTCAGCGATTGCGCGGAACACCTGACCGGGGTCGATCTGTCCGAGCGCATCGTCGAACTCGCCTTCGACCGGGAAGTCTATAATGACCTTTATGTCGGCGAAGCCGTGTCCTTCCTGGAGGAGTTCGAGGAAGACGACGGCAGCCGCCCGTCCTGGGACCTGATCGCGGCAACGGATGTCTTCCCCTATCTGGGTGTCGTCGAACCGATCCTGAAGGCGGCGACCGACCGGCTGGTGCCTGGCGGTTATCTTGCTTTTTCGACGGAAACCTTGCCTGATGATGTGCTGCAGGGCCGGCCTTATATGGTCGGGCCGAAGCAGCGTTTCGCGCAAGGGGAAGCCTATTTGCGGGACCGTCTGGCAGAGGCAGGCTTCGAAATCCTGTCCTTCGACCCGATCACCGTGCGGCTGGAAGACGGCGAACCGGTGCCGGGTCATCTGGTAGTTGCCCGAAAATCCTGACGACGAAACTATTCTAAAAAAATCATCCGACCGCCAAGGATCGGCCATGCCGTTTCGTCTAATCTATCAAGATGGACATGCAGGCGAACGACGAGGATCTGGCAGAACTAGCCGCCGCAGGCAACGCGGGCGCGTTCCGCTGCCTGCTCGAACGCCATTATGACCGGGTCTACCGGCTGGCCTTTCGTCTCACCGGCCTGCGCGAGGACGCGGAAGATCTGGCGCAGGATATCTGCGCGTCCCTGCCCAAACGGCTGCAGAGTTATCGCCGCGAGGCGAAGTTCACGACCTGGCTTTACCGGGTCGTCCTCAACGCGGCCCGGGACATGCACCGGCGCAAGGCGTCCGCGAACCGCGCCACCGACGGCTACGAGGAACTCGCCAACCTGGAACGGGACGGCCGCGAGGAGGACGATGACCAGACCGCCTGGCTTTATGAGACGCTGGACCGGATCGGCGGCGATCTTCGCGAAACCGCGATCCTGGTGTTGGCGGAAGAGCGAACCCATGCGGAAGCCGCGGAAATCCTGTCGGTCAAGGAATCCACGATCTCCTGGCGCATGTCGAAACTGAAAGACAAACTCAAATCCATCGCGAAAGCAGACGCATGACGGACGAGTTGGAAAAACTGAAGGCGGCCTTCCGCCAGGAACGGGCAAGCGACCCGGATCCTGAGGCACGCCATGCCGCGATCCACGCGGCGATGCTTCAGTTCGAGGAGCTTGAGCAGGAAAAAAATGTTGCGGCCGACCAAGGATCGGCGGCTGAGGATCGTCTCAAGACAAGAGCCAGTGAAATTTCGGCTCGGATCTTGAGGAGATTTTCCATGACCATGACCCGTTCAAGACTTTCCTACATTCTGGCCGGCGGCGTGAGCCTCGCCGCCCTCGTTCTCGTCGTCAATCTGAATTCCCAGAACCTTCCCGGCCTGCCTCCACAGCACGGAGATCGGGAGCAGGCGGCACCGGCCGGAGGCGGATTGCTGAGCCTGAATTCAGCGAAGCCGGAAGCGCCGGCGCCTGTGGTTGAAGAACAGTCCAGCCCCGAAGTCAGCTATGATGTTGCCGCGGAACCGGCGCCTGCTCCGGCGTCAGGCGCAATCGCGCCGATGGCCGCGGCTCCATCGATGGCGGCCAAAAGAATGGCCGACGGACGGACGCGCACGATGGCACAGACGCGCGCGCCACAATCCGTCGGCGGTCTAGTCCCATACAGCAATCTGGCCGGCACGGACGATTCGACCCCCGGCTATCAGGACCAGGGCCGCGACCGTTTTTCCAACGTGCCCGACAATCCGGTGAAACGGGTCGCCGATGATCCGGTCTCGACCTTCTCCGCCGATGTCGACACCGCCTCTTATGCCTTCGTCCGCGGTTCTCTGAACAGGGGCGTCCTGCCGCCCAAGGATGCGGTCCGGATCGAAGAGATGGTGAACTACTTCGACTACGATTATCCGGTGCCCGCGGACCGGAGCCAGCCGTTCAAGGCGGATGTCTCCATCATGCCCACGCCGTGGAATGCTGAAACCCGTCTGATGCGGATCGGGATCAAGGGCTACGAGATCGAACGGGCGGAAGCGCCTAAAGCCAATCTGGTGTTCCTGATCGATACCTCCGGGTCGATGAACGCGCCGGACAAGCTGCCGCTGCTGCGCCAGGCCTTCCGGATGCTGGTGTCCAATCTCAGGCCCGACGATGTGGTCTCCATCGTGACCTATGCGGGCAGCGCGGGAACGGTGCTGGAGCCGACGAAGGTTTCCGAGACCGGAAAGATTTTCGCGGCGCTCGACAACCTGTCGGCCGGCGGGAGCACCGCGGGTGGCGAAGGTATCCGCCAGGCCTATCAGCTTGCCGGAGAACACATCGACAAGACCGGCATCAACCGGGTGATCCTGGCAACCGATGGTGATTTCAATGTCGGCATCAGCGATCCGGAGCAGCTGAAGGACTTCGTCGAGCGCAAGCGCGAGACCGGCGTGACCCTGTCCGTGCTGGGGTTCGGACGCGGCAACTACAACGACCTTCTGATGCAGGAACTGGCGCAGAACGGCAATGGCAACGCGAGCTACATCGATACGCTGAGCGAGGCGCGCAAGGTGCTGGTCGACGAGGCAAGTTCCACCCTGTTCCCGATCGCGAAGGACGTGAAGTTCCAGGTCGAGTTCAACCCGGCCGAGGTCAGCGAATACCGCCTGATCGGTTATGAGACCCGCACGCTGCAGCGTGAGGACTTCAACAACGACAAGGTCGATGCCGGCGATATCGGCGCGGGCCACACGGTGACGGCGCTTTACGAATTCCGCCCTTCATCGGCGACCGGCGCCCTGATCGAGCCCTTGCGCTACCAGACGGAAGCCAAGTCCGACACAGGAGACAAGACGGTTACAGGGTATAAGACGGGCGAGATCGCGTTCCTGAAGATCCGCTACAAGCTGCCGGATGAGGACGTGAGCAAGCTGATCACCACACCAATCGGCGCGGATGCGGTCAAGGCGGAGATCTCTGAGGCTTCGAACGACACGCGGTTCGCGGCTGCGGTGGCAGGCTTCGGCGAAATCCTGAAGGGCGGCAAGTATACCGGCAGCTACAGCCTGGACGACGTGCTTGCCCTGGCAGCCTCGGCTCGCGGGAATGATCCCTACAATTACCGCGGATCCTTCCTCGAACTGGTTCGTCTCGCCAAGAGCGCCGGGGCGATGGAACCGCTGAAGAAGTAAGAGAAGAAGCAGAAAAGGAAAGCCCCTGTCCCTGGAAAGGGCAGGGGCTTTCTGTGCGCGGACTAGCTCGCCAGACGGCGAACACGCATATGCGGGACGCCGTCGGAGGTCTTGGCGGCGGTGACGCCGTATTCATCCACCGTCGCGGTCACGCGGGTCCGGTAGGCGGAGAAACTGTCGAAACTCACCACATCCACCGGCTCGTCGAAGCGGATGGTCACCCGCAGGTGCCCGTGGGCACCGACAGCCGCCACGCCGATGACTTCGCCGGTAAACGGCTGATGCAGATACTCGCCGCTCACCCGGTCGCCGAGCGACAGCAGCACCTTCGGCCCGTTTCCGGCCGCCGCGTGCAGGGTGTTCCAGTCGCGGTAGCCGTATTGCCGGGCAACCAGCTCCAGTGCCTGGCCGTGGCCGAGCGGTTTGCCATCCACCACGGGAACAGCCGTACGCAGTCTTTTCGCCTGAGCCTTGAGCTCGGATATGGTCGGTAGGGACATTGCCAACGCCTTTCATGTCGTCACAGGCGCATTCGACGGGGCTCGCATTGCCATCGGCCTGCAGGAACATGCAAAGGCTGATCGAGGCCGGCAGGCATTCGAAAACGAATTCTCTGCCGGGAAGGTTTCACCAGAGGTTTTCACCCGCGAGCGGCCGGGACCTTCTGCCCGGATGCCCAGATAGGAAGGCGCCCGGCTTTTGTCAATGCCGGACGCCAGTTCGCATCAGTGTCGCTTAGAGAACCCGGCCCGGATTGAGCAGGTCCTTGGGGTCGAAGGCCGCCTTGACCCGCTGCATCAGGTCGAGTTCCAGCTCGCTCTTCACACCCTTCAAAAGGTCGCGCTTCAGACGCCCGATGCCGTGTTCGGCCGAAATCGATCCGTGGAAGTCATGGACGATCCCGTGGACGATGGTGTTCATCGCGTCCCACTTGGAAAGATACTCTTCCTTGTCCATGCCGAGCGGCTGGCTGACGTTGAAGTGGATGTTGCCGTCGCCGAGGTGGCCGAAGGGAACCGGACGGCAGCCGGGGACGAACTCCCTCACGGCAGCCATGGCCTTGTCCAGGAACGCGGGGATCGAGGCGACGGGAACGGAGACGTCGTGCTTGATCGAGCCGCCCTCGTGCTTCTGCACCTCCGACATGCCGTGGCGAATGTGCCAGAAGTCCTTCACCTGGGACAGGCTCTGGGCAAAGGCGGCATCTTCCACGAGGCCGGCCTCGAAGGCTTCTCCGAGGATCGATTCCATCAGGTCGCGTACCGGAAAGGCTTCCGAGCCGCTGGACAGTTCCATCAGAACGTACCAGTCATGGGTGCCTTCCAGCGGATCGCGAGCACCGTCCAGGTGGGCAAGGCAGAATTCGACCCCGATGCGCGGCAGGATTTCAAAGCCGGTCAGGACCGGTCCCGCCTGCGCCTTGGTGATGGAAAACAGCTTCAGCGCTTCATGCGGGCTGGCCAGCCCGATGAAGGCCACTTCCAGCTTCTTCGGCTTGGGGAAAAGTTTGAGCGAGGCTGCCGTGATGACGCCGAGCGTCCCTTCCGCGCCGATAAACAATTGTTTCAAATCATAACCGGTGTTGTCCTTGCGCAGGGTGCGCAGACCGTTCCATATGTCGCCGTTCGGAAGCACCACTTCCAGCCCCAGGACGAGGTCCCGGGTGTTGCCGTAGGCGAGCACGGCGGTGCCGCCGGCATTGGTGGAAATGTTGCCGCCGATCTGGCAGGAACCCTGGGCGCCGAGCGACAAGGGGAACAGGCGGTCGACCTTTTCGGCTTCGTTCTGCAGCGTCTCCAGCACGACACCGGCATCCACGGTAATGGTGAAGCCGTCCGGATCGACGTTGCGGACCTTGTTCATCCGGCCGAGGCAAAGCACGATTTCATCACCGGTTTCCGTAGGAATTTGACCGCCGACGAGCCCCGTATTGCCGCCCTGCGGAACGATCTTCAGGCCGTTCTCGTAGGCATAGGTCAGGACCGCGCTGACTTCCTCCGTCGAGCCCGGCCGCAGCACGATGGGCGCTGTGCCCCGGTACAGGTCGCGCTGTTCGACCAGGAACGGCGCCTTGTCTTCCGGGGTGGTCAGAACGTTGCCGGCACCAATGATCTCGGCAAAACGGTCGGCATGGGAGTTTCGCTCCATGAGCGCGGATCCTCGTCTTTGGTAAGGGTGAATTCGGCCGGCAACATAGTTGGTTGGATCGCGCGCGTCGACCGTTCATTCCACAGGGTCCGGCTTGAAGGAACAGGGGGGGTATGCCATAGGAAGCTGCCCTCTCGGGTGGTTAAGGGAATCCTTCTGGAGATGACGATGGCGGAAACGCGCGGACTTATGAGCGGCAAACGCGGACTGATCATGGGCCTGGCGAACAACAAGTCGATTGCATGGGGCATTGCCAAGTCCCTCAGCGACGCGGGCGCGGAACTGGCCCTGACCTATCAGGGCGATGCCTTGAAGAAGCGCGTGGAGCCTCTCGCCGAACAGCTCGGTGCTTTCGTGGTCGGTCATTGCGATGTGACCGAGGCCGAAACCATCGATACCGTCTTCAAGGTCCTGGAAGACAAATGGGGCAAGATCGACTTCGTCGTTCACGCCATCGCGTTTTCAGACAAGGAAGAACTGACCGGCCGGTTCGTGGATACCACGTCGGCGAATTTTACCCGCACCATGGACATCTCCTGTTATTCGCTGACCGCCGTGACCCAGCGCGCGGAAAAGCTGATGACCGACGGCGGTTCGATCCTGACGCTGACCTATTACGGCGCGGAAAAGGTCATGCCGCATTACAACGTCATGGGCGTTGCCAAGGCGGCTCTGGAAACCAGCGTCCGTTACCTGGCCATGGACCTCGGTCCGAAGAACATTCGCGTCAACGCGATTTCAGCCGGTCCGATCAAGACCCTGGCCGCCTCGGGCATCGGCGATTTCCGCTATATCCTGAAGTGGAACGAGTACAACTCGCCTCTGCGCCGGACGGTCACGATCGAGGAAGTCGGCGACAGCGCCCTGTTCCTGCTTTCGGACATGAGCCGTGGCGTGACCGGAGAGATTCAGCACGTCGATTGCGGCTACAATATCGTCGGGATGAAAGCGGTCGACGCGCCCGATATTTCGGTCGTCTAGGACGGATCATTGCGCTCTTGAAATGGCCGGGTTTCCGGCCATTTCTTTGAATAGACTTCCATTCTTGCCATTTCGACCCGAACACAAGGGCCGCCCAGATCACTCTGTCGGTTTCTCCCATGACGTCCCTCCTGCCTCGTTTGCACAACCCGGACCTTCTGATCTTTATTCGCCACGGCCAGACTGACTGGAATGCGGAAGGCCGCATGCAGGGGCAGAAGGATATTCCCTTGAACGCGACGGGTCGGGAACAGGCCCGCCGGAACGGCAATCGGTTGAAATCGTTTCTGGAAGACGCGCGGATCGATCCGGCCGACCTGGATTTCATGGCGTCACCGCTCGGCCGCACCCGCATGACCATGGAGCTTGCCCGAACCGAAATGGGTCTGGCGCCGGAGGCTTATCGCCTGGAAGACCGGCTGAAGGAGCTGACCTTCGGCTCTTGGGAAGGCAGCACGCTGGAGGAGATCGCGGAAAGCGTTCCGCACCTTGTCGAGCAGAGGCGGGTCGACAAATGGGGATTTGCGCCGCCCGGCGGCGGCGAGAGCTACGAGATGCTGGCGAAGCGCATCGGCGGCTGGCTGCAGACGATCGGTCGGCCGAGCGTCGTCGTTGCCCATGGCGGTGTGTTCCGGGTGCTGCGCGGTCTGCTGGAAGGCCTGGAGTGCCGGCGCGTACCGAAACTGCCCGTGCCGCAAGACGTCGTTTTCATCTGGCGCGATGGACGCCTGGAAGAAATCTGATACCAGGGCGAAGAATGCTCTAATTGAAATTTTGCTGCCGCGGGAATTGGACGACAGCCGGATTCCATCGGTTGGCCTTGGCCAGAAGGTCCGCTTCCGGGATTGCCTTGGAGATCAGGAAACCCTGGATGACATCGCAGCCGTTATCGGCAAGCCACTCCCGTTCACTCTCGGTCTCGACACCCTCTGCCAGAACGGAGATGTCCAGGCTGCGGGCAAGCTGGATCAGCGCGCGCGTGAATTTCTGCAGTCCGGGGTCAAGATCGATCCCGCTGATGAAGCTGCGATCAATCTTGACCCGGTCCACATGCAGATCGCGCAGGCTGGAGATGCTGGAATGGCCTGTTCCGAAGTCGTCGAGTTCGATGCGGAAACCGTGACGTGACAGGCTGGCCACACTCGCACGGATTGGAGCAGCGGCATATTCGTCGATCATGACGGCCTCGAGGATTTCGATGCTGACCTGCGATGGGGTCAGGCCGGCGGTGTCGACTTCCTCCAGCAGGAGATCGACGCAGGCGGGGTCTGACAAGAGGCTTGCCGACACGTTCAGCCCGATGTGAAACGGGATCGGGCTTTGTTGCAGAAGCCTGGTCGTCATCCGCATGGCCTGATGGCGCACGGACTGGTCGATCGCCTCCATGTAACCGGCCTCGGTGGCGGCAGGCAGAAAGCTCCCGGGAAAGCGGACGCCTTTCTTCAGATCGACCCAGCGGACCAGGGCTTCGGCCCCCACCAGGTCGCCGGTTCTGGCCGATACCTGGGGCTGATACCAGGGAACGATCGATCCTTCTGAGAGGGCGATCTGCAGATCCTTGGCAATTTCGGCGTTCTTTTCGAACGTGTCGCGCATCTCCGGCTTGAACAGGCAGACGGCGAGCGAGCCCTTGTTCTTGGCGGATCGGGTGGCAAGCCCTGCATCGATGATGAGCTGCTCCCCCGGTGCCATGTCCGGCTCTGTGATCGAAATGCCGATACTACTGTCCAGGCGCAGTTTGTGTCCATGAATGTCCCGCTCGCGTCCAATGGCCTTCGTCAGGGTTTGTGCCATTTCGCAAAGCTGATCCGCCGAACCGATGTTCCGGCGCAGCAGCATGAATTCGGTCCCACCGGTCCGGGCGACAAAGTCTCTGTCGCCACTGATCCCGACCAGAATCTCGGCTGTGGTGCGCAGGGCGGCATCGCCGACATGATCGCCGTGCTGGTGATTGAGCGCCTTGAAGTGCCGCAAGTCGATCTGGATCAGGCCGGTGGCGCCGCCTTCCGCCGCCTGGGCAATTGCATCTATGGTTTTCTTCAGCGCCCGCCGGTTCGGAAGACCGGTCAGGGGGTCGTGATAGCCAAGCTTGTGGAACTCCTCGAGAGTCCGGTTCGCGATGGAGCGACCGAAGAGAATAGCCAGTCCGAAAGCGGCCAGGATGACGAGGGCACCGATTGCACAGGCAACATAGACGGAGATCACAGTCGCGTTCCGGTGGTCTTCAAGATCCATGGCGAGGTAGTCGATGGACCCTTCCCAGAGTGTGAGCGTACTGTTCAATAGGCTCTGAACGGCCATTTGCGCCGGTTCGACGACAATCTCGCTGCCCCGGGTCGCATCATGTGTCGACATCAGGAGTTTGGCGCCGGCCTCCTGAAACCTGTTGTTGGCCGCTCGATAGGCTGCAGCAAGTTCCTTCAGCACCCGGGCCTTGTCATCCGGCAAGAGGTCGAAATGCGAACTGGTTATTCTGGCGGCTTCATCGGCGGCGAATTTGAACTGGCCGCCCTGCACCGGGATCGACATCTTGTCCCAGAGGTTGATCGTTGGCTTTTCGGCTGCGCGCGTGCCGGCGCTCATCATTTCGCTGGCTTCGACGATCACGGTCAGAAGAGTGTTGTCGACAAGATCGGTCAGTTCGACCGTTTCGAAATGCGTGATTGACGACAGTTTCACCGATTGCGTGATCATGCGAACGATCAGGCGCGCATCACGAATGGCCTCGCTTCGGGACGTCTGGCTGAGGAAGGCCGCATAGGCCGTCTGGAGGCGCTGTGTTTCGTCTGCTGTGAAGATATCGGGATCGGCAAATTCAAGCTTCTGCGGGACATTCAACGGTTTGTTGGTCTCGATGCGGTGCCGGATAAGCGGTCCCAGGTCACGGATCATCGCAAGGCCGTTCAGGCCATGATCGACCGCTCGGACGTCATCCAGCGACTTCTTGATCCAGAGCGTTGCAAACAGCAAACTGGGTGCAAGCAAAAAAACAATAATGCCCGTCAGCCACCTGCGAATATTCACGATGCCTCACTCGATACGCGGCGAAAACAAAAACATCGTAGTTCTTTGATGTTTAAAATTTCGCAAAGTCGGCATCCAAAACACGTTGCTAAAACAGAGAATATTTATCGAGCGGTTTTTATTTGGGATTATTGCCAATACCGCTTGCGGAAATCGCGGTAGCTACGTTGTCTTGTTTGGTCGGAAGGTCTCCCAAAATCGCCCCGGCTTTGTCTTGCTGCCAAGCCTATTGCTTCGGGAACACAACGCCGGGTCTTGAGCTCACGGGCGTCATGCCGTATCGCTTGCGCCAACACCTTCTGGATTAAAGGCCGCTGCCGAACCGGCGCTGGGAAGCTTAATACATGTCGCATAATATCTTCGGTCATCTGTTTCGCGTCATGACCTGGGGCGAAAGCCATGGTCCTGCAATCGGCTGCGTGGTCGACGGCTGCCCGCCTTTGCTGCCTTTGACGGAGGCCGATATCCAGGGGTTCATGGACAAGCGCAAGCCGGGACAGTCGCGGTTTACGACCCAGCGCCGCGAACCGGATGAAGTCCGGATCCTGTCCGGGGTGATGATCGATGACGACGGTGTGCAGAAGACCACCGGCACGCCGATTTCCCTCCTGGTTGAGAACACCGATCAGCGGTCGAAGGATTATTCCGAAATCAAGGACCGGTTTCGTCCGGGCCATGCCGACTATACCTACGATGCGAAATACGGCATTCGCGACTACCGTGGTGGCGGCCGGTCTTCGGCGCGCGAAACCGCCATGCGCGTTGCCGCCGGCGCAATCGCGCGCAAGATCCTGAGCGGCGTCAGCATCCGCGGCGCACTGGTGCAGGTCGGTCCGCACAAGATCGACCGGTCCAACTGGAACTGGGGAGAGGTCGACAACAATGCGTTTTTCTGTCCGGACAAGGCGGCGGCGGAGTTCTGGGCCGACTATCTGGACGGCATCCGCAAGAGCGGGTCCTCTGTCGGTGCAGTGATCGAGGTGGTTGCCGAGGGCGTGCCGGCCGGTTGGGGCGCCCCGATCTACGGCAAGCTCGACACCGAAATCGCCGCGGCTCTCATGTCGATCAACGCGGTGAAGGGCGTGGAGATCGGCAACGGCTTCGAAGCCGCGACCCTGACCGGCGAGGAGAACGCCGACGAGATGCGCATGGGCAATGACGGCAAGCCGTTTTTCCTGTCCAACAACGCTGGCGGCATCCTGGGCGGCATTTCCAACGGCGATCCGATCGTCGCCCGCTTTGCCGTCAAGCCGACATCCTCGATCCTGACCGAACGCAAATCGGTCACCCGTCAGGGCGAGGAAGTCGACGTCATGACCAAAGGCCGTCACGATCCTTGCGTCGGCATCCGCGCGGTACCCGTCGGCGAGGCCATGATGGCCTGCGTGCTGGCCGACCATTTCCTGCGTCATCGCGGCCAGGTCGGTTAGAGCGGTTTCCGATCACACTTTCGCGATCTGGCGCCGAATCCGGCCCTCGGTTACATCTTGTTACAATTTGCAGGCCCCGCGAAGCTGGATTGCCGGAGGGAGCTTCCTAAAACTATCGGCAGCAGATCTGTGATCTGCCGTCTATTCGGAGGGAAGCCATGAATGATATAACGCCGGTTGTGCGGAAAACCGCGAAGGATTTTCCGCAGGAGCTTTTGGAACTCTACGATTTCTACGTGCACGGAAAGATCACCAAGCGCGCGTTTCTGGAAGGCGCCGGCAAGTTCGCCGTTGCCGGGGTGACGGCTACCATGCTGCTCGATCAGCTCTCGCCGAATTATGCGCTCGCCCAGCAGGTGGCGCCCGATGACGCGTCGATCGTAACCGAGCGGATCACCTATCCCTCGCCGAACGGCCATGGCGAGGTGAACGGCTATCTGGTCCGCCCGGCCGGTGCCACGGGCAAGCTGCCCGCCGTCCTCGTCGTGCATGAGAACCGTGGCCTCAATCCCTATATCGAGGATGTGGCGCGCCGCATGGGTAAGGCAGGCTTCATGGCGCTGGCGCCCGACGGACTGACGTCGGTCGGCGGTTATCCCGGGAATGACGACAAGGGCCGTGAACTGCAGAAGACCGTCGATGGCACCAAGCTGATGAACGATTTCTTCGCCGGCTTCGAATATCTGCGCGGCCGGGACGATTGCACCGGCAAGGTCGGCGCGGTCGGTTTCTGCTATGGCGGAGGGGTGGTCAATGCGATTGCGGTCGCCTATCCGGAACTGGCCGCCGGAGTGCCCTTCTACGGCCGTCAGCCGAAGGCGGAAGATGTTGCAAGCATCCAGGCGCCGCTGCTTCTGCAATACGCCGCATTGGACGAACGCATCAACGCCGGCTGGCCGGCCTATGAGGAAGCCCTGAAAAAGGCGGGCAAGACCTACACCGCCCACATCTATCCTGATGTGAACCACGGGTTCCACAACGACACCACGCCGCGCTACGACGAGGCCACGGCAAAGCTCGCAGAAGAACGCACGATCGCGTTTTTCAACGAGTACCTAAAATAGCGCGTCCGCGAGCGGCCTGATGAAGACCGCCAGCAGCCCTGCGCCAAGCAGGGCTGCTGTCTTGGCTATGGACCGGGTGGCGATCAGCCCGTAGGAGATCAGTCCGAGACCAACGCCGATCTGGACGAAGGCAACGAGGGCCGCAAGCGGTTCGCTCGATAGCGAGATCAGCGCAGGATTCGCGATCATGCCCAACGGGATGACATAGAGCCCGACCCCAAGGCCCATCGAGGTTATGGCCACTTTCAGCCAGTTCTCCCCCACCATGCCGGCCGCAATGAACACGGCGCCGCACACCGGCGGCGTGATTGTCGACAAAAGCGCGAACCAGAACACGAAGAGATGGGACTGCAGAGGTGCGAGGCCAAGCTGGGTCAGCGCGGGTCCAGCGACCGACACGCAGATGACATAGGCTGCCGTCGTCGGCACCTCCATGCCCAGGATAAGACAGGCAAGCGCCGTCAGCAGGAGCGACGGCCAGAGAAGCCCTCCCGAACCGGACAGGATCAGCGAGGTGATCTTCACTCCAAGGCCGGTAATGGACAGGACGCCGATGATGATCGAGGCGCACAGGATGATCGATGCAATCATCGCCACCTGACGGGCCGCCGTGACCAGCGCTTCCTCGATGCGCAGCGATGCCTGCTTCAGGTTCACCGACAGGCTTCCGTCGATGAAAAGCAGGATGAAGCCGGTGAGAATGGCCAGGCTTGCCGAGTATTGCGGCGTGTAGCCGGCGGCAAACATCCCCCACATCAAAACGCTGAACGGAACCAGGAAGAAGGCGGTGGTGATCACCGTATTCTTCAGGTCCGGCCGGTCGGCCGCGTCGATGCCCTTGAGTTCCAGTGTGCGGGCATGGGCGTTGATGCCGATCCAGACCGCGATGAAGTAAAGCAGGGCGGGGAGGATCGCCGCACCCATGATGGAGGTGTAGGGAACGCCGGTCAGCTCGACCATCACGAAGGCGCCCGCCCCCATGAGGGGGGGCATGATCTGGCCGCCGGAAGAGGCGACCGCCTCGACGGCCCCGGCGAGCCGTTTCGGATAGCCGAGCTTGGTCATGGCGGGCAGGGTGATGGCGCCTGTGGAGGCCACATTGGCGGAAGCCGACCCGGAAATGGAGCCGAACAGGGCGGAGGAGATAATCGACACCTTGGCCGCGCCGCCGTTGAGCCGGCCGGCCGCAGCGGCGGCCACGTTCATGAAGCCCTTGCCGGCTTCCCCGGCGTTGAGCACGGCGCCGAAGATCACGAAGATGGCGACGACGGACACCGAGATGCCCGCAAGGCTTCCCCAGATTCCGCCTTCGGCGATGGTGAGCGTGCCGAGAAAACTCTCAAGCGGCGTGCCGGCATGGCCGAACTCGCCGGGAATATAGTGGCCGAACAAGCCATAAGCGAGGGCAAGGAGTGCCACCATCGGCAACGGCCAGTTGATGGCGCGCCGGGCGGCTTCCAGAACGGTGGCCAGAAGAACCACGGCGATGACGATCTGAAAATCGCCTTCCAGAAACCCGTATTGATCGAGCAGCCGTTCGTGGTTTACCGCGACCCACAAGCTGGCGCCGGTCCCGAAAAGCGCAAACAGCAAACCGGTCACGCGCAGGAACGGAGAGGCCGGAACGAACAGGAAGATCCAGGGCAGGGCGAGCGCCAGATGCAGCGGCCGGCTGACCAGATTGGGCACAAGGCCTGAAAAGATCAGCCCCAGGTGAAACAGGACAAGGACTGTCGCGCAAAGGAGGCGGCCGACCCGAACAAGTTGGTCGGCGGATTGGGAAGGGCTTTGCATGAATGGCTCTGCAAGGCGATCCCCGGACAGTTACGACTGCCCGGGGACCGGATGGGAACGGCGGATTACTTCTGCGCGTCGGTCAGCGGAAAGCCGGCTTCCTCGTAGTAGCGCAGGGCGCCGGGATGGATCTTGCCGGTGATCGTGGCCATCAGGCCCTGGTCCACCCCGTTCCACCAGCGGCTCGTTTCGCCCATGGCGGCCTTGGTATCCCAGAAGGTCTTGGTGAGCTGGTAGGCCGTGTCGTCGTCCATTGCCAGGGTCGTGTAGGCGACCACCGGAAGGGACGTGGTCGTGATGTCTGTGTCCTGGCCAGCATAGGTGCCGGCCGGAATGACCAGCTTTGAGCGCTTGGTCTCGGCGATCTGGTCATCGGACAGCGACAGCACGGTGACGTTGGTGGAGGCCGCCGCTTCGACCACGTTCGGTGCCGGCCATGAGCCGGCGGTGACGAAACCGTCGATCTGGCCGTTCTTCAGCGCCGGGACCGCATTGGAGAGTTCCACTTCGGCCAGCTTGACTTTGCCTTCAAGGCCGAACAGGCCGAGATATTTCTCCCCTTCCTTGGCACCGAAAGAGCCCTTGCCGAGCAGGATCGTCTTGCCTTCCAGCCCGGCAAAATCGGTCACGCCGCTGTCTTTGGCCATAACGAAATGCATCGTCAGCGACGGGATCGGGAACAGGGCCCGGATATCGTTGAATTTCGGGCTGGTCTTGCCTTCGAACATGGCCTTGCCGGCCTGGGCCAGGCCGACGAGCGCGGGCGGTGTGGTGAATACGTAATCGCCGCCGCGGGCGCGGGTTTCCATGACGTTCTGCACGGAACCCTGGCTCTCCTCGACAGTGACGATGATATCGCCTTTCGAGCCGGCCTTCATGGCTTCGGCGATCTCCACTCCCATCTGGTAATAGGAAGAGCCGGTCTTGGCGGATTTATAGGTGATACGTGTCTCAGCGGACGCCGGCAGCGTCATTGCCAGGCCGGCGAGCGCGGCCAGTCCCAGTCGAAATGTTTTGGTGAGCATGGTTTCCTCCTGAACGGCGAAGGGGACAGGGGTCCGTCTCGCCTTATGATTTCGTTTGTAAAATGGCGGCTGGCCATTCGGATCGGCGCCAGCTCTTATTTGTATTAATCTCAACAGGCCACAATGCAATCTCGGATGCAACCGGTCCGATCTGGAAAACGCGACCGTTTTCATTCCCGGATATGCGGGAACGGACTAAACGTTCCTGAAGGTCCGGAGTTGCGCCAGGACCTGCTCCGGATCGGCGGACAACGTGTGCAGTCGGATCACGAGCGTGTCGGTTCCGTCGGCTTCGCGGCGGGTCGACCAGTTCCGCATCATCACCTTTTTCCAGACGGGAAAAATCTGCGGGCCGGTAACCGCATCGGCCAGGGACCTGGTGAGCGACACTTCCAGCGAGGCAAGCTGAATGTTGCGGACCGCGGTGCGGCGGAGTTCGAGTTTCCGGATGGACGCCCAGTCGATGAATCCGATCCGTTCGACGAAAAACCCGTCCGCATTGGCGCCGAGCTGCGGCACGCGCCGGTCAAGCATCGGATAATGCCAAAAGGCAACGGCAAGCGGCGCAAGGGCGATCAGCGCCAGCTCCGGCATATCCGCGACGATGGAGGCGATCACAAGAAATGCGCCGACGAACAGACCTCCGTAGACCATGGGGTCGCCATTCGACCGGTTGAAGCCGATCGCGAAGGGAGACGGGCCCTTCGGTTTTTCCAGATCACTGAACGGATCGGAATCCGTTTTACTCATGAGCCGCTTCTGCCTGCTGTCCGATTGAGGTCTCGCAATTTTCAGGTGCTTCGGCGGCGTTGTCAAAGGTCCCCGCACTCAAGTAGGCCGCAGGCCGATAGTGCGGAAGATATACCCCCGCACTCAAGCAGGCCAAAGGCCGGTAGTGCAAGAATACCCCCGCACTCAAGTAGGCCGAAGGCCGATAGTGCAAAAAAATATTAGACGGCGCCGTGGGTTTCCGGCGCGCCGACGCGCAGGATCCTGGAAATGGCGAAGGCCATCACCGCGCAGACCGCGATCGTCGCGACCATGGGCAGGGCCGTGCCGTCGAAGAACGGGCTGGCAGCCGCGATCATCAGGCCGCCGATCACCATCTGCAGGGTTCCCCCAAGAGACGAGGCCAGGCCGGCGATGTGGCCGTGCTGATCGAGCGCGAGCACCATCGTGGTCGGAATGACAAGGCCAAGACAGGCGTTGCCGGCAAACAGGAAGGCGATCAGGACCGGGAGCGATCCAAGGCCTGCGGCGGTGAGCGCCAGCAGGCACAGTTCGATGACGAAAAAGCCTGCTGTCGCCCAGGCAATCATCCGGGCCATGCCGAACCGCTCGCCCAGCCCGGCTGCGAACTGGGAGGAGGAGAAGAAGCCGATGGCGTTGACTGCGAATGCCAGGCTGAACTGCAGTAGGCTCAAGCCGTACTGTTGCGTGTAGACGAAGCTTGCGCTGGCGATGAAGACGAAGAAACTCGCCAGGCCGCAGCCACCGATCAGCGTCAGGCCCATGAACCTGGAATCCGTCAGGAGTTCCCGGGAGCCGGCGACAAGCGTCCTGAAATTCACCGGTGTTCTGTTCTCCGGCGCGAGCGTTTCCGGCAAGGTCGTGGAGACCAGGATGATGCTGCAAATGGCAGCCACCGCCAGGAACAGGAAGATCGTCGGCCAGCCTCCGAGAGCGATGAGGCCGGTGCCGGCCAGAGGGGCGAGCATGGGAGAGACGCTGATGACCAGCATGATCATCGCCATCAGCCGCGTTGCCTCGTAGCCGGTGTGCAGGTCGCGAACGATGGCGCGCGGGATGACCATGACCACGGCCGCGCCGATGCCCTGAACGAACCGGGCGGCAATCAGCCATTCGATCGTCGGCGCAAAGGCGCAACCGAGCGAACCGAGACAGAAGATGGTCAGGCCCATGTAGACCGGCAGTTTCCGGCCGACCTGGTCGGACAGCGGCCCGTAGATCATCTGCGAGACGCCGAACGACAGGAAAAACACGGTCAGCGTCATCTGCGTGGCCGCGACAGATGCGTCAAGCGCCTCCCCGATGGCCGGCAGGGCAGGCAGATAGATATCGATCGAAAAAGGGCCGACAGCCGACATCAGGCCGAGCACGATCGCAGAGCGAAACAAACCGCTGGACATGGTCCAAAGTCCTGGAAATTTAGGAATACGAAACCGGAAAGATGCCGGTGGCCCGGAGCGCAGCGTGAGGAACAGGAGCGCGGCCCGAACAAATCTAAGACTAAAGGCGTATATGGCACTGCACAATGGCCGAAACCCGCGTCTCGGTCATTTGGTCCCCGGTGTGGCCGAAATGCCATGGAGAACGGGGGCAGGAGGAACCGGTACCGTCGCAACGGTACCGGGATAAACGAGGCCGAGCGGAGCCCGGATCAGTATCAGGATCAGTGATCCAGGATCTCGGTCTCTTCGATCTTGATGTCGAAGCCTTCCAGGCCGACATAGTGCCGTTCGCGGGAGGCGAGCAGGCGGATGGACGTGACGCCCAGGTCCTTGAGGATCTGCGCGCCGAGGCCGATTTCCCGCCATTGTTCCTGGCGGGCCTGCGCCGAGCTGTGCTCTTCGGTTTCAGCCGCCTCGAGTTCGCTGCGCGGACGGGTGGACTGGCGGGCAACGCCGACCGAACCCTCGCGCAGGTAGACGATGATGCCACGGCCCCGTTCGGCGAAATGCTTCATGGTGGCGTCGAGCGGCTGGTTCTTGCCGAAGACGTCATCAAGCACCGATTCCAGCTGCAGCCGGACCGGCACGTTGCGGCCGTCGAGAATGTCGCCGTAGACAATGGCGACATGGTGCATCGGATCGTAAGGGGTTGAGTAGGTCATGGCATAGGCCGGGCCGACGATGGTGTCGACCGGCTGCTCGTTGATGCGCTCCACCAGCCGCTCGGTGCGCTGGCGCCAGGCGATCAGGTCGGAAACGGAAACCATTTTCAGGCCGTGCTCGGCGGCGAAATCGGCCACCTGGGCACCGCGCTTGACCGTACCGTCGTCATTGACGAGTTCGCTGATGACGCCCACTTCGGTCAGTCCGGCCAGACGGCACAGATCGACGGCGGCTTCCGTGTGACCGGAGCGCATCAGAACCCCGCCTTCCTTGGCGACCAGCGGGAAAATATGGCCGGGGCGCACGAAATCTTCTGCCGCCACATTCGAATTGGCGAGCGCGCGCACCGTGGAGCAGCGCTCCTCGGCGGAGATGCCGGTCGTCAGGCCCTGGCGGTAGTCGACGGAGATGGTGAAGGCGGTTGCCAGCGGTGCGTCATTTTCCGCCACCATCGGGTCGAGCCGGAGCCGGCGGGCAGCGGCCACCGTCATGGGCGCGCAGACGATGCCGGAGGTATGGCGGACGACGAATGCCATCTGCTCCGGTGTCACCTTGGATGCGGCAACGATCAGATCGCCCTCGTTTTCGCGATCGTCGTCGTCGGTGACGACCACGATTTCGCCGCGCTCGAACGCGCGGATGGCTTCTGCGACACGGGCCTGGGACACGGGATGCTCCTTGGTTGTAGAAAGGCCGAGAAAGTCGTTGGGTGTGACCGCGCCGTTGGTGGCTTCGGCGATCTTGCGCGCCATGTCGCGCGACACCCAGACATTCGGATCATTGCAAAGCGCTGTGACCGAGGCGGCGGACAGGTTCGCGCGGCGCGCAAAGGCGCTGCGGCTTTCCCCGTTCTGCGATAGCCAGTGATCCAGTCTCATGACCGTTCATGTACTGCCCGGACGGGCCGGCCGCAAGCCGATTCCGGAAAAAATTTCAGTATCACTGAAAAGTAGCGTGAAGATGGCTCAAGCCTGAGCTCGGACCGCGGTCAGGAAGGCCTTGAACAGCCTTCGGTGAATTTGCCTGTAGATCAGGAACTCCGGGTGCCACTGGACACCCATGGCGAAATGGGCGTCCGGATCCTCGATGGCCTGCGGCACATCATATTCGTCCCGGGCGACGATCTTCATGCCGTTGCCGAGCCGGTCGATCGCCTGATTATGCAGGCTGTTGACCCGCAGGGTCTCGCGCATGTGGATCCGGGCAAGCCGGCTGTCGTTGACGAAATGCACCGTCTTGGCCGGCAGCGGCGTCCACATCTTCGGCACACCTTCGAAGACGGCCCGCACATCCTGATGCAGCGAGCCGCCGCGATGGACGTTGAGCATCTGTGCTCCGCGGCAGATGCCGAGCACCGGCATATCCAGCGGACCCGCATATTCGAGGATCTCCAGCTCCATCTGGTCCCGTTCCGGATCGAGGCGGGCATCAAGCGGCGTGTTGGCGAGATAAAGGTCCGGGCTGATATCGTCGCCGCCGCCGATGATGAACCCGTCGAATTCGGTCAGGTCGTACTGGCGCGCGGGTGCGATCAGCCGCACAGGCTCCGCGCCGTAGAGCGTCAGCGACATCCAGTAGAACCACCACATGTACCGTCCGCCGCCGCGCGATGTGGTGACGCCAATCCGGGGTCTGGTCATGACAGCAGCAGCCATTCGCTGGATTTCACGGCCCAGGTGCCGCTGAAGGGCCATTGGTGATGATACTGGTAGGCTTCGCCCATTTCCCGGAGCAGGTCCGGCCTCTCGGCAAGCTTTTCCACCAGGCACCACCGGTTCCACTCCAGCAGAATGCCCCAGCCTGGTTCGCCGAGGCGGGAATCGGGCAGGCGGTAGTGGAAGGTCGGCCGTGTCTTGATCAGTGGATCGTTGACGGCGGCCCGCACCCGCGCCTCATCGATATGGGCGAATAGCGGCAGCATGTCCAGTTCCCGGTTCCGTGTCGGATTGGCTTCCAGGTAATCGTCGATCAGCGTGGGCAGGTCCGGAGCGTAATCTGGCGCGATCACCTTGTTGACATAGGCGAGCGGAAAGGGGTCCGCGAAGGCGGCGATCCGGCGGGTGGGATCGACGTCGATGACCGCCCTTAGCCAGTCGGACATGAGGAGATAGGCCTTCAGCATCGACGTCAGGTAGCCTGCGTCCGTCGACACGACCTCCGGATTGAGCTGTGCCCCGAAGGCATAGAGCGGACTGGAACGCGTGCTCGACGCGCCCGCATCGTGAAGGGCGGTCACGAGTGTTTCGACTTCCGGCAGGTCGTCGAGGGCGATCGGCGGGCAGACAACCTCACAGGGCACGACATAGGACGAGATGTCGCCCAGGAGCTTGCGGAACTCGGCCCGGAACCGGGTCAGAAACTCTTTCGCGCCCTCCGTCAGCGTTTCGAATTTGTCCTCGTCGGCGGCCGAATGGACATATTGGCTGTCGAGTTCGCAGACGAACTCGCCGAACCTGGTGTCTTTGACGAAGAACCGGTGCGGGTCTTCCTCTACGATGCTGCCGCCGTAGAGCGACTGGACAAGCTTGGCGCCATCCCGGGCGCTGACGGCCGCGAATTCCAGCTCCACGCCGACCCGGCGCGTATTTCCGTCCGCACCGAGCGTGTGCGGCGGCCACATCATTTTTTCCGACAGGATCATGGTTTTGCGGTCAGGCTTTCTCTTTGACGAATTCGGCGACTCGCGAAACGAAGGCTGGCACCACGGCATGTTCGCGCAGTCCCGCATCTTGAAACAAGCCTGTCAGGTCTTCCTTGAGATAGGAGGTGAAGTAAGGTTCGTGGAAGAGCTGCGGGAAGAGCGACAAGAGCCCGTCATAGTCGGGAACATCACCGGCCTGCAGGCTGTCGACGAACAGAAAGCTTCCGCCGGGCCTCAACACGCGCGCCACCTCCGAAATCACCTGCCGGCGCACCTTGGGCGGAAGCTCGTGAAAGAGAAAGACGCAGGAAACCACGTCCAGGCTGTTGTCGGCAAAGGGTAGGTTTTCCGCCATGGCATTGACGAAAGAGGCCCTGTGGCTGGCGATCCGCTCCCGGGCGACGTTGAGATAGGGTTCGGACAGGTCCACACCGACGCCTTTGAGGCGCGGAAAGGCGGCAAGGGCCGGCTTGAGGAGGCCACCAGTGCCGCAAGCGAGATCCGCGTAGGCGACCTTCCTCTGGTCCTTGGCCCGAAGGATCCGGGCGAAGGGGACGAGCGCACGCCGGCGCATGGCCGCCGTTGCCCCGGAAAACAGGACGTCGACCTGAAAATCGTAAAGCCTTGCACTTTCTTCGGAAAACCAGCCGTCCGTCTGGAAATGGAAATTCTGCCGGTAGTACCGCGGCAGGTTCCTGCCGAACCGGTCGCTTTCCTCAAAGACCTCCTGATGGCTGCCGGTTGCCCGGCGCTCGGCGACCCTGGGCACATCGGCGAAAAAGGCCCGGCTGGTCCTGAGCAACTCGCGCGGGGTCATGGTGCCGTCGCGCGGGGAAGGGTAGTCGCCCGCTTCCACCGATTTCAGATCCGCGGCGAAAAGCTTTGCGATATCGGCCAGCATCCGCCGCTGGGACGGCACCGGCCCGTCGGGAACCGGCGTCGGTGTTTCGGGAAGATCCGTCTTCAGCCGATTGTTGACCCGGCGCATGGCTTCCGAATGGGCGGTGTAAAGCGCGATCCGGCTGCCCTGCCGCAGGATGTAGCCGGTCCGCCGGGCCAGCTTGCCAAGCGATGGCCGTGCGGATCGCTCATGCCCGGAGGTCTCAACAGTTTCCCTGGTCCCGACCGGCTTCATCGATTCACTCCCTTGAGAGGTTTGCGACCACCTCAATATAGGGTGAAAAAATCGAATTTCTCCGAATGAAAACAACAATTTTTATTTTTGAAAATGACGGCGGCTAGCCTAGAAAGTTTAAAAAGCGCAGCGCATAACCGTGGCGTGTGATCACGGCGCTGACAGTCGAAACACATTGGGAGTGAGAATGTTCGGTAATCCTTTTCGGAAGTCAGGTACTGGTCGTGTTGGAGCTCCCCGTTCTTTCAAGTTCTTCTTCTTCAAAGTCATTTTCCTCTTCGGTGGACTTTGGTGCCATGCCGCCTCGGCGGCCGAGGAAGTCGTCAGCTTCGTCAGCTGTAAGGACTGTCCTGAGATGGTCCGGGTGAAGGAATCGGACTTCTCGAACTTCATGAAAAGCGGATCGTCCGGTGGAGCCGGAAAGCTCAAGTTCGCGATCGGGAGATACGAAGTCACCAATGAGGAATATGCGGACTTCCTCAACGACCTCCTGAAAGGCCGGAAGGAAATCAAGGACGCCTGGTTCGACGGAAAAAAGAACAACCCGAAAAGCCGGTTGATCTTCAAAGGCGGCCGGATTCAGGTCGCGAAAGGCTACGAACGGCACCCTGTCTCATTCGTATCGTGGGTCGGTGCGGTCGCCTATACGAATTGGTTGAGCGGGAAAAGCGGCCAGACATATCGGTTGCCCTCTGTCGAGGAGTGGGTGATCGCGAACAAGGCGGGGTCGCGCCACAAGTTCTTTTATGGCGATGAGCTGGAGGATATTTGCATGTACGCGAATGTCGTGGACATATCCTATGCTTCTGTAAAGAAAGCAGCCTTCGTCAAATGCGATGATCTAAACGTCGGGCCGGCCAGGGTAGGGTCCTATCTTCCGAACAAGTACAAACTGTTCGACACGACCGGGAACGTGAAGGAGCGGACCTCCACCTGCAAAACGATCAACAAAAAGGAAGAAGATTGCGAGAGCAGAATGGCCGCCGGCGGCAGCTTCTCCAATCTCGGCTGGGACGACAAAGGCCTGACCCGGACGGATGAACCGAGAACCGACAAGTCGGAACAGATCGGTTTTCGAGTGCTGCTCGAAGAGTAAGCGTACAGCTCCCGTTCTCTCAGCCTTTGACCAAAGTGGCGACCACCTCGATGTGGGGTGAGAAAACGAACTGGTCCACCGGCGTGACGGTCTGAAGCGTATAGCCGCCGTCGATCAGGAGCCTGAGATCCCTGGCAAGTGTCGCCGGATTGCAGGAAACGGCGGCGATCCGCGGTACGGCGGACAGCGCCAGTTGTTCCGCCTGGGCCTGCGCGCCGGCACGGGGCGGATCGAAGACGACCGCATCGAAGGCGTTCAGCTCTTCCGCCATCAGCGGGCGCCGGAACAGGTCCCGCCGCTCCATCGTCACCTGCTTCAGTCCTTTGGGGATGCGCAGGGCGTTTTCCAGCGCCTTGATTGCCCCAGCATCGCCTTCAACCGCATGAACGGAGGCGGATTTCGCGATCCTGAGCGCAAATGTGCCGGAGCCGGCAAAGAGGTCCGCCACCTTTTTCGGCTTGCCCTGGCCATCCATGACCAGCTCACAGAGCGCCGTCTCGGCGGCAAGGGTTGCCTGGGTAAAGCCGCCGGGCGGCGGAACCACGGCCGTGCCGTCCATATCGAGCACGGGCGGGCGCACCTCCAGAAGGGTTTCCCCGTTGACCGACAGCCGCGCCAGATCCAGCTCGACCGCAAGCTGGGACAGGTGCGCGATCTTCTGTTCGTAATTCCGGTTGGCCTGCTCGAAGGTCACATCGAGACCGGCGGTCGTCGACAGGACCGTGGCCCGAAGCTCGCCCTTCTTCGGCATCAGCGGATCGGCGAGCCGTTTGAGGCCGGGAAGGGCCGCGACGATTTCGGGAACAAGCACCGGGCATTCGCGAATATCGACCAGCCGGTGGCTAGCCTTTTCATGATAGCCAAGCAGTACGTGACGCCCGGCCCGGACAGCGGTGAGGACCGCGCGGCGGCGGGTGCCGGGGGATCCTGGAACGACGGCCTCCACAGTGGTGTCGATGCCCCGGTCGGACAGGGCCTTTTCAACAAGCGCGCGCTTCCAGTCCAGATAGGCGCCGGAGGCCAGATGCTGAACCGAGCAGCCGCCGCAGGCATCGAAGTGCCGGCAGATCGGCGCGATCCGCTCAGGGCTTTCCTGTTCGATCCGGATATGGTTCGCCCGGCTGCCCGCGACCTGTGCGGAGACCGTTTCACCGGGTAGGGCGCCTGCGACGAAGACGGGGCCATCGGATGTTTCCGCAATGCCGTCACCGCGATGACCGAGGCCCGTTATCAGAAGCTGGGTGTTTTCCTTGCTCATGGCCGAGCGATAGCCGCGTTCCTGCGACAGTGCAACTGCGAAGGCTCGGACTATCCCGACTTCTTGCCGTAAAGCAGCCACTCGGCGTTGCCGTCGCCGCCCTTGACGGGCGAGGCGGTCAGGCCGCAGGCCTGCCAGCCGGAAACTCCGTCGAGCCAGGCCTGCAGCTCATGCGCCGTTCTTTCGGCGATCTCAGGGTCGACCAGCCCGCCCTTGCCGATGTTTTCCCGCCCGGCCTCGAACTGCGGCTTGACGAGGAAGATGCCCTCCGCTTCGGGGGCTGCCAGCTCGAGTGCAGGCGGCAGGGCGAGTTTCAGGGAAATGAAGCTGACGTCTGAGACCAGAAGCTTCGGCCAATCTCCGGTAATATCGGCGTCATTGAGGTCGGCGCTGGTCAGGTCGCGTGCATTGAGACCGTCGCGGGCAATGACCCTCGGGTCCGATCGCAAGCGCTCGTGCAACTGGTCGTGGCCGACGTCGATGGCATGGACACGGCGTGCGCCGCGTTCCAGCAGCACCTGGGTAAACCCGCCGGTCGACGCGCCGATGTCGAGACAGATCCTGTTCTTGGGATCGACGCCGAAGACATCCAGCCCCTCGATCAGCTTGAGGGCTGCACGGGAAACATAGCCCGCAGCGGGGTCCGCAACCGAAACGGAAGCGTCGCCTGCCACCTTCTGTGCCGGCTTTTCGCAAACGGCGCCATTCACGGTCACCGTGCCCCGCAGGATCGCATCGCGCGCCCGGGCCCGGCTTGGAAAAAGCCCGATATCGACGAGATGCTGGTCAAGACGCGTTTTCGAACTCATGGCCCAGATCAGAAGCAGCCGGCGATGGCGGAGATCATCCTGTCGAAATAGATCCGCTCGCCGAAGCGCAGCCATAAAAAACCGGACAGGACCAGCAGAACGGCTGCTCCAAGAGCCAATCCCTTGTAAAGTGATGCGTTCAAGGCACTCACTCCGGTTCTGTCCGCCGCACCTGGAAAGAAGCCCTAGCTGCTCTTCGGGGCGTTCTCGATCAGGCGACGGAGTTTCTTCAGCGCGTTTTCCTCGTCCTCGCCATAGGCAATCGTGCCGACGAAGCGGTTGTCCGCGTTCATCAGGAAGACGGCGGCCGAATGGTCCATCGTGTAGTCGCCATCGTCAAGCGGCACCTTCTTGGCGTAGACCCGGTAGGCCTTCACGACTTCGCTGACCTGGTCGACGCTGCCGCTCAGAGGAATGATCCGCTTGTCGAAGGCGCCGACATAGTCGCGCATGACATCCGGGGTATCGCGCTCCGGATCGACCGTCACGAACAGGAAATTCATCCGGTCCGCATCCGGGCCGAGTGCCTCGATCCAGCCCTGCATCTCGGTGAGCGTCGTCGGGCAGACATCGGGGCAGAAGGTGAAGCCGAAATAGATCGCGAGCGGTTTGCCGGCGAAATCCTTGTCGGTCACGGTTTCACCGTTGCCATTGACGAGTTCGAACGGCCCGCCGATGGCGGCCAGCGGCTCAAGCAGCGCCCCTGTGTTCTTGGAACCGGTTGCCTGTTGATAGACGAGCACACCGGCAGCGGCAGCAAGGGCGGCAACCGCCGCCCAAGCCCCGATACGGATAATTTTCAATTTAGACATGAAGTCCTCAGTTGCCGTCTTTTTTCATGTTGCCATGGTCCATCTTGCTGTGATCCATGCCGCCATGGGTCATACCCTTGGCACCCATTTTCTGAACGTCCAGCTTGATTTCCACGTCGCCCGCTTTTTCGAAGGTGAGTTTGACCGGCACGACGGTCCCTTCCTCCAGCGGCGCGTTCAGGCCCATGAACATGATGTGGAGACCGCCCGGCTTCAGGGCAACCGTTTCACCTGCCGGCACCTCGATGCCGCCTTCCTTCTCACGCATCACCATCACGCCATCGTTGATGGCCATTTCATGCAGTTCCACCTTTTTCGAAACCGGGGAGCTTGCGGCGATCAGCCGGTCGGCCTCGGTGCCGGAATTGGTGATTTCGACGAAGCCGCCGCCGGCCATGGCTTTGGGCGGGGTGGCGCGGGTCCAGGTCTTGGAAAGGGTCAGGTTGCCGAGGGTGACGTCTTCGGCCTGGGCAGCGGAGGCAACGATGGTGAGCATGGCCGCAGCGGCCAGGGATTTCAGGAGTTTCATCTGTTTATTCCTTGAATGAGATGTGTTGCGCCGATCGGCGCGTTTCGTTGACTTGTCTCAGCTCAAGGAAATAGGAGGGGCTCGAATCGGGGCCTGTTCCCGCAGGATGGCTGGGTCCCGCCACCCGTCGGCGGCCAGCGGCAGCTTCGCGCTCAGGGTCCGGACGGCGACCTTCCAGACGGCGTCGACCGCCGGCGTAGCCGTGAAAAGGCCCAGATGAATGCACGCGGGTCCGCAAATGCAATGGGCCGGATCATGGGGGGCGGGCGATGGCACACTGCCGTCGTCCTCAACCGACGGCTGACACAGAATTCCGAGGCCGGAGGCCGCGACTTCCGGGGACAGCGCCAGGCCGATCATGATCACGGTGACACGCAATCCGACGGCCAGCATGGCCAGCAGCGCCAAAGGGCGGCGTTCCATGCGCAGTGTCTGGAAGAAGGTCAACGGAGCGGACATGCGCGCAATATGATCATATTTTGTGCAAAGGTCGAGTGTTTCAAACGTCACAGGTGGATTGTGCCTGCGCGCGTCACGATTTGTCCGGTTTCTCTTTTGTCGCAGGCTCTGCGTTTTCATCTTCCGCGTCTGCCTCGGTCTCCGCATGGTGCACATGCCCATGCGCATGCCCGTCTTCGGGAACGATGACCTCTTCGGTGATTTCAGGCGCTTCCGGGTCGTAGATCGGATCCTCGTAGGCCGGGAATTCTTCCGGCGGGATCACGTTATCCGCATCCACATCGAGCGGTTCGGGAGACATGACCGAGCCCACCTGCGCCGTCGCAGCGTATTCGAAGTCGTATTTGTCCTCCGGATCGATCGCGTGGCGTGCGAACAGCCGCGCGAGGACGAAACCGGCCAGCGCGATTTCCGCAGCGGCGACCATGAAGTAGAGACCGCTCGGCCCCGTATGGTTCATGAGGACAGAGGCCGTGAACGGGCCAAAGATCGATCCGATGCCGAACGACAGCAGCAGGCCCGAGGAGGTTTCCACGAAATCTTCCGGATCCGCATAGTCGAAGGCATGGGCGACCGCGATCGCATAGCCCGGCTGGGAGCAGATACCGATCAGGACGGCCAGGCCGGTGGCCATGTAAACACCGGTTGGCGACAGGAATGCGATGACAAGCGCCACAAGCGCGGTGGAGATGCCGATGCCGATCAAGACCAGGCGCCGGTCGATCAGGTCCGAAATCCGCCCGATCGGCCACTGGGACAGCATCCCGCCGCCGATGATGGCGGCGGCATAGAAGGCCGATTGGTTGGAGTTGAGGCCGATCTGGGATCCGTAAAGGGGGGCCAGGGTCCAGAGCGCACCGTTCGCGACCCCGACCAGCAAGGTGCCGACCAGCGCGGCCGGCGAGTTCCGGTAGAGCTTCACAGGGCGGAATTGCACCAGGGCGATCGGAGCCGGTTGAGTCGTCGTGGTCAGGGCGACCGGCATCACCGCAAGACTGACCGCCACGGATGCGATCGCGAACGGGATGAACGAGGTGATCTCCATGGTGGAGATCGAGATCTGGCCGATCATCATGAAGCCGAACAGGATCACGATGTAGATCGACATCACCGTGCCGCGGTTTTCATTGGTCGCGCGCTCGTTCAGCCAGCTTTCGACGATCATGTAGAAAGCGGCCAGGCAGAAGCCGGAGATGATGCGGATCAGGCTCCAGGAGAACGGATCGATCAGGATCGGATGAAAGATTGCAGCCGCCGACATCAGGGAAACCATGGCCGCATAGGCCCGGATATGGCCTGCACGCATGATCACATGGGGCGCGGCGAGGCACCCCAGAACCATTCCGAAAAAATAGGATGATGAGACCACACCGATCTCAAGGTTCGTGAACGATGCCTTGGCCGCGGCCAAGGGAAGCAGCGTGGTCTGCAGTCCGTGGCCGAAGACGAGCATGGCCACGGATATCAGCAACGCGGATATGGATGCGAGGGTCTGGGCCATGAAGACATCCGGGATTGGTCGGCTAAACAAAACGCCGGCGAACGGCCGGCGTAAGTTTCTTCTGTTCAAAGCCTTTTCAGGACATGCGAGCCCTGTCAATTGCTTAACGGCGCATAACGGAAAGCACCGTTATGTTTTTGCGCATAGGTTCAGGCGTGTTTGAACGAGCCCAGGCTTCCGGTGCCGAGAGCGAGGAAAACCTGCTTGAGAATGCCGTCGGTGGTCAGGCCGGCATCCTGGTACATGACGTCCGGCTTGTCCTGATCCTGATATCTGTCCGGCAGGAACAGCGTGCGCACCTTCAGGCCGTTGTCGAGCAGGCCGAGCTCCGCCAGGGTGGTCAGGACATGACCGCCGAAGCCGCCGCTTGCCCCTTCTTCCACGGTCACGAGCACTTCATGTTCGCGGGCGAGGCGCTGCAGCAGATCGATATCCAGCGGCTTTGCGAAACGGGCGTCGGCGACGGTGGTGGAAAGGCCGGCCGCATCCAGTTCGTCCGCGGCCTTGAGGCATTCCGCCATGCGGGTGCCGAAGGAAAGCAGCGCGACCTTGGTGCCTTCGCGGCGAATCGTGCCTTTGCCGATTTCGAGCACGCTGCCGCGTTCCGGCAGGTCCAGACCGACCCCTTCGCCCCGCGGATAGCGGAAGGAGATCGGACCTTCGTCATAGGCAGCCGCCGTCGCCACCATGTGGCGCAGTTCGACCTCGTCGGCTGCCGCCATGACGACGAACCCCGGCAGGCACGACAGGAAAGCGGTATCGAAGGCGCCTGCGTGCGTGGGGCCGTCTGCGCCCACAAGCCCGGCGCGGTCGATCGGAAAACGCACGGGCAGGCCCTGAATGGCCACATCGTGCACGACCTGGTCATAGGCGCGCTGCAGGAAGGTCGAATAGATCGCGACGAACGGTTTGTAGCCCTCGGTCGCCAGCCCGGCGGCAAAGGTCACCGCGTGCTGTTCGGCGATGCCCACATCGAATGTGCGTTTGGGAAAGGCCTCCTCGAAGAGATTGAGGCCCGTTCCGTCCGGCATGGCCGCGGTAACGGCTACGATCTTGTCGTCGTGCTCGGCTTCCCGGATCAGGGAGGTCGCGAACACATTGGTGTAGGACGGCGCATTGGCCTTGGGCTTGGCCTGCTTGCCGGTCACGACATCGAACTTGGCGACGCCGTGATACTTGTCCTTTGCGCCTTCCGCGGGCGGATAGCCCTTGCCCTTCTGGGTGACGGCGTGAATCAGCACCGGTCCGTGGTGCGTGTCGCGGACGTTCTTCAGGATCGGTAGCAGGTGTTCCAGATTATGACCGTCGACCGGGCCGACGTAGTAGAAGCCGAGCTCCTCGAACAGGGTGCCGCCGGTCCAGAAACCGCGCGCGTATTCTTCCGCCCGTGCGGCTTTCTCCTGCAGGGGCTTGGGCAGGTTCTTGGCGATGTGCTTCGCGGCGTCGCGCAAGGACTGATAGGTCGGGCCGGAGACCAGCTTGGCGAGATAGGCCGACATGGCGCCAACGGGTGGCGCGATCGACATGTCGTTGTCGTTGAGGATGACAATCAGCCGGGACCCCAGATGCCCGGCGTTGTTCATGGCTTCATAGGCCATGCCTGCGGACATGGCGCCATCGCCTATGACCGCGATGACATTGTTGTCGCCCTCTTTCAGATCTCGTCCGACGGCCATGCCGAGCCCGGCGGAGATGGACGTCGATGAATGCGCCGCGCCAAACGGATCGTAAGCGCTTTCAGCCCGCTTGGTGAACCCGGACAGGCCGCCGCCCTGGCGGAGCGTGCGGATCCGGTCGCGGCGTTCGGTCAGGATCTTGTGCGGATAGCATTGATGTCCGACATCCCAGATAAGGCGGTCTTCGGGCGTGTTGAAGACGTAGTGGAGCGCTACCGTCAGTTCCACCACGCCGAGGCCCGCTCCCAGATGACCGCCGGTAATCGAAACGGCATCGATCATTTCCTGGCGCAGTTCTTCCGACAACTGGTGGAGGTCGCTTTCCGACAATCGGCGCAAATCAGCCGGGTTGTTGACCGTGTCGAGCAAGGGGGTGTGCGGATGGGAAGTCACGCGACTGACGGCTCCAAAGAGTGGCTACAAGCGGGCAGCCTTACACCAAGCATAGATAGGGCGCAAATCGGCGGCTGGAATAGGCGGAGGATCGCGGGTTGTAAGGCTGTGCCGCCGTAATTGGGAATATTGTTCGGAAAAGGGCGGCGTTTGCGCAGTTTTAATGCACCAATCACCCATTTGGGTGATGCAATCGTTCGCAAACTGCCTTACCAAGATGGCGTGGTCGATGGGGCCACGTGCACAGTGATCAACTGGGGCCGCTTCATTGCGGCCCCTTTTTTTATCATGCGTTGTCCTCGTTTTTTGACGTGCCGGGTCCCTTTGGCGAACGGGACCAGGCAGCGGCCGGTCACAGAAGTCCGGACAATCCGTGCAGCAGCTTGGAAAGTTCCAGGTGCGATTGAGTCGCAGTTTTTTCGTAAATCCTGCGCAGATGCGTCTTGGCGGTGTTCCGGGTAATGCCGAGAAGGTCGAGTGTCGCCGTCAATGATCCGGTCGTTGTCAGGAAATAGGCCAGCTGCGCTTCCTTTTCGGACAGGTCGAAACAGGATTTGAGCAGGCCGTTCACGTCTTCCGACAAGGCAAGCTGATCGCGGACCTCAACGAGGATAAAGGCGTCGGATCGATCCTGAAGGGGCTTGGCTTCCGGCAGAATGCTTCGCACAAGAACACGTGCAAGGCGGTCGTCTGCGCGCGACAGGAGCAGCGACTGTTCCACAGGTGGAACGTCGGGAGATTCGAAATCTGCGAGCCTGGCGGCGTTTACCCGTCCGTTGATGTCCGAGCATACGAAATGCAAGGCGTTTTCCACATCCCTTCTCAAGGGAACAAGACGATCTTCTTCTGCCGCGAAAACGTCGCCCTCGGAGAGAAGTTTCTGACAGGCCGGCGTGGAGACTTTTATCAGGTAGTCCGTGTCGATCAGGAAGGACGATTGCGACCGGTTCTGAACCAGCGCACGCAAGGCCATATGCCGCATGTTTTCGAATTCGAAACGGTAGATCAGATCCAGGGTCAGTGAAATGGCCTTGGAAAGACGCTCGAACCTGGGAAGCATCTCGCGGCAGACTGCGCCATCGTCATTTTCGGAAATGAACAGGCAGCACAACAGGATAATGCGGCCACTGTTTCGGTTCAGCAGGGTGATGCAGCCCGGATAAATGCCGAACTCGTGGATCTTCGTTCCTGTCCCGTAGTAGGACTTTGTCTTCCCCCGGTCGAGATTTTCCCTGCTGTAGGGGAAAAAGGCGCGTGCTTCGCGGAGCAGGAATTCGAAGCTGTTTTCTCCTGCACGTATGGAAAGCGAAGACAGGAAATCGATGAGGTCGGCTGCGTCATCGTGGTTGCAGTAGCGGCCGGTATGCCGGCCGTCGGTCGTGAGCTCGAGAAGATAGATCCGCCAGCGGCAGGATTTCTCGATCTGGCCCAGGGTGTGATGCCACGAATCAGGATCGTTCGCGCACGCGTGCACGTTCTCCAAAAGCCGAAATTCTTCTGCCGTTGAGAGCCCTGCCATGTTTTAAAGAGTTACTGAAACTGTAACAATTGGCAATGCTTTTGATGAATTGTTGTTAAGACCAGAACAGGCCGGATCTCAAAAGGAATTTAACTGAAAAGTCTATTTGAAAATTGATTGGTCAATCGGCCAGGCGAATTTCGATCCTTCAATTTTCAGCGTTGGGTCCATGACCTAATCGGCAGCATCCAGCGGTTCGGTTCCGCTCGGCGATCCGTCTTGTGCCAGCTGTATCTTCTCCACCTTGGCTTCGGCGGCCTTGAGCAGGTCGTCGCAATGTTTGCGCAGCACCGCGCCGCGCTCATACATTTCGATGCTGCGCTCCAGGGGGACATTGCCCTGTTCGAGTTCGCGCACGATGGTTTCTAGCTGCTTCAGCGCCTCTTCGAAGGACAGGGCGGAAACATCGGTCTGTGTCTTGGCATCGGTCATGGCGCGCGAATCCGGATCTCTCTTGCATTTCGATCTGAGCCCAACCTTGCGCCCCGGAGGCGTCAGGTCAAGAACCGGCGTAGGATAAGAACGTGGATTAGAGCATCGTGCGCTAACTTTGAACCATTTGATATCTGAAAGCAGTTCACTCGGCCAGGCGCGTCGTGAAGCGCGATGCGGTGCATCGTGCGAACGGCGCAACGCGGCCGATGGGCTGCTTTCAGACACCCGAAGGGCCGGGCTCTTTTACCCGCTGACTGCGTTGGCTCGCGCTTGTGGTGGGAAACACCACGGCGCGCAATCCGCCTTGTCGGCAGACAAAAGCGCGCCGGTCAAATGCTTCAAAGTTATCGCACGATGCTCTAACCCGTCATCAGTGTCATGACATGCGCCGCTACAGACCGCGCGAGGCCTTCCAGGTCATAGCCGCCTTCAAGGAGGGAAACGACGCGGCCGTCGGCGGTCTTGTTGGCGACGTCCATCAGCGCGCGGGTCGCCCAGGCGAAATCGGTCTCCACCAGGTTCAAGGCGCCGAGCGGATCGCGGGCATGGGCATCGAAGCCGGCGGAGATCACGATCAGGTCCGGCGCGAAGGCCTCAAGACGCGGCAGGATTGCGGTTTCCATTGCCTCTTGAAAGACGGCCCCGTCATCGCCGGCGGCAAGCGGCACGTTGACGATGTTATCCGCCTCGCCGGTTTCGTTGGCTGCCCCCGAGCCCGGATAAAGCGGCATCTGATGGGTCGAGCAGTACATGACCGTCGGGTCGTTCCAGAAGATGTCCTGCGTGCCGTTGCCGTGGTGAACGTCGAAGTCGACGACCGCGACCCGGTCGAGACCATGAACGGCCTGGGCATAGCGGGCTGCAATGGCCGCATTGTTGAAGAAGCAGAAGCCCATCGCACGGGTGCGCTCCGCGTGGTGCCCGGGAGGCCGCGAGGCGGAAAAGGCGTTCGAAACCTTCTTTTCGACGACCTCGTCTACCGCAAGGCAGGCGCCGCCGACCCCGCGCAGGGCCGCTTCCCAGGTGCCCGGCGACATGGTCGTGTCCGTGTCCAGGCGGACGAGCCCTTCCTCGGGAGACATGTTGTGCAGCGCGTCCACATAGGACATCGGATGCGCCCGGGCGATGTCTTCCATGGTTCCGAGAGGCGCCTGCTCCCGGGCGAGCGGTTGAAAACGCTCGTTCTCCAGGATCCGGTCGATGGCGCGGGTCCGGTCCGGACGTTCGGGGTGTCCGGGCGGCGTCAGATGGTCGAGATAACTATGGTGGTGGAGCAACAATGTCGACACGGGCGTTCCTCAAAAGCCGCGGCTATATCTACCGCTTTTTCGATCCGGCAATGAGATCGCTCCGGCAGCCAAGTGTCAATGGACCTTGACGAAAAGGATCGCCGGTTGAGGAAACGTGGCAATTCAGGAACGGAAATTCGACAAAGAAGCGGGGCCGGCATGGTGGGTGATCCGGCCCCGAAAGGTGCGAGCATCAAAATGCCCGAGGGGAGGTCCGCTGCATCTCTATTTCCATATTGATCTCTAGATGATTCTCTTGTCGAAAGGCGAGTAGTTTACCGTAATGGGGTCATGTAAAAGTGTGAATAACCTATCGATATACTGTCAAATTTACTCTTGGTTCAATTCGCGGCATGCCGTCTTGTCGAAAGATACATATCGTATACATCGAAAAAATATTTTGTTTTACAGGGACTTCGGACGCCTCATCCCGGTCGGAACACATGTTGCGGAACAGGAGAATTATATTTTACGGCCGCGGGGCCGCGGCGCGTCTCAATCTGTCGTTTATGGCTTCGCCAAGTCCGGTTTCCGGGATGTCCTGAACGCAGATAACCTCTGCCCCGACGGTGTCGAGCGCGCGCAGGGCCGCAAACAGGCGGGCAGCGGCTTCAGACAGATCCCCGGTTTCGCTCAGGTTGACTTCGCCAACTGCGCGGTCCGCTCCGGGGAGGCGCTGGGCTCCAAAAGACAGAAGAGCCTCTCCGGGCCGGACGTCGCGCGCATGCAAACGGACCCCGGCCTTCGGCGCATAATGGGAACTGAGCATGCCAGGCGCTGCCGGTGTCGGCGCGTCGGCGGGCCGTTCCAGCGGGCGGCCGATGACCCGTTCGATGTCTTCCCGGGGGATGCCTCCCGGACGCAGCCGCCGCGGCGTTTCGTCGACGCAGGACACGATCGTGGATTCGATGCCGACACGGCAGGGGCCGGCGTCGACCAGATAGCTCAGGGCCTCCGACAGGTCGGCGGCGACATCGTCGGCGGAAGTCGTGCTGACCCGGCCGGAAATGTTGGCGCTGGGCGCGGCCAGCGGAACGCCGGTTTTCTCCGACAGGAACCGCATCACCGGACCGGCGGGAACCCGGAGCGCCACTGTATCGAGACCGGCCGTGGCCAGGTCGCAGATGGCGGAAGACGGTTTCTTGGGAACCACCAGCGTGAGCGGTCCCGGCCAGAAGGTTTCGGCAAGTTTCATGGCATCCGTATTGAAGTCGCCATGCTCAAGCGCAACTTCGGCGGAAGGAACATGGGAAATCAGCGGATTGAACTGGGGGCGGCCCTTGGCGGCAAAGATCTTCGCGCAGGCGAGCGGATTGGTCGCGTCCGCTGCCAGGCCGTAGACCGTTTCGGTCGGCACGGCGACAAGTCCGCCGTCGAGAAGGGCCTTGCAGACCGCGTTCGCCTGCGGATCGTTGCGCCAGGCCTCAGCGCTCAGGTCAACGGTCCATCGCTGCATGCCATTCTTCCCTGTCGCTCCGCGTGCCGGATAACGAATTTGTTGATATTGACGTTTACGTAAACGCCGTTACTGTCCGGACAACCTTGCCGGCCAGATTGCCTTTTGCGGACGAACGCAGTGTCCGTCAAGGCGATTGACCAGGCAGGACAGGTATAAAACAGGTCTGGGAGAACCGGAATGTATCGCGCGCCGATTGATGAGATTGCCTTTACCCTGAAAGACGTTTGCGGTCTTTCCGATTTGCAGGCAACGGAGGCCTTCAGCGAATTGGGCGATGATCTGGTCGCCGCGATCCTTTCCGAAGCCGGCCGGTTTGCGGCCGAGGAAATCGCTCCGCTCAATTCGGTTGCCGACAAGCACGGGACGCCGCTGTCGGATGGCGCGGTAACCACGCCTCCGGGCTGGCGGGATTGTTATCACCGCTGGATCGAAGGCGGCTGGAACGGCCTGACGGCCAATCCGGAAGCAGGCGGGCAGGGCCTTCCGGTCATGCTTTCGGCGGCCGCCCTTGAAATGTGGAACTCCGGCTCGATGGCCTTCGCCATCGGCCCGACGCTGACCATCGGCGCGGTCGAGGCTCTCGAGAAACATGCATCCGAAGAACTGAAGGCGACCTATCTGGAAAAGCTCGTTTCGGGCGAGTGGATGGGGACCATGAACCTCACCGAACCCCAGGCCGGGTCGGACCTGAATGCCCTGAGAGCAAGGGCCGAACGGGCGGACGACGGCACTTATAGGATTTTCGGCCAGAAGATTTTCATCACTTATGGCGAACATGATCTGACCGACAACATCGTGCACCTGGTGCTGGCCCGCCTGCCGGACGCTCCGGCAGGAACCCGCGGCATTTCCCTGTTCGTTGTGCCCAAGTTCCTCGTCAACGCGGATGGCAGCCTTGGCGCGCGAAACGATGTGCGCTGCACCGGCGTCGAGCACAAGCTGGGGATCCACGGATCGCCGACCTGCACCATGACCTATGGCGATGAAGGCGGGGCCATCGGCTGGCTCGTCGGTGAGGAAAACCGCGGGCTGGCCTGCATGTTCACCATGATGAACAACGCCCGCCTCGCCGTCGGTATCCAGGGGCTCGGCGTTGCCGAGCGCGCCTATCAGGGCGCCTTGGCCTATGCGCTGGATCGCAAGCAGGGGCGTACCGCGGGACAGACGGCGGAAGGCATGACCGCCATTGCCGATCATCCCGACATCAAGCGGTCGCTTCTTGCCATGAAGACCCGGACACAGGTCGCGCGTGCGATCTGCTACGCCTGCGCCCACGCCATCGACATGGCGAAGGTCGCCGGGACCGAAGAAGAAAGGCTCCACTGGAGCGAGCGGGCCGGTCTGCTGACCCCGATCGCAAAGGCGCTTTCGACCGACTTCGGCGTCGAGGTGGCATCGCTCGGCGTCCAGATCCATGGCGGCATGGGCTATATCGAGGAAACCGGCGCGGCCCAGCATCTGCGGGATGCGCGTATTGCCCCGATCTACGAAGGCACCAACGGCATCCAGTCGATCGACCTGGTCCTGCGCAAGCTGCCTCTGTCCGGCGGCGAACACGTCAAAGGCTTCATCGCGGAATTGAGCGAGATCGCCGACGAGGCGGCTGCCTCCAACCGTCCTGAACTGGGCCGGGTCGGGGAGCGCCTGAACGCTGCGATCGAGGATCTGAAGGCGGCAACCGGGTTCATGGCAGAGGCGCAGGCCGAGGGCCGGGTCAACGATGCGCTCGCCGGGGCAACGCCCTATCTACGGCTGGCAGGCCTGACCCTGGGCGGTGCATTGCTCGCGAAAGGCGCTCTGCGCTCGGGCACGGACAATCCGTCCGCCTCCCGGCAGCGGGCGCTGATGGCGCGTACCTTCTGCGAAACCAGCCTGTGCGAGACGGCGGCGCTCAGAGCCGACATTCTTACGTCCGCCGAAGGCATCCTCTCTTTCGACGCCCATGAACTGGCGTCCTGAGAAGGAGGGAAAACGGATGATCAGCCGATCCCTTGCCGACGGCGTGCAGATCCTGCGGATCGACCGGCCGGAAAAGAAGAACGCGCTTACAGGCGCCATGTACGCCGCCCTTGCCGAGGCGCTGGAGGAAGGCAACACGGATGATGCGATCCGGTGTCATCTTATCTGCGGTCATCCGGGCGCCTTTACCGCCGGCAACGACATCGCGGATTTCCTGAAATACGGATTGAGCGGCGATAGCGGAGACCGGCCGGCCGGCCGCTTTCTGAAGGCTCTCGTGATGAACGACAAGCCGCTGATCGCCGCCGTCGACGGTCTGGCTGTCGGCGTCGGAACGACGCTGCTCATGCATTGCGACATGATCTTTGCGTCGCAGAATGCCGTGTTCAAGGCACCGTTCGTTGATCTGGGGCTGGTACCGGAGGCCGGGTCCACCCTGATCGGACCGAAACTGATGGGCAATCAGTGGGCCTTCGAACTCCTGTGTCTCGGCGAGACCTTCAGTGCGGAGCGGGCCGAGCGCGCAGGTCTCGTCAACCATGTCATCGAGGACGATGTGGAAGCGGCCGCCCTGGACTGCGCCCGAAAGCTCGCCGCCAAACCGCCGGCGGCACTTGCGGCGGCGCGGCGCCTGCTGAAAGGCGATCGGGACGCTCTGCTGGCCTGCATCGAGATGGAAACCGGGATTTTCACCGAACGACTGACTGCACCGGAAACCATCGCCACCTTCGAGGCGTTCATGGGAAAAAAGACATAAGCAAAAAGACGCCTGTAATCTTTCAGGGATCGAAGACGCCCCCCAAAGCCGCATTCCAAATTGGTCGGATTTGTTGTCTGACGAGGGAGAATTACCGGCCTTTTGGATCCAAGTAATTGACCGGAAAGGGGCCGACTACTGACTGTCAGGTCCCGTCCGAAAAGACATTTGAAGCGGACGTTCACGGAGGGCAAGTTCGCGATGGCTTTCGGCCTTTGCTGACGTTGGATCCACTTTCCGTCAACTGCAGCTTTGCGCGCCCTTCTTGGTCCGATCCACAATGCTGCTGTTCACTGCAAATTGATCGAATGCCTTGAAAGTACTGAAAACCCAAATCACGGGAATGTATAGGGCTCTATGTTGTGGGTTGACCCACGAGACTGCCCCACCACTTAAGAAGACTGTGGCGTACAATGTATGCAAATAAATGCAGATACATTGGGGTGTCTTCTGACTTCCAAGTGCCTCCCAATGCCGATGTAGCTAGACCAATCGGTTTCTCTTCCGGTGCAGTTATTTTAGGGCTGATGCGAGGCGGTGGATTACACATTGGGTATGGAAATTGTATTCCGCCATGCAGCGCGTTAGATCGGTATTCATAGATTTTTATCATCGACTTTTTGAAGTTCTTATCTTCGAAATCGAATAGGCCATGTTCGGGTCTCTTAACCGGTGCAGGCGGTTTGAAATATATCATGAAGTTCTTAAATTTACTTATTGATCCAATTACTCCTGAAAGCTGAGCAGCTACTTTATTGGTCAGATCTCCTTCATATCCATCAAGCAGTTTAACAAGCTTCGGATAACTCGTTTCTAGCCGTTTAAGCGGCGAATTTATTTTTTTATCCCAATTGTTTGCAGCAATTTCGACTGAGGACACAAACATTAACCAGGCAATTTCCGGTGAGGCGTCCGAAAGCCATAACGCTTTTTGGAACTGCCTCGCGCTCTTTACAACCGCAATAGCATCTGCCTGTTTTAAATTTGGGAAGGTCTCCAGGAAAATGAGTTCAGCTAGTTTGGCGTCTCTGTGAAGCCAGGGAATTTGTGGACCAGTATTGTTTATCGGTAGAACGGGATAATCTGACGCAAGATGGGCGGATGGTCTGCCACGCGGATCGGCACCTACTTCAAACGTTCTCTCTAATGGTCCCGCCTCTAGACGAATTCCGAGTACCAATGATGCCAATGCAGCGATTTCGTCGACGAGTGCGCCACCATGGTAGTGTTCGTCGGCCGTTTTCGTCATGTCGGGAAGTTGCTGCTCGATAGAGGTTTGTACTCTGAGCGTGATGCTCGGTTTGAGGGCGTATTTCCCCTGACTTCCCGGATTTGGCACATTGTTCAGAAACGTATATGGGCCTAGCTTTTCCTGTCCAATAATCCAAGCATCGGTGAACAAATTGACCTCGTAAGCTTGCGTAGCTTCGGAGGTCTCTTCGTGTACCCGCCAATTTGCCCAGCTTGGTGGGTGCTCGCTTTTTATCATCGCCTCGCTGCCCCTTAGTTTCCCAATATGATGCAAACTGTTTCGGGCCGCAGTTCCAAAAGCAACATTTCATTGGTCAACCGAGGATCACCGCGGGTCCATACCCTCGAATGTCGGCTTCGTTGATTTGGCATTCGTAAGCCACCATTCCGCCTACGGCCATACCGGCCATTCGTGCAAAGTCAGGAGATGACCAGTTCAGCCCTTTATGACCGTTCATTTGCAGCCACTGATGCCGAGTTTTCTTGTTTGGCTAAATCGCGGATTGCACTCGGAACAACCTTTCCACGAGCTCGCAGGCGCGCGTTATCAGAGTTGCTCCCACCAAGGGACCGCTGCCTGTGACAAGCTTTCCATAGTCAAATGCTGGTTTAGGCTTCTTTTCTAACTTTTTATTCCTTAAAACGCCAACGAGTTCCCAACCATGGAAGTTTTCAGTGTCCCAATCGCAGACAGCTTCAAATATATCTGCGTATTCGTAATCTCTTAGCAGGCGCTCAAAATCAGAATAACCGACCAGTGCCACCGGGATGCGATCACTGGCTGGTATGTCCAACTCATTCGCTTTTTCGTGGGCTGACTTAAACAATTTACTGACGAAGGCATTTCCCAATATTGTCCAAGGGTCATATTGCAGCACAACGCCTGCCATGTTCATAGGTGATACACTATAGAACTCATGGTATGTCCGCCAGATCTGAACGATGCCTTTTATAACATCGTCAAATGCATCAGCACAGTCCTCGAACGGGTCCGGTGACGTCAACACCCTTTGCGGAAGTCGCCGAATTTTACATTCAATAATGAGACCTGTCGAAGTTGAGTTGTCTTCAACAAGAATATCCGCGCTCATACCGTATGTAGTTTTACGTTCAGGTTCAACTGATCTGGTCGCGCCGGCATAATGTCGAATTATTTTCAAGCAGAGATATTCAAACGCTTCCCCAGACCGCCGTCTCGCATTGGAGTCGGATACGATATCATAGTAAAGCCCGTCGGTAATACGAAGCATGAGATTGGATCGAGAAGGAACGCAATAGGCTGGCCCATTGGTATCAGATACTTCAAAGATGGGCCGTTCCTTTGTGACACTACGAAGGAAGTCGCGCGGGACATCAGGATTGCCAGTACTCCTTGCCCATTCATAATGTCCTTTGAGCGTATCACCGATGATCTGTCGCACTTGGTGTAATTGCGTATTCGTAACGCCAAGCGCTGCAAGATAACCAGATCGTATCGCTGGGTGTTCTGTACTTCCAGCATAGATCCCGAAGCCAACTTTCAGGAAAATCTCCAAATCGATCCCGTACTTTGCAGAAAAGGCAGCTTTACCTTCATGTGTTGCGTACACATGCCACGCGCGTCCAATGCGAAACATATTTGACGTGCCAAGCTGCCAATCATATTGAGGCCAGAACAAGCGCGGCATCGCTGCCAAGACATCGCTCGGCGAGTAATCCATGACGCTCTCCGCGTTGGCCAACGCTGTATATACGTTGACCAGTTTGGCTACACCATTCCACGATTTTAGGTTTAGGCGTTTCGCATTTTTCTCCGCAGGCCCAAGAGAAAGTTTTTCGCGAAGAATGGCGTCGATCGACCAAGGCGGCACGAAATATTTGCCACCAATTTGATGATCTCCCGAGCTACCTGGTATCTCAAGACGACGACGCGCCGCTTCCTCGCGACCGTCTCGCATCGCTTCAATTGCCCAGCTCAAAACCACAATATCTTCAGCTGAGACAGGCCGCAGAAGATCGTGGAGTCTTCGCTCCCAGTACGATCGCTTCTCGTTTGAGAATCTTCCCAAGCCTCTGCCCTTGTTTAGTTATATTGCCCAGCCACCATTCATCTGGTGATGTGCGGCGTCGATCTCTGTTCCCAGGCGCTACATCAAGCTGTCGTGAACGTCACCTTACCTTTTGATGAAGTCAACATTCGCTCATGCAACGAACGACCGCTCCCCGCCCACTATAGACCTTCGCGCGTCACGCAACGAATGGCAGCTTTACAGATCGGGAGGAAATCCTACCAACGGCGGAAACGAAGGCGCGAAGCTGACGATCGACGTTTATGTCATCGCGGGGCCCGGGACGTCGCAGCTTTTTGCATGTTTCAGAATTCTGGAGCATGCCCGAACCCCGAAGGTCGTGAGGGACCGCGGGGTGCGGCTCAATTTTTTGCTATGCCCCTGCATTCAGGAAAAGGCCGTCGGTTAGATTGCCGACGGCCTTTTCTGTTCGCTTGTTCAAACCTTATTCGAATTCCGGTCCCCGCGCCCGGTAGGGGGTGACTTCCTTCCAGGCCTTCATCAGGGTTTCCAGTTCGTCATCCGCATTCGGCGGCAGGGCGATCTGCAGGCGGACCAGAAGGTCCCCGTGGCCGCCGCCCTTGGTCGGCAGGCCCTTGCCCTTCAGGCGCATGATCTTGCCGCCTGAGGAGTTCGGCGGGATGCTGAGATTGACCGCGCCGGTCAGGGTCGGCGTGCGCACCTTCGCGCCGAGAACCGCCTCATAAAGGGTCAGAGGCAGATCCAGGATCAGATCGCTGCCGCGCACTTCGAACAGCTTGTGCCGCTTCAGGTGAACCTGGACGAGGGCATCGCCCGGCTGGCCGCCGCCTTCGCCCGGATAACCCTGGCCGCGCAGGCGGATCGTATCGCCTTCGCTGCTGCCTGCAGGAATGGTGACATTGACCGTCTTGCCGTTCGGCAGGGTCACCTGGGTCTTGCCGGTCGTGACCAGTTCCTCAAGCGAGACGTTTGCAATCAATTCGGCATTCTTGCCCTTCTGAGGGGCCGGGCCGCGCGGGCCGGCGGACGCATTGCCTGCGCGGGCCTTGCGGCCGGCGCCGAACCCGCCCAGAATGTCGTTCAGAATATCGTCGAAGCCACCGCCACCGGTCGGGCCGCCGCCCTGAAAGCCGCCGCCCTGCCCACGGAAACCGCGGGCGCCGGCGGCACCTCCGAAATCCTGAAAATCGCTGAAGCCGTCGAAACCGTGGGACTGGAACCGCGGCTTGCCATCCGCGTCGATCTCGCCGCGGTCGAATTTCTGGCGTTTTTCCTTGTCGCCGACGATCTCGTAAGCCTGGTTGACTTCGGCAAAGCGCTGCTGTGCCGACGGATCGTCCTTGTTCTGGTCCGGATGATATTTTTTGGCCAGTTTCCGGAAGGCCTTTTTGATATCGCTCTCGCTGGCGCCTTTCGCCACGCCGAGAACGCTGTAGGGATCACGCATCTGTTGTCACCTAACCCCATGGGGTACTTGTTGAGAGCCAGCGCTCCTTCCCGAAACGCTGCCGCATCTTCCAGCGGCGGTTCACCTGGGCGGTCGCTGAACAGTGTTGCCCTGTATATCGGAAGTGTTTGGGAAAAATTCCAGATCCGATTCCCGGGAGCAGTAAGATTAGCCGCTGTTTTACCGGGAATACCAGCGCAATCAAGTTTTGGCGACGCGCAGCACGGTGATGGCCATGGTTTTGGAAATGTCGCGGCAGGCGGTTCCCTCGTAAAGCCTGACACCGGTAATCGTATTGGCCGTCGTCTTGAACGAGAGGCAGCCCGTGTCCTTGAACTTGGACACGTCGAGGGCGGAGATCGTGCCGGAATTGCCGCTGTCCGGATTGGTCCAGGCAAGGTCCTCAGCCGTGTTGTTGTCGTCCACGGCCATGTGAATGGTCTGCGCGATCAGCTTCCGGTCATCGGTGCCTACGTCGGCGTAGGCGTCGTCGTCCAGGGAGGGGATGGATCCGGTGAGCACGAGCGGCGTTTCGATATCCGAGCTGCCGATCGGCATGCTGACCGGGCTGCACGCTCCGAGCAATCCGGAAATCGCGGCTGCTGCCAGCCATGCGCTCTGGATCTTTATACCTCTGGCGGTATATGACTTGAACTCAAACACGCCCCCAAGACCTCGCTTGTCCGGCTACTCAATACACATTTGGACGAGCCATCGATTTTTTTTGACAGGTATCCGATGACCACCTCTGACCCTTCGACAAAAGAGTTAACAAATGGTGACTTTACGGAGGTCAAGAAACCGTTTGAGCTTTTCGGTGAATGGCTTAACGACGCAACGGAAGCTGAAATCAACGATCCGAATGCCGTGGCTCTGGCGACGGTGGACGCGGATGGATTGCCGAATGTGCGGATGGTTTTGTTGAAGGGCTTCGACGAACGGGGCTTCGTTTTTTACACGAATTTCGAAAGCGCGAAGGGGACCGAACTGCTGTCCGCGGGCAAGGCCGCCATGTGCTTTCACTGGAAATCCCTGCGCCGCCAGATCCGGATTCGCGGACCGGTCAGTCCTGTCTCCGATCAGGAAGCGGACGAGTATTACCGCTCCAGGGCGCGCGGCAGCCGCATAGGTGCCTGGGCCTCCAAGCAGTCGCGCCCGCTGGAAAGCCGCTTCGCGCTGGAAAAGGAAGTCGCCCGCTACACCGCCAAATTCGCCCTCGGAGAGATCCCGCGCCCCGAGTATTGGTCCGGAATGCGGCTGGTGCCCACCTCGATCGAATTTTGGCATGACCGCCCGTTCCGTCTCCATGACCGCGTTCAGTTCAAACGCTCCGGCCCGGAAGACGAGTGGACCACGAGCCGGCTTTATCCGTGAGGCGGCTGTCCCGTCACAACAGTTTCTTCATCCGGAAGAACAGGAAAGTCACGGCGACGGATCCGAACATCAGGGCGAGCGAGAAGAAAAAGCCGAAATCCCACTTCAGTTCCGGCATGTTGATGAAATTCATGCCGTAGATCGAGGCGATCAGGGTCGGCGGCAGGAAGATGACGCCGAGAACGGAAAAGATCTTGATGATCTGGTTCTGTTCAAGGGTTACGAGGCCGATGGTCGCGTCGAGCAGGAAGGACAGCTTGTTGTCCAGCGCGTCGCCATGCTCCTTGATGGAGTGAATGTCCCGTCCGGCCAGGCGGCACTGCTCGATCTGCTCTTCGTTTAAGGACACCTTCTGGGCATGGCTGGCCAGAAACAGCATCATTCGGGAAAAGCTGGCGCATACGTCATGCATCTTGGCGATCTGCAATCCGATGCGGCCCTGTTCCTTGATGGCTGACTGGTAGCTCTTGGTTTTTCGGGAAGTGAGGCCTTCCTCGAACACCTGAAGCGAAAGTGTATCGTAGAGCGAAGAGGCTTCTTCCATGACGTCGGCACACCGGTCGACGATGATATCGAGCATGGTGAAGAGGACAGCCGACCCGGTATGGGCGATCGTTGTGTCCGTTTGCACCTTGCGGGCGCAAATGGCGACCGACTTCGGTTCGCCGTAGCGCACGGTGACCAGTCGCTTTGAACTCAGAACAAAGGTGACGGACGACAGCTCCGGGTCGAGCGCCTTGGCGGCCATGGGCAGAATCGCGGTCATGACGATCGCGCCCGGCTCGTCGTAAAGACGCGCGGAGGTCTCGATCGACGTGATTTCCTCCCGGGTCGGGATCGCCGCGCCCATCAGCTTTTCGGCGGTTTTCTGCTCTTCCAGGGTCGGACGCACCAGATCGATCCACACGGATGTCGTGGGCAGCTGATCGCCTGGGGCCAGTTCTATCCGGGTCAGGCCGGACGTGGACGGGCAATAGGCGATGATCATCGAAGCGCTCCCGGAATCGCGAAAGAACCAGCCGAAAGCGATTCGCTACGGCCTGTTCAACCATACCGGAAGATGAGAACGTCGGGCGACAACTTTAAACCATGTGACCGGCGCAAAACACCTGTTTCCCGCGAACCGCACTGCGGTCGGGCAACAGGAGCCGGCAACAAATCAAACCCGTGACTGGAGCACTGGCCGCGAACGTCCCGCCAGGACTATTTCTTGCCGGTCTTGTCCGGCCGGGGCTGGCTCTTGCACATCGTGGCCGCGTTGACCGCGGCAATACCCACCGGCTTGTACTGGTTTTCCAGATTGGGCTTTGCAGAAGCAGAGGTTTGAGAGGCTGGGCGTGTTGCTGTTCTAGACATTGTTTGCGTCCAAATCGATGCGTTTCGGTCAGCGTGCACTTCGATTGGGACCTTCTTAGGGCAATTTGAGCTTGCAGGCCCTTCGGCGCAACGCCTGGTTAACGACGATTCATGATGCGCTTTTGAGAGAAAGGGTGCCAGTCAAAAGACATGACAGTTTGTTACGCGGCTTAACAATTTGTTCAGGGATACTCTGCGGTTTAAGGGTTTATACTACATTGAGTGAAGCCTTCTCAGCGGAAGAAGCCGGTTCTATATTCCGAAGGCGCGTCATATGACATATGTCGTTTCCTCGTGTTTCTGCTTTCTGTTTCCTGAAATGTGGTGCTAACCCTTAGCTTTGCGAAGGCCATAAACGAATCTGCGGTGTGATGAAGCGGTATCCGGTCTACAGTTCGACAAGTGCGCGCGTCAGCCAGCGGCTCGGTGCCGTGGCTGTGCCTGTCAGCATCCTTGCGGTGCTCGCGCAACGCGTTGCGTTGATCGGCCCTCGCGAAATGGTGTTCTCCGTCCTTGCGGGGGCGGGGCTTGGCATCGTTGCGATCCTGTTCGCTCTGGTGGCGTTCACCCGCCTTTGGGTTCGGGGCGGTACGGGCGCGGCGAAAGCTGTTCTGGGCACACTGTACGGTCTGGTCGCCCTGGTGCCATTGGGACTGTTTGCAGGGCAAGCCGTCCTGTCTCCGGGGATGGGGGATGTTTCCACGAACTGGAGTGACCCGCCGCAATTCAAGACCGTAACCAGTGAAGCTGGCGAAGATCCGGGCGATGTCCTGAAAGCGCTGTTCCAGCCTTCGGAAACCGGCCTGCAACGGGATCTTTTCCCCGATATCGTTCCGCGCCGATATCGGATTGCCCCGGCGCAGCTGCATGCGGCGGCACTGGAAGTCGCCAGGCGCAACGGCTGGGTGATCACCTATGAATTGCCGCCTGACCTCCTCGACGCTCCCACCGGATTGCAGGTGGAAGCCAGAACGCCGCTGCTCGGGCTGGTCGAAGACATGGTCGTACGGATCAGACCGGATCCGGTGGGTGTGTTGTTGGATGTCCGGTCCGTGTCCCGATTCGGTCTCGAAGGCCTGACCGGGAATGCGGACCGCATCCGTGCCCTGTTCGCTGGAATCGATGATGTCCTGCTTGAAACCTACGGCGACCTTGCCCGGGTTTCGGTCATAGAGGAAGACCTTGCCACTCCCGATCAGGCTGCCTCGGAGTCCGGCGCGGAAAGGCCGGTTGAAGTCGACACGGGGAGGGCGGATGCGGAGCGTATTCCGATCCCTGCCTTCAAGCCCTATTTCGGGGAGGAAGGCAATCCTGCGCCCGATGAGGAAAACACCGCCGCCGGCCTCTCCGGCTAGGCTCAGGGTCCGTACCCTAGGATGCCCGGCGGTAAGACGCTGTCAGCGTGACGTTCGGATCGGCCGAAACCAGGCCGCGCTCTGCCAGATCTTCCAGATGGGCGAAGACGGAAAGAGCCGCCGCCGGCCGCAGCCCGGGAGGCAGATCGTCGTAGATCTGCAGGACGAGATCCGGGATGGAGACAGGCGTATCATCAAGCCGGTCCAGGATGGAACGCTCCCGACCCAGGCGGTGGGCCTTCAGTTCCTCGACATATCCGTGTGCTTCGCGGACCACGCCACCGTGGCCCGGTAGATAGACGGTCTCCTGCCTTTGAAGAAGGCGCTCGAGGGACGTCATGTAGTCCCGCATGTTGCCGTCCGGCGGGGCCACGATGGACGTCGACCATGCCATCACATGATCGGCGGAAAACAGGATCTGCGTTCCCGAAATGGCGAAGCACAGATGGTTGGCCGTATGTCCGGGGGTCTCGATGGCTTCGAAGACGATGTCGCCAAGCGAAAACGTGTCGCCGGCTTTCAGCTCCTCATCCGGAACGTGGTCGCTGTCGGCGCTTGCATCCATCGTGTTGACTTCGCCGCTTGCAAGGCTGCGGGCCGCTCTGTGCGGTCCGCAGCCGATGATCGGCGCTCCCGTCCTGGCCTGCAACAGCCGGGCTCCGGGCGAATGGTCCATATGCGTGTGACTGACCAGGATGGCCTTGATGGCGTCGGCGCCGGCAGCGTTCACGATGTCGTCGATATGCGCTTCGTTCGCCGGTCCGGGATCCAGAACCGCTATCTTGCGCTGGCCGATCAGGTAGGTGTTGGTCCCGTGGAAGGTGAAGGGGCTGGGGTTCTCGCACGTGAGGCGCCGGATGCCGTCCGACACCTCCACGGCTGTTCCATAGGAAGGATCGAATGTGCGTTCGTGCTTCAACCGAGGTCCCTTTTTCCCGTGACAACAGGCACTCGTTGCCTGATCGCATCTTGCCCCATAGCATGGATCTTATATCGTGCACCACGATGCCATTCGAGGTGTCATCTTTATGATGCCTGAACCGGCTACAGCCTCGCCGGCAGCAGACGGCCGTCTGCGGGCAGTTTTCTCTGGTACCACTTTTATGCGCGCAAATGGAATTTGAGGGGCCGATGATGTCGAACGAAGAACCGTGCCGGTTCGAATGTGTCCTTCCGCTGGTTCGCGGGAAAGCGTTTGAGCTGGTCGTCGATCATCCTTCGGCCTGGTGGATATCGCCGTTTCCCGGCAGCGGCGGCGCGATCCGCGAATGCGGCATCGAACCGCGCCCCGGCGGAACGTGCTACGAAATCGGTGAGGACGGCCGCAGACGGGTCTGGGGAACGATCCTGTCCATCGAAGAGCCTCTTTATGTCCGTCTTGCCTGGCAGGTTTCCGCGAAAGGGGAACCGATTGCGGATCCGGCAACGGCAAGCCGCGTCATGATCAGCTTTCGCGACGCGGGTGAGACGACCCGCCTGGAGCTGGTGCACAGCGAATTCCTTCGTCATGGCGAGGACGCGGACGATTATCTGCACGCCATGGCCGCCGATGGCGGCTGGGAAAAGCGGCTTGAGCGAATGACCGAAGTCGCTGCCAGCAAGGAATTTCGCTGACAAAGTATTTTCTGCTGCGAAACTTGTACTAGAGCATCGGTCGATAACTTTGAATCATTTGACCGGTGCGCTTTTGTCTGCTGACAAGGCGGGTTGCGCGCCGTGGTGTTTCCCACCACAAGCGCGAGCCAACGCAGTCAGCGGGCAAAAGAGCCCGGCCCTTCGGGTGGCAGAAAGCAGCCCATCGGCTGCGTTGCGCCGCTTGCTCGATGCACCGCATCGCGCTTCGCGACGCGCCTTGCCGAATGAACTGCTTTCAGACATCAAATGGTTCAAAGTTATCGACCGATGCTCTAATGTCGCCTGATTGACATATCCTGCGTGCTATCAGCTTTGCCCACCGTCACGGGCCGTGACGACAGCGCCGTCTTGGGAATCTGCTAAGTTCGGTGAACTGATCCGCCAAAAGGTATCTGCAACAGCCAGCGTTTGAGGATGGCCGACAAATTCACTTCGCCAGACGATCTGGCCATTGACCTGGAAGGGGCTGCTCCGCTGTCGCGGTTCCGCGACGCGCGTTGGCTTGTGCTCGTTGGCGTCGTGCTGGGGGCCGTCGCGTCCGCGGTTTACGGCGTTCCCGTGCTCGCCTCCCTGTCGGGTGTCGTCACCCTGGCGGCGGTGGCGGCGTTCGTGCCGCGCCGCTCACGGTCGATGAAGCTGCAGGCCGGCCAGCGTCGCCAGCTTCGGCGCATGTGGCCTGGAACCGGCATGAAGGTCACAGTCGATGCCTTGCCGGTGCCCTGTTTCGTTGCCGACGGCCGCGGCATTACCCGTTATGTCAATGCCGCCGCGATCGACTATTACGGCCAGGTCAAGCCCGGCGACCCCCTGTCCTTCTCCCTGCGGGCGCCGTCTCTGCTGGAAGCGTTCGACCGCGTTTCGACGACCGGCGAGCCGGAACGGATCCACTGGCAGGAGAAGGTGCCTACGGAAGCCTTCTTCGAGGCCCATGTGGCGCCCGTCTACATGCCCGGTTCCGCTGTCGCAGACCATCTGCCGGCCAAGCCGGATTTCATTCTGGTGGTCATCAACGACCAGACGGAACAAAAGCGCCTTGAACGGATGCGCACCGACTTCGTTGCGAATGCAAGCCATGAGCTGCGCACGCCGCTGGCATCCCTGACCGGGTTCGTCGAAACCTTGCAGGGGCCGGCCAAGGACGACCCCGAGGCGCGGGACAGGTTCCTCAAGATCATGCTGGAACAGGCCGGTCGCATGCGCCGCCTGATCGACGACATCCTGTCCCTGTCCCGAATCGAACTGAAGGCGCACGTCCGGCCGAGCGCTTCGGTCGATCTGATCGAGATCGCGCGCCATACGGCAGATGCGCTCGCACCGCTTGCGCGTGATCTGGGAATGACGATTCGCACCGAGGTCGATGTTGACGACGCCATCGTCAAGGGCGACCGGGACGAACTGATCCAGGTGGCGGAAAACCTTGTCGAGAATGCCTTGAAGTACGGTGGCGACGGGGAGTTCGTGGATATCCGGATTTCCATGAAGAAGAACGGGGACCCGGCGGAACACGTCTGTCTTTCCGTTCAGGACTACGGGGCAGGCATTGCGTCGGAACATGTCCCGCGTCTGACGGAGCGATTCTACCGGGTCGATGTGGGCTCCAGCCGGGGCCATGAAGGGGACGGGTCTCGGACTTGCGATCGTGAAGCACATCCTGGCGCGCCACCGGGCCCGGCTCGAAATCGAGAGCGCTCAGGGTAAGGGGTCGGTTTTCACCGTCCATTTCATGCCATCCGGAGCGGTCTGAAGCCGCCACGGTCCGCACCTGTTCTCCTGCGCAGGTCCGGGCGACCGGTATTGCACTGATGACGCTCAGGCAGTTTCGATGAGGCGGACGCGGGAGGGGATACAAGCATCGCCTGTATTGTCGGAATTGCTCAATCTGAAGAGTAAGGATTTTGTCGCGTAAGTCGCGGCTCATTTTTTGTGTTTCTGTTACGTTTTAAAAATAATCTATATATTTCAAAGGGATAAACAGTCACAAAACTGATATACAACCGTCATAGAAGTCTCACGAGCGAGGCCTAGGGTCGCGCTCGTCGCTGGGGCTTCACGGTCTTTGCGATTATCCAACAAACCTTGACATTCAAAAGGAGTGGTCAAGTGAAATTCAAGACCCTCGTTAGCGTGGCAGCACTGACTGTTGCCGGAACCGTTGTCGCTGGTGCCGCTCAGGCTCGCGACCAGATCCAGATCGCTGGTTCGTCCACCGTTCTGCCGTACGCGTCCATCGTTGCTGAAGCATTCGGCGAAAACTTCGAATTCCCGACCCCGGTTGTTGAATCGGGCGGTTCGGGCGCTGGCCGTAAGAAGCTGTGCGAAGGCGTTGGTGAAAACACCATCGACATCGCCAACTCCTCTTCGCGCATCAAGCAGTCGGACATCGACCTGTGCGCTCAGAACGGCGTGACCGAAATCCAGGAAGTTCGCATCGGTTATGACGGCATCGTCTTCGCCAGCGACATCAACGGTGCAAGCTTCGCCTTCACCCCGGCTGACTGGCACAAGGCCCTGGCTGCCAAGGTTCTCGTGGACGGCAAGCTGGTCGACAACCCCTACAAGACCTGGGATCAGGTCCGCGCCGATCTGCCGAAGCAGGAAATCCTGGCCTTCGTCCCGGGTACCAAGCACGGTACTCGCGAAGTCTTCGACGAGAAGGTTATTGCCGACGGTTGTGAAGAAGACGGCACCCTTCGAAGCCATCATGGCTGAAAACGGTGGCGACAAGAAAGCTGCCAAGAAGTCCTGCATGAACCTGCGTACCGACGGCGTGTCCATCGACATCGACGGCGACTACACCGAAACGCTGGCTCGCGTTGACGCCAACAAGAACGGTATCGGCGTTGTTCGGTCTGTCCTTCTACCAGAACAACACCGACAAGCTGCAGGTCGCGACCATGTCCGGCGTGACCCCGTCCACCGAGTCGATCGCTTCCGGCGAATATCCGGTTTCCCGTCCGCTGTTCTTCTACGTGAAGAACGCTCACCTGGACGTGATCCCGGGCATGCAGGAATATGTCGAGTTCTTCGTTTCTGACGAAATGGCTGGCCCGGATGGCCCGCTGGCCGCTTACGGCCTCGTTTCCGACCCGGAACTGGCTAAGACCCAGGAAATGGTCAAGAACCGCACTCCGATGGGTCCGCTGAAGTAATCTCCAAAATCGACCGGTGGCGCACGCATTGCGCGCCACCGGTTTCCATTTTTTGATTATGGCGGAAAACAATGAGCGTGGGCATCCTTATCCTGATTGTGCTGGGCCTTGCTGTGCTTGGCTACTTCGTAGGCAGGCATCGTGCCCTGTCCTCAGGCGGCGAATGAAGGCCGCAAACTGCACTCCCTCCCAAGTTACTACGGACAGTTCCTGGCGCTGTTCACGCGCCGTTCCGGCCCTGCTTCTTCTGGCCGCCTGGCTGTTCGTGCAGCCGATGCTGATCGAAGGCGGGCGTGAGCAAAATGATCCCCGATAGCGTCATCCCGGAAGGGGGCGCACGCAGCCTGGTCATGTCCGACGTTCGCCGGATCGCAGAAGGCCTGGATGCGCTGATGGAAAAAGGCGGGCTCGGCGAAGATGACCTGGCCCGGATGCGCGCCGACTTCACCAACGTCCCGCAGCCGCCTCGCCGATGTCGGGGTCGCTCTTGGGATCCAACGTTCCCGTCGAAGTGTTCGACGCCGCCAAAACCTATCGCTCCCAGCAGAAGACCGGCTCCCTGCTGATGACGGTTGCCGTCCTGGGCCTGGCGCTTGCCGTCGGAGGATGGGCCTTTACGCGCATCCGGCCCGAACTGCGAGCCCAGAAACAACAGCGAGACCTTTGTTAAGGCGCTTCTGATCGGCTCGTCGATGGTCGCGATCCTGACGACCATCGGTATCGTCGCCTCGCTGCTGTTCGAGACCTTCAACTTTTTCAAGATGTATCCGGCGAAGGACTTCTTCTTCTCCACCGTATGGAACCCGCAATTCCGCGGCGGATCGGATCCTCGGCATCCTGCCTCTGTTGTGGGGCACGTTCTATGTGTCGTTCGTGGCATTGCTGGTGGCCGTTCCGATCGGTCTGATGATCGCGGTCTATCTTTCGGAATATGCCGGAAGAGCCGTGCGCAACCTGGCGAAGCCCGCCATCGAGGTGCTGGCCGGTATCCCGACCATCGTTTACGGTCTGTTCGCCCTGATCACCGTCGGGCCGTTCCTGCGCGACTGGCTCGCACAGCCCCTGGGGCTTGGAACCTCGTCGTCATCGGTTCTGACCGCCGGTCTGGTGATGGGCATCATGCTGATCCCCTTCGTGAGTTCGCTCTCCGATGACATCATCAACGCGGTGCCGCAGGCCATGCGCGACGGGTCCTACGGACTGGGGGCGACCCAGTCGGAAACCATCCGGCAGGTCATTCTGCCCGCGGCTCTTCCGGGTGTCGTCGGCGCGATCCTGTTGGCTGCAAGCCGCGCCATCGGGGAAACGATGATCGTTGTTCTCGGGGCCGGGGCGGCGGCGAGGCTGGGCCTCAATCCGTTCGAGGCCATGACGACCGTTACCGTCAAGATCGTCAGCCAGCTGACCGGCGATACGGAGTTCGCCAGCCCTGAAACGCTGGTGGCCTTTGCCTTGGGTCTGACCTTGTTTGTCTTCACACTGGGGCTGAATGTGCTGGCCCTTTATATCGTGCGCAAGTACCGGGAGCAGTACGAATGAGCGACGCAACCGCAATGGCCGACGTTGCCGCAACCTCAGGTCCGCGCAAGGGATCGCTTCTGGTCCTCGACAAGCGCACCAAGCAGCGCAACGCGGCAGAAGCCCGCTTCCGCCTGATCGGGCAGATCGCAGTGGGGATCGGCGTGCTGGCGCTCGTAGGCCTCCTGACGTCGATCCTGATGAACGGTCTGTCGTCTTTTCGCCAGACATACATTTCGGTCGACGTCTATCTTGACCCGGCAAAGCTGGACAAGAATGGCGGTCGCAATCTCGACGACATCGCCAAGGTCACGACCTTCGGTTATGCGCCTCTGATCAAGAAGGCACTTGCCGACAAGATGGCGCAGGAAGGGATTGTCATCGACGGGCTGAGCGAAAAGGACGCGGCGGGACTGATCTCCAAGGAAGCGCCTGCCGATCTGCGCCGCTATGTGCTCGCCCATCCGACGAGCATCGGAAAAACCGTTCCGTTCAACCTTCTCGCATCAGGGCGTATCGACGGCTACTACAAGGGCCGCGTGACCATGGAGAGCGCGGAGCTTGACCGGAACGTCTCTCCCCAGCAGCTCATGCTGGCGGACAAGCTGAAGGCGGACGGTGTGCTCACGATCGGGTTCAACTGGCAGTTCTTCACCGCACCCGACGCGTCCGATACCCGGCCTGAGGCCGCGGGCCTGGGCGTGGCGATCCTGGGGTCGGCCTACATGATGCTGATCGTGCTGGCCCTGTCCTTGCCGCTGGGTGTTGCCGCGTCGATCTATCTGGAAGAGTTCGCGCCTCAAAACACCCTGACCGACATCATCGAGGTGAACATTGCCAACCTCGCTGCGGTGCCGTCGATCGTCTTCGGTATCCTTGGCCTTGCCGTGTTCATCAACTTTGCCGGGCTGCCACAGTCGGCGCCGATCGTCGGCGGTCTGGTTCTGACGCTGATGACCCTGCCGACCATCATCATCGCCACCCGCGCCGCGCTGAAGGCGGTGCCGCCATCGATCCGCGATGCGGCTCTGGGTGTGGGGGCCTCGAAGATGCAGTCCGTGTTCCACCACGTTCTGCCGCTGGCCATGCCCGGTATTCTGACGGGAACGATCATCGGTCTCGCCCAGGCGCTGGGGGAAACCGCTCCGCTCCTGCTGATCGGCATGGTGGCCTTCGTTCGCGAATATCCCGGAGCGCCGCCGGAAGGGTTCTTCGATCCTGCCTCAGCTCTTCCCGTCCAGGTCTATAACTGGACCCAGCGTGGAGACCCGGCCTTCGTCGAGCGCGCATCTGGAGCGATCATCGTTCTGCTGGTGTTCCTGATACTCATG
>NZ_CAXXSJ010000031.1:0-51928 GCF_963675095.2 uncultured Roseibium sp. | reverse complement strand
GCCGTCGACCTGCCTGCGCCGCGTGCGTGCGCTGGAAGAGGTCGGTGTTATCGACAAGTATGTCGCACTTCTGGATCAGCGCAAGCTCGGCCGGCGCATGGATGTCTTTGTCGAAATCGCCCTGACCGGCCAATCGAACGAAGTGTTGGAGAATTTCGAAAAGGCGGTCGCCCGGTCCGGCGAGATCATGGAATGCTACCTGATGGCCGGCGACGCCGACTACATGCTGCGCGTGACGGCCGCCGACCCGACCGATTTCGAGCGCATTCACCGGGAGGAACTGGCCCGCCTGCCCGGCGTTCTCAGGATGAAATCCTCCTTCGCCATCCGTCCGGTCGTGCGCAAGACCGCCTTCCCCATGGCCGAAAAGCACGATTGATCGACCGGTGCACATCGGTGGACAATCCGTATCGACGCCTTCGAACACGCAAGTTATAGTCGCAACAGCACATTGAGCTGCACCAAAGGAGAAACCGCAGGGTGACCTACAAGGTAACCCGGCTTTATCGATCCGACCTATCAGCTGGCCGAATGCCCGACCTGGGACGACAGAACCGGCCGCCTGCTGTGGACCGATATTCAAGGCCGGACCATCCAGTCCATGGACTGGGCCACCAAATCCATCACATCGTGGCAATTCGAAAATGAGGTCGGGTCCTTCGGTCTGACGGATGACGGCCGGCTTGTCGTCAGCGTGTGGGACAAGGTGATCCTGTTCGATCCGGAGAGCGACGAAAGAACGGTTCTGGCGGAGATCGAGACCGACCTGCCCCAGACCCGCCTGAACGACGGCAAGGTAGGCCCGGACGGCGCCTACTGGGTCGGTACCATGGACACGTCGGATCCGCGCGAACCGATCGGCGGGCTATACCGGGTGGATGCCGGTGGTGACGTCTGGCAGATCCGCGAAGGGCTCAAGGTCTCCAACGGGCTAGCCTGGTCTCCGGACGGCACCCTCATGTATCATTCCGACAGTTCTCCGGGATGGATCGAGGCCTATGTCTTCGATCCGGCAACCGGTTCACTCGGTGCGAAAATGCTCTTCGCCCAGCAGACGGAGGAAACCGGACGACCGGATGGCGCCACCGTGGATGCGGAAGGCAACTACTGGAGCGCGGGTGTTTCCGCCGGCGTGCTCAACAGCTTTTCACCCGATGGCGATCTGAAGCAGGTCATCCCCATGCCCTGTCCGAAACCGACCATGCCCTGTTTCTGCGGCCCCGATCTCGACCAGCTGGTCGTCACCAGCCTGAAGGCTTCGCCGGAAACCGACGACGGTGTATCCGGCGGGCTCTATCTGGTGGAAGGGCACGGGATTACCGGCCTGCCCGCAGGCCGTTTCAGGACCTTGGCCACGCAGGACTGAAATCCACAGCTGTCCAGTCTGACAGCGTATGGTTTGAAATTCGGATTTTTCCGCTTGTTTTCGTCTCCCCCCTTGAGGGGGAGATGTCTCCGTCAGGAGACAGAGGGGGGTAAAAGCCCCTCGGAAAGTTCGGCTTTTCGGAAAATGCGGTACCGTTTCACCCCCCTCTGTCGGCTCGCGTGTGCAACCCGGATGATGGGTAACAGTTCTATCCGGGAGGATGGGTAACAGTTTTTGTTTTTCTGCCTCGTGTGGGCCACCGCAGTTTTAGGTCTTCTGTGATGTAGCCGATGAATACCGGTCCGTAACGGAGTTCAAGCTGCCCGGTGTCGGCTTCTTCAATGCTGACCGGCTCTCCGACGAGGGCCATGGAGACATAAACGGTGCCGCCGCGCCACTTGATTTCGCCGTTCTGGCGCACCCTGCGCACGCATGTTCCTTGATCATAGTCGGGTGATCTCAGCCTGCCGCTCCAGGGTCTTGATGAGTCTGTATAGGCGGCTGCCGGGGTTGCCATGCCGAGTGCCTCATGCGGACGCTCTTCATTGTAGGTCTGCCGAAAGCGGACAAATCGGTCGGCCTGGGCCTTCAGGTTGGCCGCCGGTGGATTGGCGGTTTCATCCTTCAAGGTTCTGTGCAAGCGCTCCAGCCGGCCGTTCTGCTGCGGCGAGGCCGGGGCAATGCGTTCAGGACGAACGCCAGCCTTGATGAGCCGGACTGCCAGCCCCGACAGGCCGGCAGCTCCGGTCGAGGCAAAGGGCGCCCCATTGTCGGAACGGATAGCCCGTGGCAGGCCGAACTCGCGGAAGGCTGCCTCCAGAACGGACCAGACATGGGTCGTGTCGGGACGGGGGACGGCAACCACCCGCAAGAGATAGCGGCTCGCCTGGTCCTGCAACGTGAAGGGATCGCAGCGGCGACCGTCACCGGTCCGGAACCAGCCCTTGAAGTCCATGCTCCACACGTCGTTGGGCAAGGCCTGGTCAAAGGGGGACACGGAGCAGGGCGGCGCGCGGCGGCGGCGTTTGCGCGCAACGCTCAAGCCTTCCCGGCGCAGCAACTCGCCGATCGTCGAAGCAGCTGGAACCACAATCACCGGATCGGCATGCGCCTGAAGAAAGGCGCGCAGTTTTTTCGGACCCCAGCTTGGATATCGCCGGCGCAACGCAAGCACCGCCTCCCGGGATGTCTCCGCAAGCGCATGCGGACAATGATGCGGGGCGTGACTGCGCGGTGCCAAAGCTGCCGCGCCACCCGAACGCCAGCGCCTCAGTACCTCATAACCGGTCTTCCGGCTAATCCCGAACTGACGGCAAAGCTCCGACATCGACACCTCTCCGCTTTCAACCGAAACGCAGAACCGGACACGCTCTTCCATCGCACAGGTCTCCCGAAATCCCATACCCCGAACCTCCCTCGTTCGGCGTAAGTCTGACCTGTTACCCATCCTCCCGGATAGAACTGTTACCCATCATACCGGTTCATACCCGCGCCGACATCTCCCCCTCAAGGGGGGAGACCGGGGTGGGTGGAACTGCTTTTCGTGTCCACTTTGGCCCGGAGGAGGAAAGCCCACGATATGTCAAATACTTGGCAAAAGACGTCGTAGGCAAACCGGACACCAGTGGTTGATATCCGTAAAACTTCAGTACCGGCAGCCGCTGCGCACCTTGACCGGCTTCCAGACGGTCTGTGCCTCGCGGACCTTCACGGTGCGGGTCACGGTGCTGTAGACGGCCGGTTCGCGCACGACGCGCTGTGATGCCGGCTGCACGAGCACCCGTTCCTTGACCGAACCGTAGATGGCCGGCTGGCGGACTGCGACCCGACCACCCGGTTTCACCAGCACGCGCTCCTGGACCGTGGAATAAGCGGCCGGATAGGCGACCTTGCACAGGATCTTGCGCCCCTTCCGGATCCGGTATTCCCAGCCGTAACTTGCCGGCCGGACCTGCACCCGGCGGGACTGGAGGGAATAGACGGGCGCAACCGTGCGATAGCTCACCCGTTCCGGCTGAAGCACCACCTGCCGTGTCTGATAGGCATAGACCGCGGGCTGGGTCACCACATGGCTGGAAGCCGGTCTGACCAGTACCTGTTCCTGGACGGTCTGGTAGACGGCCGGAACGACGGCCTGTTCGTAGCAGGAAAGCGCCCTGCCGCCGGCAAGGACCGATTGTGTCTGGGATAGAGCCAGCAAAAGACCCAAACTGGCACTGACAACGGTTCGACGCATGACACTTCCCCCTGTCCAAGCCTGTGAAATGACAGGCCGCTAGGCGAAGTCTAGGAAAAATTAACGAAGTGTTAAAGCTTTAAAAGCCGTAGGGTCAGATTCCGATGGGCAATGCATTACCCGTTGTCGTAATCCGTATCCTCGTTGATCACGTGCCGGGCCTGTTCCGGCACCCATTCGCCCCAGCGCGGCTCGAGCTTGTGGTCGACCGACACCCGGTCATCGAAGACGAAGCACTCGCCCTTCCAGAGGCTTTTGTCCTCCGGCACCTTTTCCAGGTAATTCAGAATGCCACCCTGAAGGTGATAGACCTCTTCAAAGCCTTCCCGCAGCATGAGCGAGGTGGCCTTTTCGCAGCGAATACCCCCGGTGCAGAACATGGCAACCTTGGGCTTGTTCTCCAGCTCCACAGCTTTCTGCACCCAGTCCGGAAACTCGCGGAACGACTGAGTATTCGGATTGAGCGCGCGCTCGAAGGTGCCGAAGGCATATTCGTAGTCGTTGCGGGTATCGATGACGACCACGTCCGGATCGCTGATCAGATCGTTCCAGTCTTCCGGCTTCACATAGGTGCCGACCAGTTCGTTCGGATCGATGCCATCGACCGCAAGGCGCACGATCTCCTGCTTCAGGCGCACCTTCATCCGCTTGAACACGTGCCGGTGGCTCCAGGCCTCCTTGTGCTCCAGGTCGGCCAGGCGCGGGTCGGCGCGCAGGTGCTCCAGCAATTCCCGGACGCCGTCTTGCGGACCGCAGACGGTGCCGTTGATGCCTTCGCGCGCCAGCAGCAGGCTGCCGCGCACGTCCCGTTCCACGCAGAACCGCTTCAGCGCATCGCGCATCTCCTCGTAGTTCTCGAGGGTGGCAAACTTGTAGAGGGCGGCAATCAGGTACTGGTTCGACATGGCGTTCAAGCTTCAGGCGGCTTCGGGTCTTTGCGGTCAGGATGATCCGCCGCTTATACAGCCATGCCGGAGCAAAAGAGAAGTCCGCAATTCATCGGACCCCGAGTCGGGCCTATCCGCCCGCCAGATCCTTCCTGCAGTCGGCAATCAGCTCCAGAACCTTGCCGCCGGCGCCAAGCTCGTGGGCGAGCGCGAGGCAGAGCTTCGCCAGGAAGACTTCCCGTTGTTCGGCTCCGACTGCGTCGATCGTTTCCGCCATGGTCTCGTAAACCGTTTCGATCTCGGCCGGGGTCATAGGCTCTCTCCTGAAATTTGAAGAATCTGGCGCAGTGCGGTTTCGACCGTATCCGGATCGACCTGCCGCCACCTTGCGGCCACGTGCATGTCGGGTCGGATCAGATAGATCGTGCCCTCTTCCGCGTCATAGGCGCGGGCCACATCGGTCTCTGCGCCGAGCCGCAGGACGGCCACGCCCTCGATCCGCTCCAGTCCGGCCAGGTCGATTTGATCGCCGAAAACGAGAACCGTGAACCCCGACAGCCGTTCCGAGAGGTGCCCCTGCTCCAGCGGAGAATCGGCAGCCACCGCCCCGGGCGCGGGCCCGGCCGAAAAGGCCGGGTCATCGGCCAGGGTGACAGGGCTGTCGGCATAGGTGTAAGGCACCATTTGCCGCGGGTTCGCCAGCGCGCCCGCGTAAGGATGGCTGAGCGCAAGCGACAGGGCGGCATCGCGCATCACCTGCCAGCCATGGCTCGGTGGCGTCATGAACCGGGTGCTCTTGGAGGCATTGGCAAAGACGTCCAGCGTCGCCCCGCGCCGCTCCGGGGTGTAACTGTCGAGCAGCCCTTCTCCCGCACGGCCATTGAGCACCCAGCCCAGTTTCCAGCCGATGTTCTGGGCATCCGCGAGCCCGTTGTTCAACCCGCGCACGCCGAAGATCGGCACGATGTGGGCACTGTCGCCGATGAAAAAGATCCGCCCGTCCCGGTAGTCGTCGAGCGCCAGCGTATTGGCGGAATAGACGCTCCACCATTCCAGGTCATAACCGCCGGTATGGCCGAGGTCTTTCAGCACCGCTTCCACGTTCCGGCGCACTTCCGCTTCTTGCGTCGCGTCTTCTGCGGAGTCGCCATCTCGCAGCTGGTAGTCGATCCGCCAGATGTTATCCGGCTGACGGTGCACCAGCACGGTTCCCCCCGGCCGGCATTCCGGATCGAACAAGGCCCGCCGGATGGTGGGATAGTCATGTTTCATGCGCACGTCGGCGATCACGTAACGGCCTTCGTAATTTTCGCCCTGAAGCCGCAGCCCCCGCATTTTCCGGACAGGACTGTGGGCGCCGTCGGCGGCCAGAACCCAATCGGCCTTGAAGGCGTAGTCCCCACCCGGATCGGAGACAGAAAGCCTCGCCCCGTCTTCTTCATCGGCGACGCCCGTCACCGCGCTTTGCCAGCGGATCTCGATCAGCGGCGAGGCGGCGGCGGCCTCCCACAGGAACTGCTCGATATACTGCTGTTCGAGATTGTACATCGGCCGGAACCGCTCGGCCTCGCTGTCCGGCATCTGGAATTCCAGGATCTGCTTGCCGCGATAGAAGGTCCGGCCCGTGGTCCAGCCGAGCGACTTATCCAAGAACGGCGTCAGCGCGCCGAGCCGGTCGAGAATGTAATAGCTCTGGCGGGCGATGCAGATGGCGCGGCTGCCGTCGTTGAAGGTCGGCTTCTTTTCCAGAACCACCGACCGCACGCCTTCACTGGCGAGCGTCAGCGCCGCCGTCAACCCGACCGGTCCTGCACCGACAATCGCCACAGGCACTTCGTCACCCAGATGGCCACGTTCCGACGGACCGTCGAAATGCGGATAGGTGAAATAGAGCGAGTCGAGCTCCGATCGGCCTGCGGGACGCATGAGGTTTCCTCCCTTTCTGGAACAGGCTGAGCGCCTGCCTTTCCCCTGCTATACATCGCAAGCGCCATGGAATATGTCCTCTTTTATGGAGGACAAGAACCACATCGACGCCACTGCCGGCACTCTCGGAGAGATCTCTCAATGCCTGGGCACGCTCGGCAAACCGGCGTTTCTGGAGCCTTTCTTCGATCTTCTGAGATCCATGACGACTGCCCAGATCATGGTCTTCAGCTACAGCGAGAACCACGCCCAGTGCCTGCTGTCGCGCAATTTCATCGAAGGCGGCATCGGCAAGCGCCTGGCTGCAGACTATCTGGACGACTGGTTCCTTCAGGACCCGCTCTACACCCGGATCATGGCGCTCGACGAGGGAAGCTTCGAGACCCATCGCCTGAAGGACGTCCTGCCGGACGTTTCCGAGGACTACCGGCGCCGGTTCTTCGCCGACCCGGACATCGAGGACAAGACCACGGTCCTTGCCATCGGCCGGCACCGGCTGGCGATCAGCTTCTACTGGCAGGCGCCGTATGACACTTCACCGGAGCTTCTGAATATCGCCGCCCGCCTGGTCCAGCTCCATTTCGACGCCCTTGTGCCCTCGACCGAACCGCCCGCCCTGCAGGTGCTGTCGGCCCGCGAGCGGGACATCTGCCTCGGCATTCTGGCCGGCAAGAAGGCGGAACTGATCGGCCACGAACTCGGCATCAAGCCGACCAGCGTCGCCACCTACCGGCAGCGGGCCTACGAGAAGCTGGGCATCAACTCCCGCGGCGAGCTGTTCGCCATCTGCCGGACTTTAAACTTCAGCTGGTCTGGTAGCGGGGCATGAAGTGGTAGAGTTTCGAAACCGAATAGGCGGCAATTGCCAGAATCGCGCCACCGATGATCACGTGCTGAAGGGTGTGCACCTCACCGCCGACCTCGCCTGAAAGCAGGAAGCAGAGATTGCAGTTCAGCCCGAACGGCGCCGTGCGCGGATTGGCCCTGAGGAAGGCCCCAGCCGCGACAAAGACCCCGATCAAGGTCAGATGCAGCGCCTCGCTCGGGATGCCCCAGTCCAGGATCATGCGGTAGACGATCGACGTCAGAATGCCCAGGGTGCTGCCCGGCCCCATGAAGCGGATGATGGGCGTCGGATCCGCTGCAGCCCCCAGAATGACCGAGTAAATACCCAGCGAAAGAACCGCGCTCATGACCGCGAAATGGGGATAGGCGGTCAGCACCGCCATTCCGGCAAAGCTCACCGCGAAACTGACCACGCCCCGCATTGAGGCAAGCTTGAGCCGCCCCTCCGTGATGCGCTCGGGATGAGGTTCGGTCCGGCGCGGTGTGAAATAGAAGGTCACAACGGTGACGCAGATGACCCCGATCAGCGTGCACCAGAACCGGTCGATGGCGAGCTCTATCGTTCCCGCACCACCGATCAGCGAGGGCACGATGATGATCACCGATGTGATCCCGATCATGACCGCGCCATAGCTGTAGATCGTTCCGATCCAGAAAGCCGCTGCCGTCGACAGTCCCATGATGAGTGCGAGCGCCGGCACGAGCACGTAAGGAGAGGGAGAATAGTGAAGCACCGCCAGCGCGAGCGCCGCCCCGGCGATCGTGCCGACAACGCGCAGGACACCGCGGATCAGAAGGTCCTCCCGATAGGCCTGGCTGACCACCCAGACCGGCATCGCCGCCCAGAACGGATGATAGAGATCAAGGGAAATGGCGATCAGGAGCGCGACGAAGGCCGCAACGAACAATTGCGCAGCATTGAAAACCGTGGCGCGCATGATGCTCCCTTCCGGACAGCTTCCTCCCGAGAGCCGCAGCTCCGTTCTTTTGTGACAGCTTCTCGTGGTCGCCGCCAGCCCTGTCAGATCTGGCAGGGCTAGCGGCTCACGATGGATCAGTTGCCGGACCGAAGGTTCTCGTTCGCCGCCTGCGGGGCCAGCGCCCTCACCGTCTCGATCATGCCGCGCGACGTGTCCCTTGTGCGCCGGGTCTCATGACCGAAGGGCGAATTCGCAAGCAGCCGCATCATCGCCGCCGCGCCCTCATGGAACCCGCCGGTCAGGCCCAGCGCCTCGTAGGTATCGCGGATTTCCTCCATCTCCCGCACCCAGCGCCCCGCATCGGCGGGCAGGCGCGGAATATTGGCTTCCGCCTTGGAAAGAAACCCGGGCTGGCTGTATTTCAGCTCCGCGACAAAGGCCTCCAGCAGTCCCATCCGTTCGGCTGCCACGAACCCCGCCGTGAGCAGCGCGTTGTGGCCCTTGGTCTGGGACGCGTAGACCATCTTGAAACCGGAGGCGTCGCCGATGGTGTCCCCTAAATGAATGATCTCGAACGCAGGGCCGTCGAGCGCGTCGAGCCCCCCGCTCCCCGCCCCGGAGAGATAAAGCCGCGGCACCTTGCCGTCCTTCGGCGGCTGGCCGATGATTCCGCCGTCGACGAACCTGACCGGCATGCCGTCGAACAGGTCTGCGATTTCCCGGACAAGCACCGGCGAAATCGCGTTGCCTTCGACAAAGGTGAGCGGTTTGGGGGCATCGCGCAGACACTCCGCCACGGCACGGGCCTCTTCCTCGGCAGCGGAGGGCGGCAGCACGGAAAACAGGATATCGCAGGCGGCAACGAGGCTTTTCAGATCCGGCGCCCCTTCGATCCCCGCCTCTTTCGCCCGCGCGACACTCTCCGCACTGCGACCCTTCAGCACCGACACCACCCGGAACCCGGCCCCGGTCAGTTCCCGGGCCATGTTCCCGCCCATCTCACCGATGCCGAGAAGGCCGATAATGGGGTTTTCAGTGCTCATTGTGCTCTCCGAAACAGTCTTGGTGAGGGACTATGTGTCGGGCGTCCATTCGCGCGCAAGCGCGAAGCTTTGCCGGAAGGGCGTTCATTGTCCGGAAAGCACAATCTGCCATGCCCAACACATCAAGCGCGTTGTTGTGGCCGCTTCCGGCCGCCCGTCGGCTGCTAGTTCACGACATCACACGGAATCCGGCTGACTGTGTAAGGCCCGATGATCCCGTAAACACCCACAGGATAATAAGCCGCCTTTGTCAGCTTTCGGGCACAAACCCATTTCATCATCTCTTTGTGGGTTGGAAATGTTCCGAGCACGATGGCTCCGTCTTTGAGAGCTCGGCGTTGGGAGGCATGAAAGGCATAGGGAAGCGTGCCGCCCCCGGTATTCTTGCAACAGGTCCTGTCGGCTTCGTGGACCCAAACCAGAAAATCGTCCGGCGATTGCGACGCCACCTTGGGCTTGTCGCGCGGATTGTCTTTGACCTGGGTTGGGGCTGAGGGCTGGACGAGACCTTTACCAAGGGTATCGATCCTCGCCAGGGTTGACTTGCACCTTGCTTTGCCGCGCGCTTCGGCCAACTTGGTCCGGGCCGATTGCACCTGCCCCGCATCCTTAAGGGACATCGCAGTTTTGAGCAGACGCCGAGCATCGATTTCGGCATTGCGGGACCGGTTCCATAAGTCCACCAGTTCCGCCCGGCGCGCGCTTTCGGGAAGGTTCTTGATCAAGGCCCGGCTATCCTTGAAGTTACAGACCCTGACCATCTCCGTGATCCGAACCGCTTCGGCATCGGCCATCCGGCCGTCGGCCTTGGCTATGGCGCCGGCCAGTTTCGTGCGCGTGCTGGCGCAATAGGGAGGTACGCCTTGCGCCTCGTGCAGCTTTGCGGTCGCAGCCGGCAACTGTCCGTTCTTGTTGAGAGCAATGGCTTGCCTGATCAGGTCGCGGGCAGCGCGCTCATGCGCGTAGGCGCCTTTCCATTCCTCCGCCAGGGCGTCCCTCTTGGCGGAGGCTGGCAGCGCAAGGATACGCTCGCGGATGGCATTTTTAAGATCGCAGGACTCAAGCGCAGCCCGGCCCTGGGCGATCAGCCGATCGGCAAGCTCCGCAACCCTTGTTCGACTTGCGGAGACTAGCGGGTCCAGATCGGGACAGGCTGCGACATCGACGCCGCTAAGTGCGCTGTCGGCGCCAGAAAGGTCGCCTCCATCAATTCTGGCTGAGGCTGCCTCCAGTTCGGATTTTTCCGCCTGGCAATCCGGTGCTTGCACCTGCGCCTTGCCGGGATCGATCGGCTGCCCGGTTTCGGTATCAGCTTTCGGATCCTGTTCCTTTGCCTCAATGGCGCGAAGGCATTTCTCCGCCTTTATCGCTGCGTAGTAGACCAGGCCGAATGCACCGTCGGCCTTCGACTTTGAACCATTGGCGAGATCCAACTGCTGGCTGCGTTTTGCCAAAGCTGCCCGGTACCGACGTGCGAATTCCAGACTGATCTGTTCGCGGAGCGTGTTCAGGTTCTCTTCCATCTCCGTGCACAGGTCCTTGAATTCCCCTGCGTTCGACCGGCAGCTAAGCGCAGAATCGCGAAGTTGCCCGTGCTTCTGACTGATGGCGGAAAGCTCTTCGTAGCGGGCCCTGTAGATATCGGCATGCTCGTAACCGGCCTTTTCGGCGTCTTCCAGGAGTTGGAGCGCCAGGGTCTTCTTGGCGTTGATTTCAGCGGCCTTGTCATTTGCATCCGCCCGATCCGCGGCGTGCAACATCTCATTGACCGGTTTCAGGCACTGATCTTTCAGGGCCGATATCTTTTCCGCACTGTCCGCGGTCACCTTTTCGACCGCCACATCCAGATTTGGCAGGTCCTTGTTGTTGGAAAGCGAAACCGTCAAATCGTCAAAAAGTTGCTTCGCTTGACCGTAAAGCTCCCTGGCGTTCACAGCAGCTTCCCTGGTTGTCGCCGCATCGGCTTTTGCCACGTCGAGCCGGGGCGGCTCCTGCGCGAACTCCTTGCAGACATTTTCCGACTGCACGGTTGCCGTTCGCGAAAGCGCATCGATTTTCGCGATCAGCGTCTCCAGTCTTTGCAATTTCAACTGCTCGGCTTCCAGCGCGGGCGCAAAGGATATGTCGGGCTTGAACCCGGTCGCTTCCATCTCCCGGGTCCAGGAAAGAAATTCGTTCCACGTCCCCGCTGCGTGGCAAGCATCATCAAGGGCTTTTTTCTGGGCATCCTGCGCGTTGACCAGCGCCTCAAGAGAATAAAAGACCGCCTGAAGATCACGCGGGTCGAACGCCTCTGCTGACACTGACGGTTCGCCAGCCTGCGCGGCGGCATCCTGCGGCTTGTATCCATCCGGGTCTCGAAGAAAGCGGTCCAGTTCCGCGATGTGCGCCTCGGTAAAGCAGGCCGTAGCACCCTTGAACTGTTCCTCGGCGGCTTCCGGTACGTCTTCCTTGAATGGATTGAGATTGTGGAGGACGGAATTGCGGTAAAAGCTGGCGTGAACCAGCTCGTGCAGCATGGTGGTGGCGATCTTGTGGGGCGGATAAAACCCGTCGGTGAGACCGAGATCGGACGCGAAAGCCGCGTGATGGAGCTGGATCGTATCGCCATCAAGCGTCTGTCCCGCGGCGGTATACGGGTTGATTATGGAGTTGTTCGCCTTGCCCGTGTAGATGAACCGCGCTTTCGGGTCATCCAGAACGGCAATGAGCCCATCCCGCTCGGACTTGCCGACGCCCCAGTACGTTCCTGTTGCCAGCTCGTATTTCAATTGGGCCAACAACGCGCGGGCATGGACCTGTTCGAACATTTTCTGGTCCGGCGCATCAGGTTCGACGGCCAACTGGATATGCGGCGGCGTCTGATCATTGTCGCGATACCAGTCGACGACATCCTGGCAAGCCCCTTCCGCGCGGGCCGGAGATGCAATCGCGAGTAAAAGAACAAACAGGAATGGGAAGACATATGCGCAACAAAAATCTCCGTATCGGTCCATCCGACATCCCCCACTGACTGTTCAAGTCATTCACAAAATCAGGCACAGCATAAATCAGGATAAACACGAGGCGTTTTGCGGATTGCCATCAGCTGTCCCGAACCCGCCTCCACGGTAATTCAGTCCAGCTTGTCGAGCGATTCAAGCTCATCGAGCCCGAGATCATCTGCGGGGACGTCGGAGGGCTCACGCCCATTGAGCTCGTCTTCAAACCTGCGCTTCCATTCCGCGGCCTTGGCCGGGTCTTTGGGAACACCCCGGCCGTCCTCATACATCCCGGCCAAAGCAAACATCGCACCGAGATCGTCCAATTCCGCCGCCTTGAGATACCATTGGACAGCCTCTGCCTCGTTCTTGGCGACCCCTTCGCCCTCCTCAAACATGCCTCCGAGGTAGGACATGGATGTGGGCTCCCCCAGGTCCGCAGCCTTGCGATACCACCTGGCGGCTTCCGTAAGGTCTTTCGGCACGCCTTCACCATTCATGTATGACAAGCCGAGATTGAGCATGGCATAGGGTTCTCCCAGGCTTGCGGCCTTGCGATACAGCTTGATGGCTCCGCTCTCGTCTTTGGCAATCCCGCCTCCCCCCATCATGAGCACATCGCCCAGCCCGGTCATGGCTTCGGGTTCCCCCTCGTCGATCGCCTTGCGAAACCATCTGGCTGCCTCCGCAACGTCTTTCGGCACACCCGAACCGAAGGCCAGCATGAAAGCCATATTGACCATGGCCATCGGATAACCGGCTTCCGCTGCGCTGTGATAAGCTTCATATGCCTCGGGAAGCTGCTTCTTCTGTTCCAGGGCCCTGCCGAGCTGAAAATGAAAACGAGGCGTTCCCGGATAGCTTTCAAGTGCTTTCCGGCATGCCGCGATGGCGGCATCAAAGCGAATCCTTGTATATCGAACGCCCTCGGCAACCTTGCGCGGATCCGAAGGTTGCGCCGCCAGCCGGTCGCATTCGGTCACAGGCGGCTGATCGGTAGTGAGAGCCGAATTACTAACCGCATTTGCCGGCTGCCCGGGGCTCAGCGGTTCGGCGGCGCCTTGGAGCTTGTTGATGCGGATGCGCGCCAGTGCGGAAAATTTGCCTTCCGGATATGCCTGCAGATAGGCCTCCAGTTCGGCCGGATCCTTGCTGTCCTGCACGCTCTGCCAAAAGGTGATCTCGCCCTGATCCGATTGCGCGTGAGCTAAGTCCCCGAAAGCCGTCATTGCCATGGCAATCAGCAAAGCACGCAGAAACATCCGTATTCTCCCCCCGACCCCGCAGTTCAAAACATTCAACCCGGCAAGACTAATGCTCGACAGACCCTGTCATAGCCGGTCCGCCACGCAACTCCGTAAGAATAACTATTAGGAGAGTTCAAACCGGCACCAAAGACGAAATTGACTCTGCAAAGTCCGAAACTTAGGGTTTCAGGGAGCAGCAACGCCTACCTTTGACCCCACCCGAAATCGTCAATCGACTAACCGATCGGACAGTCTTCGGGAAGAAAGCATCCTTCATGAAAAGATTTGCCCGCCTGTGCACAATGATCATTGCCTCGTCCGTCGTTGTGACGGGCTGTGTCTCGACTTCAGGCCGACCCAAGACGTCCGAACTGACGTTTATCTATGTGGATTGCGTCAAGGAGGCGAACAACGGCCAGGGCGTCAACTTCAAGGCCAGTTTCAAACCCAAGGACGGTCTGAAATTCGAAGACTTCGTGCCTGAAGGCAATCTGACCGACGCCCAAACGGCCCAGATTCGCGAATGCTACAATGCGAAGGTGGCGGCCGCATCACGCTGACGGGAAACCGGCCGGGGATTGCAGGATTGAGTCACAAGCCAAGGACATCAACGCCTGCTCCCGCGCCCGTTTGGCGTACAGGGTCGGCTTGCGGCCTGAAGTCGGTGCTGAAGGGAAAATGGTGGGTGCACAGGGATTCGAACCCGGGACCGTCTGATTAAGAGTCAGATGCTCTACCAACTGAGCTATACACCCATCGCGGCCGCGCTCGAAGCGCACCGGATGGCGGGTATATATCGTCGGGATCGGCCGGGCACAATCCCTTTCGTGACATTTTTTTGGCATTTCCCGAATGACGTGGGAGCAAGACCTTCAGCAGCGCCCCACCCTCTGTTGTCATCCCCGGCAAGCGCAGCGCGACCGGGGACCCAGTACCCTGTATCGTCTCTGCTCAAGTAATCAGCCTCACGGATTACTGTTGGGGTGGACGGCCCCTACGGCATCGATGTGCCAGAATGAGGTTGTTAAAGATCTCAAACGATGGAGCCGTCCATGAAGAATATTAGCCGCGTTGGAATGGATACGTCCAAGTCTGTTTTTCAATTGCATGGTGTGGATGCTGGGGACCATCCGGTGTTGAGCAAGAAGCTTCGCCGTCGTCAGGTTCTCGACTTTTTTGCCGGCCTGCCTCCGGCGCAGGTGGGCCTTGAGGCCTGTGGAGCCTCGCATTATTGGGCTCGGGAGTTACGGAAGTTGGGGCATGAGGTCGCGCTGATCCCGCCGCAATACGTCAAGCCCTATGTGCAGCGGAGCAAATCGGACGCGGCGGACGCGGAAGCGATCTGCGAGGCGATGAGCCGTCCGAAGCTGGCCCGGACCTTCGTGCCGGTGAAAAGTCCAGAGCAGCAAGCTGCGCAGATGCTGGCGAAGCTGCGAGGGCAATTCCTTGGCCGGCGTACGCAGCTTTCCAATTCGATCCGCGGCTTTGCGGCAGAGTTCGGTCTGGTTGCCCCGAAGGGCCTGTTCCAGCTTGACCGGCTTGTCGAGCGGATCCGCGCGGACGAGACGCTGCCGGAGATGGCACGGGATATGTTCGAAACGCTGGTCCGTGACTACGCGCGAGTGGACAAGGAGATAGCCGATCTCAACGCAAAACTGCGAGAGCTTCACCGTGCCGATGAACTCAGCCAGCGGCTGGCCGGCATCCCGGGCATTGGTCCGGTTGGTGCGACCCTGCTGGCGATCAAGGTGAGCAACGCGCATGCCTTCAAATCGGGGCGCGATTTTTCTGCCTGGCTCGGCCTGACGCCGAAAAACCATTCCACGGCAGGCAAGAACCGGCTCGGTGTGATCACCCGCGCCGGGGACGAGATGCTGCGCGCCACCCTGGTTGCCGGCGCAAGCGCCGTTCTGCTGCAGTGCCGGCAGGGGAGGATCAAAACGCCCTGGCCCTGGTTGGAGAAACTGTGTCGTCACAAGCCGCACAAGCTGGCTGCCGTCGCGCTCGCCAACAAGCTGGCGCGCATCGCCTGGAAGCTGATGGTCAGCGGCGAAACCTATCACCCGCAGTCACCGCAAGAGCAACCGGGACTCGCCTGACGATCGACAAAACACTTGCCCCGGCCAAAGACAGGCTGGCGCGACAGAGGAACTTGCAAGGGAAGATGAGAAGGTGTGTTCGGTCGAACCGAGGCGGATGGGAAATACCGTGGGATCCAGTGGCGGCTTCAAGGCCGATATCGCTGTACTGTTTGGATCCCATCCGCTGCGGAACCCATCTTGGCCAGCGGCAAAACGGCCGCAAAGCAGGCCGTACATATGACCGCAAGCGATCCGGAACACCTGCCAACTTCAACCTTGCAACCACGGGGCCGTCCACATATGGGTCCCGGCTCTCCGCTGACGCTCCGGCCGGGATGACAACCGGGGTGATGACAGGCCTTGCTCTCCGTGCAGTTGCTTCCTTTCCTAACGCATGCCGCCACCCCACTCCTGTAATTTTCAAAAAGCCTTGCCACCCAAAACGCAATAAATGGAATTTTTAGGCTTGACCCTGCCTGCCCCCCTGACTAGGGTGCGGCGCATCAAGAAGGAGGTTGTGTTCCTTCGCGATCTCCGGTCCGGGGTTTCCGGCCGTTGAAATGTCACAAGGTTTGGATTCGGGAAGACAACATCATGACGTCTCTCATTCTAGTAGTAGGAAAGCGCGCCGCCGGAACGGGATGACCCGTTCGGAACAGGCTGGCGCGCGCTGAGGTCCCGACGGGGCCTTTTTTTATGCCTCCCCGTTCCGTTTCGTGCTTCCAAAACGAGCCAGATCAAGGTCGCGAATTCGAAACCCTGACAAAAGACCAGAAAACAGACACGACGAGCCACATGCCAATAGGCCAAACGCAAGGAAATCGAGAATGACACGGGAGATGACCGGCGCCAACATGGTGATCCAGGCGCTGCAGGACCAGGGAGTTGACACCGTTTTCGGCTACCCGGGCGGCGCTGTGCTTCCGATCTATGACGAGATCATTCAGCAGGATTCGATCCAGCATATCCTTGTGCGCCATGAACAGGGCGCCGGCCATGCGGCCGAAGGCTATGCCCGCTCCACCGGCAAGCCGGGCGTCGTGCTCGTCACCTCCGGTCCGGGCGCGACCAACATGGTCACCGCGCTGACCGACGCGATGATGGATAGCATTCCGCTCGTCTGCATCACCGGCCAGACCGCGACCCATCTGATCGGCACCGACGCCTTCCAGGAATGCGACACGGTCGGCATCACCCGGCCCTGCACCAAGCACAACTGGCTGGTCCGCGACGTCGACGATCTCGCCCGTGTCCTGCACGAGGCGTTTTATGTCGCCACCTCCGGCCGCCCGGGCCCGGTCGTCGTCGACATTCCCAAGGACGTCCAGTTCGCCACCGGCACCTATCAGGGACCGAGCGCCAACCCGGCCGCAGTCCACAAGAGCTACCGCCCCCAGGTCAAGGGCGATGCCCAGTCGATCCGGGCGGCCGCCGAACTGATGGCCAACGCGAAAAAGCCGGTGCTCTACACCGGCGGCGGCGTCGTCAACTCCGGCCCGCACGCAGCACAGCTCTTGCGCGAACTGGTCGACCTGACCGGCTTCCCGATCACCTCGACCCTGATGGGCCTCGGCGCCTATCCGGCATCGGGCAAGAACTGGCTCGGCATGCTCGGCATGCACGGCACCTACGAAGCCAACATGACCATGCACGACTGTGACGTCATGGTCTGCGTCGGCGCGCGCTTCGACGACCGCATCACCGGCCGCGTCGATGCCTTTGCACCCGATGCCAAGATCATCCACATCGACATCGACCCGTCGTCGATCAACAAGAACGTCAAGGTCGACCTGCCGATCATCGGCGATGTCGGTCACGTTCTGGAAGATCTGGTTCGCATCTGGCGCTCGTCTTCGCTGAAGGCCGAACCGGCCGCGATGAAGGCTTGGTGGGCGCAGATCGACGCCTGGCGGGCGCGCAATTCGCTCGCCTACAAGCCGAACAGCAATATCATCATGCCGCAATACGCCATCCAGCGGCTGTATGAGGCGACCAAGGACCGCAACACCTATATCTCGACCGAAGTCGGCCAGCACCAGATGTGGGCCGCCCAGTTCTACGGCTTCGAGGCGCCCAACCGCTGGCTCACCTCCGGTGGCCTGGGCACCATGGGTTACGGCCTGCCGGCCTGTATCGGCGCCCAGACCGCCCATCGCGACGCCCTGTGCATCGACATTGCCGGCGATGCCTCGGTGCTGATGAACATCCAGGAGATGTCGACCGCGGTTCAATACGGCCTGCCGGTCAAGGTCTTCATCCTGAACAACCAGTACATGGGCATGGTGCGCCAGTGGCAGCAGTTGTTGCACGGCAACCGCCTGTCCCATTCCTACACGGACAGCCTGCCCGACTTCGTCAAGCTGGCCGAGGCCTATGGCGGCGTCGGCTTCCGCGTCGACAAGCCGGGTGATCTGGACGGCGCCATCGACGAGATGATCTCCGTCGACAAGCCGGTCCTGTTCGACTGCCGGGTCGCGAACCTGGCCAACTGCTTCCCGATGATCCCCTCGGGCAAGGCCCACAACGAAATGCTGCTTCCGGACGAGGCCACCGACGAGGCCGTTGCCAACGCCATCGACGCCGCCGGCAAGGTTCTGGTGTAAGGACTGAATGAGATGAACGCACAGCTAAACCCGACCGCCCCGTCCATCTATTTCATGGCCGAGGTCAGCGACAAGATCGAGACCCACACGCTCTCCGTCCTCGTCGACAACGAACCGGGCGTCCTTGCCCGGGTCATCGGCCTGTTCTCCGGCCGCGGCTACAACATCGACAGCCTGACGGTTTCCGAAACCGAGCACGAACGGCACCTGTCGCGGATCACCATCGTCACCACCGGCACGCCCATGGTGATCGAACAGATCCGCAACCAGCTCGACCGGCTGGTGCCCGTCCACCGGGTGATCGACCTCACCGTCCAGGCGCAGTTGGCCAACCAGGAAAAACCGCTGGAGCGGGAACTGGCGCTGGTGAAGGTCGCCGGCACCGGCGACAAGCGTCTCGAGGCCCTGCGCCTGGGCGATGCCTTCCGCGCCCGTGTCATCGACGCAACGACGGATCACTTCGTCTTCGAGATCACCGGCCGCAGCTCCAAGATCGAGCAATTCGTGTCCATCATGAAACCGCTCGGCCTGGTGGAAGTCTCCCGCACCGGCGTCGCTGCCGTCCAACGCGGTCCTGAAGGGCTTTGATAGTCTGCCCCGCCGCTAGTGAAACCAGGCGGCGGGGCAACACCCTTTTTTTCAACGCTCGTTCTTAAAATGAAGTTGGTCGACAGCCTTCAGGAAAAACAATTTCGCGCCGAGCTATCTCGCGGCCACCATTCCCTTTTTCACGAAGAGACAGGCGCAAGGCTCCTAGCCTTCCTGAAAGAGAAATTCGGACAGCTGAAAACCGCCTATGTCCTGCAATGGATCCCGGAACAAGGCGAAGACATTTGCACCATTCTGGTCAATGACGACGTGATCGCTGAACTCGAAGTTCCGCGCATCGATCCGGCCGGAGAACCGCTGATGTTGCGGACGACCACCATGGCCGAGTATGCGAAGCGTTTGACAAAAATCGATCAGATCAAGCTGGCGGTCGCGTTGGATCTGGCCCGTACCGATCTCGCCCAATGAGGTTGTTTGTTTTGATAGGTCCTCGAGGGACCCTTGGGCACCCCTTGTCGACTGCTTGTGACATCTCGCAGCGAACTAAAGAGATCTAATTGTTATCGATTTCAACGGCACTTCCCTTAATGAGATAGCTGTTTGTCTGAGATCGTCTTGAGCCAAAATCATTCCACTCGACGACAAAAAACAGCTCCCTCTCCTTAACTCTCAACGCCAAAACCTCGCCATCGGGAAAGTTCATGGAAATCTTGGAATTCTCTTCCCCGTCGATGATTACGCTTGAAATCTCTCGCACAATAATTCGCGCATTCGTGGTTCCATCGTCTTTAAAAACGCCAGACAACTTGAGGTATAAATCCCCGCCAATCTGTTGAAGTGTTTCAACAGTCGATTCGTGAAAATCCATTTCATTACCTTTAGATACAACACCCCGCGTGCCAAGATAATTCTGATTGGAAATCATTCTTTACCCTTGAAATCGATTGTGAGACAGGAGTTATCCGATTGCGCAAACGTTAGCAAACGACAACCAAGAACACACTCGAGCCGGAGCAGACTTTGACGGAATTCGATCTCCAAGCCTACCTCCACCGCATCGGCCTGTCCGATTGCGCACCGACCGTAGAAGGCCTGCGCACGCTGCAGTCCCACCACATGGCGGCCATCCCGTTCGAGAACGTGCTGCCGTTCCTTGGGCAGATCCCGGATGTCCGTTCCGAAGCGGTCTGGAAAAAGATCGTCGAGAACCGGCTTGGCGGCTACTGCTTCGAGCAGAACACACTGTTCGGCGAAGCGCTCGCCGCAATCGGCTTTTCCGCCCTGCCGGTGCTGGCCCGGGTGCGCAAGGGACCGCCGGAAGGACGCAACAGGAGCCATCTCGCCTTCGTCGTGACCATCGACGGCAAGGAATGGCTGACCGATTGCGGTTTCGGCGGACCTGCTCCGGCAGAACCGATCAGCCTCGACACCGAGGCACCCCAGACCATTCGCGGCCAGGGTTTCCGCATCCGTTTCGACGAAGCCGCCCAGGAGCAGGTTCTGGAACGGGACATGCCCGACGGCTGGTTCGAGCTCTACAGCTTCGACCGGATGCTGCCCACCTTCCCCGACATCGTGGCCGCGAACTACATCTGCGCCACCTGGAACCAGAAGCCCTTTGTCGAAAACCTGATCTTCTTCCGCCTGACGGACGGCGGCCGCTTCAGCTTCCTGAACGGCACGGCCCGGCGCAAGGACGACGGCACCGGCGAGGCCTGGCAGATAACGGATCGCGCCGCGTTTCACAGCTATGTCACCAACGATCTGGGTCTAGGCTATGACGACACCACCATCGACGCTCTCTGGTCCCGCATGAGCTCGCTTCACCCGCCTCTCGGCGCTGAAGATTGACGCGTCTGATCCCGCCGCTATCTCCCGTCATTCCGGACCGTGTGGCACGCAAGTGCCATCACGAGATCCGGAATCCAGCTGACAGCGCGAGCGCCAGCGAGCACTACTGCAAACAAAAAGAAGGCGCGCTTACGCGCGGCTGATTTCCGGATTCCAGATCAGCGTTCGGCTACGCCTCACTTGTCTGGAATGACGGGAGCGAGATATGCTCCTATCAAAGCGCCCCTTCCCGACGGAATCCCGTGTTTTTATGTCGCAATCGCGAAAGACAGGGGTGTGAGCGGTAGACGCCTGCCTATGTCTTTGCGTATATGTGCGCGCCCGGACGGCCGCGAGTGACCCTCCGGCCCTAGACAGGTTCCTGCCACATCCCATCAGGAAGGCCTTTGCCATGATCCACGGTCTCTCCCGACCGAAAAACCAGATTCGCTGGCTGCTGCTGGAGGGGATTTCCCCGACCGCGCACGCGATTCTGGAAAAAGCCGGCTACACCAATGTCGAGGTCCTTTCGACCGCCCTCGACAAGGAAGCCCTGATCGAAAAGATCCAGAACGTCCACGTGGTCGGCATCCGTTCGCGCACCCAGCTGACCGAAGAAGTGCTGGAAGCGGCGAAGACGCTGGTTGCCGTTGGCTGTTTCTCGGTCGGTACCAACCAGGTGGATCTGGAAGCAGCCCTTATCCGCGGCATTCCGGTCTTCAACGCGCCCTTCTCCAACACGCGCTCCGTCGCGGAGCTGACGATTGCCGAAACCGTCATGCTGATGCGCGGCGTCTTCCCCAAATCCACTGCCGCTCATCAGGGCAAGTGGATGAAGACGGCCGTTGGCTCCCATGAAGTGCGCGGCAAGACGCTCGGCATCGTCGGCTACGGCAACATCGGCACCCAGCTCGCCAACCTGGGCGAGGCCATGGGTATGCGGGTGATCTTCTTCGATCTCACCGACAAGCTGCAGCACGGCAACGTCATGCCGTCCGAAAGCCTGGACGAGCTTTTGGAACAGTCCGACGTGGTCTCGCTGCACGTGCCGGACACGGCCGCGACCCGCAACATGATCACAGCAAGCGAAATCGCGAAGATGAAGAAGGGCGCCTTCCTCATCAACAACGCCCGCGGCAAGGTGGTCGATATCGACGCCCTGGCGGAAGCATTGAAGAGCGGTCACCTGGCGGGTGCCGCTATCGACGTCTTCCCCGTGGAGCCGAAGTCCAACAAGGACGAATTCGTCAGCCCGCTGCGCGGCCTCGACAACGTGATCCTGACCCCGCATGTGGGCGGATCCACCGAAGAGGCGCAGGACCGGATCGGCGAGGAAGTCTCCAAGCGGCTGGTGGAATATTCCGATGTCGGCTCCACCATCGGCGCGGTCAATTTCCCATCCGTGCAGCTGCCCAAGGGGACGGACGCCACCCGGTTCATCCAGGTGCACCACAATGCGCCGGGGGCGCTTCGCACCCTCAACGACCTGTTCGCCCGCCACGAATTCAACATCTGCTCCCAGTACCTGCAGTCCTACCGGGACATCGGTTACGTGGTCGTCGATGTGGACAGCCCGGTCGAAAACACCGAGGCCATCCTGGAGGAAATCCGTGCCTTGCCGAACACCATCCGGGCGCGGCTGCTGAACCGGGTCTAACCCAACAAAAAACCCCTCTCCGCAAGGAGAGGGGTTTCTCATTTTCGATCCTGACGCGGCTTAGGCTGCGGCGACATCCTCCAGGAAGCTGTTGATCGCCTCCTGCAGGGCGTGAGCCTGATGGGCCATGTCGCTGGAAACGAGACGAACGTCTTCGGCCGATATGGTCGCCCTGGAAGCCGCTTCCGTGACACCGGCGATATTGTCTGTCGCGTGCTGGGTGCCGACAGCGGCCTGATTGACGTTTGCCGAAATCTCACCAGTCGCATCGCCCTGCTGGCGTACGGCAGCGGCAATCGCCGTCGTGAAGGAATTGACGCTCCCGATCTTTTCCGCGATCACGCCGATGGCCTCCACCGCCTGATCGGTCGATCCCTGGATTGCCGAAATCTGCTGGCTGATTTCTTCCGTCGCCTTCGACGTCTGGGTCGCCAGTTCCTTGACTTCGGCTGCGACAACCGCGAAGCCCTTGCCGGCATCGCCGGCGCGGGCCGCCTCGATCGTCGCGTTCAGCGCCAGAAGGTTGGTCTGCTCGGCGATCGCCTGGATGAGGGAGACCACATCGCCGATCTTCTGGGCGGCACTGGCAAGGCTCGCCACTTTTTCATTCGTTTCCTGGGCGGACCCGGTGGCTTCGCCGACGATCGTCGCGGTCTGCTCGACCTGACGCTCGATTTCGGCAATCGAGGCAGCCAGCTCCTCGGCCGCCGCGGCCACGGTCTGGACATTGCTTGAAGCCTGCTGCGAGGCGGCGGACGCATCGCTTGCCTGCTGATTGGTCGCATTGGCGACCTCGGTCAGCGCCACGGCCGTCTCTTCCATCTTGCCCGTATTGGCCTCGACCGTGCTCAGACGCTCCAGAACATTCGTGCGGAAATTGACAATCAGGCTATCGACCCGCTCCTGCCGTTGCGCCTTTTGCAACTGCTCGGCTTCACTTGCCACAGAAAGCCTTGCCCGTTCGCTGGCGTTGGCACGGAAGACCTCGACGGCGCGGGCCATATGGCCGATCTCGTCACTCCGTCCGGCGTCCACAATGTCGATTTCAAGCTCACCATCGGCAAGCTGGACCATGTTTTCCCGAATACGGGTGAGCGGTGCGGTAATGGAGCGGACCACGAACAGCATGGCCGGCGCGATCAGAAGGATCGCCAGCAGGGCGGTCCCGACCTGCGCATATCGTGCCATCGCCGCGGTGGAATTCGCGCCTGCGATGGTTTCACGCAAGAGCTGCCCCCCCTTTTCGGACAGGGTCGACAGGGTGTCGATCATGTTTTCGCCGCCGCCGTCGATGGCATCGTCAAGCTTGGCGAACTCCTCTGTCGGGGCATTTGCTTCGATCATCTCTTTCAGATCGACCTGGATTGCCTTGGTAACCATGGCGAGATCGGTTTCGAACGTCGCCATCAGATCCGGCTGACCGAGCAGTTCAGCGGTCGCCCTGGCGGTTGCGATGCCGTCACGGATCGTCGTGATCGCATCCTCGATGGCCTCTGCCCGCTCAGGCAAAACCTTGCCCTCGTCCTTGTCGATGATGGAATCCATGGCAGCAAGCACGAGTTCCACATTTGCCAGGCGCATTCCCTCAACCACCGAAAGACTGGCGCTCAGCCTTTCCACGTCATGCATCGCCTGTTCGCTCTTACGCGCCGAAACCCACGCAACCGCGACCATGACGCAGAACGCGAAAATGACACCTGTGGTCACAAGGAGCAGACGCCCTCGCACACTTGATAAATTTGCCATGAAACCCCCAAATCACTATTTAATAAAATACTCATCCACGAAAGCTAAACACTGGTTAACAACAAAAATACATATGACTTATAGGGATTTCTTACATTGAATTTGAAATGGAAGCGTAGATTAAGTTTAAAACAGAATAATAATACACATCAATAAAACAGGAAATCGAACCAAGCGGAACCCACGGTCGTTCCCGCACGCAATTGGCTTTGAAATGTTTATTAAAAGTATAAATTCATAGGGATTATTACGCATGAAGCCTAATACAATTTATCTCACCAACAAGAATCGATGCATTTCTTAGTTTTCGCTCGAAATAACGGGATTAACATCCCAAACAAGCTCCTTTTCCTGGACGGGATTTGGGAAGAAAATTCCGCATTAGATATTATGAGACAGATCGACGACAGCCCAAGGTTTGTTACTTTGCAGGAATATCGCATCGAAATAACATCCAATCTATTGAGCATCGCCACAACACCGCGCCCTTGTCCCGATCGATCTTAATGTCTCGACATAGCCCACCTGGGATTGTTCCACTCCATTTTCTTCGCGCCCTGGAAACTGCTCTTATCTAGGTCGGGGTATACGCAGCGGTGCATCTTAGGATGCGGTGACCATGCAGTCGCGACAGACCTCGGATGCAGACGCCGAGACCATTGTCCCTAGAGACAATTTCCCGTTTGACTCCAACGCTGTTCACGCCAATTTTGCTTCAAACGGACGTTTGAAGTCGTCCGTTTTTCAATTCACTCAGTTCGGACCAAACCCATGACCGCCTCGCGCCTTTCCGTCAATGTCAATGCCGTCGCCATGCTCCGCAACCGGCGCGACCTGCCCTGGCCGAGCGTAACCGGCCTTGCGGCGATTGCCATGGAAGCCGGCGCCAAGGGGATCACCGTTCATCCGCGTCCCGACGAGCGGCATATCCGCAAAACGGACGTCTACGAGCTCGCCGAACTGATCGAGGAGCGCTATCCGAACAAGGAACTGTGCCTGGAAGGCTATCCCTCCGCCGACTTCTTAAAGCTCGTCGAGGAGGCCCGGCCGGAACAGGTGCTGTTCGTACCCGACGACCCGGACCAGCAGACCTCCGACCACGGCTGGCAGTTCGACCGCGACACCTCCACCCTTGCAGCGGCCATAACGGCTGCGAAGAACTGGGCGGTGACGGTGTCCCTGTTCTGTGATCCGGATCCGTCGGCCCCGGAACATGCCGCCCGCCTCGGTGCGGAGCGGATCGAGATCTACACCGGCCCCTACGGCGCCTGCTACGACGACCCGGACCGGGCGGAAAAGGAACTCGCCAAGGTGGTCGCCACAGCGGAAGCGGCACGGGACTGCGGCCTCGGCGTCAACGCCGGCCACGATCTGACGGTTGAAAACATCCCACCCCTGCTCGCCCGCGCGCCGTTCATCCGCGAAATGTCGATCGGCCACGGCTTCACCGCCGACGCGCTGATCTACGGCTTTGCGGAGAGTGTCAGGCGGTTCCGGCATGCAATGGGGGAGGTGTGACACAGAGGGTCACACCGGGCTCCGCACGAATCTGCTAAGCAGGACCGCTCTAGCGCAACCAGCCCCATTAGCCGGATCCTGCCCATGCCGATCCACCTCCTCGCCCTGTGCGGCAGCCTGCGCGCCGGGTCCTCGAACAAGGCCCTGCTGGAAGCCGCGCGGCGGGTTCAGCCGGATGGGATCGGGATTGCCATCTACGACGGCATCGGCGCCCTGCCGCATTTTTCGCCGGATCTGGATGACGACGCGCTGTTGCCGGAAGCCGCGAGGGACTTGCGGCACAGGGTGGAGGACGCCGACGGACTGCTGATCTCCTGCCCGGAATACATGCATTGCCTTCCCGGCAGCTTCAAGAATGCGCTCGACTGGATGGTGGGCTGCCAGAAATTTCCCGGAAAGCCGGTGGCGCTGTTTCAGGCGACCTCACGCCATGAATACGTTCCGGCCCTGCTGCGGGATGTCCTGAAGACCATGGCTGCCGATGTCGTCGAAGAGGCAAGCTTCGTCCTGCCGGCCACCACCAACCGGATCGACGTCGAAGCGCTTGCCGGCGATCCGGAGATCGCCACCGCCATCAGAGAAACGTTGATGCGGTTTGCCGGCTACATCCGGCAGAACCGTTAGTGCATCCGGCCACGTTCGGACTGCAGGATGTCGTCGGCGTCGAGGCCCGCGATCGGTAGACGCTTGTCGGTTGGAACGTCGCCGGACAATTGCAGCGCCAGATAGCGGCCGCAGCAGACACGCAGGAACGAGGTGAAATTGCCGAGATCATGGCCGGCGTCGATGGACTCGTGATGCAGCTTCGTGATGAGCTGGACCACGTTCATGCCGTCGCGTGCGCCGATCTCCTCCAGCGTCGTCCAGAAGAAGTTCTCCAGCCGCACGCTGGTGACCATGCCGTCGATCCTGAGCGACCGGGTCGTGCTTTCCCAAAGGGTCGCGTCCGCTTCAATGAACAGTTTGCACATCGGATCCTCCTCGGGCCAGTCTGAAAATAAGGTCCGGACGGCCCGCTGCCAAGGCAGGAACCGTCCGAAACTCTGCAGGCCAAAAAGCCTTTATCAGGCGGCCAGCGAGCCTGCCGCCTCGCCGGACAGTACGGCCATGAACTGGCTGAGCCATGCCGGATGGGCCGGCCAGGCCGGGGCCGTGACCAGATTACCGTCGGTGACCGCCGCGTCGATGGCGATCTCGGCGTAGGTGCCGCCGGCAAGTTCCACTTCCGGACGGCAGGCCGGATAGGCCGACACCGTTCGCCCCTCGATCACCCTTGCTGCGGCAAGGAGCTGGGCGCCGTGACAGATGGCGGCGACCGGCTTGCCCGCGTCGAAGAAATGCTTCACGGCGGCAATCACATCCGCATCGAGACGCAGGTACTCCGGCGCCCGACCGCCCGGGATCACGAGAGCATCGTAATCGGCCGGATCGATATCGGCGAACGTGGCATTCAGTGCGAAATTGTGCCCGCGCTTTTCCGAGTAAGTCTGGTCGCCCTCGAAATCGTGGATCGAGGTAGCCACCGTCTCACCGGCCTTCTTGCCCGGACAGACCGCATCCACCGCGTGGCCGACCGCCAGCAGCGTCTGGAACGGCACCATGGTTTCGTAGTCTTCGGTGAAGTCACCGGTAATCATCAGGATCTTTTTCGCGCTCATCGCAACCTCCCGTTAGCAAGCTTGAACGGGAGAAACGCTAGCAGGCGCGCGGCGGGAACGGGTATTAGGCGATTACTACAGGGCGGTTTTTCATGCGGGCCGTCCCGCAGATGACTAAACCCAGGGTTCCATTTAGTGAATTTTCACCTGCGCAGGATACGAAACCCCTATTGTCAGGAGTTTCAGTATGGCTTTTCTTTTCAATCCGTTTCAGGGGCAGATGACCAGGCTCCAGTGGTGGCTGGCGCAGCTTGGAATATTCGGCGCCGCTTTTGCCGGGCTTTTTCTGACCGCATTTCTTCTGTCGGACCGCTCCGAGCCGGTCAGCACACGCACATCCGGTGAGACATGGGCGCTCATCGGAATACTCCTTTCGGTCCTGTTCGCGAATTTCTCGACATGCCTCAACCGGCTGAGGGACAGCGGCCGAAGCGGTTTCTGGTATCTGACCTTCCTGCTTCCAACCGTCGGAACCGGACTGATGATCTATTTCTGCGGCATCGAGCGCAGCCGGGACATGGGTATCGGGGGCTTCGAGCCATCCACCGACACGGACACGCCAACGCCTCAGACCTACGCACCGCCCCCGTCGGTGCAGATCCCCTCGCAACGGAGCCGTCAGACCTTCGGCCGCAGGCAGGCATAACCGCCCGGCGACCGGCGGCGCAGACGTTCTACCCGGCAGCCCCTGCCCGCTTGGCTTCCTGATGCTGGTCCTCGACCATCCCGATCTTCCAGTAGCCGGAAATATAGGCGTCGGCCTTGTCGATGCCGCGCTCGTTCTGCACCAGCATGCGCAGCTCGCGGATAACGCCGCTCTCGCCGGCAATGCAGGTCTGGATCCGGCCTTCCGGGAAGGTGAGATCACGAATGAAGTCGATCTGCGCTGCCGACGGCAGATGCGGGACGTCCTGGACCAGCCAGTGGACCTCGATGCCTTCAGGCATGTCGATCTCCTGCCGGTCCGCCTCCGAATGGACTTCAAAGATCGCGATCCCCCTGGCGGTCTCCGGCATGGCTTCCAGGGTCGCGGCGGCAACGGGCAGCGCCGACATGTCGGCGGCCACCAGGTACCAGTCGGCATAAAACTCCGTCAGCTTTACCGGCCCCGGCCCCATGAAGGCCAGGAAATCACCGGGCGCCGCTTTCTGTGCCCAGAGCGTTGCGGGCCCCTCGTCCCCGTGGGCGACGAAATCGATATCCATTTCCTGGGTCTCGGGACGGAAAGAACGCACCGTGTAGGTGCGGATCGGATGAAGGCGCTCCTTCGGCCGCCCTTCCGCGTAAAGGACGGAGAACGCCTCGAGGCTGTCATCGGCGTGCGGAAAAACAAGCTTGCAATGGGCGCCTTCCTGTCCTTCGGGAAAATCGGCCAGATCGTCGCCGGTCAGCGTGACGCGGACCATGTGGGGGGTAAGGTAGCGGGAGGATTTGACGATCAGGATGCGGGGTTTGCGTTTCTGGGGGGCAGCCATTGGAATTCCTAAATATGAGTTAATTACTCATATTTATAGTTTGGATTGCTGTTTGAAAAGAGGGGCTGCGGCAGAAGACCTCACAGGACAGGCTTTCACCGCCCTCAATTTCCCCCTTGACCTTCCTCTCCGGCTCCGCCATAACTCCCGAACCGTACCGTACGGTACAAACACTTTTCAGCAACGCTCATGTCCATGTCCGCCCGCACCATCGACCCCGAGTTCGAAGACATCGCCTTCACGCCGCGCCAGGAAGCGGTGCTGGAGCATGCGCTCGCGCTGCTCGTCGGCGGTGGAGAAAAGGCGTTGACGACGGCGGGTCTGGCACGCACCGCCAACTGCTCCAAGGAAAGCCTCTACAAGTGGTTCGGCGACCGGGACGGCTTGCTGGCCGCAGTCGTCGCCTATCAGGCGAGCAAGGTGCATTTCCCGCCTGAAAGCGGCGCCACGGCGGATGCGGAAACCTTCAAGGCACATCTGGTCGCCTTCGCCACGGAACTGCTTGCGGTTCTGTTCGGCGAGACGTCGCTGGCGCTCAATCGGCTTTCCATCGGCCAGTCGAACCGGGACGACAGCCGTCTCGGACGGCTGCTTCTGGTGCGCGGCAAGCACATGATCTCCGCCCGCGCCCGCTCTCTGCTGGAAGCCGGCCGCCACCGCGGACTGATCAAGTTCAACGACGCGGAAGAGGCCTATCAGGTGCTCTACGGCCTGGCCGTCCGCGACGTTCATATCCGCCTGCTGCTCGGCGATACGCCAAGTGATGCGGAACGCGATCTCGAAGCCCAGGCAAGAGACGCGGTCGACAGGTTTTACCGGCTCTTCGGGGCCTGACAGGCACCGGAAAGCCAACAACCACGGAATACGTTCGAAAGATCGGGACACCGGAAAAAAGGCCGGGTCCCCCATGACAAACGGGAGAAAGGAAGACCCATGCGTGTTTATTACGATCGCGATGCCGATCTGAACCTGATCAAGTCCAAGAAAGTCCTCGTCATCGGTTACGGTTCCCAGGGCCGTGCCCATGCCATGAACCTGAAGGACAGCGGCTGCACCGAAATCGCCGTTGCGCTGCGCGAAGGCTCCACCACCGCTCTGAAGGCCGAAGCCGACGGCTTCAAGGTCATGAACGTGGCGGAAGGCGCTGCCTGGGCCGACCTGATGATGATGGCGACCCCGGACGAACTCCAGGCCGACATCTACAAGGATCACATCGCCGCCAACATCCGCGACGGCGCTGCCATTGCCTTTGCCCACGGCCTCAACGTCCACTTCGGCCTAATCGAGCCGAAGTCCACCGTCGACGTTCTGATGGTCGCGCCGAAGGGCCCGGGCCACACCGTGCGCTCCGAATACCAGCGCGGCGGCGGCGTGCCCTGCCTGATCGCCGTCCACCAGGACGCCTCCGGCAATGCCCATGACCTTGGCCTGTCCTACGCCTGCGGCGTCGGTGGCGGCCGTTCGGGCATCATCGAAACCTCCTTCAAGGAAGAGTGCGAAACCGACCTCTTCGGCGAACAGGCCGTTCTGTGCGGCGGTCTCGTCGAACTGATCCGCGCCGGTTTCGAAACCCTGGTCGAAGCCGGTTACGCTCCGGAAATGGCCTATTTCGAGTGCCTGCACGAAGTGAAGCTGATCGTGGACCTGATCTACGAAGGCGGCATCGCCAACATGAACTACTCCATCTCCAACACGGCTGAATGGGGCGAATACGTCACCGGCCCGCGCATCGTCACCGCCGAAACCAAGGCTGAAATGAAGCGCGTCCTGACCGACATCCAGACCGGCAAGTTCACCTCCGACTGGATGCAAGAGTACCGGGCAGGTGCCGCCAAGTTCAAGGCAACCCGCCGTCTGAACGACGCGCACCAGATCGAGGAAGTCGGCGAGCGCCTGCGCGGCATGATGCCGTGGATCAAGTCCAACGCCCTGGTTGACAAGACCAAGAACTAAGTTTCGGTATCAACCGGCTTGCAGCGGCCCGCCCACCGGCGGGCCGTTTTGCTTTGTGCGCGCTAGGCCATACCCTCCACCACCCGCCCCAGCGCGTCCAGGAGATCGCCGGTCCCGGCCTCGCGCATCTCCGGGTCATCGTAGCCATCGAAAAAGGCCCCCTGCTCGGTGAATTTCAGCCTTGTACCGCCCGGCACATCGAACAGCTCGATGGTGGTCAGTGATGCAGAGATATGCCGGCCGTCCGCATCCATGTCATAGGCATAAATGATCCGCTCATCCGCGACGATGTCCAGGTAGATGGAATCGAACCGGTAGGAATGGCTGTGGTCGTGATAGTTCACGACGCCGTGGCTGTGTTCGCGCCCGCCGACGCGGAAGTCCATCGATGCGGCCGAAGTCGCCTCCCGGTTTCCGAACCATTGCCGTTTCTTTTCGAAATCGGCAAAGGCATCGAAAACCCGATCCCTCGGCGCCCTGTAGACCCGTTCCAATGTAAACATGGCATGGACAACACCGCGTTCGCTCATGGCCCCCTCCGTTCCATCGTGTTGCCTCCGATCGGGCCATTCGCCTGACAGCCAAAGCCCCCGGCTTAAGCCTGCACGCACCTGCCCGCTTGCCGGTTCACATTGCACATAAGGCCGAACACCGCGAGGCCCCGAAGGACCTCAGTGTGAATTCGGCGCCTTCGATTTGCCATGCGCCACTCTGGTCCCGGCCTGGGTACACAGTTCCACTTCCGCCGCCGCCTGCTCATCTCCCGCCTGGACGGCTCTCAGGAAATAGTCGCACGCAAGCGCAGCATCCGTCTTGTCGAGTTTGCCGTTCTTGTAGAGATAGCCGATATCCGTCAGCGCATGCGGTTCCCCGAACCGGGCGGCCTTTTCGAACCAGTGCAGCGCCAGATCGAAGCGCGGCTGGTCGGCCCGATAGGCATGGTAGGTGCCCAGAGCCGCCGCGGCCGCCGCATTTCCGGTTTCGGCCTCGTCTTCCAGAAAACTCACAGCTTCTTCCCGCTCGTCTGCATCCGTTTTGGTGTCAAGAACGAGGTCCGCGGTGGCAAGCCGCGCCTTGTTGGATTTCCTGGCCGCAAGCTGCCACCAGAATGCAGCCTTATCTTTATCGCGAGGTGTCCCGGTCCCGTCGAAATAGGCAGCCCCCAGACGTTGCTGGGCGACCGTCAGGCCACGATTGGCCGCAAATTCCAGGTGTCCAAACGCCTCTTCCTGCGCACCGGGACGGTCTGCCACCTGCGTCAGCAGAAAATCGGCCAGGGCATAGCGGGCCGAGGGAAGATGATCCGCGTCTTCGGCGGCCAGCCTCAGATGCTTTTCCGCTTTTCCCGGGTCGACCGGTAGCGCGATCCCGTATTGATAAGCCAGACCGAGAAACAGGTTCCTGTTCCGCTCCCCCTGCTTCTGCCACTTGCCGGTTTCCGTGTTGCGCACCAGACCGGACAGCGGCCCGAGGCTCGCCAGGGGATCGGACTTCGAGATCTTCAGTAACCGTTCGACAGCACCGTGAAAATCCGGTTCGGACGCCTCTTCCAGGATCTGCCCCCGGCCCCATTTGACCGTCGCCTCCAGGTTCCCGTCATCCGCGGCGACCTTGTAAAGGTCCAGCGCCGTCTGTTTATCGCCGAGCATGGCGCTACCCGACAATGCCTCTGCCGCTTCGAAAGCCAGCTTGGTGTCACCGCCTGCTCCAAGCTTGATCTGCCAGTGAAGCGCCTTTTTCCGATCCCGCAGCGCGTCCCGGCTGTTGGTGTAGATGTCGACAAGGCGTCGCGCCGAATAGGCGTTGTCCCCAAGTGCAGCCTTTTCGTACCATCCGACCGCGGCCTTGACGTCCTTTGCGGTGGCAAGCCCGTCCTCCGCCATGTGGCCGAGATAGGCCATCGCAAGCGCATTATCGTGTTCGGCGCCTTTCCGGAAAAGCTCCGCCGCACGCTTGTAATCCCGCCCGATGCCTTCGCCCTTGAAATAGGCCTCGCCCAGCATCACGGTTCCGTCGATATCCCCGCCTTCATGGCCCTGCCGGTAATAAGCGTACGCCTGCTTCAGGTCATAAAAGCCCGCATTCTTGTCCGCATAAATATCGCCGAGCCCGGTTGCCGCATCGGCATCTTCGGAGGCAACTTGCAGATAAATCTCGCGGGCCTTTGCGACATCCTGTTCAACGCCGACACCGTATTGATAGCACTGTGCGAGCGCGAAGGCGCCGGCCTCTGGATCGATTTCGTAGGCCTTCGTGAACCAGTCGAACGCCTCCTTGTCGTCTTCCGCGACCCCATTGCCCCAGTAGTACATGTTACCCAGCAGAACCTGCGCATAGGAGCGCCCGTCTTCTGCCGCCGCCCGGATATATCTGCGCGCCCCGTTGCGGCTGTGCCTCACCGCCCAGCCCGTAGAGCAGCATCCGTCCGGCTTCGTATTGGGCGTAGCCGTAGCCTCTGTCTGCCGCCTCGATGAAAAGCGCGCGCGCCTTTTCCAGATCCTTTTGCGTGCCCAGACCTCGATCCATCAGGGACGCCATATAGGCGACCGCCTGAGGGTCCCGGTCATAATCCACCATCGCCTTGTAGTGTTTGAAGGCGGCTGCGGCATCCTCGGTCACCCCCTTACCGGTTTCATAGGCGACACCGAGAGAGATATTCGCACGCTCCCGGCCCAGCGCTATGGACCGCCGGAAAAGCTCAGCCGCTTTCGCGTAGTTCCGCGCCACACCCGACCCGGCCCAGTACATTTCGCCCAGGTAGTGGATCGAGCGGGGATCGTCGCGATCCGCCCCCTGCCGGTAAAACTCCACGGCCTTCTCAGCGCCGCCTGGCTCCAGCATACCATCCTCGTAAAGCAACCCGAGCGAAGCATAACTGTCGGTGTAGCCGTCCTCGATCGCCTGCCTGTAGTATTTCGCTGCGGTTTCGTAATTCTGCTCGACGCCCCAGCCGTTCTCGTAAAGCCAGCCCAACCAGTCGGTCGCCTGCAGCACACCATTTTCGGACGCCCACTTGATCCAGAAATGGGCCCGGCCCAGATCCTTGCGCACGCCCAGACCATTCAGGTACATGGCTCCGAGCCGCATTCCGCTCCAGTAGTGGCCGTAATCGGCGGCATCCTGATAAAGCCAGACCGCCTTTTTCAGGTCCTTCGGCGCCCCCAGACCAAGCTGGTAATATTGCCCCAGAGCGCCCTTGGCTGCCGGATAACCCGCATCCGCCGCCGCCTTGAAATGAGCGAAGGCCTTGTCGTAGTCCGGCGTCCAGAACCGGTCGTTTTCATAGGCCAACCCCAAGCGGAAATGCGCCTCCGGATCCCCTTCCCCAGCCGCGGCCCGCAAGGTATCCAGCTCCAGAAATTCAGGCTCGAGGGTTTCATCCAGACTGTCGCGCCCACGGGAAGACAGGCTGTCTTCGACCGTCTCCCGGCTCAGGGACTTGAGCACGTCATGGCCGCTCTCGACCGCGCCGGCAGGCGATGCCGCCGCCGAAAGCCAAAAGGCACAGAGCAAAAACGCTGACGTCTTCCTGTTCATATAGCCCGAGACCCGACACCGACCGCTTTTGATAATGACTCATCCTGCGGATCATATTCAATCCCGACACCTCAAAACCGCCCGCATCTCTTAATTGTGGCCGCCGATGATCCATTTGCCACTGCAAGGTATTGTTTGTGCTGGCAAAAACACAGTGACCCGGGGTCATAAGGCGTTAACACGCCCTGGCCGGCAATCCGACCGACGAGGTATCCGGTTTGGATTTGTTAACTCCACGACCTCCAGTTGAATGCAGGAAAACCGAACCGTGACCCGGCAACGTCAAAAAAACATTGGAAAAAATAACAATGCCCAAAAGCGCGGTTTTGCCGCATTTCTGAATGTTTCCGTCCCTGATCAAGCCACGCTTTCAAAGGCTTAGCACCAACCTCCTCACGCCCCCTCACACGGCTGAAACAATTTCCTGCCCGGGTCGATAAAATTTTACCGAGTCCGTTAAACACGCTGCAAGGGGTCCTGCCTAGAGTCCGCGACATCACATCGATACGTCTTTTACCTTATCATTCCCATTCGAAGGCTTTTCTGCCGTGGACAAATTTACCCTTTTGGCGGCCAATGCCGTTATTCTGGTAGTATTTTCAATCGCTTTCCTGGCCGCTTTCCGCGACATGAAACGGGCCCGCTACTGGCGGACATGGACCGTTGCGAACCTCGTCCTGGCCTCCGCCCTGATTTTCGTTTTCGCCAGAGCGCACCTGCCTGCGGCCGTCGCTCATCTCGTTCCCAACGGCCTTTTTCTGGCGGGCTTCGCGCTGCACTGGAACGCGGCCCGCCAATTTGCCGGCAACAAACCCTGCGGTGTCAGAATCTGGATGCCTCTGACCATCCTGGTCGCAGCCGGCCTACCGGCGCTCGCCATGCACGACTACGCACTGATCTACACCGTGACCAGTGTCATGCTGTCAGCGCTCGCTTTCGGCACGGCACGGGAATATTGGGACATGAAGGCAACCCATCTTTCTTCCCGACACGGTCTGACCCTTGCTTATGTCCTGGTCGGCATCTCGTTCTTGGTGCGCGTCATCCAGGGGGTTGCCAATTGGCAGAATGTGGACATCGGTCTGCCGAGCGACGCGGTCCAGACATTCCATATGCTAATATCCCTGATCTATGTGAGCGCGAGCGGCGCCTTTTCTCTCGCCATTGCGTTTGAGCAAGCGGTTGCGGAACAGCGCGATGCGGCCCATCGCGATCCCCTGACCGGCGTCTATAACCGGCGCGAATTCGAACTCCGCTTGAAGGCCCTGCTGTCGGATGAAGCCCGGAAGGCCTTCGCAGTCCTGCAGTTCGATCTCGATCACTTCAAGCAGGTCAACGACCGTTTCGGCCATGTTGCGGGCGACGAGGCGCTCCAGTTTTGCGCCGACCTGATCAAATGGCACCTGCGCGACGAAGATTGTCTCGCCCGCCTTGGCGGCGAGGAGTTCGCGGCCATTCTGCCGGACGTTTCCCAGGAAGATGCGGTCCGGATCGCCGAAGCGATCCGCCAGAGCGTGGCCGAGGCCCCTCTGGACTTCGCCCCGGCCGAATTCCGGCTGACCCTGTCGGCCGGCGTCTATCACGGCACGGGCGGCGATCTCGGCCACAAGGGCCTGATGCGCTGTGTCGACCAGGGCCTCTATCAATCCAAGAACACCGGCCGCAACCGTGTCTGCCTTGCCGACGCCGCCTGAGCGCCGGCCTTTTCCGGTAGGCTAGAAGGACGCCTCAAGAAGGCGGGTGACTTCCTTGTCGCGGGCGCCTTCGCTCCTGCTGCCCATGACCACGACGAGGCGCCGTTCGCCGCCCCGGTGCGCTGTCGCCACCAGATTATAGCCCGCCTCGTTGGTGTGTCCCGTTTTCAGTCCGTCGACACCGGGCACCTTGCCGAGCAGGTTGTTCGTCGTCTTGTAGGTCCGGCCCGCGTAGGTGAAGGACTTCGCCCGGAAATAGCCGGCATATTGGGGAAACCGGGTTTTCAGCGCCCGACCGAGCCGGGCCATGTCCCGCGCGGTCGACACGTGACCCGCGTCCGGTAATCCGCTGGCATTGACAAACCGGGTTCTGGTGAGGCCCAGGGCCCGCGCCTGCGCGTTCATTTTGGCGGCAAAGGCGTCTTCGCTGCCGGAGATATTCTCCGCGATCGCCACCGCCACGTCGTTCGCCGACTTAACAGCCAGCGCCCGGGCAGCCTGTTCCACCGTGATCGTCGACCCCGGCTTCAAGCCGAGCTTGGCCGGCGGCTGGCTTGCCGCTTTCGCCGAGACCATCAAGGGACTTGAAAGCGAATACCGGCCGCTGCCGACCTCATCGAACAGCAGATAGAGCGTCATCATTTTGGTAAGCGAGGCCGGATAGCGGATCTTGTCCGCGTCATGGGCATAAAGCTGCGACCCGGTTGCCATATCAATGACGACTTCCGAGTAGCTCGCAGCCGACGCAGGTGCCGACGACGTATAGGCGACCGCCTCAACCTGTGGCGGGGGGGCAGCCTGCGAGACGACAGGCGTTGGCGCTGGCGCCACCGCTCCGCCCGCCGTCTGACAGGCGGCAAGCGCAAGCGCCATGGCCACGGCAAGCAACGGCCTTCCCGAATTTCCCGACATGATCCGCTTCACCTTGTCTGCCACGTTTTTGCCCCTCAGGCCTTCAGCTTGTACCCTGTTTTGAATATCCAGCGAATGATTACAAGACAGATAACAAGGAACAGAAGGGTCATGCCGAGCGACAGCGGAAGACTGACATCGGCCTTGCCATAGAAACTCCAGCGGAAGCCGGAGATGAGATACACGACCGGATTGGCCAGCGTCACCTTCTGCCAGAAATCCGGCAACATGCTGATGGAATAGAAGCTGCCACCGAGGAAGGCGAGCGGCGTGACGATCAGAAGCGGTACGAATTGCAGCTTCTCGAACGTATCGGCCCAGATCCCGATAATGAAGCCGAGCAGGGCGAAGGTCATCGCGGTCAGCAGGAAGAACGCCACCATCCAGACCGGGTGCTGCACTTCGATCGGCACGAAAAACGTGGCGGTCACGAAGATGATCGCCCCGACGAGAACGGCCTTGGTCGCCGCAGCCCCGATATAGGCGACGGTGATTTCGAAAAAGGACACAGGCGCCGACAGGATCTCGTAGATCGTGCCCGTGAATTTCGGGAAATAGATCCCGAAGGCCGCGTTGGACAGGCTCTGTGTCATCAGCGACAGCATGATCAGACCCGGCACGATGAAGGCGCCGTAGGAAACCCCGTCCACCTCGCTGATCCGCGAGCCGATCGCCGCGCCGAAGACGACGAAATAAAGCGTCGTGGAAATCACCGGCGAGATGATCGACTGCATCAGCGTGCGGCCCGTACGGGCCATTTCGTAGAAATAGATCGCCTTGACCGCCTGAAAATTCATGTCTCTGCCTTTACCAGATCGACGAAGATGTCCTCCAGGGAACTCTGGGTCGTGTTCAGATCGTGAAAATGAACGCCGGCCTTCGACAGATCGTTCAAAAGCGTGGTGATGCCGGTGCGGTCGCCCTTGGTGTCGTAGGTATAGACCAGCGACCTGCCTTCCGCGCCGATGGTCAGGTCATGCGCCTCCAGCCCTGCCGGCAGTTCACTGATCGGGGACTGCAGGTATAGAGTGAGTTCCTTGCGGCCGAGCTTGCGCATCAGCTCGTTCTTTTCCTCCACCAGGATGATCTCGCCCTTGTTGATCACCCCGACCCGGTCGGCCATCTCCTCCGCCTCTTCGATGTAGTGAGTGGTCAGGATGATCGTCACGCCCCGGTCCTGCAGGCTTTCGACGATACGCCACATGTCGCGGCGCAATTCCACGTCCACGCCGGCTGTCGGTTCGTCCAGGAACAACACCTTCGGCTCGTGGGCCAGCGCCTTGGCGACCAGGAGCCGCCGCTTCATGCCGCCCGACAGCGCCATGATCGGCGCCCGGCGCTTGTCCCACAGGCTCAGGTCCTTCAGGATCCCCTCGACCAGGGCGGGATTGCTCCGCAGGCCGAACAGCCCGCGGCTGAAGGACACCATGTCGATGACCTTCTCGAAATGAGAGACCGGCATTTCCTGGGGCACCAGACCGATCAGCTTTCGTGCCTCCCGATAGTCCCGGATGGCATCGAAGCCTCCGACGGTGATGCTCCCCGAAGTCGGCCGGACCAGCCCGCAGATCGTGCTGATCAACGTCGTTTTGCCGGCGCCGTTCGGACCGAGCAGAGCGAAAACCTCGCCCTCGGCGATGTCGAGCGACACCGACTTGAGCGCCTGGAATCCGCCGTCATAGGATTTCGTAAGGGACTGGACAGAAATGATCGCGGACATAAATCGTTTGGATCTTGAAGCGTTTGAGAAGACGGAGACAGGACGTTTTGGGTTCGGGCCACATGCGCCGAACCTGCCTGAGGCTGTTTGCAGAAGATAGGCCTCACCTCGGCCACTTCCAAGACCGGCCCGCTATTGTTTCCCCACAGTGAACAGACTGTTTGTCTCAGGCCGATGGGAACCTGCATGCCGTCCACTATTTTAGGACCAATACATACTGGAGTCAGGTTTAATGTCCATTCGGCCCATAACTCATATCGGCAGCACCCAGCCGACCCTTGAAGGGGCCGGAGTGAAACTGGAACGCGTGTTCGGATTTCAGGATCCGGAGATGCTTGACCCGTTTCTGCTCCTCGACGATTTTAGAAGCGAACGGCCCGAGGACTACCTCGCAGGCTTTCCCTGGCATCCCCATCGCGGGATCGAAACGATCACCTACGTGTTGGCGGGGACGGTCGCCCATGGCGACAGCCTGGGCAACACCGGAAACCTGGGCGCCGGGGACGTTCAATGGATGACCGCCGGGCGCGGCATCATGCACCAGGAAATGCCCAAGGGCGATGACAAGGGACGCATGCACGGATTTCAGCTCTGGGCCAATCTGCCCTCGTCGCTGAAAATGTCCGAACCGCGCTACCAGGACGTCAGCTCAGGCGACATCCCCGTTGTCGTCGACGACGACGGCACCACTGTGCGCGTCATCTGCGGCGATTTCTGGGGTAAATCCGGCCCCGTCGACGGGATTGCCGCCGAACCGCAATACCTGGATGTCTCCGTGCCCGCCGGGGTGAAGAAGCGGCTGAAGGTCGACACCTACAAGCAGACCTTCGCCTATGTTTTCGAAGGCTCGGGAGCCTTTGCTGATGCCTCCGATCCCGTTGGGGTTCTGACCGAAAAGGAACTGGACGGCACGGAACTGCATGTGCGTGACCAGACCGGAAACCGAACCCTGGTCATGTTCGGTTCCGGCGACGAAATCGTCGTCCAGGCCGGCGAAGAAGGCATCCGCTTCCTTCTCGTCTCCGGCGCCCCGATCCGGGAGCCGGTCGCATGGCATGGCCCCATCGTCATGAACACCCGTGAGGAACTGATACAGGCCGTCAACGAACTGCGCAGCGGCACGTTCATCCGCTAGGGCCAGGCCCCTAACTTCCCGCTTTGCTTGCCCACCAAGCAACCACTGGCGGCGTCCATCTCCGATGGATGCCGCCTTTTTTGTCTGCCCGGCAGCCTCCTGCTTGCCGGATTTACGCTGGCAGGCTACCCCTGAGGGGAGACAACGGAACGGGCCAAAGACTGCGGATGACCTTGAAACTCCGCCCGGCGCATGCGGGCGATACCGGCATACTCACCGATATCCTGCACCGGTCCAAAGCCTCCTGGGGATACCCCCTGGAGCGTATCGAGGCGTTTCGCAGCGAGTACCGCATCACCCATGCAACGCTCGCGTCCCTTGATCTGATCGTCGCCGAGCAAAACGGCCGGCCCGTCGCCTTCGCCGGCGGCAAGATGCGTGAGGACTGCCTCTATCTTGAGTTCCTGTTCGTTGCGCCTGAGGCGATGCGGCAAGGCATCGGCAGTCTGCTGTTGCAACGCATGGCCGATCGGGCCCGGGCCTGCGGCAAAAACCGGATCGTACTCGAAAGCGACCACTTCGCGCGCGCCTTTTACGAAAACCGGGGCTTCTCCACCCTGTCCGAGCGGCCGGGCCGGATGTCTCCCGACGGGGTCATTCCGATCATGGAAAAGCCGCTTCGCGCCGAAATCTTTCCCCTGAAGTCGGTAAGGCTCACCATTGACCGCGCTACGCCATGGGCATTCGAACGCCGGCATGCCGGGGAAGTCAAAGCCCATTGGGCCGAACTCCTCCGAAAGAACCCCTCCCTCTGGAACGGTCGCACGCTGAAACTTGCTGGCTACACGCTCGCCGACGGCCATTTCACCGGCACCTGCCGGGAATGCTCCTATGCCGCTTTTCTGACCTGGCGCGACTGGGGCGCTCCGGACCTCGACACGCACAATATTTTCGGCTCGGCGGTCTTGAGATCGTCGGACGGCGCCCTGCTCTACGGGGTCATGTCGCAAAACACGGCCAATGCCGGCAGGATCTATCCGCCGGGCGGCAACCTGGATCCCTCGGATATTCGGGAAGACGGCACCGTGGATATTCTCGGTGCCATTTTACGCGAACTCGACGAGGAAACGGGCCTTGGCGCCGACGACATCACCGCCGGACCACTTTACGCGATCATGGACGGGCCCCGGATCTCCATCGCCCGTGTCCTCGACGTTCCGCTTGCCGCCGAACCCTTGCGCGACCGGATCCTGCGGCATTCGATGGCGAGTGAGGAACAGGAACTCTCCGATATCCGGATCCTGCGTCATCCACAGGATCTGACATCTCCGAATTTCGTACCGTTTGCCCGGGACATCGCAAGAATGCTTCTGCCTGCCGCCGCGCCGGCCTGATACCAGGGTCCGGACCATGAGCCGGTTAATCTTTTATTGTCCAATGCGCAAAGCTACGGGGTGGCAGTCGGCAGTCTTCCGTGCAACAGTCCGGTCTCGTTCGATGCCTTTGAAAACCAATGGAGAAGCTGCCGATGGGCCGTCGCTACGCCGTCCTCGATGTCTTTACCAACAAATCCCTCGCCGGAAACCCGCTCGCCGTTGTGCTCGATGCGGAAGGCTTGAGTGACGAGCGAATGCAGGCGATCGCCAAGGAATTCAACCTCTCCGAGACGGTTTTCGTGTTTCCGCCGGAAAATCCCGGGCATACGGCCAACATCCGCATTTTCACGCCCACGCTGGAACTGCCCTTTGCCGGGCATCCGACCGTCGGCACCGCGATCCTGATGGCGATGGAACGTTTCGGTGACATCAGCGGCGAACAGGATGCGGTCGTCGTTCTGAAGGAACAGATCGGTGCCGTACGTTGCGCCGTGGTGCTCAGGGAAAATGCCGCCGCCTTCGCCGAATTCGACGTGCCGAAGCTGCCCGAACCCGCCGGACCGACCCGCGACAAGGAACTGATCGCAGCCGCTCTCAGCCTCGATCCGGTCGATATCGGTTTCGAAAACCACGCACCGTCCCGCTATCAGGTCGGCGCCCCGTTCAACTTCATTCCGGTTCGCGACCTCGGCGCGCTAGCCCGCGCCAAGCCGGACCTCACCGTCTGGCACGATGCCTTCGGCAACGACACCCACACGGACGCCTACGTCTATTGCCGCGAGACCCGCGCCCATGAAAGCGCGTTCCATGCGCGCATGTTCGCACCGGCCATGGGCATCACCGAGGATCCCGCGACCGGATCCGCGGCCGCAGCCTTCGCCGGCGCCGTCCATTTTTTCGACGATCTGCCCAGCGGCACCCACCATATCCGCATCGAGCAGGGCTTCGAAATGGGCCGCCCGTCGCTGATCGACCTGGAGATCGACATCGAAAACGGCGCCATGCACGCCATCCGCATCGGCGGCCAGGCCACCCTCGTGGCCCGCGGCGAACTCTTCGTCTAGATAAGCGCTTCAACCGGTGTCTTCGCCCGGTCGCTCCGTGGCGAGGCACCAAAGTGGCGGGCGTATTCCCGGCTGAACTGGGTCGGGCTTTCATAGCCGACCTGAAACGCGGTACTGGCCACCGAAAGCTTTTCCGCCTGCATCAGCCGTCGCGCCTCCATCAGCCGCAATTGCTTCTGGAATTGAAGCGGCGTCGTCCCCGTGATCGCCTTGAAATGGGCATGAAAGGCCGACCCGCTCATGCCGGCCGCCCGAGCCAGATCCTCGACCCTGAGCGGCGAGGAGAAGCTGCGCCTGATGACGGCAATCGCCCGGGCGATCCTGGCCGCGTGGCTGTCCTGCTCCGCCAGATCGCGCAGGATCTGACCGTGGCGGGCAGTCAGCAGCCAGTAATGAATTTCCTTCCGGATCAGCGGCTCCAGAACCCGGGCAGCGTCCGGTTTGTCGTGCAAGGCAAAGAGGCGTCCCATGGCATCGAGCACCGCCTCATCGGCCTGACCCGTTACCACCGCCTCTGCCGCCCGTGGGCCGGAACCCGCGCAGCTGCCGGTCTCCCCGGCAAGTTCCCGGATCAGCGTCATGTCGAGCGCCAGCGCCAGCGCCACGTAAGGCTCGCGTTGGCTTGCCTGCACCACCCGGGCGAGCGCCGGCAGGTCCAGTCCGACGATCAGCGATTCCATTCTGGCGAACCTGACCGTTCGATTGCCCAGATAGGTTTCCTTCGCCCCCTGGAGAACCAGGCAGAAAATCGGCTGATAGACCACCGGATAAATCTCCGAGGGAGCACGCTGGCGCACCAGGCTCAGTCCGTCTACCCCGACCGGCATTGGCTGATCGCCCGCCTGGCGGATATCCGCGAACTCCAGCACTTTCCGGGCTAATTCCTCAACCGTCACCGATCTTATTCTCCTGCTTGTTTCCGGGCTACATCCAGCAGGCGCCGAACGCAAGCGCTGGAAAGCCATCTTTTGGAGGATCAGGCAGATTTTCAGGAGGATGCGGCAGGTTCCACCGCGCCCTTTCGCCTATTTCGGAGCTATCGCCAACCACTCCACCCCAACGGAGAGACAATATGACCGATACCCGAAAAATCGCCCTGATCACCGGCGGCAGCCGTGGCCTGGGCCGCAACACCGTCGTTCACCTTGCCCGCAAGGGGATCGACACGGTTCTGACCTATCATTCCGGCAAGACGGATGCCGATAGCGTGGCCGCTGAGGTCGCAGCCCTCGGCGGCAAGGCGGTCGCCCTGCAGCTCGACACGTCTGACACCAGCGGATTTACAGCTTTCGCGGAGCGCCTCAAGACAGCCCTGAAAGACACCTGCGGCCGCGACAGCATCGACTTCCTCGTCAACAACGCCGGCATCGGCGTGTTCAAACCCTTCGCGGAGACGACTGAGGACGAGTTCGACCGGCTGGTGAACATCCATCTCAAGGGCGTGTTCTTCCTGACCCAGCGCCTGCTGCCGCTGATCGAGGACGGCGGCCGGATCGTCAACATCTCCTCCGGCCTCGCCCGCTTCGCCCTGCCGGGTTATGCCGCTTACGGAGCGATGAAGGGAGCGATCGAGGTCCTGACCCGTTACCAGGCGAAGGAGCTTGGAGGCCGGCGGATCACCGTCAACGCCGTCGCTCCGGGCGCCATCGAGACCGATTTCGGCGGCGGCGTGGTCCGTGACAACGCAGACCTCAACCGCCACATCGCCGCCGCGACGGCCATGGGCCGGGTCGGATTGCCGGACGATATCGGTGGCGCCATCTCCAGCCTGCTTGCCGGCGACTTCGGCTGGATGACCGCCCAGAGGATCGAGGTCTCCGGCGGCCAGAGCCTCTAGGGCATCGCCGGTGAGGATGCCTTCCGGCGAACCTGACGCCGCCGGAAGGCAATTCCCCCGAGCACTTCCCCCGCACACTTCCCCATGGCACCGCCCGTTTCCATCGTCTAGCCTGTGCGCTATCGGGCCGGAACAGGCGGCCAAGAGGAGAGATGACGGCGTCATGATTACGCTTTTGAAATTGCTGCACATTCTGGCCTTCACCGCAGGCGTCGGCGGCGGGCTTGCCAACCTGCTGGTCCTGCGCGCGGCCATGGCTGCCGATGCGGATGCCGCCAAGATCCTGCGCGGGATCATGCCGCGTATCGCGACCATGAGCTTTCATGCGGTCATCCTGCTGTGGATTACCGGGCCGTTGCTGTTATGGCTCGCCTATAGCGGCGGCGCCGGGCTCGCCCCCCTATTTCACCTGAAGATGCTGTCGGTCGTGCTATTGACCGTCGTCTCGGTGACGGGCCGGATCACCATCAGCCGGATCAAGGCCGGAAAGCCGGCCCGTTTTGCTCCACACATGCCGAAGATTGCCATGCTCGGCTCATTATTCGGCGTTAGCACCATCGTTCTGGCAGTCCTGGCCTTCTCGTAAGCGCCTCCGCAGCAAGCATTTTCAGCAGGGAAATTTCGATGACTTCGGCTCCGCAAACCTTTCTCGCCCGCTTGGTTCTCGCAAGTGCTCTCGCTCTTGCCGGATGGCTTCCCGCCTTTGCGCAACAGGCAACCGATACGGTCGCTCCGGAAAGCGGAAGCACGGTCGCGCAAGGCTACAATGCCCTGTCGCCCAAAGCTCTGTCTGCGATTGAGACCAAGACCCTCGGCAAACCTGTCGAGGCGAAAGACTGGATGATTGCCGCCGCCAACCCGTTGGCGGTGGAAGCGGGCGCCAAGGTGCTTAGGGCCGGCGGAAGTGCAGCCGACGCCCTGGTCGCGGTCCAGACCGTGCTCGGCCTCGTCGAACCGCAATCCTCCGGCCTCGGCGGCGGCGCCTTCCTGGTCTGGTACGACGCGGCAACCGGCAAGCTCACCACGCTCGACGGACGCGAAACCGCGCCACTGGCCGCGCGCCCGACTGCCTTCCTGAACGACGAGGGCGAACCGCTGAAATTCTTCGATGCCGTCGTCGGCGGACGTTCGGTCGGAACGCCGGGCACGCCGAAGCTTCTGGAAGAGGCCCACAAGCGCTGGGGCAAGCTGGATTGGGCGCCCCTGTTTCAGGATGCGATCGAGCTTGCCGACAAGGGGTTCACCGTCTCCCCACGCCTTGCCTCGCTGGTCGCCGAAGATCCCGAACGCTTGCAGCGCTTCCCCGCCACGCGCGCCTATTTCTTTCCGAACGGCACACCGATCAAGGCCGGCGACATACTCCAGAATCCGGACTATGCCGCCACCCTTCGAGCCATCGCAGCCAACGGCAGCTCAGCCTTCTACTACGGCGAGATCGCGCGCGACATCGTCAAGACGGTTCAGACCGCCCCCGGAAATCCGGGATATCTCTCCGACAAGGATCTGTCCCTCTATGAAGTGATCGAGCGTGAGCCGGTCTGCGTCGACTATCGCGACCGGGACGTCTGCGGCATGGGCCCGCCCTCTTCCGGCGCGCTTACCGTCGGCCAGATCCTCGGCATGCTGGACCACTACGACCTGGCGGCGCTCGGGCCACTCGATCCGCAAAGCTGGCGGCTCATCGGCGATGCCTCCCGCCTCGCCTTCGCCGACCGCGGCCGCTACATGGCCGACAATGACTTCGTGCCGATGCCGCTGAAGGGCCTTGTCGACGAGGAGTATCTGGACGACCGCGCGGAGCTTCTTGAAAGCGACGTCGCCCTGCCCGAAGTCGCGCCCGGCACCCCGCCGTGGGATCACGCGATGCTGCTCTCCGACGACGAGGCAATCGAGCTTCCCTCCACCTCCCACATTTCCATCGTGGATACGGCCGGCAATGCGCTCTCCATGACCACCACCATCGAGAACGGCTTCGGCTCGCGGCTGTTCGTGCGCGGCTTCCTGCTCAACAACGAACTGACGGATTTCTCCTTCCGCACCCACAAGGACGGCGTGCCGATCGCCAACCGGCTGGAGCCGGGCAAGCGGCCGCGCTCGTCCATGGCGCCGACCATCGTCATGAAGGACGGCAAACCGGAACTGGTCGTCGGCAGCCCGGGCGGCAGCCGGATCATCGGCTATGTGGCGCAAGCGATCATCGCCCATCTCGACTGGGGTATGAACGTCCAGCAGGCCGTCTCCCTGCCCCATCTGATCAACCGTTTCGGCACCTATGACCTGGAAGCCGGCACAAAGGCGGAAACCCTTGCCGAACCGCTGGAAGCCCTCGGCTACAAGGTCAACACCCGCGACCTCAACTCCGGCCTCCACGCGATTGCCGTGGGCGACACGCTCCAGGGCGGCGCGGATCCGCGGCGGGAAGGTATTGCCCTCGGGGATTAAGCCGTTTCGGCATATTGCCGGAACGGGTATCCCCTATCGGCAATCCCGGCGACTGATCGCTCCGCCGGGAAGGACGGTGTTGCACAACACCGCGTCGTTCAGCTCGGCCGGATCCAGGTCGACCTGCGATAGGTCCAGGTCGGACAGATCGGTATCTTCAAGATCGCAAATGGCGGCGCCCGGCAGGTTTTCGAAAACCGCATAGATGTCGCCATTGGCAAGACGGAAGGCATGCCCCTTCTCGATCAGATCGCGCACCATGTTGCCGGTGAAGGTATCTTCCATCTGCCTTGCCGAATAGCAGGATCCGCTTTCGGCCTTTGCGGTCACGCCGATGCAAAGGAAGAACATTCCGGAGAACAGACTTTTCGCGAGGATCGTCATGGCGGGATGATAGCACGCTCCGGTCAGCCGCTCATTTTACCGGAGGCGCAGTCTCGGTTCCGGGGCAGAAGCCCTTCTGAGCCACGTTCTGGCCGGCGGTATGGGCCTGGCAGGCATTGCTGTAGGTCTTGCCGTCGCAGCCGCAGACAGGATCGAACTGCAGGGTACAGAGATCCGGCTTCCTGACGCAGACGCCTTTCCGGTCTCCGGCGCCGCAGCTCGCCTCCGGCGTGAACTTGCAGAACTCGAGATCGCCGCAGATTGCCCCTGCGATCCCGCCGCAGGGGGCGCCGACTTCGGCCGAAGCAACGGGGAGCCGAGCAACAGAGACAGCAAAAAGAAACAGAAGCAGGACAGCCGGAACTCTCATCTGCAGGACCTTTCAAGACAGGACCAACGGCAGGAATAATCCTAATGCCTCGGTTCGAATTGGCGCAGTATTATTTTTTCGACCGTGGGCCACCAAGCCAATCGGCAGCCCATTCCCTCTTGCCAATTATTTTCCGATCCCCTAGAAACCTGATCAAAGATTAACGTCCCGGTCACGTTTCTGCGGCACGCTTCAAAGCCAAAGATCCCAAGTGACCTGAACAAAGGCCCTGAAACACCGATGATCGCAACGCGCGACATGACCGGTTCTTTCAACGACGCGCTTCCCCCGCGCGGCGGCCTTATTCTACTTGGCGACCTCCTTCTGCTTAGCTGCCCCTGAGCGTCGGCTGATCCGTATCCTGCGGACGGGCACTTAGGGGAGACAAAGCGCATTCACCAGTTAAAGACAGACTGATCGCGCGCCGGAGCACTGTCCGATATCCGCTCTCAAGGCCGCCGATCCCGGGAAGGAATAAACGAATGACTGCCGAAAAAGATCAGGTTCGCATCTTCGACACCACCTTGCGCGACGGCGAACAGTCGCCCGGCGCCTCCATGACCCTGGAAGAAAAGCTGCAGATCGCCGAGATCCTCGACGCCATGGGCGTCGACATCATCGAAGCCGGCTTTCCGATCGCCTCCAACGGCGACTTCGAGGCCGTCAGTGAAATCGCCAAGCGTTCCAAGAATTCGGTGATCGCAGGTCTGGCTCGCGCCATCCACGCCGACATCGACCGCTGCGGCGACGCCGTGAAGCATGCCGGCAAGGGCCGCATCCACACCTTCGTCTCCACCTCACCGATCCATCTGCAGTTCAGATGAACAAGACCGAGGACGAGGTTCTCGATATCATCACCGATACGGTGACCCGTTCGCGCAACCTGATCGACGACGTGGAATGGTCCGCCATGGACGCGACCCGCACGCCGATCGACTACCTGTGCCGCTGCGTGGAAGCCGCCATCAAATGCGGCGCGACCACCATCAATCTGCCGGACACGGTCGGCTACGCCACGCCGGACGAGTACAAGCAGATGTTCGTCGACATCCGCAACCGGGTGCCGAACGCGGACAAGGCGATCTTCTCCGTCCACTGTCACGATGACCTGGGGCTCGCAGTTGCCAACTCGCTGGCCGGTGTGGCCGGCGGTGCCCGCCAGATCGAATGCACCATCAACGGCCTGGGCGAACGCGCCGGCAACGCGGCGCTGGAAGAAGTCGTCATGGCGATCCGCACCCGCGCCGACGTGCTGCCCTATGCCTGCAACGTCGATCCGCAGTACCTGACCGCGCGTCCAAGCTGGTCGCCGGCGCGTCCGGTTTCGCGGTCCAGTATAACAAGGCCATCGTCGGCAAGAACGCCTTCGCCCATGAAAGCGGCATCCACCAGGACGGCATGTTGAAGAATGCCGAAACCTACGAAATCATGCGGCCCGGGGATGTCGGTGTGAAGGCCACGTCGCTGGTCATGGGCAAGCATTCCGGCCGCCATGCCTTCAAGGACAAGTTGCGCGAACTGGGCTATGAACTGGGCGACAACGCCCTGCAGGATGCCTTCCGCCGGTTCAAGGACCTGGCCGACCGCAAGAAGCACGTTTACGACGAGGACATCGAGGCCCTGGTCGAGGACGAAATCTCCATCGCCAGCGAGAACACCCGCGTCATTGCCCTGACCGTGATCGCCGGCACCGGCGGCCCACAGAAGGCGATCCTGACCATGGACGTCAACGGCCATCACGAAACCCGCGAATGCACCGGCGACGGCCCGGTCGACGCGACCTTCAACGCCATCAAGGCGATCATCCCCCACGATGCTACCCTGCAGCTCTACCAGGTGCATGCGGTGACCGAGGGTACCGACGCCCAGGCGGAAGTCTCCGTTCGTCTGGAATCCGGCGGCCGGATCGCAACCGGCAAGGGCGCGGACACCGACACGCTGGTCGCCTCGGCCCGCGCCTATGTCTCCGCCCTCAACAAGCTGGCCCTGCGCCAGCAGGGCAGCAACCCGGGCGCACTGAAGGCAAGCTGATCCGCGCTCAAAGGCGCTTTGAAAAACGAAACGGTGGCGCCAGGCGCCACCGTTTTTTGTTTTGTGATTGATGGTCGTGCCGCTCGCTCCCGTCTCCCCCCTTGAGGGGGAGATGTCACCAAAGGTGACAGAGGGGGGTAACGGCAGCAGCAAAATACAGAAGCGCTAAATTGCGCTGTGAGGCCGGACACCCCCCTCTGTCTGCGGACGCAGACATCTCCCCCTCAAGGGGTGAGACGGGTGCAAGGGGTATTGCTGAAATCATTTCACACAACGGAGTTGATGAGCGGCTCAGGCTTTGCCGTCAACCTCAACGGTGGCATCTGGCGCCACCGTTTTTTGTTTGAGCAGGCATCCGCAGCCGGTCAGGTGATGGAACCGACGACGCCTTCGAGCAGGTAATCCGTTCCCACAGCGCGCCGTCGTAGAGGCCGAGGGTTCCCTCGATTACCGTGTTGCCCTTGTTGTCCTTGAGCGGACCGACGAAGATCGGCGCCCCGCCCTTGAGTTCGTCGATCGCGGCCAGGGCCGCAGCCTTGGCACCTTCCGTCGCGCCCGCACCGAACGGGGAAGAGGCGACCATGTCCTTGTCGTATCCGCCTTCGTTGAGGTTCGGCAGCTTTTCGCCCCGCTGGATCATGCCCGCGTAAGCCGAGTAGACCGTGCCCCACTTCAGCTCCGCCCCGGTGATGAAGCCGTTCGGCGCCAGCGGCGACTGGTCCGCATTGTGGCCGCAGCATTTGACGCCACGTGCTTCCGCCGTTTCCACCACCACCTTCGGGCTGTCCACGTGACAGGTAATGACATCGCAGCCGGCATCCACCAGCGCATTGGCAGCTTCCGCCTCGCGCACCGGCAGGGACCATTCGCCGGTGATGATCAGTTGCACCGTCACATCCGGATTGACCTTGCGCGCGCCCATGGTGAAGGCGTTGATGTTGCGCAGAACCAGGGAAATCGGCTTGGCCGCAACGAAACCGATCTTGTTGGTGGTCGTAGACAGGCCGGCGGCCACACCGTTCACGTAATGCGCCTGATCGAGATAGCAGAAATAGCCGCCGAGGTTCTGCGGGTGCTTGTCCGCGGACCACAGCGACGTCGGGTGGCGGAATTCCACATCCGGATATTTCTTCGCCGCCTCGATCATGAACGGATCGAAATAGCCGAACGAGGTCGGGAACAGGAGCGATGCGCCGTCTAGCTGGATCATCGACTCCATGGATTTCATCACCGCGTTGGTTTCCGGCACGTTTTCCTCTTCCACCACGGTGACGTCCGGGATCTCCTTCAGCGCCTGGGCCGCGACCGCATGGGCCTGGTTCCAGCCGAAGTCATCCTTCGGCCCGACATAGATCATGCCGATGGTTGTCGCCTCCGCCCGTGCCGGCAGCAGCCCGGACGCCAGGAGTGCGCTGCCGGCCGTTCCGGCCAGAAAACCACGGCGGGTTACGTTCAGTCTGTTCATGTCACTTCCCCTCTTCTTCAACCGAAGCGCCGGCATTCCGTCCGGACGCAAATTCCCGTTCGCCTGAGCGTCAGCCCCTGCGTTGCTGCCGGCGCATCGGCCGGTTTCTGGTCTCAATGAGTCCGCTTGGTGCGGCTTCTGTCAGGTCTGTTTTTCGCCAAGACCCGGAATGACCGGCATTCCCGCCGCCAATCCATTCTCCCAATCCTCAAGCGACGGCGTCACCAGGTCGAACTGCTGGCGCGTCGTCGAATAGCCGTGGCCGCCCATGCGCCCGACCGCATTCAGCCCGAGCTGATCAACGTATTTCTTGCCCCGGTCGACGAGATCCGGGCGCAGGAAGACGCCTTTGACCTCGCCCAGGATGATTTCCCGGCTTTTTCCGAGTTCCAGTGTCATGTAGCGTCGGCACTCAAGCGCCGCCGGCGCCTCCGCGATGCGCGGGCTGCAGACCTGTGTGCCGGCGACCGCGGTCAGACCAGCCATCTCCAGTTCGTCCACCTCCGGCGGAAACTTCACGGCACAGACATTCATGCCCTCGACGAGGTTCTCGTCGACGATGTTGACCGTGAATCCTCGGTCATCCGGATATTGTAGGCCGTGTCCTTGAAGCGCATATCGGCATGGTTTTCCACGCCGAGCGCGACAATGGCTGGATCGGCACTCAGGCAGTTGAAGAACGAATCAGGGCGCGGCATTGACGATGCCATCCGGGCTGACCGTCGTCACGAAAGCGATCGGCCGCGGCACCACTGTGCCGATCAACAGCTTGTAGCGGTCGCGCGGGGACAGCTCTGCGAAATCGAAATGCTCGTAGTCCTGCCCGGTCATGAATGAAGCTTTCTTTTGTTGGCGGGCGTATCCAGGCCGATTTCACCGGCATGGCGCGACAGGATATCGACAAGGCTCGGCCCCTCGCCCGCATCCTGGTTCAGCGCCCTGGCCTCAAGCGAGCCGACATGGTCGTCCATGAGCCGGACAGCGGCCTCGGGGTCGCCCTTTTCCAGCGCGGTCAGGATGTCGCCGTGCTCGCACACGGCACAGTCGCTCGAGTGCGGTCGTCCGTAAATGGCCAGGATCAACGAGCAGCGCGATACGAGCTGGGTCATGTAGCCGAGCAGAATTTCATTTTCCGTCAGTTCGGCCAGCAGAATGTGAAACCGTTCGGCCAGCCGGACGGAAATACGAAGATCCCCGGTCTTGCGCGCCTCGTCCTCTTCCGCGACATGCGCCTTCAAGGCCGCAGCAACCTCTTCGGACCAGCGCTCCGAGATGATGCGGATTGCCTCCCGTTCCAGCGCGCGGCGCACACGGAAAACATCCTTGGCCTCTTCAGGCTCGGACGTGCGACGGTGGCGGTGCGTTTGCGACCGGCCTCGACCAGGCCGTCACTCTGCAGGCGGGCAAGCGCCTGACGCACGATGGTGCGGCTGATGCCGAACGGCGCACCGATCTCGTCCTCCGGCAGCTTTGCTCCGGGCTTGAGATCCTGTTCCATG
>NZ_CAXXSJ010000030.1:0-24047 GCF_963675095.2 uncultured Roseibium sp. | reverse complement strand
TCCAGGAAGCGCTGGCGCTGGACGTGTCCCCGCAGACCTGGCCGGTCGGCATGGGTTCCGACTTCTTTGGCGTCTATGACTGGCAGAAGAAGAAGTTCCACACCTCCGCCGGCGAGCGCGGGGGCGCCTATGCGCAGACCAAGGATGTTTCCGGCCTCGAGGATCCGATCCTCGTGGATACGGTGTTCGACCGGATCATGGACGAACTCACCGAGAACGTCGAACTGGGCGCGGAAGGTTATGCAGAGTTCGACAAGGAGAGTTTCCTGGAAGGCCACCTGACGCCGGTGTTCTTCGGCTCGGCCCTGCGCGACTACGGCATCGAGGAACTGCTCGATTTCATCGCGGCCTACGCCCCTCCCCCGCACTCCCAGCCGGCCACCGGCGGGCGGACCATCCGGCCGGACGAGGACAAGGTCACCGGCTTCGTCTTCAAGGTGCAGGCGAACATGGATCCCAAGCACCGGGACCGGATCGCCTTCGTGCGCCTGTGTTCGGGCACGTTCAAACGCGGCATGAAGCTGAAGCACGTGCGCGCCGGCAAGGTGATCGCCGTTACCGCGCCGATCTTCTTCTTCGCCGAGGAACGCGAGATCGCCGAGACCGCCTATCCGGGCGACGTGATCGGTGTGCCCAACCACGGCCAGCTTCGGGTCGGCGACACGCTGACGGAAGGCGAAGACATCCACGTCACCGGCCTGCCGGCCTTCGCGCCGGAAATCCTGCGTCGGGTCCGCCTGGGCGACACCATGAAGGTCAAGCAGATGCGCCAGGGCCTGCAGGACCTGGCCGAGGAAGGCCTGGTGCAGATCTTCAAGCCGGACATCGGCTCCAACTGGATCGTCGGCGTCGTCGGCATCCTGCAGCTCGACGTGGTCGTCGACCGGCTGAAGGCGGAATACGGCGCGGAAATCGGCTTCGAGCCGGTCAATTACTCCACCGCCCGCTGGATCGAGACCGATCCGGCGACCCTGCAGAAGATGATCGAGAACCACCGCATGTCCATCGCCGAGGACCGCGATGACCGTCCGGTGTTCCTGTTCAAGAACGCCTGGGAAGTCGGCTATATCGGCGAGAAATACCCGGACGTGAAATTCCGCGAGACGCGCGAGATCGTGCACGAGGGGTGAGCGATCCGAGGAGCGGTTCCACCGACAGGCCTGCTTGTTAGCCACAACCTCGTAATGGACTCGGTCGTCATCCCTGCGCAGGCAGGGATTGAGTACACCGTGGCCTTTCCGTTCAACCAACAAGGGTCTGCGATTACTGGATTCCAGCCTTCGCTGGAATGACAAGGTGTTTGTGGCAAAGACGCGCCCTCGCCAACATCGAAGACGCGCTCACGCGCGGCTGATGTCTGGATCCCAGATCAGCGTTCGGCTCCGCCTCACTTGTCTGGGATTGTTTGTTTTGAGCGATGTTATGATGGGATTGGTCTCCCGGAGCGGAATTCCGGGAGACCAGTGACAGGCGACCGTGCTGGGATCGGGCTTTCACCCGTAGTCATCAAGGTTCCCTGTCGCTTCCTTTTCCCGCTTGGAGAGTTGATTGGGCCTCTGGCCTGAACCACGCCCGCAAACAATCCGAAGCATGCAGAGGATACCATCGTCATGGCGGTTTTGCAGCAAGCTCCTGTGCGTGTTGTTGGCTTCGATGTTGCCAAGGACACGATCACCGTGTTCGACAGTGCAGCCGGCAAGGTGAACACGGTCGACAACAACCGAAGCTCCTTGCGTAAACTGATTGCCCGCCTCGAGCCCGACAGCCTGGCGGTCTGTGAGCCGACCGGAGGTCACGAGGCCTGGCTTATCGACGCGCTGACGGCTGCCGGCATTGCCTGTCACCGGGCCGATACATTGAAAGTCAAAGCCTTTTCGCGCTCCTACGGCACGCTTGCCAAGACCGATGCCATCGATGCCAGGGCGCTGGCTCGCTACGGCCAGGAGCGGTGGGCATCGCTGCCCCTGTTCGCTCCCGTCCAGGCTGAGCAGAAAAGACTGACCGCCTTGGTGGCCAGGCGTCAGGATCTCATCGACCTCAAGGTGGCGGAGACCAACCGTCTCAAAGCCCCAGGAGAGGACGTGATCCAGGCCTCCTGCAGGGTCTTGTTGCGAAGCCTTGCCCGAGCTCTGGAACGTATCGATCAAGAGATCGACGCACTGATCGACTGCTGTCAGTCCCTCAAGCGGAGGGTCCAAATCTGTCTATCTTTGCCCGGTGTCGGGCCGCGCACGGCCGTGGCCCTGGCCGCAACCATGCCGGAGTTGGGAACCCTCACCCGCAGGCAGGCCGCCTCCCTGGCCGGTGTGGCCCCGCACCCAAGAGACAGCGGAACGCTCAAAGGCTACAGGAAAATGCGCGGCGGGCGGGCGAATGTCCGAACCGCCCTGTTCATGGCAGCCCTGGCCGCTAGCCGCGCTAAGGGACCTTTACGTCAGTTCTATCAACGCCTGGTCGAAAACGGTAAGAAACCGATCGTCGCCATATCCGCCGTCATGCGAAAGATCATCGTCATCCTAAATGCAAAACTCAGAGACGGACTCGCAAAACAGAGTTGATGACGGGAGAGCCCCTTCCTCCCCCGCCCCGTTTATCCCCACGGATTAACCCAACGACAGTTTACCGCTCGACATTTCGCCTTATTGCAGTGCAAAATGAACGATCCAGAGGTTTCGGAGAGACCAACAGCGGATCACTGCGATGAGTAATTTCAAGACGATCATTGATTTGTTCGGACTGACACCGGAAGAAGCCGCCAGTTATCTGAAGGCGGAGCCGAGCGACATTATTCGCTGGTGCGAGACGGCGGACAGCCCGCCGCTGGACGTCTGGCGGCAGCTGGTGAAGCTGTTCGACACGATCCGCTTTGCCGCGGAAGAGGCCGCCAAGGCTGCCGATCTGGACCGGATGGAGGCGACCGACCTCAACCGGATCGCCATGATCCTGCCCGAACAGGACGGGGCACTGGAAGGCCCGCGCCGGGCGATCACCGCCATGGCCGTCACTTCGCTGGCCCGGGTGTTCGTATAGCTGTAGCCCCTGTCAAAAACAGGTAGAAACAGCGAGACATAGCTAGCAAACTCTTGAGCATAACCATGGCAAGCGCCTTGGAATTGCCCGGTCTTTAGGCATTCTAGGGGACCTGCGTGTCGGGATGCGGGCGATTCGCGGGCTCACGTCACGATCGACGATGAGTTCGGATCACCCGGCCGACGGACGCGGAACGTCTGTGCACGACGTCACCAGAACAAGCGGCCGGGAAAGGCTTCAGACCATGGCTCACGAAATCAAGGTGATTGCCGAAATCGGTTGCAATCACAAGGGCGACATGGACATCGCCAAGGAGATGATCCAGGTCGCGGCAAATGTCTGCCACGCCCATGTGGCCAAGTTCCAGAAGCGCAACAACCGCGAACTGCTGTCGGGGTCCGAATTCGAGACGCCCCACCCGGTTCCGCACAATTCCTACGGCAACACCTATGGCGAACACCGGGAGTTTCTGGAATTCACCGCAGGCCAGCACAAGGAACTGCAGGAAGAGTGCCGGCTCGCCGGCATCGACTATTCCACCTCCGTGTGGGACCTGACCTCGGCCAAGGAAATCGTCGCCCTGCAGCCGCTGCTGATCAAGATCCCGTCCGCCACCAACCAGCATTTCGAGCTTCAGGACTATCTCTGCCGCAACTATGACGGCGAGATCCACGTCTCCACGGGCATGACGACCCGGGCGGAAATAGCCCAAATGGTCGAGTTCTACGAGGAACGCGGCCGGGCGAAGGACCTGGTGGTCTATGCCTGCACCTCCGGCTATCCGGTGGAATTCGAAGATGTCTGCCTGCTGGAAATCAACCGGCTGCAGGAAATCTACGGCGACCGGGTCAAGTCGATCGGCTTTTCCGGCCACCATCACGGCATCGCGACCGATATCGCGGCCATGACCGCCGGTGTCCTCGGCTTCCAGCGCTACGGCCAGGGCGTCCTGTCCTATATCGAGCGCCACTTCACCCTGAACCGCACCTGGAAAGGCACAGACCACGCCGCCAGCCTCGAGCCGGACGGATTGCGCCGCCTGTGCCGCGACCTGCGCAACGTCGCCAAGACGCTTCGCTACAAGGAGAAGGACCTCCTCGACGTGGAGCAGGTCCAGCGTGACAAGCTCAAGTGGCAGGAAGCAAAGCAGAGCAGACAGATCCGGCAAGTCTCGTAACATGAGGGTCATCGCGGTCATTCCGGCCCGCGGGGGATCCAAGGGGCTTCCGGGCAAGAACATCCGCCCTCTCGGCGGCGTGCCGTTGGTTGCCCGCACCGTCGATGCCGCGCTTCATGCGGCCTCGGTCGAGCGCGTCTTCGTTTCCAGCGATGATGCGGAGATCCTGAAAGTGGCCCGAGCAGCCGGGGCGCATGCCATCGTCCGGCCCGCAGAAATCAGCGGCGCCACCGCCAGCTCCGAATCCGCCCTGCTGCATGCCCTGGAGTATATCAAGGCGGAACCAGCCGGTCTGCCGGATGTGCTTGTCTTCCTGCAATGCACCTCGCCGTTCACGACCTCGGTGGATATCGACCTGGTGGTCGACACGATGCTGCAGAAGGAGGCCGAAAGCGCCTTTTCGGCCGTCGAGGATCACGGCTTCATCTGGCAAGAGGATGGGTCCGGATTTGCCAAGGGCGTAACCCACGATCACACCAAGCCGCGGCAACGCCGGCAGGACATGGCACCCCGCTACCGGGAAAACGGCGCGATCTATGCCATGCGGGTGGATCCGTTCCTGGCCGAGCAAACCCGGTTCTGCGGCCGCACGGTTCTGGTTCCGGTGACGGCACCGACGATCGAGATCGACACCCCGGAAGACTGGGAGATGGCCGAAGCCTTTCTGGCTTCCCATAAGGCTCAGCTACCACGCAGGGAGCCGAAGACGGGCCAGATCAAGGCGGTGGTGACCGACTTCGACGGCGTCCACACAGACGACCGGGTGCTGGTCAGCCAGGACGGCCAGGAAGCGGTGATGTGCAGCCGCCGGGACGGCATGGGGATCGAGCGGCTCCGGGACCGCGGCGTCCGCCTGCTGATCCTGTCGAAGGAAGCCAACCCGGTGGTGAAGACCCGCGCGGCCAAGCTGAAGATGCCAGTCCAGAACCATGTGGACGACAAACTCCCCGCCTTGGAGGCGTGGCGCACAGACCACGGCCTGGAATGGGACGAAATCGCCTATATCGGCAATGACATCAACGACATTGCCTGCATGGCGGCCTGCGGCCTGGCCTTCGCGCCCGCCGATGCCCATGCCGATGCGTTGGCCGCGGCCGATATCGTGCTTGAGGCTTCCGGCGGAAAGGGCGCCTTGCGCGAGATGAGCGACACTCTGATTGCCCGGCAGCTTCTCGCGTAACGCAAGTCAGCGAGGACGAGACCCTCAGGCGGTTTCATAGCCCTTCGGGTTTTTGCAGACCCAGTTCCAGGTGTCGTGGCACATGGTTTCCAGGGTGCGTTTCGCCCGCCAGTGGATCACGTCCGCCGCCTTTTCGATGCCGGCGTAACATTCCGCCACATCGCCGTCGCGCCGCGGCGCAATGACATAAGGTATGGTCCGGTTCGACGCCCGTTCAAAGGCATGGATCATCTGCAACACACTGTAGCCGGTGCCGGTGCCAAGGTTGACCGTGTAGCAGCGATTGTTCGCAGGCGCGCTTTCCAGCGTATCATGGGCGTTGAGGTGGCCCTCGACCAGGTCCATGACATGGATATAGTCGCGCACACCGGTGCCGTCCGGCGTGTCATAGTCGTTGCCGAAGATCTGCAGGCACTCGCGCCGACCGGTCGCCACCTGGGCGATGAAGGGCATCAGGTTGGCCGGAACGCCGAGGGGATCTTCTCCGATCAACCCGCTCGGATGGGCGCCGACCGGGTTGAAATAGCGCAGGATGCCGAAGCGCCAGCGGTCATCGCTTGCCGCCACATCGCGCAGCATGTCCTCCACCATCAGTTTGGTCCGTCCGTATGGATGACCCGGCGACAGCGGATGGTCTTCGGTGACGGGGAAGAACTGCGGCTGGCCATAAACGGCTGCCGTGGATGAAAAGATCAGCCGGTGAACGCCGGCGGCGGCCATGGCCGATAGGAGCCTCTGCGTGCCGACGACGTTGTTGTCGTAATAGTCCAGCGGCCGGTCGATGGACTCCCGCGGTACCTTGCTGCCGGCGAAATGAACCACGCTGTCGCAGCCATAGCGGCGCAGAATGTCTTCCACCGCGGCCTGATCGCGGACATCGGCCTGCTCGAAAGCGATCTTCCTGCCGGAAATCTCTCCGACCCTCTGCAGGCTTTCCATCCTGGACGTGCTCAGATTGTCGAGCACCACGATATCGTGCCCCGCGGCAAGAAACGCCACGCAGCAATGGGAGCCTATATACCCGGCTCCGCCGGTGATCAGGACGGTCATGTCGTCAGACCCCACCTCAACATGGCACCTTCCCGCGCGCCGTGAAATGCCCAAAAATATCCTCACGGATCACCGGCTTCCGGCGGTCCGTTTCTGCAATTATCAGAAAATAATGGACAGCTCCTAAACCCGGGGCATGGCAGAGACAGGACAACAATGGGACTGCGGCTCTGCGAAGTGTCTGCGACACGATGAGAGCCAAGGTAAAATCGCCAATCCGATTGATTTTTTAGGAAGGAGTGGTGCCCGGAGGCGGATTCGAACCACCGACACGCGGATTTTCAATCCGCTGCTCTACCAACTGAGCTATCCGGGCCTGGCGCGCCTGGCGGCGAAGCCGTCCGAGCGCTGAAAGCTCGGGTCTTATAGAGGCTCGACCGGGCCTTGTCCAGCGCCCCGGCAAAGTTTTTCAACAAGGACAGATCGGCTTTCCGCACTTTCTGCCGCCTGCCCCGCTTGGCTCCGATACCTCTTCGTTTTCAGGACCTTAGCCTAGCGAGCCGACATGGCTCACTGCAACTGACCGGCAACGATGCCTGTCGCTTTCCAGGTACTGCCTTCGGTGACGTTGAAACTGCCGATCACACCGTCGTGGTTGGTCGACGGACCGGCGACGACCGACGTGTTGATTTCCCCGCTAAAGGCCCCGGTGACCGCGCCGTTGAACAGGTTTCCGCTGCTCACTGTCGTCTCGTTCAGAGTGGCGCTGAAATTCTTGCCGTCGAAGTTCGAGATGGACGCCGTCCCGGTGCGGTATTGAAAATCCAGGGACATGTTGAAATTACCGGCGGCAAGGTATTGGTCCGATCCGCTTACGACGTTGCCGACCGCGTGTCCGGCGTAGGTCGCCGATCCGGTCGTCGGCAAGTCGGCGGAGTTCGTCATACTACCGGCAACCCAGGTTCCCAGGTGAACATAGTCGGTGCGTTCGCCACCGCTGAAGTTCGCGTTCTGGAACTTGCCTTTCGTCCCCCAGTAGCCCCACTCCAGGAACGCACAGGTGCATTCGTTGACACCGGACATGATCGCATTGTCCGCGTCGCCCACCAGCGTGTTCGGAACGATGTAACTGTTGACGTTGTCATTGGCGACATGCGGTACCGTCGCGCCTCCCAGGTCGCCGATCAGGGTGGCTAAGGTGTCGGTCCGCGTTTTGGAATCGCGGGCGGCATAGTTGTCGTCGTCGATGAAGACCGATCGGGCAGAACCGGTTCCGTCGGTCTCCGTTCCGAACTTGAACTTGAAGCCGCCGACATTCGTGTCCTGGCCCTGCCGGTCGGTTATCGACAGCGTCGCCAGCAGGGAATTGTTGCCGGCGTTGAAAGTCACCATCACCTCGTCCGGTTTCGAACTGCTGAAGGGAACCGGTTCCGTATTTTCCGACGACTCGACCATACCCGCGCCATAGCCGTAAAGCGTTCGCGAGGTTCGGGAGAGACTGCTCACGTTATACTCGGTTTGCAATTCGGCCGGGTGAACCGTGTTGCTGATTGTATCGGCCGACGATGTGCCACTCGGCCGGTTCAGGTAGCTGTCGCTGTAGGCATCGGCGTTTTCCACCTCGCCGGAAAGGAGGAAGTTCTGGGCGTTGGAGCCGAAGAAATGGCCACCATCGGGTCCGGCCTCGGTGCCGACGGCCCCGCCATAAACGGCGGAACTCTGAGTGGTGTTCGTTCGATGGCTGCCGCGACGGCCGAAGGCGGTCTGCAGCTGACCATTGTCCTCGTCGATGATACCTATCCCTAAGGAAATCAATGACTTCTGGGCAGACCCGGTTCCTTCGATCCGGAATGAAGATGCCAGGAACTTGGCATTGTCGAGCGTCGTCGGGCTGTCCTCGATCATCAACAGGCCGGTGGACGATACATTCGACATGAAGCTTGCGCCGAGATCCTGTGCCACGAGCGGGTTGACGAACAAGGCGTTGGTCGTCACCGGCTGGAAACTGCCGTCGGAGTTGCTCGTCCCGAGCTGGAACATAGTCAGCGGATCGGAATAGAGTTTGTAGGACCGGACCTTAAGCGGATCGCTGGCATTTCCGAACGAGGAGAAATTCGTCCCGACGCCATACAGCAGGTAAATCACGTCCTGTCCGCCGTAATTGAAGGTCGGGTTGCTGGTCCCTATCTGCCCCGTGGCCAGGAAATAGGCCGCAGCGGCGAACTGATCCCCTGTCACCAGCGCGCCTTGCGCATTTGTCTTGGCATTGCCGTATGAAGTGCCATTGAGCAGAGGAACAGCGGGAACATAAGAGGAAGAAGAAGACTCGAAGACGTATCCCTGGTCCGTGCTCACCTGAGAGAAAAATTTCTGCCCATTGTTCTGCGGGGCAAAAATATAGACCGGATCGCCGCCGACCGACCCGATATAGAGGGCCTTGGAATTACCGCTAAAAATCGTTCCTCTTTTAAACGCGGACGTCATGTCCGTACCGGAAGGCCCGCCGATCAGTCCCTGGTTCCCAGGATTGCTGATAATCAGTGAGCTGTTGAAGGACGGCGAATATGTGGTTCCGGCCCGCAGGACCCGCACATTTTCGGTCTCGTATGTCGTTTCAGATGTCTCGACTTCCTGCTCGACAATTTCCGTATTCACCTGGTTTATGTTGATGAGCGTATCGTCCACATCGGAAAATTTCGTGCTCAGAATCACCTCAGGCTTCGGCCGCGGCAAGGTATTGATAAAGCCGAGTCCCGAATTGCTGCTCACAAATCCTGACCCGACGACACTGTCATCGGTCGGAGATCTGCTTGCGCCGCCACGCTGACCGTTGCGGCTGGTCATGGCGCTCTGAACCTGCCCCAGATCCTCCTGAGTCGTGCGGCGGATGCTGGCCGCGCCGAGCTGATTGACGTTCAGGGTGTAGCCGCTTTCGTAGACACGCAAATTCTGGCCGTTGGTGCCCAGGAAGTTAAGCTCCTTGCCGAACAGCAGCGAGAACGTCGGATTGTTGCCGGAGAGATTGAGATTCGCGATGCCGCCCCGGATCCCGATCGTTCCCACCGGCGTCTTGACCGTCACCCCGCCCCGGTTCTTGCTGAGCTTGCCGCCGACGAAACGCGCAACGCCCTTGCTGAAGGAGGCAACCAGCTTTCCGGTACCCGCGTTCGGATCATAGACGAATTCATCGATGACAAGATCGGAATTGGCGCCGACGGTAAAGGTCGATCCGTCGACCAGCAACACCTGAACCAGCCCGCCTGTGGCGGTTTCGATGCGCTCGTTGTAAATCACGTTGTCGCCGAGAACCTTGGTGGTCCTGTTTCCACCCGGCGGCGTTCCGAAGGCGGCCCTGTTGACCGCAGCGGCAACGCCAACTTCGACAGCAGAAGCGGACATCGCCGGCATCCATAAGACGGCAGCGGCCGACAAGAGCGTGCCGACGCCGCCGAGCCGGCGGCTACGCGTTAGGGGACTGGAGACTTTTCTCATCGAAACCTCCCGCTTCTCAAAATTTTCTGACCACGTTCACCATGGCAGAGGCGTTGGTATAGGTGCTCAGGTCGTAATTCGAATACTGCCGCCGCACTTCGCCCGTCAGGTTAACCGTGTACTTTTCCCGCAACGGCACGGAGAATACACCCCGCACCCAGCCCTCGTAATCAAACTCGGTCTTGGTCGTGCTGATGATCGGATCGGGGCTGTCGAAATCGCGGTAGGCAAACCCGGTTTCCATGTCGATCGACCAGGGGTCCGGCAGCGACTTGACCATCGACGCGAATTTGTATGTACCGCCAACGGAAAAGCCCGCTTCCCAACTCTGATTCCAGTTTTTCTTCGCCTCTTCGAAATCGCCGAATACCTGGGATCGCAAAAGAAAGGACCTGGATATCTGGTGATACAGGACAAGTTCGCCCAGGAGAACATATCCGCTGCGATCCGACACGGTCGGATACTCCACGGTGTCATTGTACCACCGCCGCCGGAATTCAGCTTTCCCCGTCAGCCTGGTCGCTGGCGAAACCTCGGTGACAAAGCGCGATCCCAGGCCCAACGACCCTGAATAACCATCATGGTTGAGCCTGACACCGGCGAGAATGCCGTATATGCCGACACGCGTATCGTCGATGTTGAAACGTTCCATATTGAAAGACGGACCGAGCGTCAGTTCGGCAATGCCGGAATCAAGCCTGACCTGATCATAGTAACGCGCTCCGTAGAGAAGCAGATCGCCCTCCAGCAGGTCACCCTGGGTTCCAAGATCATAAGCCCCATGGATCCGGCCCGCGATAAATGCATTCACATCGGACTGGCCGGTCGACGTCTCGCTCAACAGAAACGGCGTGCCGTTCAAGACCACGCGTCGTCCGCCCGGTCCGGCGTTCGCATTCGACTGATAGCGCACACCAAGAGCGATCGATGCCGCGAACTTGGCCGGATCCTCACGGTTGTCGATAGCCGCTAAATAGACGCTTACCTTCTGTTCGACTTCCGGAGGCACGTTCGGGGCATTCAAAGCCGCTTCGAAATAATAACGGGCGGCGTCCAGCGAACCGAGCCGGAAATAGAGCACACCGAGTTCAAGCTCCACGCGCGGCAAGCCGGGGGCATAGACCAGCATGCGCTCAAAAGTGGAAATCGCGGCTTCATAATCGCCAAGCTGAGCGGATATGGTTGCGTATTCGAACGCGGTATCCAGATCGTCCGGCCTTTGCAGCATGACCTGCAGGAGTTCCTGCTGCCGCGCGGCAAGTTGCGCCTGCAACGGCGAGGTGCCAGGAGAAGCGGTCTGTGCAAGTACGGACGTGGCGCTCAGACCAGCGACGAAAAACAGCGCCGCGGCCAAAGACCGCACATTCTTCCGTAATAGAGGAGTAAGGCGGCTTGCCCCCAAGGTCGCGCTCCAAAATCTCAATTTCACGCTGCGTCTTCCGCCGCGGCGTCAAAATGTTAATAAAAATTTATTTCTCTTTTTCTACGCATCCGTTTCGGACATGTCGAGAAATAATTTCTCTCCGCCCCCCTGACCTCAGAAGTCAACTGCACAAATTTTACTCAACCGCCACCTTTGGCCCGCTCGAACAATAAAAGAGGCGCGCCGTCGTCCGGCACGCCTCTCATTTCTTTCGGAATCGGACCGACCGGCCTATTCCTCCGTGATTCGGCCATCCGTATAGGGCGTATAGCCGTTGGCCTCGCCAAGATAGGCGGCAACGACGTCCTCCAAGTTGGGGCCGTAGTCGTAGGCATTCATGCCCGCGGAGGCGAAGATCTTGTAACCGTCTCCACCGCCACGCATGTAATTGTTGGTAACGACGCCATAGACCTTATCGGGGTCGATAGGCGTCCAGGCGCCGTTTTCCATGACCTCGGCGGAAACGATACGCTCGCCCGCCGGCTTGGATTTGGTCCAGGTGAATTTCAACCCGGAGATCTGCGGGAAACGGCCAGCCCCTTCCTCGACCTGGCCTACGCCGTTTTCAAGTGCGCCCAGCACATCGGCGCCCTTCAGCTGGAAGGTGGCAACGGTGTTCTGGAAGGGCAGAACCGTCAGGACCTCGCCCATGGTGACCTGTCCGGCGTCGATGGAAGCCCGCAGGCCGCCGCCGTTCTGGATCGCGATCTGAATACCCTGGTCCTTGACGCGGTCGAGCATGGCATCAGCGACGAGATTGCCCATCTGGCACTCGCCCGCCCGGCAGCTGTTGCGGTCGCCGTCGATGACAGCCTTGGCATCTGCCACAACCTCCTGGCGGATTTCCTCTAGCGGCTCGGCCAGTTCCTTGATGCGGGCCTTCACGTCGGCATTCTCGGCGACCTTGCCGTCGGAGATGATCGGCTCGCCGACTGCCTCTGTGACGACACCGTTGTCATCGAAGGTCACCTGCAATTCGCCGAGAAACTTGCCGTAGGAGGCGGCCTGAACGATGGCGGTCTTGTGGCCGTCCGGGCCTTCCACCCAGGTCGGATAGGGCCCCTTCGCCTTGTCCGAGACATTGGAAAGATACGTGTGGGAATGGCCGCCGACGATCACATCGATGCCGGAGACCGCCGCCGCGATCTTCTGGTCGACGTCATAACCGGAGTGGCTCAGGACGATGATCTTGTTGACGCCTTCGGCCTCAAGCTTTGCGATCTGTGCCTTCACCGCCGCGGCCGGATCGGTAAAGTCGATGGTCTTGCCCGGGCTCGACAGTTCGCCCGTATCTTCCGGCGTCAGGCCGATCAGGCCGATCTTCTCCCCGCCCCGCTCGATCACGGTCGAGGGCATGAGAACGTCGGCGAGTTTCGGTTCCTTCGACACATCCGCGTTCGACATGAGCACCGGAAACTCGACCGCATCCATGAAGCCGCGCAACACTTCCGGGCCGTCGTCGAATTCGTGGTTGCCGACGGTCATGGCGTCGTAGGCGAGCCGGTTCATCATCTCGGCCGCGACCTTGCCCTTGTAATAGGTATAGAACAAGGAACCCTGGAACTGGTCGCCGCCATCCAGCAGGACGGAGTTGTTGGACGCCGCCCGGCGCTCATTGATCAGCGTATCAAGGCGCGCGTACCCGCCGAAGCATTTGCCCTCGGCGTTGTCTTCTTCGCTGCAGCCGGAATCATATTTGTTGATCGGCTCGACCCGGCTGTGAAAATCGTTCGTGTGCAGGATCGTCAGGGAATAATCGGCCAAAGCCGCACTGGAAAGCGCGGTGGTCATGGCCAGCGCTGCCGCGCCGAATAGAAACTTGTTCATCTGTACCTCGCCTCTGAAATTCGGGAATATCGCCTGCGGCCGGAGCCCATGCACGCCCTGCGGATGTCCCCGCAGGCCTGAAACCAGATGGGTAACGCCGTCACGTGTCATTATGATCGTGAAATTTTTTTCACGGCAAGAATATTTTTTAATCAATTAAGCCGGCAAAATGTCCGGGCGGGATGCTGCTCGCTGAAAATTGCCACCAAACAGTCCTTTAATCAGATTCCGAACAGAGCCCGTGCCAAACGAGAGGTGCAGGCAGCAGATCGATTGGCGCATAGTCTACCCGGAACACACGCCGCTTGTTCTCGCTTCGCGATGGTTGCGAGGCGTGAAGCGTGAGCATTTTCAGAACGAGCACATCCCCCCGCCTGGCTTGGCATTCTTCAAGCGGGTAGGTTTCGGAAATCGAACGGGCCGCGTCCGCAGGGATCACTCCTTCTTTGTGACTACCAACCGCGATCCGCATCGCACCATCGTCGGCGCTCGTGTCATCAAGATGCACACGGACAAAGAACATCTGATTGAGGATCGCCTCGGGCGGTTCGCAGTGCCAGATCCCGGATTTCCTGGACCAGTTCCCGAAACCGGAAAGATCATGGCGCTCGGCGACGGAGATGATGCGATCCTGGTGCCAGGGTACGCTCCAATTGTTCTTTTGGGTCTTGTTGAAGCCAACGATGCGTACGGGGACAAGCGATTTGCCAAACAGGCTCATGATGTGGGCGAGACCACTGTCCCTCGACAGGATATCCACGATCTCGGGCCGAGGTTCGACGCGTTCCCCGGCTTTGAGGTCCAGGTTCGCTGCCTCATCGAGAACGGCAAGTTCTTGGGATTTCAGTTTGCCGCGAAACCAGAGCCGCCCATGACGCTGAAACTCTGCACGTATCCCGTTCGGTTCCACACCAACACCTCACGCATGCTTCCAGCTGAACTTGTTATCGGATCGCAGTCATCGGAAACGGGCGATGCAGGACTTGCCCCCCGACCACGCGACAGAAAGCAGTCAGTCTTCCCGGTCTTCCCGGTCTTCCAGGTCGTCCGTTTCCACGACCGGAATGGTGTAGCCTTCCGAGAACCACCGGTTCAGGTCCACCTTGGCGCAGCGGTCGGAGCAGAAGGGGTAGTGCTCCGGCGTCGACAGCTTGGAGCAGATCGGACAGGGTCGCATGCGGCGGTCCGCGTTTTTCGGAGACTTTGCCATGTCGCCTCTCCGTCTTATTCAGGTCAGATAAGGCCGCCCTGCCGCTGTCAGGCGGTGGCGGCGGTCGTCCAGCTTTTGTGGATCGGATAACCGGCCGATGCAAGCAGGCCGGAGGTTTCCACCAGCGGCAGGCCGACGACGGCCGAGTAGGAGCCGATCAGCTTGACGACGAAACTGCCGGCAAGGCCCTGGATGGCATAGCCGCCCGCCTTGCCGCGCCATTCGCCGGAGGCGACGTAGTCATTGATGTCCTGCCGGGACAGCTTCTTGAAACGAACCCGCGTCTCGACGAGTTTGGAGCGGACCTTTCCGCCCTCGCCGGCAACGGCGATTGCCGTGAACACACGATGCCCGCGGCCCGAGAGCAGGGACAGGCAGGCATAGGCCTGGTCGGTGAGTTCGGTCTTCGGCAGGATCCGCCGTCCAACCGCGACCACCGTGTCGGCAGCCAGAACCAGAGCCGGACGCAATTCGTCGGAGGCATCGGCCACGGCGCGCGCGGCCGCCGCCTTTTCCCGGGCGAGGCGCACCGCATGGGCGCGCGGCGTTTCGAGCTTGTGGGGCGTTTCGTCGATGTCCGCCGGCATCAGGTGATCCGGCTCGATTCCGATCTGCTGCAGCAGCGCAAGGCGGCGCGGCGAGGCGGATGCCAGGATCAGGGAGGAAACCGTAGTCATGGCGCTCTGTGCTTTCCTGCCGGCGTCAATCGCCTTGAAACCCTACTTGAAGCGGTAGGTGATCCGCCCCTTGGTCAGATCGTAAGGGGTCATTTCGACCAGAACCTTGTCGCCCGCAAGAACGCGAATACGGTTCTTGCGCATGCGCCCGGCAGTGTGGGCGATAATTTCGTGGTCATTTTCCAGTTTCACGCGAAAAGTCGCGTTGGGCAGCAGTTCCGTCACCACGCCCGGAAACTCGAGAGCTTCTTCCTTGGCCATAGGGTATCCTGATTAGGCTTTCTGATGAGCGGCGAACCTAACGGATAGCGTCACGAAAGGAAACCGTTCTTTCTACCGCTTTTCGCATAAAGCTGTGCGATTCAGGCACAATCGGGTCCGCCTGAAGGTCGGGCACCAATTAAGGGACCTCATCCGCTGGGTGGCGGCGCCCAGTCGAGCCGCTTTTTGATGCGTGTCATAAGCTGATCGCGCACGGCCCTGTAGGCGTCCAGGATCTGCTCCCGGCTGCCGGTGGCAAGGGTCGGATCCAGCGTCGGCCAGTATTCCACATCAACGGCCTCCGTGCGGGTCATGTCCAGCGCCTTGTGGTGGGCTTCGGGCGCCAGGGTCACGATCAGGTCGAAGCCGGATTCGTCCAGTTCCTCGAAGGTCTTGGGCTGATGCCGGCTGGTGTCGACGCCGATTTCCGCCATCACCGCGTCGACGAAGGGATCCAGTTCGCCCTGCCGGACACCGGCGGAACGCACATAAATCTGGTTGGGAAACAGGAAGCGGGTGATGCCCGCGGCCATGGGCGAGCGCACGGCATTCATGCCGCAGGCATAAAGAACCGCAGTCGGACGGCCGCCCGGCCCGGTCACCTTGTCATCCTTTCCAGTGCAGGGCGTAGACGAGGGTAAAGAGGCGGCGAGCCGTCGTCATATCGACATCGACCTTACCCTCCAGCCGTTCCATCAGGATCGTGGAGCCCTCGTTGTGCACGCCGCGCCGGCCCATGTCGATGGCTTCGATCTGGCTCGGCGTCGCATGGCGGATCGCCTCATAATAGCTCTGGCAGATCAGGTCGTAATCCTTGACGATCTTCCGAAGCGGCGTCAGCGACAAGACATGGGTGACGACCTCGGCTCCGTCCTCCCGGCTGATCTGGAACACGAGTTTCTTTTCGATGACAGACAGGCGGAGCACGTAATTCGCCGGCGGCTGGCCCACCGGCTGAAAGCTGTTTTCCTCAATCAGGTCGTAGATGGCGACGGCCCGATCGTGCTCCACGTCCGGCGTGGAGCGGGCAATCGAGGCCTCGTCGAGCACGACGTCGACGAGCCTGCCGCCGGCCGGTTCGGTATTCTCGCCGTGCGCCTCGTCCATGCCGCACCTGTCCTTTTAAAGCCCGGTCCTGTTAAAAGACCGGTCTCGTTAAAGATTAAGCCTGATTGCAACCGAGCGGGCGTGACCGCTCAGGCCCTCCGCCTCACCCAACGTGATCGCTGCCGGGCCGAGTGCCCGGAGACTGTCCACGTCGCATTTCAGGATCGACGTCCGCTTGACGAAGTCAAGCACGGAAAGCCCCGATGAGAAACGCGCGGAGCGGGCGGTCGGCAAAACATGGTTGGATCCGCCCACATAGTCGCCGATCGCTTCCGGCGTATAGCGCCCGAGGAAGACAGCACCTGCGTTGCGGACCTTGTCGAGCATGGCATCCGGATCGGCGACGGCCAGTTCCAGGTGTTCCGCGGCGATCCGGTTGACGAGCGGCATGGCGTTTTCAAGCGTGTCGACCACGATCACCGCCCCGAAATCGCGCCAGCTGGTACCGGCGACCTCCGCCCGCGGCAGGGTGGCGAGCTGGCGTTCCACCGCCTTTTCCACGCCCGCAGCCAGCTCCTTGCTGTCGGTGATCAGGATCGACTGGGCGACCGCATCGTGTTCGGCCTGGGCCAGAAGATCGGCCGCGAGCCAGTCCGGGTCGTTCTCGGCATCGGCCACCACCAGCACTTCCGACGGACCGGCGATCATGTCGATGCCGACCGTGCCAAACACCCGCCGCTTGGCGGCGGCGACAAAGGCATTGCCCGGGCCGACGATCTTGCTCACCGGGGCGATCGTTTCCGTGCCGTAAGCAAGGGCTGCCACGGCCTGGGCCCCACCGATCTTGTAGATTTCGGTGACGCCGGCAATCTTTGCAGCCGCCAGGACCTGCGGGTTGAGGATCCCGTCCGGGCTCGGCACCACCATGGCGATGCGTTCCACGCCGGCAACGAGCGCCGGCACGGCGTTCATCAGAACGGAACTCGGATAGGACGCGGTGCCGCCGGGTACATAGATCCCGGCCGCCTCGACAGCCGTCCAGCGCGAGCCGAGTTCGACACCGATCGGATCGGTGTAGCGATCGTCCTTGGGCATCTGGCGGGCGTGATGGGAGTGGATCCGTTCGCGCGCCAATTTCAGCGCCTCGATGGTCGCCTCGGGCACTTGCGAGAGCGCTTCCTCGATTTCGACTTCCGTTACCTTGAGATCGGCAAGGCTCGAAGCCTCCAGGCGGTCGAACCGATTGGTGTAGTCCACCACGGCCGCGTCGCCGCGCTTGCGCACATCTTCCAGAATGTCGCGCACGATCTGGTCGACATCCTCGGAGACTTCACGCTTGCCGGCGAGCAATTCGGCAAAGCGGGTTTCAAAATCGGCGTCCTTGTTCGACAGACGTATCGCCACCCGTCACGCTCCTTCCAAGCGGGCGCACTCGGTTGCGCCCTTAAAATTTCCATTCAGTCCAGGTCGTGGGCCGGCCGGTTCGGCGTCGACCAGGCGGCGCCCAAGTCACCAAGCTGAGCCTCGATGCAGTCGACCTCCAGCAGAACCGTCCCGCCGCCGGCAAACTCCAGTTTGATCCGGCCCGCCGGCGCGTCGCCTTCCTCGAAGGTCACCGCCAGCAATTCCAAAACGGCGCCCTTGGCGTCCTGGCGGATCCGGGTGGCCTTCATGGCGGAGACCTGGGTCACTGCCAATGCGGCGCGGCGTCGCTCATGCTCGCCGGAGCGCTTGTCGGCGGCCTTGTCCCAGACGAACCGGTTGACCACGAAAATCGCCTTGCGCTCCTTCGGCAGATAGCGAATATCGCCGACGGTCAGAACCGCGTCCTGAAGATGGGCGGACAGAACCTCAAGGTCCTCCGCGTCCAGTGCTGCAAGCTTCAGCTGATCCATGGCAGTCAAATCACACCCGCGTCCGTCGATTCAACGTGCAAGCCGGACACACCTCTCCGGCTCACCCTTCTTAGCCGTTGACCTAAACGGGAATGGACAATTTGGCAATCCGCCAAACGGTTTCCACTGGATGGCGGTCCCCATGGCTTTCCCCCGGCGCACCGAGAGAAATTGCGCACCCAACTCCATTTGCGGATGATAATCTGAACCCCGATCCGACTCGCAAACCGCGATTCCGCAGAAAGGCCATCCCGCCATGACGTTTCGAATGCCTTCGATTCTGCCCGGCTGTCTCATAGCCCTGCTGATCCTTGCCGCCCCAGAGCCGGTCCGGGCGGAGCCGCTGTCACGTGCGCTCGGGGAAACCCTCTATGTGCCTGCCTATTCCCGGATCCAGACCTATCCGAACAAGTCTGAGCTGCTGGCGTCAACACTTGCCATCCACAACGTGGATCCGGAGACGACGATTACGGTCGAGACGGCGGGCTACTATGACGAGACCGGGAAAAAACTCCGCGACCTGATCGAAACGCCGGTGGAATTGGCGCCCTTTGCCTCCACCGCCTTCCTGATCCCGGTCAACGACGTCTCCGGCGGCATCGGCGCGAATTTCGTGGTGACCTGGCATTCGTCCGCGCCGGCGCTCAGCCCGATCGTCGAGGCAATCATGTCGGGTGCCGCGGGCGGACCCGGGTCTTCCTTCACCTCGCGGGGAGAAGTGATCGACAGGCAGCGACCGCCTCAATAAGGCGACACGCTTCAGGGACGGTTCAAGGCCCCTCGTCGACGCGCTGGCGCAGATCCGCCTTGATCTCGTCCAGCGTCGCGATGCGCTTGAAAATACGGCCGCCGAGCCAGAGGCCGAAAATAATCAGGGCCGTGCCGATCACCACGCCCCAGGGCCAGCCGCCAAAGACGATGACGAGCACGCCGACGGTGCCGAAGCCCGCCTGAACCAGAAACCGGATCGATTGCGCCGACATTGTCTCTTCCCGGAGTTAGCCGGAGATTCGCTCGATCTGCGCGCCGCAGCGGGTGAGCTTGTCTTCCAGGCGCTCAAAACCGCGGTCCAGGTGATAGACGCGGTTGACCGTGGTTTCGCCTTCGGCCGCAAGGCCGGCGATGACCAGGGACACGGAGGCGCGCAGGTCGGTCGCCATTACCGGCGCGCCGCGCAGGGTGGAAACGCCGTCGACGATCGCCGTGTTGCCGTCGATGTGGATCTGGGCGCCCAAGCGAGCCAGTTCCTGAACGTGCATGAAGCGGTTTTCAAAAATGGTCTCGGTAATCCGGCTCCGGCCGCCGGCCTTGGTCATCAGCGCCATGAACTGGGCCTGCAGATCGGTCGGGAAGCCCGGGAACGGCGCGGTGGTGACATCGACCGGCTGGATGCCATTGCCGTTGCGATAGACCTTGAGGCCTTCCGGCGTCTCGGTGATCTCGGTTCCGGCCTCGCGCAAAGTATCGAGCGCGGTTTCAAGAAGGTTCGCCCGCGTGCCGCGCAGCAGCACCTCGCCACCGGTCATGGCGACCGCCATGGCATAGGTGCCGGTCTCGATCCGGTCGGCCACCACGGCGTGATGGGCGCCATGCAGGCGGTCGACGCCCTGGATGCGGATCACCGGCGTGCCGGCGCCTTCGATCTTCGCGCCCATGGCGGTCAGGCAGGCGGCGAGATCGGCCACTTCCGGTTCGCAGGCGGCGTTGACGATTTCGGTCTCGCCCTTGGCAAGGGTCGCGGCCATCATGATGGTATGGGTCGCGCCGACAGAGACCTTCGGAAATTCCACCCGGTTGCCCTTCAGGCCGCCGGGCGCCTTGACGACCACGTAGCCGGCGTCAATGTCGATATCCGCGCCGAGCTTTGCCAGGCCTTCGATGAAGAAGTCGACCGGACGGGTACCGATGGCGCAGCCGCCGGGCAGCGACACGCGAGCCTCGTGCATGCGTGCGACCAGCGGGCCGATGACCCAGAAGCTCGCCCGCATCTTGGAGACGAGTTCATAAGGCGCGGTGGTGTCGACGATGTCGCGGGCGGTCAGGTGAACCGTCTGGCCTTCCAGGTCGTCCTGGCCGGGCCGCTTGCCGTTGACCGAATAGTCGACGCCGTGGTTCATCAGGATCTGCGTCAGCTGGGCGACGTCGCGCAGGCGCGGCACGTTGGTCAATGTCAGCGTGTTATCGGTCAAAAGGGACGCGATCATCAGCGGCAGGGCGGCATTCTTCGCCCCCGAAATCGGGATCACGCCCTTGAGCTCATTGCCCCCGACGACCTTGATGCTGTCCATGTTCCCACCCCGACAATAAAGCGTGCCGATCCCATCATTTTCCGGAAAATCCCGGGAAATTCCTTGACCAATCTCAAAAGCGATCCCGTCGTCTATACGCTACATGTGGCCCATGCAAGGCGGCAAGGGGTCCATTTCTTGCCATTCCCGCGGCAAATCACGCCATTTTGCCAGATATCCTTACCGGCAGGGCAGCGTCAGCCGCGCCTTCACGGCCTCCGGTCAGTCTTCCGCCTTGCGCCCCTTGGCCGCCGATTTCCGCCGGCGCAAGTTTGCCCGCAGGGCTTCAGCGAGCCGGTCCTCGCGGGATTGAGTCTTTGCCCCGCCCGCGGATACTGCCGTCTTCGCGGAGAAGCCGGCGCTGTCCGCAGCCCCATCGTCCGCCGCTTTGCCGCCTTGAACTTTGTCTCCCGGGACCTTCCCGTCCTTGCCGCTGTCCATAGCCGAAATGATCCCGCCCCTCATATCCGATTGCCACCTCTCACGTCCGTCTTTCCACAGGCTTGTGTCTTCTTGCAAGGCGGTCAGGTCTCCGATTTATCCTGCCGAACAGCGCCCGCCAAGGGGTGACAGGACCTGCCATCGAAAACTTTGACAGGCTTTGCAAAAAAACGTTCCGATAGCGCTTGCGCCCACACGCCAACTGTGGCAAAAGCCCTCGCATTCCGGCAGGCACTTGCCCACCGGAACAAGCATCGGTTTCTCAATTTCCTGAAGAAAACCCGGCCAGCCGCCGGACCTGACAGGACCCCACGAGAAACCCGCGGGACCGGGGCCCCTGCCCCACATACCTTCCCGCCGGATGCTGCCGTAGCTCAGGGGTAGAGCACTCCCTTGGTAAGGGAGAGGTCGAGAGTTCAAATCTCTCCGGCAGCACCATCTTTTCAAAGACTTAGCAAGAATCCTAACCTTGGATCTGTTCACAAATCAAGGCCCGATTCACACTCTCGTTCACACCTCTCCCTCAAGCGAGTGCACATAGCTACGCTATGGCGAAGCTCTCCCCCTGAGCTACGGCAGAAACAAATCCCATTATGCCTTTGGCAATAGAGCACGTTTGTAAAGTATTGACGCCTAGGAAATGACCTATGACTATTTGCATAGTCGGTGTTCAACGCTCGAGGGCATCATTAAACGATTGGCGTGTTATGACGGACAAATCACCTCCTCCTCCGGATGACAAATCCTTTCATAAGGAAATCGAACGCAGGTGGAGGAAAGTTATCGAAAATTGGGAAAAGGGCTACGCTCTAGAGGAGGAGTTTAAAGCTCTACAATACGATATTGAATTTGAGCGGAAAGAGATATTTGAAAAAAAGACAAAACCAGAAGACTTTGATTGGGAAGCCGATTGGCACAATGCAAAAATCCTTCATGAGTACTATCTCGACCTCATGGAGAACAAAAAAGTACAGCTTGAGAATTTAGCCGATTTCTGGGCGAAGCATTTCGACAACCTTCAAAATGTCTCTTCGATGGTTCGCGTGGAAGGGTCTCCTACTGGTCAATGGCGCTGCTATGATTACTGCGGTAGCAGTTCTCTCTGGCCAGATATCTGACCCAACCTTTCACGTCAAACTGGCAGCAAAAATCATTCTATTTTGTAGCGGAATGAGTTTGCTCTCAATGGCGATCGGCTACGGTATGATACATCAACTCGCAGAGGAGTTGGGCTCAGAACTCCGGAGATTTACAATCAAACCGTATGTGCATGATGATTTGAAGACCATCGGTGATAAGCACGAAAAAATAGTCGGCATTCGAGGGATATTGGCGAACGTCCTGATCTATGGTGCGTTGGCTTTGTTTGGATTTGGTATGATCGGCTGCTCTCTCCATCCTCGTTTATTTCACCTGATCCCTCTTTTCACACGCATACCCACTGTGAACGCCGGAACAAGCTATTGATAATCATGGTGCTTCGCCTCCCTGATCGAGGTAGGGGTCAATAAAATTGGCATGTTTCCAATGCGTCAACATCCCCCAGGAGGGGGGGCATACCCCCGTCCTCCATATCTGCATTGGACCTTAAAATTTTCTCGACGAAATTGTCGATATGGCACTGTAGTAAGGGCTGATGTAAGCGCCGATGAAGGGTGGATCTAGGTGTAAAACACCGTGCTGTTGAAATTTCCAAATCCGCAGTTTTCAGCCATTTTCGACCTGAGTATTTGAAACCTCCCCACAAAATGCACTCCGACTCCCTCTTTAGGGAAGAAGGCGTCTACAAATCTAGGGGCTATTCACTCCGAACGAATTCGCGCGCATTGCCATCTCCGCTTGAGCGGCGACTTTCACCTCTCTCAGATGCCAAGACGGAGGAAGCCGAAGAGGCTCTCGAGGACTTCCGGCCGGGCTCACCCAATCAGAGGATTCTCATACTGTTCATATTCCAAGTCTCAAGGCATCTCTCAGGTCGGCTTCAAGACCGAATCCACCGCTTCTCCGAGCATCTCGATAATCAGATCGATGTGTCTCGGCATCCGCATTGTAGGGCGGCGCCAGCAGGATGTGATCGCCTGAAACACCGTCGATCGTTCCGCTGCCGGGATACACCAAAAGGCCCAAGGCCATGGCCGTCTTCTTGACTTCCGCACCAAGCCGTCTCTCGGGCGAAAACGGGGTCTTGGTATCTCGATGCTCGACCAGTTCGATCGCCTGGAGAAGACCGCGCCCGCGCACGTCGCCGACATGGGGATGGTTGCCGAACCGCGCCTGAAGCCGGGTCACGCATCTGGGCACCACGGGCACCGACATTGGCCAGCAGATCGTCCGCACGGATGATCTTTTGAACCGCGAGCGCCGCGGCACAGGCGACCGGATGCGCGGAATAAGTATGGCCGTGAACAAAACTGCCGCTGCCATTCGCGATGGTCCGGAAGATATCCTCGGTACACATCACGGCGGCAATCGGCTGGTAGCCACCGCCGAGCCCCTTGGCGAGCGTCACGATATCGGGAACGATGCCTTCCTGTTCGCAAGCCAGAAAGCTGCCGGTCCTGCCGGTGCCGCACATCACCTCATCCAAGATGAGGAGGACTTCGTGAGCGGTCACATATCTCCCGGATTTTTCTGAAATAGCCGACTTCCGCAGGCACTGCACCGGCGGTGGCCCCGACGACGGTTTCCGCCAGAAAGGCGACCACGTTTTCAGGCCCGAGTTCCAGGATCTTTTCTTCAAGGAGCCCGGCCGCCCGCAGGGCGTAGCTTCGGGGGTTTCACCGTCCTGCCGGTAGCGGTAGGCAAAGCAAGGATCGATCTTCGGCTCATCCAGCAGGAGCGGGCCGTAGGGCCTGCGGGCGCGAGACATTACCTCCGACCGAGAGCGCGCCCAACGTATTGCCATGGTAGCTCTGGTGCCTCGAGATCACCAGCTCTCTCGATGTCTCTCCGCGTTCCAGATGATATTGGCGCGCCAGCTTGATGGCCGTCTCGACAGCTTCGGAGCCGCTTCCCACCAGGTACACCTTTTGAAGCGGTGTCGGTGTCGACAGGACCAGATGATCGGCGAATTCCTCGGCCGCGTTCGAAGTGAAGTAGCCGGTATGGG